>NZ_RZTV01000009.1:124983-191689 GCF_003997555.1 Mesorhizobium sp. M1A.T.Ca.IN.004.03.1.1 | reverse complement strand
GCCCTCCCTTCGTCACACCCCCGCCGCCGAGTCTCATCCTGATTGACGCTGAGTCTCACCTTGATTGTCGCCGCGCAGATTGCCTGGAATCGCCTGGAACTCAGGGAGAACCGGAGCCTCCGCAGCATAATTCCGTGCGCAACATCTTATCGTCAGGCGCAGATCTACGCCCGGCAGGGCATCAATCTCGATCGCTCCACGCTCGCCGACTGGGTCGGCCGCGCCGCCTGGCATCTGCGTCCGGTGCATGAGCGGCTGCTTGGCAAGCTGAAGGCTTCGCCGAAGCTCTTTGCTGACGAAACCACGGCGCCGGTGCTCGATCCCGGCCGCGGCAAGACGAAGACAGGCCAACTCTGGGCCTATGCCCGCGATGACCGACCATGGAATGGCGGCGACCCGCCGGGCGTCGCCTATGTCTATGCGCCGGACCGAAGGGCCGAGCGTCCGATCGCTCATCTCGCAGGCTTCACCCGGATCTTGCAGGTCGACGGCTATGGCGGCTATCGCGTGCTGGCCGAAAAGAGTGGCGTCACGCTCGCCTTCTGCTGGGCACACGTGCGCCGACGCTTTTATGAACTGGCAGCAGCTGGTCCCGCGCCGATTGCCAGCGAGGCGCTGAGACGGATTGCCGAGCTCTACAAGATCGAGGACGCCATCCGCGGCCGATCGGCCAACGAGCGCCGCGCTGCGCGTCAGGAAAAGAGTACTCCAATCATCGCGGCACTCGACCCATGGCTGCGTGAGAAGCTCGGCCTGATCAGTCAGAAGACCAAGCTCGCAGAGGCGATCCGCTATACGCTCTCACGCTGGGAAGGGCTCTCGCGCTTCCTCGACGACGGTCGCATCGAGATCGACAACAACGTGGTCGAGCGCTCCATCCGTCCGATCGCGCTCAACCGCAAGAACGCCCTCTTCGCAGGCTCTGACGGCGGCGCCGAACACTGGGCTGTCATCGCGTCACTGATCGAAACCTGCAAACTCAGCGGTGTCGAGCCGCTCGGCTATCTCACCGATGTCCTCACCAGGATCGTCAATGGCCATCCGAACAGCCAGATCGACGACCTGCTGCCCTGGGCCTACATCCGGGCTCCCGAGCTCAAGGCCGTGGCCTGAGAACAGCGCTTACGGATTAAGCGCGTGAAGGAAATCACCGCAAACGACAGCCATTAGGCGTCGTGGCAGTGTCTTGCCCCCCGATCCGCCCAGGCTGACCCGCCGATCGCATGGGGTGCAGAAGCATTTTGCAAATGTTGCTCTCGCGTGATGACCGATGACCGTCTGTAGATCGGGTTCTCGATCATCCGGTGGAGGGTGGCATAGTTCGGCCGACGCCAGACAATATCGCCATTGTTGCGCTTGGCGGGCAAATCCAGCCCATGCTCGAGGAACCACATCAAGGCTTGCCGGGCACTGCCGAGTTCGGCGACCTTTCGAACGCCAGTGTGATGGCCTTCTGCACGCGGCGATCCGGATCCTTCTCCAGGCGATCACCGACCTTTACGAAGCCCACAGGGGCTGCAACAACGAGTTCGCCGCGGCGGGCCTTTTCGTAGCGGGCCGAAAGCGAACGCTGGCGCAGAAGATCGAGTTCATACTCGTTGAGACTGCCCTTCAATCCCAGCAGCAGCCGATCATTGCCCTGGCGCGGCGCATAGACCGTCTCCTGGTCGATCAGCACAGTGTCGACGACGCGGCACATCTCGATGAGCTGCTGCCAGTCGCGGCTATTGCGGGCAAACCGCGATACCTCCCGTGCCGCAACCGCCCCGACCTTGCCGAGACAAACCTCTGCGACCATCCGGTCGAAACCGGCGCGGGCGACGCCGCCAGCGGCCGAACGGCCGAGATCGTCGTCGATCGTGTCGATGCGAGACCAACCGAGCGACGTCAGGCGATCGCGCATCGAATATTGCAGGGCGCTGCTCTCGCGATTGTGCAGGACCTGATGGGCTGACGACTGCCGCACATACAGGATCGCCTTGCGCTCCAGATGGTGCGGTCTGATCTTCTCATGCATCATGACGCACCTCCTCCCGTCCGGGAGAGCGGTCGCCGTCGACGTGATCGAGAATCAGGCTGACAATCAGCTTCGTCACTGATCGGCGCGTCTCGGCGGGCAGCGCCTGCCATTGCGGCGTCTGCACCGTCTCGGCGTCGTTCAGCTTCGAGAACAGATCGAACTGGTATGTCGTGGGCTGGCGCGGCATGGACATCTCCCCGATTCGCGTCGTGAGAGCCCAATGCTGCGCCCATCTCCTGCGATTGCGATGGGGCACCCGTGTCCCGGAGCAGTGTCGCCAGGGCGCCAAGCGCTGTCCGCGATTTAGCGGAACGACTGTCCCGTTTTTGCGAAATGCGCAGGCTGGGCGCGAGGCCAGTCCCACGGCTGGCGTGATCGACAGATGGGGTATTCGGCTTGAGCCTCATCTTTTGGCGGTGATGCCATCAAGGTGCTGCGCTTCGAGCTGATGATAAAACGTGGTCGGTTCCCTGGAACAGCCACAAGCCATCAGGAAGGAGAAGCGCAGCATGAAACATTATGCAGGATTGGACGTCTCGGTGAAAGAGACCGCAATTTGCATCGTCGACGAAACAGGCACGGTGTGCCGCGAGGTGAAGGTGCCGACCCACCCCGAGGATCTTGCGCGGATGCTCAAGGATCCGCCGGCCTGGCGGTTGGAACGCGTCGGGCTTGAAGCCGGACCTTTGTCGCAATGGCTGTTCGAGGGGCTTGCCAAAGCCGGCTTGCCAGTGGTTTGCATTGAGACGCGTCACGTCAACGCATTCCTGAAGGCGCAGCCGAACAAGACCGACCGCAATGATGCGCGCGGGATCGCGCAGATGATGCGGGTCAATCTGTTCCGCCCGGTGCATGTCAAGACCCTGACGAGCCAGAAGCGCCGGGCGCTGCTGACGGCGCGCAAGCTCCTAAAGGAAAAGGCGATTGCCATCGAGAACGACATCCGCGGGCTGTTGCGCAACTTCGGTCTCAAGGTTGGCAAGGTCGGTGCGGTCAAGTTTGAGGAGCGGATCCGCGAGCTCACCGAAGGCATGCCCGATCTGGCCGAGATCGTCGAACCGTTGCTCGACGCGCGCCGCAAGCTGCGCCAGAATTATGCCGCCCTGCACCGCAAGCTTCTGGCGATCGTCCGGGATGATGAGGTTTGCCGCCGGCTGATGTCGATCCCCGGTGTCGGCCCGGTCGTGTCGCTGGCCTACACCGCGACGATCGATATCCCCGCCCGCTTCCGCAACTCCAAGGCGGTCGGTCCGATTTTGGGCCTGACGCCGGCGCTCCATGAATCGGGCGAAAGCCGCCGGGTGGGCGGATCTCGCTATGCGGCGACGGCATGATGCGAACGTTGCTCTACGAGGCCGCGCAGACCCTGCTGACGCGGGTGACGAAATGGTCCTGGCTGAAGGCCTGGGCGATGGACGTCGCCAAGCGGCGCGGCCAGCAGAAAGCCATCGTTGCGCTCGCCCGCCGGCTGGCGGTGATCATGCATCGCATCTGGAGCGACGGCACACAGTTCCGCTGGACCAGGACGGAAATCATGCCGGTCGCCGGCTGAACAATTGATAAACATCGCCCCCCGATAGACGGGGACGACACGAGTTCCGCCCACCGGTGGAAAAGCTGTCCTTCGCGGGACGAGGATGAGGCGAGTTCGTCGACTGGCTTGGCTCGATTGCCCATCATCGGCAATCAAGGCGCTCGACAGATTGTTCCACCCCATTCTTCTGAATCCCCATAGAGGGTAGGGCCAGAGCGCCGATCCCGGAGAGAAGCAAGGCCCCGCGAAAGACGTCCAACGCCGGCGCGACGGAAAAGAGCTAGAAGGCGCTTGACTTCAAACCGCCGAATAGAGAAGCCAGTCGGTCAAGGCTCCGCAAGCTGAAACAAGGGGTTACGACGCCGGCAAGAAGATTGTCGGCCGCAAGCGACACATTGCCGTCGATACGGATGGGCGGCTCTTGATGGTCAATCTCACCACCGCCGACATCTCCGACAGTGCCGGGGCTCAGGCGGTCCTGGACGGCATCCGCAAGCGTTGGCCCTGGGTGAAGCATCTGTTCGCCGACAGCGCCTATGACCGGCTGAAGCTCATGGACAAAGCCGCCTATCTCGACTTCGTGGTCGAGATCATCCGTCGATCCGACGACCAGAAGGGGTTCCAGGTCCTGCCCCGCCGCTGGGTCGTCGAGCGCACCTTCGGATGGATGACGCGCTGGCGACGCCTCGTGCGCGATTATGAACAGCGCATCGACGTCTCTCACGCCATGATCCTCGTCGCCATGGGTGGAAACCTCGTCCGACGAAATGCCCATCCCTGATTTTCAAAACGGACTCTAAACGCGGTATTATACAGTCAGTTGTCTCTGAGGTAGGCTACGCGCTTAGCCGATCGTCAAACGGGAAATCGACGAGTAGTTCGCAGCCGCCTTTTGTCACTAAGACCTGGTCTTCCAGTTTTACACCACAAGATCCGCCCACCTCTCCGACATAAGCTTCAAGGCATAGAACCATATTTTCCTGAAGATATCGGTCGTGGGGGTTGTTGTCGCTCCAGGGCTGGTAAATAACCGGCCCTTCGTTCATTAGACCAGCACCGTGAACGACGCTATCATATGCCTGATGCCGATATTTCTCAGGGAGAGCGGGAATCATACTCGCAAACTCAGCGTAACATAGCCCCGGGCGGACAGCCTCTCTCATTGCAATAAGCTGCTCTTTCGCCAGGCGATATAGGTGTCGTTGATCGTCCGTGGGCTTTACGTCCCCGCACATAAACGTTCGTGAAACATCAATAACATATCCCTCAAAACCTGTTGCATCCGTGTCGAGAGCGACCAATTCGCCATCTTGAACTTTTTTGTTGGAAGCCTCCGTGCCCCAGGGATTCGAATTTTGACCGGATGAAACCAGTCTCGTGAAGACTACTATTCCATCACGACGAATTAGAGACTCTGTCAGTACCCCCAAAAGATCGATTTCTCTTATGCCTGGCACGATTGCACGCTCGAATTCAGATAGCATGTCGCGGCCAATCTCGCCATTGATGCGCATCAGCATCGCCTCATCGATAGTTTTAATCTCTCTAGCCGCGTCTGTTACAGGGCTTGCACTAACAAGGTTAAGCCCAGCCTTCTGAAGAGCAAATACAGCCGAAGGGTCAACCCGATCCACTGCGATGAGAGCATTCGGTTCGACTCCAAGTTCCCTCAGCGCTTGCTTCGTTTCGCCGACAAACTGGGCGATCAAGCGTTTGCCACGCTCACCCTGGTATTGCCACCATAGTGCCGGTCTAACATCTCTCACGACCTTATTTGATCGCTCGAGGGCCGCCTCCCATTCGTAGAGAATGGGATCGCCTGTCGCCCCTACGATGCAGTATCTTTCTGATGCCGCCAGACAATGAACATCCATAACGGAGACGCCCGTCGCATAACGGACGTTCGCTGGCAAAAAGAAGATGCATGCCGATACGCCCGATTTTCTCATTTCGGACTGCAAACGCTCGCGACGCTCTACGATCATGCGGTTTGTATCAACGGTTTTGAGCAGCGTTTTCGCACGTTCAGAGAATAGTTCATTCATGACTGGCCTCTCTTCCCTTGAACCACAATCTCGTTCGCCAGGAAACTAGCAGCGGATTTCGGGCCCACAAGTGAAGTGCCCTCAATGATGGGTGATATAGGATCATGAACGGATGAGTGCCCCGTGACCTGAGACCCTATTCTCCTCCGGCTTGAGGGAGAGTCCTAGGTTTCGTTGCTCTGAGACCGAAGATTGGATCGCCGGCTGGTGGAGTTTTCCGGCTCCGATCATGGTGACGGGCTGGTTGCGTCACCGGGATTATGCAGCGCAATCGGGACGTTGTATCCGATTGCCGAGTGAAGACGATCCTCGTTGTAGTATCTGCGCCAATCCTCCAACTTTTCCTTCGCGTCTGCAAGCGTCATGAACCAGTGGGCATTCAGACATTCGCTCCTGAGCTTGCTGTTGAAGGCCTCAATGAAGCCATTGTCGGTCGGCTTTCCCGGCCGCGAGAAGTCCAGGGTGACGTTGTTGGCATAGGTCCACAGGTCGAGATCTCGCGAGATGAACTCGCTGCCATTGTCGACGCGTATCGTCTTCGGATAGCCGATCCGCTTGCACACGAGTTCAAGGGTATCCACCACATCTTCGCCGCGATATGCAAATCGCGGATCGGTTGCGGGACAGAAGCGCGAGTGGGTATCCACGACGGTCAGAATGCGCAGCTTTTTGCCCGTGGCGAGCTGGTCTTGGACAAAATCCATCGCCCAGACATCGTTGGGTCCAGACGCTTCCTGGCGGGCCTCGCGCAGCTTGGCCTTCACGCGACGCTTCGGAAGCTTGTTACGGAGTTGCAGGCCTAACTCATTGTAAATCCGGCGTGTCTTCTTCATGTTGATCGTCCATCCTTCCCGGCACAGCAAGACATGCACGCGGCGGTAGCCAAACCGCACGCGCGTCTCGCAAATCTCCTTGATGCGGCTTTCGAGACCCGCCTGCCCGAGGCGACGGGATTTGTAGTGGTAGGTGGACGTGTCGAACTTCAGAGCCTGGCAAGCCCTCCGGATCGATACGCCCCATGCCGCCAACATCCCGTCGACCAGCTTGCGCTTGCGGGCAGGCCTCAGAGCTTTCGGCGGATGACGTCCTGCAGCATCTCCCGGTCAAGCGTCAGGTCCGCAACGATCTTCTTCAACCGGCTGTTCTCTTCCTCAAGAGCCCGCAGCCGCCGTATCTCGTCAGGCAGCAGACCCTGGTACTTCTTGCGCCAGTTGAAATAGGTCGCCTGGCTGATCCCCGCCTTGCGGCAGATATCCGCAACCGGCATGCCGTCGTCGCCTTGCTTGATGATGAACGCCTTCTGCGCGTCCGAAAACTTCGATGCCTTCATCGCTCTCCGCTCTATTCCCCAGCCGGGAATCACACGCGGAAAACTCTAACCAAAAACGATCCAGTTTCAGGGGATCAGAGCACCCGTATTGTCGGGAACTCAGTGAACGCTCGCCATTGTCCGGTTCCTCGCCAGTTGGGGTAGCGTTCTGATGCCGTACATGACTACAGGATCTGTTTCGAGTTTCTGATCCATTGTCTGAACAGCCCGATCAGGCGCTGTCGCGAGCTTAAAGGATTGTAGGAAATGAAATAGCTGTTCGATGAGGGGAAAGAGGGTCCGAAAGGCCGAACCAGCGTGCCTTCTCTAAGATGCCGGGCGCAGAGAAAGTTATCGCCAATCGCAACACCCATCCCTCGCAATGTGGCCTGGAGAGTTAACGATGACGTGCCCAAGATTTCGCCGTCATCATAGCCAAGGTCCTTCAGACCGGCTACCTGGAAATAACGCCTCCACTCTTCGGTGCTGCGATCGTGCAAAAGCGTGTGTAGGCGAAGATCGGCCGGTGTCTTGAGGGGGGCGGTGGCAGTCTGCAAGGCCGGACTAGCAACTGGAAACAATGTGGACGAAAATAGCTTCTCAGAATGCGCACTGCGGCTACTTCGCGGTCCATACCAAATGGCGCAGTCACCGCTATCCAAGTGGTTTCTGCTGGCTCCCTCCACAGCCTCGATCTCAACGCGAGCGCCCCCAAGACCTTCGCGCAGCTCTTTGATACGGGGCATTAACCGGAGGCTGGCAAAATCCGCATCGCATAGGATCAATAGGCGCTGGCTCCCATTTTTCTTCTGATTTATTGCGAGCAGCGCCTGCTCAATCACATCAAACCCTTCTTTGGTCGACTGCAGAAGCGCGTGTCCTTCGTTCGTTAGCGTCATTCGCCGGGTAGATCGCTCGAAGAGGCCTGTGCCTAGGCTGTGTTCCAAGTTTTTTACATGCTTGCTGACCGATCCATGGGTCACATTCAGCTCTTCCGCTGCTCGGGTGAAGCTTTGGAATTGGGCGGCTACTTCAAAGACACGAAGAGCATTCAAAGAAGGCAATTTGCGACGCATGGCGATCCATTTGTGAACAAAAGTCACGTTTGGGGGTGAAGAATGGAAAAATGAACTGTGGCTCTCAAGCAAGTGCGGTCTTCTCGGACGGGAATGCTGATCATGCCGACTTAGAGCAGCCGAGCAGCCCATAATGAGCGCTTAAAGCAGTGACGTATTGGATGGGGATCGAGACGAAGTGCATCTGCCGCAGGAGCCGGGCTCGCTGGTGGTTTTCCGCGGTCGCTATATGCACTGCATCGTGACGTCAGTTCAGGGCGACCACAAGGATTAGCGGCGCTGGCAATGCTTTCAAAAGCCCGGCGTGGTGTGCAGTTAACAGTTAACTGAATACAATTGAAATCTGCTTTATGGCCGGGACCAGCAGTTCAACTCTCCAGCGCTCGGGTACCCCCGTACCTCGGCGCGCTCAGCAGGTTGAAACAATGCACAGCGCTGCAACACCTCAATCATTAGCAAATAAGCACCAGACAGGGCTGACTAGCTCTGTCTTCCTCGGCCCCGTTCATGCCGCGCGTCATTTATATGCGCTTCAGAGGCACGACAGCAAAGATCTACTCTTCACTGACGTATGTTCACGGAGAAAACCACCAGCGCTCTACGCCGCGCCCTCCGTCAAGTGGCCAGTCACCCGAAATTCCCCCGCTATGCTCGACATTGGAACGCCGCGCACCGACCCATTGCTTGAAGAATGGAATAATGGAGCCGCCATCATCCCGGACGAGAGATTGCATTTCGTGATACATCTCGGTTCGTCTCGCTTTGTCGAACTCCGTGCGAGCAGCCCTTAGCAACTCGTTGAACCTAGGGTTCTTAAAACCAGTTTCGTTCCATGGGGCGTCCGCAGCATACCCAAGAGAGAAAATCATGTCTGGCGTAGGTCGTTGGCCCCAGAACGATGCACAGAACGGTTTTTTCATCCAAACGTCGGACCAATAGCCGTCCTTGGGCTGACGCACTATGTCGACATCGATTCCGGCGGGCTGCGCTGTCGCTTTGAACATGGCCGCCATATCAACAGCTCCGGGGAACGCCGCTTCGGACGTGTGCAGCTGAACGCGAAGGTTTTCCAGGCCCGCCTTTTTTAGGTGGTACCGGGACCTTTCAGGATCATAGTGCCTTTGCTCGATACTCGCGTCGAAGAACTCAGATGCCTTAGGAATAGGATGGTCGTTGCCCACGGAGGCGAATCCTCCGAGAACGGTCTTGACTGCCAATTCTCGGTCGATGCTGTATTTTATTGCCATTCGAACATCATTACTGTCGAAGGGCTTCATACCAATCTGCATAGGAAAGCTTGCGTAGGATCCTCCCTCGACTGCATCGATTCGGACATCAGGATTTCTCTGCAATAACTTTACGGTTCTAAGATCGCACTCCAGCATGGCGTCGATCTCACCTGTGGAAACCGCATTTTGCCTGCTATTGGTATCCGGCATTGCGATCAGCGTTACGGCCTCGAAGTGCGCTCTGCCAGACTTAAAGTAATTCGGGTTTCGAATGAGCTCCGCTCTGGAACCTGGCTCGAACCGTTGCAACTTATACCCGCC
The DNA here is from genome assembly GCF_003997555.1 of Mesorhizobium sp. M1A.T.Ca.IN.004.03.1.1. Classification (NCBI taxonomy): domain Bacteria; kingdom Pseudomonadati; phylum Pseudomonadota; class Alphaproteobacteria; order Hyphomicrobiales; family Phyllobacteriaceae; genus Mesorhizobium; species Mesorhizobium sp. M1A.T.Ca.IN.004.03.1.1. The sequence continues at coordinate 182,155 of NZ_RZTV01000009.1, read as the reverse complement.
GGTTCCCACGCCGCTTTCCCAATCGATGGTCCCGCTCATATTAGATGGCATAATCGGGAGGTTCAATTCAGTAAAAAAATATGGCAGGTCGGCGCTTCCGCTGCGGAGCTTGATTACAATGCGAGATTTGCCATCCGCCGTTATCTCATCAATCTGATCCATCAGCGATTTTGCGGCGGACTTTGAATTCTCCCCACGATGGAAATTGAGAGAAGCGATCACATCGTCCGATGTAAGCGTCTTTCCGTTGTGGAATTCGACATCACGACGGAGGTCAAAGACCCAGACCTGGCCTCCGTTTGAGGGTTCCCAGTGCGTCGCTAGTTCCGGAATAATGCTATTATCCTCTGCAATCTCGACCAAATAGTTATTTTTTGCCTTGGTCAGAAGATTCAAAAAATTCGTCGTGTATGAACCGGGCTCTAGGCTATCTGCCGTATTGCCGTCGTCGCATCCGACGCGAAAATGCCCGCCCTTTGTTGGAGTTGCTGCCAAAACCGAAGCGGGAGCGATTTGTCCGAGCAGAGTTGCGATACCAGCCACACCGGCCACCTTGATGAATCGCCGCCTGCTGAGTTCCATTGAATCGCCCGTGTTCGGTACGATAATTCCCACGTCACTTCGGTTCATTTCGCTCACCTCTGATGATGACATGGTTGCGCCGCGACAAACGCGATCTCCATGCCTTGTTAATTGTCATGGCAGACCACCATAGGGCTCAACGACCCCAACACAAAAGTGAAGACTTGTCCCCCTCACTTGAGATAGTTTCACTTTTGTCGATGCGTCGGTCCAATCATAGTAGCCACGGTTTCTCCGGGCTCCAAAGCTTGCGGCCGGACCTCCGGGCAAAAATAGGGATGGAACAATGAGCACAACCGCGTCAGCGGTTATCAATCGGGCGACCCTGAGCTTGGTTACGCTCGTGATCGTCACAGTCGTGATTTCAATCGGTGTGAATGCACTGCCAGGGGATGTTGCACAGACGGTTCTCGGTCAAGCCGCGACGCCCGAGACAGTCGAAGCGTTCAGGCGTGAACTTGGCTTGGACCTGCCACTCTACATGCGGTACTTTCAATGGCTGCATGGTGTACTGACAGGAGATTTTGGTAGGTCCCTGGCCAATGGACAGGATGTCATACACCTCATCCGCCCCCGCTTCTATAATACGCTGTTTTTATTCGCAGCCACCGCCCTGGTGTCGATTCCGATTTCATTGGCACTGGGCATCTTGAGCGCTATCTATCGCAATACAGCGTTCGATAGAACTATTTCGGCAGTCGCTCTGACGGGGATCTCTTTCCCAGACTTTTTCGTCGCTTATATACTTATCGTGTTATTTTCCTATCAGCTTGGCCTGTTCCCGAGCATTGCGGACGTTGACGGAAACTCTGGAATAGCGGGTCGGCTCTACGCATCGGCTCTCCCCGTCTTTACTCTTTCACTTGCAGTGATGGCGCACATTATCCGAATGACGCGGGCTGCCATTGTGAATGTGCTTACTAATCCATATATCGAAATGGCGCGACTTAAGGGAGTCAGGCCTAGAAAGATTATCACCCGCCACGCGCTTCCTAACGCGATGGGACCGATTATTAACGTTGTTGTGCTGAACTTAGCTCACTTAATTGTTGGGACGGTCGTGATCGAGGTCGTCTTCGCATATCCTGGTCTCGCCCAACTGCTCATGGACTCGGTTTCCAAACGTGACTTCCCAGTAATTCAGGCGAGCTGCCTCATTTTTGCAGTAGCCTATATTCTTATGAACATGATCGCCGATATGATCGCGGTCGCTTCAAACCCCCGGCGCCGAAACTGAAAACTGAGGATTAATTGGTATATGTCGTGCGTTTTACGGTGGCGAAAAATACCGGTGTCGGCCAGGCTAGGTCTCCTAGTCATTGTGGCAAATCTTTTGATCGTGGCTTTGGCGCCTATGCTTACGCCTTACGGGGAGGGAGAAATTGTTGGAGTGGTCTGGGAACCACCCATATGGTCGTCAGAGGCGCTGCAGCATTCCCCAGTTGTACTTTTAGGAACAGATCAAGTAGGAAGGGATGTGTATACGAGAATGATGTTCGGTGCGCGTAATACAATTGGCATCGCGCTAGCTACTACTCTTATCGCGTTCTTATTTGCCGTGCCTACTGCTTTGTACTCATCGCTTCAAAAAGGTTGGGTGGACCAACTCATATCCAGAGCGGCCGACGTTGTACTGGCGTTGCCGACGCTCATCGTGTCTCTTGGTGTTATATCTATTTTTGGTAGCTCCATCGTCGTCCTAGTCACTGTCATAAGTTTTCTCAATGTTGCGAGCATTTTTAGAGTGTGCAGGGCCATCGCAATCGATATCAATGAAATGGATTTCGTTGAAATAGCGAAGCTACGAGGAGAGCCGCGATGGTGGCTCATGTGGGGCGAAATTTTCCCAAATGTTTTGCCGCCATTGCTGGCAGAGTTCGGCGTTCGATTTTGCTACGTGTTTCTGTTCATAAGCAGCTTGAGTTTTCTCGGGCTCGGAATTCAGCCGCCAACTGCGGATTGGGGGAGTATGGTACGTGAAAACGGAATCGCCATTTCCTATGGCATTATGACGCCGCTTCTTCCCGCGCTCGCGATCGCCTTGCTAACGGTGGCGGTAAACCTCGTAGTTGATTGGCTTCTTCATGCTACGTCTGGCTCGCGCGAACTTATCTAGGATGGCAAAGATGTCCGTTGTGTTACAGATTTGTGATCTGGTAGCTGAAGCCAGCCACGGAAGTGAATGGAATACGATCCTGCACGGCGTTTCTCTAGCCATCCGGCGCGGTGAGGTATTAGGGCTCATTGGGGAGTCCGGTTCTGGCAAGACCACATTAGGGCTCGCAGCAATGGGCTACGCAAAACCAGGCTGTCGTCTGGTATCGGGCTCAGTGACGTTTGATGGCAAAGATCTCTTGAAGGCCGATGCTGAGGAACTTCGTATTATCCGCGGACAAAAAATCTCGTATGTTGCGCAGAGTGCTGCCGCGTCGTTCAACCCAGCGCATAGAATTGTCGATCAATTCGCCGAAGTCGCGGCCGAACATGGAATAGTGGACGAGGCGAATTCACATCGCCGCGCAAAAGAACTGTTCCGTCAACTTGATCTTCCCGATCCAGAGGGCATTGGGTTCAGATACCCTCATCAAATTTCGGGTGGGCAACTGCAACGATGTATGGTCGCAATGGCCATGGCTTGTAATCCTAAAATCATTGTCTTTGACGAACCGACGACTGCGCTTGATGTCACCACTCAAGTGGAATTTCTCCATCTCGTTAAGCGAACAATCAGAGATCAGGGGTTGGCAGCCATTTATATTTCACATGACTTGGCAGTCGTCGCGCAGGTGGCTGACAATGTCGTAATTCTTCGCCAGGGCGCCATCGTGGAGAAAGGCACCAAGCAGCAAATCATTGATGCCCCAGAGGCCGAATATACTAGACGGCTGATTTCGGCACGTGCGGGGGTTAGGGTAGGGATAGACAGCAGTTCCGTGGATCGAAGTGCCGCGTTACTTGCGGTCGAAGATCTTAGTGTCAGCTATGGTCTAGTAAAGGCCGTAGCAAACGCAGGTATCGAAGTTTTTCCGCGCGAAACCGTGTCAATCATAGGTGAGTCGGGGTCTGGAAAGACGACTTTAGCAAAAGCAATTGTGGGACTGCTGTCAAATGTGAACGGGACGATTGTTTACCGTGGCTCGATTGTGCCGCCTCTTTTCAGAGACAGGTCCAAGAAGTTGCTTCAGAAAGTTCAACTGGTCAGCCAGTCGCCTGACAGCGCGCTAAATCCCAGACATACGGTGGGAAGAGTTCTAGCCAGGCCCTTGTCGTTGTACTTTGGAATGAGGAAGGGCGAGCGCGAAGCGAGGATACGAGAGCTCCTGAGGATGGTCGAACTACCCCCGAATTACGCTGATCGGAGTTCGAGCAAACTATCAGGAGGTGAAAAGCAGCGGGTCTGCATCGCTCGGGCGCTCGCAGCAGTTCCGGAGCTCGTCATCTGTGATGAAGTCACTTCAGCTCTCGATCCGCTAATTGCGAAAGACGTGCTGTTGTTGTTGCGTAAACTCCAGAACGAACTAGGTCTATCGCTATTATTTATAACGCACGACTTAGTCGTGGCAGAAGCTATTTCGCATCGAATAGTCGTGATGCGTCGTGGCCAAATAGTAGAACAAGGCAACGCTTCTGAAGTTATGGCTGCTCCACGCGAGCCGTACACGCAGCTTTTGATCGATGCAGTGCCCCAGATGGATACTTCATGGCTCGACCGGTTTAGCCGGTCAAAGACTGCTGAGAGCCGAAAGTTGCATCTCTGCTTGCAGTCCGCATGAGTTGTGGACGACGCGGTTGCTGGCGCGCCATGCGCGCGAGTACGGACCGGGGGCCGGATATGAATGTCTCGCCCGTCTGGTTCAGGGCACGGTGTGCAAGATCCTCGGCCAAGAGGAAATCAAGCCGCACAAGGTGCGCTACTATCTGGAACGCCGCGACGCCGAATTCGAGCAGAAGATGGCGCAGGTCTTGTGTGTCTATCGCGAGGTCCAGATCCTGAAAAAGGCCGCCGCCAAGTCGAAGAAATCGGGCAAGCCGGGTGCGATCGTCTCCTACGATGAGAAGCCGGGAATCCAAGCCATCGCAACGACGGCGCCGGATTTGCCGCCCGTGCCTGGCGCCTACGCCACCTTCGCGCGCGATCATGAGTACAAGCGCCATGGCACGCTCAGCCTGTTGGCGGGGATCGATCTGCTCACCGGGAAGGTCCACGCCTTGGTTAAGGAGCGTCACCGCAGCCGCGAGTTCATCGAATTCCTCAAACTTCTCGACGCAGCTTATCCGGCCAATGCGGCGATCAAGCTGATCCTCGACAATCATTCCGCACACATCTCAAAAGAGACCAAAACCTGGCTCGCCGCCCAACCGGCCGGCCGCTTCGAGTTCACCTTCACGCCCAAGCATGGCTCCTGGCTCAACCTCGTCGAAGGCTTCTTCTCCAAGTTCGCCCGCTCGGTCCTGCGTCACATCCGGGTGGCGTCAAAGCACGAACTCAAGGAACGCATCATGGCCGGTATCGAGGACGTCAATCGCTATCCTGTCATCCACACTTGGTCTTATAAACTCGCCGACGCTGCCTGATATGATTCGAATCACGGAAACGCTCAACTAGTGCAAGCACTATTAGTACCGGCCCTGTGACGAAGTGACGAGAAAACGGCATTAGTCCATGCACTCATGCGTGCACTCGCAACGCAGACGGCATCTTCACGGGCATCCATGGGAGAACTGAGTGCCGATCTCTAAAATCCTTGTCGCCAACCGCTCCGAAATCGCCATCCGCGTCTTCCGCGCGGCCAACGAACTCGGTCTCAAAACCGTGGCGATCTGGGCCGAGGAGGACAAGTACTCGCTGCACCGCTTCAAGGCCGACGAAAGCTATCAGGTCGGGCGCGGCCCGCATCTGACCAGGGATATGGGGCCGATCGAAAGCTATCTGTCGATCGAGGAGGTGATCCGCGTCGCCAGGCTTTCGGGCGCCGATGCCATCCATCCGGGCTATGGGCTGTTGTCGGAAAGCCCTGAATTCGCCGAAGCCTGCGCCAAGGCCGGCATTATTTTCATTGGACCCAAGCCGGACACGATGCGCCGCCTCGGCAACAAGGTCGCGGCGCGCAATCTCGCCATCGAGGTCGGCGTGCCTGTCATTCCCGCCACCGATCCGTTGCCGGACGATATGGCGGCGGTGAAGGCACTCGCCAAGACGATCGGCTATCCGGTGATGCTGAAGGCATCGTGGGGCGGCGGCGGCCGCGGCATGCGCGCCATCCGCTCGGAAGCCGATCTCGCTCGCGAGGTGACGGAGGGCAAGCGCGAAGCGAAAGCCGCCTTCGGCAAGGACGAGGTCTATCTCGAAAAGCTGATCGAGCGCGCCCGTCATGTCGAGGTGCAGGTGCTGGGCGACACGCACGGCAATGCCGTGCACCTGTTCGAGCGCGACTGCTCGATCCAGCGCCGCAACCAGAAGGTGGTGGAGCGCGCGCCGGCGCCGTATCTGGAAATGTCAATGCGCGAAGAGCTTTGCGGTTACGCGCTGAAGATCGCCCGCGAGACGAGCTATATCGGCGCCGGCACGGTTGAGTTCCTGCAGGATGCCGACACCGGCAAATTCTATTTCATCGAGGTCAACCCGCGCATCCAGGTCGAGCATACCGTCACCGAGCAGGTGACCGGCATCGACATCGTCAAGGCGCAGATCCACATCCTCGATGGGTTCGCCATCGGCACGCCGGAATCGGGCGTGCCGGAGCAGAAGGACATCAGGCTCAACGGCCACGCGCTGCAGTGCCGCATCACCACGGAAGACCCCGAGCATAATTTCATTCCCGACTATGGCCGCATCACCGCCTATCGCGGCGCCACCGGTTTCGGCATCCGCCTCGATGGCGGCACCGCCTATTCGGGCGCGGTCATCACCCGCTTTTACGACCCGCTGCTGGAGAAGGTGACGGCCTGGGCGCCGACGCCGGCCGAGACCATCGCCCGGATGAACCGCGCACTGCGCGAATTCCGTATTCGCGGCGTGGCGACCAACCTCACCTTCCTCGAGGCGATCATCAATCACCCGCGTTTCGCCGACAATTCCTACACGACCAAGTTCATCGACACGACGCCGGAACTGTTCGCGAGCGTGAAGCGGCAGGATCGCGCGACCAAGCTGCTCAACTATCTCGCCGATGTCAGCGTCAACGGCCATCCCGAGACGCGCGGCCGGCCGCAGCCGAAGGCCGATGCGGCGGCACCCAAGGTGCCCTATCTCAACGGCAATGTGCCTGATGGCAGCAAGCAGAAGCTCGATGCGCTTGGGCCGGAGAAATTTGCGGCCTGGATGCGCGCACGCAAAGAGGTGCTGGTCACCGACACCACGATGCGCGATGGACATCAATCCTTGCTCGCGACACGCGTGCGCACATATGACATCGCCCACATTGCCGGCACCTATGCGCGCGCACTGCCGCAGCTTTTGTCGCTCGAATGCTGGGGCGGGGCGACCTTCGACGTCGCCATGCGCTTTCTCACCGAAGACCCGTGGGAGCGGCTGGCGCTGGTGCGCGAGGCAGCGCCCAATCTGTTGCTGCAGATGCTTTTGCGCGGCGCCAACGGCGTTGGCTACACCAACTATCCGGACAATGTCGTCCAGCATTTCGTCAAACAGGCAGCAAGCGGCGGCGTCGACCTGTTCCGCGTCTTTGACTGTTTGAACTGGGTCGACAACATGCGCGTCGCCATGGACGCGGTCGGCGCCGAAGGCAAGCTGATCGAAGCAGCGATCTGCTACACCGGCGACATACTCGACCCGGCCCGAGCCAAGTACGACCTCAAATACTACGTCGCGCTGGCCAGGGAGTTGCAGGCGGCCGGCGCCCATATCGTCGCGGTCAAGGACATGGCCGGGCTCTTGAAGCCGAATGCCGCCCGCGCACTGTTCAAGGCGCTGCGCGAGGCGACCGACCTGCCGATCCACTTTCACACGCACGACACGTCAGGCCTGTCGGCGGCGACGGTGCTGGCGGCGGTGGACAGCGGTGTCGACGCCATCGACGCGGCGATGGATGCCCTGTCCGGCAACACCTCGCAGCCTTGCCTGGGCTCGATCGTCGAGGCGCTGAAGGGCACCGAGCGGGATCCGGGCCTCGACCCGCAATGGATCAGGAACATCTCGTTCTACTGGGAGGCGGTGCGCAACCAGTACGCCGCCTTCGAAAGCGACCTGAAGGGACCGGCCTCGGAAGTCTATCTGCACGAAATGCCGGGTGGGCAGTTCACCAACCTCAAGGAGCAGGCGCGCTCGCTCGGGCTGGAGACGCGCTGGCACGAAGTGGCGCAGACCTATCACGACGTCAATCTGATGTTCGGTGACATCGTCAAGGTGACGCCGTCGTCCAAGGTCGTCGGCGACATGGCGCTGATGATGGTGAGCCAGGACCTGACGGTTGCCGATGTCGAAAATCCGGCCAGGGATATCGCCTTCCCGGACTCGGTCGTGTCGATGCTGCGCGGCGACCTCGGCCAGTCGCCCGGCGGCTGGCCGGAGGCACTGCAGAAGAAGGTGCTGAAAGGCGACAAACCGATCACCGTGCGGCCCGGTTCGCTGCTGAAAGCAGCCAATCTCAAGGCCAGCCGCAAGGAGATCGAAGATAAGCTCGAGCGCAAGCTCAGCGAATTCGAATTCGCCTCGTGGCTGATGTACCCGAAGGTCTTCTCCGACTTTACCTCAGCGCAGGAAACCTATGGGCCGGTGAGCGTGCTGCCGACGCCGACCTATTTCTACGGCATGAAGCCGGAGGACGAGATCTTTGTCGACATCGAGAAGGGCAAGACGCTGGTGGTGCGCTGCCTGGCCATCGGCGATGTCGACGAGAAGGGCATGGTCACCGTGTTCTTCGAGCTCAACGGCCAGCCACGCCGGGTGAAGGTTCCGGACCGGGCGCATGGCGCTTCCGCCGCCAAGGCCCGGCGCAAGGCGGAGCCGGGCAACGAGGCGCAAGTCGGCGCGCCGATGCCGGGCGTCGTCTCGGCGCTCGCCGTTGCCGCCGGCCAGGCGGTCAAGGCGGGTGACGTGCTGCTGTCGATCGAGGCGATGAAGATGGAAACGGCGCTGCATGCCGAGCGTGACGGGGTGATCGCCGAAGTGCTGGTCAAGGCCGGCGACCAGATCGATGCCAAGGATCTGCTCGTTGTTTTTGAGGCCGCGCGCCCATGACCTTGGAAGCTCTCGGACTCCCACATGTTCTGTCCGGATCTCCTGACCGGTACAATCGCTTAAGAGCCTTACGGGTTCATCATTGGGAAATGATGGGCCCGGCATCGTCGGCGTCAGGTGGGCCTATCAACCAGCCACAGCAGCAGGCCATGAGGTCACAGTCGTCGAATGGCCAAGGCCAAGTGTCCCTCGGCTACTGTTCGGCATTCCGTTGAAGGCCTGGAAATTGGTGTTGATGGAGCATGCGCCGCTGCTGCGGCAGGCATGAGGAAGACGACGGTTGGACCGTGACGCAGTCCCTGACCAGACAACTCAGAATCCCGAGCTATTTGTCGAACTGGCCGGTGTGCCTGATCGGAACGCGGAGGAAGCCACGCGGCCCTTTTCAGTGTTCAACCCCTCGACAGGCGAGCTGTTGGCTGAGCTTCCAGACATGGGGTGTCCGGGAGGTTTCCACGGCAATAGACAAAGCCCAAGCTGCGCAGGAACCTTGGGCGGCGCTCAGCGCACGCGAGCGCTCCGACATGTTATGGAATGGGACCAACTCCGGCGCGGCGATCAGGATGAGGTCTCCCGGCCACAAAGCGTCTGACGGGCATTCCCCTGCCGTGGTCCCGCCTCCGCCCATGAGCGAAGGATGTGTTTCGCGTGCAGCGACTAGATCAGGTTGCGTGCGCCTCCCTGGCAACAGCCCACATGAAGCCGAGCAACTCGCGCGCTATCGTCGTCCAGACCATTGTCGCCTTCTTGCCTCGTCCGCTCAACATCCGATAGCCGGCCGTCAGTCGGGCCTGCGCCTTACAGGCGATCTCTCTCACCCCTGGCGGCGCCTGCTCCAGACGATACAGCTTCTTCGCGCCGACTCCCGGCGCATGCTATAGGTCCATGCGCTCTCGACCAGCTGGTGATGCCGCCTCGTCTGACTGTCTCTCCGGTCGACCGCGCTCGCTAGGAACAAGGCCAAGATAGCCCATGAGCTGGCGCGGACTTTCGAAACGGCGCACGTCGCCAATCTCGGTGGCAAACGTCACGGCTACGATTTAAATCCACACCACGCATGTCTGCGGCGCCCGCACGATCGGTGCCAGCGACCAGGCTGGAACGAACTCCTCGATCACAGAGCAGTTCCACCCGTCGAGAGTCGAAGCGGGAGCGGTGAAAGCCGGGGAAAAGGTGGCTCTCGAACCGCTCCCGCGCCCTGCCCGGCTTGGGAGGAGGCAAGGGGCGGACAGGAATTGTCGGGAAATTGCCTTTCTCCACGCGCTGCGAAAGGCGCAACGGGCACGGTCCAGGTTCTTGTGTTGTCTTGAAATTTCAAATGACCTAAGATGAAATTTCAGCAACGGTCCATTCTGTCCACCTTACAACGGCGGCCTTAGGTTTATAGGCTCTGGAGGGCGATGCAATTGAAATCGAGGGATGAAGACATGACAAAAACTAAAGAAAGAGGGGGGAGATGAAATGAAACGCAGACTCCCTCCGCTAGGTTGCTTGCGAGCATTTGCAGTCGGTGGCCGCGAGCTGAAGCTTTCTCGGGCAGCCGAAGAGCTAAACGTAACTCCGTCCGCGGTAAGCCATATGATCCGCCGCCTTGAGGATGACCTTAACGTGAAGCTGTTCCGCCGAAATGGCAGAGAGATCGAGCTTACGGATGCCGGCCGGAAGCTCCTCCCTGCCGCTTCAGCCGCCTTTGACCTTTTGCAGAACGCCGTGGACGAACTCGCCAAAGACACCCGTGGCGGAACGCTGACAGTCAGTGCACGACCTTACTTTGCGATGAAGTGGCTTTCGCCCCGCATCGGAAAACTATGGTCTTTCTTACCCGACGCTGAAATTAGGTTGAGGAATACAAACTCAACTATAGATTTCGAATCAGAAGGAGTTGATATTGATATTGACTTGAGGGGTTCATTCGACGATCCAAGGTACGAGGTGTCCTATCTAATGCCGGGCGCGCTAACGCCAATCTGCAGCCCCGACTTAATTAAAGGTGATTCGCCACTCAGGACTCCAGAGGATCTGTGCCGCTGCACGCTTTTGCGAGACACGAAGAATGATTTCTGGCCGGAGTGGCTGGATGCGGTTGGGCTGAGAGATTTGGTGCCTGCCCACAATCTCTACTCTGACAGTACCATTATGCGGGTACAATTGGCTCTATCGGGCCAAGGCATCGAGCTCGGCTGTCTGCCGCTTGTTTCCGACGAAATTGCAGCTGGAAGCCTCGTAGCTCCATTTGATTTTGTGCTGGATTCCTTTGCCTTCTGCCTAGTTAAACCTCTAAATCTAAAGCGGAAACCTTCTGAAAAAGTGGCCGTGCTCACGAAGTGGTTGATTGAGGAAGCGCGTGCGTAGCTCGAGACAAAGACGGTGCGTCCGCCTCAGTGGCTGAGGTGGCTCTAAGCTGTGCGTCTCCGAGGATCGCTCAGCAGGTGGTCCGAGCCGATCCTTGTCACAGGGGGACGAGCCGTTTCAGGGAAGGATGCGCCCGGAATCGATGTCGTGAAGCTGAGAAACCCCGTCGGGATTGCGTAAGCGGGCCCGGGAGGGGGAGATCCCGTTTTCTCGGCGAGATCAACGCCGACGGCTGCGGACGAGCTCCGGGTCTTGCAGCGGATTGTCGGCCGGTTTCGTCGTGTGCCCGCGAGCCTACGGGCTACGGCTTTATCGCCTAAATCCGGTCGTCTCTCGGCCATAAAGGCACCGTGGTCGCGCCCTTGCTGATCCTGAGAAAGCCGGCGATCTGGTGAAGACGAACCTGGGGGAGGCCATCTCCGCGCCCGGCCTCCTTCGCCCAGCCGGGATCAAAATGGATGAGGCAACGCTCGAATCTCGGGGAGCATCGTTACGTGAGGCAATACGAGTTCCTTGCGCAGGATCTCGTTGGCCTGACGCAACTCCTGGTTCTCCCGTCTCAGCGCCTTCAGCTTCTCGGCGACTTGGTTGGGAAGGCCGACGCGCACGCCGCTGTCGACCTCCGCCTTCTTCACCCACTCATTGAGCGTCTGCCCGGTGTCCCCGATCTTCGCGCCGCGATCGAGGACACAGCCGCCCAGTGTGACGAACTCTCGTATTCGAGAACCAAACGTTCCGCGCGGGCGCACTTGGGGAGAAAACCTGTTCGCCGTCTTGCTCGTGATGACTCCACCTTCTCAAGGTTTGGATCCTCCGGCAAACCTGGCGCGGTTCACTATACGTTCTGCCGGGCTAGCGACTCAACAACGTCAAGTAAGATGTTCGCGCCATTGACCAACTCGTTTGATGGAGTGTGTTCTGCGGGGCTATGGCTTATCCCTCCTACACTCGGCACGAAAATCATAGCCGCCGGCGCGACGCGCGATAGCATTTGGGCATCGTGTGCTGCGCCGGAGACTAGCCGAAGTGAAGACAGGCCTCGCTTGCGGGCGGCAATTTCTATCTGTTCGGTGATGGCTTCATCCATTACAGAGGGATGGGTTCGCGCTAAAGGATCTTTTTGCACAGACACGCTGAATTCAGATGAAACTCTGTCAGCAATATCGACTAGCGCGGACTCCAGTTCCTTTAGCCCGGCTTCGTCTGAGCACCGCAAATCTACGGTAAAGATCACACGCGCGGGTATAACGTTGATAGCGCCACGTTCAAAGTGCAAGCTGCCAACCGTGGCTACGGCCTTCGACCCTGCGCGTCGGGCAAAGTCAATTAGATCGGTAGCAATTCGCATCGCAGCATAACCAGCATCCTTTCGAAGATTCATAGGGGTCGTACCCGCGTGGTTGGCGCTACCCTCGACTATTGCACGCCACCACGAAATTCCCGTAATGCCTTCCACCACTCCAATCGATTTACCTGCCGAGTGAAGCACCGGCCCCTGTTCTATGTGAAGCTCAACGTACCTAGAAGGATATCCGAATGGTAAGTCTTCGCCATTTAAGTATCCGATCGCTAGAAGTTCATCCCCCAACCTTCGACCATGAATATCGACCTTATTTAGCGCCTCCTGAACGTCCAGTCCACCCACGTAAACCAACGACCCCATCAGGTCGGGTGTAAACCGAACGCCCTCTTCGTTTGTAAACGCCGCCACGACGATAGGCTTTGAAATTTTTACACCACTTTCTCTAATAGCCTCTAGCACAGACAGACCCGCGAGTACCCCATAACAGCCATCAAGGATACCTGCATCAACTACAGTGTCGATATGTGAGCCGATCATAATCGGCTTTGCTCTCCTGCCTCTCTCCGCAACCATCCAACTAAAGAAGATATTACCGATCTGATCAATGTGGACGTCGAAGCCTGCACATTTAGCCCACGATACAAGAAGGTCTCTCGCAGCTCGGTCTTCCGCCGTAGCAGCTAATCGCGTGAGCCGGCCCTGAGAATCTCGGCCGGTCGACCCCAGCTGTTCTAGGCGACTCAAAAGCTTTTCACCATCAATCGACCGCATTGTAACTACCCAAAAAGGCCGCTGGCACCTAGGTGCTAAGCAGCTTGGTTATCGGCTGACAAAAAGGTTTGCCCTATCTGCGTAGGCACTGTGTGCCGCATCCTCAGCTCGTTCAAAAACCGAGAAGTCAGTGTAATTAATTGCTATCTGATCACGGGCAGCTCTCTTGGCGCTCGCCTGGTTAGCAGACGTGGACCATCTTTCATAACGACGATATTTTCCTCGTGTACGATCATTTTGCCGGGCGCGTACTCCATCCCCGGCTCGATCGTTAAAACCATGTTCTCCCGAATGATCGTCCCATCTCCAACCCTGTGGGATGGTGGTTCAGTCAATTGTAGGCCGAGGCCGTGACCCAGGCGTCCCACATTGTTTCCGATTGCGCCGGCGTCTTGAATAATCTTGGCCATGGCTCTGAACACGTCATCAGTGGTTGCCCCCGGAACCGCTGCTCTAATTCCCGCTTCGGTTGCAATCCACAACGCCTCGTGCACTCTGTGGGCGTCATCCGAGACTTTTCCGACAGCGTAGTTGCGATCGAAGTCGCAGAAATATCCGTCGAAAGTCGAGCCCGTGTCGATGAACAGGATATCGCCTTCTTCAATGATACGGTCGTGCGGGCCACAAACGATTTGTGGAACGCCGCCCGGGCCGGATATTGCTGGCATGAACGGGGTCGCATCAGCTCCTCGTTTCGCAATGTCTATCCGCAGCTTCCGGACCGCTTCCCGCTCAGACTCCCCGATCGAGATCTGAGATGGCAACTGTTCGTAAGCTTCGCTTGCGATTTGGCAAATGAAGTTTATTCGGTCAATTTCCGCGGGTGTCTTGATCATCCGCGTCTCCCAAATCGCGGAAGATCCATCCGCAACGTCAAAGGCAAGGCTGTCTCGCAGTTTCAAAAAGTCTGAAACGGGCATCCGTATGGCCATTTCTCTGCCTAACTCGGCGCCTATTCTGCCAAACCGCTTTGGCAGACTATCAAGCGTAGACTTGAGCAAGGAGATGCCATCATCTTCCGGTACCGGAGCAGGCCATGTGCGAATATCCTTTATCCAAGTCAGCGCCATCTCTGGCGCCCCAATTTCGGGAATGACCGCAATTGGATTACCTCCTAGAGGTACCACCACGAACCATGGCCGAGTTGGGCTCTCCCAGAATTGAGAATCGAAGCCCGTAAAGTAGCGGACGTTGGGGGGCGAGGAAACAAGCAGAGCGTCGAGTTCATGCCGGCGCATGATTTCTTGCGCGCGGCTCGTCCTTGTTTCAAATTCTTCCGCAGAAAAGCCGCGTTTGGGCATAGAAAGTGTAGTATGCACTTCACATCCTTTCGTGAGACTCAGTGAGGTCTTCAAGACGATTATGGTTGCCGCCCTGTAATACCGGGCTCGATCACCTTTTCTGGCGGCAGACCAACTGCCTCTTCATACGAAGCACGGTCGGTTGCAGTCTCAGTGCAGATCAGCAAGATTCGGCTACCGGCATCTAGCTTTAGCTTTTCTCTCGCTGCCGGATCAGACGCGGCGGCTATTAAGCCCGCGAGCCCTGCCGCTCCGCTTTCCCCGCTGATGATCGGGTAATGACCCCCTCTGAAGGCAAGCATTTTCATTGCTTGCCTTGCATCATCTTCCGAAATGATCATGAAGGCGTCAGCGGTTTCCTGAAGCACGCGCCAAGCGACCAGGGATGGCGTGTAGCACTCTAACATGGCCATGATGGTTGGCTCGCGAGCCGCCACAGATGTAAGCTTTCCCGCGATAGCGCTCTCGTAAAGACAGGCAGCTCGGTCAGGCTCAACCACAATGGTCTTTATGTTACCCAGCGCTGCCAATAGATACGCAGAAATGCTGCTAGCAAAGCCACCTACCCCGGCTTGGAGAAACACGTGAGTAGGAGGAGCAACACGCTCGTGTTCGAATTGCTGCAGCGCTTCGTCGGCTAGAATGGTGTATCCTTGCGCGACAAGGGCGGGAATGGTCTCGTAGCCCGGCCACGAAGTATCAGAGACCAGCGTCCAATCTCGCTGTGAGGCCGCCTTCTCTGCTGCTGCTACTGAATCGTCGTAGTTGCCGGGCACTCGCACGATTTCATCAGCTCCGATCGCCTCTGCTCTCTCCGGAGTGACGCCCTCGTGAACAAATATAACAGATCTGCAGCCTAGGATTCGAGCCCCAGCAGCTACCGATTTTCCGTGGTTCCCGTCTGTGGCGCAGCAAAATGTTAAGTTTGCAGCGAGCTTCGCTGCTGGTGGCGAGAGAAGTTCTGGAATTGTAATCTCTCGGCCAAGCCGTGATTCGAGCATTGTGCGAAAGATCGACATAACAGCATAAGCACCGCCGAGTGCTTTGAAGCTACCCATCCCGAGCCGCCGGCCTTCATCCTTTAGCATAACGTTTGCAGTGTTTGTCGCGCGCGCGACTTCCGGCAAGCTATACAAAGGAGTAGGAGAATGATTTTGCCAAAGCGCTAGGTATGGCCGCACCACATTAGGCGATTCCAGCCCGAAGCATTCTCGATCTTGATCTGCCATACGTGCGCGCAACGAGTCGGTATAGAAAAATCTCATACTTATACCATCGGTAGAAAGGTCATAGAGGAAGGACGAGAGATAATAAACTGATACAATGTTACTGGAGAAATAATCGGCCATACCCGCCCAATTTATCAGAAACATTCGCTAACCGTAAGCAATTCCAAAGCATTGCTTGGTTGGAGGTCACGACGGGCTTTCCAACTTGCTCTTCAATTTCAGCGGCGACTTCCGAGGCCCGCAGCGCACTGCAGCTTAAGAAGATTGCCTCGGCGTCAGGGCGGTCGACATGCTTCGCAAACTCGATTAGAAACCGTGGGTCTACATGGGCGATATCGATATCACGAGTGAGCTCTAGTCCGCCGATATTGACGACGTCAACACCACTGCCAGCTAAATAAGCCCGCAAACGGTCATTAATTTCCGGTATATATGGCGTAGCAACAGCGATCTTATTGATGTTGAGCTTTCTGAATGCAGCTAAAACACAACTTATTAAGGTAGTTGGGATCGCACCAGGCATTCCTGCTCTAAGGCATTCAACGATTTGCGCCTCGCCCATGACAATGCTGCCCGACGTACAAGCATAACACAGCACGTCCAACTGGCCGTCGGCAAGCAGCAGCGAGGCCGCCTGGGGAATTTTCGATAGCTGATCCATGAGATTTTCAGCAGTCAATTCATCTGCCATAGCCACGCGCGAGAAGTGAACCCCTATATCCGGAGGGGCAATCTTGATCATTTCGCTTTCCAGTAATGGCTCGGTAGCTAGAATAACGAACCCAATACGTCCACGGCTATGCCTGCCTCGGTCGAAGCGCGGCGCAATTGTTTTTGGTATTTCGTGATGCACAAGAGCCTCCAGCCGAACAAATCCGGGCGTCACTCCGCGCGATAGTCGCGAGAAGGAAAAGCACGCGGACAACCGATTCGCCAAAGCATTAGATCCTGCGTTGTCCGGAACTTTCGTTCCCGTTCAACGACAAAACTGCAAGACGCGATCATGTTAACCGCTTGCCAACGCCCCCGATGTTAGCCGGTTCCAGCGGCGGAACAATTGAAATACACCAGCGCAATATTGAGAGATTTTCAACAAAAGATTTTTTGAAGCGCCGCCCTTCCGCCATTTGGGCGTCTTTGGGGCCTTCGCGTTATCCAGGGCTGCCGAGGAGCTGAACGTCACCACCTCCTCGCCCGGACACGCGAGTCGATGTGCCTGAACGGTTGCGTTGGAAACATGGAAGAGGGAAGCGTCCATGAAAAGATTAGTGGATCGGCCTGGACTTGGCGGAGAGAACGATGCAAATCGATGCAGCCAAGGTTGATGGCGTGGCGGTTCTTCGCCGAAAGGGATATTGCGAAACTGGGGCACCATGTCGTGATCATTGATCGCGCCAATCTATGTGAGCCTTTCGTCAAACGGCAGAAGATGGGATGGTTGCCGCCCTCCCCAGACGGCATCGCAATGTGCCAAGGTCGTGGTGTTCAACGCCACGAGAAGGAGAGGACGGCAAATGAACGATACTATGATCGGGGTGGACCTGGCAAAGAACGTTTTCCAGCTTCACGGCGCGACAATGACGGGGCATCTGAGATTCCGTAAGAAGCTGACGCGGTCACGGTTCCGGCAGTTTATGGCAAGCCAGCCGCCTGCTGTGGTTGTGATGGAAGCATGCGGCAGCGCGAGCTACTGGGCCCGAGAAATGGTCAAGCTTGGCCACGAGGTGAAGCTGATCGCACCTCAATATGTGCGGCCCTTTGTGAAGTAATGCTCACCTCTCCATTCCTTGACTAATCGTCAGATGGCCATAATGCGAAGGAACGCGGTACCGGCGCAGAAAATCCATACACTTCTGCTGTTTGTCGCTGTCTTTGCTCTGCATTATTTTCCAGCGAACCTCTGCGGTCATTCGACCAGCAGAGGAGTTATTGATGTCGAAATCTGAACGAGAACTGATCGCTGAACTCAAAGCCGTACTGAGCAGTCGCCGATACAGTCGGGTGGTGATCGGAAATTACTGCGCCTATGCACAGGAGTTTCTCGATTACTTAATGCATCGAGGAATTCTGGTCGCAGATGTGACCGAAGCCGAGGTAGCGCGATATCTGTGCCATGCAGTCGCCCTATTCCGGAAGCGCCGTGGTCGAAATCCCGGCAAGCGCTGGCACGAAATTCCGCAGGCGGGTATTCACGCTCTGCTGCGGCTTGTGCAGGATCAGTGGCCACCTGCTCCAAAAGTAACCTGCGCCGCCGACGCACTGCGGTTTGCGGTCTGCAACGAATACGAAACCTGGCTTCGCGAGGAGCGTGGTCTTTCTCGGGCCAGCATCGACGCGTTCTTGTGGGAGGCCAGACACTTCCTGGGCTGGCAACTGGAACGATGCGGAGCCGAAGGCCTCATGGAAGTGAGCGTCGGCGACATCGACCGCTATATGGATATGCGTGCCTCGAAACTGACGCGCAGTTCGCTGAAATGTGCAGCGGAGCGGCTTCGCTCACTGCTGCGTTATCTCCATCGGACAAGGCACATTGGAACGGACCTGTCGCCGCATGTCCTGGCGCCGCGGCTTTACGCCTATGAAGGGGTGCCCTCCATTTTGGAGCGAGACCAAATCGCAGCGGTACTGGCAAGTGCGAGCATGGATAAAACGCCGGCCGGCTTGCGGGACCATGCGATATTACAACTGCTCGCCACCTATGGACTGCGATCAGGAGAAATCCGCAACATGCGGATTGAGGATATCGATTGGCGGACCGAAGCCATTCGTGTCCGTCACAGCAAAACGCAAGCCTACACGTACCTTCCCTTGACGGAGCCGGTTGGCGAAGCAATCCTTGCTTATCTGCGTTCCGGACGGCCCGCGACAGATGCGAGAGAACTCTTCGTTCGCACGCGTGCACCCTATCGCAAGCTCGACAAGCTATACAGCATGGTTCGACGGCGGCTACGTGACGCTTGCGTCAAACCCCGGGGCAAGTGTGGACCTCTATCTTCCGCCACGCGCGCGCGACCGAATTGTTGCGCGCCGCAGTGCCACGAAAGATAATCGGCGATTTGTTGGGGCATCGATCGATTGCGTCGACAGCTCCCTACCTCAAGCTTGCGACCGAGGATCTCAGGGCCATCGCTCTTGATTTGCCTGGAACGGAGGTGTCGGCATGACCGTCCGTTGGCCCGATCCCGATCGCGCGTACATTGGCCGCTATGTCGCGAGCCTTGATGTGCGCAATATCAAAAGCCGGACTTGTTACCGTCAAGTCCTGCATAGCTTCCAGGACGTTGTCGAACGTCACGAGGCACTCGACCAACAGGTGCTACTGGCCTGGTTGCGGCAGTCGTCTGACCGTTGGGCTGCGACGACACTGCTACATCGGACCCGCATCATCGATCGGTTTCTCGACCACCTCCTGGAAACGGCTGCGATTGACCACAATCCCGTCGAAGCGCTGCGTGAGGCATGCCACATCAAACAGTGCATGCCAGTCTGGCGCGCATTGATATCGTGTGATCCAGAACAGGCTCTTGCCCAACTGCGTCAGCCCAAACCGTTCGGCAGTGTGCTGGGCGAGATCATGGCTGAGCATGTCACGAAGATGCGCCGCAGGGGATACAAGTATACTTCGCAACCCGTGTTGTTCTTGCAGTTTGACCGGTTCCTGCAGCTGAACCCGCAACTGGAAACCGAGCCCCTGAGCGTGATGATCGATCAATGGGCGGCAACAAAGGGCACGCGCAACCATGCGGGATCAGGAAAACCAGACATCATTCGCGAGCTTGAAAGCTCTTGCAGAAGATTTGGACCCGATCCGCAGATCACCATACCGGCCCGCGGCTTCTTGAAAGGTCGCAACGAAAGGCCTGAGAGAAGAACGCACTCGATCACCGGGCACATCAGGTTGGAAGGCTTCTTGCATCGAGGGCGGCAACCAGAGAAGAATGATGCTGCCGACGTGGAGGCCATCTGCGAAGCGGCTCTTCGTGCAGCGCGACAAACAAGAGACGAACAGGTTCGGCCGCCGGGGCCGCTTTGCGGTTTGACTACTACGTTGGGTTCTTCGAATAGCGGAGAACTACCTTTGTGTGAGACTGTCACGTAACCAATAATCAAATCGCTTTATCATGAAGCTGCGACAAGAGCACAGGGATATGGTCGCTCCTGTCCAGGGTGGCAGATCGATAACAACATCACGCTCGATCGACTGGGCTCTTTCGAATTCAGTACGTCCGTGCCGGCAATACTCCTACCGCGCCCTGTTTTGCTATGATTAAAAACGTATCTCCCAGATCGCTGCTGATCGCGATGGCACTTTCCGTCCGTCAGAATGTTGCCCACCCGCCCCACCATGGCTCGGCTTCCACAATGGCATGCCCATGGAGGATGTCTTCTCATTTACTGCAAGCCGAGGCGATGCATGAGTGATGCTCAAGTGCTGCTGACAAGTTTGCAATTTTGTTTCGGAAGGTTTGGTTCTACTGCCGTGTTGCAACTGGGAGTGCGTTATGAGAAATCACCTGAAATTCTACGTCAATGGCGAATGGGTCAACCCGATGGTGCCGGCGACGCTGGATGTGATCGACCCGTCCACCGAAGAGGCTTACACCAAGATATCCGTCGGCTCCAAGGCTGATGTCGACAAGGCGGTCGCGGCGGCCAAGGCGGCTTTCCCGTCCTTTTCGCAGACCAGCAAGGCCGGGCGCCTGAAGCTCTTGAAGCGCATCCTCGAAGTCTACAACGAGCGCTTCGAGGACATCGCCCAGGCGGTCAGCCAGGAAATGGGCGCGCCGATCAGGTGGGCGCGCGAGGTGCAGGCCTGGGCGGGCAGGGCGCATATGGAAGCTACCATCAAGGCGCTTGAGGATTACGAATTCAGCGAGAAGCGCGGCAACACCATGGTGGTCAAGGAGCCGATCGGCGTCTGCGCGCTGATTACACCGTGGAACTGGCCGCTCAACCAGATCGTCTGCAAGGTGGCACCGGCGATCGCCGCCGGCTGCACGGTCGTGCTCAAGCCCTCCGAGATCGCGCCGATCAGCGCCATCGTCTTTTCCGAGGTGATGGACGCCGCCGGCACGCCGAAGGGCGTCTACAATATGGTGAATGGCACCGGTCCGGATGTCGGCCAGGTCATGGCTGGCCATCCCGACGTCGACATGGTCTCGTTCACCGGGTCGACCCGTGCCGGCATCATCGTCGCGAAGACGGCCGCCGAGACGGTCAAGCGCGTCGCGCAGGAGCTGGGCGGCAAGTCGGCCAACATCGTGCTGCCAGATGCCGATTTCGAGACGGCGGTACGCAAGGGTGTCGAAGGCTGCTTCGGCAACAGCGGCCAGTCCTGCGATGCGCCGACCCGCATGCTGGTGCCGGCCGCCCGCCACGACGAAGCCCTGACCATCGCCAAAAAGGCGGCCGAAGCGCACAAGGTCGGCGACCCGCGCTCGGAAGAGACCCAGCTCGGGCCGGTGGTCAGCAACATCCAGTTCGACAAGATCCAACGGCTGATCGAGGCCGGTATCGCCGAGGGCGCAACGCTGGTCACCGGCGGCCCCGGCCGGCCAGAGCACCTCAACCGTGGCTATTATGTGCGGCCGACCGTTTTCGGCCACGTCAGGCCCGGCATGACCATCGAGAAGGAGGAGATTTTCGGGCCGGTTCTGTCGATCATCTCCTACGAGGACGATGATGATGCGGTGAAGATCGCCAATGACACCGTCTATGGCCTGGCTGCCTATGTGCAGTCCGGGGATATCGACCACGCGCGCAAGATTGCCGGCCGGCTGCGCGCCGGGCAGGTGTCGATCAACTATCCGGAATGGGACACGTTCGCGCCCTTCGGCGGCTACAAGCAGTCCGGCAACGGCCGCGAATACGCCGACTGGGCGATCCATGATTTCCTCGAGATCAAGGGCATCATCGGCCACGGTGATTAATTGTATAGAAGTTGCGTGCTTACCTATCATGAGTGTCGCGGAAACCTCTGCAGTTGCGTTGGTGAATGGCAACGCAATGCCGTAGCTGAGGCCGGGCCACGATCGCGTGTGCGCGGGTAAGCCCCTATATCGCCCGCCCTAGGCGCGGGATCCGGCCGATGCGCTCGGCCTCGCGCGTCTCGGCCTGCTTGAGCTGACCTGCAGGCGGGCGATTTCTTCACGTATCTTCGATGACGGCTTCTTCATTCCGGTCGCGTCTCCTTAGAAGTCTTGTGGCGTTTGTTTCGCCGGAAGACTTCCTAAAAAGTCGACCGTGAACAATCTTGACCGCTAAGCGGCAAGCTGCTTCGGCCGGTTCAGGAACGCGGCGATCAAGAGCCACAAAAATTGCTTCAGCCACCTGAGCAGGAGGGAGAAGTTATAGCCGGCTGCGGCCAGGATGGCATTGATCGCATCGCCTTGGGTGTGAGCAAGGTAATTGCAGCCCATTCTGTGTTCGTTCTTGATGTGGCCGATCACCGGCTCGACGGCCGATCGCCGCCGCATCTGGCGCTTGATGGCTGGGGTGACACGGCGTTTCTGGCCGCTGGTGAAGACCCTGAACTTGTGGCTCTCCGGTGCATTGTGACCGCGATAGCCGGCGTCGGCGAGGACGCGGCTGATCTCGTTGCCGATGGTCTTTTCCATGTCAGGGATGATCGCTGCGAGCGTGTGGCCGTCATAGGGATTGTCGGGCAGCGCTTTTGCATGCAGGGCGAACTGGCCACCCTTTGAGCGCTTCAGCGTGGTGGCCACCGACACCTTCACCCCGAACTCGTAGGGCGCATGCGCCTTGCCCTTGCCGATGCATTCCACCTCGTGCGCGTGCAGGCTGTAGATTTTGCGGCCGCGCTGGCGCTGACGCTGCTCGAGAACGGTGGCGGCCTGGTAGAGCGACCATTTGAAGAGCGCGTCCAGTTGCGTATCGCCGGCGATCTAGCGGGAGATGTCGCGAATGGTCCGGCCGAGATAGGTCTTGAGCCTGCGCAGCGCTGAACTGCTTGGCGTGCGCATAGCGCTGGTGCTTGATCAGCGCCAGCTTGCCGACCCGCACATAGGTCTGGCGCAAATCCAGTCCCGCCCGTTTGGCCAGCCGCACCAGCCGTTCGCGGGCCCGGTGGATGAGCTTGGCGTCGGTCGGGAACATCACGTTCTTCGGCTGCACGGTCGTGTCCACGATCACTTGGCGCGTGTCGGTCGGCTTCATCGCCCCGGTCTTGACCGCAATACTGAGGCTTTCCTGCAAAAGCGCGACGATCCGCTCCTCGCCAATGCGGCTGCGCCAGCGCGTCATCGACGAGCGGTCGAAGGGCAGCGCGTGGCGGAAGTGCGTGTTTCGGTAATTCACTCCACCCTTTTCGCTAAATCCCTGTCCGGCTTTTGCGAAATGCGCAGGAAGAACTCCTCGCCGCACAGATACTGGAAGTAGGGGTTCTCCACCCAGCGCTCGCACAGCGCCTCGTCTGATAGGTTGAAGGTGTGCTTGAGGATCGCCAGCCCCGCCATCAGCCGGGTCGGCAGCGGCGGCATGCGGGGACCGTCCGAGTAGACCGCGCCGAAACGCTCCTCCAGCACCGGCCAGTCGATCGCCTGCGCCAGGCGCACCAGCTCGTGCTTCATGTTGATGAAATGATCGAGCCTGGAGCGGAAAAGATCCTGTTCTCCCGTCTCGCGCTTCTCGCGTGGTCTGCCCATCGCCTGGCTCCCGATTCACTGCGATGAAAGCAGTGAATCACGCTTCGCCAGGCGGCGAAATCGCAACTGGAATTGCAAGAAAACTATCTCACAAACTGGCCGTTACCTGCAATTCGGAAGCCTGAAAAGTAGACTATTCCTATGCGATATCAGCGGCTTCCGAATTCTTCACGGCCGACTAAAAAGCACGTCCGAAGGAACGTGCAGATTTGCACGTCGGCAAGGCCGACACTTTGGAGGATCATCCCGCCGTTCCGAAGGAGCGGATCCAAGGGCGCAATTATACGTCGCTGATGCGACGCCTTGCGTAGAGCCCGAACGGGCCGGCTGCTCCCGACGAACGAGGTTCGTGTTCGGGAGTTTTCGTCGCCGTGGCCATCGCCCACTTCTCCGTCAGCATCGTCAGCCGCGGCGACGGCCGCAGTGCGGTGCTGTCGGCGGCCTATCGGCACTGCGCGAAGATGGAGTTCGAGTGCGAAGCCCGTACCAGTGACTATTCCCGCAAGCCGGGCCTGGTGCATGAGGAGTTCCTGCTGCCCGCCGATGCGCCGCATTGGGCGCGCAAGCTGATCGCGGACCGGTCCGTCACTGAAGCGGCGGAGGCCTTCTGGAATAAGGTCGAGGCCTTCGAGAAGCGCGTCGACGCGCAGCTCGCCAAGGATGTCACCATCGCCCTGCCGCTGGAGCTATCGGCCGAACAGAACATCGCGCTCGTCCGAGACTTCGTGGAAACGTACTTTCTGTCGAAAGGCATGGTCGCCGACTGGGTCTACCACGACA
Source organism: Mesorhizobium sp. M1A.T.Ca.IN.004.03.1.1 (assembly GCF_003997555.1). Classification (NCBI taxonomy): domain Bacteria; kingdom Pseudomonadati; phylum Pseudomonadota; class Alphaproteobacteria; order Hyphomicrobiales; family Phyllobacteriaceae; genus Mesorhizobium; species Mesorhizobium sp. M1A.T.Ca.IN.004.03.1.1. The sequence goes on along the minus strand of NZ_RZTV01000009.1, from coordinate 157,976 downwards.
ATCCTGGCAATCCGCACATCCACCTTATGACCACGTTGCGGCCGCTCACTGAGGACGGTTTTGGGGCGAAGAAGGTAGCTATAGCTAGGCTGGGTGAGGACGGCAAGTCGCTCAGGACGAAATCCGGAAAGATCGTCTACGAGTTATGGGCCGGCGACGCACACGACTTAAACGCGTTTCGCGATGGCTGGTTTGAACGGCTGAACCATCATCTGGCGCGGAATGGAGTCTCTTTGCGCGTCGTTTGTTTCCGGGATGGGGATGGTGGGGGCTCGTTGCGACTGCCGCTGGCCTCGCGATGATGACATCGCGATACTGGCCGGCAGCCGTCATTGCCCTGGCAGGCTTTTGGCTCTGGTCCGCCGCAACGTGGACAGGCTCATCCCTACCGGACGGTTGGGAGGGCGTCGATCTCAAACTCGGCCAGAGCCTCGGGCGCGAGAGTTCGTTCGAGCATCAGCGTGGCCTGATTACAACGTTTCGCGCCCGGGCAGCCCAGGGAAGCCGATTCATCGTTCTTCCCGAAAGCGCACTGAGCTTTTGGATGCCGACCGTCGCGCATCTCTGGCAGGAGGCCTTACGCGGATCGGACATCACCGTGATCGCCGGCGCGGCCGTGATCGACGCGGCCGGCCACGACAACGTTATGGTGGCGATCTCCGCCGCGAGGTGCTCATCCTCTATCGCGAACGCATGCCGGTGCCGGTCTCCATGTGGCAGCCGTGGCGGGGCTGGATCGGGCAGGGCGGCGGAGCGCGAGCCTACCTTTTTGCTAATCCCATCGTTGAGCTCGCGGGCACGAGGATCGCGCCGCTGATCTGCTACGAGCAGCTCATCGTCTGGCCGGTGCTGCAGTCCATGCTTCATTCTACGGACATCGTCGTGGCGACTGGCAACGGATGGTGGACCGCCGGCACCGCCACCAATGGACGGTTGAAGAGCTTCGCCCAGGCGATTGCGCTGGCCTGCTTTCATCCCAGGGTGACTTTTGTTCACCAATGGACAAGTAGTTCCCAATTTCAAGGCTTCACACAATCCGGCTCGACCGGCCGGAATAGCCAGAGGCCACCGCAGAGCACCGTCAGATAGACAGCCGCGGCTGCCCCGAATAAGCCCTGTGCCCCAAGCCCATTCATCATGCCGCCGGCCAAGGCAGGGCCGATCATGGCGGCCAGAGCATAGACCGAGGCAAGGGCGGCGGTGGCCGCCGCCAGCTTCTCAGCCTGGAAGCGGTCACCGATCAGCGCAAGCGCAGCGGTGTAGAGTCCATAATTGGCGCCGCCCCAGACCAGCATCAGCCCGGCTACGGGCCAGAACCCCATATCTGATCCGTAGACCAGCGCCAGTGTGCAGGCAAGTGATAGCCCGCAGCAACCAAGCACCGTGCGGCGGCGGCCGGCCCGGTCCAGCGCCAGCCCGATCAGCGGCTGCCCGATCACCAGGCCGACATGGAATATCGTGGCGAGCAGCACCGCCTGCGAGACATTAAAATCTTGATCGAGCATGATGACCGGCATCAGGCTGATCGCGACGGCATCAATCATCGATGCGATAAAGAGAAAGCCAAAGGCTAAAGGGAAGGCGGTGATCGCCGACACAATGTGTCGCGCCGATCCTGGCCCGACCAAGCGGCTGACCGGCCGTTCCACCGCGGCGAAAGGAACCAGCGTCATCAGCGCTATCGCGGCGCAACCGAGGAGAAGCGTGGCCGGGCGGTCGGGCATCAGCGCTATCATCGCGGGACCGAGCACGAAACCAAGGGCATTGGCAGCAGTATAGATGCCCATAATGAGCCCGCGCCGCTCTGGGGCTGCGGAGGCGTTCAGCGCCGTTTCGGCGACGATAAACGTAAGACCCGCCCCGCAGCCCAAAATCATGCGGGCCGCGAACACCGGCCAGAAGTCCCGCAAAAATGCCAGCACGATGAGCGCGGCCGCCATCAACCCCACACCTGCCAGCGCCGTTCGACCCGCGCCCAACCCGCGGCCGAGGCCGGGCACCAGCAACACGCCGGTCATGAGGCCTAGACCGGTTGCCGCCGTATTCAGGCCATTGAGCGCGCCCGACACGCGATCCGATAGCAAGAGACCCAGAAGCGGATAGGTGGTGCCCATCGCCAAGCCGAACATGGTCACGCCCAGGATCAGCGCGATGATTATCCTGTTTTGGGGGTTCTGCGGTCGCGCCATGAATCCTCCTGATGGGGTCTTGAGAAAACCGGCTCGGCACGACACACGTCTCGTTGACGACTACACCGCTCACAACTTCCAAAAGCGCGAAGACTTCTTCCCAGGATATCGAAGCGTCGCCTCAAAAGGCGTGCTTCACTCCGTTCTCGACCTTTAACGGGCCATCAAAGCGTTTCCTCGCCGCCCCGAACGCGGGAACATCGTGTAGATCCCATCTAGTTGTCCAAAGTCGCTTAGCAGGTACTAGCCTAGGGACCCGATCGATGGACGATATCAATGCTCTCCAGACATCTAATCAGCTGCTCTCCCGGCACGGCTAGATTAATCCTCACGTGCATTGGGTGATCAAAGAACCGACCGGGCGTAACTAGAATCCGCTCCGCCAAGAGCAAATGCTCGGCGATACGTCCATCCATTGGGGCAAGCTTTGGAAAGACCGTCACCCCACCGTCGGGCGTCGTCATAGTCTCGCAACTGGCGGAGCGATACGCCCACTCGGAGAAAATCTCAAAATTTTCAATCACTTTGTCCTTCCATAGACTAATTATGTTTTCGTGTTTGCTGAGAATATGCAGTGCCATTGCGTCGAGAACGGGCGGCACCGAGAATGTAAACAGATTTTTGGTCTCATGAGCGGCAGAGATCACGTCACGTCGTCCTCTGAGCCAGCCGATGCGGAGGCCGGGAGCGCCATAAGTTTTGCAGAGGGAACCAGCACCGAGCGTCAATTCGTAGCTAGCCAACATGTCCAAAGCTCGCCGACACTTTCCCTCCCAGTCGATAAAACGGTACGTCTCATCAACTAGGATGTCGCAGCCCTGCTTACTTGCGATATCGATTAACCCAAGAACATCGTGCTCACCGAGTGCGAATCCAGTTGGATTATTGGGAATGGTTACCACAATGCACAGCGTGTCACTTCCAACGTACCTTTCGATTTGCTCCAGATCCAGCCCGCTCGGACAGCAAACGTCCATACCGACCCGAAGAACCTCAAATCCGAGGAACGTCGGAATATCCACCAGTGTGTGGAATGTCGGCGTTACGACCACAACCTTCCGCCGACGTTGCAGGCCTGTGAGAAAGTACAACCCAAGGGCCTCTGTCGCGCCATAGGTAATTAGGACCTCATCCTCCTTGCACTGAAGAAGCTGCCCAATACGCCGACGGAGGGCAATAGAACCAACGGTGTCATTGTACTTTCCGAAGGGCATGCCGTAGATAACTTCACCCGATCCCATTTGAAGGTTCACGAGATCAAACGCTTCGTCGACCACCCCGCTGCCACTTAGATCATGGTCGGCGCCTCCGCCTAGCTCCAGCCATTGATCGAAATTGGTTCGGATTAGCGCATTCAAGGCACGCTCCGACTCAGTGTTTTGCATCGTTCTGCTCTCCCCTTTCGAACCTCGCTCGGTTCTGCTGTAAAAGAAGCTGAACTATCGACGAGCTGCCATCCGCCCCTCGTTGAAACAGGCCACCAGTCTCTTCGCAGTGAGAGCGATAAATGGGATCTTTGAGCCGTGCCAAATGCGCTTTTCGCAGGAGCCAACAGGGCGTTCTTGCGTCGAGATGATGATCCAAGTGGTAGTGATCGTTGTTGATGCCGAACAGCCATTTCTCTATGTGGCGGCTTCGACGATTCCGGGTCATATGGACGTCGAGGGTGCGGCCCTCTGTGGACGTGGTGTGCTCAGATAGCTCAATGAACCATCCTATCACGGGCAGTGCAGTTACGAACGGTATGATCCAAAATAAAAGAAAGAGCGGCAGGAGGCCTAAAAACGCCATTGCGCCGAGCAGGGCGGACCAAAAGGCCAAAAATCCTAGTAGCTCCCGTAGTGTGGAGCTCCGCTCAACAAAGGACATTCCGGATCCGCGCGTCAGGGCTGCTTTCACGGCGCCCACGCGATTTGCGACCAGATAGCGAATGTATCGCCAATTACCTGCCCCTAACATCGGTAGCAGAACAACTTGCAGGAAGAAATCACGATCGGACCGTGGACGGAAAATGCCCTCTTGGGCGAAGAAGGCCAGATCGGGATCCTTATCCAAGCGTCCTAAATAGGGATGATGAAACCGGACGTGCGATTTGCGGTAAGAAGTAAAAAACTGCATAACCATCCACGACATAACATAGCCTGCAGCTTCGTTGAGAAGTTTGTTGCGGGCAAAAACCCAGTGAGAGGCGTCGTGCACAAGTGTGGAAATGGCGCGCTGGCGGGAGGCGATGACAATTATGGAAACGGGCGTTAACCACCATGAAAGAAGTACTGGCAATGCAGCGAATGCCAAAATGATAACCAGATCCTTGCCTAAGAAAAAAATGCCATGCCAGTTGTCAGTCGTCAGCGCCCTCACCTCGTCTTTGATGTCGCGAGAGAACCGATGTGCTACAAAGCGAGATGGCGGCTCGAGGAATTTGCTGACAATTATTTCTTCTGTCGGAGCCATTTCTATCTTCCTATTCAACGAACAATATTGCACATTCACTTAGCGAAGGCGAACAATCCATATCGGAATTCTGGATGAACCCATTTCTTCAACAACAAAAACTCAGCATCCTTAAACTCTCTTGCGATTTCCTCTTCTTTGAATTTCTTCATACGTTCGAGAAAAATCCGTTCATCCCGCTCCAATTCGAGCACTAGCCCTAGAGCTGGAATGTTAACTGTCTGATTGATTGTGCTACGCAGGTGAACCAGCACCTCATTGGTGTCAGTATTGAATTCTGCCTCGTACACGAAATTGTCCGTATTAAAATTAGAGCCAAAACGGGCGTTCAAGTGATTTAGCGCGTTCAGAGAGGACGCTGCACCAAATCCGGCCTTATCGTTATAGGCAGCGTGAAATGTTTCCGCCGACTTGGCGAGGTCTGCGCCGACAAGGAACACTTCGCGGTCTGCAATCGACCGACCGACGGTCCTGATAAGGTCTTGACGCTCATTGATGCTCATGTTGCCGATTGTACTACCAAGAAGTGCGAAAGCCCGCTTTCGGCCATCCGCCATTTCATAGGTTTTTTCGTCGAGGAACGACCCAATTATACCCACCGCGTGAACGTTCGGAATTGATCGCGTGAGCGCGGGAAGCGCGCGCTCTAGCGCCGCGGCGTCGATATCAATCGCTGCGTACTTAATCGATGTCTTTCGCCCGGCCAGTGCCCGAATGACGACTTCACTTTTGCGGCAGTTGCCGGCGCCAAGCTCGACGATAGTGTCAGCGTTCTGCAACTGGGCTATTTCGGCCGCATAGCTGACGAGGAGCTCGTACTCCGCTCGAAATAAATAATATTCTTGTTGTTCGCACTGTTGTTCGAACAGGCGCCCGCCGACTTCATCGTAGATGTATGCAGGCGGAACGCTGCGTGGCCTGCCGAGAAGACAAGTCTTCAGGGCTTCTGGATCAAAGGGATTAATCGAGCTGCCCCGCACCTTACGCCAGGACAAACGCGAATAAACATCAGAGGGGGGCATTATAATGATCTCCCGTAGAAGAGCTGGCGATCGTAGTCCGTGAGTACTGTGTCATGGCGTTCGGAGAAGCTGAGTATACCAATTAATCGCGGTGTCTCTCCGGTCACTTGCGTGACTCGGTGCAGCAACTTATTGCCGCGAATTATTACGAGAGTGCCAGGGGACACGCGAGCCACATTAGAGTACGAGTTGTGCATGGAAAGATATTCGCCAACGCGCGCGTAATCGTATTTATTCGGGAGTAAAGAGAGTGGAATATATTCAAATTCCCCTCCTGACTCGGACTGTTGGAGTAGGAGGGTCACCGAGTAGTTCGGCTCATCATAATGCCAGCCGAGTTCATCGCCACTGTTGAATATCAAGGCATTTACCGAGCCAAGCTTATCGGCGAGAAAGTGTAAATCCGTACCAGCTATTGCGCTTATAAGGTCGACGAAACGTTTGGATCTATATAGAGAGGACAGTGGGAATCGCGAGGGAAGTTGATCCGCAGCGAGGGTGCCTACTCGGTTGTACACGGTGGCGCGTAGCGGATGATCGGGTGCAGACTCCTCGTCTGGAGGGGTCAAGTATATAGTTGATCTTGTTTCTTTGCGGTACGCTTCTCCTTTGGTCGTGGTGAGCAATTCGACACACTCCGCTAGCGTCTGAGGGAGAAGGAAATTCTCTATTTGACAAATACCGAGGTCTGCGAGGAGCTGGCCATGGTGGCTAATCTCTTCGCGCGAAAGGGTGCGGGTTCTGTCGTTGGCATCGGCCGTGGAAGAAGGTCGGCTTGGGTGCTGAGGTACTTTGGTCATCTAGCGCTCCGCTGGTTGGCACGTTCTTTCTGCGGTGTCACATCCGTGTGCAGCTCGTCTCACATCGACTCTATCAACACACCAACTGCATCAAGAAGTGTGCCATTTGGCTGACGGACCTTATGGGGAATATTGTGCCTTCCTTCAGATGTTGTTTGTCGCTGACCCGACGAATCGGACGCAAGATGTCGGGATCATGACGATGGGTGACAGCCTCCCGGCGGCCGCTGGAGGCAATTTTGGGCTCTCCCAATCGGAGGAGCTTCAATGCGGACGCGCTGAAGGCGATTGTCTGATGCGCGACCTCGAGAATGCCCGTCTCATACAGATCACAAGGAATTGCAGCGCCCGCTTCGGCCCGAAGAGCCTGAGACGCTCCCATGGATCAGCTACTGCTGGGGTCACTCAGCGGTAGGTAAACCTCGATCCACCCGTACACCATCCTCCCGTCAACCTTTGTAGGTGCCCGGAAACAAGATGTCCTGATCGACGACCACATTGAATTGTAGCCAGGGCGGATCTCGAGCGTCGGCTGCACGTCCATGTTTCTCTGAATGGTTCGATCGACCACACGCCCGAATGTCTCCGCGAAATTCCGTCTTGTGGCATCCGAGGCCGTGTCTTGCGTCGCGAGTGTGGAGCTCTGCGGAATTGCCATGTCCATGTGTCCATGCTCGTGCCGATCACCGCGATGAGGATGGCCGAACCGAAGGTCTGAAGCCACTTCCGGTCGACTTTGTCCCGGAAGCCGCTAAAGCCTTGAGTATCAGTGCCTGCCATACCGCCGATCCGGAGGTTGGAACCGTTCGGGAAGATGATGTCCGTCCAGACGATGAGTACGCTGTCGCACTGCACTTAAATGTAAGAATGCGCCTGTTTAGACTTAGACGGGACGCTGCGCTTAATTGCGAGAATGACCGAGCTCTGAGTCTCAAATTAACCACAACTGCTGTGAACCGGACGGCAACGGGTTTTGGGCAAGAAGATAGTCAACGACAATGCCGAAGCGGGTGCGGTTTTCACCTATCGTACGGGCGTGAAGCATCTCGAGCATCGCAGGCCCGGCGCGCTCGACGATGGCGACGCCGGCCAGCAATCCTGGGCGCAGGTTAAGGGGCAGGATCGGGTTAGCCGCGGAAGGAAGCGGCTTCCCCCATTCCACGGCGGCAGCGTCGAATTCAGGCACGATGATGCCAAGCATCCTAGCGCCACCAATCCGCTTCTCCGGTCCAAGGGTCTTCGGATCACGCCGCATCAGGAGGAGCCGCACGATGTCAAGCGGCGATGCCCAGGCCCGAACGCCTTGCTCCGCCTCGTCATCGATCAGTCGTTCGCCATGGAGAGCGGCACTCCGATAGTTGCAGAAAGGGGAGGGGATTTCGTGTTCGTCGCTGTCGTGAAGCGGGCCCCCGCACAACGGGCATATGATGCGCCATCCCAGCAGTTGGCTTCGCAGGGTCGGCTTCGGGTCGCTGTCGCTGGAGATGCAGTTCGGGCAGGTATGCGCCGGCTTGGCGGCGATCAGCCGGCGTGATGTATGCGCGACATTGCTAAAGGTCATCCGGCGCAAGGTGTGCGGCTCTGTGGCGAAAGGTTTCGCGAGATGGCGAAGCTGACCGTCGGCCAGATAGAGATCCGCGGCGCGCAGTGAAGAGGCTTTCGGCAAACAATGCCGGAGCATGATGAGCGGCGGGACGCCATAGAATGCCGCATGCCGACTGATCCAGGAAGACAACAGCTCATCGGGGACGGGTGGCAGTATGATTGGTAACTGCCGTTGTGGCTCGACATCCGGCATCATGCGAATGCCGCTTCGCTGTCGAACTCGGGCTCCCAATTCTCGATCGCCTCGTTTGTGATCTGCTCGCGTCCACTTTCGACGGCCTCGACGGCAAGACCGTTGATCATGTGGAAAATGTTGGCCGTGATGCCCTCGGTGATCTGGAGCATCCGGCGCAGGGATTTCGCAGTGAGCACCGACGGATTGCGCAGCGGCGTGTTGCGCAGGATCGATGCGACAAGGGCTTCGAACTGTTCGTTGGCCGCCCATCGGTTCAAGGTGAGCTGCTCGAACCGGCGCGCCAGCTGGACATCGCCGCTGATCGCCTCGCGCGCTTCGTTGACGCCGAAGCAGACGAGCGAGATCTGCAGACGGTTGCTGAGGAAGCGCAGCGTGTTCAGCACGATCCGTTGCTCGCGGTAGGCGCCGGCGAGGATGTTGTGGACCTCGTCGATGACCAGCACCTGCACGCCGATCCGCCTCCATGATCCGCAACGCCGCCTGCTCCATCTGGGCGATGTCGGCGCGCGGGCGCTGCGGTGCGCCGAGCAGAGTAAGCAGTTCGGCGTAGAATCGTCGTTCCCCGGGCCGGCTGGTCATTTCCATAGCAAGGACCGGCGTCCTCAATGTTCCGGTCACGGGATTGAACCGCGGCGGATGTTCGTCCCGAAACCGCTTCATGATCATGGTCTTGCCCATGCCGCTGTCACCGTAGATGGCGACCGAAGGCATTCGCGTGCCGCGCGGATGATCCAACAAGCGGCTCAGCCGATCGAGGAGCCTGCTTCGCTCGCGGGTAGAGCACCCATCGTCGCGATCGTATCGCGCGGATGCGTCGCTCGTCGCTTTCGGCAAGGAGCGCCGCAGCGGCGGGTGTCAGATGGGAGGTCTCATCATTCATTCGCTCAATTCGCATCCTCGACAAAGGGTACGGGTTTGCTCGAATCGACGCCGCGAAGCGAGCCCCAACCGCCGTCATCCACTTTGGATTTCGAGCCGCGTGCTTTCGCGTGTCGTGCCGCGGCCGTTTTCTTCGCTGCGACCTCGACCAGTTCACGCTGCGCCATAGCGGTGCGGATGATCGAGCGCATATCGACCTCTCGCCGTCCTTTCTCCAGCAAGGTGCGCCGAGCGGTCTGCGCCTCCCGAAGAGTTACCGATGGCAAGGTCACATCAGCGTAACGGGCCTCCACGAAGTTGCCGGATGGCCGCCGAACGAAAACGCGTGACATGTCGCGCGGATCATACTTGACGAGGAGCCGGCGCTTTGACCGTCCGACATCCGCGCTTAGCGCAGGGGACCAGTACCGCAAGCCGAACAGGTGAATGCCGTCCGGCCGCAACGTGCGTTCTTCCTCGGGCAAAAATGTCAGCCAGAAGCGCATCCGGTCCTGCGGCAGTCGGAGCGGGATCTCACCCTCGTCCTCTCTCCACACGGCAATCGGCGGTCGGCCGAGGCCGCTGTGGATCGATTGATGGCAGGAGCCAACGACTTCGAGCGCGATGTAGCGCTCAAGCTCCCGCAACGTCAGGGAGGCGTGGCGCTTGGGATCATAGTCGCCGAGTTCCTCCGCGTTGCTGAACGTCGTGCCGGGCATGAGGTGCAGCGCCCCCATCTGCGTTCCGATTAACCGCTCGATATGGCCGCCATAGTGCGGCTCGCCCGCTGGTCGCCAGACTATCTTGATCCCGGCATCCTGGCATCCCCGCTCAAAGAGGCGGCTGCGGAAGTCGGGGCCATTGTCTACGTGCAGCGTTTCCGGTGTGCCGGCGGCCAGGGTTCGTTTATGTCGCGCTCCCTCAGCCAGGCCGACTTGTCGAACACGGAATGCAGCAGGCAGAGACTGGTTGACAGCCGAGACGGCGCCTCTGTCGCCAGGTAAAATCCAGGCACCATGCGGCTGCAAACGTCCAATGCCAGCGTCAGCCACGGGCGGCCGATCGGCGTTCGCGTCTCCTCATCGACGACGAACACATCGGCCTTCGTGTGGTCGATCTGGACAATCTCCAATGGTCGTGAAGCGGAATACTCACCGGGCGTAGCTATCGTCGCCTTTACAATCTTCTTCTCGCCCCTCCGCTTGGCGCGCGTCTCGAGGTCGACGTCCTCAACGCGTGCTTTGATCGTGCGCCAGTTCGGCGACTTGAGCCCCGCAGTCGCGATCGTGGAGCGGATGATCTCTTGCCGCTTTTCGTCGAGGGTCCGAGATCCTTTCGGCCGCCCGCGCGTGCGATCCAGAAGCGATGTGACGGTCCCGCCTTTCCGGAATACCTTGATTAGTCGGTAGATCGTTGCTCGGCTCAACCCGAGTTCTGCCGCGAGCCTCGCGACATCACCAATCGTTGAGCCATCAGGCTGCTGGCGCAGGAAATCGCGGATAGCGTCCGCGCGTCGGCAGGCCTCGTCCCAGCACTGCTGGTCCACCTCATACGGTTAGGTCATTTGCCTCACAACACGGAGATCAACGTGGTGAGTCCTGATTCTCACATTAAGTGCAAATATGTCGCCTCGAATTCTCAAATTAAGTATACAGTCTCAAATTAAGTATTAAACCTCTGAAATAATTGACTTTGCATTCTCATGGCCCCGCAGGTAATGGCACACCAATCTGAGGCGCTGTTTGTGTCGTGTACTGCGTTGCGAGCGGCTCTCGCCGTGCGCGCGATCGAAGCGGCGATTAACCGACCAGTCGTAGCCAGCAACCAGGCGACCTCATGGCAATGCCTGCGCCTGACCGGTGACAATGTTTCACGTCCAAAGTTCGGCCAATTGATGACCCTGCCACTCACAATCCCGCCGTCAGAGGAACCCTTTTATCGGTCCGGACCCTAAGCTCTGGGCCGACTTTCGTCTGTTTGGAATGTGAAATTATGTGAAATTGATGGCCGAGCAGTCGGCCAGAATCGACGGCGAGCCGAACAGTCTTGAGCTTTTTGCAATTCATCCCTAACCTGGAGTTGCATCGCCAAAAGGAGCGCTCATCGCTTCGGCAGGCACTTGCAGACCATGATCGGAATGTCGTCTTGAGACGATATTCCCCTCGGGTTCGGGTAGCCTATCGAAGCGAAATCTTCGACCAGTTGTTTCCGGAGCCCGATATCGTGATGAAATACACAGACGTTGAACCAGGTCTTAAAGATGAAGTCCCCTGGTCGGACAGCCTGACCGCCTACGACAAGGAGCACTTCAAGACCTACTTGAGGTTCCTGGACGCCTCTGCTGACGATGCCAGTTATGAGGAGATGGCGCAGGTCATCCTCGGCATCGATCCGGCGGAAGAGCCGGTGCGCGCGCGGAAAGCCGCGAGAAGCCATCTCGATCGGGCGAACTGGATGATGACGACCGGTTACAAGGAGTTGTTCGCGTAAATGAGGGTGAACGGGCGGCGACACACGCTGCGTGTTCAGACGTGATCACGGCGTCCGCCACAAGAATGGCATGACATCCGGGCCTGCGGGATTGCAGGCTTCCGCTGACGTCTATTCATTGTCAAACTCCGCTCCTCGTACAGGCAGAAGATTCGCTGCGCCGATGCGTCTGTGCGTGGCCATGCAGGTCGGGGTCAGAACAAGATTTGTACGAAATCGTACGTTTAGCCGGGAAAATCATTTCGAGAACCGCCACCCATGCCTAAATGGCGGCATACGTCGCTTTGTCCGCCTAAAAGCTGATACTCGTCGTGCATGATAAACCACGGAAAACATGAGCGATTTTTCTTAGCGTACAATTTTGCACAAATCTTGTTCTGACCCCGTACTGTCCAAGCCGGGAAGATTCCGAAAGGCACCAAAGTCGTCGCAGACTTTTGCAGCGTGCGAAGGTCAAGAAGTTTTGCGACAGTCGCAAAGAGCCTGAAGCCGTCATCCGCCCTCGGTGCTCCAATATATCGCCGCTAACGCCGGATGACGATAATCCCGGCCAGCGCGATGAGAACGATACCGAGCATGGAAGCCGCATCCAGACGTTCCGAGAACAGCACTACGCCCCATAGCACTGCGAAGGCCAGATAAGAAAAGTCCCAGGTCGAGATGATCGAGGATGGTCCCAACTGGTAGGCGATGGCCGTGCCCACACTGCCGATCAGCATCGTCATGCTCAAAAGCCCGATCAGCCCCCATTGGGTCCAGCCCATCGCGACCCACTCGCCCATGAACAGGCTTTGCCCGCTCTCGATCCCTGCCATCACGGTCGCCAGGCTCGCGCCACCTCCCAGAACGATCGCTAACAGGTTGAAGATCAGCGCCAGAACGAAGGGGTTTTCGCCGCGACTCTTGGTGCGCGTCAGCACCATCGCCAGAGCGTAGAGAATCGCGGAAACCAGCGGCATCACGGCATGGATGCTAAGATCGCCGGCCTGCGGCTTCAGCATTAGCAGCACACCGACGAAGCCGAGGGCGACTCCGACCCAACCTTGCACACCGACAGGCTCCCTTATCCCGAAGGCCGCAAAAAGGGTGATGAACAGCGGGATCGTGTAATAGACCGCCGCCGCCATCGAGAAGTCGAGGCACGGTAGCGAAGCGTAATAGATCAGCAGGCTCGATAGAAGCAGACTGCTTCGCACGATGACCCAGGCAAGATGGGCTGGGCGCAACGATACCTGCGGAAGGCGCCATTTCAGGATCGAGATCAACAACGGCAGCGTGACGCAGGACCGCAGGAAAATGAACTGCGACAGCGGCATGTCCGAGATCGTGACCTTAATGATCGCATCCGCGATGGAAAGCGTCAGGTCAGTGAAAACCATCGCCGCAACGGCGATGCCCACCCTGTCCGCCTTGGGGGCCGTCTGACTGATCGACATTTTCGCGTTCCCTTCTTCGTGCGCCGAGGCTACCGGGCCGAGAACGTTCCAACAATTCCGGTTATACGGAAAATTTGTCCGTGTTGTTGTACAATGAGCAACGACACGAAAGAGGATGCGGGGCTTTGGACAGCGTGAACGACATGATCCTTTTGGCCGAAGTCGCCGAAACGGGCAGCTTTACCCGTGCCGGGGGGCGGATCGGGATGCCCAAATCCACGGTCAGCCAGCGCATCGCTCAGCTTGAGGCACGTCTGGGACTGCGCCTCCTCAACCGTTCCACCCGGCACGTAAGCCTCACCGGCAGCGGCCAAATCTATCTCGAATACTGCCGCCGTGTTCGCGCAGAGGTCTCGGCCGCGAACATGGCGATGACCAATCTGAAGGAACAGCCTATCGGGACGCTGAAGATCACCTGCCCAGAGGTGACAGCCACCTATTTCATGTCGACCTTCCTACACGGATTTACCACACAGTTTCCCCGGATCGCGGTCGAGCTGATCGCCACGAACCGACATCTCGACATCATCCGCGAGCGGGTTGATTTCGCTTTTCGCGTTGGCACGACCACAGGTCAGGACCTGATCGTGCGGCGTGTCTCGTCGATCAAACGGGTTCTCGTCGCCGCCCCAGCCTATCTGGCGGCTGGCAGTCCTCTTCGGGAACCGACCGATCTTCTACATCACCGCTGCCTGGTGCATGATGCGCAGCCCGAATGGGTGTTCTCGTCAGACGACACACCGATCGTCATGCGGCCGCCTGCGGCCGCGACTTCGGATTCTATGGGGTTTCTGCTGCAATCCTGCATCGCGGGCGGCGGGGTCGCACTCCTTCCCGCTTATGTGTGCCAGCCGTCCGTTGCGGTCGGCCGCCTCGTGGAACTGCTACCGGGCTGGGAAATTCCACCCTATGAAATGATGCTGATCTTCCCCAACCTGAAGAACCAGTCCAAGGCTCAGGTCGCATTCCGCGATTATGTGAATACCTTCGACTTTTCAGCGTTTGTCGTCGGGCGATAGCCGGAACTTCCAGAGGTCCAACGGCCGCTTTGTTCCGCATAGCGGACTATCTGTCGCAAAATTCCTAAAACCCGCGACAGAGCAGTTGACGCTAGGTTTCCGGCCGTTTTCGTATCCCATGTCATTGTCGCAACTAGTAGAAATACCGCGACATGATCTGCGACAAGCCTTGGGCTGCCGACCTGACCTCGACGTCGGCCGAGTGTTCATCGGCTATGCCGTGTGTCGATGCGCGGCCCGGCCATTGACCGGCAGCGCGCCCGGCTGGAACCCTCGGGAGTCAACCACCATCGTTGAATGTCCAGCAGCAACTGTGGTGGCCCATGCGCCCTCACTCCTGATGGCGACGGAATGCGTAAACCAGTTCTCGCGTGTTTAATCGATATGCAATCGAGCGGCCAGTGAAATCGTTAGCGAAAAATCGCGCCTATCGTAGCCGCTATTGAAGTCGGGAAGTGAAAGCGACAGCGGAGGATCAGCTCGCCCGATTGGACGAGCAGGTCCGCCGCAGTCCGGTGGGCGAAGGCTTCGTCGAGCGTGGCCACTTCTTCGATGCCGCGGCGAGCATGTGGGTTGGGGGCGAACTTGTCCATGTCGAGGACCTGGCTCTCCACGACGCGCACATGGATGTGCGAACGCCGACGCATGAATTGACGATCGCCCATCGAATTCTCCGTGCTCGACGGTGGCTCGCGGGAGAGAAGGCCGGTTGGGCCGTAAGCGACGCGGGGGATCGGCGCGCTCACCGGCCATGGGGATCATGAGCAGGAGGCCGGGGCAGGGGAGGGGGCGACACCGGTCGACGAGACGTCAGATATCGACCTCATGAGTGAAGACGATCCGCTTGCTCAGGAACTTGCCAACGTCGATGCGCTCCTTGAGCAGTCGCAACGCCTCCTTGATCGGATGTCCGACGGCAAGAGCGGCCGGCCCGTCCTCGTCGTCGGCGATCTCGTCGTTCGAGATCCCGACTGGGACGAGGAGGATCGCCTGACTCAATGGAAGCGGGTTTTTGCGGCAGTGCGACGATCTTCCCCCGACGCTCGGCGCGGCGCTGATCTGGGATGCCTGGGAATCGCTCGAGCCGATGCAACGGCAGCATTGGCTCGGAAGCCAGCTGGTCAGCGCCTATCTCCGCGCACGAGGGAAGGTCGCCTCGCATCTGTTCGGCTTCAATGTCGGGCTGAAAGTCGTGCCAAGGGAGCGGCGCCGGTCCCCGAACCGTTTGACCCGTCTGCTCGCCTCTGTCGATGCGATGTCAGCGTCGGCCGAGAGCGGCATGAAGGAGATTGCCCGGCTGGCACAGGCTCGCGAGCAAATGACCCGTCGCCTGAACGGCCGCCGCTCGTCGAGCAGCCTGCCGGCGACCATCGAGCTCGTCCTGTCCCGACCGATCGTGTCGGCGCCGATGATCGCGAAGACCGCCAAGGTGACGCAGCGGGGCCCACTCAATCTCATCGGCGAACTCGGCGTGCGCGAGATGACAGGGAGAGGGCGCTATCGAGCGTGGGGCATAATCTAGTGGGCACGGCCGACGTCCGAAGTTTGTCGCATGTTTCGGACAAAAGCGATCTGCTGGCTGATGCAGTTCCCTACATCAAAAACCGACGCTGATTACTATTCTATATCAGGTTGGTTGACTCGTAGATACGGTATCCTTATCATCCGATCTGTTTGATCGAGGATTCTATATCGTGTCCTATCAGAGCGAGAGCCTGATTGCGCAAACTCGCGAGATCCGCGAGGCCTCCGGCGTTAGCCAGCGCGCTCTCAGCGAGCGGGCCGGACTAACGCAAAGCCACATCTCCCAAATCGAGAGCGGCAAGATGGAGCCAGGGCTGTCGAGCTTCATCGACATGACCCGGGCGCTCGATCTCGAGCTCATGCTCGTGCCGAAGAAACTCGTGCCCGCGGTGCTCGGCCTGGTCAAGGCCCAGGCAACGCCCGACATGCACATTCATGCCGGTCAGCCAAACGACAAGCGCTTCGCCCGCGCCGAACGGCTGGTCAAGAAAATGAAGCAGCTCTACGGGAGCTCGGCCGAGCTCGATCGCATCGAGGATACACTGCGTTTCCTGCGGCGGGTGAATCTCAGCGATCAGGAGATGCAGGTCGTGCGCGAACTGATCGCGCGGCTGGAGCGCTATCAGGCGAGCTCACAGGCGGCACCCATTGTCCGCGACATCGCGCAAAACCTGCAGCGGCTGCGCAATTCCATCGCCCATGGCGTGAGCATCGAACCGAAGCCGGCCTACTCACTCGACGATGGAGATGGCGATGCCTGACGTCGCGGTTCTCGACGTGCGGCTCTACGACGAGCCCATCGGCACGCTAACTCACTTGCAGGGCGATCGGACGATCTTTGCCTTCAACGAAGACTATGTCGAAAACCCCGACCGGCCGACCCTCAGCTTGTCGTTCAAGGACAATCTGGGTGGCCTCATTACCAACATTCGCCCGACGCAGCGGGTCGTGCCGCCGTTTTTCTCGAACCTGCTACCCGAGGGCGGCCTGCGGCGCTATCTCGCTGAGCGGGCCGGGGTCAATCAGCAGCGCGAATTCTTCCTGCTCTGGGTCCTCGGTCTCGACCTCCCGGGGGCACTGTCGATCCATCCGGCAGCCGGTGAAGCCCTTCCGCCCGGTGCCGACGAGGATTTGCCGGAGAACGCCAGACCCAACGCCTTGCGCTTTTCGCTTGCCGGCGTGCAGCTCAAGTTCTCCGCGCTGCAGAACGCCGGCAAGGGCGGCGGCCTGACTATTCCCGCTGAGGGCGTCGGCGGATCCTGGATCGTGAAGCTTCCGTCTCAGCAATTTTCCGGCGTTCCGGAGAACGAATTCTCGATGATGACGATCGCCGGCATGATCGGCATGGAGGTGCCGGTCATCAACCTGGTGGCCCTCGATTCGATAGCCGGCATTCCCGAAGGCATTGGCGAGTTACAGGGACAAGCGCTCGCTGTCAGCCGTTTTGACCGCACCGTTGATGGCGCCGTTTTTCGGAGTCTTTCCGGACGACAAGTACAAGCGCGCGAGTTACGCCAATATCGCACGCGTGATTGGCACCGAGGCGGGGGATGCCGGCGCCGCCGAGTTTATCCGCCGCCTCGTGTTCAGCGCGCTGATCGGCAATGGCGACATGCACCTCAAGAACTGGTCGCTGATCTATCCGGACCGGCGAGCGGCTGCGCTCTCGCCGGCCTACGACCTGGTGTCCACCATTCCTTACATGGAGGGCGAGGATACGGCCGCCCTCAATTTCTCTCGAACAAAGAAGATGGCCGAGCTCGATGCTGATGAGCTTCGGCATATGGCGGCCAAGGCGCTTCTACCGGAAAAGCTCGTCATCGACACCGCCACCGAAACCGTCCAGCGATTTCGGCAGGCGTGGGAGGCCGAGAAGAGGAATCTCCCCCTCGCCGCCACAGTCGTAAAGGCGGTCGACGCACACGCTCTGACCGTGCCGCTCTATGGCGAACTCGCATAGGCGGAGGGATTATTTTGACGCAAGCGGCGCGGCGAGCAGCCAATGTACTGGATCCGGCCCAGCTTGTTCGGATCGAAGCCGTGCATCGCGGCTTCCTTTTTCAGCATCTGTACACGGTGCAGTGCCTGCTGTCGGCGGCGACGTTGTCGGTGCAGAGTGTCCAGGTCGAGAGCGACGAAGATGTCGAGGTGCAGTTTGAGGGGCGGCGCATCTACGTCCAGGTGAAGCATCGGAAAGAACCGCTCGCCTGGAACGATATCGAGGAAGCCCTAACGCGCTTTGGAGGACTGCGCGCCGCTCATGAGCGGGGTGAGCGGGACGGAGAGCCAGCGTTCCTGGTCGTCAGCAACGCAGCACCGAACGGCCCTCTCGCCGCTAAGCTCGCCGCGGCCGACTGGCCGGTCGATGTACGCATCGATTGGCCGTCGGCCGATTCAGTCGCCCGAATCCTGCCTGCTCCACCAGCGTCGCTCCTGGAGGCGGCAAAAGCCGCCAGCCAGATGGCGGAAGACCTGCCGTTTGCAACGCTCGCACCGGAAACCCTTGTCTGGAAGCTGGCAGGTCTCGTTTCTCTCGCGGCCACCGGAGAAGACGAGAACCTGGATCACACCTTCCAAGTTGGAGAGCTTCCCCACCTTTTCGAGCAGCTTGTCCTGCAGTTGCAGGATCTGCCACTGCCGCCGTCTCCCTACCGGGTCCAAGAGCACGAACCCGATCTATTGTCGGGAGAGAGGGTCAGGCTGATCGTTGGCTATTCGGGAGCCGGAAAGACGTCGTGGCTGGCGCAGTCTGCGCAACACGCCTCTGGCACTCTGGTCTATCTCGACGTCGGCGACACACCTGGCGCCGCCCTCGCCAACGCCGTCGCCCGTGAAGTCGCTGGGCGCCTGTTTGAGAAGGGTCAAGGCCTTGGACAGGTCTTTCTGCCTGGCGCGTCCGGGCGAGAAATCCTCCAGCTCCTTTCCCGCCGCCTGGCTGACCAGGGCCAGGTCGTAACCGTTGCCCTCGACAATGTTCACCAGCTGCCGGCAGACGATCTGATGGGGGTGATCCAGTCTGCAAGGGACATACGCTTTGTGCTCTTGGGACGTCCCGAAGGCGAAGTCTCCGCCCTCGAGGCGGTTCTGGGCGTCGCCCGCGAGGCCCTCCTGGGATGGGCACCGGATACAGTGGCCGCGGCCGCGCATGATGAAGGCTGCCAGGGCGATGCTGCCGATTGCCAGCGATTGATAGATCTTACCGGCGGGCTTCCGCTCTTCGTTCTGAATGCCATCTCGGTCGCAAAATCCGATTACGATGGTTCGTTAAAGCGGCTATGCGCAGACCTTGCACGATCGGCACACACGAGGGAAATCGCCCAGGACCTCATTCTCGGCCGGGTCTTTGATCGGTTGCCCGAGGCAGTGGCAGACGTCGCCGAACTGCTCAGCCTCTGCGATGCGCCCCTGAGGCGCGAGGAAGTACGGTCCTATGTTGCAGCAGCGGGAGGTCCCGAGCAGGCCGTCTTCAACCGGACCCTTCGCCACTTGGTGAGTCAGGGTCTGCTGCAGGCCTTTGCCAACGACCGGATCAAGCTCCATGACGCGGCACGCGCCGTAGGCAAGGGACGGCTGCTTCTTCACGGCGCTGAAGGGTTGAAAGGTAAGCGCTGTTCTCAGGCCACGGCTTCGAGCTCAGGAGCCCGGATGTAGGCCCATGGCAGCAGATCATCGATCTGGCTGTTGGGATGGTCGTTGACGATCCTGGTGAGGACATCAGCAAGATAGCCGAGCGGCTCGACACCGTTGAGCTTGCAGGTTTATGCCGACCGTCGAACTATGCCGATTGAGCAAGTTTTTACCAACGCTTTCCTCAACGTAGCGGTAGCTGGATCGGCATAGCTTAGGCTCTCTCCGTCGCAATTGACGCGAAGGAGAGGACACATGAACGCAAGTGACTATCTGCAACGCAGCACACTGTATCGGAAGCTGATCCACGGGCCGTATGGCGAGTTTGCACGCGTTTACGCGGGCAGATTGTCGGACGAAGGCTTCGGTCGGCAATGCACCTGGCGATCGCTAAGCCTATTTCGCGAGCTGATAGACTGGCATGTCGGCAACGGGCACGATCTCCAGGATTTAAGCGAAGTTCATGTTGAGCGGTTTCTTGAGCACCGCTCCAAACACTGGAGCATCGATTCGGGCGCCCGATCGGCGCTCCGGCGCTTGCTTTCCGCGTTACGGCAAGAAGGTTTGATACCAACCGCTCTTCCGATTGAGCGCACGGAGCACGAGCAGATTGTTGATGTGTTCGCGGCTTATCTCACGAATGAGAGAGGGCTCGCCGCCTCGACGGTGGAAAGCCACAAGCTGCTCTCACGCCGATTTCTGCAGGAGGTCTGTCCGGCTGGCGCAGAGGGGTTTGCAGCGCTCACCCCGGAGATCGTCATCGGTTATGTCGAGCGACATGCTCTCGATGGCTCCGCCGACAGCGGCAAGGCGATGTGCGGGGTGGTGCGTGCCTTCCTGCGCTATTTGCATCTGAAGGGCTTCATTTCGATGGCCTTGGCCGATTGCGTGCCGTCCATCCGCCGATGGCGGCTTGCGGGCTTGCCAACCTTCCTGCCGCCAAAGAAGGTCCAGCAGGTTTTCGATGCCTGCGACCGGACCACGGCAATGGGGCATCGGGATTATGCAGTTCTGATGGTCCTGGCCAAGCTCGGCTTGCGCGCCAGCGAGGTTGCGGCCCTCAGTCTTGATGACATCGACTGGCGGTCAGGCAAGATCCTCGTCCATGGCAAGGGGCGGCGACAAGCGACGATGCCGCTACGCCACGACGTCGGCACAGCTATCGTCGCTTACATCCGGCATGGGCGACCAGCTTCACCGTGCCGCCGCCTGTTTGTGCGAACGCTTGCTCCACATGTCGGCTTTGCCTCCGGCTGCGCCATCACGATGATTGCGAAGCAGGCACTCGAGCGGGCAGGCATTCACGGCTATGCGCACCACGGCGCCCACCTCTTCCGCCATAGCCTTGCGACCGACCTGCTGCGGTCGGGGGCCAGCTTTGCCGAGATCGGCCAATTGCTTCGCCACCGGAGCATCGACAGCACAAGGATCTATGCCAAGCTCGACATCGAGAAGCTGCGCGAACTGAGCCTGCCGTGGCCGGGAGGTGCCGAATGAGCCGGCTTCGAACAGCGCTCGAGCGCTATGTAGGCATGCGCCAGGGGTTGGGATACAAGTACCACGGGCCCGCCCGACGGTTGTCGGATTTCGTCACCTTCATGGAGGCTCGCGGCGCCGAGACCATCACCACGGCGCTGGCAATGAAGTGGGTGACGTTGATCGGCCGACAACCGAGTTGGTCCATCCGCCTGACCGATGTGCGCTGCTTCGCTCAGCACCTCGCTCATTTCGACCCCCTGACGGAAGTGCCACCTCAAGACGCTGTGTCGCCGGCGCGGCGGGCAAAGCCCTACATCTATACCGATGCTGAGATCACGGCGCTTCTGGCGGCGGCACTGTCGCTGCCGCCGGCCAACGCCCTGCGTCGCTGGACATATCATTGCCTGTTCGGATTGATTGCGGTGGCCGGGCTACGCCATTCCGAAGCGCTCGACCTGCGCCGGGACGACGTCGATCTCGACCAAGGTATCCTCACCATTCGGGAGACGAAGTTCGGCAAGTCGCGGCTGGTCCCGCTCCATGCCACGACGGTCGCCGTGCTGTCGGACTATGCCGCGCGACGCGACGCGCATCTCGTCGCGCCTCGTAGCCCCTGTTTCTTTGTCGCCGAGCAGGGCGGCAGATTGCTGCACCAATACGTGCACCGGGTGTTCTGGCAGCTGTCGCGACAGATCGGTCTGCGGCAGCGGGGGCAGCGCAATGGTCCGCGGATTCACGATCTTCGTCACCGTTTCGCCGTCCAGGCCCTGACCAACTGGTATCGTGCGGGCGAAGATGTCGAGCGGGAACTGCCGGTCCTCTCGACCTTTCTCGGCCACGCCAATGTTCGCGACACCTACTGGTATCTATCCGCCGCGCCGGAGCTAATGACCCATGCCGCGCGACTGCTGGATAAGCGGTGGGAGGCTCGCTCATGAGTGCCCCGAACGATCTGGCCGTGCTGATCGAGCGGTGGTTCACCGATCGGCTCATGCGACATCGAGGCGTAAGCTCCAACACCATCGCCTCCTATCGCGACACCTTCCGGCTCCTGTTTGCATTCGCGCAGACACGCCTTGGCAGGTCTCCGTCGCAGTTGACACTGCGGGATTTGGACGCGCCTTTCATCGGCGCATTCCTGGAGGACCTCGAGACACAGCGATCCGCCTCAGTGAGGACCCGGAATCTCCGCCTCACGGCCATTCGGTCTTTCTTCAGATATGCGTCGTTCGAGGAGCCGGCCCATAGCGCCCAGATTCAACGCGTGCTCGCGATCCCGAGGGGTGAGTCACCGTCACAAACTGCAACGGGGACGATGAACCGCCTGCATTTCCAAGTGAGTTACAAGCTTCCGGAGGTCGATCGCATCTGCCGATTGAAAGCTGCGATTCCCACCTCCGGCGTTGTGGTGGCATAGCATTTGACTTCCAGTCTGCCGCTCGCGTCCTGCCGAAAGTACCCTGGTCCAACATAGGTGACAGGCTCGGTTTCTTTGCACTGCTCGATCGTGATGGTCGCGAAATCGAGTTCGAGTTCCTTTCGCCGAAACGCCTCAGCAGCCTTCTCAAAATCCATGACTTCCTCCGCACTCGACCAAGCGCCATCACAGATAGGCGTTGGCCGCTGAGCCGTCCACACGGCTGCGGTGTCGGCGGCTCCTCAGCGGACGACCAGACCGACCTAGATCAGGAGGTTCTGGCGGATCGCTGCGCGCTACACGATCGGGCTGGCACCCTAAACGAGTCGCCTGTGTTTGAGGTCGTCTTCCGGCTGCTGAGAGCAGCCCCTTCTTGGCTTGCCGATCGATCCGAATTGCACATGCCGTTGCAAGGACCGCCGGAGCGGTCCATGCGAATCCACTTTTCCGATCTCATTCGGTCGAAACAGGCTGCAAAATATCTGGCCCGCGCCGCGACCGAACTAAGCCTCGCAATAGTGCATGAGGCACTTGCGCGGGTTCTAGGCTACCGTGACTGGCATGAGCTCTCGGAGCTCAACATGCACGTTATCGGCTGAGCGGCAGATTGTTGCGATCTGAGACGGCAAGGCGGCCACGAATCTGCTAGGACAGAAGTATTCACGGGCTGGAAACTGTATGGCCGCAGTCAAGAAGAAGAGTATCGCGCCGCTAGACTCACGTTTCACATTCGCAGCAGACTCCTACGCGCGAGTAATGGGAGGATGGGACTCCCACCTTCGAACGGCTGTCGGCATCGCGGACGGTGAAAGGTACCTCCTGCGCCTGTTCAAGAAGACGGGTACGGCGCTCGACGATGACCTGAGAGCGATCATCGCCCGCGGATTGAGGCGGATTAGGCGCGTGCTTTCGTCCCGTCGCGCTCGGGACGTTCTGGTCGATGTGCTGGAAATTGCCGAAGACCAGAAGGAACTCGCCATCGTCATGGTGGATCCGGGAGGCCCGATTTCAGCAGCCTCCCACCGCAGGAGGACGAGAGAGGGTCGCTTTCTGACAAATGCAAGCCGTGGCGTGTTCTGGCGGAATTTGGTCCGCGTCGCAGAAGCTCTCACTCTATGTCACGACGCGGGCATCGTGCACGGCGGTGTGAACGCGCATTCGATATTTTCGCACCGGGACGACCGCACCGACTGGTGTCTCGGGGGCGTCGAGGCATGCGTTCATATCTCCGACGGCGATCTTGGAGGGTCCACGCATCTTCTTCGCACCTCCGCCGCGATTTCATTCCGACAGGACTGGGTCGATCTTGCCGCAGTCGCCGGCTCTGTTCTCGGGCTGGATGGTGACAACCCTCCGTCACTATTGTCGGTCGAACGCCGCATGCTGGACCGGCTGGCCAGTCCACCCCAGTTCCAGTTGTTTGACGGTGCCATCGTCTTGGAAGAGCTGCGGAATGTCGTCACCGAACTCGACCGGGTCGGATCCAGTTCTGATGGTGAACTGATTCTCTACCCATCAAGGAACGTGGTGCAGAGCGATTTGCCTGCACTGGCGTCGGGGACCATACCCGCGGCCGACGGCGGAGCGGTCGTGCAGTTCGTCGCCGACGATCTGCTTTCGGCTGGCGTCCGCCTCGTCCCTGCGGGCGCCGACATCGCACGCCTAATGACGGATCTCGCAGTCTACAACATACGGATCGTCAGCGAGTCTGTCGGGATGATCGAAGGGGCACACCAGCGCCGTTCGAACGAATGGATGCACGGCGCGGTGGACATAGTCCATCGTCTCCACCTCTCCAGGAACCGGGCAGGGGCCGAAGAGCGGGTTCAGAACCTCGGTCCGGGCGCCAAGCGATGGCGGGACCTCCTGGAGCCAGTCCGGGCCTTTAATGGGGCGAACGACGTTCCAATGTGGTTCGCCCTGATCCTCCTCGAAGCGTTCACTCTGCTGAGAGAGCAGTTTCGCCTTTATCCAGTTGACGTGCTCTTCCCTGCCAACGTGGAAGCAAATGTCGTCTGGTTGGCACCTCGAGACGATGCGCAACGTGATGCCCAGCGCGAGACGATGGGACTACGTCCGGCAGCCGAAGCGCTCCGGCGCGAGCTCAAGTATGACGACGGAAAAGCGAACTGGACGCTGTCGCAAGCAGCGAGCCTGGCAACTGGCCGCGAGCGGGTGCCGGAACTTAACTATGAGGGTAGCAGCCTGATCAACGGGAAGACGGCGCTCGCCTTCGCGACCAACCTGTCAATCCCGCCGGGGCAACGTCTCTATCTCCGGCCTCGCAAGGACACGGGAACCGAGCGGGCCATTCGGCGACGGCTCCAGAACATTGTGGCCGCCAGGTCCAATGTCGAGCTTCTCAGGGCATTGGACGATCCGACGCAGGTCGCAATGGATGAGGTGCTGCGCGAAATCGCGGTTCCTGGTCCGCCGCCACCTGACGCAAAGATGGAGCGATCCAAGATCGAGGCGTGGGAGTCGATCGTCGCCGGAAGATCCATCAATGTGGTTGTCGGGCCACCTGGCGTGGGAAAGACGTTTCTGATCTCACACCTTGTGAAGAGCATCCTGCATCAAACGGCCGATGCTCGAATCCTCGTATCCGCACAGAACCATGAGACGCTCCTTCACATGGAGGACGAGCTTCGAAAATTCCTCCCGGCGGAATCCACCATCGTCGTTCGCGTTGAGCGCTCGCGCTCCAACGAAAAAGAGAGCACGCTGAGGCAGTGTTCGCGTTCTCTGCTGCGCTCCGTGTCAAAGCCCGACTCGGACAGCGCCGCCGTCATGACGAACCAGCTCAATCAGATCATCCAGGCGCTCAGTCCTCATGACATTTCGGACCAGTCGATTGGCGACCGCGCGCTACGCGACACGGACAATCTGATGCTTCGCTCGTCGGACGTGACGCTCGCGACCACCTCATCGCATGTTCTTGAGGAAATGATTGCCGATGGCGAGCAGTTCGACTGGGTCTTCATCGAGGAGGCGGCGCGCGCCAATGGCGCGGAACTGATCGGTGCCCTGCTTCTCGGAAACCGCCGGGTGATGATCGGCGATCACAATCAGTTGTCTCCCTTCGACGCCGCTGACCGTCAGAAGTTCTACGATCCCGGGCGGGCGAGCGAGCTGCTGCACGACGCGAAAGAGAAGCTTACGGCGATTTCCGACCTTCCGGACGAGGTGGAGTTTGCGCTAGAAGCTTTGAAGGCTGATCCGTTCCTGCTTAGCGACGTCCTCGCCGTGGCGTCCCGCCTTGAGGAACCGTTCAGATCCATCGCGACGCGTGAAGAGACCAGGGCGGAAGACACAAACCGCCCCAGCACGATCGCCAACACGCTTCGCGAGCAGAGCCGCATGCATCCTGCCATATGCGAGCTGGTTTCCAACACTTTCTACAAGCGGCAACTCATCTCTTCGGAACGTGTGAAAGCCCGCGAGTATGTGGTGGAGAGCGTGGAAGGATTTCCTGCCTCTCCGATCGTGATCATCGATCTGCCATCCCTCAGCGTTGTCAAGCGGCGGGCATTCGAGCAACCGGTGAAGCGTTCCTATCGCAATGAGGTCGAAGCAACGGCATTGCTGGCAGCCATGAAAAAACTACGGCCGATCATCCGGAAGGGCAAGCCGACGCCGACGCTCGTCGTGCTCTCTCCATATTTGGCGCAGGTGAATCACATCGACCGGCTCATCAAGCCTGAGATTGATGCCGCGACGGATACGCTGTTTGGCTTTGCGAGCCCCCGAGGCGATGGAAAGTTCGTCTACACGAGCGACAGTTTCCAGGGCGGTGAGGCCGATGTGGTTGTCGCCAGCCTTGTGCGCAACAACGTGCTCGTTGGGTCGAGGGCCCTCGGCTTCATGACGAATCCCCAACGGCTGAACGTCCTGCTCAGTCGCGCCAAGTACAAGCTGATCCTGGCAACCAGCCGGCAGTTCATTCGCAACGCCGTGGAGGGGATCGACCCCGACGGGCTCAAGGACGAACTCGGCTTTCTGCGGATCATGCTCGACGAAATTGCCCGCCTGTCCGAGGCCGAATTTCCAGGCACTGGCACAGCTGCTTCCGTCATCGCCGTTGACGAGCAGGGGAGGCTGCCCCTGTGAATAACATCTACATCCCGGCCTGGCACTATCGGGCACCCGGTATCGTCCAGAGGACATGGGGCTGGAGCCCCGTTGAGGAAATGATCCTGCTGTCGCTGGATCGAAGTCCAGGAACGATCGATGACATCTCCGAGGCTCTCAAGATCCCCCGACAGGTGGTCGGCTCCACCGTCGCCCGGCTGATGCAATTCGGACTCGTCGAAGTCAGGCTGTCGCCGCAACCGGTTCTGGCCACCAGCAGCGTCGGTCATGACTTCATACGCGCGGGGCGCGCGCTTCCGGAACGGACGGCCGATCGTGAGATCGGCATCAGCGTTGTCTATGAGAAGGTCGGACAATCCGTTTTCAGGACGCGGGACGTTGACACGATTGCAGTCACCAAGCTTCCCGCCAAAGGCGCGATCATCACGTTCCCAAAGGGGGAGCCACCCGAAACCCACTACTCGATGATGCAGCGTGTCAACCAATTCATGGTGGGAGCGCTTAGGCCCGGCGAGTGGCTACGAGGCGTCCAGGCCAACAGCTCTTTCCTCGAGCCCAGATTTCTCGTGCTTGACCTTGATGAGGTGAGAGACGGCGTCTTGCGGCAAGGGGCAAGCGACCAGCTTGTCGAGGCGCTTAAAGCGACGATCAAGACCGGCGTTCTGCCGAAAACCACGACCCCGCCAGCAGATGACCCTGCGCCGATCGAAACACGATTTGACGCCGATCATTTTGTCGTTGGTTCCGAACAGCATCTGCACCGCTTCGAGCAGATCGTGGGCGCGGCCAAGTCGAACATATTTGTCCTTTCGACCTTCGTGGCATCGCAGTCCGACGAAAAAGGCAAAGAGAACCGCGAACGCATCTGGCGGTCGCTGGAGGATGCTTGCAGGCGAGGCGTGAGGTGCCATCTATTCTTCGGCACATCGCTTGATCGCGCCAAGCACGCCACGGCCATGCAGGAACTCTTCCTCCGCTTGTCCGCCGTCCGCCAGACGAGGGGCTACCTCCAGGTGCAAAGGGACCCGGTAGGCAGCCACGCGAAGTTCCTTGCCGCCGATGACGGTCAGGATGGTGCAGTCGTTATCATGGGGTCGTGCAACTGGCTTTCCTCCCCTTTCTCGGCGGTAGAAGTCTCGGCCGAACTCCGCGAGGGCAACGCGGTGGCGGAGGCACTGGATCTGCTCCGCGCAATCATTTCCAAGCTGTCCAGCGCCAGCCGATCCGTCGAAACGCTTCAGTTCATGGCCTCTGAGCTGCGGCGTCAGCGAAGCCTGCTATCGAGGCCTGAAGCGAGCCAGACGCCGACCGCCATGATGACGGTTCTTCATGCTGGCGATCACGAGCGCCTGCTGCGCGTCGCTGCCCATGAGGCGCAAGAGCGTTTCATCTGCTGCACGAACAGGGTGGGCGCCAACATGGTGCCGGCCCTGTTCGATCCGGCTGAAGTTGCCGGAAGGCGACTGAGCGATGTCCGGGTTTATTACTCGCGCCGCTCCGGCCCAGTCAAACGCGGCCATGTGACGAGGCACCGTGAGCGGCTCAACGGCATCGTCGAGCTTGCGGGCGTGCCCGAGCCGCAACTGCATGCCAAGTTTCTGGCCTGGGACAGCGATCATGTCGTTGTCAGCAGCCTGAACTGGGGCTCCGCGTCAGGTCTGGACGACAACCCGCTGGATGAAATCGGCCTCTATTTCGAGGGCCAAGGTCTGGCGACGTCGTTGCTCAAAAAGTTTGAGGCCGAGAACCATTAGGGCGATGAGTGACTGTCGTTCACGTCAGCGGCAATGTGTGATCGCAAATGGGATACTGGGTGCATCCGAAGAAGCGGCGGTTATTGCGTCCTCGTCGCTCCACGATCTGGCCGACACGACAGGCAGGACATTGACGCAAGGGCTCCCCATCGATGGACTCAGAGCGCAGGTTATCGCCGGCGATCTCGGAAAGCTCGCGGATATATCGAGATGGTTCTTCGCTGTTCGTGAGCAGGAACACGCCGCGGCTCGCACGGGTCAGGGCGACGTAGAATAGCTGCCGCTCCTCGGCATACTCGAATATCTCTGGACGCGGCATGACCAGATTGAGCAGTTCATTATCCTCGATCTTGCTTGGCACACCGTAGTCACCTTCGCTGACGTCGAGCAGGATCGTGTAGTCTGCTTCAAGCCCCTTGGCTCGATGGAACGACAGTCCAGCAACATCGATGTTCTCGAAGGTTGGCCTTGATCCCTTGAACGGGTCAAGCTGGTTGTGGCGCCAGAGCACCATCACCTTCAGTTTCTGGCGCGCATCGCTCCGCCACTGCGCTGAGATGCCGCCGAGAAAGACATCGAGGCGCTTGAACAGCCGATGGCAGGCACCGCCGAAGTCGAGTTTACCTCGGTCGCTCTCGATCGGAATGACTCGGATCGATCTTGCGATCGCCGGCCGCGTCGACCGCACCGACTTCTTCAGCTGAGCGGGATTGCGCTGCACGAAGCTTGCGGCGGTTTCGGCGATGAGCTGGTTGCAGCGATAGGTCTGTTCAAGCCGACCTTGCCAGCTCGCGCCGAAATTCGCCTCGAACTGGGTGAATATCGTTATGTCGGAGCCGGCAAAGCGGTGGATGAGGGGATCGCGTTAAAAGCCCGCTAAACAACGCTAAGCCGAAAATCTAATGAAAGCAGATAGTTCGGCTATCCGAATGATTTTGGCTGGATGAGCCAATGTAAACGCTGAATGCGATGGACGCTCCAGAGACGTCAATGAATGCACCCTTTTCTGTGTTCGTTCGACCTTATCGTTGCTGAGCGTACTTTCAACGCCATGCCCTCATCTTCGCATTGGTGGCAGGACCGATGCCGTGGAATTTTTTCACCGGGAGCACTTCGACGAAGCTCGGCCCCATCTTTGGCGTGATAACGAATAGCCCGTCAGGCTTGCCCTGATCGGAGGCCATCTTGGCGAGGAACTTGTTGTAGCTGACACCGGCTGAGGCAGTAAGGCCGGTCTTCGCCTTGATCTTCGTCCGGATCGCCTCGGCGATCTCCGTCGCCGTGGCGATCCCGTGCATGTTTTCGGTCACGTCGAAATCCTCGTCCAGCGAAAGCGGTTCGATCAGTGGCGTGTGCTCGGCGAAGATCTCCCGGATTTGCTGGGAGACCGCCTTGTAGACGTCGAACCGGGGTTTGACGAAAATCAGATCAGGGCACTTGCGCCTCGCCGTCACGGAGGGCATCGCCGAGTGAACGCCGAAATTGCGAGCCTCATAGCTCGCAGCTGCGACCACGCCACGTTCGAGGGCGTGCCCGACGGCGACCGGCTTGCCCCGCAGCTCCGGTTTGTCGCGCTGCTCTACCGAAGCGTAGAACGCGTCCATATCTACATGGATGATCTTGCTCTGCAGCGCAGGCCTCTCGGCCCTAGCAGCTTCGCTTGTGACTGCGTCTTCCACGACTCGTCCGCCTCGATTACCGGCTCACCTCCACATGCCTCTCATCCGCGCGTCGACATCGACCCTCACCTGCCGTGCCTTCGAGCGCGCGGTCTGATAGGCCACAGCGATCGGCCGACGACGTTTGCCTCAGGTGCGGCGGGCTTCTTTTGCTCACGCCATCCGAAGGGGTCCGATCGTTACATCTGCGGAAGCCGCTCCAGATTGCCAATCGTTTTGCTGCTGAGCTGCATATCGGCCTATTCGGTATCGGGCCGGGATGCTTCTATTGCCAGCACATCCAAGGCCTCAATCTCCTGCATCACCTTTCCGGCGATACCTTGCAAGTCGCCGTACATCCCGACGGTCGATTCGATCACGCCTTGGATCTGGGCCTCCCGCTTGGCCCACAGGCGTGTTGTGGCCTTGCGTTCCTTGGCCAGGTCCTCCTGCATATCAGAGAACTTTTCGACGATCGCTTCGACGCGATGGCGGAACCGGGGACCGGTCAGATAGCCATAGACCTGCTCCATTTTGGTAGCCTGGCCGTCCTGGGCGAGGCGGGAGTTCGCCAGCTCGATCAGGGATTGCCGGAGCATGATGGCGATCGGAATCGCGCATTTGGTATTGGCGACATAGACCCCGTCCAGAAGATCGAAGGTTTCCACGCCGGGAGGCAATGCTTCCGAGATCATCAACGCGATATCCGCTTTCGCCGCCCGTTGAGGCGAACCTTGTTAGCTGCCTCAAGCTGACGCAGCGCGTCTTTCACTGCGGCGAGCTGTGAATCCCCGGCGACACCGGGATGGAGCGCGGCGGCAATGTTCTCCGCGGTGCGGTGAACGCTCTTCACGTACTGCAGCAGGCAGATGACCTTCGCGACCGGCTGTGCCAGGGGGTGTTCAAGCTCTTTCGAAATGGCCGAGATCTTCGCCCGCACCTCAGAGCCAATGTTGCCTTCGACGAGATCGTAGACTTGATCAAGGCGGGCCACGGCACCGATTGGCTGGTCTGCAAGATTGACGGCAGGGTTGATCACTAGCTGCTGCGCCAGCTTGATGATGGTGCGGTTTGCGCCGCCCACGTGCTTACTAGCTCCACCCTGCGTGCGAAGCCCTGAGACTACTTGGATAATTAGATCGATCTGGTAGGGCAGCAGCGGATAGAGGTCGATGAAACTGTCACGTGTCAGTTCTGGCAGCCTGATATCGGCGGTGAGGCGGGTGTGCTCAGTGAACCTTCCCCGGTGCTGGTCGAAGAGCTGTCCTAATGCCTTCTGCGCCGGCGCGTTCTTGGACAGAACGCGTCGGCTGGTGACCTCCGAAATGTCGGAAGGCTCCAAATGGACCTGCAGAGGGAAGCGGTCCATCAGGCGCGCAAGCTCGATCTTCTTGTCATCGAGGCCGCTGACGAGCTCGCCAAGCTTTTCTTGCGAGGTAACGACAATCCAGTGTTTACCTCGGCCTTTGACGCCGAGGCTCTGAACAACCGCCTGTAGGTCGAGCATCTTCTGTATAAAGGACGAAACAACGTTCGAGCGCGACGCCGACGTCATGCGTCTGCCCTCCTCATGTAGGGGACCGCCAGCACGCCGGATTCTCCACGTGCAAAGCCAAGAGTCAGGAGCGCAAGGTCGGCCTCGGTGCCTGAAAACACGCCCGGCAGCGGTACGGAGCGTCCGTCGGCTGCGCGACGTAGATTTGGGACACTCGCAAGGTCCTGCTCGCTCACGAGTTCGAAGGCGCGGAGTGTCGACGTGAGGTCGTTGCCCTGCAGCCCCTCAAGGTCTTCGAAGAAGGGAGTCCACTCCTTCGCGTTGTCGAGCCAGTGCTCCCAACGCGCGTCGAATTCGTCCTCGATCGCTTCCGGCAGGCGCCACAGCGTTACGCAGCCGGGCGGTTCGAAGATCTCAGAGCATCGCTGCGCGGCTACAGCAAAGACCGCGCGGGCCTGTGCAAACCGGTGGGTTCGAGGGAAGCCACGCCGCAGAGTTGCCGCGCCTAATTTGCCAAGTTGACCCCTGGTATTCCACCACCTCGCGAGATCCATTTCGCCAAATCGCGCAATTACCAATCGACTCTTTAAGAGCCGTTCAAAATCGATGCTTCTCTTGGTCATTAACCGCATTTCAAAGTAGCGCCCTGTCGTCCTTGGAATTCGACGAGTGCGCCGGACAGATATTCCATTCCACCTGGCCCGAATGCCAAGCGATCCTCATCGTGAGGTGAAAACATGTACTGCGGCCCCCCAATTGCCCCAAGGCACGAGCAGTTTCGTAGGGCAGTATCCCCCCTGAAGCAAGACATCGCCCGGGCGGGTGAACACGGCTCTGCTGCGCATGGAGCCAATCCTTATACGTGCGGTTCTGCAGGAACAACGATCCCGATGCATGTCCTCTCGGCCAGCGTGTAGTTTTTCGATGTCCTCGGGTTTGAAGTAGCAGACCATTTGCTCGACAACGCCTTGATGATGCCCCCGGCGACGTGGCCAGGCGACTACGAATGGGTGTTGATGTCCTGCTCAATCTGCCGCGCTGATTCCAGAATGTCATCGAAACTCGGCGGAGTGCCGAAGATCATGGCCGCCGTATTGGCGTAGTCGCGCGTGAGCGCGTCCACCATCTTTGGAGCGGGCGCGATCGCGAAGCTGCCCGGGACTGCTGAGGCGAGGTCATAGTCGGGACGGTCGAAAAACATTCGTGCGTGCCGCACGCAGTCGGCGCCAAGATCGAGATCGCCGAGCGCGGCCTTTCCAGTCTCGGATCCGAGAAGACAGTGCAGGTCATAATAGTGCCGGGAAACCCGCTGTCCTTCCTGCCGCAGTTCGCCGCGCCGCTCGTACCAGCGGCGCAATCCATGGGCGATCACCACCTTGTCCCAAAAGGTGCGGGTCGCCTCGATCGTGGTCACGGCAGCGACGGCCAGGTCAATACCTGCCGCTTCCTCCGCGACATAGGGCGTGATCGCGATGGGGCGATTGGGATCGAGCGCCGATTTCGCGCCGGACTCGAGGCGTATGACCGGTCGCACATAGGCGCCATCACGCGGCTCGACCTCGGGATACCAGAGCAGCAGGGTCTGACCATCGGCATCGGCTTCGTCGATCTCCATCCGGCCGGCACCGTTCGTAGTGTCGACAAGTTGAGCGGTGAGGAAGTCTCGCAGCGGGCCTGTGATATACGCACGGCAGGCGTCCCGGATGGCGTCGAGCTTGGCGCGGCGCTTCTTGTTCGACAGTCCCTCAAGCTCTTCGACGGAGGCAGCCTCGTCGAGATCGTCGCGGAACACGGTAACGTGTAGAGTAGGTGGCGAGCGCGGTGCCGCCTTGCAGCGGTCCGTTTCTCACCACCCCTCGCAGAACCGGACGTGCACCT
>NZ_RZTV01000009.1:0-124886 GCF_003997555.1 Mesorhizobium sp. M1A.T.Ca.IN.004.03.1.1 | reverse complement strand
GTGTAGAGTAGGTGGCGAGCGCGGTGCCGCCTTGCAGCGGTCCGTTTCTCACCACCCCTCGCAGAACCGGACGTGCACCTTTCGTTATGCATCCGGCTCGCCAGAAGACGTGGCGAAGTTTGGCGTTCCCATCCACGCCAGACGAAACCGGCAGACGAGAGTCCATGCGAGCATATATTGCTCGACGGACCCATCGCGCCACAGTCTCACCGTCGGACGGCGACTGCTACGCTGTCGGCCTTTTGCGATTTCGCTCGCGTTGGCGTTTGGGCGAACTTTCCGTTGCCAGCGCCAGAGCCGATCCCCGGTGTACCAGTCGAGGCTGGTAAACACGTTGCTGGCTCCGTAGCAAAAGCGGAAGTAATTCGCCCATCCGCGCAGGATGGGATTAAGCTCCTGAAGCTTTGCACCAAGG
Organism: Mesorhizobium sp. M1A.T.Ca.IN.004.03.1.1; assembly: GCF_003997555.1. Classification (NCBI taxonomy): domain Bacteria; kingdom Pseudomonadati; phylum Pseudomonadota; class Alphaproteobacteria; order Hyphomicrobiales; family Phyllobacteriaceae; genus Mesorhizobium; species Mesorhizobium sp. M1A.T.Ca.IN.004.03.1.1. The sequence continues at coordinate 124,471 of NZ_RZTV01000009.1, read as the reverse complement.
GTGCCTCTCGCGCTGTCACGCCCAGTGCACTCCTTGACTTTGTGACGGAGATCGAGGGACTTGGCCTTGGGGATTTGTACGCGTGCACAATATCCGTAGCGCCCGTCCCATTCCATGACGAAGCGGAATCCGAGGAACTCGAACCCGTCCGTCATTGCGGTGATCTTCGTCTTTTCCGGTGACAACTCAAGGCCCGTTGTTTCCCGCAGGTATTTTGCCAGCGCGGATTTCTCCTCGATGGCCTGTTCCTGCGTGCCGGAAACCAGCACCACGAAGTCGTCTGCATAGCGCACAGGGAAGCACACGCAGTGCCCTGCTTTGCGATCCCACATACGTCTACCCGATGCCGCCGAGAGTATCGATTGTCGTGAAGACCTCCCCGTCAGATCAGGATGCACCCACCGTTTATATCTCTCCTCAATCGCGCTGAGCGCAATGTTGGCGAGCAGCGGTGATATGATCCCACCTTGCGGGGTTCCGGCTTCCGTGCGGAAGAACTGCTCCTCCGCCAGCACGCCGGCTTTCAGGAACTGCCCGACCAACCGTACCACCCGCTGGTCGGCGACGCGTTTGCGTAGCCGTTCCATCAGATAGTGATGGTTGATGTTGTCAAAGCAGCCCTTGATGTCTCCCTCGATGACCCACGGATATGGCATCCCGTGCCTCCGGGTATCCCCGCCGCGTTTATGCGACTGAGCAGCCCGTCGGATATGCTCCAAGGCGCCGTGCGTGCTCCGTCCGGGCCTGAACCCATAGGAAACATGCCAGAACTGCGCCTCGAAGATTGGCTCCAGAAGTGTTTTGACCGCGCTTTGTACGACGCGGTCCTTGACCGTGGGAATGCCCAGGGGCCGGAACTGCCCCGGTTTACCGGCTTTGGGGATGAGCTTGCGCCTCGCCGGGCTCGGTCTGTACGCGCAAGAGCGCAGTTCAGCCTGAAGCCTGTCGAGAAAGCGTAGCTCTCCTCTCTTCCGGATGCGTCCTACGGTCATCCCGTCGACCCCGGCCGTGCGCCCGCCCTTATTGGTGGACACGCGACGCCAAGCGTGACGAAGCATGCGGGAGTCTGTCAGCCAGCCCCACATGTCCCGCCACTGTTCGTCGGGATTCGCCTTACTCCACTGATACAGTTTGCGCTGAACGCCGAGTACCCAAGCTTCATCAGCCTGATGATCCATGTCCACAGATCACTCCTCCGTCATGCCAACCGATCGTCTTCCTGCCTCCCTTCGCCATGTGCCCAGCTTTCCTGGACTCGGACTACTACGGAGGCTCCGCCCCTGAACACGCCCGTCTCCGGTCGTCGCGGCTAGCCCGGTTCCTGCCGGGCAGACGGTTCAGGTTCCCGTGTTCCGATTTTCAACCTTCGTGCCTGTAGGTGGTGCGCTATACCCCTGGCGATACGGAGAGTGGGTTGAAGGAACTCGCCCACCCCGAGTGCGTATTTCTCGCACCCCTCAGCAGGGAACATTGAGCCCTGCCATGTCTGATCGCTCTGTTTGTCTCCCCCGCCATCACGGTTGGGAAACTTCTCGGATATTCAGAGGCTTCAGTCACGCACTTCGTTGTCTCACCATGAGCACTGCGGTAGCCCGGCCCGGTAGTGATGGCTTCCGTCCGGTACAGTTCAGACCGATCTGCTTATGGCACCGAACCGGCGACACCCGGTCCAGCTTTTCGGTCCCCTTCCTTTCGTTGTTCCCACGAAAGGGACGGCATTGCAGCCGTCGGTCGAAAATCAGCAAAGCTAGGAGGGGTTCTAACTATGTCATACTACCCTCCCGCGCCGTCACGGCGCACGTAGAGTAGGTGGCGAGCGCGGTGCCGCCTTGCAGCGGTCCGTTTCTCACCACCCCTCGCAGAACCGGACGTGCACCTTTCGTTATGCATCCGGCTCGCCAGAAGACGTGGCGAAGTTTGGCGTTCCCATCCACGCCAGACGAAACCGGCAGACGAGAGTCCATGCGAGCATATATTGCTCGACGGACCCATCGCGCCACAGTCTCACCGTCGGACGGCGACTGCTACGCTGTCGGCCTTTTGCGATTTCGCTCGCGTTGGCGTTTGGGCGAACTTTCCGTTGCCAGCGCCAGAGCCGATCCCCGGTGTACCAGTCGAGGCTGGTAAACACGTTGCTGGCTCCGTAGCAAAAGCGGAAGTAATTCGCCCATCCGCGCAGGATGGGATTAAGCTCCTGAAGCTTTGCACCAAGGGTGCCTCTCGCGCTGTCACGCCCAGTGCACTCCTTGACTTTGTGACGGAGATCGAGGGACTTGGCCTTGGGGATTTGTACGCGTGCACAATATCCGTAGCGCCCGTCCCATTCCATGACGAAGCGGAATCCGAGGAACTCGAACCCGTCCGTCATTGCGGTGATCTTCGTCTTTTCCGGTGACAACTCAAGGCCCGTTGTTTCCCGCAGGTATTTTGCCAGCGCGGATTTCTCCTCGATGGCCTGTTCCTGCGTGCCGGAAACCAGCACCACGAAGTCGTCTGCATAGCGCACAGGGAAGCACACGCAGTGCCCTGCTTTGCGATCCCACATACGTCTACCCGATGCCGCCGAGAGTATCGATTGTCGTGAAGACCTCCCCGTCAGATCAGGATGCACCCACCGTTTATATCTCTCCTCAATCGCGCTGAGCGCAATGTTGGCGAGCAGCGGTGATATGATCCCACCTTGCGGGGTTCCGGCTTCCGTGCGGAAGAACTGCTCCTCCGCCAGCACGCCGGCTTTCAGGAACTGCCCGACCAACCGTACCACCCGCTGGTCGGCGACGCGTTTGCGTAGCCGTTCCATCAGATAGTGATGGTTGATGTTGTCAAAGCAGCCCTTGATGTCTCCCTCGATGACCCACGGATATGGCATCCCGTGCCTCCGGGTATCCCCGCCGCGTTTATGCGACTGAGCAGCCCGTCGGATATGCTCCAAGGCGCCGTGCGTGCTCCGTCCGGGCCTGAACCCATAGGAAACATGCCAGAACTGCGCCTCGAAGATTGGCTCCAGAAGTGTTTTGACCGCGCTTTGTACGACGCGGTCCTTGACCGTGGGAATGCCCAGGGGCCGGAACTGCCCCGGTTTACCGGCTTTGGGGATGAGCTTGCGCCTCGCCGGGCTCGGTCTGTACGCGCAAGAGCGCAGTTCAGCCTGAAGCCTGTCGAGAAAGCGTAGCTCTCCTCTCTTCCGGATGCGTCCTACGGTCATCCCGTCGACCCCGGCCGTGCGCCCGCCCTTATTGGTGGACACGCGACGCCAAGCGTGACGAAGCATGCGGGAGTCTGTCAGCCAGCCCCACATGTCCCGCCACTGTTCGTCGGGATTCGCCTTACTCCACTGATACAGTTTGCGCTGAACGCCGAGTACCCAAGCTTCATCAGCCTGATGATCCATGTCCACAGATCACTCCTCCGTCATGCCAACCGATCGTCTTCCTGCCTCCCTTCGCCATGTGCCCAGCTTTCCTGGACTCGGACTACTACGGAGGCTCCGCCCCTGAACACGCCCGTCTCCGGTCGTCGCGGCTAGCCCGGTTCCTGCCGGGCAGACGGTTCAGGTTCCCGTGTTCCGATTTTCAACCTTCGTGCCTGTAGGTGGTGCGCTATACCCCTGGCGATACGGAGAGTGGGTTGAAGGAACTCGCCCACCCCGAGTGCGTATTTCTCGCACACCTCAGCAGGGAACATTGAGCCCTGCCATGTCTGATCGCTCTGTTTGTCTCCCCCGCCATCACGGTTGGGAAACTTCTCGGATATTCAGAGGCTTCAGTCACGCACTTCGTTGTCTCACCATGAGCACTGCGGTAGCCCGGCCCGGTAGTGATGGCTTCCGTCCGGTACAGTTCAGACCGATCTGCTTATGGCACCGAACCGGCGACACCCGGTCCAGCTTTTCGGTCCCCTTCCTTTCGTTGTTCCCACGAAAGGGACGGCATTGCAGCCGTCGGTCGAAAATCAGCAAAGCTAGGAGGGGTTCTAACTATGTCATACTACCCTCCCGCGCCGTCACGGCGCACCGATGTCCTCGGAAAAACGCTGGATGAGGCCATAGCCTTTTGACAGCGACGTCCCGCCCTTGAAAAGCAGCCGTGGCTCCCCCGCAGGCCGTTCGTGGTAGAGCGAATTGAGGGTCCAGCAGACCCAGAAATCCTTTTCGACATTGCCCACCGGAGCTCCGATCCGGTTGGCCGTGGCGAGGAACAGGTCGAGCCGGTCACGTGGGGATGCCGCGATGACCTGCCGGTAAGCATCGGTGCTCATGGCTTCGCCTCGTGCGGGTCCGCCCTCAGGATTTCGCGGAGGAACTCCTGCATCCAGATCGGCACAGCGGAGAGACCGGCGCGCAGATCCTCGCGAATGGCCTCGCCGTGCTTGGGGTCGGCAAACAGACGGCGCAACGTCGCCTGGATACGCTTCCGTTCGCCCTTCTGGGTCAGCATGTCCTGCATCCAATGCAAGGCCTGGACGACCCGCATCCCCGGCCGATCCGCCCAATAGAGGCGGCTAGGGGCAGCGTATTTGAAGTGGATTTCCTGCGTGCCGAGCTTGATTGGCTTCAACCGCGCATCGACCAGCACTTCTATCCGGGCGGGGACGGCGGTCGTCAGGCCGAGCTCGTTGGCGGCGGTCATACCATCGATGACGGCGCGCGCCCGATCGCGGCGCGTGACGGCGCGGATCACAGCGCGATAATCCGGCACGGTGGCGCGGCCAGTCAGGTTGTTCGTGCGCGGCCGGTCATAGAGGCCTCGGTCGATCCGGCGCAGCTCCCCGGCGGCTGCCAGGCGCTGCAGGGTTTTGTCCACGGCGGCGCGCGCGCCGAGATCGGCGAAGTCGCCGGGGGTCCAGACCTCGTCGGCTTTGGACTCAATGCGGGCAAGCAGGCGCGAGCGAAGATCGGTATCGGGCTCAACGATGGGCATGTCCGAAATATGCGACATGTTTCGGACAAAGGCAAGGTAGCCCAAACTTGGAATTCGCATTCTCGCATTGAAGGATATGGCCCGAGCATCGAATGCCTCCTTCCGCAGGGGCACGACACCGGATGGCTGCGCAAGGTCAGCCCGACATGGCCATAATCCTCGACAACCTCGCGGCCGGCCGTCATGGGCTTAAGCGCAATGACAGGCTCGTGGATCTCCGTCACCGTTTTCTGTTCACGGGACGTAGCGGCCGCAAACAGGGGCAAAGGTTCGTCGCGCAACGCCTTGATCGCCCAGAGAGCGTCGCGGCGGGCAAGGTTCAGATCCGATAGAAATGCGTCGGCCTCGGCGAGCTGGACCAGCGAAGCCGCCGGCACGCGGGCGCGGCGCCACAGATCGTCGACGGAGAGAAATGGCTCGTCGGCCCGCGCCGCGATGATCGCGGCCGCATCATCATTGGCGAGACCTTTTACCATGCGCAGGCCGAGCCGGACGGCGAAGCGATCTTCGTCATCGGTCGACTCCAACGTGCAATCCCAGCGGCTGGCATTGACGCAGACCGGGCGCACTTCGACCCCATGATCGCGTGCGTCGCGCACAATCTGGGCCGGCAGATAAAAACCCATCGGTTGCGAATTCAACAGCGCCGCACAGAAGACATCGGGATGCCAGCATTTCATCCAGGACGAGGCGATCAGCGCGAAGGAAGCGGCGTGGCTTTCGGGAAAACCGTAGCTGCCAAACCCTTCGAGTTGCGAAAAGGTCCTTTCGGCAAACTCCGGCGTGTAGCCGTTTGCGATCATGCCGTTGATCAGCTTGTCGCGGAATTTCGAGACGCCGCCGGTGTGCTTGAATGTGGCCATGGCGCGCCGCAACTGGTCGGCCTCGCCGGCGGTAAAGCCGGCGCAGACCATGGAGACCTGCATTGCCTGCTCCTGAAACAGCGGCACGCCGAGCGTCTTGCCGAGAACGCGCTCGAGCTCCGGCGTCGGAAACGTCACCGCCTCCGTCCCGTCGCGCCGGCGAAGATAGGGATGGACCATGTCGCCCTGGATCGGTCCCGGCCGGACGATCGCGACCTCGATGACCAGGTCGTAGAAGGTCCGGGGCTTCATGCGCGGCAGCATCGACATCTGCGCGCGGGATTCGATCTGGAAGACGCCGAGCGTGTCGGCCTTTCTGATCATCGCATAGGTGCGTGGATCTTCGGCCGGGATCGTCGCCAGGTCGAGTGTGACGAAACGAACCTCTCGAACAGGAGGTTGTTGCGTTCGGGATCGATTGAAGTGATGCCCAGCACATAGCAGACGGCTGAATTGGCGGCCGAGCCGCGCCCCTGGCAGAGGATGTCCTGGCTGCGGGCGAAGCGGACGATCGAGTTCACTGTCAGAAAGTACGGCGCGTATTTGAGCGTCTCGATCAGCCGCAGCTCGTGCTTCAGGATGCCAACCACCTTGTCGGGCAAGCCCTCGGGGTAACGGCGGGCCGCACCTTCCCAGGTAAGCTTTTCGAGCGCCTGCTGCGCGGTGAGGTCCGGCATCGTCTTTTCCTCGGGGTATTGGTAGGCGAGCTCATGAGGGAGAATCGGCAGTGCTCGGCGATTTCGACCGTGCGCGTCAGGGCCTCAGGATATCGGCTGAACAGCCGCGCCATCTCGTCGCCCGGTTTGAGGTAGCGATCGGCATGACGTTCGCGCCGGAACCCGGCGTCATCGATGGTGATGTTGTGACGAATGCAGGTGACGACATCCTGCATCATGCGGCGGGCCGGCTCGTGGAAGAGCACGTCATTGGTGACGACGGTGGGCACGCGCATCGCTGCCGCCAGGTTTGCCAGCTCGTAAAGCCGGACCTGGTCGTTCGGGCGTCTGCGCAAGGTGAGCGCCAGATAGGTGCGATCGGCGAAGGCGTCGCGCAGCCGCCGCAAACGAACGGCGCAAAGATCATCGGCATCGTCCGGCACCAGAACCGCGATCAGTCCTTCGCCATAGGCGACGACGTCGTCCCACTCGAGATGGCACTTCGCCTTGCCGGCGCGGCCCTTGCCGAGCGACAGCAATCGGCAAAGCCGCGAGTAAGCCGGGCGGTCGGTTGGGTAGACCAGCAACGACATGCCGTCGGCGAGATCGAGACGGCAGCCGACGATCAGCCGTACCCCTGTCGTCTTCGCCGCTTCATGGGCACGCACGATGCCGGCAAGCGAATTGCGATCGACGACGGCGAGCGCTTCAATACCGAGGAGCGCCGCCTGCGCGAACAGCTCTTCGCAGCTGCTCGCTCCACGCAGGAAGGAGAAATGCGAGGTCACCTGCAATTCGGCATATCGAGCGAAGCCAGTCATCCGAAGATTCCGTGCATGAACCATTTGTGCGATCCGGTCGCGCCATCTTCGCCGTCGCCGGCGCGATAAACCCAGTAACGCTCGCCGGTCTCGTCCTCGACCTGGAAGTAATCCCGCACCGCCGCGAGCTCAGCATCGCGTTTCCACCATTCCCCGAAGACGCGTTCAGGGCCGTCCGCCCGTTTCACGCGCCGGCGGACGCCGCGCCAGGTAAAGGTCACGGGCGGATGGTCGGGAAGAAGTGCTACCGTCTCGATCGGCTCGGGTCGTGGCAAAAGCCGAGTTGGGCGCGGCCAATAGCTGGGCCAGCCCTCGCCGGTATCAGGCGCCATTGGGGCAATGCGTTGAACCGACCGTTCGGGAACGTCGCTCTGCACCGGAGCGAAGCGATAGAGGCGGTCCTCGCCGACACGGTTGGCGAGGATGTCGATGACATCCGAGACGTCGGGCTCCGGCATCTCGGCAAGCGAAGAGATTGTCTGTTTTGCGTGCAGTGGTTCGGCCGCCGTCGCGGCAAGCCGCGTCTGCTCAATGCCGAACCCCGGATCGATGGTCTCGATTTTATCGGTAAGGAGCCGAGTCAAGCGCTTCACGTCGCGAACCGGCGTTGCTGTACCGACACGGATCGCCTCGACGCGGTTGTCGACACGGAAGAACAGAAGGTCGAGCCGGCGCGCGCCCTGCCCTCGCGTCTCGAGTACGGCGCAAAGTTCGGCCACCAGCTTGCCGGTATAACGGGCGATCGTCTCGGCCGCGCCAATAGGTTCGGCAAAATTGCGGCGCACCTCGACAATTTCCTCCGGCCGTATCGGCTCGATCGGTTCACTCACACGTCCGAACGCCTGGTCGAGGCGTCGGCCGGGTTCCGGTCCAAAACGCAAGGCGAGCGATGCGCGCGGTGTGCCGGCCAGGTCCGCAATTGTCTCGAAGCCGAGTCGCCTCAGGCTATCGACCGTGCTGGCGGGAAGACGAAGTGCAGCGATCGGCAAAGGCGGGATTGCCTGCGCTGTCTCGATGGATGAGACGACGATGGTCGTTCGCCCGCCGAAGCGCGCCAACGCATGCGCAGCCCCCCAGCTATCGGCGACCGCCGCCCAGGCCGTGATGCGGGCAGCGGCGAGCCGTTGCACCATCTCGCCAAGCATTGCCGCCTCGCCGCCATGAAGATGATCGGCGCCGGTCGTATCGATGACGATGCCATCCGGCGGATCGGCGGCGACGATCGGCGCATAGCGGCGCAGCGCCCACAGCGCCAACCGCTCGAGCGCGTCGACATCTGCTTCCGGTTCTGCGTCATGAACAATCAGGCCCGGAACCAAGGCCTGCGCCTTGCTCCCCGGCATGCCGATGCGCAGGCCGGCTGCATGGGCTGCCGCGTCAGCGGCGAGCACGACACGGCGACGACCATCACGGCCGACCAGGACGAGCGGCGTCTCAGGCGGAGGCGCGGCGTCGCCCGATTTCCTTCTGAAGCGGTCTGTTGGCCACATCGGAAGGAAGAGCGATACGACCCTTGGCATCGCAAGCCTCCACTATGAAATCTGCACTCTCCCCGGCCCGGCATCGGATCAGCTCGACATGCCAGCGGGCGCGTCCGACGCCCGGCACCGGCAATGGCGTCGACGGCAAGACCGACACCCGCCACCGAGTTTCGGCGGCTGTCGGCTGGCCAAAATCCGTGGCCTCCGTCTGGCGCCGCCAGCGTCGGATAGCGATGCCGATAGCGCCCGAGCTTTCGGCGGCGAGCTGAAGCCGCCGCGACGCCGTCATCGAAAGCCGGGCAATCTCGGCAACGACAGCGCCAAAACCTCCGCGAAGACCCTCTTCGAAACAGGCGAGAACGGATTTTTCGTCGCCGGCCTCGACATAGATGACTCTCCCCGGAGGCAGGCCGGCCTGTTCGATCGCAGGCGCGAACAGATCGGGCCGGGTAACGCACCACAGCACCTTGCCCACCGTGCGCGCGGCAATACCGGCAGCGAAGAGTGCCGCGGCTGCGCCATCGACGGCGCCATTTCCACCACCCGCGACCTCGTGCAGACCGCCAAAAGCCAATCCGCCTCCTGGAAGAACCCTGTCAATCGCGGCTACCCCGAACGGCAACACCGTGCGGGCGCGCGCATTTCCACCTTCGAGACGCGCAATGCGTTCTCGAAGCTCGGAAATGGCAGCAGGGGGCGCCGATACACTCATCTGACCCTTGAAACGCGGAAAGCCTGTGATATGTTCTACATTTGTTCTCGTCTTGGCTAAGAGTCAACCGGGATGATGTCGTTTCTGCGTGCCGATCTACGCCGGCGCCGAATCGTGACCTGTGAGGAGGCCATGCAGGCGCGAGACAGACGGTGGCTCGAGGCCGCCGGCCTGGTGCTGGTCCGGCAACGGCCGGGCTCGGCCAAAGGCGTCATGTTCCTCACCATGGAGGATGAGACGGGCGCCGCCAACGTCGTTGTCTGGGTCAAGGTGTTCGAGAAATTCCGTCGCGTGCTTCTCTCGTCGGCCATGCTCGGCGTACGCGGTCGTATCCAGCGAGAAGGGGAGGTGGTGCATCTCGTCGCCCACGAGCTGACCGATCTGTCGGCCGAGCTGGCCAGCGTGGGAAACCGCGAGACGCCGTTTCCGTTGCCGCACGGGCCCCATCATGGCGGATCGGGCATCGATCCGCGCGGCATGCCGAACACGCGCGATATCGTCGATCCCTACGAGCACATCGACCGCATCAAGGTGAAGACGCGGGATTTCCGGTAGCGCTTCCGGACGGCCACTTCAGCAGCATGTTGTGCACACTATTGTCGGGCACTGTTAACGGCCGATGGGCAGCAGGTCACCCCATGCCGGATCCCAAATGTCGTCGCTCTCAAGCGCAACGACTGCCCGCACCTTTTTAAAGTCGGCGAGCACCTCCACCGCTGGACGCCGCCCCGTTTCCTGAGCCGCGGCGTAGCCGGTGTATTTGTGACCGTCCGGCTCAAACCACTCCAACGATTCCACGGTAGCCATGGCGTCGCCCTTGCGGCCGCGCGTGATGCGAATGATCGTGATCCCATCCTCGGCGCTCGCGTCCATGGAGACACGCTGCCAACGCTTCATCATGCCTCTACCCCCATCTTGTTCCAAGGCGGTCGGATCATCTCGATGAGCCCTGCCTCGAGGCCGGCGACCGTTGACCGGGAGCCCGTTCCACCCCAGCGCCGGCGGAACGGCGATGTAAACCTCGAGAGTGGTCCCGGCGCCCACCTGCTCGGCGGTTATCTCGTTCAGCCGCCACCTTACCATGCATAACACACTGGAGCTCGCAAGGGCTTGTGAACAATCTCGAACCACTTGCTCACCTCCAAGCGGCGTCTATCAACTCACAACCAATATGACGTGTAGGACCGCAGCCTGACGATGTTCTGACACACGATCGAAGCAGCTCACTGACTGGCGTATGCTAGGATGACCCGAGATCTCGGGACAGAACTGTGGCCGCGACAGCGTCTCCGCGAACTTTCATTGCTGTTGCCCGCGATGATTTGGAACATCTCAATATGTTGATGATAATCAGCTCCTTGGGAGCCTTGATTTACTGGACATATCGAATGTGGCACTGAGCAAATTGCTATCTGGCCGTGCGCGCACATACCGCCCTGGTTTCCTTGCGCGGATGTTTCCTTCCGGAAAATGGAAGCTGACCCTGGACCCCAAGCTGTCCGGGCGCATTCGGCTGAGCCAGGGTGGCGATGTTGATCTCAGCTGCCTCGATATCGTGTCGGTTTCGACCAGCAAGGCGCTGCTGTGGCATACCGTCGAGATCCGCGCACGCGGCAGAACGGACAATCTGTCGAGTCTGTCGGGGGAAGCGTCCGAGCAACTGGCCGCAGACCTTCATGCGTTCATCAACACCCATCTCTTCGACCTCATCGGCACAGAGACGGATCATTTGCTCGATGTCGATACCAGGCTTCGGGCGATCACCGAGGGCAATAGACAGTATCTCGCGCAGGCCGATCTCGGGCGGGCCATCGCCAGCGTGCCCGGCAGCGCCGCTGCCGCACTTTCTCACCCGCTTCTGGATCCACAATTGATGCCGGCCGGGCTCAAGGCGTCCCTGCCGGCTTCGTTCGCCATGCTGACCGACCCGGGCGTTCGCCACGCCTATAATGAAGCGTTCGTTGCCGCGGAGCTGCGCAAATTCCAGCCATTTTTCGACGATCTCGACGGGCGTTCCTTTTCCGATCAGCAACGCGAGGCATGTATCCGCCTGGAGGACAACAATCTGCTCGTCGCCTCGGCCGGGTCGGGCAAATCCGCGACCATGGTCGGCAAGGTGGCCTATGTCCTGGAAAGGCAGCTCTACCGGCCCGATGAGATCCTGCTTCTGGCCTTCAATAAGAGCGCAGCAGATGAACTCAGGACCAGGATCGCACGACAGCTACAGATCGAGGAAAGCGCGCTGGAGTGCCGCGTCACGACGTTTCACGCGCTTGGACGGGGCATCATTAAGGAGGTCGAAGGACGTCCGCCCCAGCTTGCCAACTGGGTCGATCATCCCGCTGGCGAAGCAAGAGTCATCGAAGAAATCATCCGGCAGCTAGTCGAGACCGATCCGGAATTCGCTCGATTGTGGAGCGACCTGCTCGTGGTGCATCCCAAGGCGGACATCCCGGCCGAGGTTTTCGACACGGAGGCTGACTACCGTCGCTATGTCTCGGATCGGCTCAGGAAGGGCGAAGCCACGATCGGCTCGCTTGCCGGCGTCATCGTCAAATCGCTGCAAGAGCAGAAGATCGTCAACTGGCTGTGGCTGCATTCCGTCGCATTCGAATACGAGCGGCAGCTTGCGGTTGAGGAGGATGACGGCACGGTTCGCCATCTGCATCCCGATTTCTACTATCCGCTGACTGACACGGTGCATGAGCATTTCGCGCTCAACGCCGATGGGACCTCACCCTTTGCGGATTATGTCCAGCACGCCGAGAGAAAACGTCAGGCCTATCGCCGCAAAGAGATCGATTTCTTCGAGACGACTTCAGCCCAGGCCAGCGACGAGACCCTGCTCAGCACACTCGACGCAGAACTGGCGCGGCGCGCGGTTCACTTCCAGCGCAAGAGCTATGCCGAGATCACGAAGGCGGTCGAGCCTGTAGTGATCAAGCACTATCACAAGCTCATATCCACCTGCATCAAGCATATTCGCGCCAGCCATCTAACGCTCGATATGCTGCTCGAACGAGCCAAGACTCTGCACGACAAGGAGCGCGCGAAGCTCTATGCCCGCGTCGTGTGGATGATCACGCAGGGCTATTCGCAAAGACTCGAAGAGACCAGGCGGATCGACTTCGATTCGATGATTGCCGACGCGGTTCGGCTGGTCGAGACCGGGCGGTATCAGAGTCCCTATTCCCTAATCCTTGTCGACGAGTTTCAGGACATCTCCGAGCCGCGCGCCAATCTCATCAAGGCGCTCAAGCAGCAGAAGGCTTTCAGCAAAGTGTTCGCAGTCGGAGACGACTGGCAGTCGATCTATCGCTTTGCCGGATCGGACATCACGATCTTCACGCAGTTCGAGGCCAATTTCGGGGCAAGCTGGCAGGGACGACTGGAACAGACCTATCGCTGCAATCAGCTCATTGCCGAGACGGCCGCGACATTCGTCCAGCGTAATCCCGAACAGATCACGAAATCGGTTCGTTCGACACGGCCTGCCATTCCGCGGTCGATTCGGGTCATTCCCATTGATGAAGAACGCGGCAGGCCCGAATTCGCCCAGGCTTGCCATCGTCTTCTCGAACGGCTCGACATCGCCCTGGGGAGCATCGCCGAGCAGTGGCGCAGCGAACCAGACTCCAAACTCAAAGTGCTGGTTCTATGGCGGTACAATCTGCTCGATCCGTTCGGCGGGATCCCACCCTCCTTTGCCAACATCGAGGTTTCGGGCCAGTCCTTTCACCGGGCCAAAGGGCTTGAGGCGGAATACACGGTTCTGCTTGATGTGAGTGAAGGCGATTATGGCGTGCCGAGCCGCATCGAGGACGATGAACTGCTTAACCTGGTCATTCCCCAGCCTGAAACCTTCGCCTATGCTGAAGAACGACGCCTGTTCTACGTCGCGCTCACGCGCGCCAGCCGGGGCGTATATCTCATCACCAACAGCCGCCAGCCGTCCCGCTATATCCGGGAACTTTGCGAGATAGCCGGGGATGAGGTGCGCTATGAGACGATCGAAGGCGCTGCCTTGCGTCAATGCCCCGTTTGTCTGGTGGGCCAAATGGTCGAGAAGCGCAACAGGAACGGGACGGTGTTTCACGGATGCAATCAGTTCCCTGATTGCAGGCACAGCGAAGGTGTTCCGGCGCAATCGACGGCGCACCTGCATAGACGCGCCTAACGCCAGGAGCACCGCTCGCCCAGTTGCAGCGGCGTCCGGGCGATCCGGCATCTACGCGGCCTAGCTAGATCAGCGCTCGACGCGCCGTCGCCCATTTGCGCGAGAAAGGTCGCAACATTCCCGACGTTCTATACCGTCGCCATATGGTAGTCTGGCCCGCATGATCACGCTCTATCTCAATTGGCACGGAAGACGGTGAATCCCACAAAGCCGAATAAGACGCATCCGCCGAAATGGATCGAGCCCCAGCTGACGCGCCTGGTCGACGAAGCGCCCAACGGCCCCGATTGGCTTCACGAAATCAAGTACGACGGATACCGCATGCACGCGCGGATCGACGGCAGCGACATCCGCTTGCTCACCCGCACCGGCCTCGATTGGTCGCATCGCTATCAAGCGACGATAGCGGCCCTCCGCGCGCTCCCGGTGAAAGAGGCATATGTGGACGGGGAGCTGTGCGCCGTTCGGGCAGACGGCGTCACCTCCTTCAGCCGCCTGCAGGCCGCTATGGACGAGGGCCGCACGGGCGATCTTGTCTTCTTTGCTTTCGATCTTCTGTTCCTGAACGGAGAAAGCATTGCGAAGCTGCCGCTCATCGACCGCAAGGCGCGACTGGAAGGCCTGTTTTCGACCGACATGCCCGGCCTGCGCTTCAGCGATCACGTGATCGGCGACGGGCCTGCGTTCCGCAAGCACGCCTGCCGGCTTGCACTCGAGGGCGCTATCTCAAAGCGGATCGACAGCGCCTATGCATCCGGCAATCGCGGCCTATGGGTCAAGTCAAAGTGTCTCAACAGAGAGGAATTCATCGTCGTCGGCTGGACGGATCCGACTGGAAGCCGGCCGCACATCGGCTCGCTGCTCCTAGGCTACTACACCGATGATGGTCGTCTGCTGTATGCGGGCCGCGCCGGCACGGGCATCACGGTTGCAGAGCTCAAGCGATTGGCTCGCCGGCTTGGGCCACTTCAGGCAGCTCGAATGCCCCTCGACGTTCCGCCGCCGCGCGAGAGCCGGTTCGGCTCGCCGCTTGAGCTGTCGCGCGTGCATTGGGTCAGGCCTGAAGTGGTGGTCGAGGTCACCTATCTCACCTGGACGGAAGACAATCTCCTGCGCCAGGTCTCGTACCAAGGCGAGCGTCAGGACAAGCCAGCCCGGCAGGTGGTGCGCTCCCCGCCCCATCCCTGATCGACATCGGGCGCCGTTTCGTTTCAAGTCACCCGACTTGCTCTACCTGCAGTGTGCCGGGTGGTAGGGCCTTGATCAGCGACTTCGCCGACACCGAAGGGTCTAGCCAATCCGCCCACGCGCTGCGATCGAGGATAACAATCTGCCTGTCATGATAGGGCGCGATATCGGGCCCAGGCTCCATCGTCAGCATGGTGAAGGCTTCGCCGACCTCCGGCGTGTCACGCCAGATTCCAGCAATGCAGAAGATTTGCTCGTCCTTCTTTGTGAAAAGCCACTTGTCTTTTCGCTTCTTCTTGGGGTCTATCGGATCGGTGAACTCGTAGAAGCCGTCCGCCACGATGAGGCACCGGTTCGACGAGAACTCCCGGCCCTCTGAACGGAAATTATAGACGGGCCGCTTGTTCGGTCCGGGCCAGCTCCAGCGCCGTTGCACCATGTCGCCTTCGCCTCGGACGCCCTCGATAGTCCTGATGATCGGCGCCACGTCCGTGATCTTGATGTCCTCGCGCGCCTCGATGTTCGGCGCACCTTCTGCGAAACGGATCTTGATCTTCAGGTCGGCGAAGTCCTCCACGATCGAAGCGACATCCACCGTCAATCGATAATCATTGCACATCGGTCCTCCGTCCGATCACATTGCACCGCGATCGTGTTCCTGTTATGTTCGCGTGACCATGAGCGCGAAGGTTTTCGATTCCGACGCATCGCTCGACGAACGCCGCGTCATCATAAGGCGCTACGGCGGCGATGTTGAGATGGCAGAGCTGCCTTGGGGCCTTCAGCCCAGCGAAGTTGGAGGCAGGCCCTTCACCGTCGTGCGCGCTGAGGGCAGGACGTTTCCCAGTCACCGTTGCCTCGTTCCGGCATCCGAGTTCCGGCACCGGAGCAGGGGCAAGGCCTATAACTTCTCGCTCGCCGACGGCGACTGGTTCTATTTCGCTGGAGTCTGGCGCCCGGCGACACGGGACTGGCCTGAGGCTTATGCAATCCTGACGATCGAGGCGAACGACGACGTGGCGCCCTTCCACGACCGGCAGATGGCGGTGCTGCGGCGCGATCAGCGAATGGCTTGGCTCGACCGGACCTGCTTGGAAGAAGAGCTGCTTCGGCCGTTGCCTGCCGGCACGTTCGTGGTTTCGCAGCCGCGCAAAGCATCTGCACAGGCGGCGCTCGCATTTTGAACCAAAACCCGAACTTCGTGATTGGCGTCGCCCTGCGGGCCGGGCTGTTGGCGGAGCTGAAGCCCCAAAGGGGTCTTCACCCGTTCGGGCAGCCATCCCTGACGCGCACTGGGGCTGTCGTGCGAAGAGGACGGGGTCCATGTTTACCGCGATCCGGCGATGGGTCGAACACAGACGGGCCGAGGAAGAGCGCGGCGGTACCTGATGGCCGGTGGTGTTGCCGCTTGCGCGCTGCGGCCGGCAAGGGAAGCTGCGCCGCGGCCTGCAGTTCCGGAAACCCGGCAGGGTTGCCGGCCGCGCCCTTGCCCGCCTTGCTCTTCGCGGCATCCGGTTTCATGCCCATAAGCTTGGGGCGGGAATCCGATAGGAAGGAGCGCGTCAGGGGACGTGCAGGCGAATATGGAAAAAGCAGAACTGGAAGAGCTGAAAGAAAAAGTGCCCTGCGGCGCCGTACTGGAGCATTGCGGGTTTGCGCTCGATCTCAAGGAGAGCACGCGCAGGGCGATGAAATATCGCCGCGGGGACGCAATCATCATCGTCATCCATGACGGCAGGGGCTGGTTCGATCCGCTTTCGGACGCCAAGGGCGATGTCTATTCGCTGATCCAGCATCTGGACGGTTGCGATTTCCCGGAAGCATTCGTCCAGGTCGCATCCTTGGTCGGCTTCGTGCCCTCGGAGCCCGCTTGGACGCGGCAGCCCCGGGAACGCGAGCCGGATCTTTCCCTTCCCGAGCGCTGGCGAGCCCGGCGCAAGCCATGGCGTGGATCGGCAACCTGGCGCTATCTGCGTGACGACCGTCACCTTCCCGAACGCATCCTCCGCGCCGCGATCGCTGCCGGCGTCCTGCGCGAAGGCCCGCATGGCAGCATGTGGGCGGCACACATAGATGCGGCGGGAGCTGTCACCGGTTGGGAGGAACGCGGCCCGGAATGGCGCGGCTTTGCGACGGGCGGCAGCAAGGTGCTGTTTCGGCTCGGTCCGGCAGACGCCGGCCGCGTCTGCGTGACCGAAGCCGCCATCGACGCCATGAGCCTTGCCGCGATCGAGGCAAACAGACCAGATACGCTTTATGTCAGCACCGGCGGCGGCTGGTCGCCAGCGACTGACGCGGCCATTCGCCTGGTGGCAGAGCGGCCGGAGGCACGGCTTGTCGCGGCCACCGATGCCAATCCTCAGGGCGAGGTCTTCGTCGCTCGCCTGCGCGAGCTTGCCTTCGAGCTCTCGTGCGAGTTCGAGCGGTTGAGGCCGGCGGCCGAGGACTGGAACGCGATGCTGAAACCAAGAACCGCGCAGCAGCGCTGACAACACTACTGGGGAGCATTCCTGGGGTTCAAAATCGGTTTTGCCGTCGTCATGTGGACCCGCAGCCGAGCGCCCAGCCGGGACTCGGCATCCTGCCGCAGTGCCTCGACGTCAGTGCCCTCGGCTCCCGGAGTGTAGATATCCAGCACGATCTCGCCCGTGCGTTCATCCGCATAGTCCCCTGTAGCCCAGGGAACCTGCCGCGGAACCATTCGAGGTTGTCCGCGTGAAGCTTTTGAAGCTCCTCGAGTGCATCTGGCCGGCAATAAACGCGACCGTCAGCGGCTTGCCGCAGATCGAGAGCCTGCGCGTTTCGACCGGATCGTCGCCGGTCAAGCGCAGGACCGGCCCGCTGTCGGCGCCTTCCTGCTGATCCCAGAACAGGCCGGCGAGTTGGGACACATAGGTTGGCGCAACTCTCTGACGAGAGCGTCGCCCTCGTACTGAACCCGGAGCAGTTTTGCTCTTTCCGGCGTGTCCGCATCGAGCACGGGCGTCAAACAGTCAAAGAGTGGATCGACCCTGTCGGGAGATTCCAGCTCGACGGCCTTGGCCGTGGTTGTGCCAAGCAACATGAGTGCAATGACGGCTGTTGGTCGCATCCATGCATGAGAGCCGCTGCGTGCGAGCAAATTGGAGAGGGAAATGAGGAGGCGAGAAGAAAATAAAAATCCGGCTGCCGCATGCCCGCCGGTCGCCTCAAGGGTAAAGCTTCGCCCGGCTGACGCCGGCCCTTGACCCGACCGGACGGAGAGGCGGCCGCGGGGAGGGGTCCGTAAGGGCTGAAGATGATGGTGACGTCGAGAGGATGAACCGCGCTCCAGCCCCGCAAGAGGCCAAGGAGCCCGCCATGAACCCCGTCCCTCCCTTCCGCAAGATTTACCAAGACATCGCCGACCGCCGGCAGATGTTGCGCCTGTTCGACCGCCATGCTCAACGGCCCGATCGCTGGCAGAACGACGAAAGTGCGCTGTTCGCCGGCGAATGGTTCGAGATCGGCAGGTCCGAACACGACTACATGCTCGACATCCTGCCGCCGCTCTGGATGCGAGGGGAAATGTTCGCGCTCGGCGAATTCCTCACCGGCAGCATCACCAGCGTCTTCTACACGCTGCGCATCGACGGCAAAATGCGCTACTTCCACGCCTATTGCGATCTGGCGCAAGCCCGTTCTGCAGTCGGGATGCGCGACGCCATCGTCGAGCGTGAATCCCGGCCGGTGACGGCGATGACGCATGAAGAGCGCCTGGAGCATATCTGGAGCGCCACCCATGATGAATATCGCGGCTACGCCGGCGAGCGCTTCCTGCATGCGCACCGCGGCAAGCGCAGCGTCCTCGTCTATGGCGGGGGGCACACCGAGCTCAAGCTGCTCGATGATCTGACCGACGAGGAGATCGCGGCGAAGCTCCCGGTGCATCTGAGGCACCTGCCCATCAAGGCGGCGGCGTGAGGTGCGGGCGATGTTCACTTTTCCCATTCTCGCGGTCCGCAAGGTGATCGAACGCGGCAATTCCGATGCCGCCGCCAATGGCGGGTTTCGCAACCCCTATTACGGGACGCGGCCCGGCGAGGGCGAAAAGCCCGGCGTCTGGCTTGTCGGGGACCAGGGCGTCTACATCATGTCCAACGGCAAGCTCCCCGAGGGCGCCCGCGCCCTGGTGGTCTATTCGGAGCAATGCCACCCGACCGGCAATCCCGGCTGGTGGGACTACAAGCGCCGGCATTTCGGCGGCGATGACGGCATCGAATTCATCGAGGCCGAGCGGCTGATCCCGCTCTTCGACCGCAACTTCCGGGCCACCCATCTCAACGTTGAACTCACCGAGACCGAGATCGCGCTCTCGCTGATCAGCCGCTGACCCCTTCCCAAAACCTGCGCCGCCGATCGCTGGCCCGCCCATCGGGCCGGGAGATGGCGCGCGCCTTCGCTCAAGGAGAAATCCCAATGTCCAACGACGACCCCTTCACGCTCGATCTCTTCGGCAACACCGCGCTGTCGTCCGGTCTCGGCCTTGGCGTCACCGCCTTCGGCAGCGATTTCGTCGTCGACGATGTCGACGACGATCCGCCGCCCGCCTCTGCCGGTCTGGCGGTGCCACAGGCGCAGACTGCTCCCCAGACCGCCCCTGGATCCCATCGGGCAGACGTGTCTGCAGCTCGAGGCGAGAACTTCGTTCTCGAAAGCGACCGTGGCCTAGCCAGAGGCTGGAAGCAGCGCGCCCGGGACAATCTGGATGCCATCCACCTCGCCGGGGCCATCGAGGCCGCCGATCGTCCGGCAACGCGTGAGGAACAGGCGAAGCTGATCAGGTTCACCGGATTCGGGGCCTCGGAACTCGCCAATGGCGTGTTCCGGCGTCCGGGCGAAGACGGCTTCCGTGCCGGCTGGGAAGATGTCGGCGCTGAACTCGAGGCGGCGGTCTCGGGCCAGGACTACGCTTCGCTGGCGCGCTGCACGCAATACGCCCACTTCACGCCGGAATTCATCGTCCGGGTCGTCTGGTCCGGCCTGCAATGGCTTGGCTGGCGCGGGGGCAGGGTGTTGGAGCCGGGGATTGGCACGGGGCTGTTTCCCGCGCTCATCCCGGAGCCTCTGCGCGACGTGACCCATGTCACCGGCGTCGAGCTCGATCCCATCACGGCACGGATTGCTCGTCTGCTGCAGCCGCGGGCGCGCATCATCAACGCGGACTTCGCCCGCGCCGACGTGCCGGCTTCGTTTGACCTCGCCATCGGCAACCCGCCGTTCTCGGATCGGACCGTGCGATCGGATCGGGCCTATCGGTCAATGGGGTTGCGCCTGCATGACTATTTCATCGCCCGGTCGATCGATCTGCTGAAGCAGGGCGGCCTCGCGGCCTTCGTGACCAGTTCTGGCACCATGGACAAGGCGGACAGCGCGGCGCGCGAGCACATCGCCAAATCCGCCGATCTCATCGCCGCCATACGCTTGCCCGAAGGCAGCTTTCGCGATGATGCCGGCACCGACGTCGTGGTCGACATCCTGTTCTTCCGCAAGCGGAGGCCCGGCGAGGCCGAGGGCGACGTCTCCTGGCTCGACGTCGACGAGGTCGATCACGCCGAGAGTGACGACAGCACGATCCGTGTGAACCGCTGGTTCGCACGCCATCCCGATTTCGTACTCGGCGTGCACGCCACCACGTCCGGACCTTTTGGCGAGGCCTATACCTGCCTGCCGCATCCAGGTGTCGAGCTCGAGCAGGCGCTTTCCGCCGCGATCTGCCTTCTTCCGGAAGCCCTCTATGACGGCGAGCCGCAGACGATCGATCGCGGCGCGGATTACGTGATCGACGGCGCGGCGGAGAGTCTTTCCGACAGTTCTTCTATTCGCGAGGGTAGCTATTTCATCGGCAAGAACACTGCGCTGATGCAGATGGTCGACGGCGCGGCTACGACGATCGTCGTGCGCAAGGGGCGCAGCGCTGAGGGCATTCCCGACAAACACGCCCGCATCATTCGCAAGCTGATCCCGATCCGCGATGCCGTGCGGGAAGTGCTGAAGGCTCAGGAATTCGACAAGCCATGGAAGCCGGCACAGGTGAAGCTGCGCATCGCCTGGTCGAACTTCGTTCGAGCCTTTGGCCCGATCAATACGACCATCGTCTGCACCACGGACGACCCGGAAACCAGCGAGGTCCGGGAGACCCATCGCCGGCCGAACCTCCAGCCCTTCCTCGACGACCCGGATTGCTGGCTCGTCGCCTCAATCGAGGACTATGACGTCGAGACGAATACGGCCAAGCCCGGTCCGATCTTCACTGAACGGGTGATCGCTCCGCCCTCGGCACCCATCATCACCTCGGCCGCAGACGCTCTCGCCGTCGTGCTCAACGAGCGCGGCCATGTCGATATAGACCATATCGCCGAGTTGCGGCACGCCGGTGTCGACACGGTCATTGAAGATTTGGGCGACGCAATCTTCCGCGACCCGGAAACCGGCTCCTGGCAGACAGCCGACGCCTATCTTTCCGGCCAGGTCCGCGACAAGCTCAGGGCGGCCGAGGCGGCCGCAGCACTCGACCCCACCTTGGAGCGCAATGTCCGGGCCCTTGTCGCGGTCCAGCCCGCCGATCTCAGCCCCTCCGACATTACCGCGCGCCTCGGCGCACCGTGGATTCCGGCCGCCGATGTCGTCGCCTTCGTCAGGGAGGCGATGGGCGCCGAGATCAGGATCCATCACATGCCGGAACTGGCGTCGTGGACGGTGGAGGCGAGGCAGTTCGCATATATGGCGGCCGGCACATCCGAATGGGGCACCGAGCGCCGACATGCCGGCGAGCTTATCGCTGATGCCCTCAACAGCCGGGTGCCGCAGATCTTCGACACGATCAAGGAGGGCGACAGCGAGAAGCGCGTGCTCAACGTCGTCGATACCGAGGCAGCCAAGGAGAAGCTGACCAAGATCAAGTCCGCTTTCCAGAACTGGATCTGGTCCGATCCCGATCGCACCGACCGCCTGGCGCGGGTCTATAACGACCGCTTCAACAACATCGCCCCCCGAAAGTTCAGCGGGGACCATCTCCAACTCCCGGGCGCCTCTGGCGCCTTTTCTCTTTATGGGCACCAGAAGCGGGGCATCTGGCGCATCATTTCGGCGGGCTCGACGTATCTCGCCCATGCCGTCGGCGCCGGCAAGACTATGACGATTGCGGCCGCTATCATGGAGCAGCGCCGTCTCGGCTTGATCGCAAAGGCCATGCTGGTCGTGCCCGGTCATTGCCTGGCGCAAGCGGCGCGCGAATTCCTGGCGCTCTATCCGACCGCCCGCATCCTCGTTGCCGATGAGACCAACTTCACCAAGGACAAGCGGCACCGCTTTCTGTCACGCGCGGCGACGGCGACCTGGGATGCGATCATTATCACCCACTCCGCCTTCCGCTTCATCGGCGTGCCGTCCGCCTTTGAGCAGCAGATGATCCAGGACGAGGTGGAGCTCTACGAGACCCTGCTGACAAAAGTCGAGAGCGACGATCGCGTCTCGCGCAAGCGGCTCGAGCGGCTGAAGGAGGGTCTCAAGGAACGGCTGGAGTCCTTGGTGACCAGCAAGGACGACCTGCTCACCATCTCCGAAATCGGCGCCGACCAGATCATCGTCGACGAGGCGCAGGAGTTTCGGAAGCTCAGCTTCGCCACCAATATGTCGACGCTCAAGGGCGTCGATCCCAACGGCTCGCAGCGCGCCTGGGATCTCTATGTGAAGTGCCGCTTCATCGACACGAAGAACCCGGGAAGGGCGCTCGTGCTCGCTTCGGGCACGCCGATCACCAACACGCTGGGCGAGATGTTCTCGGTGCAGCGCTATCTCGGCTATCAGGCGCTGCTGCAGCGTGGCCTGCATGAGTTCGACGCCTGGGCATCGACTTTCGGCGATGTCACGACCGAGCTCGAGCTGCAGCCATCCGGCAAATACAAGCCGGTCACGCGCTTCGCCACTTTCGTCAACGTGCCCGAGCTCATCGCCATGTTCCGCTCCTTCGCGGATGTGGTGATGCCGGAGGATTTGCGCGAATACGTCAAAATTCCGGCACTCTCGACCGGTGCGCGGCAAATAAGGACGTCCAAGCCGTCTCCAGCTTTCAAGCGCTACCAGACCGTGCTCGACGCCCGCATCAAGGCGATCGAGGAGCGCGACCGTCCGCCGGAACCCGGCGACGACATTCTGCTCTCCGTCATCACCGACGGCCGCCATGCGGCGATCGACCTGCGTCTGGTCGACATCGAAAATGACAACGAGCCGGAGAACAAGCTCAACGACCTCATCTCGAATGCCTATCGCATTTGGCAGGAGACGGCGGAAAACACCTATGTCCGCTCCGACGGCAAGCCCTTCGAGCTGGCGGGCGCAGCGCAGATGATCTTCTCCGATCTCGGCACGCTGAGCGTCGAAAAGAGCCGCGGTTTCTCGGCCTATCGCTGGATCCGCGACCAACTCGTTCGCCTTGGCATTCCACCCTCGGAAATCGCTTTCATGCAGGAATACAAGAAGTCCGAGGCCAAGCAGCGGTTATTCGGCGATGTTCGGGCAGGAAAGGTGCGATTCCTGATCGGCTCCTCAGACACGATGGGCACCGGTGTCAATGCCCAGCTCCGGCTGAAGGCGCTGCATCACACTCGACGTGCCATGGCTACCCTCGCAGATCGAGCAACGGGAGGGCCGCATCCTGCGGCAGGGCAACCAGCACGATGTCGTCGATATCTTCGCCTATGCCACCGAAGGTTCCATGGATGCCCAGATGTGGCAGAACAACGAGCGCAAGGCCCGCTTCATTGCCGCCGCGCTCTCCGGCGACACGTCGATCCGGCGGCTCGAGGACCTCGGCGAGGGACAGGCGAACCAGTTCGCCATGGCCAAGGCCATCGCCTCGGGCGATCCGCGCCTGATGCAGAAGGCGGGGCTCGAATCCGACATTAGCCGTCTCGAACGCCTCAGGGCCGCGCACCAGGACGACCAGTTCGCGATCCGCCGGCAAATCCGCGATGCCGAGCGCGACATCGAGTATTCCAGCCGACGCATCGGCGAGATTAGCAAGGACATCGAGCGTCTCATCCCGACGGCCGGCGAGGCCTTCCGCATGGACGTTGCGAAGGAGACATTCACTGAGCGCAAGCTCGCCGGCCGCGCGCTCATGAAGGAGATCCTGACCCTCGTGCAGCTCCAGCATGCGGGCGAGATTGTCATCGCCTCGATCGGCGAATTCGAGCTGGAGTATTCGGGCGAGCGCTTCGGCCAGGATGGCTACCGCTACGCCACCATGCTCCTCCGCACCGGGGCGGAAACCGAAATCGAGCTGCCGGTGACCACGACGCCGCTCGGAGCGGTCGCCCGGGTGGAGCACGCCCTCGCTATGTTCGAGGACGAGCAGGCGCGCTATCGTCATCGCCTCGCCGAGGCCGAGCGGCGACTGGCATCCTACCGTTCGCGGGAAGGTGGGGATTTTGCTTTTGCCGGTGATCTGTCCGAGAGGCGCCGGCAGCTGGCCGAGATCGAGAAGTCGCTTGCCGAGGATGTTGTGGCGGGGGCCGAGCGTGCTGCGGCCTAGCCGGCATGGAACGGCGCGGGGAGGAAGGAAAGGCGGGAATGAAGAGGGGATGAGCCCGCTCGCAGATCGAGTGTTCCGCCGACGCTGGCGCTCAATCGCCCCCGTCGCCATCCCGGCCCGTCATCCTGCGCAGGGCTGAAGAAGCCCCGCTTGGCCAGCCGGGCAGGGATGCTCGGGCGCAATTGCACCGGCCCGCCCGCTCCGCGGACCGGGGGATGTCTTCGAGAAGAAGACGGAAAGGACCGGCGCTGGGCCGCGTCCACAACTCTCCAAGGAGCATTCCCATGGAACTGAAGTTTGTCGATCCGCGCTCGCTCAAGGACAATCCCGACAAGGCACGCCGTTCCAAGTCCAGCCCGCAGGCCGACGCCCTGTTGCTGGCGACGATCAAGGCTGTCGGCATCGTGCAGCCGCCTGTCGTCGCCAGTGATGCCGATGGCGGCAACGGCTTTGTCATTGATGAGGGCCACCGTCGCGTCAAGCAGGCGATCGCCGCCGGTCTCGATGAGATCGCCGTTCTGGTCGTCCCTCGGGCCGAGGATGGCGGCGCCATGCGCTCGCTCGTGACGACTATCGCGCATGAGCAGCTCAATCCCGTCGACCAGTGGCGCGCCATCGAGCGTCTCGTGGCGCTCGGCTGGACCGAGGAGGCGATAGGCATCGCGCTCGCCCAGTCGGTGCGCCAGATCAAGAAGCTGCGCCTGCTCGCCAACGTGCTGCCGGCCATGCTCGATCACATGGCCAAGGGCGACATGCCCGACGAGCGGCAGCTCCGCACCATCGCGGCCGCCTCGCTCGACGAGCAGAAGGAAGTCTGGAAGGCCAACAAGCCGTCCAAAGGCGATCCGCAGGTCTCCTGGTGGAGCGTTGCTAACGCTCTCGCCAAGACCCGCATGTATGCACGCGACGCCAGCTTCGGCAACGACCTGCGAGAGGCCTACGGCATCGCCTGGGTCGAGGACCTGTTCGCCCCGGCTGACCAGGACAGCCGCTACACCACGGACGTCGATGCCTTCCTCGGTGCCCAGCAGGAATGGATGACCCAGAATCTGCCCAAGAAGGGCGTCATCGCCGAGGTCAGCAATTATGGCGAGGTGAAGTTGCCGCCCAAGGCCGAGCGGGTCTATGGCACGCCGAAGAAGTCGGACCACACTGCGATGTACCTTGACCGCGAGGGCAAGGTGAAGACGGTCCACTTCCGCATGCCCGAGGCGAAGAAGAAGGGCAAGGCTGCGGAAGAGGCCGGTGGCGCGGACGAGACACTGGTCGTCTCCAAGCCTCGTCCGGACGTGACGCGCAAGGGCGTCGAGATGATCGGCGACCTGCGCACCGACGCTCTGCATGAGGCGCTATCGCGCGCGCCGATCGAGGACGACACACTGCTCGCGCTGCTGGTCCTCGCATTCGCCGGCCAGAATGTACGCGTCGACTCCGGCGCGGGTGGTGATCATAGCTACGGCCGACGCTTCCCCCGTCACGCCGCGACGCTGTTCGATGCCGAGGGCAAGTTCGCCTTCGACACCGACACGCTTCGCATCGCCGCCCGCGGTGTGCTGATCGACGTGCTCTCCTGCCGCGAGGGCATGAGCAAGTCGGGCGTCGTGGCGCTCGTCGCCGGCTGTGCGATCGGGGCCGATGGCTTCCTCGCCAATATGGGCACGGAGGATTTCCTCTCCTGCCTGTCGCGGCCGGCGCTCGAAGGCTCGTGCGCCGACACGCCGGTGCTGCCCCGTGCGCGCGTGAAGGACACCCGCGCAGCGCTCGTCGAACACTTCAAGGAGGGCCATTTCGTCCACCCGGCGGCGCTGTTCGCCCCCGATGCGATCAGCCTTGCCGAATGGCTCGCCAAGAGCGCCGTCACCGAGGTCGAGGACGATGATGTGCCTGACGCCGAGGACGTCGGCGGCGAGGACCAGGTGCCCGAGGACCACGAGATCGAGGAGGGCTACCGCGAAGCCGCTGAGTAGCGCCCCGCGTCTTCTTTCGATCGCTCCGCCGCCGCCGGGTTCGCCCGGCGGCGGTTTCGTTTCCAGCCCACCTATGGAGGACCGCATGTCCGCGCATACGATATTTGAATCCGCGCCGATCGGCGCCATCGTCGCCTGGTCCGACGGCACGCCGCGGCCGCCGAAACGGCATTCCAAAAAGCTCGCCGCCTGGAAGAACAGCAACAGCCAGGGACGGCTCATCCGCAAACAGGGTGGTCGCGACGCCGGCAAGCTTGGCTCCAGCGGAAGCTTCACTCTGCACGAGGCCGATTTCGGCGCCGGCGGCGTCATCGCCATCCGTGTCCACCGGACCTTCTCGCTCGGCTCCAGCCTTCGCTTCATCATCGTCGAGCGCCCTCCGGTTGGCTCGGTGCGCGTGCTCGACCGTGCTGGTGACCATGCCGAGCTGGTCCACCTCGCTCCCCATGGAGCCGCCGCCCAACACTGGCTGTCGCAGCACGGCTATCCCAAGGCCGTGCTCGAGGACGTCACGGCCGACGAGGCGGCGGGCGATGTCGTCGAAGGGAGGACCGCGGCATGACCCGGATCCTCGAAACCTCAACCCCTTCGATCGAAGCCCCGGATTCGTCCGGGGCCATTTTCGGACGCAGCGCCGACGGCATGCTCGTCGCTCTTGTCGGTGAGCATGCTTTCGCGATGGTTCCCGCTCGCGACGGCCGGCACTATCTCGCTAGCGGTTGGCGGATTCGCCGGCCCATGTCGGGATGGATCCGGCTGGACTTCTACGGCCATTCCGGCGAGATTGCCGACGAACCAGCCTTCCGAGCGAAGGTGCTAGAACAGGCCCAACATCAGCGCGAGAAGCTGGCGCTCGACCGGCGCGAGGACCGGTCCCCGGCGCATACTCCATGGGGACCGTCACAGGGAGCAACCATCCACGCGGACGGTGTGACCTTCTATTCGACTGCCGGTCACGGCGGTTTCCATCTCTCCCCGGACCGAAACCGAGAAGTCCACCCTCTGCTCCGCGCCACTGACAGCTGGTACGAAGAGGACGAATGCTGGGCGATCGTCGCCATCTCCTTTCCACATCTGTTCACCGCCTTCGAGCGCCGCTGCGCCGAGCAGACCATCAAGGACTCCTGGCCGGACGCGTGGGAAGCGATCTTCGGCACCATCCTGGTTCCGGGCGAGTCCCGCAGGAAGGACCAGCGTGCCTTCGAGGCCGAGCACGCCGCCGACTGGATCGTCGTTTCAGCGATCGCGTCGGACCAGCAGAAAGGGTTCGTCGAGTGCGTCGCCACGCCCGGTGGCAAACGCGGCCCCGGCACCGAGGAACGTCGCTTCCTCGTGCCCAGCGGAGAATACGAGATCGGCCGGTTCGGCTTCGTCATCGATCCGGATCGTCATCCCGTCTATGCCGGTCCGTCGAGCTTTATCGGCAGGCGGGGGAGGGGGTCGCCATGACTCTCGCGCCCGAGCTGCAACGTCAGCTGTCCCGCATGGAGGAGGCGCGCCGGCAAACGCAGCGTCAGTTGGACATGGTCGACCGGCAGATCACGCGCCGGATGACCGCGCTCATCCCCGGCCTGCTGCCACGGCGGACGCACTATCGACGCGGCAAGGCACCCGATCCCGGCGCGTTCCTCGAGCGCTATCGATCCCAGCTCGCAGCCCTGACCGCAGAGCGCCAGCCGGAGATCGACGCATTGTCGCGCAAGCTCGCACGGCAGGAGCAGGCCATCGCCAGATTCCTCGACCGGCAGGGCGAAGCCGCTGACATGAGCGAGCAGGTCTAGCGACGCCGCTGTCCAAGCGACAGGTGGGCGGTGTCGATGATGCCGCATGCTGCACGCACACGAGCGACCATCGTGGTGATGGTGGTCGAGGCAGCGATACGG
Source organism: Mesorhizobium sp. M1A.T.Ca.IN.004.03.1.1 (assembly GCF_003997555.1). Taxonomy (NCBI): domain Bacteria; kingdom Pseudomonadati; phylum Pseudomonadota; class Alphaproteobacteria; order Hyphomicrobiales; family Phyllobacteriaceae; genus Mesorhizobium; species Mesorhizobium sp. M1A.T.Ca.IN.004.03.1.1. The sequence continues at coordinate 96,251 of NZ_RZTV01000009.1, read as the reverse complement.
CAGGATCGACACCAGCGATTGGCAGATGGTCATGACCGCCTGTCCTTCGGTTCCCATGTCGAAATCGAGGTCCCGTGCCGGTCCTCCCTCTGGCTTCATGCGGTCCTGAACCGGCGGCCGTTCGCTTCAAGGCCGCGTTCCGCGCCGCGGGGCGGCCGGATCGAACCGGTCTCGACATGGCAGGCCCGCGTCCTGCGCGAGGGCGGAAGGGCGCCCTGCTCGGCCGCAAACCTTCCATGCTCGCCTCGGTCCGCCCGGACCCTGAAGCGCCCGTCATACCGCCGGTTCTGTCGGTCCGCGCCCGAGAGAGGGCCGGCATGGGGCCGGTCCAAGCTTCGGGGAACCGAAGAAGGAAAATGCCATGACCAAGAAAGCTGCCAACGCCCGCTCCAGCGCCCGCGTCGTCCCGCTCCGCAAGGGCACCACAATCCAGATGGTCCGGCTCGCCTGCCCCGATGCCGCACAGTGCTCCCTCATCGCAGAGAGCTTCGGCCTGCCGGTCCTCGACAGCGACGGCATCCGCGAGCTGCACGAGAAGCTCATCATCGATACGGCCGCAGCGCTCGACGAGGGACTTGGCGAACGCGCCATGCAGATCCACCTGCAGCGCATCGTCGGAGCGTATGTCGGCTCCGCTCATGGCGCCGGCCAATTCTACAGCCGCTCCGTGACCGAGGCCCGCGATGCGACGGCCAAGGCCGCCTGCGATGATCGCGACGAGGATGTCGGTGGCCCGGTCGGCTTCGACAGCGCCGCCCAGCGCAAGCGGGAGTTCGCCGCCGACATGGCGCTCCAGTCCCACGCGCTGCGTATGGCCGCGGAGGGCGCCGTCAATGCCTATGAACAGGTCGTCGGCGAGGTCTGGAAGCCCTTCGAACGGCCGGTTGAGAACCCCGGGCAGAGCGTCGATCGCAAGGCAGCCGACCTGCAGATGGCGGCTCTCGGATGAAAGCCTTGGGCGGAGCCTCGGCTCCGCCCCTGCCGTCTTCTGATCACTCCGGGCGATGCGCCAACCGCTTCGGCCCGTGATCCCGTTGCAAATCGCAGCAACAAGGGACGATTATGGCGACATGACGGGAGTGTCTCGATCCGCTCAATGCGCGTGTGGCCAGGTGCAACTGGACTGCAGCGGCGAGCCGGCCAAGGTGTCTGTATGCCATTGCCTCGAGTGCCAGCGGCGCACGGGTTCCGTTTTCGGCGTCGCGGTGTTCTTTGCCCGCTCACAAGTCCGGATTTCAGGAGAAACCCGCGTTTATAGTCGCGGCAGCGACGGCGGGTTCTCCGTGACGCACCACTTTTGTCCCGAGTGCGGAACAACTGCGTTCTGGTACCCGTCGAGGAAGCCGAAAATGGTGGCGATTGGCCTGGGTTGCTTCGCGAATCCGAAGTTTCAGCCACCGCACCAGCAGGTCTACGAACATCATCGGCACGCCTGGGTCACGCTGACGCTCTAGCCATTGTGTGCGTATCGATAGCAACGCCCCGCTAGCCATGGCACTTCCGTGATTGGCGACGTGGCGCTGCGACCGTGGAAATCATCCTGAAACCGAGACCTCTCCTGCCGCTGAACCGAGCGGCGGTGGGCTTTCGGATCGGGTGTGCGAGACGCTGACTCGACAGTGGTCGGGCAGGACTTGCCGCAGACCAATCCGCTCTTTCGAGATGGCATTCCTGGTGCGGAGGCGGATCTTCCACGATCAACCCGCGAGGGGTCCGCTAGCAAGCTGCGGCCGCTCGGCTCAAGCCTTCGCGGTGATCGCGCCCGCCGCCGCACACTGACGGAGCCATCGAGCGGGAATTGGCCCGCTCCAAGATGGAGCCCTCAGATGTCCCACAATCTCACTCTCGCCCAGAAGGCCGCCTGGCACCTCGCCCGCACCCTTATGGCCCCGGTCGTCCTCTTCCAGGTCGACGACGAATTCGGCGTCCTGCCCGCCGACGAGCTCGACGACGCCGATGTCGAAATCCTCTTCGAATACGATCCCTATAGCGGGGGCCGGTCGGTTCATTGAACAGGCCTCGCTCCCAACCGCTTCAAGGCGGCGCCAGGCGCCGCCTTTTTCTTTCTGCCGCCCGCTCGCGGCCCCGTCCTGCCCCGCGGTCCTGGCGGAGCCGGGCGGTCAGCGCAACGGCGTTGCCGTCCTCCACTTGCGCTGCGGCCCTTCGGGTGCGCGGCCCGCCCTCCTGCTCTGCCTTGGCGGACCCCGTGACGGGGCCGCGATCGGCGCGGCCTCCAAAATGGAGGTTCATGAAAATGAGCAGGAAAGAAAAGGAACCGCGCGTCGACATCTATGCGCGCATCACCAACCGGATCATGGCCGAGCTGGAGAGGGGCGTCCGCCCCTGGATGCAGCCATGGCATTCCACCAATGCCATCGGCCGCGTAACCCGGCCGCTGCGGCACAACGGTCTCCCCTATAGCGGCATGAACGTGCTGCTGCTGTGGTCGGAGGCGATCGCACGCGGCTACGCCGCGCCGATGTGGATGACCTTCAAGCAGGCCCTCGAACTCGGGGGCGCGGTTCGCAAGGGCGAAACCGGCTCGATGGTCGTCTTCGCCAGCCGCTTCACCAAGACCGAGACGGATGCCGCCGGTGAGGAATTCGATCGCGAAATCCCGTTCCTCAAGGCCTACTCCGTCTTTAACGTCGCACAGATCGACGGCCTACCCGATCATTACTATGGGCATCAGGCAGAGCCGGTGCGCGACCCGATCGCGCGCATCGAGCACACGGATCGCTTCTTCGCCAACACCGGGGCGGCGATCCGGCATGGCGGTGATCGCGCCTACTTTTCGCCGGTCACTGACCATATCCAGATGCCGCCGTTCCAGACGTTCCGCGATGCCGCGGCGTATGTGGCGACCCTCAGTCATGAAGCCACGCATTGGACGTCGGCGCCGCATCGGGTGAACCGCGATCTCAGCCGCTATAGCAAGGATCGAAGCGAGCGAGCCCGCGAAGAACTGATCGCCGAGCTCGGAAGCTGTTTCCTCTGCGCCGATCTCGGCATCGCGCCCGAACTCGAACCGCGTTCTGACCATGCAAGCTATCTCGGCTCGTGGCTAAAGGTGCTCGCAGACGACAAGCGGGCAATCTTCTCGGCCGCTGCCCATGCGCAGCGCGCCGTCGCCTTCCTGCACGGCCTTCAGCCCGCGGCTTCCGACGAGCGCGAGGCCGCCTGATGTTTCACGCACCGATAGCAGGCGGGGAGGGTCACGGACCTTCCCCGATGCCCGGCAGCGCGCCGACCAGAGCTGGGCGCGAAACAAGGCGCCGATGGCCGTCTATTGTAAGGCCGTCGGCGTCTATGCCGGCCATCTCCATCGCGTTCTGCGGCCGACCGAGCCCTGCTGGCGGAGAACATGACGATGGCGCGCCATCTTCTCTCCCGGAGGGGGACCGATCCGCGCGCTGGCAGGAAAGGTCGTCCCAAGGTCATCTGGGGCTGCGCGAGATCGGCGAGCGAGGGCGGTTGGGCGAGATCGGGGTGACCGCCGGCTCTATCCTCGGTGCCGCCCACGGCCACGGTGTTAGTGCGTGCGCACACCGTGGATCCTTCAGCCTATCGGGGGCTGGGCGAAACCATCTCGCCGTCGCGTTGCCGGCCTCAAGTGCCGGTGCATGGGACGCTGCTCGGCGGCGCTGAACGCCCTTGTCGCGATCTTGATATCGACCCGCAGCAGAGGCACCGCCGGGCGTCGGAGATGTGCCGCATGTCATGGCGACATCCCGGACAACGCGCGATTGCTGGAAGTGAAACGGCTGTACCTATCCTGTCCCTCTGAGCTGCCGGTGGCAAAATCCCTCCGAAACGAAATGAGCCCCTAAGTCCATTCGGTTTCCGGCCGCAATCCCGCGCGGCAGCGGACCGTGTTGGCGCTGCGCGCCTGCCCGCACCACTCCTTGCCTTGGGGACAAGCCGTCGCGTTCCGCTCGGTTGCAGGCGTCTCCCGCTGTCCTTGGCCGGGTCTCGTTCGGAGGGACAGTCCCCCGGACGAGCAAAATGGAGACAGGAAATGACCAACATCGTTCTTCTCGCCGGCAACATCGGCAACGATCCGGATATGATGAACACCCGCGGTGGCACCAAGATCACCGACTTCCGGCTGGCGACCTCCCGCCCGCGCCGCACCGACGGCAAGGTGGTCAAGGGCAAGGATGGCTACACCGAGCAGGACACCGAATGGCACCGCATCAAGTGCTTCAACGGCCTCGCCGAGACGGTGCAGAAGCACTGCGTCAAGGGCATGAAGGTCGCGGTGCGCGGGCGCATCCACTACACAAGGTGGACGGACAACGACGACATCGAGCGCTACAGCTCCGAGATCATCGCCGACGCCGTCGACTTCCTCGCCTGGCCCAAGCGCGACAGCGCCGGCAATCAGACCGAGGAGACGGACGACATCCCGTTCTGAGCCCGGATCGGATGGCCCCGCCGCGAGGCGGGGCCACCCCTCATGCAGAAAGGAGCACCGTGATGTGCAGAGTTCTCAACGCCCGGAGCGTGGGCAAAGCGGCCGCGCCCGGGCGCGTCTATATCGGGCGGCCGAGCAAATGGGGAAACCCCTTCGTCATCGGTCCCGATGGCTCGCGCGCCGAGGTTATCGCGAAGTATCGGGCGTGGATTGCATCACAGCCCGAACTGCTCGAAACGCTCGACGAATTGCGAGGTCAGGATCTCGTGTGCTGGTGCGCGTCAGAGGCGTGCCACGGCGACGTGCTGCTCGAGCTCGCCAACCGGCGATGACTGGTGTGGCCCCGTCACCTGGGCGGGGCCACTTCTGCATGTCGACCGGCGGACCTGGGCCGATAGCCGCGCATCCGCTTGGCGTGCAACAGCTCGAGAAATAGCCCGAGGGCCTCGCCCTCATCGTCGAAGGAGTGCTGGACCACGCGGCCGGTCGTTCCGATCCGGCCCCATCTGCGAACCAGGCAGGCCTGGCCGAACAGCGTTTCCTCGATCGACAGCGCGTAGAAACGGGCCATGTTCCGGCCTGCGTCCCGGCGTTCGATATAGAGGCGATACTGCTGCGCGATCATTGCGAGCAGAATCGCGCAGCCGGAATCCGGCGTCCAATGATTGGTTTGAATCACCGAACTCGGATCGATTCATTATAGTGATGGGTCGGCGCGAACGTCAGCCGTTCAGCGCGTCCTTGACCGCTTTCGCCGGCGTGAAGGAGAGCTTCTTGGATGCGGCGATTTTGATCGTGGCGCCCGTCGACGGGTTGCGCCCCTCACGCGCCGGCGTGTCCTTGACCTTGAACTTGCCGAAGCCCGGTATGCTGGTTTCCGACCCCGATCGGGCGGCGCCCGAGATCTCGTTGAACACGCTCTCCACGATTGCCTTGGCCTGCGCCTTGCTCAGGCTCTGCTCCGTGGCAATCTTGTCGGCGATTTCGGTTGTCGTCGTCATGATCTGCATATCCTCTGTTGCATCATCCTCGCCTACCTATGGCAATTACAACATGCCACTGGAACTCACGGAGGCCGGGGTTTCGTCGGCAATCCACTGGAAATAGCCGCGGATACCAATTCCAGGATCTTCCATGCTCTGACAAGAGGCGGATGTACACAAGCAGCTTCCGAAATCTCCAAGGTCGACCAGCCCTGCGCTGATCGCGTGGGGTTGGCGAACGACGCGTCAAGCGCGAAGATATAGTTTGGGCGCTGTAGGTGCGGCCCGCATCGACGGGCAGAATGGCCCGTCGATGCTCCCAAGCCCCGGTGACCGTGCTTGAGCACTGTCAAGGTCGCGTGGATCTGCGCCGCAGATCAGTGCGCCGCGAAGCGGTTGCCTTGACAGCGCGAAACGCGGTCACATTTTCGGAAGGCGATCGGCGTGCTTCTCCAGAAAATCATTGACGGCTTCAACGTAGTAATCATTGACCCGCCTGCCTTCCGAAGCAGCGAGCAAGCGCAGGCGCCGCTTGTCCTTGGCGGCGACATAGATGGTCGTCGGCTCTCTCTTGTCTTCCCGGAGCGATTTTCCAGCGACAGGATCGCGTTTTTCGCCCTCTTCCTTCACCTTGCGGATATCGGTGCCGCTCAGCTCGAGTTTTGGGCGATTGAGCTTGGGAAGCGCAGGCGAAGCCGGCTGCATCACGCTCAGCAGGGCGTCCTTTTTGGCGTTGTTGTCCATCACGTCACTCCGCTGCGGCCGACCGGTTTGCCTCAATCACATACTGGACAATCTCGGCAAATATCGCCTCGGATTCGACTATCGCCTTCGGGTCCACTCGGCCGCCCGCGTAGAGCGTCGCACCGGTCTGCATGTCCTTGTAAGCAATGCGGTAGGGCATTTCATCTCCGGCAATTCGTGTGCCGTCTTGCTGGATGATCTCCCGCAAGTCGGCAAGCGCCCTTGCCCGCTTGTCAATCACGGTGTTGTTCGTGAACACATACATCACCGGCAGGGCAAAGCCGCGGTTGTCTGCGACCAGGGGAATGTGACCGTTTACAAGCTGATGAGCGGCGGTGATGTCGTCCATGGCAAGATGCACCGGCACCACGGCGATGTCGGCGGCAAAAAGCGCAGCGGTCAGTTCGTCATTGGTCTTGCCTTCGGTGTCGATGATGACCAGCTTGCCTTGCCTGTCCCGTTCCTGGGCGAGAGCGAGGATTTCGGTGGGCGTCGTGACCGCCACGATCTCCAGATTGTCGGGCTTGTTGCCGAAGCGGTCGAGTAGCATCGACCAGCGGTCGATATTCTTGCGCTCGTCGGCGTCAATGACAAAAACTTGGTGGCCTTGGTGCGCGGCGACACTCGCCAAGGCACGCACGAGCGTGGATTTTCCAACGCCGCCTTTTGCCACGGCAACGGTGATGATCATCAGGCTCCGTCCTTCGCTGAAAGCGCTATAGCGTTCTGATTTATAACGTTGCGGCGCTGCAACTTTCAAGCAATTTGATACTTTAATTTATGCCGCTGCACGGCCATGCCATCATGATGTTATGCCGCCATGAATTGCAGCGTTGTGCCGTCATGACGCTGCGCCATTGTGACGGTGTGTCGCTACACCGTTGTGACGGCATAGAGTAATAGCGTTATAGTGCTAAAGCATCGTGCCATTATAAACGATGTATGCGCGGCAGCGTGTAGGATGAAAATGAATGCACCCGAAGCGGCGCATGTGTTTCTCTTGTTTTTCCCTCATGTTTAAGTTATTTCTTCTTTGGCAGGATAGCGAGATTTGTGGAACAAATCCCTTTTGCGCACCCGCGTTGCGGGCTTAGGTTGGAAAACATGGGGAAAACTAGGCCGTGCCACGCCAGCGCGTCAGTTACGGAGAAGTCGTCAGGTTCCGCGTGAGTGCCGACGAAAAGGCGGCACTCACCGCCGCCAGCGAGCGCGAAGGAGTGCCGGAATCCGAGGTCATCCGCCGTCTTTTGCGCGCCGAAACAGGGCTGTTTCTGCCGGTGGCCGATGTCGATCGGCCCGCGATCGAGGGACTTCACGAGCAGATGCGCAAGATCGGCGGCAACCTCAATCAGGCCGTTCGCGCCATGAATGCCGGGCGTGTCGGCTATGAACCAGCGCTCGCCAAGAGCCTCGCGGCGCTTCTCGGAATGATGCAGCCGATGACCAAGCGGCTTGCGGCCATGGCGCGGCCAGCGCGGTCGCGACGGAGCCCGGATGAATGAGCGGGTATTTCACCGAGCTGGCGCTCAGCATTGACGCGATGCTTGGCGGTACCGCGCCGGCGGTCGAGGCAGGGATAGCGGACGAGCTGTCGGACGCAGAGGAGATCCGGCGGCGGGCTTATGCCACCACTGTAGCAGCCTGGAGCTCACCGGTAGCGACACTGGGCACCGACAGTCCACCGGCGACGCGATCGGCCGGGCGTGCTGCGGGGATAGGGAAGGGCAGCGCAAAAGTTTCGTCGACGCAGCGGGCGTCCGTTGGAGCGCAAGCGAAAACGGCCGCGCCAAGAGCCGTGAAATTTGCTGCCACCGGAATTTCGACGCCAAACGCGCCTGCAGCACCCCTCACGGCGCCGGCAGCAGTTGCCGGCCCGAAGGACTCTGTAACCATTAGCGGCGCGCTGCGGCCGTTTACCGGGCAAAATGACCCGATCGCCGTTTTCACCAAAGTCGCTTCAATGGCGGTCGCCAATGACGAAGATGAAAGACGGCGACGGGGAGGGGGCGGCGGTGGCGGCCGTCCGGTTCCGACCTCTGTCGCAAAGACCACGCGCGGACCAAGCCATGCGCAGGCGATCGCGGCGCGCGCGGGAATCGCCGCCGGCGCGCAGCCAGCGGTGTTCAAGGTCATTTCGACTGCGGGGACGAAGGGTGCTGCCGGCGCCTTGCTCGAATATCTCGGCACCAGGCCCGATGAGGACGGCAAGAAACACGATATCGAGGTTTTCACGAGTTCGGGACTTAGTGTCGATACCCGCGAACAGCGACGGGCGCTTCTGGACGAGTGGCAGGAAGACTTTCGCGAGCCGTTCCAGAACACGAATTTCATCGAGGTCGACGTCGACCTCTCCGGCGATCCCGGCCGGGATGATCTGCACGACGCCTTGAATGCCGCGTTCGGCAGCAAGCCCTTCGTCTATGCGCGCGCCGGCACCACCGTGAAGGTCTATGCCTACACCGACATGAAAGCGGCAGCACTTGCAAAGGCGTTGCAGAAGCTCGACCACGAAAACGGCAGGGGAGGGGTCCTGCAACGGGCGGATGACGGGATCACGGCCCGGCTGAAGGACGCAGGCGTCGCCGGCCAGGCTGAGATCAAAGCCGCCGTTTCGACCGAAAGAGGCGGCCAATATTTTTTGCAAAAGTTCATTCGCGCCAATACCGGTGTGATCAAGTCCGATGGCGAAGAGCTGCCGGCCGGGCAGCGTGCGGACAAGGCCGCGCAAGCCCTCTATGCGTCGTGGAAGGCGGATTTCAAGACGGTAGAGCCACGCAATGTTTATCACGTCGTCTTTTCGGCCAGGGCCGGCACGGACACGCGGGCGTTGCTGAGCGCGGCCGAGAACGTGCTTGCCGAAAAGATCCCTGACCACAAATGGGCGATCGCTCATCATCCGGAGACCGGGCACGTCCACGTGCACGCGATGATCCTCGCGCGCTCGGAGAGCGGCCGGCAGCTGCATTTCAGCAAAGCTGACCTCTATGACTGGCGGGCGACCTTCGCCGAAAAAGCTCGCGAGGAGGGGATTGCCATGGTGGCGACCAGCCGCATGGATTTTGCCGCTTCGCGGCCCTTCAACATGCGCCAGGCCGGAGCGTACGAACGATCGAAGCGGGACACGCGTTACTCTGTCTCATCGACGATCGCGCAACGCGTCGAAGCGAAGCGTCAGGCCTTTTTCGAGGCAAAGACCATCGCCGCCCATGGGGCAGGGATCTCAAGTGGCTGGCAGCTGACGGCCACCATGTTGCGCGAGGCCATGCCCGGGTCGCGAGCGGACGCCGGCGCAGCAGCGTTTTCGGCCGCTATCGCCGAGGTCGCGGCGGTTCAGAGGTCCGAACTTCGCGCGACGCCGGCGTCAAGCGGGGTGGTGACACCGCTATCGCGGTCGATCAAAAAAGTTGATACTCTAATTGACCTAGCCAGCCGCATACAGGAGATCATGAGCATGGAATTGTCGCCGCTGGAACTTCGCCGCAAGATCGCGGATGTGAACAAGGCCTTTGATCGGATCGACGGCTCCTTGTCGAAGAAGGAGGACAAGCACGAGCTCGCTGGCATACGCGAGGAAATGAACGGCCTCTTGAACGAACGGCTGAATGACGTGCGGGTGCAGGCGGCTACTGGCGGAACCGGGGCCACTGACTCGGTGCGAGACGAAGGCCGCTCTCTTCGCGAAAAAGAACGGCAGGCCAAGACTCAAGACCGCGCGAACGAGCAGAACCCAAGGCAGCCCGACAGACAGGCCGCGCCGGGCTCCGCAGCGGGAAAGAAGGCCGAGCAGCAGGCGGCCCGTGTCGAACGGCAAAACCGCGACACTCAGCGCTCTTTGGACGACGATCGGGAGCGTTGAGTAGAGGGTTGGCAGCCTTTCAAACGACGTGAGTCGGACCCCTTGCGGACGACCCTGATGGGAGGTCAAGGGAACGAAGTGACCCAAATGTTCGCCAACGCACGCTAAATGTCGGCTACGGGGTGGGTCAAGAACAGTCATTCGCTGCAACCGCGACCGCGACAGGTCGACTCGGGAAAGCGGACATTGGCCAGCTTTGCGCGATGCCGCCGTTCCACTCAATGGGAATAGGCAGAGATGGTTGCCGGGCCGATTCGATAGTTATTTCGAGAGGCGAAGCGCAAGGCAATCGTCCTTCGATCAGGCCAGGAACGTTACGATACATCGCCACATGCAAGGTTTGCAGCTCATACCGGACGCAGCGCGCGTCAAGAATCTACGAGTCGACTATGGTGTGACGGCCCATGTCTTCGATGACGATCCACCTTCTTTTCGACGATATGCTTGCGAAAATCGGGAATTTCCGCGAAGGCATTAATGTATATGGTCCCGTTCTTTGGGGAGCGAAGTCTATTAGCTCGATTCGGTCCATCGATCTGCGTCTCGTAGATGACCTCGTCGACTTCGTCCGAGGGCCTGGCTTTGTGCTGGACTTCTCCGACGCCAGCTTCTCGGACTTTTTCGCCTCCGAGCTCAAGGTCAGCATCGACGATCCGAAATATGCGGTGAATGGAGGTTCAAAGGGCAAACGCCTGCGTTACTTCCTGCAAAGCTGCGACGACGCCACTGCGGTCCGTACCCTCACGGCACTCTGGGAGCACCGCTCGGAATATCTCGCCCGTACTGGCAGCAAGGATCCTGTCGTCAATGCCGAGACCCGCCACCAAAGGCTGATCAACCGGCTCTCGGGTAGCGCCGCTCCGCAACCAGCAGCACGCAGCGCAACTGCCAGCGCAGTGGACCGGCAGAAGATCGCGAAGATCAAATCGGACCTCTTGCAGGTCACGTCTCTCGGCCCGCAGGCGCGCGGCTATGCGTTCGAGGGCTTTCTCAAGGACCTGTTCGATGCATTCGGCCTGGCCGCCCAAGATCCTTTCCGCCTCCGAGGCGAACAGATCGACGGCAGCTTCCTGCTTGGAAGCGACATTTACTTGCTCGAGGCCAAGTGGCACGGCCAGCCCATCGGCGTCGCCGAGCTTCACACCTTCCATGGCAAGATTGAGCAAAAGGCTGCCTGGACTCGAGGCCTGTTCGCAGCAACAGCGGATTCACCTATGACGGCCTTGTCGCCTTTGGGCGCGGCAAGCGGGTCATCTGCATGGACGGTCTCGACCTCTACGAGATGCTGGACCGAGAGATTCCGCTCACCGAAGTTCTCGAACGTAAGGTTCGCCGAGCCGCCGAGACCGGTGCCGCCTTCGTTCGCGTCCGCGATCTCTTTCCTCACTGACCGGGAGCAAGAGCGTGGCGCAGTTCAATGATTGGTGTCTTTCCGTCGACGAGCCGGTTGGAAACCACTTCCGCAGGGTGATGACCGGGCAGACCGCGAGCCTCGTGACGGGGATTCAGGCGACGGCGGCCATCGTGCCGGGGCATTATGCATCAGAGGAGCAGGTGGCGCGCGCGCTCGCACGTCTTGGCAAGCCGGCCGCGGCAGCGCTGATAGAGGGCAAGCTCCCGACCACCAAGGCGATCCGCTCCGGCGATCTCGGCGAGATCTACGCAACGGAGTGGATCGACGCCCACAGCGGCGGATACCGCGCGCCGATCAAGCGCTTGCGCTGGAAGGATCATCGCAACATGGCGATGCGGGGTGAGGACGTAATCGGCATCCTTCAAGATGCCGCCACCGAGCGCTTGCATTTTCTGAAGACCGAGGCGAAGAGCCGCGTGGCGCTGACAGCTCAGGTCCTTACCGACGCTCGGGCGGGCTTGGACAAGGATGGCGGGCTGCCTTCCGCTCATGCACTGTCCTTCATCTCGGCACGCCTGCTAGAGCTGGACAATCTGCCGCTCGCCGACGCGATCGATGATGCGCTGCTCAAGCACGGCATTCCCCTGCAGAACGTCAAGCATCTGCTTTTCACATTTTCTGGCAATGCGCCGGACGCCCTGCTAACCGCCTCTCTTCAGGCCTACCCGGGACCCATCAATCAATGGGGTATCGGCCTGCGAGTGGAGGGCCACGCCGCCTTCATCGGTGCGGTCTATGATCGAGTGATCGCCGATGCCAACAACGCCTGAAGCAATCGCGGCTGACATTACAGAAGCGGCGACCGCCGGCTTTCGCGGCCGTCTCATCGCACGCGGCCAGGCGCGAGCGATCATCTGGCGGGACGGCGCGCTTCCGCCGGACGCGCCGGCCTTTGCGCCCCAACTCAGCTACGACTTGCATTCCTACGGCTACGCCCTTCTCGGGCTTGGCCTTCGCCTTCGTGAGGTTGGCGGCGACGCTGCACCGGCGCGCACCGCCTTCGAACAGGCTGCCACCGCCCTTGAGGCGGTGATCGCCAAAGGCGACCGCCTGGAGGCCGATCGCGACTTCCATTTCGTCATGGCGGCTGCAAGCTATCATCTCGCGCATCTCTCCGCCCGCGCCTACTCGCTGCTCGCGATCGTCGAAGCCGACGAGAATTTCTCGCCGGTCGAACGCATCCTTGCCCAGTTGATGCGGCGGAACTTCAGCGATCTGCGCGCCGGCGTCCTTGACTATCGGGTTTCGGGCGAAGGAAGCGACGCGCGGATCGCCGCCGCCATCCAGGCCAACCTCGATCAGGTCGAGGGCGCGGCCAGCCCGCTTGACGGCGGCAGCGAGTTCCTCTTCGAAGGCCTCGACACGGCGCTAACTGATGCGTTCATGACGTCCATGTCTTTATTCCTCCTCGCGCTGGAACGCGGCGAGCGACCGCTGCTCGACCAGGCGCTGGAGCGGCTACGCGTGAGCCTTTCCATTTGCAGCGAGATGAACATGCTGCCGCAGTGGTGGGCAAATCGCATCGCGCTCCACCTCTTGTCGGATCTCTGGTCGAGCACCTTCCACGAAAAGGTGCCACTCCAGCCCGCCGGCGGCGAAGCGGCCGACTGGCCTCGACTCCGTGAACTGTTCATCGCCCTGCTGCAACGGCGCCCGAAGGCCGAGGTCGACCTGTGGCCGTCACAGATCGAGGCGGCGACCCGTGCGGTTGACCAGTCCGACGACCTGGTGGTCTCACTTCCGACAAGCGCGGGCAAGACACGGATCGCCGAGCTGTGCATCCTGCGCTGCCTGGCTGGCGGTAAGCGCGTGGTCTTCATAACGCCGCTTCGCGCGCTGTCGGCGCAGACGGAGACAATCCTGCAGAGGACCTTTGGTCCACTCGGCAAGACAATCTCGGCCCTCTACGGCAGCATAGGGGTAAGCGGCTTCGATGAAGACGCGATCCGGGAACGCGACATCGTCGTCGCAACGCCGGAGAAGCTCGACTTCGCGCTACGCAACGATCCCTCCCTTCTTGATGATGTTGGCCTGCTCGTCTTCGACGAAGGCCACATGATCGGACTCAATGAGCGCGAGGTCCGCTACGAGGTGCAGATTCAGCGACTGCTTCGGCGCCCAGATGCGCACACACGGCGGATCGTGTGCCTGTCGGCCATACTGCCCGACGGCGACCAGCTCGACGACTTCGCCGGATGGCTGCGGCGAGATCATCCGGGTGGCCTCATCAAGCACGACTGGCGGCCGACCCGGCTGCGCTTCGGTGAGGTCGTATGGACATCGCCCACCGCGCGGTTGAACCTGCGCGTCGGCGAGGAGCGGCCTTGGGTCCAGCGGTTCCTCACGGGAGCGGCGCCGCCGAACTGGGTGCCGCCTAAGCGTCGTAGAACCCGGCTATTCCCCGACGATCAGCGCGAGCTCTGCTTGGCGACAGCCTGGCGGTTGATCGAAGATGGGCAGACTGTCCTCATCTTCTGTCCCGAGCGACGCAGCGTGGAACCGTTCGCAGACGTGATAGTCGATCTCCGTCAGCGCGACGCTCTGAGCTCCTTGCTCGAAGCCGATCCTGCGGTCCTCAACACCGCGATCGCGCTGGGCGAAGAATGGCTCGGCCCGAACAGCGCCATCCTCAAATGCCTCCGCCTTGGCGTGGCATTGCACCACGGGGCACTACCAACTGCGTATCGTAAGGAGGTTGAGCGGCTGCTACGCGATAACGTATCAAGGTCACGATCTCATCGCCAACTCTGGCGCAGGGTCTCAACCTCTCGGCGACGGCGGTGGTCATGCACTCCCTCCACCGATTCGGCGAACGAATCGAGATTTCAGAGTTCAAAAACGTTATCGGGCGAGCCGGACGGGCCTATGTAGACGTCGAGGGCATCGTGCTCTTTCCGATGTTCGACAAGATCGCGAAGAAGCGTCGCAATTGGGAGGCCCTGATCAACGATCTTGGCGCGCGCAATATGGAGAGTGGACTCGTTCAGCTGATCGCAGCTTTGCTGTCGCGCATGCGCGCTCGAATCGGTGGCGACCTCAATCAGCTCGTCGAATATGTCGTTAACAATGCCGCCGCCTGGACCTTTCCTGAGATCGGAAATGAAAAGCCCGAGGACCGCGAGCGTGCGCTCGCCGATTGGGAGCGACATGTCGCGACGCTCGACACGGCCATCCTCAGCCTCATTGGCGAAAATGATATCCCTGACGAGGGCATCGAGGCCGCGCTGGACGACATCCTACAGTCCTCCCTATGGCACCGTCGCTTGCTCCGTCAGAACGAGCAGGTACAGCAAGTTCTGAAGGCGGGCCTTGCGTCCCGCAGCCGCCTTATCTGGAGCCAGTCGACGGCAGCGCGCCGCCGGGGCTATTTCCTGGCCGGGGTCGGGCTGACGACGGGGCATGCGCTGGACGCCGTCGCGGCAGATGCGAACCTTCTGCTCATTCAGGCCAACGGCGGGATCCTCGAGGGCGATGCCGAGGCGGCAATTGCGGCGATCACGGGCTTGGCGGAGCGCGTCTTCGCGTTCTATCCCTTCACCCCTGATCCCATGCCGGCGAATTGGCGCGATATCCTGCGCGCTTGGCTCCTCGGCCAGCCTCTTGCTGCCATCGCCGCCGGTCAGGAGTCGGAGACGCTGCGGTTCATCGAGGGAGGCCTAGTCTATCGTCTTCCATGGGCCATGGAGGCGATCCGCGTCCGTGCGGCCGCGAACGGCGATACGGTTGGCGTTTTTGATCTCGCACTCGAAGACCATGAGCTCGGCCTTGCCGTTCCCGCCGTCGAGACCGGAACGTTGAATCAATCTGCCGCCATCTTGATCCAGGCGGGCTTCAACTCAAGGCTCGCGGCTATCAAGGCCGTCACCGACACTGGCGCCGCCTTCCAGACGGCTCAGGAGCTTCGGCAATGGCTCAACTCGGAAGCCGTCGCGGCGTGGAGCGCCCAGGCAGACTGGCTGACGGCCGAGACGAAGGCGATGTGGACGGAATTCACGCAAAGCTTCACCCCACCGGAAAACCGCACCTGGGCCGACCGTCGATACTGGGCGAACGTGTCATGGCTTGGCGTGCCGCCGCCGCCGGGAACGCCTGTCCAGCTTCACCATTGGGGCGATCAGCCACGGGTGCTCTCGGCCGATGGTGCGCTGCTTGGCACGGTACAGGCCGCGCTCAATCCAGCGCGAGCGGGATTGGTGCTCGCCCAGGTGGCTCAGGACGTCAACAGGATCGATATCACCTACCTTGGGCCGGCCGACCTGTCCGCTGCATGATGCGGTTTAGGTGGCGTCAGCGGATCGCGTGCTGATCGCCTGCTCGATGCTCTCGACGAATTCCTTGATCAGATCGGCCGTCTCCTGAACAAACGCCTTCGTGAAGACTCTGAGCTCGTCGCCGTTCTTGTCGAAGCCGTTCCGATGAACGCAGTCATGACGGAGCATTATGGCCTTGAACAAGCTGGACTTGTCCGTCGCGAGGCTCAGTATCCGAATACCAAACGAAATGTTGTAAAGGACGTCGACCTTCGCGAGATTGTGGTACAGGATCGACCGCAGGTGTTCCCGGACCCTGCGCTCGACCAACCCCGGGTCCTTCGCGATCTCGGCGAGCGTGAACTTCTCCTTCGTTAGATCATCATCCTGATCGATCAGGCGTTGCATGGCGGCAACATCTGCCATGACGTGGTTTATCAGCGTGTCGCCCAGATATGCCTCCAACGCCGTGACCTGATGCGAAAACACCATCCGGTTGAGGAGGTGGCCGCCGTTTTCTTTCCCATGATCTGCGAGCAGGTCACCAGTATGGTGATAGGAGCTCATGAAGATCGTGTACGGATTTTCAGGGGGTATGTAATCGAGCCATTCGTCAGGCTCGGGTTCACCATGCTCGAGGCCGTAGTCGAAATCCTCGATTATCTCATGCGGTCCTGCATTCGTCGCATGATAGTTCTCGATACCGACCGGATACTCCCACAGGCCCCAGGTCAGCTCCCCTAGCTCCGGGTGATCGATAACGGCTTCGTAGTGGATCTCCGATCCCATCTGGCGCTCGTCGCCACCGACTGCATCCCAATCAAGCTCATCGCTTTCGATCTCGTAGATTTCGCCGGTCGCACTGTGCCTGATCCGAGCGATTCCGTTGCAGTAGGTTT
The DNA here is from genome assembly GCF_003997555.1 of Mesorhizobium sp. M1A.T.Ca.IN.004.03.1.1. Taxonomy (NCBI): domain Bacteria; kingdom Pseudomonadati; phylum Pseudomonadota; class Alphaproteobacteria; order Hyphomicrobiales; family Phyllobacteriaceae; genus Mesorhizobium; species Mesorhizobium sp. M1A.T.Ca.IN.004.03.1.1. Next base: position 79,688 of record NZ_RZTV01000009.1, on the reverse strand, counting down.
CCATTAATTCCCCTCAGGTTCTCTAGCCACCTTATCAATAGGGTGCTTCAGTAAGTTCCTCCAAGTTCTCCTTAGCATCCCACTGAATCCGGTTCGCTCGCTGCAAAGTCGATGAACGCCTTCTCTGGCGATTCAGAGTGCGGCGCTCGTGTGGTTTCGAACGGCCGGACCGACTACTGGTATAGGCGTTAGTATGTTCTAGGTCGGCTTAAGGACTGACTCAAAGCGCCCTTCACCGAAATGACCGCTTCTGGCGCTCCTTGCTCGTTCAGATGGACGGGACGAACCGTACTTCCAACCCCTTCTGCGACCTTCCCGCGGGATGATCGCTTGGGTCGCCAGGTCTCATTTCGCGCTACACTCCACTTGTGAATTTGACAAACGGACCGATGATGTACCAAGGCGAATGCGCCATAGGCAGGTGCGCGATCGCTGGCATAGCGGGGCGGTCGCGACGACGATAAGGAGCAGTCGCTATGCCGAAAAAACCGCCGCTTGATCCTGATGTTGCGGACGAGGCACCCAAATCCCCGATTCTCACGGGCTATGACGAAGAACACTTTGTGACCTATCTGCGTTTGCTTGACGCAGCGGCGGAGGATGCCGATTGGCGCGAAGTGGCGCGTGTCGTACTGCATATAGAACCTGACCGCGAACCGGACCGGGCACACAGAGCTTGGGAAACCCATCTGGCGCGGGCGCGCTGGATGACGACGACCGGATATCGGTATCTTTTTCAAGGCGGCGCGCCGCACTGACTTTTGCAGGGTCTTGACTAGGGTCCGGACTCAATTGAGCCACCAGGTTATGGCTGCGGCGAGAAGAATGCCAGCAAGGAAGTTCCTTGCGAGTTTGTCGTAGCGGGTTGCGATGCGGCGGAAGTCCTTGAGCCTGGCAAACATCCGCTCGATGAGATTGCGCTGGCGGTAAGCCTCGCGGTCGTAAGGGAGCAGCGGCTTTCGTCTTGCGATAGAGGGGATGACCGCTTCGATCCTTTGCTCGGCGAGAAAGCTGCGAAGGCGATTGGTGTCGTAAGCTTTGTCGGCAAGCAGCCGCCCGACCTGTCCAGCGGCGCTTAAGAGTTCTTCTGCCATCATAACGTCGTGCAGATTGCCCGGCGCGATCATCAGGATGCGCGGTCGACCGGCGGCGTCAACGCATGGATTTTGGTCGTGCGGCCCCCGCGCGATCGCCCGATGGCCTCTTCGAAGGCCCCCCTTTTCCGCCGGCCGCCGACCGGTGCGCTTTCACATGCGAGGCGTCGATCGCCGCCGTCCCGATCACACCTGTTCTGCCAGTGAGCGCCTTGAACATCGCCAGCCAGATGCCCTGCCGGCTCCAGCGATTGAAGCGATTGTAGACCGTCGTGTAAGGTCCGTATTCCAGAGGACAGTCGCGCCAGCGGGCGCCCGAACGCAGCATATGCATGATGCCGCTGATGACCGCCTGTCATCGACCCGATGCGCCCCGCGCCGACCGCGCGGCAACAGCGGCTCGATCCGCGCCCAATCCTCATCGCTTAGCCAGTAGAGTTGCTTCCGCATCAAGGCCTCCGATCAAATCAGAACCCTTGAATCACAACTCCATCCCATCGGGAATCCTAATTGAGTACGGACCCTAATCAACGCCCTGCAAGGCCGTCTCGAGATCGCGCAAGCCGGCGTCTGCTTCCGATTTATTGGCCGCCTTCGCGGCGACCTTCGCCACCCGGCTGATTGCCTCCGCTATCTTTGCCTGTGCTTCTGTCGATACTGCGCCGTTTCGCCCGGCGGCGCGCGTAATCGCTGCCAGGTCGGGCTTGTTCCGAGGGAAGGGTGGCCGGCTGGTCGATGGTTTGGGGTTAGCTGCAATGTAGGTCGTCACGGTGACCGGGCGCGTTGGTGGGGGAAGGCGCCGGCCGGCCTTGGCCGCGAAAACAGCACCGCGCGGCCGCGTTAATGCCGGCGCCGTTTCGTTCGCGCGCGCAAACCGCGGCGGAACCAACATATCGCCAAAACCAGCGCTTGGTTGTGGTGCTGCTTTCCGGCCGGCATCCGGCTCCGTGTCCACCTTGGCGGCCGCCGCCTTGAAGGCCGGAATCGGCATCCAGGCACGTTTCGACAGCTCAGCGTCGGCAAAATAAAAATTGCGCGTGCCGAAAACCGCATGCGAGCCGCGAGGAAGGATGATGCATTTGTTGCGGCTCATGGTGCGGATCTCGTCGGGGCGCATCAAGGGCCGACGGACCTCCTTAACATGTACGGTGCGCGCGTGATGCATGTCGAACATCGTCGCTTGGGTCTTGCTGACATCCTTCTGGACTTCGGTGCGCTCGCCCAGCGTGTCGGAAATGTATTTCAGGTCTTCGGCGTCTTGCGCGCCGAAAAACACCTGGACCCGCGCGGAGTTGACCAGCGTCTTTCGGCCTTCCTCGCGATAGATGGTGTCCACCGACTTGAGCGACTGGACAAAGAACCAGATCGGCACGCCATAGCCGCCGAGGATGGTGGCCGCCTCCATGACGTTTTCGAGCTTCCCGAGGTTCTGAAACTCGTCGAGCAGAATGAGTACGCGATGCTCACCCTGCCCAGGCACTTCTTTCGCCATATAGTTCATCAGCTGCGAAATCAGGACGTTGAACAGTGGCCCGATCGAGCGGATCTGCTCGATGCGGAAGTCGAGATAGAGCGAGACCTTCTCCCGCTTGAGATTGCGGATGTCGAACGTGCTCTTGTCGGTTGCACGCAAAAGCCGCTCGTTCATGAACGGGTTTAGTCCGGTTCTCACGCTGCCAAACAGGCCGGAAAACTGTTTGTCCGACATGTCGGCGTAGCTGGCGAGCATCTGCAGAGTGTAGTCGGAAATTTCCCTCGCTTCCTCGTCGCGGAGTGCCTGAATCCATTCCAGGAACGGCCGGTCGGCGCCATTCATGATGCGAAGCGCCTGGCGCAGCGTTCGCTGGCTGTCCTCGAGGCGGGGCGTCTCCATGACGTAGGAGATCACCCCGGCAAAGAGTATGCGACCGTCGTCGACCCAATAGGTTTCGCCTGTCGTAGGGCGCGGAAAGAGCGCGGCGGCGATGTTGCGGATGTCGATGTCGCGCTGGTCGGTGTCGAGGCTAATGAAATCGAGCGGATTATAACATTCCGTCTCACCTTTTTCGTCGGCAGGCGAAAACCGAATGACCTTGGAAAAGGTCGAGCGATAACCCGCTGTCGCCTGATACGTCTCGCCGCGCATGTCCAGCAGGACAAGCGAATCCGGCCAGAGCAGGGCATTCGGGATGATCAGCGCGGCGCCTTTGCCCGATCGCGGCGGCCCGACCACGAAACCGCCGACATCGTCGCCATTGACCCATAGTTTTTTGCCGCCTAGGAGCTTCGGCTTGGTCAAGTGCCTCTTGTTAGAACCGCGCTGGGTGAACGCCCCGATGACATTCACGAGGCTGCCGCCGGCGCGGCCGATGAAGACGCCGCCGCGTTTCGTCAAGCCGGCCCGGTTTACCTCGGCCAAGCTAAGAAACTTGGCGTCATTCGATGCCTTTCGCGTCATCAGCACGGTCATGACAGCCAGCACCATCATGCCAATGAGCGCCAGGCCGGCCGCATAAAGCGCCTGCTGATAGTAACCGAGAACGGCAACATCGGCGTAGGCGCGGCGCAGCGTGGCAAAGGGATCCCGGTCGAGATCCTGGATCAGGGCGAAGGAGTCCGTCTCGTACCAATGGACGCCGGCATAGGCGATGGCGAAAAAAACAACGCCCACGGCCACGACCATGAGCGTCACGACCAGTCCCTTGATGACCTGCACCATCACGCCCTCATTTCTCGCCTTCTCAGATCAGCCGAGGCGTTCGGCCTTTGTGAATTTAACCTCGCTCACGACGCGCCGGCCGGCATCCCGGCGCGAGAGCTGGACCACGATCGGGATCACCTCTTTCAGGTAGTCCATGATCTCGTCGCGCGAGAGTTTGACGCCGCTCTGCATGACCATAAGCGCCAGGCGCTCGTAGGCGGCGCGTGCCGAATTGGCATGCACTGTAGTCAACGATCCGGGGTGTCCCGTGTTGATCGCCTGCAGAAAGGAAAAAGCTTCCGCGCCGCGCAATTCGCCGAGCAGCAGCCGGTCCGGTCGCATTCGTAACGATGCCTCGAGGAGGCCTTGCGCATCGACCTTCGCCAGGCCTTGGTCGCCTTTGGAGGAGAGCAGGGCGACCGTATTCGGCGTGACGGGCTTCAGCTCGCGCGTATCCTCGATCGTGATGATCCGTTCGCTCGAAGGAATAAGCTTTAGCAAGGCGTTCAAGAAGGTCGTCTTGCCGGTCGACGTGCCGCCCGAAACAACGATCGACACGCGGTTCTTGACCGCATGCTCGAGAAACGTCATCGGATCGGAGCCGCCGATCAGCTCAACCAGCTCCGTTTCCTCTTCCGACAAGCCAAGCTCATTTCCCATTCGCGTTTCTTCGAAGGCGCCGCGCTTGGCGTAGTCGTCGACGGTCATATCCATGATGACCTGCTTTCGGATCGAAATCGCGCCGCCGTCCGGTGCAGCCGGCGGCAGCACGAATTGAATGCGCTCGCCGCTGGGGAGCGCTGCCGACAGGATCGGCTTTTCCTCATTCACTAGTTGATTGGTCGAGCTGGCGACAAGTGTCGCAAGGTTGCGAATCCATTTCTCGGTCAGCCTGGTGTCAACGATCCGCTCCATTTCTTTGGCGCCAAGCCGCTCGACAAAGATTTCGCCTGGCCTGTTGACGGAAAGCTCGGACACATCGTCCTGCCGTAGCAGTTCGTGAAGCGGTTCCAATTCCATTTCCAAAATCGGGAACTTGGCATACGGGCCCGACGACGTGGCCGGCGAAGCGGCGGCCGGGTGTTTGATCATGTTCATTTTGTCACCGGGGGTGCTGCCGGAAACCAGTTGTCCTTCGGCGTCATGTTGAGGGGAACAGGGTCGATCGCGACACGCGGTCTGCCGCCGCGCTTGAGCCTCGCCAGCTCTTCCTGGACCGGATCGGCGTAGAGTTCCGAAAAATCGAGATCGCGCCGCACGAAAACGATCACCGACGTCCCTTGGTCGACATAGATCGTCGGCGGGATGTTGCGCGAATCCTCGAAAGCCTCCTTGGCAAGTTCGGTCATCGTGCTTGCGGAGCGTTCGATAGCGATCTGACGAGCTTCCTCTTCCGTCCTCTCCGGATCGATCGTGATCGTTGTCACTTCGCCAGTGACAGGATCGACACGGGTAATGGTCTCCTGGCGCCGGCCGCCGCTCGGGTCAGCGAGCGCCGAAAGGTATTCCGCCGCACCGCCAACGATCGACAGCACGATCGCCGAGCCGAAGCGCTCCAGCCAGTGATGATCGACACGACCTGCCATGCCACCACGGCCAAGGCTGTCAGCGCCAGGCGAACCGATGTTGACCGACACGCCGTCGGACCGGATCATCCGGTTCCAGACGATAAAGACGCGCGTTTGGCCGCGAGCAATGCCGGACTTGTATTCGCCGGTCAGCCGAGATCCCTTCGGGATCAACACGCGGCGGCCGTCAAGGGAATACACATCCTCGCGAACAACCGCACGGACCATGCCGGGCAGGTCCGTGTTGATGGCCGTTTCAAGAAACCCGCGGATCATGGTGCCCTCTGCAATCAGGGCATCCGTGCGGTAGTTCTTCGTCGCTGTCGCCTTGGCGTTCCGACTACTTTCGGCCTGGGCGAGGAATGCCTTGTTGGGGTCCAGGTCTGCCCCAGGGACAGGACTGAGCTGTCCGTCGCCGGCGATGGCCGCGGCCGCGTCGCCTGTCGGGGCGTCCTGTTCCCCGTCGGTGACGATCTGGTTCGAGCGCAGCCGCTCCCACAGCTCCTTTTCGTCCTGCTCCTTGCGCTTGCGTTCTTCCTCCACCAATCGCGCTTCCTCCTCCCGCCGACGGGCCTCTTCCTCGGCACGTCGGCGTGCCTCCGCCTCGCGCATTTGCTGTTCGAGCAAGCGGCGCTGCTCCTCGAGATCGACGCCAGGTGCGACCGTCTGGTCGACATCGGTCGACTGTTGCGGCGGCGGAGTCGGAGGAGGCGGAATGACAATCTGGTCTTGCGGGGGCAATGCCGTCGCCGGCGTCGCCGGCTCGCGCGGCTGAAAAGTCGAGGTCTCGAAGGCCTCGTCCTCGTTCGATGTCGCGTTCCGGTCGGACGGCCCGCTCGGCCAATTGATATACAACAGGCCACCGGCCAGAAGCAGCCCGATTCCGGCTATGCCGAGTTTCGTGCCCAAACCTGCATTTCGCCGGGCGACCGGGCTACCACCGTCGAGCTCATGATAGTCTATGTTCGACATCAGCGGCTCCTCTGTTCGAGCTGTCTGCGCTTGCTCTTCCTGTCGAGTTTTGCCGGGCCATAAATGTCTCCAATCGGGTCCGGCATGCGCTGCGATGTGGATTGACTGTTGTACAGGCACAACGTCTTGTCGCCGGCCCGCAGCGTGAATTGCCCCGCAACCTTGTCGACGATCATGTATTCGCCTTCGGTGCGCAGGTTCACCAGAGATTCACGGCCTTTGGCTTCGACAACAAAGATCGCCGGCACGTCGCCCGTGAATTGCAGGAACATTTTCGTTCCGTCATCGAACACGACGCGCGGTTTGAGCGAGTCATCACCGCGATAGGCATAGTCGTAGTTCAGCATCGACGGGTCGATGTTCTTCAGCGATGGATTGCGGGCGCTTTCTTCGGCTTGGGCGAGGAGCCGCGCGTTCACGTCCTCGTCGGGGTATTTGAACCGAACATGAAACGACGCCCGCAAGGACGGTTCGCGCGAGCCGACCAGGAGCAGGGAATAGACCCGCTTGTTGGTGACGATGTTGACGTTGGTTTCGGCCTTTTCGACCAGCGGCTTGACGAAAAGGATGCCCGAGCCCTTTTTCGGCACGATCGACCATCCGATCGTGTCGCCGGCCGATATCGTTTCGATAACTTCCGTCGGGCTCAGCTGTATCATCGTCGAGACGCCGATCGCCGCTTGGACCGTCACGACATTGTCGTTGTTGAAGGTGACGTAGCGAATCCGGCTGTCGCGCGAGAGCGCCGGGACCGACAACGCCAGGCAAAGGGCGGCCGACAGCGCCACCGTTTTCAGGCGCCGCCTCACTGTACCGTCCTGTCGGCCGGCGCGGCGTCGGGCAACGATTCCTGGTCACGCCGGTATTCCGTGACCTGGAAGCCTAATGGATTGTCGAACCGATACTCATTTTTGAGCGGCGTGCTGGTGTAGCGGAACTTGATTACCGCCACCCAGTGCTCACGCCGCGTTGTGTTCTGCCGCTTTTCCTCGGTCGAAAGGCGGACCGTGGCTGTCGTGCGATTCAGGAACGAAACCGATTTCACTGTTACGGCGATGGTCGTGTCCATCCCGTAGCGCTTGTCTCTGGAATTCGGATTTGATGGCGTAAATTCCCGCACAAGATCGTCGGCAGCTGCTCCGGTCGAATAGAGCTGGGCCAGATCGAAATTCGATTTGATCATGCGCGGGTCATAGGTCTCGCGCGCCCTGATGTAGCGCACGATGTTCGCCGCCGTGACCGCTTCATCCTGGGACAGGTCCCCCGGTTTCAGGGCTCGTGCAATCTCGAGGTGGCCAGTCGTTTTGTCGACGGCGACCATATAGGGTTCGTATTGCTTGAGCGGAAAAAGCAGGACGAGCGCCACCAGTGAGAGAAGCGCCATGACGCCGAAGACCCCGGTCAGCAGCCAAGCGAATGTTCGCGACCGCCGTAAACGGCGATGGGTGTCGTCTTCCCACGATCTGCCTTGCTGGTAATAACGCTGGTCGACCAAGCCAGTTTCAGTCGGTTCGTTTGACACTTTAATTTAGCCTTGCTTTCAAACTCGCTTCTCGCCGCCATCAGATCGCAAGCGATTGATGACGAATTCGGCGCTTTCTCTGCCGTCTACCCGTGAACCCTATAGCGAGGACGCGTTTTTGGCCGTCTCGCGCTGAATACTCGCCTTCCCCACATCAGCCGCAGATCGGGGACGACCTTCGGCTGATCTCCTAAGAAGCGAACTGCCAGCTCGCGTCGTGGTCCGCGTAACTGCGTTGTCCACTGTTCCCCTTGCCGCCCGCCGAATGCCGTGAATGGCACCGGCGGTGCCTATCGGTCCGCTCCCGGTCAAAATGCCGGCGATGATGGGTATTTGTAACAGAACGTAGAACCCGACCAGCGTGACCAGCAGGAGTGGCATTACGTGAGAAAGCTTGCCGGTTATGTCGGTACCGGGGCCGCCCTCCATGGCGGAAACCGAGAGCTGAACCATGTAATAGTAGAAACCCAGGAAGCCGTAGATCAGCAACTGCTGCACGACCAAGTTCGCAGTGACGGAGAAAAAGCCTTCGGTGAATTTGAAGGAATAATTGAAGAGGGCCATGATGACCCACACCGGCCCAAGAGCCAGGATGATGAAAAGAAGGACCTTTGCAGCGATGATCGCTGCTACGGCGACGCCGATGAATAGCAGCGTAAAAATGATGATGATGATCGCCAGAAGGGCGCCGAAGAAGTCGGTCAACACTGACGTGTAGAGTTCGGGCACCACCCGCAACGTCGCTTCGTAGAGGGCGTCGAACATTGCCGGCACAGCATCGACCGACGAGACTTGAGTGCCAGTCGTCGACGAAATCGTTTGGACGATGCGGTTGGCCAGAACTTCCGGGATCGACTGGACGAGCGTATAGATCGTCTCGGAGAACGGAGCCCAGTTCGTGACCATCCAGTAGATGAACATCGCGCGGCCGAGACGCCACGCGGCCTCCAGCGGCGAGGCCGTCGAGCGGCCGAAAATCTGCATGTAACCCCAAATGACCACATAGAGGACCAGCATCGCGAAGAACAGGTTTTCGCTATAAAGGCCGATGCGCTTGTACAGGACCTCTACAAAGCGAGCCCCGGCCTGATCGACACCGCTCAGAAGGTCGCTGATGATGGTCGAAACGGGGTTCATGCCTTATTCCGACACCACCTTGTCGAATGCCGAGTTTGCCGGCTTCAACTCGCCGCACGCGTCATTGGCCGCGTACGAGGAAATCGGGCCGCAAGGCGCCTTGAGCTCACGGCCCGGTCTCGCGCAGGCAGTTGCCAGCGCGACGATCATCAGCGCCAAAAACACCCGAGAATTCATGAGCTTTTCTCCGCCGTCAGAGTCACGATCGCCGGCACCGTTCCCCGGATCGATGCCGGCGATCTCCGCCCGCGTAGCAAACGATTTACTGTGAACCACCGGCATCCTTGAACGGATTAACGTCTTTGAATTGCAGCAGCTTTTGTACCTGAGATTGTTGCGTCAGCCGGAACTTCAGGTCTTCGTTGAGGGCCGATACCGCGCCGTTCTGGACGCCGATCAGCTCGTTGATCGAGCGCGCGGTTTCCAGCTGCATGCGTGTGTTTTCGTCCACCGAACCCTTGACGTTCTCCGCCTGACCGATTTGGCCGGTCGCCGACTGCAATGACTGTTCCCGGGTCGTCACGCCTTGCGAAGCTTGCTGCGTCAGTGCGGCCAGCAGCGCCGAGGCGTTGACGCCGCCGCTGTAAAGGCTGTTCACGGCGCCTGGGTCCTCACCCTGGATGACGGCTTTCAGCTGTTTGACCAGCTGCAGGCCGTTGATCACCGCGCCAGCGATCTGTTGCGCCTGACCACCAAGCCCGCCAAAGGAGAGTGTCCCGCCGTTGAGAACCGATCCAAATGATGGCGCGGAAGCGATCGACATTCCCCCGCCGAGCCCCTGTTGACCGATGCCGAGTGATCCGTTTCGCGTCCCGGAAAGTGCCTGCAGGATCTCCTGCGACTTCTCAAGGATGTCCTCGTTGCTCTTCATGATTGAGCTGGTGTTTTCGGCGTTTTCTCGCGCGACATCTAGATTGGCGCCGTCGATAACCGCGATTTGCGCATTGCCGAGCGCAGTAGACGCGACCAGGAATAGCGATGCTGCAACAGTCCGTTTCATAACGGGGCTCCTTTCACTCTATTGCGCGTTGCGTTGCATGATTTCCAAAGCACCCGCCGCCGCGTTGGCATTGGGAACCAGTGTGCTCTCTTCCGCGCCGCCCGATCCTGTGACTCGTTTGGCGCATCCGGGCCACAAATGCTCCGGCACCTCCAGCCTGCCCAGGATGACGGGATCGCATGAGAACGGGTTTTCCGTGCCCTCACTGGTACCGTATTTTGACACCTGAGAGAGCTTGGTGTTGCGCTGCAGAAGACGGCCATTCAGCAGCTCGTTCACCGCTGCAGAACCCTGGATTAGCTGGTTGAGCAGGTCAGCATTCAAACTGCGCGCCGTGGAGTTTTCGTCCCAGGCATCCATGTATTCCTCCTTCGTCCCGACACCCGCCGCCAGCGTGTCGATGAGGCTGGAATACTGCGATCGCTGCGCACCGCTTGTTTCGAGCCCCGCAGCCGTCTTGTTGACGGCACTGACACCGCCAGTCTGTGCGGCACCGGCAGCGGCGGTGCCGCTAACCTGGATGCTAAAGGGCGGCGGGGCGGCAGCCGGCGCTTTACCGGACCCCGCATACTCATTGAAGTATCCATGCCAGCGCCCGACGCCAGCCGACCAATTGGCCTGTTCGGCCGCCGTCGAACCGTTGTAGTAAGAGGCGAGGCATGCGTAATTCGTGCCGCCGCATTTCTTGACCGCCTGGCTCAGCAGCTTCACCCCGCCCTCGACATTCTGTTCGTTGATATCGCGATCGAAGCCGAGGCCGCGGCCCGTCCTCTTGGTGAGCTGCATCGCGCCTTTCACGCCAGTATGGCTGCCGGCGCAGGTGTCGAAGCGCGCTTCCTGGTAGGACACAGACAGCGCCAATCCTTCCGAAATGCCATACTTGTTTGCGTAGTGCCGGATGAGCGACACATTGCCCGCATCACGCGCGAGCGCCTGTTGTGGCGAGCGCCGGAACATCTCGTTCCGGTATTTGTTCGAATAGGTGCAGACGACGGCCTTGCGCTGTCCAGTTTCAGACTTCTTGTCCTCATTGGAACTGTCGTTCTGGAACTCATCTTTTTTCCGCTCGACGAGGTTGGGATCGTCTTCAACAGCGATTTGTGCCAGACCAATGCTCGGGGCGATGAGCATCGGCGCCGTCACGACCGTTGCGAACAATGTGACCGACCGGCCGGCTTTAGGCTGCCTGCTCATCCGCTTCCGTCTCCCATCCACAAAAATAGGGGAGCCACGCCGTCGGCTCTTCGCCATAGCGCTTGCGCAGCTCCTCACACTCACGAACGGTTTTTTCGTTGCCCGACAGGACCTTCACCAGGTCCGGCATCGTCGAAAGGTCGAGTTTGGCGACGATCGAATCCGACGCATGCTTCACAAGAAACGCGCGGCTTTCCTTTGCCGTCTCCCTGACAAACCGAAACTCCTTGGACGTTAAGGTGAACCGTCTGCGGTAGGATTCCTGATCGGCCTTCGGGTTTGGAAAGAAAATGTTGGTGGAGGTTTGCTCAATCAGCGTGTTCGAGATTGCCGACCTTGCTACATCGTCCGCGGATTGGGTGCCGAAGCCGACCACGCCGTTGCGCTTGCGGATCGTCTTCAACAGGTCCTTGATGAACTCGACGAAAACGTCGTCATCCAGGAGCTTCCAGCCTTCATCGAGGAATACCAGGAACGGATCGCCGTTTATCTCCTGGTCGATGCGGAAGAACATATAGAGCAGTGCCGCCGTGCGGATTTTCGGCTCGTTCAGGATTTTGGTCATGTCGAAGCCGATCACCGCCGACGAGAAGTCGAGTTGGTCGGTCGCATTGTTGAAGAGCCAGCCTCTGCTCTTCGTGTCGAGCCACGGCTCGAGCCGTTGTGTCAGGTCGTTCATCCCCGGTTGCAAACGACCGCGCAGGACCTCCGGCAGCATCGAAAAGACGCGCCGCTCTTTCGGAATCCTGAAAATCTGGTCGACCGCATCGCCGATCACGCGGATCTCGGCGGGCTCCAATGTGCCGTTGTCAGGCTTCAGCAGATACTGGAGCAACGTATCGACGAATGACCGGTTTTCCGGCGTGTCATCCAGCTGCAGGGGCGCGAACCCGGTTTGAACACCGGGCTGCAGAACTTCATAGCGGCCGCCGAGCGCTCGCACGAAGATTTCCGCGCCGCGATCCTTGTCAAAATATACGCAGCGCGGCCGGGGCTCGACCCTCATGCTTTGAGCCAGCAGGAAGGACATCGCCACGGTCTTGCCCCAGCCGGTCGGCCCAAAAACCGTGAAATTTCCCACGTCGTCGACATGGAAATTGAAATAGTAGGCCGTTTGGCTTGTCGTCTCGAGCAGGGCGATTGGACGTTTCCAATGCAGCCGGTCCTTCTGGCCGGACGGGAAATTGTGCCCCGAAAACAGTCCCGCGAAATTCATCGACGAAATCATTGCCTTGCGCGCGATGTAGCTGAAATTCCCCGGCAGTTGCGCCCAAAAAGCAGGCTCCATGTTCAGGCGCTCTCGTACCGGAATGATCGCCAGACGCGACATTTCCGACTGCACGTCGGAAATTGCCTTGTTGAGCTCCGGAACTGACCGAGCGACCACGCAAACGGTCAGATGATGGTCGCCGAACACGACTTCGCCTTGCGCCAGCTTGTCCATGCCGTCGTGAACGGATTGCTCGACTGAGGTGCCCCCTTCATCAGAGCCGACAACCTGTCGACCGATCTTGCGGATTTGGCCCATAGCGGCAACGCGGTCCTCCAGCGCGAAGGATTGCGTGATGATGATTTCATGAGGCAGGCGAAGAAGCCCGTCGAGGCCGCCCGGCGTTGTGTAGGGGGGATACTCCTTCATAGAGATCATCGCGGCCAATTTCGAACTAGAGGGCTCTGCCCCCTTGATCTCGATCGCCTCGCGCCCGAACAGCAGTTGCCGAGTCGGGATAGCCTCGGCCAAGCTCATTCGGGGAAGCGGAACCTCCACCTCATCGGCGCCGGCGAGGATCTTGGCTAGAAATTCCGCAGGTTCCGAAAAAACGCTGCCGTTGCGCTCGACCACCCCAAGCTTGCGTGCCCCATAGGCGCTGAAATCCTGCACGATGCTGTCGGTCACATCGTGCAGTTCCTTGAGTGCTTCGGCGCGGGTTTCCTCGCCGGCCGATTGCAAACGAAACTGATCAAAAATCTTGTCCACCCAGCCGATCTTGCCGACCATCGGCCGGCGTATGACCGTCATATAAACTTCGTTGACGAACAGGTTTTTGGAGGACAGCGCCTCCATGTAGCGCGCGTCCAGCTCCGCGACAAACGGGTTGTCGAAGCTACCTTCGATCTCCGGCGTGATGTGACGACGGATGATCGTCGCATAGACGGCAAAGCGCGACGACGAGAGATTGCGGAATGTGGTGTTGCGGTTCAGGACACGGGCGTTGAGCTCTGACTGGTCCATCGTCTGGAACGGCAGACCGCCCATGCGGATGATGCAAGCCAGAAACCCCGCCTTGGTCACCAATGCATTATCATCCACATGACGCAAAAAAGGGACGTGTTCACTCACGCCCTGCTCTTTTTTGCGCTGCTTGCCGTATTTCAGATCAGCGTTGATTCTCACGGAGAATAACTCCTGGCTCCCCAAAACGAGGTGTTTCCCATCGCCCGCTTGGTCAGAAAAAGGCGCTCGAAAATATGAAACATGTGAATGTCGCGTTGACACAGATAGGCCGACACCCCGTGGCCAATCACGGCCACGAGGGGCGGAAGCAGAATGTTGCTGGTGGCGATGAAAAACACGACGCCGATCAAACCGTTCAGCCAAAAAATCTCGTAACGCACCCCCAACACCATCAAAGGGCGCGTTAAGGCGAGGCTCACAGGCTCGGCCGTCGGCAGGTCGTCTTCGTTGTCGTTCATGTCTTAGCTCGAGGCGGTCTCACGGATTGCGTCGACCAGTGTCGAGGCGCCAAACACGAAAGCGATGCCGACGACGATCGAGAACGCCAGCGGCCAGGCCAGTCGGCCGGTCATTGCCATAAACCCGAGGAAACAGACCGCGATGATGGCAATAGAGCGCGCTATGTTGCCCTGCAGGACGCCGACCAGCCAATCGAAGACACCCTCGATCGGCGCCGCGTCTTGAGCAAAGGCGGCGACCGGCTGCAAAATTGTGCCGATTGCAACGGCAGCCGTGAACTGCAGCGTGAATTTACTCCACTTCAATAACATGTCCGTCCTTCCACGCATTTTCGAGTTTCCCTTCTCCATTGACCTCAGACACGTTCGCCGGCTGCGACGAGCCGACCATGGCTGACAGCTTCCAGCGGTTGAGAACCTTGATGATGTAGCCGGCTGTCTCCGGAAACTCCGGAATGCCCTGGCTCTGACGAACGTTTGCAGGCCCAGCATTGTATGCGGCGAGCATCAATAGTGGGTCGCCGAACTCACCGTAAAGCTGCTTCAGATATTTGATGCCGCCGCGAACGTTCGCCTCGACATCACACCTGTCACGAACGCCAAGATCGCCCGCCGTTCCCGGCATCAGCTGCATGATCCCCACGGCGCCTGCTGACGATTGTTTGCGCGCCGCGCCATGCCGGCTTTCCACCCAAGCCACCGCATCGGCCAGGTCAGCATCGACACCTTCCTCTGCCGCCACCGCGCGCACGAGGTCGCTTACGGCCTTGCTGTCGACTGCCGGACACTCGGTTGCCGCTGGCGACTGCGTCTCAGGCGACTGATGATTCAACGTCACGGTGTACGCGGCAGGTTTCTCGTTCCGAAACGCCGCTGCCATGCGGGCTGCTACATTTACCGGTTGCAGAGCGTGCCGAGGGACGGCATCCTGCGCATGGCCCTGTGTTGCTAGCGCAACCCCCGCTGCAAGAATTCCGACGAACGAAACTCTGGCCATTGCGTCGCTCCTGTTATTACTTTAACTTACGTCATAACCGCGGCAATCCCGCTCGTCAACAAGCGACTACAACCATGGCTTTCTTTCTCGTCGGTAATTCGCCCCTTTTGCTGCTGACCATAGCGCGGGCGACCTCAGCGCGTCCAAGCCGCCCGTGTTGCGCCTTCGGCGCTGCCCGCGCCAGCCGCTTGACGCTTTCGGTCAGCCGCGCACAAATGCAGCCAAAACGGAGAATACCGTCATGAAATTGATCGTTCCCGCTTTGATTGCCGCCGCTGCATCGATGAGCGCGGCATCCGCCCAGGACGAGCCGTCACCATTCGCCGAACCGAGTGTTGAATATCTCAGCCAGTTCGCCGAACCTCACAAGAAGGTCTTCGTTCTTGAACGCTACGATGCATCCGGCAAGCTCTTCGCTCGCGACGTCGACGAAATCTCTCCTCCCGTCGAAATCATTGACGCGACGCATCGCAAGATCAACGGCGTCGAATATGTCTTGCGCGGCCTCACGTCCTGCCCATCCAAGAAGGTCATCTACAATCGGGTGCAGACGTGGGATTGCAAGGACGCCGCGAAAGATGACGCCGGCACGATCTACAACAAGCGCGCCAGCGTGATCCTTTGCAAGACGCTGGTCCTGCAAACGACGCCCGGAACGCCCGATCCTGTGTCCTGCTTCGCCCGTGTTGGCGAAGGGTCGAGCAACGATCCGTACGTCGTCGCCAACGACGACGACTCCATGGTCTTCCAGGGCTTTGCTCAGATCGCCGTTGACAAGAAGGGCAAGCCGCTTCGCCCCGACCTCCTCGAGTCGGCCGTCATAGGAAAGGAAATGGGCCTTGGCGATACAAGCCAGTGACATTCTTTTGGCGGCGACGACAATCGCCGCAACCTTGCTTCCGGCCTATGGCCAGCAGGTGGCATCGAGCTTCGCCGTTCCTAAGAATATCGCGTTGCAGTCCGGCGACACCTGGGAGTCCGATGGTCAGGTATACCGCCTGTATGGCGTCCAGTCCTGTATACGCGGCATCATAGCTACCGACGCTGCCGGTAACAAACACGACTGCGGAAGTCTTTCGCTGGCCCAGCTCGGAGGCTTGTTTCAGACGGCGGCAGTGACTTGCCAACCGATCGGGCGAGCGCGGGACGACGCGATTTTCGCAGTTTGCGCCGCCGAGATCGAGGGTTCGACGATCGACGTTGGCACAGCCATGATTTCTTCGGGCTTCGCCTTTGCAGCAACCTATGCCGATGGCAATGCCGTCAACATGGGCTATGTTGTTGCGGAACTGACGGCAAAAGGCGCGGGTGAGGGCTTGTGGGCCTATAAATTCCCACATCCCGTCCAGGCGCTTCTGCAGACCTCGCAGCCCACGGTTACGAAAGGAGCTGGCCAGTGACCATGCCAGATTCTCACTACAATCGCCCTATGACAATCGTGCATGCGGAGGGGCTGGAAGCGCAAAAGCAAGCTGAACGCGATCTCGCCGATCTCCACAGCGGTAACGGTTGGGCTGTAGCCGCCATCATTTTCCTTCTGGCGCTCACATGGCTTTGTAATCAATTTCCTGTTCTAGGAGATTTGCTCCTTAGTCTTTGGTATTCATGAACAGCATCGCATCCTCTGCCATCGCTCTCGTGATAGGTATCGCCATAGGAGTTGGCGGGACCTATGCACTAACATCGCCGGCGCCTGGAAACTCCCAATTGGAAATTCCCACTGAGGAAGAAGCTCGCGCGTCGCTTCAAGCCGCGAAGCCCAATGATTGGCCGAATCTGCAATTGTCGTTGGGGCAATGCGACAAAGACACCCTGGGACCCGGTGTACGATGCGCCGTTGACGTCACTTATGACGGTCTCGGCGGCCAAAGGAAGAGACAATCCATCGTCGGCTTTTCTAAAACCCCGAGCGGCTGGATGGCCTCGCTCAATCAATAGCCGTCATGATCTGAAAACGACTGCAAAAGCGTCTCCCAGTCCTTCTCGTCCAAACCGCTCGCACCGTCGCGCAGCAGCGTCCGCACATAGGCCGCCTTGGCGGCTACATCGATCATTGACGTAGCTCTGAAAGCCAACAAAGCGTGTCGCGCTTTCCGCTCCACTCCAACCACTGTTGTGTCGGAAGAACGCGAACGATCACCACTTCTCTCCTTCATCACTTCCTCCAACGCCCGGCAGGCTCTTCGATGCCTCGCGATCAGCACCAACAATATCCGGCCGACACGCTCAATGCGCTTGCCGTCCGAAACAACCAGCTTGATATCCATGATCTTCCCTTTTCCGCGTAGCGGTCTTGGTCTGCCGGCAGGCAGGGCCGTCCGCCCTGCCCTCGCGGCGTCGCAAGTCAGACCCGGCAGAAAGGGCGCCTTTTCGAAAAGTCTCCGTTTTCCGGAAGGCACCTTGGCGTCCGCACGCCAGCTCAGCAGAAAGCGCCGCCGGCCGCCGGGGTACGGTTCACAAACGACTGCAACAGCAGATGCCAATCGGCGTCCTCGAATCCGCTGTCGCCCTCGTTGAGCAGCCAGCGAAGGTGCTCGGCCTTGGCAGCGCAATCCTCGATGCTTTCGACCGCAAATCGAAGCATCTCGTCCCGTGCATGCTCTTCTTGGGCAAGGAGCTCGTTCAGTCGCATCTCGAGCCGCACTGAAAACCGGCTTTCCGTCTCGCACTCGACGAGCCGCCGACACAGACGCTCCACTTGCTCTCTCAATTGACGATGCCGTCGAAGTATCGTTATGAGCGGCCTTTCAGCGATAGGATCCTCAAGGCGTTCACCATTAAACGCTACTACAGCCAGAGCCATGTCGCGCATCCTTCTTGTGGGGTGAGAAGCTACGTTGGGCGTCCCTCGCCTGCTCCAAGGAAATGATTTCGGCCATTTTCCTTCCCAACATCAATCACTTGGGCGCTTCATCCGGGGGGCATGTCCAAAGCTTGGAAGCGCGCTACTAAGTTGCATCGAGTTGACAAATACGTTGATTGAGGACGAGAGCACGATAGGATACGAAGGCTAGCGAAACGAAACGAAAGCAGCGCCTGGAAGCCATTGATTAAGAATGGAAAAATATTTCTCCCTCCGCCGGGAGACGAAAGTGATTTCAAAGAATTATTCAAGCGGTTGGCCGCGGCGGGTGCTGGTAGGCCATTGGGCAAGGACGGGTTTCCTGCAGGCCCATGGACGCCCGAGCTTCTTGCAGAGGCGATTTCACAGATTGATTCCAACCGGGTTGGGGTCGATCTGCGAACGGTGCAGCTTTGGTTTCAAGAGAACGAGAAGGGAATTAGCACTGCCAATATTCGTTGGCTGGCGAGGGTTTTTGGGTGCGATGATCCGGTGGCAACCAGCGAATGGCAGATGGCGCTTAGTGCGGCGCAATCGCGGTTATCGGCCAAGAGACGAGAATGGAAGAGAGCCGGAAGCAGCGTTGCACAGGAGATTCCAGATACAGCACTGGCTGCGACCCTCGATGACGACACAGCGTCTCCGGCAGAGCTAAAACGGGATACTGACGCCAAGGGGCCGAGGCGGCGTTTTAGTTTGGCGAGGAAATCGGAGGCGTTTTTTAGTCACGGATCTCCCCTGAATTTACCGGCGTCGGTGTTTGCCGGCATGACCGCCCTCGGCTTTTTGTCGTACATCATTGGTATCCACAACGTCACCTACGAGCGAGCGGACGGGCTCGTTAAGCAGGTTGGATTCCTTTGGGCCGCAAATTGGACACTCGACTTTATGGTGTTCTTACCGCTGTTTTTCTTCTTCGTTATAGAGTTGCTGGTCTTCTGGAAAAGTGAGGGGCGCAGAAAGCTCGCAGCGCAGGGCGATCAGGTGGGAAGCGACGACGCCTGGTTGCGCAACGTTGACGCTTCCTCGTACACATATTGGTCGGTTTTTTTGATTTGCTTGCTGTTCGCGGGTCTTTTTCAATGGATCGGCGTGTCCTTGATCCCGTTGATGAAGGGCGGTGGCAACTATGCCATGGATTGGGGAAAAATAGCTCTTGTGCGTCCTGAGGTCATATCTGTCCCCGAAACAGTCATTTTTACGGGGCTCGCTTACCTATACATGTGCCTGGTGTTTTATCTTTTCTTCGCAGGTCTCATTTTGCTCTATACGGTTGTTCATGATCTTTGGAGAATTGGAGACGGATTGAAGAAGCTGCCGCATGTTGATCATCAGCAAGAGCTCAATGAAGCCGGCCTCACAGTGATGCGTGGGGTTTTTCGGTGTACTGTTTTGGGGGTTCTGGTCGCCATATGGATGAAGGTCCAAAGCTCTTATCTGGCATCCAGTGGTGAGAATATTGTGGCGTGGTTGGTCGGCGATATGTCTTCGATGTTCCAAGGTCGCGATGATGTGAGCACCGGGTTCCGCTATCGTATGCCGACGCATTACAGCAGCCTTCTTATCGTTATTTCGACCTGTTTTGTATTTCTGTATGGCTCCATCCGATTAGGTGTCGGAGGTCGATTTCATGCGCCTTTGTGGAAGATGTCGGCGGTCGTGGCGTTACTTGTTGTCAGCTACTTGTTGATCGACGCGTTTGCCGGCTTTTCCACCCTTCTGGCCATTTCAGTGCTAGTCGCACTATACGGCCTGTTCGATCCAGGATTAGGCCGCTGGCGAGCGAGCGAGTTAGGAAACAATCAGAGTGTTTCATAGTTGGCTCGATCGTTGGGACGAACGCCGGGCCCTTCGCGGAGAGGAAGGGAAGAAACCAACGGATTTCGTCCTTGACGCGGAACGCGCCTTTCCAGGTGCGAAGAAGATAACAAGTATCGAGGAATTCTGTGCCCTTGCGGACCAAGCCGTGGCTGATCCAGCCTTTTTCGATGAGCCGAGCGGGAGCGACCAGGGTTTTGAAAGGCAAGGCGGGTGGCTCAAATTTCCATCGGACATTTCTACTGACATCGAAGAGAACAATGTAGTCTGGGCGAAAATCACAGAAAGCGGTTCGTTCGATCAGGCGATGGTGATTTTTCACCATTGGAATGCAAGCGCCCGGAATCGTCAGATTGCCAACTTTTTCTCGCAGCGTGGCATCACGGTTGTCGAGATTGCTATGCCTTATCACTTCGAACGCAGCCGTCCCGGCTCGGTGCACGCCGACTATATGCTTAGCCCTAATCTCGGTCGAACGATCCAATCTGTAAGGCAGGCAGTGCTGGATGGGCGAAAACTCATACGTTGGTTGAAAAGCGAAGGCTATCGAGAGATTTCGGTTCTCGGAATGAGCTTAGGTTCCTGGGTTGCGGCCATAGTCGCGGCACACGACTTGGCTGTGTCAAAAGCCTCGTTGTTTCTGACGGCGGGGAGTCTAGCGGATATGGTTTGGACGGGCCGCGCGACACGATCGATACGCGATAGCCTTGAGCCTGAGATTGAGCTGACCGATCTCAGAAGAGCCTGGGGTCCACTTAACTTGGAGAATTACGCGCATAGTTTGGCACGGCCTAATCTCGATCTTCAGGTTGTGTTGGCTAAGAGAGACAAAGTGGTGTTGCCAGAGCTATCGGAGAGGTTCATGCAGAGGCTGAAGGACGCCGGGGCTAGGCCAAATATTTTGGAATTAAACTGTGGTCACTATTCGCTCGCCATGCCGCCTTACATTTTGTTGGCCGGTTTGAGCTTGAAGCGGTTACTAAGGCGCGCCCGTTGAGCGGTTTCCGTCGTCTGCTGACCAGTCGGCCCGGCGAGCATGAATTTGGCGTTGGCCGGTCAGTGCACCAGCAAATTCTCTGGTAGTCGTCACGACACGAAAGTGATGAATCTGGGGTCGCCCGACGCGGCGATTGGCTGGTATCGATTGGACGGGAACAGTTCCCCTAGCGGCGAAAAAATTTCATGCCGGCGCAACGGCGGCAAGGCTCAGCTGCGTATCCCACACCGTTCTTGATCACGGCGGCGTCGCGATCGTTTTCGAGCGCCTGCAGCCCGACGCCGTGACACGATACGCAAGGCACACAGCCTTGCTGATCCTTGCCAAGTTCAGCGGCCCACCATCGGAGGTCCCGACGCTGCCTTCGGGTCAAACTGTCCGGTGTCATCCCTTTGGCATTCCCGCCGATTCTGGAAGGCAAAAAACGCCTTGCGTGATCGAAAGCACGACCCCTCCTTTCGGTTCGACAATGGCTCCCGTCCAGGCTTGCGAGTAAGTGCGGCTCGCATCGACCGCCGTCAACCACAGGACGCGGTTGTCCGCCAGCTCGACTTTCACCTCCGCCTGCAGGGGACTGTCATTGACCGTCTGCCGGTAGTGTCGCTTGATCTTCACCGTCCCGTCGGGAAACAGCGCACGGCTGTTTTCATATTCGATCTCGAACTTCACACCGCCTGCATCGCCGATTTTGCAAGTCCCGTCTCGCTCGCAGATCGTGCGGGCCGTCGCTTCGCACGTCCAATTATACCCTGACTGCCACATCGGATTGCCTGCCTGCGCAAACGTGAATCCGGGCACCAGCAGAGTGATGATCGCTGCGGGGGCGATCGCACGCATTCGAAAGAGTGACACGCTGTCATTGTTCATGGTTCTTCCGGCCCGTTTACCTCAGTCGTCGGCGTGACCAGCAACGGCCCTTGTCGCCGATGAAATCCAGTGCTGGCGCTGTTCTGATAGAACGCCAGCGTCATCGCTGCCACATGCAACGCAGCGTCAATCCCCTCGCGCTCTGCGCGTTCGCGCAGTTCCTCAAAATACATGTCCGCGATCTGTTGGGGGTCGCTCATGCAGCGATGTTAAAGTATCAACTCCTTTGTCGCTAGAGGGGAAAGGCGGGCTAGGCCCCCTCTCCCCAAAAAGGCGAAAACCGACATCCCCCCATTCTTCCTCCGCGGCTTCGCCGACTCCGTGCAGGACCGGCTGCGGATCCGCATGCGAGAATCTTGCGCCGGCCCTTCGGGTGAGTGGTCCCCCTGCCGGTTTTCGTCTTACAGCCACGATCCTGAGCGGCACGCGCGCCGACTGGATCAAGAACAACGTGAACGTTGGCGACAGCTTTTACGTGGAAGGCCGGGTTGGCAAACTCGTCCAACGAAAACGACGGCAAGACGGTCTACACGACCGATGTTCGCGACGATATTCACCCGCGTCCATCCTCGCTCCGAAGCGAATGAAAACACTGACGACAGCGACGAATAGTTAACGACACGGGCGGCGAAAGCCGCCCTCCCCTGTGCAGCGAAGGCGATCGGCCGGGAACGGATGCGCCGACGGCGCAAAGCCGAACCGCCTCGGCGGCACCGCGTATTCCGAGGTAGTCGGCAATCATGTTTTTACTTTAATTTATGCGTCGTGCCGCTTACCGTGGCAAATCATCGAATCGTAGGAGAACTGATAGGCAAAAAGAAAACCCGGCGCGAAGGCCGGATTTCCGAGAGGTCGTAGCTAGAACGGAACGCCAATTCCGTCGAATTGCCACCAAAACAAGATGGCAAAATCTAGCTGCTTCCCCTGACAGTCGCAACAGGAAAATGCGCTTTCGCGCCACGGATTTTCTTTGCCTGAAAACAAGGGAAAGACGTGGTGACCATACACACCGAAATGGCCCAGTGGCTTGCCGACATCACGACGGTCAAGCAGATCGACCACTATCTTGCGCTGGTCTGGCGAGGGCTAGCCGAGGGCGCCTTGAGGGACCAGGAGGCGCAAGAACTAAGCGAGGCCGCCTGTTCGCGGCGCTCCTTGCTGCAAGTGGCGCGCGAAGCCCGGCTGCCGCCGGCGCGCACCTACTTTCCGCAGCGTCCGAAATCCAAGCAGTCGCGCCACCAAGCGGCGAGCGGGTCGCGCTGCCCCGTCCGATGGGCGAGGAAACGGCGCTTGGGCGATATGGCCGCCCTGCCCCCAAATGTGCGGGATCGCTTCACGGAGGGTGAGCGGGCTGTGCTTTACATCGTCGCCTCGGATTGCCGTCAGCACGGCTCTTGCGGATCGAGCGTCAAAGAGATCGGCGACCGCGCCGGCGTCGGCGCCACCACCGTCCGCAACGCGCTGCGCCGGGCCCGCCATCTTGGCCTGCTCGACATCACAGACCGCCCGCAATGGCGCGCCAGACATCTGCCGAACCTGGTAAAAATCCAGTGCCGGCGCTGGCTCGCATGGCTAAAAAAATTTCGGCCGAACCTCGGCCTTAAATTTTGTCCGACTGGGTTCAAAAAAGCGGCGTCCTCAGGAACCTTCGGCAATAAACAGAAAGGCGGACAGCCTTCTTACAGCCGGGCGGATGGCCCTTCGGGCCGCTTTCAGCGGTTTGCTAGACGCAAACCACCGTCCGGCTGACGGCTCGGACGCCTAACCCGATCAGTCCGCACCCAGTCGAACCGTCGCAAAGGGGGCTTTTGAACAAGCCTGCCGGAGCCGCTTGCGCCCGGCAAGGCAAAAATCAGCGCTTGGGGACGCGGCCGAGGAGCAGAGCGGCCGTCGGCACGCCAAGCCCTTTGGCGATCATGCCGATTATCGCCAGCGTCAGGTTCTGTTGCCCTTGCTCGATCTTGTAATACGTGACGGTCGAGATGCCGATCAGGTCGGCAACATCCTTCTTCATCATGTCCTTGCGGCTGCGGAAGCCATTTATCGCGCGCGCGATGTTGTCCTTGATCTGCTGGACGTCGAGTCGCTTCATGGATGGCTCCAGGACTGCCGGCGGCAGCAGCAATTCAGCGACGCTGATTTCAAGGGCTCGAGCAAATAACGCGACCGTCGCGAGTGTCAGGTTCTGCTCCTGGCGCATCGTCAAATAGTAGGTCCGGTAGGAGAACTCCTTTTCGCTGGCCAAGCTCTTGATCAGCGCCACGAAATCTCGATTCGACAGATTCCGCCGCTGTCGTTCTTCTTCGAGTTTTGCCGCTATTTGCGCCTGCATCGCATCGCGCTCTGGGTTGTCCAAAACGTTTCTCGGATCGTATTTTTCCACCGCCGTCCAACCCCATACAAACCTCCTTTCGCGGCCGCAAGAAATAAGTTAAAGTATAAACTGCGCCATCCGTGAAAGGAGCTCCTTTTGACCAAATCTCTGCTCTATGCGGCCGCCATTGCGGCTGGCTCCCTTTACGCCAGCAGCGCGCCGGCATCCGAATGGGGCTGTCAGGTACTGCTGTGCGTTTCCGGGAACTGGCAAGCCACCCCAAGCTGCCACCCGCCAATGTACCGGCTCCTCGCCGCCATGAAGCGTCCGGGTTTCTCGTGGCCGACGTGTCCCGCCGCGAGTTCCTCCGCGGCGCGGAAAGACGTCTATGACGACTGCCCGGAAGGTTGGACCGTCGGCTACGGCGACGTCGGGCACGACGGCAACCGCTCAAAACCAAACATGTGCGAGAAGCGCGAGAATCTGTGCTTTAACCATCGCAATGGCAGGCACACCTTCAAGCCAGTCACCAACCGCCGTGACGGCGACAGTTGCCAGAAGACCATCAGCATGCCGCGGCCGACGCGGACAAAGCCTTGGTACGTCGAGTACACCGACGCCAAGGGCTTGAGGCAGCGGACGTGGTTCAATCTCAACATCTGACTGCTGTTCCGTCGATTCTATTATGACACTCTAATTGACGTGCGAACGGAAATCGAGCCACCTAATTACAGAAGGTATCCCAATATGCGCAGCATCAACCGTTTCACCGTTGCCGGGAACGTAGGCAGCGTCACCAGCTTCAATAAGGCGGTCAAGGTCAGCATCGCTGCCGACCGCCATTGGACCAACGACGCCGGGAAAAAGGAAACCAGGACGGACTGGGTCACCGTCACCGTGTTCGATGATCAGGCCGCCTGGATCAAAGACAACGTTTCCAAAGGCCAGCCGGTCATAGCCGAAGGCCGCATCAGCAACTCATCCTACGAAAAGGACGGCGAGACGGTCTACACGACCGATCTGGTCGCAACGACGTTCAACGCCTTCCAAGTTGCCAATGCCAATACGAGCGATTGACAGAACGTCCGACGGTTCTGCACGCTTTCGCTTCGCCCTCCGGCAACGTCTGCAGCGGCCCAGTCGTCGCGAGGGTGCAATCCGGCAAAGGCACCGCTATCGCGGCTGGGTTCGTGCCCCCTCCCCTTCGGCCGAGTGGCGCCCTGGCAGACCATCCGACAACAAGGATGATTGGTCATGGAAGACGACTTACTGGATGTGATCACGGTCGCGACCATTGGCATCGTGTGCTTCTTCATCGCCTTGATCTTCAACTTTTACATCAGCCCCGCCCTTCTCTGCGGGGTCGTGGGCAGTGCTGCACAAGCAACTCTCATCAGGGCTGTGCATCCGCGTTAAGCGGGAAGGCCGGTGTTCGAGGCCTTAAGCAGCGTCAGGGCGGCCCCGTCGCGGACCTCGCCGACGACGATCCGGTCAGGGCGAAACCTCATCGTGCTCTTCAGCAGCCGCGCCGTGTCGATCGCGTCGCTGATAGGCAGCGCTACGGCGTTCTCGGCCGCGCACTGCATCTCTGCGGTGTCCTCGAGGATTAGAAGAATGCGATCGTCAGGCGCTGTCTCGACGATTTCAGCGATCACCGCATTGGCGAGGGTAGTCTTTCCCAATTCCGAGCCGCCGGAGATGACGACGATGAGCCGGGAGGTGATGGCGTTGCGGATGACGATCTCGCGGTAGCCATGCGTCATTGACCACTCGATGATCGCCGAGAACAGGGTCAGGGCGGCATTATGCAGCGCACCCCCTCCCCTGGCCTCGGGGAGCGATGTGTCGACGCAGAAGCGTGAACTCTCGACCATCCCGGCCTGGGCTTCGAGCCGGCTGGTTGCCAGCGATTGCGGAAACGTTTTCACCAGCATAGTCGGTCCTGTCACCGGTAAGGAGCCGCGCGCAGCCGACGACATCCAAGGCCGAGGAAATCGCCAGAACGCCGGTCGACCTCACCGCCGTCGCTGGCTTCAACGTTCCACTCCACACGTCACTTGAAAGACGGGGCGCGAAGACGATGCATCGTTTCGACAAGAAGTGCGAAGTCGTCATGCGCCGCGGCTGGAATAGCGAGTGCCTGCATCGGCATTGTTCCGATTCGGATGCGTTCGGCACCATTGCGCGGCCGTCCGCGACTAACGAAAACAGGAATCCGATTCTCTCCTGCGTCGCAGCTGAGTCGGGTCTACCGTACACGAAGCCCGCCTGGACACCCGACAGGGCGCGCAGAGTGCACTAACAAATGCATTAGCAGTTGTTAGGCGAATACTGAGCACGGGAATGCCATAGCGGGTTGTTTTGTAATGGGAAATCACCGGTCTAGCGTGGTTCGGAAGAGGTTTCCACGGGCTGCCGTTAAGGTATTGTTAACCAATAACTTCTTGCAAGCCTAAGGCGAATAGGTATCGTCACGGTTAAATGACGGAACACGTCGATTAACCGTGACGAGAGTTTAGACCGTGAGCAAGGCTGCCGCTATATCTCGGAATGATCGTCCGTCGGTCGATGTGACCATCGGCGAGCATGCCGATCGACTCAGTTCGCAGTTGCAGGCGATGAGCGAGGCGTTGTTTCCGCCGACGTCCCAAAAAAGTCTGCGCAAGTTTACGTCGGGGGAAGCAGCGCGTCTGATGAAGATATCTGATTCCACTCTCAGGAAAATGACGCTTGCTGGTGAAGGACCTCAGCCAGAACTCGCAAGCAATGGCCGACGATTTTACACGTTGGGGCAGATCAACGAAATCCGCGGAATGCTGGCTGGGAGCACGCGTGGCCGCGAGAGCATTGAATTTGTGCCCCATCGTCGTGGAACCGAACATCTGCAGGTCATCGCAGTAACGAATTTCAAGGGTGGCTCGGGCAAGACCACCACTTCTGCCCACCTAGCTCAGTATCTTGCATTGCAGGGATATAGAGTTCTCGCGGTTGATCTGGATCCCCAGGCGAGTCTCTCCGCGCTGCTAGGGGTGCTTCCGGAGACGGACGTGGCGGCAAACGAAACACTTTATGCCGCGATTAGATACGACGACGCCAAGCGTCCACTTCGGGAGGTAGTTCGTTCGACCTACTTCGACGGATTGGATCTGGTCCCCGGCAATCTTGAGCTGATGGAGTTTGAGCATACCACTCCTAAAGCGCTGACCAGTCGCACGGGGGCGGACGGATTGTTTTTTACTCGCGTTGCACGGGCATTCGACGAAGTTGCCGACGGCTACGACGTCATAGTGATTGATTGTCCTCCCCAACTGGGATTTCTCACGCTAAGCGGTCTTTGCGCTGCAACGTCGATGATCATTACGGTGCACCCGCAGATGCTCGATGTTGCGTCGATGAGCCAATTCCTTCTGATGACCCGAGACCTTCTCGGTGTTGTAAAGGATGCCGGTGGGGATCTTCAGTACGACTTTATTCGGTACCTCCTCACGCGATTTGAGCCACAGGATGCCCCCCAGACAAAGGTGGCGGCCCTGCTTCGAAATATGTTCGATGACCACGTTCTCACCAATCCGATGGTCAAGTCGGCCGCCGTATCTGACGCCGGACTGACGAAGCAGACGTTGTATGAAATTGGTCGCGAGAACCTAACGCGGTCGACTTACGACCGCGCTATGGAGGCATTGGATTCGGTAAATGCAGAGATTGAGGTACTGCTGAAAAAAGCGTGGGGTCGCGCGTGATGGACAGAAGATCTGATGTGTTGGGAGCTCCCAACACGAGGCTGTTGAAGAGCATTTGCTGGGCTGGTGAACAGACACCCAGATGTCTTCCCTCACCCCGCCGTCGCGCAGCTAAACGGTTGTTGGGAGCTCCCAACGCGCGCGCCGCAGGAGCGGTGTTAGTAGGTCCAATCGCAGATCCGCAAGGAGCCTCGGCATGAGTCGCAAGGATGCTATAGACTCGCTATTTTTGAAAAAGCCCGGCCCCTCGCTGCCGCCAGCTCCAGATAAAATAGCCGCCCGAGTACGCACAGGCGCCATTTCCGCGATGGGTTCGTCCTTGCAGGAGATGGCAGAAGGAGCCAAGGCGGCGGCACGCCTTCAGGAACAGCTAGCATCAGGCGACGCAGTTGTTTCGTTAGACCCGTCTAAGATCGAAGGATCAACGATCGCGGATCGTTTGCCGGCAGAGATCGATCGAGGTTTCGATCAGCTGGTTATGAGCATTGCCGAGAACGGCCAACAAGTGCCCATACTTGTGCGGCCCCACCCCGAGACAGCGGGCCGGTATCAGATAGCATACGGCCGTCGTCGATTGAGGGCTGCTGCTAAATTAGGGCGTGAGGTAAGGGCAATTGTCCAGACCCTCAGCGACGACGACCTTGTGATTGCTCAAGGCAGGGAAAACCTCGACCGGGCGGATTTATCTTTCATCGAGAAAGCTCTCTTCGCTAAACATCTCGAGGACGCTGGCTATGAGCGCGCTACAATCATTGCCGCGCTTTCAACCGACAAGGCGGATCTTAGCCGGTTCATTTCGATTGCCCGTAGCATTCCTGAAAATCTTATCTCGAAGATCGGACCCGCACCTAAGGCGGGACGTGCGCGGTGGGCCACGCTCGCTGAGGGATTAGGTCGCTCTAAAGCAATGCAGTCAGTCGAATCTGCGGTCGACACCGCTGAGTTCAGGAAGGCTGACAGCGACGCTCGCTTCGCTCTGGTGTTCAGACTCGCATCCAACACTACGTCCAAGCCTTCACCGAAAGTGAAATCGTGGACCACTCCATTAGGCAAGAAGGCGGCCCGCATCGAACACGCGGCGGCAAGGACGGCACTAATATTCGATGAGAAGCAGGCCCCTGCGTTCGGAGCATTTGTCGCTCAGCAGCTGGACCGCCTCTACGATCAGTTTATGGAAACCAGGGAAGGAGGAGGTACCGATCAAAAGTAAGGCCTTAGGTCCCGACTGAGCTTTCTCGGTGGGGTCGATTGATCACAAACCGCAAAAGAAAAAGGCCCCCGAAACGGCATCCCGGAAGCCCTTCTCTGTAGTCTCGCAACTTAGAGAATCGCACTTCCGAGAATCGCAGTCAAGAGTCCCATAGGGACTAAATCGTCGTTTCGACGAGCAGATTTCTTTTGCCTGGACACAGGTGAAGGAAAATGAGGACGCATATCTCAACGACGCCCTTTGGGCGGCGGCCGATGACGCTTGGCATGATTTCAAGCCAAGTCACCGCAAGGGCGGTACCGAAGGGCGTGACCGTCCACAAATGGCATGTCTTCCAAGATATCAAGGACGCCAGGATCGCTCTGGGCGCCACAGATCGCGCTTTGGCCATTCTCGACGCGCTGTTGTCATTCCATCCAGACACCGCGCTTTATGGCGACAGCGAGCTGATCGTCTGGCCATCAAACGAGCAGCTTATCCGTCGCGCCAACGGAATGCCGCCAACGACTTTACGGCGGCACCTGGCCGTCTTGGTCGAGTGCGGATTGATTATCCGTCGGGACAGCCCAAACGGCAAGCGCTTCGCCCGGAAAGGGCAGGGGGGCGAGATCGAGCAAGCCTACGGCTTCGACATCTCGCCGATCGTCGCGCGCGCTGAGGAGTTCAAGGATCTTGCGGAAGCGGTCAGATCTGAGAAGAAGGCCTTTCGTCTCGTTAAGGAGCGGCTAACCATATGCCGCCGTGACATCGTCAAGATGATCGACGCCGGGATTGAGGAAGGCGTGCCGGCGAACTGGGGCAGGGTCCAGCAGGCCTACCAGGCGATTGTCGGCCAAATACCACGCACCGCACCCAGACAAACCCTCGAGGCGATTGCCGAGGAGCTTGAAGGCCTTTGGGCTGAAGTGCGTGAAGCATTGGAATCATTTGTAAAAACACAAAAAGTGGACGCCAATGAGTCCCGAAATGGACGCCACGTACAGAATTCAAAACCAGAATCTAAATTTGAATCTGAAAGTGGCTCAGGAAATAAAGAGGAAGCGAGCGGCAACGTTGCGGACACCGACAACGTACGGAGCCTGCCGAAACGCGAACTGCCGCTAGGGATAGTGCTGGATGCCTGCCCGAACATGCTTTGGCTGGTGAAGGGCGGCGGCGGAATCCGCAACTGGCGTGAATTTCTGGCCGCGGCCGAGGTTGCCCGGCCAGCTATGGGCATCAGCCCGAGTGCCTGGGAGGAAGCGCGAACGGCAATGGGTGAGCAGCAGGCGGCGATTACCATTGCCGCGATCTACCAGCGGCAGGACCAGATCAACAGCGCCGGCGGCTATTTGCGCAGCCTGACGGACCGAGCAAAGGCCGCAAAGTTCTCGGTCTGGCCGATGGTGATGGCTTTGTTGAGGGCTAAGCTTGACGCATCGAAGACGACCGAAACCGGGTCCGGAACTGAAGCCGCTGCCGTCGATTTGGAGACGGCGGGCAAGGTTGTGCGCACCGAATCCCGGCTGGAAATCAGCGACGCGTTGCGCCGCAGCCTTGACAGACCGGGGCGCGGATCATGATCAGCTGGGCGGGTTTCGATCCGAACTATGGAACATCGACGGTGGCTGCAGCGCTTGTCGGGAAGAGCGTCTTATGAGAGCATCGAGGGCATGAAAAACGAACACGACCGGGAAGCGACGCCCGATGAAACCGCCGGAATGGTGTGGTGGAACTCACTTGCCGAATCCGATCGTGCGGCTTGGCTGGCGCGGGTCGGCAGCGCTGTTCCAGCTGATGCCTGGGCCGCGTACAAGCGGCTCGGGAATGTTGAGTGTCCGCCACGGACCGTAAACTGAGGGCTGTTCTGCAGCGAAATGACGGTCAGCTCGCGGGTGGTTCGGCGACGAGTCCAAGCCGGCGGGCTCGATCGAGCAGGTTCTTGACTGAGGAGGCAGACCATTTTGCGCTTCCTCGTGGGGTTCGCTCATGCAGGCGCTCGAGCTGGCCAGCGATGTCGCGGAGCGACAGGTCTGGGTTAGACTGCGAAATTCCTGCCACAAGAGTCATCAGGCGATCTTCGGGAGGCAGAGGAGACGCCCGCTTTAGCAGTGTGGATTCGGCCAGGTGCTCGGTGACGAGCCACCTCACTGCCCGCCGCAGTCGTTCAGGCGTCCAGTCGAGGCCGCGCTGCTTCAGGACCCGAGCGATGTCGTCCCAGTTATGGTCTGGTCGCATCCGGCGGACCGTCGGAAGCCACTGGTTCATCGTTGATTGTAGCCGTCGGCCATAAGCCGCCTTTTGCACCGCGGTCATCTTCGCCAGGGCTTCGGGCTTGCGCTCCCGGATACCAGGATTGCCTGGCAGTCGCCCCTTCGATCTTGCAGCGATGATGCCGGCCTTGGTCCGTTCCGAGATCAGCGCACGCTCGAGCTGGGCAACGGCGCCGAGTACCTGTAGCGAAAACATGCCCTGTGGCGTCGACGTGTCGATTGGATCTCGGAGCGATCGGAAATGCGCGCCCTTCTCAGTCAGATCCTCGATCACCTGAAGAAGATGGCTGACCGAGCGCGCAAGGCGATCGAGACGCACAACGACCAGGACATCGCCGGCGCCGATGTCGCTCATCAACCGCAGTAGGGCAGGGCGAGCTCTCGACGCACCGGATCCATGTTCCTGAACGATGACGTCGCAGCCGGCCGACCGCAGCTCGATTTCCTGCGCTTCCGTCGCTTGTTCGTCCGTCGACACGCGCGCGTAGCCGATTTGCCGGCCTTGTGGTCGACCGGAGCGTCGATCTTGCGCTTCACGGGCCATTTACGGCGTCTCTCAGTATCGAAAAGGGGGCTTGTACAAACACCGAAGATATCAACAAACGATCGTTTGTAAACGTCTTTAGTGGCCTTCCGCAGAGGTCCGGCGATGCCAAACTCCATGGAAACCACCGTTTCTGACCACCTGAGCGCCGATCGCCGCACCGCTGTTCAATCGGGAGGGCGGCTCGCACACTATATAATAAGAGGCACCTGAAAGAGCCGCCTATGAAGGAAGCGAAAGGCGTGTTATCTTCCGTATAAGAAAATCAGCGAAATATTACAATGGGATACAGACCGCTAGATTTACCGCTCCAGGTGCTTCTTCCGTACATTGGGCGTACGGAGGATCAGCTAGCCCGGCTTGACGAGCGGACGCGGCGCAGTCCGGTTGGCGCCGGCTTTATCGAGCGGGGGCATTTCTTCGACTCGGCAGCCAGTATGTGGGTTTCCGGGGAACTCGTCCATGTCGAGGATCTCGTTCTCCACGACGCGCATATGGACGTTCGCGCTCCAACTCACGAACTCGTCGTCGCACACTCCATCCTGCGAGCGCGCCGCCGGATCGCGGGTTCCGATCCAGGCTGGGCGCTGAGCGATGCAGGCATCTCCGCGCTGCGTGGTCGACCGGCCGATGCGGTCGCGGAGAAGGAAGGTGAGGGGACCATCGATGACGCCAGCGCTGGCGGAGCGCTGGATCTCGATACCGACTCTGACGACGACGAGTTTGCGCAGCATTTTGCAGACATTGATGCCGTTCTCGCTCGCTCGGAGCGACTGTTGACGCAGCACAATGGGAAGGCGGCGCCCACCCCGCCGGCCAAGGTCGAGGCCAGCGGGCGCGACCCGCTCATCTACGATCAGGACTGGGACGAAGCAGAGCGGCTCTCGCGCTGGCAAGACGCTATGTCCGAAGCCGACGCCCTGCCGCCGTCGCTAGGCGCCGCCATTCTATGGGACGCGTGGGAAACCCTCGAACCCCTTCAGCGGCAGCATTGGCTGGGCCCAATACTGATCGGCTCGTATCTGCGATCAAGGGGCAAAGTCGCCAGTCATCTCCTCGCATTCAATGTTGGTTTGAAAGCGATCTCCCGAGAGCGACGGCGTTCGCCGGTCCATACCACCAGGCTCATTGCATTTCTCGATGCTCTGTCGAGTGCGGCGGAAGCCGGAATGAAGGAGCTCGATCGACTGGGCCAGGCAAAGGATCAGATGGAGCGTCGCCTCAGGAACCGTCGTTCCTCGAGCAGCCTCCCGGATGTTTTGGAGCTTGTTCTCTCGCGTCCGATCGTTTCGGCGGCAATGATTGCAAAGGCGGCAAAAGTCACTCCGCGCGGTGCCCTCAATCTTGTGTCCGAACTCGGAGTGCGCGAGATGACGGGGAGGGGGCGCTATCGGGGTTGGGGGGTACTTTGAGTTTACCGGGCACGCCGAACGTTGTCGCCAAAACTATCCAGCTGCAGGGTGATAGGTTGTGACAAGACCACTTTCGCTTGAAGACCGTCTAGCCGATCTGGAAAATTAGGTTACTCGATTGAAGGAACGTGAATCGGAAGATCCGGCGGCTCGTTGGATGTCCGTGCATCTCGACGAAACGCCCAGATTAATTTTCAAAGTCCTCGTTCAGCAAATCATCAAGGCTGTTCCTGGTTTTTCTGCGGATGAGCTCCGCAACGCTGTTCGAAACTCTTCTACTGGACGTCCCAAAAGAAGTCATTTCTCGCTATCCAATCGCCGAAGGTAGTGAGGCTAGCAGACAGGTCGTGCTGGACTGGCTTTTAGCGAGGAACCGGGAGTTTATCGCGGAGATGATTCCCGACATGCGTTTCGACGGTCGATAAGGCTCATGTAAATAGATATGCACGTTATGCTCGCCGACAGCCAGCAGTGCAGAGTTGAGGACGGCACGTGATACCAAATTTTCGAGACTTCCTCTGCCGCAACGATCTCGCCGCCTATTTCCTTGCGGCGTGCTTGGACCCCAAGCCGCGATATGACACTGCTTTTTTCAATTTCCTTTATGATTGGCAAACGCTGCTCACTGGCCTCCTGGCAGTCGTGGCAGCCGGTGTGGGCGGATACCTCCTTTGGGTTCAAATAGGCGACCAAAGAAAGGAGCTTGAACGGCAACGGAAAAGAGAAAGTCTAGCCGCCCGAATTCAGCTTCCCCATGCTCTCGCTCGGCTAAGTGAGCATTGGCACGCGTGTTTTGATGCGTGGAAAGGAAAGGACCCCGGAAGTCGGCCGGCGATGCCAATCGACGCTCTTCAAACTGTCATGACAGCTGCAGTTCTCGTTGATGATGAATCTTTTCGAAGTCTGCAGGAACTTACTATGTTTTCGCAGGCCTTTGAATCACGACTGAATTCAGCACGGCCAAAGCGCCCGGTAAACGAGCTGGACGTAATGATCGCGGATGTTGCCCGACTGAGCTATTTGACCACCAGACTCTTCGAATTTGGCCGGATGGAAGTCGAGAGAATTCCTTACATCAAACCCACCCGACAAGATTTCGAGGAAATTCTTTTGAGGGAGTTCAGCGTCTGGCACATGCCAGAGTCAAACGAAATACATCCCAGGATTCAGCGAGCATTGGACATGCATTTTCCGTCGACACGAAAGGACTGACCGGCTGGCGGGTGCCCGATTTTCGCCGGCGCTTCGGTATTTTCGATATTCCTGCACCCTCAACACCCGAAATTTCAACCGAGCCATCATTAGGCCCCTCAAGAAATGACCAAGCCCTCCTTTCTCGGCTTCCCCGATCGCCTCGCCGACGGCAGCGTGCCCCGAGCGGTGATCTTCGGCGTCGGTCATGGCACCACTTATCCCGGCCAGGACAGCAGCTTCTATGCACTGGCCGCCGACGCCATCCGCGCCGCGAGCCAGGCCGACGCCGCCCTCGTCGGAAACTGGGATTTCGATCTCGGCGGCCCGCTGTTCGACGACGGGCCGATCTGCTGCATCGACGCCGGCGACATCCCAACCACCCTGCACGACGATGCCGGCAACCGGGCTCGCATCGAGGCGAAGGCGCGAGAGATCCTGGCGTTGCCGGCCGTGCCGATAATAATCGGCGGCGACGATTCCGTGCCCATTCCCTTCCTCGCCGGCTTTGCCGATCACGGGCCGGTGTGGATCCTGCAGATCGACGCCCATATCGACTGGCGCGACGAGGTGCATGGCGAACGCTACGGCTATTCGAGCCCGATGCGCCGGGTGAGCGAGATGCCGCATGTCGCCGGCATGGTGCAGGTCGGCCTCCGCAGCGTTGGCAGCGCGCGCCTCGCCGAAATCGAAGCGGCGCAGCACTTTGGCAGCCACTTCGTGACCGCTCGCGAGGTTCACGCCAAGGGCGTCGAAGCGGCTCTCCGGCATATTCCGGAAGGAGCGCGGGTCGTCGTCACCCTCGACTGCGACGGCCTCGATCCCGGCATCATGCCGGGCGTGGCGGCGCGCACCCCCGGCGGCCTCACCTACACGCAGGTGATCGACCTGATCTCAGGCCTCCGCAGCAGGCAGGCCAGGATCGCTGGATTCGACCTTGTCGAGTTCTATCCGCCCGCCGATATTGATGGTCTTTCGGCCCTGACTGCCGCGCGCCTTCTCGTCAATGTGATCGGCACCATCGTGCGGCAGGTTTGAAGCCGCCTTCCTCTTGTTGGATGACGGTCCGACAGGGGTCCGTCTTGGTTTATAGCGGCTTGTGTCGTCGAGGCCTAGGGAATCAACGGCCTCGTTTGGACCGCGCGATCGCTCAGAATGGCCTTTTCAAACCAATCAGGGACCGGTGTTTGGCCATCAGCGACATTTTCGGGAACGTCTCGCCAGAACGCGATAATGGCGTCGGAGAATGCCTGAAACTGGTCATCAGTCACGTTGAGGTTCGTGTAGTCCAGCATTTTCTCTGCCCAAGGCGATCCCGAGCCACTAAGCGGATTGTCGAGATATTCAGGGTAGTTCTGGTTCAGGTCATCGAGGGATTTTCCGACGCCGTGCTTGTAGACGTTGACGACCAAGCGGCACGCATCGAGCGTATTGAAGTACTCCGTGCTCCGGACCTTCCAGCCGAGACTCTCTAGGAGGTCTGCAATCTTGCCGAAATCCGCTGACCAGACCTTCGCAACTGCCGTCTCTCCTCGATGCCAGCGCAGGATTTCACGCACCAGCCAGTCCCGCAGCTGCTTGTCCCACTCGTGGAACATCCCCGCGATTACGCTCAGCCGGGTTTGATCCCGCATGTCGCTCAAGAGCTGGTAGAATTCGATGCCGACATCGTTTGCCGCCTCGTAGAAATCCCCGGGATCGTGCCGATCGGGATCAAACCGGTGGCTGCTTTGCTCCAGCCACTCCTCCGCGGCCTTGTCGGCCTCCTCCTCTATATTCTCGAACTGTGACAACACGCGCTTGCGGGCCTGTTCGACGTAGAATTGATGTCTTTTGATGAGGGACTGCCGGTAGGGTCCCCACATTTGAAACAATACATAGTTGCTCATGCCGGTGTCTCATTCACGGGCCAAACCTGCCGCCCAAGCCGCTTTAAGTTGGATACGGCAAGCCCGCCGCGCTCGTTGCGGGATGTGGAGCCGGGCTCAGGCACGCGCCACCACGGCAGGGAAGGGGGATTCCCAATTTCTACAACGCCCAAAGTGGAGTTGTGCAGGGTCCAACCGTAGAACGGTCGCTGCGACATCCTCGGCGACTTCGCCGGTCACGCCAAGCGGTTTTCCGGTCATCTGATAGTATTCGGCTGCATGAGGTTCACTTCTGGCAAAATGGCTTTGACACGTTCCTGGAGTGTCTTGCTCAGGGCCAGATACTCCGAGGACCGCGGGAAGGGGTCATCTTGCAAATCCCAGTATCTCATCATGAAGGCTGACGATCTCGACATTTAGCGCCTCAATCGCCTTCAAAATCGCGGCCGCCTCTATCGGCGCGCTCTCGGGCAATTGGTCGAGCCCCGTGCACGATTGCACGAGTTGCTGAAGTAGCCTGCGCAACCTATCCTTTCCAAACTCGCCACAGATGATTGCATCAAGCCGATCGCCGGCGGCCTTACCCCGAGCCTCCCGCAACGCATCGCGATAGCCGCTCAACTCCTGCATGCTCATCTCGACGTCGAAAGCGGTAGCATCTTGGCTGGCCGCAATGGCGGCGACATCCTCAAGCGACCCATTTCCGGCCGCGATCGCTTCCAGATAGCGCCGCGACCCCTGGGGCGCAAAACTCAAACCATCCAGGTTGCCGGCCGCGCGTCTCGATTGATGGTGCTCGAACGCGGAATTCGCAAATTTGGCTCCGTCTCGAACTAGGCCAGCCAGTTCCCTGAGTAGGCCTATCAACTCCCGCAGTGACTTTACAACATCGGTGACGGTTCCCGGGATCGCTATTGTGCTTTTTGGATCGGCCAAGGGTGCCTCCTAAGTACCAAATTAGGCCTGAAGGGCGTTTACCAGCCTCAGGGTACGGCGGGTAAATCCCGTAAGCTCGGTCGCGTCAATGTTGTCGGGCATCGCGTCTGCAGTATTTTCCCCATGGTGGTACTGCTTAGTGTAGTCGTTGATCTGATCTAGCTCGTCATAGAGGGCCGCGGCCGGGTGCGTTGGCCCTCCCGCCCTTATTTTCGACACGATGTCGCCCAGCCAATCCGACGCCGTGAAGTCAGCGCCATACATCGTGCGGCAGTATGTCTCCAGCACGACACGCATCTTGCGGATGATATCGAGCAGCCCGCCGGCGCCAGTCGACACGAAAGTCTGCAGGTCGTCGGTGTCCGTGGCCGTGCGCCCCTTGGTTGCCGCGTCAAGATCGAATTCTTGAATCTTGGCGCCGAGTGAGCGCTGATCGACGATTGTGAAAGCAATTTTCGAGTCCACGGGCGCCTTGTCCCACACTTGCTTCAGGAAGGTTGCGTCATGGGACAGCACGATGATCTGTCCAGTCTCCTTGGCGATGCGGGCTATCTCGTGGACGGTTTGCCTCCTGCGGAAGGAATCCTGGCTGTTGAAGGGATCGTCAAAGACGACGATCATATCGGCGAGCTGCGCCTGACGTTCCACAGAGGCCAGAAAGAACGCCAAAGCCAATGTGGTTCGATCACCCGAGCTGAGGGTATTTTTGAAACTAGGCACATCATCCGTGCTTTTGGCATCACCCAGGTCGACACCCTCGTTGTTGATGACCAACTGGTAGTGCGAGGTCGCAATCCCTGCCGGGTAGCTGTGCTTCGTTTTCGCGATGGTGAATCCCGCATTGAACAACTCGAGCAGTTCATTGATGCGCCGCTCGTAGGCTGGCATCGTAGTTAGCGTATGAGTGTTGAGTTGACCACGCGCGGCATCCTTCGCCCTCTCGGCATCCGCTTTTTCTTGCACGAGCCTTGTATAGAGATCGCAGTGGCCGCTGGCAGGCTCGGCGTGCCTTGCCCTTATTGCCTTGAGCCGCGCCAATTGGTTCTTGGCGCTCTGCAGGTCAGTCTGGGCGACTTCGCGTTTTTTCTCTTCGATAAGACCGTTGGCGGCTTGAATCGCTCGATTCAGGTCGTCGGATTTTGCAGTCGCCTCGTCAAACAGCACCTTCGCCGAAGCGTAACTGTCGAACAGAGACACCTTTTCCAACGGGGCGAGAATCTTCTGATTCAGCAGCGCCAAGGCTTCAATGCCGATCGTCCTGGCGGCGTCCCGCGACGCTGCGGTGAACGAAAGCTCAGCCGGGTCAATTGCAACATGCTGACGCCAAAACTCCACCGCTGCCGCATTTTGTTCGGCTAGGGTGTTCATCCGGCCAATAGCAGCGTCTCCCAGGAGACCCTGGATTGTCTCGCGCATCCCCTGGATCGTACGGCCGAGGGCTTTGTACTGTTCACTGAAGATCGACCGATAGGCGGCGATCAGATCCAGGCCATTGATATCCTGGCCACAGAAAGGGCAGCTGTCGGCGGCGTGATCCACGCCGGCCGCCACCCAACTATAATCTTCCTTGGACATGCCATGCGCCGCCAGATGTTCGGCGATCAGCCGCTCGGCATCCGCGCCGATATCGTCGAGGGTTGTCACCAGCAGCTCGGCAAATACGGTTGGAACGGCGGGGAAGGGGATCGCCGCAAGTCCTGGCCTCGCGCCGACAGCGGTGGCCTCGGTACAAGAATGTACCACGGCTTCCTGCTCGACAATGTGCAGGTCGATGTCAGGATTGGCCGGCAAGGCAACGAAATCAGCGATGGTCATGCCGGGGAGGGCATGTTCCGAGACAGCGCGTCCTGCGCTGGTGATATCTCCGGTCTTGGTGCGGCTCTCCGCAGCCAGGCGAGCTTCCTCGTCGACGAGGACGACACCATCGGATCCTATGATGACGCGATAAAGGTTGCGGCGCTGGTCAACGTCAACAACCTCGCCAGCGTGGACGTTCTGGGAAACAAAGACACCGTCAAAGATAGCAATATTCGGTTGAATCGTGGACCATTGGCCATTCTCAAATCGAGCCAATCCGGAATCGAGCAGCAATTCCACCGAAAGAGGATCTGTTGAGCCGAGCGTTTTACGCCCCACAACGTGCGCCGGCTCGCCAGACGACAGCGATCGCAGTATTGCGCAGATAGTGGTTTTACCGAAGCCGTTGGCGCCAGCAATGAATGTCTGGCGTTTAAGCTGCGGATTTGGTGTTCCAGCGGAATTGCGGAACCGTCCGACATTCTTGATAGCGATAAATTTCTTAAGCACTGCCCGCTCCCCCGACGGTTTAGTACTATATTATTCTGATGGGTTAGCCATCCAGGGCTATAAAGCCTTGATGCGGTTCTAGGCGA
Organism: Mesorhizobium sp. M1A.T.Ca.IN.004.03.1.1; assembly: GCF_003997555.1. Taxonomy (NCBI): domain Bacteria; kingdom Pseudomonadati; phylum Pseudomonadota; class Alphaproteobacteria; order Hyphomicrobiales; family Phyllobacteriaceae; genus Mesorhizobium; species Mesorhizobium sp. M1A.T.Ca.IN.004.03.1.1. The sequence goes on along the minus strand of NZ_RZTV01000009.1, from coordinate 40,446 downwards.
TGAAGATTGCGCTATCGCTGCAAGCTTCCATTGGCTTCGAGGCGCACCAGGTGTTCTGGTTCGCCGGCGAACCAGGCAAAGCTGCCCCAAGCCAATGTGCCGACGGTTTTCTTGAAGGCGGGACGTCCACGGTCGAGATAGGCGGTGACGAATGCGACGTGCTCGAGTGGGAACCCAGCTCCAGATGCAACGCTCTCAAGCGCGGCTTTGCGGCGCTCGTTGATTGGCCCGTCTGTGGCGACCACCTCAACGAAGACAATGAGCGGGTGTTCCGGCGCGAGATCCGCGAGCACGATATCAGGCAAATCCTTGTCGGCCTTGATCTGCAGCCCGATCGACTTCGCCAGAGCGTCGTCACGGGCGACAACCTTGTTGCCACTCTCGCTTACAAACAGGACCGCCGGATCAACCATGAACCGCGGGGCGAAGACTTCGATCACCGACTTGGTGATTTCCGAGCTTGGGCCCTTCTTCATCCGCCGGGTTTCGCCGTTGGGAAAGGTAAGAGCCACGTGGTCACCACCCCCGCCAGCACCGGCCTTAACAATGGCAATGCGTGCGAGTGCGCCCTTTGTAAGGTGTTTGGTACGCCATGCCGCTATCGCCGCATCGAGATCATTCGCTACTATTTTTGGATCGAACAAAGCAGCGAAGGCCGGCTGCAGAGCATAGCGGCCCTTCCCAGAGGTCGTCGGCACCGTGGCCAACTCTGTTACCGCGCCAACGACAACGAAGGCCTCTCGGAGTGTATCGTCGCGAATGCTTTCCCTCGTCGTGTCCTGATACCACTGTGTACCTGGTGCGCGACCGCCTGGCTTCATGACCGAAACCGCGTAGCCGCTCCGCTCGTCATCTGAAATGAGTGCCGCCTGGACGTCACTCATCCGGTACACGTGCTTTGGTGCCAGCCAAATGCCGGTCCCTTCGACGGCATTGATGTAAAGCGCCATAAAAATGGTGCTGGTCGCTACATCACTCACGAGACGATGCCGGTCAGAAACAATCCCGTCAGGAAAAATCTCACGCAGCCGCACCTGGACGTCTTCCCAGGACAGTAGGGCGGGTAAGGTACTCATCCTACTGCGCTTTCCACATAAAGTGCTGTAATCTCGTTATCGATTGCCGCTTTGGTGGCCTTTGCCTGTACCAAAGCCTCAATCTTCGCCAATCCAGAAGCCGCTGGTAAGGGCAGGGCCTCCAATTCAAATGCCGAAACCGCCACGCTGCCACTGATGCAGCGGAACACTCGGTCGGCGATGCCAGAGTTCAGAACCGCAGCGACCACCGCGGCCGAAACCTTCGGCCGCTTGCCGATCGGTTTGACCATGTTCAGATGATTTTCCACGATCACGCTGCCATGTTCCGCAAGAAAAGCACTTGGCAGCTCGGCTGCTATGAGCCGACGGGCCTGCTCCTTCGCCGTCGTTCGCTGCAGCAGGACACACGGCTCCGAAATCGTCAGCCAGGCATCTCCGGCCTGCGGCCTGAAATAGGGCTCATGGCTGCGCTTTTCGGCGCGGAAGATAAACCGGCCGTCTGCCGTCACGGCCTCGGCCCATATCACGGGCACGGTATCGCGACCTGGACGGCTACGGAATTGGCCTTTGAACCGGTTCCACACCATCGGACCGGTTGACACCTTGTAGCCCCAGTCGGCTAGACGTGAAGGCATCCGCTCGAGCGCCTTGACCAGATCTTGGTCGGCCGGGCTTCGTGGTGCCAACCAGGGATCCGTGCGCTCGGCCGGCAAGTTGAACGCGCCAGCGTGGGTCACATGCGCAACGCCATTAACGGCGAGATAGTGCACCGTCGGAGTCTTGACCTTCGCTCCGCGCCTGTAGGTAGCAAGCATGGTTTCCTGCAACACGTCCTCGAAGACGCCTTTGCGGGCGGTGACGAAGTCTATGGCCAACGGCGGTGCTTCCTTGGCCAACAGCCCGCGCAAGGCCTTGAAATACTCCCCTGCGAGAAAGCCAGTGGGGGTCACATAAGCGATGACGCCGCCCACTCGCGTCCAGCGCAGCGCTAGGTCCGTAAACAGACCATAGAGATTGGCGTGGCCATAGAGACTGCGGCTGTAACGCTCCCGCTGCCGTGCCGCAAGCTTGACACGGCCGTAAGGTGGGTTGCCGATCACCAGATCGAACCGCTTGCCGGAAACCGTCTCCATCAAGCTGTCGCAAACCTTTACGACGGAAGGGAAGCGGCGGCCCGCAGCCTTCAGCTCGTCTGCAAATGCAATTTCCAGCCAGGCTTGGGTCAGCCAAGCCGCGAAAGGATCAATTTCAAAGCCCTGCAGATGGCTGCCAAAGTGCTCTATCAACTCTGCAGCGCTAGCCTCGGGGAGGGCATCGCGCATACGCATCGCTACGGGCAGCAGGAAGGCGCCACCGCCACACGCTGGATCCAAGATTCGCGCGGTTTGCCAGTCGGCCCCTGATTCCTTTGCCAGCTGCAAAAGCCGGTCGGTAAGCGCTGGCGGGGTGTAATAGGCACCCCAGGCGGTGCGCACTTCCTGCGGTAACATCGCTGTGTAGCAGGCACTCAGCTGATAGCAGGCCTCCTCTATCGGCAGCGTCGCGGCGGCTCTGCCCAAAGTCTTGGCCAACTCTGTCGCCGACGTATCAAGCGAGTAGGTCAACGCGACGGTTAGTGGTGCGATCGGTAGTGGCCAGCCGATTATTTCTCCCGAGGCCTCGACATAGGCCTCAACGGTCTTGGCAATGAAAGACCATGCTGCTGGCTGCCGCCGTCGAATTTCGAGCTGCTCGCTCCAGGCGCGCGCCATTACCCGCCCGCTCTGCAGGCTCAGGGGCGCGTCTGTCACTACAGCGTACGCTGCAATGGCCTTTCGTGGCCTACCGACCTGGCGAACCGGAGATTTCATAGGGCACATTGCTTGCGGAACATATCGTGTACAATACCGTGAACTAGCAGCTCTGACAACGGGTGCGAAAATGCTGTTCGCAGGCTATTTTCTTTAGGCCTGGCCATTGAAGCGACTTATCCGGAATTTCGCCGCGTTGATAGAGCCACTCCCATTTCAGCAATAGAAACCCGCTCTCAGTCCCCGCACATACATCGAGCACAAGGTCGTTCCGCAAGCCAATCAGGATGCAGCTGAATAGATAAATACACGATTGCTGGCCGCTAGGTTCTAGTTGCCCAGCAATTCGTGCAGCAGCAGCCTCGTGTCGGGATCGTTTTCGCTTGCAAGCAGAATTGCGATGTCGGCCGACGCGAGTTCATCGGCGTCGTCGAGCAGTTGGACGGCGTTGAAGCGGACGGCGTCATCAAAATGGGCGCGCGCCAACTCCTTAAGCACATGCGCCGTCGTGTTCGGAAAACGGGATAGGCCAGCCGCGAAGACCGCTAGCCATTCCTCATAGGGCAGGCCGGTTTCATCAAGGAATGGAGTAGCATTGCCGGTGCGCAATGCCTCCACCAGATGGCCGGAAACCTCCCTGAATTCATGATCTACAGCGAAGGCCTGTTCGACCAGTGGAATCCAGCGCAGGCCCTGTGCTTCGTTCAGTGTAATCGTGAGATGCCCGATGCCCTCTGCGGCTAGGTAGTTCCTGGCGGCGCGCGAGAAGCCGGCGGTCGCCACCATGACGGCCGAAACCGCGCCCACGTCGCGTATCAGGGCGATCGTAGCACCCGCATGCACGCTGTCGATCGTGCGATTGTGTCGCTTGGCCTCGATCAACAACGCCGGTTTCGGATCCCCCGTCTCGAAGACACACACGTCGACCTGGCGGCGCGCCTGGGTCTTATGCCCACTTAGACGGACGTTGTGCTTCACCGTGAATCGGGGAGGCGGAAATAGCATGCGAAATCGCTCAAGAACTGCCTGTTCATATTCCTTCGGTGTCATTCTGGCAGACCTCTCCAATTCAGCAGCTAGCGCCAGCGCCGTTCCTGGTGTTCGTCCGGCATTTTCTGGTCACTGATGAGAACTAGAGTCAGTATCTCATCGGGGCCGGTGCGGAACGTTTGCTCACGAGCGCCTGCTGCGCGTCGCTGCACATGAGGCGCAAGAGCGTTTCATTTACTGCACGAACAGGGTGGGCGCCAACATGGTGCCGGCCCTGTTCGATCCGGCTGAAGTTGCTGGAAGGCGACTGAGCGATGTCCGGGTTTATTACTCGCGCCGCTCCGGCCCAGTCAAACGCGGCCATGTGACGAGGCACCGTGAGCGGCTCAACGGCATCGTCGAGCTTGCGGGCGTGCCCGGGCCGCAACTGCATGCCAAGTTTCTGGCCTGGGACAGCGATCATGTCGTTGTCAGCAGCCTGAACTGGGGTTCCGCGTCAGGTCTGGACGACAACCCGCTGGATGAAATCGGCCTCTATTTCGAGGGCCAAGGTCTTGCCGTCAACGGCAATGTGTGATCGCAAATGGGATACTGGGTGCATCCGAAGAAGCGGCGGTTATTGCGTCCTCGTCGCTCTACGATCTGGCCGACACGACAGGCAGGACATTGACGCAAGGGCTCGCCATTGATGGACTCAAAGCGCAGGTTATCGCCGGCGATCTCGGAAAGCTCGCGGATATATCGAGATGGTTCTTCGCTGTTCGTGAGCAGGAACACGCCGCGGCTCGCACGGGTCAAGGCGACGTAGAATAGCCGCCGCTCCTCGGCATACTCGAATATCTCTGGACGCGGCATGACCAGATTGAGCAGTTCATCGTCCTCGATCTTGCTTGGCACACCGTAGTCACCTTCGCTGACGTCGAGCAGGATCGTGTAGTCGGCTTCAAGTCCCTTGGCTCGATGGAACGACAATCCAGCAACATCGATGTGCTCGAAGGTCGGCCTTGATCCCTTGAACGGGTCAAGTTGGTTGTAGCGCCAGAGCACCATCACGTTCAGTTTCTGGCGCGCATCGCTCCGCCACTGGGCTGAGATGCCACCGAGAAAGACGTCGAGGCGCTTGAGCAGCCGATGGCAGGCACCGCCGAAGTCGAGTTTACCTCGGTCGCTCTCGATGGGAATGACTCGGATCGATCTTGCGATGGCCGGTCGCGTCGACCGCACCGACTTCTTCAGCTGAGCGGGATTGCGCTGCACGAAGCTTGCGGCGGTTTCGGCGATGAGCTGGTTGCAGCGATAGGTCTGTTCAAGCCGACCTTGCCAGCTCGCGCCGAAATTCGCCTCGAACTGGGTGAATATTGTTATGTCGGAGCCGGCAAAGCGGTAGATGGACTGCCAGTCGTCGCCAACGGCGGAAATCTTGGCGAACGGCTTCTGGTGCTTCAGCGCCTTGATGAAGTTCGCGTTCGGTTCGGAAACATCCTGGAACTCATCTGCAAGGATCAGGGAGTAGGGACTCTGAAACCGTCCGGTTTCCACGAGGCGTGTTGCATTGGCGATCATTGAGTCGAAGTCGATACGATTGGCTTCTTCGAGCTTCCGCGAATAGGCTTCGGTGATAGTCCACACTGCCTGCGCGAAGGCCGTGGCCCGGGCATGGTCGTGCAGCGACTTGGCGCGCTCAAGCAGCATGTCGAGGGCCAGGTGTCTGGCGCGGATGTGCTTGATGCAGACCGCGATCAGCTTGTGATAGTGCTTGATCACGACCGGCTCGAGGGCCTGAACGATGGCCGAGTAGCTTTTTCGCTCGAATGGAACGGTCCGCTTCGTTAGCTCATACTCGAGTGCAGCAACCAGCGATCCATCGCTCGCTTGTGCGGAGGTGGTCTGGAACACATCCATTTCCGCCTTGCGATAGGCGGCCAGCTTGCTTTCGGCATGGATGACGTAGTCGGCGAAGGGCGACGAGCCGTCGGCATTGATGGCCAGGTGCTCATGGATCGTTTCACTGGCAGGGTAATAGAAGTCCGGATGCACGTGGAGGATGGCGCCGTTCTCGTCTTCGACCGCGATCTGCCGTTCGTATTCGAACTCGACGGAATGCAGCCAAAGCCAGTTTGTGATGGTCTGCTCCTGCAGCGACTTCACATAATTGCCGGCCAGCGTGCCAATGGTCGCGAGCCCCTTCTGCCGACGCACTGACAGATAGCGTTCGTGATCCGCCTTCGTATCGAAGACCTCAGCCGGGATATCCGCTTTAGGGTGCAGAACCAGGAGGTCGATCCAGAGCCTGGCGAATTCAGGGTCCGAGCCCAGCAGCTCATCGATGATCTGTTCGATCACCCTCGCCTCACCAGCAGGGTGCTCAACCCAATCGGCGAGTTGCGGCGGCCGTCCTTCGGTCTCCTTGATGATGCCGCGGCCCAGCGCGTGAAACGTCGTCACCCGGCATTTCAGATCTTCCTGATCGACGCCGAGTTGACGGGAAATCCGCCCTTTCAGCTCGTCGGCCGCGCTCTTGTTGAAGGCGAGAACGAGGATTTCTTCCGGGTGGTACAGCTGTTTGTCTATGACATAGGCGACCTTGCCGACCAAGGCGGCGGACTTTCCAGACCCCGCCGAGGCGACCAGCAGGTTATTGTCCTCCAGACGGATGCAGGCTTCCCGCTGCTGGTCGGACAAGGATCGTCCGTCGAGGTTATCGAAGAACGGACGGCATCTGGCGAGTTCGGCAGTGACGAATTCATCGTTGTACCTTTGGCGAATGGCTGGGTCGGTGAGGAATGCGAATGACGAGGGCAGCGAGCCCTTCAAATGCGCCGGCATCAACTCCGGATCGAAGAGGGGATGGGACAATGCCGCTGCGGCTTTGCCTGGAACGGCCGCGATCACTCGAGCGAGATCGGCATGGGCCAGATACTGCCGCTGGTGCTCCGTTATGGCCCGAAGCCGCACGTCCACCTCGTTCAGGCGGTCGGCCTCTGAACCAACCAGGTCGAACAGGTGGCTGTTGATGAAGGCGTAGAGATCAGCTGCGAGCTGAACAGCGGCCTGTTCTCCAAGACAGGCAAGACTATCGACACGACGGCGGGATCGAACTTCGACGCAATGCCATAGCAAGGCTTTGCTGACCGAGATTGCCACAATATCGATGCATGGCAGATCGATGCTGCCGCCCGAGACCAATCGCACCATTTTCGGTGCCGAAGGATTGAGCGTCAGCTTCCACCGTCCGGACGGCGTAAGCCGCGCGAAAAAACCAGGCCTATATGTTCGAGTGCGTCCAGACATCCTGGACTAGGTGCCATATCAATGGTTAATCCTCACGCCGACGATTTCGGAGTACAGGCGGGCGAGTGAAGTGTCAGTTGGCTCCTCGTGAGCTTGGCCATCCCTGGCTGCATGAACGGAAGACGGTGGTCTACTGCCATGTCATTGAAACGTCATCGGTGCCGGCCCATATGCGCATCGCGTCGGATGCCTCCTCCCATTGCGTCCGGCGCGTTCCCCTCTGGAGGTTTTTGAACCTTCATACTTGGCCGGGCCTAACAGTCCGGCCTTTTTCTATTCGTCACATCAGCATATGGCCTATTGTGGAGGCCCGTTCTCCCAGGCATGCATGAATCATCTTTCAAGCAGGTTCACGATATTGGCAAGTCCTCCACGTCGACCGACAAATCCGATGGCAGCGGCCGAGGCCGCCTTCAAGCCGATCAAGAAGCCTGCCGCACCGGTTCGAGGACCCTCGGCAGCTCCAAGTATCAGGGAGCTTGTTTCAATTAGGATAGATCGGGCTGTACTGGACTATTTCCAGGAGGACGGGCCGGGCTGGCAGGATCGGATCAACGATGCGTTACGGCAGGTGATCACCCGGAGTTAGAATAGCGTTAGGCCGGGGGCTTGTCGAAAATCATCGGCAAGCCACGTGCGGCCGCCATTTCGACGACCAGCTCCTCGATCGCATTATCGGAAAGCTTCGTGGGGATTGACCGCCGGATCTCTTTGACGAGATCGTGAATCGGTAGGGGCACGACATCGGCTCGATCGGCGAGCAACCTGCTGATTTCGATCACAGCGTCCGCGTCGATGTCTTTTGGCAAAGTTCGCATGCGCTACCCCCTCACCGAAATGCAATAGTGCCACTTTCTCCCCGTTGGCGATATGTGATCGCCCTGCGTGAGTTCAGCTGGTGGCACCACTGCGCGTAGGCCATCATATCGATCTGATGGGCCTTCCGCCGGAGCTTGGCCCGAGAATGAAGTCAAACACGGGTTGAGGCTGACCGAGCGCCGTCGCCTGCAGGGTTGCGGGGATTCTTGCTGCGGCTTTGGCTTGTTCGGCGAGCGCCGCGGGCGACATGCCGAGCGCTCGCTCGAAGGTGTGATCCGTCGTGTCCATCAGCCGGTGAAGCAGTCCAGCGGCACGCCCGGCGTGACGCACCGCCGCGGCATGCTTGCTCTCGCGGATCTTCACGCCGGCCGCCGACAACAGGATCAATCCCTTGAAGAACATCCGGAGCGGACCGCCTCGATCCGCAACCTGCCAAAGACCCTCCCAAGCCTCATGGGCTTCCCAGTAATAACCGTGATTGAACAGGTCGAGACCCCAGAGGAACATGTCTGAGTCAAGCGACGCCTCCGCGGCCAGTGGCATGGCTTCGCTGTCGTAGCTGTGTCCTGCGGGATCGCGCACGGGATGCGGTTGCCTGCCCGACAGATACGCATAGGATGGAAAGCTCTTTTCCGGCAGACAGCGCGGACGCAACATCAAACCAATTGCCATCAAAGATGTATAGCACGCCCGTGACCATGACCTGACGCTCAGTTTTGTGGCATGGCCACGGCATCGGGAAATGATCTTGGCAAAATAGCCGCCAGCCAGCGAGCCTGTTCTCGTGTCCTAGGCTGCGAAAAGGTTGAGTTGACGGTTATCCGGAAGTTCATGCGACCGCTCATTTCTCAGGCGGTTATATTCTTCTTCGAAACGCTCGCGCTCGAAGAACCAGATGCGCATCAGCGGATAGATACGCTCATCGTATAGCCGCCGCTGTTCGTCGGTGAGGTGTTCGAAATCCCAATCGTCGAGCAGGAAGGCGACCTCGTCTTCCGGGCGGCCATCATCGAAATAGCCTTCCTCGCATAATTCCTCGAGTATGCCGGAGTAGGCGGTCTGAAACAGCCATTCACTGCGCTCCTCCTCCGAGGTGAAGCTGAAACGTTGTGGTTCCCGAACGAGCTCGAGTTCGGCCGAACGTGGCACTTTGTGGGTAGGCCAGCCCGCACAGCAAGCTTGCACCGCCGCTTGGTCGGCCTCATCCCAGACGGTGCAGATCGCGAGTTCCTCCTCGGGTACCTTGCCGGCGAAGCCGCGAATATCCCAACCTTCGACCACAAAGCGTGCCGTCGCGGCCTGGTCGGGCGTGACGCCGGCTTTGTCGAACACTTCCTGGGCGGCGAGCAGGCCTCGCACGATCTCTTCCGGCTGCGCTCCTTCGACGCGGATGGTGATGGTCATCATCTGCCTCCATTGCTGTTCGGGAGCATCGACGCCTTTGGCCTTCCCCAGGGGCACGACATCATCCCGATTGACTCTTAGCCACGACGAGAACAAACGTAGAACATATCATAGGCTTTCTGCGTTTCAAGGGTCAGATGAGTGTATCGGCGCCCCCTGCTGCCATTTCCGAGCTTCGAGACCGCATCGCGCGCCTCGAAGGCGGAAACGCGCGCGCCCGCACGGTTTTGCCGTTCGGGGTCGCCGCGATCGACAGGGTCCTTCCGGGAGGGGGATTAGCTTTGGGCGGTCTGCACGAAGTCGCGGGCGGCGGAAATGGTGCTGTCGATGGCGCGGCCGCACTGTTCGCAGCAGGGATTGCCGCACGTACGGCTGGGAAGGTGCTGTGGTGCGTTACCCGGCCCGACCTGTTTGCGCCGGCGATCGAACAGGCCGGCCTGCCTCCGGGAAGGGTGATCTATGTCGAGGCCGGTGACGAAAAGTCGGTTCTCGCCTGCTTCGAAGAAGGTCTTCGTGGTGGATTTGGTGCTGTCGTCGCCGAGATTGCTAGGCTTTCCATGACGGCCTCGCGGCGGCTTCAGCTTGCCGCCGAAAGCTCCGGCGCCGTCGGCATCGCCATTCGCCGCTGGCGCCGCCAGACGGAGGCAACGGATTTTGGCCAGCCGACAGCCGCCGAAACCCGCTGGCGGGTGTCGGTCCTGCCGTCGACGCCCTTGCCCGTTCAGGGGATTGGACGGGCGCGCTGGCACGTTGAGCTGATCCGATGCCGGGCCGGAGAGAGTGCAGATTTTATAGTGGAGGCATGCGATGCCAAGGGTCGTATCGGTCTTCCTTCCGAGGTGGCCGACAGATCGCTTCAGAAGGAAATTGGGCGACGCCGCGCTTCCGCCTGAGACGCCGCTCATCCTGATCGGCCGCGATGGCCGCCGCCGTGTTGTGCTTGCCGCTGATGCGGCAGCGCACGCAGTCGGCCTGCGCATCGGCATGCCGGCGAGCAAGGCGCAGGCCCTTGTTCCAGGCCTGATCGTCCATGAGGCCGAGACCGATGCCGACGCCATGGCGCTTGAGCGGCTCGGGCTGTGGGCACTGCGCCGCTATGCGCCGATCGCCGCCGCCGATCCGCCCGATGGCCTCGTGATCGATACGACCGGCGCCGATCATCTGCATGGCGGCGAGGCGGCGATGCTGGCCGAGATGGTGGAGCGGCTCGGCGGCTCCGGCTTTGCCGCGCGCGCCGCGGTCGCCGACAGCTGGGGTGCGGCCCACGCACTGGCCCGCTTCGGTGGACGGCAGACCCTTGGGGTATCGTCCGGCGAAATTGCCCAGTCGATCCTGCCTTTGCCGATCGCAGCCCTTCGCCTTCCCGCCGCTACGATCGATAGTTTGAGACGGCTCGGTTTCGAGACAATCGCGGATCTTGCCGGTACGCCGCGCGCGTCGCTCGCTCTACGTTTCGGACCCGAACCCGGCCGGCGCCTCGACCAGGCCTTCGGACGGGTGAGCGAACCGATCGAGCCGATCCGGCCGGAGGAGATCGTCGAGGTGCGCCGCAATTTTGCCGAGCCGATCGGCGCGGCAGAAACAATCGCGCGCTACACGGGCAAACTGGTTGCCGAGCTCTGCGCTGAGCTCGAGACACGAGGACTTGGCGTGCGCCGGCTCGATCTTCTTTTCTTCCGAGTCGATAATCGCATCGAGGCGATCCGTGTCGGCACAGCAATGCCGGTTCGCGACACAAAGCGCCTGACCCGGCTTCTCACCGACAAAATAGAAACGATCGATCCGGGGTTCGGCATCGAGCAGATGCGGCTTGCCGCGTTTGCTGCCGAGCCGCTACGCGCGAAGCAGACGATCTCTTCGCTGGCCGAGGCGCTGGAACCCGATGTGTCGGATGTGATCGACATCCTAGCCAACCGTGTTGGTGAGGACAGGCTCTATCGCTTCGCACCAGTGCAGAGCGACGTTCCCGAGCGGTCGGTTCAACGTATCGCGCCGATGTCCCCCGACACCGGCGTGGGGTGGCCCGGCCATTGGCCGCGCCCGTCGCGGCTGCTGTCGCGACCCGAGCCGATCGAGACGGTGGCGCTTCTCCCCGATCATCCGCCGGTGACCTTCACCTGGCGCGGCGTTCGCCGGCGCGTGAAGCGGGCGGATGGGCCGGAGCGTGTGTTCGGGGAATGGTGGAAACGTGACGCTGAGCTCGCTGCGGTGAGGGATTATTTCCAGGTCGAGGACGAGAACGGCGAGCGCTATTGGGTCTACCGCGCTGGCGACGGCGAGGATGCCGCGACCGGATCGCACAAATGGTTCATGCACGGGATCTTCGGATGACTGGCGCAACCCGCTATGCCGAATTGCAGGTCACCTCGCATTTCAGCTTCCTGCGAGGGGTGAGCTCCTGCGAAGAGCTATTCGCTCAAGCGGCGCTCCTTGGCATCGAGGCGCTGGCTGTCGTCGATCGCAATTCGCTTGCCGGCATCGTGCGCGCCCATGAGGCGGCGAAGGCGACAGGCGTCCGGCTGATCGTCGGCTGTCGCCTCGATTTCGCCGACGGCATGTCGATGCTGGTCTATCCGACCGATCGGCTGGCCTATTCGCGTCTCTGCCGTCTGCTTTCACTCGGCAAAGGCAGGGCCGGCAAAGCCAAATGCCATCTCGAATGGGATGATGTCGTCGCCTATGGCGAGGGGCTTATCGCGGTCCTGGTGCCGGATCAGGCCGATGATGTCTGCGGCTTGCGTCTACGACGCCTGCGCGAGGCTTTCGGCGATCGCGCCTATCTTGCGCTCAGTTTGCGCAGACGCCCGAACGACCAGCTCCGGCTTTACGAGCTGGCGAACCTGGCGGCCGCGATGCGCGTGCCCACCGTCGTCACCAATGACGTGCTGTTCCATGAGCCGGCCCGCCGCATGATGCAGGATGTTGTCACCTGCATCCGTCATAACGTCACCATCGACGACGCCGGCTTCCGGCGCGAACGTCATGCCGACCGCTACCTCAAATCGGCGGACGAGATGGCGCGGCTCTTCAGCCGTTATCCTGAGGCCCTGGCGCGCACGATCGAAATCGCCGACCGCTGCCGTTTCTCAATGGACGAGCTCGCCTACCAATACCCTCAGGAAAAGACGATGCCGGGTCTCACCGCCCAGCAGGCACTGGAAAAGCTGACCTGGGAAGGTGCAGCCCAACGCTACCCCGAGGGTTTGCCCGACAAGGTCCTTGGCATTCTGAAACACGAACTGCGGCTGATCGAGACGCTGGAATACGCGCCGTACTTCCTGACGGTGAACTCGATTGTCCGTTTCGCCCGCAGCCAGGACATCCTCTGCCAGGGCCGTGGCTCGGCCGCCAATTCGGCCGTTTGCTATGTGCTCGGCATCACCTCCATCGATCCCGAACGCAACAATCTTTTGTTCGAAAGGTTCGTCAGCCAGGAGCGGCGGGAGCCGCCTGACATCGATATCGACTTCGAGCACGAGCGGCGCGAGATCGTGATGCAGTGGGTCTATGAAACCTACGGGCGCGACCACGCAGCACTGTGTTCGACCGTCATTCGTTATCGCACCAAGGGCGCGGTCCGCGATGTCGGCAAGGCGCTTGGCCTGCCCGAGGACATGACGAAACTCCTGTCGTCGCAGGTCTGGGGTCATGGCGAAGCGGTCGACGAGCAGCGTGCCAGAGAGCTCAACCTCAATCTCGGCGATCGGCGGCTACGCCTGACCCTCGAGCTTGCGGCCCAACTCACCGGCACCCCACGCCATCTCTCGCAGCACCCGGGTGGCTTCGTCCTGACGCATGATCGGCTCGACAATCTCGTGCCGATAGAGCCGGCGGCGATGAAGGATCGCCAGGTCGTGGAATGGGACAAGGACGATATCGACGCTCTAAAGTTCATGAAGGTCGACGTGCTGGCGCTCGGAATGCTGACGGCGATGAAGCGTTCCTTCGATCTCCTGTCCGAGCACAAGGGTGTCACACTCGACCTGGCCACCATCCCGCCCGAGGATCCGCGCACCTATGCGATGATCAGGAAGGCTGACACGCTCGGCACCTTCCAGATCGAATCCCGTGCACAGATGTCGATGCTGCCGCGCATGAAGCCCCGCACCTTCTACGACCTGGTCATCGAGGTGGCGATCGTCCGTCCGGGGCCGATCCAGGGTGACATGGTCCATCCCTATCTTCGCCGGCGTGACGGCAAGGAAGCGGTGACGTTTCCGACGCCGGAGCTCGAGCGCGTGCTCGGCAAGACGCTCGGCGTGCCGCTGTTTCAAGAGCAGGCAATGCAGGTCTCCATGGTCTGCGCCGGCTTTTCAGCCGGCGAAGCCGACCAACTGCGTCGCGCCATGGCCACCTTCAAGCACACTGGTGGCGTCTCCAAATTCCGCGACAAGCTGGTCAACGGCATGATCGCCAACGGCTATACGCCGGAGTTTGCCGAAAAGACGTTTTCGCAATTGGAAGGTTTTGGCAGCTATGGCTTCCCCGAAAGCCACGCCGCCAGTTTTGCGTTGATCGCCTACGCCTCGTCCTGGATGAAATGCTGGCATCCGGATGTCTTCTGTGCGGCGCTGCTGAACTCGCAGCCGATGGGCTTTTATCTGCCGGCCCAGATCGTGCGAGACGCGCGCGATCATGGCGTGGAGGTCCGCCCGGTCTGCGTCAATGCCAGCCGCTGGGACTGCACGCTTGAGCCGACCGATGTCGAGGATCGCTTTGCCGTCCGGCTCGGCCTGCGCATGGTGAAGGGTCTCGCCAATGACGACGCGGCCGCGATCGTTGCTGCGCGAACCGATGAGCCCTTCCTCTCCGTCGACGATCTCTGGCGCCGCGCCGGCGTGCCGGCAGCGGCGCTTGTCCAGCTCGCCGAAGCCGACGCCTTTCTGCCGGATCTCAACCTTGCCCGCCGCGATGCGCTCTGGGCTATCAAGGCGCTGCGAGACGAGCCGTTGCCGCTGTTTGCGGCCGCCACTTTCCGTGAACAGAAAACCGTACCGGAGATCCATGAGCCTGCCATTGCGCTCAGGCCGATGACGGCCGGGCGCGAAGTCGTCGAGGATTACGGCCATGTCGGCCTGACCTTGCGCAGCCATCCGATCTCATTCCTGCGTGCCGATCTCCGCCGCCGCCACATCGTGACCTGTCAGGAAGCGATGCAGGCGCGTGACAAACGATGGCTCGAGGCTGCCGGCCTGGTGCTGGTCCGGCAACGGCCAGGCTCGGCTAAGGGCGTCATGTTCCTCACCATGGAGGATGACACCGGCGCGGCAAACGTCGTCGTCTGGGTCAAGGTGTTCGAGAAATTCCGGCGCGTGCTTCTTTCGTCGGCCATGCTCGGCGTTCGCGGCCGCATCCAGCGGGAAGGAGAGGTGGTGCATCTCGTCGCCCACGAGCTGACCGATCTGTCGGCCGAGCTGGCGAGCGTGGGAAATCGCGACACTCCGTTTCCCCTGCCACACGGTCGCGGTGACGAAGCCTATCACGGCGCGCCGGGTATCGATCCTCGCAGCCTGCCGAAGGGCCGCAATGTAGTGGATCCATACGAGCACATCGACCGCATCAAGGTGAAGACGCGGGATTTCAGATAGGACGTTGGCGGAATTAGGCTCACCCTTCGCCGAATTCACGCGATGATCCAAATACGAATTCGGCGGGCCGAGCGTCGGGATGGCCGCTTTGCGCACCATGTCGACGTCAGAGCTGCGTGGGCCTCCAAAAGCGGACATCGCCTACCCTCGGATCAGCTGGCCTTCATAATTCGGCTCCAGCGTGAAGCGCCACAGCGGCATACGGCCGTCGCCGTCTTTCTGACGCAGCGCCCCGAACCATTCCGGCTGCGCCGGTGCCGCGATGCGGACAACCTCACCATTTTCGATCGTGCGGTCCGCATAATAGCGGGCGAACATGCGGCTGAGGAACCCTGCGGTTTCGAACCCTTGATGGCTCAGTTCGGGGGGAGCACAGTCGAACTCGAGCGCAATCAGCCGGTCGCCGTCGACCACTGCTCTCGGCTCCTCGGTCTCCCAGTCGCTATATTGCATCACGGTCCATGCGATCTGCTGGTCCGACCGGTCCGACACCTCGAATGCGCCGCTGAACATCTGCGCCTGACCGATGGTCAAGTGCACGGTGCCATCCGGTGCGATCGGGCTTGTCCGCTCGGAATCCATCGTCAGGCGGAGAAGAAGCGGCGCTCGCATGCCAAGTGATTCATCGCCGAGCGATGCCAGCTCGCTCACCTTGAGGGCTTCCATCATATCGAGGGTCAGATCGCCGCCGCCCGGAGCGAGCTTCTCGGGATCGACGAGCGTCCATATGGACCAGCGAGCCCAGAATATCGCCAGCTTGAGCGTTCCTCCCGTCGCCGCAGCGTAGCGGTCGAGAGACTTGCGGTAGTCGCGCGTCAGGAGACGGCGACGCTGACGAAAGGCGTTGCGCTTATAGACGTTCTTCACTTCGACCAGCCAATTCGTCCCGTCCTGTAAGACGACCCTGAAATCGGGGGGCTGCATCTTTTCGGACGCAAACACCCGCCCGCCGTCCTCCGGCTTGATGAGCTGGACCTCGCCCAAGCTCACGACTAGTGCCTCGAACATTGCTTCGGCGCGCTGCCCCTGAAGAAGGATGGGGTCTTTCAGGGCGCGATCGATCGCTTGCTCAACGTGAAGCCCAAAGGCAGGGCGTATCGCCGCATCATTCAGGTTGATGTCCGTGCCTTCGCCGAATCGGGAAAGCTCGCGCAGGAGGTCGAAAGGCTTGCTCATGACTTCGCACCCTTGGGGTTCAACCAACCCAGGACCTCCCGGCATATGACAGGATCGCCCAGGTCGGCGATCAAGGCATCCTCGGCGCTCTCGGTTGGACCGGCATTTACCCATGCAAGCGAGGGGTGGTTGTCGGGAAGGACCTGCTCGATCGTCGACTTGGAGGACTCGCATGGGTCCACCGCGGGCCAGAGCATCAGGAGAATAAGAGCTCGCCGTTTGGGGTTCGCCGATATTCCACGCACGAGCTCTAGACGTTCGTCAAGAGACGCTCGACGCGCCGCGAGGAGGGTCAGCATGGCGGCGACCGACGGCGCGCGGGTCGCCAGGAGGTCTGTCGTGATTTTGCCTACCACGGCGGAGTCCAGAGTCTCTGCTTCCGCCAACAATGCGTGGGCCGCCGCGCGCCTGATGCGAATGCGACCCGGCGCGACGGCAAGCTCGAACAACCGCTCTTGGAGCGCGCGCCCCCCTTGCGCGGCGATGATCCTGAATAAGTCGGCACTGACCTGCCAGTCGGAGGTCTCGAACGCGATCTCCTGCAACTGCTCAAAAATGGCCGAATCAAGAGGCGCCAGACCGGCGATCGCATCGACTGCCGCCCGCGCGATCGGGAAATTATCGTCCTCGCCATAGTAGCGCGACGACGAAGACCATTGATCCCGCGCGAGGCGCAGCAACACTGGAAGATGGTCCCGATGAGGCTTGGCGACCAGCAGGCGAACCAAGGCCTTTCGCACCGGGCTCCCCTCAGCGTCCGCCAAGGCGAGCAAGTCCGCCGACAGGGGCGCCGAAACGCTCTCTCCGACTGCTGCAAGCACCTTCGCCACGACATGGGAGAACCTATGGTTGAGCGCCCCCGAGATGACATCCTCCATGCCCAGCACGATGGCCGCGTCAACGGCTTCGACGCAAGCATCGTCGTCGTCGCTGTGGGCGAGCGTCCACTCTATGTCAGCGCGCGCGGAGGCTGAAAGGTCGAGGTGCCGACGAATGCGCAAGCCACAGACGCTCGGGCTCGATCGTGCCGGCCTAGCCAGCAGGGCGATGGCCGCCGGAGAGAGAGGCTGCGGTTTGTCCTCCCCACCCTTGCGGGCGGCCTCGCAAAGCTCCTGAAGGGTCGAGTCGAGATGATTCAGTGCGGCGATGGCGGCGGCTTCATGCTTGTCGCCGTCTCCGATCCGCCGGTCCTGAAGATGAGCGAGGTCGACGATGAGTTCGACAAGCCTTTCGTCCTTACCGGCCTGACGAAGCTCATCAGCAATAGGCGCCAGAGCATCGGGCACTTGTTCAATGAGGCACGCCAGGGCGGCGTGCCGTACAGCGCTCAGCGGCGATCCCTGACTGATGCGGAAAAGGAGGCGCTCCCGGTATTGCTCGTCCCAATGTTGCATGAGGACAAACCATAGGGCGTCTTCCTCTTCGCCATCGAAGCCGGCGGCGAACGCGCCAGCTAGTTCATCGTCCGACGGCCGCTCAGTCTTCGCCCCGCTCATGAGAGATCGCATCCAGTAGGAGAGAAGCGGCGCGGCGTGCCGGTGCTGCGCTAGGCTTCTCCAGCTCTTCGCCTCACGGACGCGATCTGCATAGGCTCGCAGGAATTCCCCCGCTGTATAGCCATCGTCATTGTCTGCGAGATGTTCAGCATAATCGCCGTTGTAGACTTCATTGATGATGGCGAGGTGGGTCTCGCGCGCCTTCGCTTGCTCGTGGCTCGTCGGCGTGAGTTCCTTGACCGCAGCGTCGACGATAGGCTCGAAGCCGTCCAGGTCGCGCAAGGCGCCGGCAGCGACGACGTCGGACGAATGCGTGACCCCATGGCGGACAATCACGGCTGCCGCTTCGAGATAGGCCGGGGTTAGGTCCGGCGCCAGGCGATCGAGATCGTCGACGAGAGACTCGCTGTAATGATCGCGATCGTTCGGCAGCATCTCCCTGACGAAACGCCCGGCGATCGCGGATATCGCCGGATCTGAGCGTAGGCGGTCATACCAGGCATCGGGATGGCCCGGACGTCCCCACATACGAAACCCGCCAAAGCTTCGGTCGGGTCGGTGCAGGAGGTAGCGAGCGAACTCGGCGACGCTGGACGTAGGCGATCCGGCCGCAGCCGCAAGGCTCAAATGCTCGCTCAATTTGCTGGACGGGTCGGCCAGGCGATCGGACAGCCATCCGTCGACCCTGGCCGCCGTCTTCGGCCGCGGAACGAGCGTCAGCTCCGGAATGTGTTTGGCGGCTGCGACGATGCGCGCTGCGACCCCGGCGCCCCAATCTTCTGCCGGTCCATCGGGATCCGTCAGCACGTCGAGGAGCGTGCGCAGCGCGAGGCATACTGGAACCGCATGGCGCTTGAGCGCGCCCTCCACACCGGCTTCGACGCGGGGGTGATAATAGGTCACATCCCCAGCGCCTGAACGCAGATTGCGTGCAGCGACGAAGAAATCCACCAACGGCATGACGCCTTTTTCAAAGGCGGGGAGGCGTTCGGCGAGTTCCAGCTCCAGGCTGCGAAGCACCCGGAGCGACAGGCGATCGTTTGCCTTCAGGAACCCCCAGATGACGCCGGCGGCGCGGACATCGTCCCGTTCCTCGATCTGCTGGATGACAGTCAATTCGATCGACTGCTCATGTGCTTTGGCGATCGCATCGCTTATGAAAGGATGCTCCCGGTTTCGTTTCGGGCGCCCCATGGTGCGCAGCGCGTCGAAGAATTTCTCGATTTCAAGCGGGGTCGCCAAGTTGTCGAGCACCTGCCGCTCGGCGTCGGCCGCCAGCAGGCGCACGTCACGCGGTAGGGTGTCGATCCTTGTGCGATAGAGCCGCTGCCGCTCAGGCTTGCCGTAGTGTTCCGCTTCAAGCGGGACGACCCACCGCTCGACCGATTTCAGCGCGCCGGACGACAAGGCGACGTCCCGCCGGCTCGTGGCGATGATCATGCTGTCGGCGCGCGCCCGTCCCAGCCATTGAGCGAGTTCGTCGTTCCAAGGGCGGCTTGCGGGATCGAAGTCGTAGCGGCCCCAAGGGTCCTCGATGTCGTAAAGAACCGGCGGAGGCGTCCGGTCATCGCGCAGCTGCTGCGGGCCCCGGCGGATTGGAACGCGCGTCAACCCCGGGTTTTCGCGGCGAAGCTCTTCGTAGAGTTTGCTCGTCGCGAGCGTCTTTCCTGTTCCCGATTGCCCGACGATGATGGCGGCGTATTTGGGCGCTCCCATGGCGTCGCGCAGTTCCTGCCAGTTTCGGGGATGCACATAATCGTCGAGTTGCGGGGAGCTCGCGAGATAACCGTCGTGGCTCCGGATAATATGCGAGAGCTCTTCCCGACGCCATCGCCCTTCGCCGACCCGCCGGACGCGGAGACGCGCCTCTTCGCGGAGCGCGCGAAGACACTCGACCCAGCGCGCGTTTGGGATGCCAAATCGTTCGATCAGAAGCCGTTTAATTTCCTCGACGAGCCGGCCTTCATCCAGGTTGCCGATGATGGCGACGCGTCCCGAGGCGCCGGCCGGGAGCGCTTTCGCTGTCGTAGCAGGCATTCCGCTCCTCTTCGGCCAGCTTCCGGCGCTTTTGACTCTCAGACCTCTTGTACCTCCGTTCAGCGCTGCACTTGTGACGAGAAGGTATCGGACAGTCGAGGTGGCCAGCCGCCGCGCGGCGGACAGCCGTGTCGCACTTCCATGCTTCAGCAGACGGTTGATGCCGTCGACGGTCCACGCGTCGCCGCCGCGCAGCTTCGCTTGCACGACGAGTGTGTAGCCATCCAGACCGACGCGGGTCGCCACGCGCCCCGGCTCGTGGTCGGCCAGTTGTGCTTCGAGATCTTCTTCGGTACCGGGCTCAAGCTCGACCATCTGAGTCAGACCGGAACCGAGCATCAGGTCGAGGGCAAGCCAGATGGAGACGTCGACCTGATAGTCGTAGCCAGCTAGCGAATGGGCGCCAGAGCCTGCATCCTGCCCGTCGGAACCGTCCGCTGCGACCGCCGGTTCCTCATTCACTTCCGCCATTATTTCATCCCGAATAACGCGCCTGCGTTATTGCGAGGGCACGCAGATTTGATGTGAGTTAAACAGCAAGTAACAGAGCCTTGGTAGCGCGTTGCCTGCGATAGCTCGTCTGAGCGAGGCGAAATCCTATTTGCTGCGTCAAAGTTGATAACGCTCATAACTACCCCAGTCCCCCTAAAACTTAATATGGAGCCGACGAGCGCGATCGCGGAACGCTGCCTCTCCGCCCTCTAGAATCTCGCAGACACTTTGACGGATATCTGCTTCATCAAGCCCACCGGACCGGTATGTGATCCCTGGCAGGCCGTCACCCGTCATCTCAGAAACGTTCGCAATGATCACCTGGTCTGCATCCGTGTTGATGACCAAATTGGCATTGTGGGTCACCATGATCACTTGACGCTTCCGTTTCGCAGCCCGGAAGAGAGGCACCAATTCGTCATAGATCGATTTGGGGTCCAGGTTCTCTTCGGGCTGGTCGATGACCAAGGGTTTGTCATCGGCGTCGTCGAGAGCCAAGTAAAGCAGGATCAGGACAATGCCTCGTGTGCCCGGCGAAAGCTTCTTGATGTCCGTACCATCGTATTTGATGCCATATTCAATCGAAATGTGGTCGGAGCTGTAAAGCCATTGCGCGAAGCGTTTTAACCACTTTCGGAAGCCATCTGCGTCCTTGGCTCGATCGGGTGCGGGTTCAAGCAACTCCTCCTGATGCTTTTCACGAAACCCTTCCATCGCCGCTGCAATTGCATCGACGTCGCCAGTTTCCCACGCCTTTTTGAGCTCTTCGTTTGCATATTTCAGGAGTTTGCCTGTTCCCCGGAATGGACCGGTGCGGAGATCGAAGAGTTCCTTCTCCGCCTTGTCGGCCCAGGCTTTGACGTCAGCAACACGCGACACGGTGAACGACAATTTTGCCAACGTTCCACCCTGCGTGGCCAGCCTCAGCATCAACGGAGCATAGAGATCCTTCAGGACCGTCTCTTCGGCTAAAATGGCCGTGAACACCCGTTTGTAGCCGCCCTTACGATCCTCGTTCAGCTCCGCCCGGCGGACCGCAGCGCCTTCGCAATCGGACAGCTTTTCTTTGAGGACGGCGAGTTTCGCTGTCTCTTCCGTTATGCGCTTGGCATTGATGGCAAGTTTCTCGGCAGTCTGCTTGTCGACCGCGACAAGGCTTTGCAGGCGCTCGATCTCTGCCTCCAACACCGCCAGCGAAAGCTTGGTCCGGTCCGCGCCGTCTGCGACATAACTGCCGTTTTCCAACAGGCTGGGTGTCGCAGAGCCTTTCCAATAGGCGACTTCGGTGTTGGACAGCGCAGCCTTGGCTTTGATCGCCCCGTCGACATCCCCGGTGAAGTTGAGCAGGAAGCGCTCCCAAACTGGCTCATCGAGTTTGCTGGCGGCGTGCGCAGCCTTCAGGTCCCGAAGAGTTTGCGGGCCGCGGTTTAGCCTTTGGTCCAAAACGTCGCTCTGGAGGTTCTCGAGGCCGGCCTGCTGCTTGGCATAATACCTGAGATATCCGCGTACTTTGTCGGCAGCAGCTAGGAGATCCTGCAGCTGTTGGGCAACTATCGCGCTTGTTGTAGAGGGGACCAGAATGCCTCGGTCCTTCTCATACCCCTTGATCAACGCGTCCTTCTCGGCGATTTGCTTTTTCAAGCCACTTACGGCCGTAATTTTTTCCCGCTCCGCAGCGATCAGCTCGGAGATGTTGTTCATGGCGGTTTCTTCACGTAACCGAGCCTCCCGATGCCCTTGGGCACGAAGCTCCAGCAGCTCTTGGAAGTTGATCGTTCCATCCCGATCCCTATGAGCTTCAAAAATGACCCGCTCGATCTCCTGGATCATTTGAGGCATGCCGTCCGGCGAGCAGAGCCGATCGACAAATTGCTGGGAGAGATAGCGAACGCGTGGAAATGTGTCCCGGTCCGCACCCGGGCGCTCCAGATCCTTCGCGTCTGACGTTTCCCCGCTTAGCCATTTCACGGAAACTTCGGAACCCCATAGATGCTCTTGCGCCCGCTCCAGGAAGGATGGGCGGTCCGCATCTTCGAAATAGGCATCGCAGCCGGCGGCGATGATGTCGGCCAAGGCAGTCTTTCCCGACCCCCTGGCGCCTATGATGGTCACCAAACCGGGGTTGAGCCTGATGTCAGGCGTCCTCACCCAAGGTGCGCCATGGATCTTGATATTGTCGATCGTTTGTGACTCTGACGACCAGCTGGGCGGCGTCGGCCCCACGTAGGCGCGGTCGGGATCGATACAAGCTTGTCGAAGGCCATCGAAGCTCGCTTTCCCTTTGATCCAGCAAAGCCTGTCTTCGGCCGGCTTCCCGACGAAGGAAAGTTCATGGGCATCGCTTCCCCATAGGCAAGGTTTCAGGCCGCCGTATCCTTCAAGGATCTCCTGGGGGCTCGCTGTTGCACTATGGCCAAGCCAGAAATCTCGCTGTTTGGTGCTGCTCGCAAAGATAACATTCGAGATCTTTTCGATCTCTTCTCTAATCGCTCGGTCCGCTCCATCCCTAACGCCGGAGGTTCCATCGGCATTTCCCGACACGGCGACGATAAGGTTGTCACGGGCCCATTCCATGCTTCTGAATGCAGCCTGAAGTCCATTCCGAGAGACCTTGAACTGCGTCACGCCGACACGCAACGCGGCCTTGTCATCGGTGGCAAGTGACCTATCCATGCGCTTCCCGAGCCGAATCAGATCTGCTGGCGAGCAGCAGTACTCGTCCTCAGCGGTGGAAAACTTGAGTTGCCGCAGAAATCTGTTCAACTCTTCGATGTGCTTGGGGTCTTCTGCGTTTGCCAGAAGGTGGATATTCACGAAATGGCCTTTTACGGTTCCCATTTCCAGCCTGAGTTCAACATTGGGAAACAGGAACTCACACTGCTCTAGACGGCCTGCCTCTTTCGCCGCTTTAACGCGCTCGTACGACGAGGTGACGCAATAGTCGGTAATGCCGATTGCCCGCATTGGCGGTGCGGCATTCTCGAGCGCAGCGATGTAGGCTTCCCACCCGTCTGCAGGGTAGCGATCCTCCAGGACAGTACCCGGCGCATGGATATGCGGCTCCCACCGCTGCCAGTCAGAACCTTTTGACAACATCAACCCTTGCACTCCCCCGAAGACACACTGTGTAATTTATCCAGCGGTTTGACAATTTTTCCGTACACAAGCTGTGCGCATGGGTAATTTTGCTCAACGCGCAGTAAAGCCGCCGAGACTTTCGTTTAAATTTGGCCGACCAGGTTAAGGCTGACATAGGCAGTCTTCGAACCAACGGTGGCGATCCACTCACGCAACGCCTTGGCAATTAACGCCAAGGCAATTGTCGGATCGAAAGTGGCCTATCCGCTTCCGGCCCAAGGCTAGCGGCGGCAATGCGCCTCATGTCCGAAGTTGAGAAACGATTCCACGAGACGGAGCTGTCGAGGCGTCGGAGCCCCACGAAGGCTGATCCCGCGATTCTTGAGCCGGCAGCTTGAGAGGCCTGTTTAAGGTCCATGCCTAGACGCCGGAAAATGGATATAGCGACGAAGCTGTTAGAACAGTGGGGGCTTACTCCTACTGCCACGCTCGGGTCGTCGGTCCGGGCCAAGGGAATCCTTCTCGAAGTGCAGGCTCGCCTGCCATTGGCAGTGAGGAAGATGCTGGACATCGAGGCCGGGGGTAGTCGTCTTGCGCGTTCCGGAACGTGTCGATGGCGATTTCCGGGGCTGCGTTGGCGATTGTGTCGAACACCCTTCAAGACATTGAAGACCTGCCCGTGATCCACCGTGAGGTAGAGGACATCCTGACGATCTCCTCGACCGAGCGACATCGGTGTGGCTCAAGGACCGCCGCCTTCAAAGCGCGGGGACCCTTACGGTGAAACTTCGTGGACGCGCGAGGAAGATATCTTCGTCCAGGTCCAACGTATTGATGTCCTCGCGAGAGCGAGCATGCGCCATCACGCCCATTTGACACGATTGTGTCGCCTGATGGAGATTATCCTCGGGCAAGCGCAGTGCGCTCTCCATGCAGGCGAGACAATCATGGGCAAGTACAGAGACCAACGCGAGCCACGCAGGCGTCGGTATGACGATGAACCGGTTTCGTTTTCGGAACGAAATCCCGAACCGAGCTACTTTCAGCGGCCGTCGCCCGTTGCCAAGGATCCGGTCGACGCCGAAGTGATCTGGTTCAACGCCACCAAGGGCTTTGGCTTCGTCAAACTGTCCGATGGCACGGAGGTCTATTTGCACGCCCGGGTGCTGGAGGCTGCCGGAAGCCGCGGCGTGTCCGACGGAACCCGGCTCAAGATCACGATGGAAGACAGCCCCCGAGGTCAACAGGTCTCGCAAGTGCTGGAGATCGGCGATCAGGTAGCGAAACTTCCGGCAGATACGCGCCCCCCTGGAGAGTCTATCGCCGGAGCGAATGCGCAGCCGGAGAGCCAGGGCACGGTCAAATGGTACAACCCCGAAAAAGGCTTTGGCTTCATTGCGCCCGATGACGGCGAGAAGGACGTCTTCGTTCATGCCAGCACGCTGTCCCGATCAGGGCTCGGCGTACTGGTGGAGGGACAGAAGGTACTTGTCGAATGCGGGCCCGGCAAGAAGGGCATGGAAGTCCGGAGCATTCGCCTGGCCTAGGCGGCAACCTTTGGCGCTGGCCGAAATTGCACTCACACAAGGAAAAAAGCCCGCTGCCGGGAGGAGGTGGCAGCGGGCTCGATTTGAAATGCGGCGCGGGAGGAGGTGCACCGCATTCAGCGTCGGCATCGCATCTGGGAGGAGTAGATGGCCGACAACAAGATCATACCAAGTGCCGCAGATATTGCAATGCACAATTTACTTATCGCAGGTGCGAAAAGGCTCTTGATCGCCGACGGATGGGCGCCCAAGGCGCGGGAAATCCTTCAACGCCAAGCCCGTGGCGTCGCAAAGCGGGACCGCAATGGGACGGTGATCTCGACCACCCTCAGTCGCTTCCTTGCCGAACCGTCTCCTCGTTCAGCGAGCCGGCCGGAAGAGGCTTGAGCAGCTCGGTCTCGGGCTTGGTTAGATTGATCCATGCGGACCAATCCGTTGGTCGCAGCACGACAACCTGTCGATCGTGATAGGGCGCGATGTCAGGCCCTGGGGAGGTCGTGAGCATTGTGAACGACGCGGGGTGGTTGCCCTGACCCTCGCGCCAGAGTCCGGCGATGGCCAGAAACGGTTGACCGCCCAGCGTGAAGCGATGTTTCTTTTTTGGATATTTCTTTCCGGAAAATTCGAAAAATCCTGATGCCGGAATGAGACACCGGTTGCTGTTGGCGAAACTTCTTCCTTCCGACCGAAAATTGAAGACCGGTCCGCCCTTAGGCCCCGAAGGCGGAAAGCTGAAATTCATCGAGACCAGCTCGATACTGTTGCCGGCAGCACGCATGACCGGCGCCATGTCGTTGATCCGGACATCATCGCTTTCGGGAAGATCAAGCTCGCGCTGCTGCGTCGGGATGCCAAGCTCGAGCGCCTGCATCATCTTGCAGTATTCCACCCACTTCACGTGCTGTTCGTAAGCGTTGCACATGGCTTGAGACTAGCCCAGAAAGGATGATCTTTCGAGAGGGATGGCGGCTCCCTGCCGGGATCGGGCTGTCGGCAAAGCTGAAGTCCCGCGATGCGGGTCTTCTCCCATCCGGGCGTCCATCCCTGCCGAAAGTCCCGGCACGACTGCCCGAAGAGACGGAGGATATGACTGTGCTGCAGGCCGCCCGACGATGGCTCGAAAAGCGGAATGAAATCCGGCGCCGCTGGCGACGAGACGCACAGGTGCTCATTCTTCTCGACAAGCGCACCGCCTACTATGAGGCGCAGCGTCGCGCGGCTCGGTCCCGGGTCGATGGCGATGCCCGCGAATTCGCCCATTGGGCGAAAGTTGCTGCCGAGATCGCGCGCACTGCACCAGAGGCCGAAATGGACATCGATGTCGTGCGCGCGGTCGTCGATGATGAACTCGATCGTTACCGACCTGCGTCAACGCGCAGGATCTGACTTCGACCTGACCTCGCAGCAGATGATCAAACGCGCAGCAGCTTCTCGTAGCGCTTGATCAGTCGGTCCCGCTTCAGGCGCGAAAGCCTCTGGATCCAGAAGATTCCATCGAGTTGATCAATCTCATGCTGGTGGCAAACCGCCAGCAGACCGTCGGCCTCCTCGATCTGTTCCATGCCGTCGAGATCCTGATACCTTACGCGGACGCGGGCATGGCGTTCGATGTCCTCCGTGACCCCCGGCATCGAGACGCTGCCTTCCGTGTACCGGATCATTTCGGCGGAGGCCCAAAGGATTACGGGATTGACGTAAGTCCTGAGCCCCGCTGCCGGCGATAGTTCGATCACGACCAGCCGCTTCAGAATGCCGATATGTGGGGCAGTGATCCCGATGCCTGGTGCGGCATGCATTGTATCCGCCAGATCGGTGGCGAGGAGGCGCAAGTCTTGATCGAAGACAGATACAGGCTCTGCGACAGCGCCAAGGTGACGGTCGGGAAATCTCACGATCGTCCGAACCGTCACAAGTCATTCCTTCGCTTCAACGATCACAGGCAGCGCAGATGAGATGCCAGCGACCAGCGACCAGCTCGGAAGTCAGGTGATCTTCAGGCCGATCTTGCGGCGCTTCACCGGCGCCGGCGGAGCCACTGGCTCCGGCGCTGCGGCCTTTCTTCCCAGACCGCTCGCCTTCGCCAGCTGAGACCGCGCTGCCGCATAGTTTGGCGCAACCATCGGATAGTCGGCGGGCAGGCCCCATTTCGCGCGGTATTCATCCGGCGTCAGATTGTAGTGGGTGCCAATGTGCCGCTTGAGCGATTTGAACCTCTTGCCGTCTTCCAGGCAGATGATGAAATCCGGCGTCACCGATTTCCTGATCGGAACCGCCGGCGCGCGCTTCTCTTCCGGCTGGGGCTCAGATGCTGCCTGCAGCTTGCTGACTGCGGCATAGGTATCAGCAATCACGCGGCCGATTTCGGATGAGGGAAGCGGGTTGTTGCTGACATAGGCGGCTACGATGTCTGCGGTCAGTTCCAGGAGCTCAGCTCCGGACGCGGCAATCTCTTCAGGCATTTGCGAATTCTCACGATATTTCGTTCTTTGCGATCCCCACCGCGATCTCGCTACAGGAAACTTGGCCGGCCGTACAGGACCGGAAGCCGCGGGTGACGATCCTCATTGTCTGCGGAGCGATGCAGGGGCCATGGACGAGGGATTGCGCGTTATTCGCACTGGCGCCCATGGCAGGATCCAACCCCGCTCTTATCGGCTCATTTCCCTTGGTCCAATCCCGACCTTTCCGATCAACCCGCAAGGGGTCCGCTACGCGAGCGTGCGGCCTTGAGGCTGATGCCTCTGCGGTGATCGCGGTCCGTCCCGAACCCGACGGGCGCCTGTCGAGCGGGGAATTGGTCCCCGCCACAACGGGAGCCAGACCATGTCGCACAATCTCAGCCTCGCGCAGTCCCACGCGTTCCAGCTCGCCCGCACCCTGATGGTCCCGGTGACGCTGTTCCAGGTCGACGGCGAATACGGCGTCCTGCCGAGCGACGAACTCGACGACGCCGACGTCATCGTCCTCCACGAATACGACCCCTACCAGTTCGGCCCGGCTCATTGAGCCGGGTTCGCCCGGGCGGGCGTGTGCCGCCTGCGAGCGGCGGCCGCAAGGGAGGCTGCGCCGCGGCTGGCGATGCCGTGGCGCTACCGCGCCCTGATTGATTCATCAATTGCCAGCCGCGCCCTTGCCCCCTTCGCTCTTCGCGGCGGGCGAGGATGGTTCCGCAGAGGCTGCGGAAAGGGAAAGGCAATCGAGGAAAGGGCCGGGGAGTGTGAAGGCGATCCGGCGGAACAACCATGGAAAAGAGAGACGTCGAGGAATTGAGGGATCGCGTGCTCTGCGCGGCCGTGCTGGAGCAGGCCGGTTTCGCGATCGATCTGAAGGAAAGCACGCGCCGGGCGGTCAAATACCGGCGCGGTGACGATATCATTATCGTCATCCACGATGGCAAGGGCTGGTTCGATCCGCTGTCCGACGCTAAAGGCGACGTGTTTTCGCTCGTGGCGCATCTCGAAGACATCGGCTTCGCGGAGGTGCTGCAGCGGGTTTCGGAGCTGGTCGGCTTCGTGCCGAGCGAACCGGTCTGGACGCGCCAGCCCCGCGACCGCGCGCCGGACCTCGGCGTCCCCGAGCGCTGGCGTGTGCGGCGCAAGCCGTGGCGAGGCTCCATGACCTGGCGGTATCTGCGCGACGAGCGTGATCTCCCGGAAACCGTCATCCGGGCGGCGATCCGGCAGGACCGGCTTCGCGAGGGACCGCGCGGCAGTGTATGGGCCGCCCATGTCGATGACGACGGCGTCGTCACTGGTTGGGAAGAACGCGGACCGGAATGGCGGGGCTTTGCCAGCGGCGGCGCAAAGGTCCTGTTCCGCCTCGGGCCGATCGATGCCATCCGGCTCTGCGTTACCGAGGCGGCGATTGACGCGATCAGCCTCGCCGCGATCGATGACCTACGCTTCGACAGCCTCTATCTCAGCACGGGTGGCGGATGGGCGCCGGCCACTGAAGCGGCCATTCGAGTGCTTGCCGCCCGTCCCAATGTGCAGCTCGTCGCCGCAACCGACAACAATTCGCAAGGCGAGGTCTATGCCCGCCGCATAGAGGCGATCGCCGTTGCTGCGACCTGCGGCTACGAGCGGCTGGCGCCTGTACGCGAGGATTGGAACGAAGAACTGCGAGCGTCCAGGGGGAGGGAGAGAGACAGGCGAGAGGAGAAGGAAACCCGGCTGCCGCATGCCCGCCGTCCGCGTCAAGGGTGAAGCTTCGCCCGCGTGCCGCGGCCCTTGACCCGGCCGGACGGAGAGGCGGCCGCGGGGGAGGGGTCAGGAAGGGCTGAATTGACGGCGAAATCGGAAGGATGAGCCGCGCTCCAGTCCGACGAGGCTGAAAGGAGCCCGCCATGCACTCCGCATCCCCGATGAGAAAGGTTTTTCAGGGCGTCCCCGATCGACGCCAGATGTTTCGGATGTTCGACCGTCATGCGCAGCGGCCCAACCGCTGGAAGGACGATGCCGGCGAGCTCTATATCGGCGAATGGTTCGAGATCAGCGAACGCGACCACGACCATATGTTCGAGATCCTGCCGCCACTCTGGATGCGCGGCGACATGTTCGCGATGCGTGAATTCCTGACCGGTAGCGTCACCAGCGTCTTCTTCGCGCTGACGATCGACGGCGAGATCCGCCACTTCCACGGCTATTGCGATCTATCCGACAAGCCCTCGCCTGACCGGATGCGTGCCGCGATCGTCGACCGGGAATCGCGGCCAGTGAAGGCGATGACACGGACCGAGCGCCTCGAGCACATCTGGAGCGCGACCCATGACGATTATCGCGGCTATGCCGGTGAACGCTGGCCAGAAGATATGCGCGGCAAGCGTACCATCACCGTCTATGGGGGCAGTCGGGGCACGACGCTGAAGCTGCTCGACGATCTCACCGACGAAGAGATCTCCGCCAAGCTTCCGGTGCATCTGCGCTACCTCCCCGACGCGATCGCGGCGTGAGGGGGACGGTCATGTTCACGTTTCCCATCCTCGGCGTTCGCAATGTCATCGAACGCGGAAAGACCGATGCCGCCGCCAATGACGGATTCCGCAATCCCTATTACGGGCTTCGGCCCGGCATGGGTGAGGCGCCCGGTGTCTGGCTGGTCGGAGACCAGGGGGTCTACATCATGTCGAACGGAAAACTCGCCGATGGCGACCGTCCGCTCGTGGTCTATTCCGACGAGTGCCATCCGGTCGGCAATCCGGACTGGTTCCATTACAAACACCGCCATTTCGGCGGTGACGACGGGATCGAATTCATCGACGCCGAGAGGCTCATTCCGCTGTTCGATCGGAACTTCCGCCGCACTCATCTGCTCGTGCAACTGACCGAGACCGAAGTCTCGCTGTCCCTGATCGCCCGCTAGCCCCTTCACACCCTCACCAGCCCTTCACGCGGCCGACAACGCCGTCCGCGTGATCGCGCTCGCCAAAATTCCAGGAGATTTTCCATGTCCCACGACGACCCCTTCACTCTCGACCTCTTCGGAAACACAGCGCTGTCCTCGGGCCTCGGCGTCGGGGTAACGGCCTTTTCGACGTCCTTCGCTGAAAACCCGGTCGATGACGATCCGTCTCCCGTCTCACCAGCCCCGGCCATGCCGGTCGGCACGGCCTCATCGCCTGCTCGGGCGCATCAGGTCGATAAGGGCGAGAACTTCAATCTGGCGGCGACCCGCGGCCTTGCCAAATCCTGGCGGGACCGGGCTCGTGACAATCTCGCCGCTATACGGCTCGCCGCCGATATCGTCGACGAGCAGCGGCCTGCCACGCCCGAGGAACAAGCAGCGCTGATCCGGTTCACCGGCTTTGGAGCCTCAGAACTGGCGAACGGCGTGTTCCGCCGCCCCGGCGAGCAGACGTTCCGCCAGGGCTGGGAGGAACTCGGCGCCGATCTGGAGCAAGCGGTAGATGGCCGGGACTATGCCTCGCTGGCGCGCTGCACCCAGTACGCCCACTTCACGCCCGAATACATCATCCGGGCGATCTGGGCCGGCTTGCGGCGGCTCGGCTTCCGTGGCGGCAGTGTGCTGGAGCCGGGCGTCGGCACAGGGCTCTTTCCGGCGTTGATGCCAGAGGCATTGCGCGCTGCCTCGCACGTCACCGGCATCGAGATCGATCCGGTCACGGCGCGGATCACCCGCCTCCTTCAGCCGAACGCCCGAATCCTCAACCAGGATTTCGCGCGGGCCGATCTGCCGGCACATTTCGATCTGGCGATCGGCAATCCACCGTTCTCGGACAGGACCGTCCGATCCGATCCCGCATACCGCTCGCACGGCTTCCGGCTGCACGACTACTTCATCGCAAAGGCTGTCTCTCGGCTGAAGCCGGGCGCGCTCGCCGCCTTCGTCACCTCCAGTGGAACGATGGACAAGGCCGATGCCCGCGCCCGCGAGCACATCGCCACGATGGCGGATCTGGTCGCTGCTATCCGCCTGCCGGAGGGTAGCTTCCGCGCCGATGCGGGAACGGATGTCGTTGTCGACATCCTGTTCTTCCGCAAGCGCAAGGACGGAGAGCCCGAAGGCGATGTATCGTGGCTCGACCTTGAGGAGGTTCGGCCCGCCACCGAGGACGAGGGTGCAATCCGCGTCAACCGCTGGTTTGCGATGCACCCTGGAATGGTGCTCGGGGAGCATGCGCGTCGTCGTGGCATCTACGGTCCCGACGAGACCTATACCTGCCTGCCGCATGCCGGGACGGACCTCGATACGGCATTGACTGCCGCCGTGCATCTCCTTCCGGAAGCCATCTATGACGGCGAGCCGGAGGAGATCGGAGCGGACGGCGGCGGGCATGGTGAAGCGCAAGCCCGCAACGCCGCAGATGGCATGGCAATCCGCGAGGGCAGCTACTTCATCGGCCAGAACACCGCGCTGATGCAGATGGTCGATGGCGAGCCCGTGACGATCCACGTCCGCAAGGGCAGGACCGGCGACGGCATCCCGGAAAAGCATCTCCGCATCATCCGCAAGCTGGTCCCGATCCGCGACGCCGTACGCGAAGTGCTGAAGGCCCAGGAGTTCGACCGGCCGTGGAAGCCGGCGCAGGTCAGGCTGCGCATCGCCTGGTCGAGCTTCGTGCGCGCGTTCGGACCGATCAACTTTACCACTGTCTCGACCGCGCAAGATGAGGAAACCGGCGACGTGCGCGAGACGCACCGCCGGCCCAACATCCAGCCGTTCCTGGACGATCCCGATTGCTGGCTGGTGGCCTCGATCGAGGACTACGACCTGGAGACCAACACGGCAAAGCCCGGACCCCTGTTTACCGAGCGCGTGATCGCGCCACCCCCGCCGCCCGTCATCACGTCGCCGGCCGATGCGCTCGCGGTCGTGCTCAACGAGCGCGGGCATGTCGATCCCGATCACATCGCCGAGCTGTTGCATCGGGATGTCGCCGATGTCATCGACGAACTGGGGCAGGCGATCTTTCAGGATCCGTCGTCCGGGGCCTGGCAGACGGCCGATGCCTATCTATCCGGCCCTGTCCGCTCCAAGCTCGTCGCGGCCGCGGCCGCAGCAGTGCTCGATCCGACCTTCGCCCGCAACGTCGCGGTGTTGAAAGGGGTCCAGCCGGCCGACCTTCGGCCTTCGGACATCACCGCGCGTCTCGGCGCCCCCTGGATCCCAGCCGCCGATATCGTCGCCTTCGTCAAGGAGACTTTTGCTGCCGATATCACCATCCATCACATGCCGGCGCTTGCCTGCTGGACGGTGAACGCCCGCCAGCTCGGATGGAGCGCCGCCGGCACCACGGAATGGGGAACACATCGCCGCGATGCCGGGCAGCTCTTGTCCGATGCGCTGAATTCCTCCATCCCGCAGATCTTCGACACGGTGAAGGATGGCGACGCCGAACGCCGCGTGCTCAACACAGTCGAGACTGAAGCGGCCAAGGAGAAGCTGCAAAAGATCAAGACGGCGTTCCAGAACTGGATCTGGTCCGACCCCGATCGTACCGACCGGCTGGCGCGGCTCTATAACGATACGTTCAACAACATCGCGCCGCGAGCCTTCAACGGTGATCATCTCCAGCTACCTGGCGCTTGCTGCGCGCTTTCTCTTTATGGCCACCAGAAGCGGGTCATCTGGCGCATCGTCTCTTCCGGAAGCACCTACGTCGCGCACGCCGTCGGCGCCGGCAAGACCATGTCCATCGCCGCCTCGATCATGGAACAGCGCCGTCTCGGGCTGATCAACAAGGCCATGCTGGTCGTGCCCGGTCATTGCCTGGCGCAGGCGGCGAGGGAGTTTTTGGCGCTCTATCCGAACGCCCGCATCCTCGTTGCCGACGAGACCAACTTCACCAAGGACAAGCGGCACCGCTTCCTGTCGCGCGCGGCGACGGCGAACTGGGATGCGATCATCATCACCCATTCCGCATTCCGCTTCATCGCCGTGCCCTCGGCTTTCGAAGCGCAGATGATCCAGGATGAGC
Source organism: Mesorhizobium sp. M1A.T.Ca.IN.004.03.1.1 (assembly GCF_003997555.1). Taxonomy (NCBI): domain Bacteria; kingdom Pseudomonadati; phylum Pseudomonadota; class Alphaproteobacteria; order Hyphomicrobiales; family Phyllobacteriaceae; genus Mesorhizobium; species Mesorhizobium sp. M1A.T.Ca.IN.004.03.1.1. The sequence continues at coordinate 7,264 of NZ_RZTV01000009.1, read as the reverse complement.
TCGAACTCTACGAGGAGCTGCTGACCAAGGTCGATCGCGAGGACCGGCTGTCGCGCAAGCGCATCGAGCGCATGAAGGAAGGCCACAAAGAGCGTCTGGAGGCGCTTTCGACACGCAAGGATGATCTGCTGACCATTGCCGAGATCGGCGTCGACCAGATCATCGTCGACGAGGCGCAGGAGTTCAGGAAGCTCTCCTTCGCGACGAATATGAGCACCCTGAAGGGTGTCGATCCGAACGGCTCGCAGCGGGCATGGGACTTGTTCGTCAAATCCCGCTTCGTCGACTCGAAGAATCCGGGCCGGGCCCTGGTGCTCGCCTCCGGCACGCCCATCACCAACACGCTCGGCGAGATGTTCACGGTGCAGCGGATGTTGGATCACGCTGCGCTCTCGCAGCGCGGCCTGCACGAGTTCGACGCCTGGGCGAGCACATTTGGCGACACCAGCACCGAACTGGAGCTCCAGCCGTCCGGCAAATACAAGCCGGTCACGAGGTTCGCGCAGTTCGTCAACGTGCCCGAACTGATCGCCATGTTCCGGTCGTTCGCGGACGTCGTCCAGCCGGCCGATCTGCGCACCTATGTGAAGGTGCCTGAGATTGCCGGCGGCAAGCGCCAGATCATCACGGCCGAGCCAACCGCAGCCTTCAAGTCATATCAGAGACACCTCGACCAGCGCATCAAGGCGATCGAGCTGCGCGAGGGACCGCCCCAGCCTGGTGACGACATCCTCCTGTCCGTCATTACCGACGGTCGCCATGCGGCGATCGACCTGCGGCTTGTCATGCCGGGCATCGACAATGAGGAAGGCAACAAGCTCAACGCCCTTGTCGCCAACACCTTCCACATCTGGCAGGAAACGATGGACGCCGAATATGTCCGCAAGGACGGCAGGTCCTTCGACAAGCCCGGCGCTGGTCAGCTGATCTTCTCCGATCTCGGCACCATCAATGTCGAGGCGAGCCGTGGCTTCTCCGCCTATCGCTGGATCAGGAATGAACTGGTCCGCATGGGCGTTCCCGCTTCGGAAATCGCCTATATGCAGGATTTTCGGAAGTCCGAGGCCAAGCAGCGCCTGTTCAACGACTTCAACGCCGGCAAGGTCCGCGTGCTGATCGGCAGTTCAGAGACCATGGGCACCGGCGTCAACGTGCAGGCGAGGCTGAAGGCGCTCCACCATCTCGACGTGCCCTGGCTGCCGTCTCAGATCGAACAGCGGGAAGGTCGCATCGTGCGGCAGGGCAACCAGCACGACGAGGTCGGCCTCTATGCCTACGCGACCCTCGGCTCGCTCGATGCGACCATGTGGCAGAACAATGAGCGTAAGGCCCGCTTTATCGCAGCGGCACTCTCCGGCGACACCAGCATTCGCCGGCTGGAGGACATGGGCGAGGGGCAGGCCAACCAGTTCGCCATGGCCAAGGCTATTGCATCGGGTGATCAACGCCTGATGCAAAAGGCAGGGCTGGAAGCTGAAATCGCCCGCCTCGACCGGCTGCACGCCGCCCATATCGATGACCAGCATGCAATCCGCTGGCAGATCCGCGACGCCGAGCGCGAAATCGATCTATCGACCCGCAGGATCGCCGACATCGCGCAGGATATTGAACGCCTGATGCCAACGACAGGCGATGCTTTCGCCATGACCGTCACCGATCAGCTTCATGCCGAGCGCAAGCTCGCCGGTCGGGCGCTGATGAAGGAAATCCTGACCCTCGTGCAGCTCCAGCATGACGGCGAGGCGGTCATCGCCTCGATCGGCGGCTTCGACCTGCAGTTTTCCGGCGAGCGTTTCGGCAAGGACGGCTTCCACTACACCACCATGCTGCTGCGCACCGGCGCCGAGCATGAGGTCGAGCTTGCCATCACCACGACCCCAATCGGCGCCGTCGCCCGGCTCGAGCATGCTCTTGCCGATTTCGAGGGCGAGCAGGGGAACTTTCGCCGACGGCTCGCCGGTGCGCAAAAGCGCCTCGCCTCCTACAGGCCGCGGGTTGGCGAAGCCTTCATCTTCGAAGCCGAGTTGAAGCTGAAGCGCGAGCAACTGACCGAGGTCGAGGCCGATCTCGCCAGCGAAAAGGACAACTCCGACAACAGAAGTGGCCGTCCCGCTGATCGGCAAGCCGCATAAGTGGCTATCTCGACAGGCGGTTCTCGTCGTCGATCAGGGTGACGCGGGCCGGGGCTGCATCGCCCCATTTCCAAAGCACCAGGTTAAGATCGTCGGCGGCAGCACCTGGGGCGAAGCTTCTCACCAGCAAGCCTTGATAGCCGCCGACGATAAGCCGGCGTGCGAACGCCTGCGTTCGTGCTTCCCCGGTCGCCTTCATCTCGTCGCGCCATGTGCTGCCGGCGAGCACCGCGGCGTCCATTCCCTCATCTTTGAGAGCCCGGTCATCCCGACAATCGAACACACCATCGATCTCAGCGTCGTAGGAGACGAGCGTCGTCGGCTGGAGATTGCCGACCTGATTGGCTTCGCGCAGCGCCGTCATCACCGACAATGATGCATAGAGGGCGGCCAAGCCCTTCGGATTGAATCGTCCACCGCAGAGTTCCGCGCCGCGCCCCGACAGCGGCTCGCGCGCATAGAGGGGATTCAGCGCCCGATAGAGCTTTCCACGATACAGCACCGTGTCAGGCGTGCACGCCGGCGTCGACCGCGTCGACATAGTCCAGCACGTCATCGGCACGGCCGCTGCGCACGAGCTGCATGGCCGTCTGGCCAGAGAAGCCCGGCAGGGGCTCCGAGCGATACCAGGCATAGGCCATCAACTGCGAGCCGAAACGCGGCTCGACCTTGTTGATGACCTCGACCATCTCGCGCAGCCGGCGCTGGGTCTTGTCCGACCGAATGCGGTCCTTGCGCTGGACCGCGTCCCTGCCAAGCCCCGCGGTTCGGGCGACTTCCTCGCTGGTCGTGCGGAATGCTTCCGCGATCTTGCGCGGCGCGAAGAGGCCGTTGTCGGAATACTGGACGAGACCCATAGTCGTCTCCTGCCGTCATTGACGCCAATTACTATGACGCAATATAGCGTCTGTCGAAGCGGCATTCAATGGGAATAGTGAGGCGGTGACGAGAGGAAGGGGAGGGAGGAAATCCGGTTCGCCGATCGGGCCGACCCCGGTGGCGCTGAAGCTCAACCGCGCCTCTCGCGATCCCGGCCGCGGCGGCCCGCGCAGGGCTGTGAGCCCCGCTTGGCCGACCGGGCAGGGACGCTCGCCCGCAGTTGCACCGGCTCGTCCGCTCCGCGTGCCGGGGGGTGTCTTCGAGATGAAGACGAGGAAGGGCCGCCCGAGCGGGCTGGTCCGCAAAACCCGAACAGGAGAATATCCCATGCATCTCATGAAGGTCGATCCGCGCGCATTGAAGGACAATCCCGACAAGGCGCGCCAGTCCAAGTCCACGCCGCAGGCGGACGCGTTGCTTCTCGCGACGATCAAGGCCGTGGGCCTCGTCCAGCCTCCCATCATCGCGCCCGAGACCGGCGGCGGCAATGGCTACATCATCGATTCCGGCCACCGTCGTGTGAAGCAGGCGATCGCGGCCGGTCTCGAAGTGATCGATGTGCTCGTCGTCGAAGCCGCCAATGACAATGGGGCGCTGCGCTCGATGGTCGAAAACATCGCGCGCGAAGCTTTGAATCCGGTCGACCAGTGGCGGGCGATCGAGCGCCTCGTCGCGCTCGGCTGGACCGAGGAGGCGATCGGCGTCGCGCTGGCTCTGCCGGTGCGCCAGATCAGGAAGCTGCGGCTTCTCGCCAATGTCCTGCCACCCATGCTCGACCATATGGCGAAGGGCGACATGCCGAACGAGCAGCAGCTTCGCACGATCGCTTCCGCCTCGCTCGACGATCAGAAGGAGGTCTGGAAGAAGCACAAGCCGTCGAAGGCCGATCCCCAGGTGTCGTGGTGGGGCGTTGCGCAGGGCCTGACCAAGACCCGCATGTTCGCGCGACATGCCAGCTTCGGGGACGATCTGGCGCAAGCCTACGGCATCGCCTGGGTCGAAGACCTGTTCGCGCCGGCCGACGAGGACAGCCGCTACACCACCGATGTCGAGGCCTTCCTCGGCGCGCAGCAGGAGTGGATGGCCAATCATCTGCCGAAGCGCGGCGTCATCGTAGAGGCCGACACGTGGGGCGGAGCCAAGTTGCCTCCGAAGGCCGAACGGGTGCACGGCAAACCCGGCAAGTCCGACAATGCGGCGATGTATCTCGATCGTGACGGTCGCGTGCAGACGGTCCACTACCGCATGCCCGAGGCCAAGAAGCCGAAGGGGAAGAACGGGGCCGTGGCGGATGTCGACGGCGACGATGCCGTCGTTGCCGCAAAGAAGCGTCCCGACGTGACCCGCAAGGGCATTGAGATGATCGGCGATTTGCGCACGGGCTCACTCCACGAAGCGCTGTCCCGCGCTCCTATCGAAGACGACACACTGATGGCGCTGCTCGTGCTCGCCTTTGCCGGCCGCAACATCTCCATCGCCTCCGGGTCCGGTGACGACGTCTATGGCTTTGCGCGAATGGAACGTCATGCCGTGCGGCTCATAGGCGAGGATGGCAAGCTCGGCTTCGACCGTGAGACGCTGCAGCAGGTGGCGCGCTCGGTCCTGATCGACGTGCTGTCGTGCCGTGAGAACCGCTCCGACTCCGGCATTGTCGCCCGGATCGCCGGCGATACGATCGGCGCCGACCGCTTCCTACCGAACATGGGCACGGACGAGTACCTCGCGTGCCTGTCGCGTCCGGCGCTGGAGGCCTCCTGCAAGGATACGCCGGTGCTGCCGCGCCAGAAGGTGAAGGATACGCGCGCAGCGCTGGTCCAGCACTTTACCACGGCGCACTTCGTCCATCCCGCAGCAGTGTTCGCGCCGGCGACGCAGACCGTCACGGCCTGGGTCGCGAAATACGAGGGCGCCGAGCTGGAGGGCGACGAGGACGTGGACGGCACGCCGGAGCACCTCGACGAGATCGACGGCGACCAGTCGACCGCGAAGACGCACGACGATCCCGGCGAGGACGATGAAGAAGCCGGCGACGCCCAGCCCTCCGACGAGGAGCTGGCAGCCTTCGGCGTCGCGGCGGAATAGCCACAGCACGTCTCGTTCCCGTTCCGAACGATCCCCGCCGCCGGTCTCATCACCGGCGGCGGTTCCGTCTTCACCATGACCAACAAGGAGGACAAGATGTCCGCTCAACTGATTTACGATCTCGTGCCGCTTGGCTCGCTCGTGAGATACTCCGACGGCACGCCGCGGCCGCCAGAGCGCTTCCGCAAGAAGCTGGCTTCCTGGGAAAACCGCAACAACGGCGGCCGGCTGATCCGCAAGCAGGCCGAGCGCCGTGTCGGCGACACCGTGCTGCCGGCCAGTATCACCCTGCACGAGGGGAACTATGGCTGTGGCCGCGTTGTGGTGCTGACCGTCCACAGGAGCTTCTCGGTCTCTACCGACCTGAAGTTCGTCGTGACCGAGCGTCCGACGATCGGGTCTGTTCGCATTCTCGATCGGCCCGGCGAGGACGCCGAGCTGCTCCATCTTGCTGAGAGCCGTGCCCATGCGGAATCCTGGCTCACCAAGCATCGCTACCCGGATGCCGTCCTTGACGAGGTAACGGCCGATGCTGTCGCGGCGGATTCGGTAGAGGGGAGGGCGGCCGCATGAAAGCCATCCTCCAGACGGCACCAGCCGATGACACTTCCCCCGGATTTCCGGGGGTTTTGTTTGGCCGCAGCCACGATGGTTTTCCCGTTGCTCTCGTCGGCGACAACGCTTTCGCCATGCTCCCCGGCAAGGACAGTCGGCACTATCTGGCGACGGGCTGGCGCATTGGCCGCCCGATCGATGAGTGGACGCGCTCCGATTTCTACGGCCATTCGGGCGAATTGGCCGACGAGGCAGCGTTTCGTGCGCGCGTCGAGGAGAACGCGCTACACCAACGGCAGCGCGCCGCACTCGGGCGGCGTGAGATTTCGTCGCGAGCACACACGGCATGGGGACGTCGCAGGGCGCCACCGTGCATGCCGATGGTGTCGTTTTCCACTCGACGGCCAGCCATGGCGGCTTCCATCTCATCCCGGAGCACAATCCGAAGGTGCACCTGCTGCTGCGCGCCGGCGATGCGTGGTACGAAGAGGATTGCCATTGGGCGGCCGTGGCCAACGCCTTTCCGGAACTCTTCACTGATTTCGAAAAAGCCAGCGCGGACTCCACGATCCGCAACTGGTATCCGGAGGCGTGGGAAGCCATCCACGGCAAGGTGCTGGAACCCGGCCAGTCGTCGACGAAGGACGAACGCGAGTTCTACAAGCGTCATGCCGATGACTGGATCGTCGTATCGGCGATCCGATCGGACCAGGAGCCTGGCTTCAGTGAGGTCGCTGCCACTATCGGCGGCGATCGCGCCGGAACACGCGGCACGCGCCGCTACCTCGTTCCCTCGGAGGAGTACGGCACGAGCGGCGGCCGCTTTGGATTCATCATCGATGAAGCCCGTCACCGTCTTTATGATGGTCCGTCGAGCTTCATCGGCTGGCAGGAGAGGAGGACGCCATGAGGGGCGATCCCGAACTGCGCTCCCAGCTTTTCCGCATGGAGGAGGCGCGCCGACAGACCCAGCGCCAGCTCGATTTGATAGATCGGCAGATCATCCGCCGCATGACCGCTCTGATCCCGCACCTGGGACGTCGACAGTCAGCCTATCGGCGCGTCAGGGCTCCTGACCCCAGCGCATTCCTCGAACGATATCGCTCGAACCTTGCCGCGATCACCGCCGCGCGGCAGCCGGAGATCGATGCGCTGTCGCGCAAGCTCGCCCGGCAGGATGCAGCCATCGAGGGGTTCAAGGCAAAGAACCGGCTGGACCCCGTCGACGCCCGATCGCGTGTTCAGCATTGCGGCCAGCCGGCAATGGTCAGCGCTTGCGCACGAACTCCGTGCGAAGGACGAGGCCCTTGATTGCCTCATGCCGGCAATCGATCTCTTCCGGATTGTCGGTGAGGCGGATCGATCTGATCAAGGTTCCCTGCTTCAGGGTCTGATTGGCGCCCTTCACCTTCAGGTCCTTGATCAGGACCACCGAATCCCCGTCGGCAAGAACATTGCCGGCGGCATCACGCGCCACGATGCGGTCTGCCTCCGCGGCGGCAGCCAACTCCGAAGCCGGATGTCGCTTGGCAGTTAACTGGGTTCTTCCTCACTTTGTGTGGTTCATCGGCTGTTAGCGGCAAGATCGCTAATGGGCGGGCATGCGAACGAAATCA
>NZ_RZTV01000093.1:0-346 GCF_003997555.1 Mesorhizobium sp. M1A.T.Ca.IN.004.03.1.1 | reverse complement strand
AGTGCATAAGAGCCTGCGCAATCTCGGCGTCGAGCAGATCGATCTCTGGCAGTTGCATAGGATCGATCCGAAGGTGCCGGCCAGGGAACAATTCGATGCGATCAAATCGCTGCTCGATACCGGCCTCATCCGCCATGCGGGTCTGAGCGAAGTATCCGTTGCCGACATCGAGGCCGCCTCGAAGCATTTCAAGGTCGCGACGGTCCAGAACCGCTACAATCTCGTCGACCGCACCAGCGAGGACGTGCTCGATTATTGCACCAAGCACAATATCGGCTTCATCCCGTGGTATCCGTTGGCAGCCGGCGACCTCGCCAAGCCGGGCTCGCTGCTCGATACCATCGCC
>NZ_RZTV01000988.1:0-241 GCF_003997555.1 Mesorhizobium sp. M1A.T.Ca.IN.004.03.1.1 | reverse complement strand
CGCGCGGCAAACTCGCATAGCATCGCATGGAGGCCAACGCTCGTCATCGGCGGGACCGAGACGCGCAAATCACCACGCACGATGTCGTCGGTAGTTCGCACGCTTTGTTCGGCGACGCGCACAGCCTCAAGTGCAATGCAAGCCTGCCGGTAGAACACCTCGCCAGCATCAGTGAGGACGAGCTTTCGCGTGGTTCGGCGCAGGAGGCGCGCGCCGAGACGCTCTTCAAGCCGTGCGAGAC
>NZ_RZTV01000987.1:0-241 GCF_003997555.1 Mesorhizobium sp. M1A.T.Ca.IN.004.03.1.1 | reverse complement strand
TTGCCATAGTGCCGGTCGCCGATCGCCATCAGCCGTTCGCCGACATTGGCGCCGGCAGAAACGGTCATGCGCAGGCCATCGGCGGGGTTCTGGTGCACGAAGCCCCAGTCGGTGCGCATCAGGAAGCGACGCTCGGCCTCGTTCATGCGGTAGAGGTCGCGGTAGCCGCCGTCGCGCATGTGGTATTCGACGCTGCCGGTGGTCGGCATCAGCCGGGTGGAGATGCAGTTGAGCAATGTCG
>NZ_RZTV01000986.1:0-241 GCF_003997555.1 Mesorhizobium sp. M1A.T.Ca.IN.004.03.1.1 | reverse complement strand
AGCAGCATGGCCACGAAAACGGTGGCGCCGGCAAGCATGAGGAAGATGGAGCGAATGTTCTGCATGGTTAGAGACCTTTCTTCGGAAAGGAATGTGGTCCTTCTCCTTCCTCTCTGCAAGGCAAGCATGGCTTTTTGTTGTTCTGCTAGATGTGTGGGGTGGGCTGCTTGCTTCGGCTTTCAAAGCTTGGCACTAATTCGCCATGAGCCGAAACCCTACGACCCGCTCCATCCGCCTGCGC
>NZ_RZTV01000985.1:0-241 GCF_003997555.1 Mesorhizobium sp. M1A.T.Ca.IN.004.03.1.1 | reverse complement strand
CGCTGATCGTCTTCATCATCGGCTTCACCATGGGCGGCCTGAATTATGTGGTGACGGTGCTGCAGGGACGCGCGCGCGGCATGACGCTGATGCGGATGCCGCTCACCGTCTGGGGCATCTTCACAGCGACCGTTATGGCGCTCTTGGCCTTTCCGGCCCTGTTCGTCGCCTGCGTCATGATGATGTTCGACCGCCTGCTCGGCACCAGCTTCTTCATGCCCGCCATCGTCGAGATGGGCGA
>NZ_RZTV01000984.1:0-241 GCF_003997555.1 Mesorhizobium sp. M1A.T.Ca.IN.004.03.1.1 | reverse complement strand
GCCGCGTTGATCGCACCCAAGAGGATGTCTGCGATCCACAGGAGTGGTTCGTCACCGCCTCGCTGATGGTCGATGCGGAGGCGAGGATCGAGGCCCGTGCTTCGAAGCGCAACGAGATGCCCAAGATCCTGCTTGTTCTGGGCGTCCGAACGGTGCTCGAGCAACAGATCGAACACCTCCATGCCGGCCATCTCTTGATAGAGGGCTTCGAGGCATTTCCGGCGGCAGCGCTCGTTCTTTC
>NZ_RZTV01000983.1:0-241 GCF_003997555.1 Mesorhizobium sp. M1A.T.Ca.IN.004.03.1.1 | reverse complement strand
CCCGCGTTTCCGGGCGCTGACCGGCAATATCGTGTTTCCCGGCTTTACGGCGCCCAAGCTCGCCTGGATCAGGAAGCATGAGCCTGAGACTTTCGCGAAGGTCGCCAAGGTATTGTTGCCGAAGGATTATCTGCGTCTCTGGCTGACCGGCGAATATATCTCCGAAATGTCGGATTCGGCAGGCACCTCCTGGCTCGATACTGGCAAGCGCGGCTGGTCGTCGGAACTGCTTGCCGCCACC
>NZ_RZTV01000982.1:0-241 GCF_003997555.1 Mesorhizobium sp. M1A.T.Ca.IN.004.03.1.1 | reverse complement strand
GCCCTGACGGCGAGCGTCTCTTGGCTGGCAAGTCTTTACATCAAGCAATCAGGAGGCCGCCTGGGTAACCAGGTCTCTTTCGCTGGAGCATGAACATGAGCATTAAACAACGTCGGCAAATGCACCTCGCTGCCTTCTGCGGACAGCCCGGCAACCACGCGGTCTCCTGGCGACATCCGTTGGCGGCGACTTCCGCCATTCTCGGCTCATCATTTTATCAGGAAGTCGCCCGTACCGCGGA
>NZ_RZTV01000981.1:0-241 GCF_003997555.1 Mesorhizobium sp. M1A.T.Ca.IN.004.03.1.1 | reverse complement strand
CAGCGAGGCGCCGAACAGGCCCTGCAGCAGGCGGAAGGCAACGATCTGGTTCAGCGATTGCGCCAGGCCGCAGAGAACGGAGGGTGGCCGCGGCCGCATCGCCGAAATCCACCGCCGGCGCGTTCAGAGCGCCGAGCGCCTGCACCAGTCCGAAACCGCTCTCCTGGTCATAGGCAAGCGGATGGGCGGGAACCACCCGGCCGTCCAGGGTCGTCAGCCAGACTTCCTCGGCCTCGGTAAT
>NZ_RZTV01000980.1:0-241 GCF_003997555.1 Mesorhizobium sp. M1A.T.Ca.IN.004.03.1.1 | reverse complement strand
GCTGCGACTGCGTTATCGCCAAACCGAACGGCGACATGACGGCGGCCCGACGAGTGGAGCGTAACGTCCTCCAGAAGCTTGGAAATGAGCGCGCTCTGCCCTTCCTCTCCGGCAACCAGCGGCTTTCGGGTGGCCTCGGCCTGCTCGGCGGATGCAACATGGCTTCGCTGGTGCCGGAAAGAAGCGAACGAGACCGGCCGCCGCCGGCAATTGCACCCGCTCCGCAAAGACAGGATCCGCC
>NZ_RZTV01000979.1:0-241 GCF_003997555.1 Mesorhizobium sp. M1A.T.Ca.IN.004.03.1.1 | reverse complement strand
CAGCCGATAAAGGCAGTGCCGTCGCCGGCCTCCGCTGACGTTTCGGAAGCCAGGACAGTCGCCTTCGGCTATTGCGGGCAGGGCGCCCATATCAATTGCGTCGGCGACGGTGGCGTCTTCTGGTACAAGGGCGAGAAGATCGTGATTGCCGACATGGCAAGCCCGGCGGTCGACCGGGCGCGCTGTGACGGCGAGCGCCGGGTGGCCTTTGCCGCCAAGTCGCGGCTGCTGACGCTTCTGA
>NZ_RZTV01000978.1:0-241 GCF_003997555.1 Mesorhizobium sp. M1A.T.Ca.IN.004.03.1.1 | reverse complement strand
CTAGTATATACCTCGCAGGTGGTATATTTAGCCGATTTTATCGTTCAGAGGGGTACGAATTGGCCACCTCCCGCAGTGACGACTACAACGCTTTAGCCGCCGTCATCGCCGCGACGCGCGAGACCGGCGGCGACCATTTCGGCGAGGCGATCGTCGGCTGGCTGCGCGGGCATGTCCGCTTCGATCACTGCGTGATCTTCGGCTATCGCGGCGCCTCGCGTCCGCCGTTGCTGTTCGAAAC
>NZ_RZTV01000977.1:0-241 GCF_003997555.1 Mesorhizobium sp. M1A.T.Ca.IN.004.03.1.1 | reverse complement strand
CCGTGCTTATAGAAACCGTAGGCGAGCACCGTACCGATGACGAGAATCGCCAGCGCGAAGGTGACGATGATCTGGCTGGTGATCGTGAAGAAATAGGGGAACATGCCGAGCAGGTTCGCCGTCAGCACGAACATGAAGAGCGAAAAGACCAGCGGGAAGAACTTCATCCCCTGCTTGCCCGCGCCCTCTTTCAGCATGTTGGCGATGAATTCATAGGACATTTCCGCGACCGACTGCGAAC
>NZ_RZTV01000976.1:0-241 GCF_003997555.1 Mesorhizobium sp. M1A.T.Ca.IN.004.03.1.1 | reverse complement strand
AAGTCGACGAGGAAACCTTCTTCTATGGCCCGGCAACGGGCGGCACGCTGGTTTCCAGTGCGCTAGCGGCAATGCGGGCGATCATCGCGGCGCGTTTCGATCCGGCGGAATGGAATATCTATGGCGCCCAGGCCTCGGACGGCAACAACGCCCATTCGGACGGGAACCTGAGCGGACAGCTGCTGCGCGAGATTTTGCCGCTGTGCCAGTATTTCGCCTATATCGAGCGCGGCGACATGGC
>NZ_RZTV01000975.1:0-241 GCF_003997555.1 Mesorhizobium sp. M1A.T.Ca.IN.004.03.1.1 | reverse complement strand
CTTCAATCAGCTTCCAGCGCTTTACTGTCTCGAAAGAAGGAATAGTCATGCGTGTCTCCGCTAAGTTGCAGTTGCGGAGGCAGACTATTATGCCGAGCTTTCGATCTTGGGCTACCGGAAATCTCGGGCCTTAGGGAATGGGCTCGGCATAGTATCGGGCTCGGTATAAGTGCCTTTATGCCGAATTCGGCATAAAGGCACGAAAATGTCCCTCGGCTTGACCGCCGGCGATCGATCCCGC
>NZ_RZTV01000974.1:0-241 GCF_003997555.1 Mesorhizobium sp. M1A.T.Ca.IN.004.03.1.1 | reverse complement strand
GCGCCTTGAAGCGCAAAGCGGGCACCGGCATCATCGAGTCGCACCAGCATCTGGCCCGCTACGATCCTGTCGCCCGCCTCGACTTCGACGGCGACGATCCGGCCCTCATATTTGGAGAAGATGGTGGCGATATCGGGGGCCACGACGTAGCCGGAGCCGGTGACTTCCCGGGACGGCAATGCTCTGTTCGCCGGGGTATTGGAAGGCAGAGGCCGAATCGGACCGGCGGCGGACACGTCTG
>NZ_RZTV01000973.1:0-241 GCF_003997555.1 Mesorhizobium sp. M1A.T.Ca.IN.004.03.1.1 | reverse complement strand
AACGCCGACATCGACTAGATGCATCGCATGGCCGACTTCGCGGCGATCGGCCGCATCGTCGCGAAGGTCTGCGAATGGCCTGAGGGCACGCTCGAGAGCTTGATGACGGCGCTACAAGCCGAGCGCGACGCGTTCATCAACGAAGAGGACCCGCTCGTGCGCTTGCTCCACACGTGGATCGGCCACAAGTACCGCGCCGGCAAGAGCAACATCGGACGCGTGATCGACTCGCTCACGCTCT
>NZ_RZTV01000972.1:0-241 GCF_003997555.1 Mesorhizobium sp. M1A.T.Ca.IN.004.03.1.1 | reverse complement strand
CAGAGGTCATGGGGCTACTTAAGACACTAGCTTCTGGCGCGAGCTCGATGGAAACTCACGCTAAATATAGTGCTGTCGAAGGAGGTGAATTGGTGGCTGTTGGCGAGGCGGCCTTAAGTTTTGCCCTTGTGATACTTCAGGTGGTGGTAATCTGGTTTATGTTTAAGAAGGACAGAATGTTTCCAAGGCTGTTTTTCTATCAATGGATAGCCATCCCAGTCGCCTTCGTGCTCGATCTTGC
>NZ_RZTV01000971.1:0-241 GCF_003997555.1 Mesorhizobium sp. M1A.T.Ca.IN.004.03.1.1 | reverse complement strand
GCTCGAGAAGGGCTGGCTCGGCGGCGGCAACACCGGGCGCAATACCACCATCATCCGTTCGAACTATCTCTATGAAGAGAGCATGCACATTTACGAGCATTCGATGAAGCTCTGGGAAGGGCTTTCACAGGAGCTCAACTACAATGTGATGTATTCGCCGCGCGGCGTGATGATGCTCTCGCACAATATTCACGACCAGCAGTCGTTCAAGCGACACATCCACGCCAACCGGCTCTACGGC
>NZ_RZTV01000970.1:0-241 GCF_003997555.1 Mesorhizobium sp. M1A.T.Ca.IN.004.03.1.1 | reverse complement strand
GGAAAGCGCTTCGGTATCGCCGCCAAGCTTCAGATAGGTCTTGCCGTCGGGATAACGCACCGGCGGCAGGATATAGATGTGATCCTCCTCCCGGTCGCCAAGCACGATGGTCGACGGCATGTCGCCGAAAACCGCCATCTCGCGCTCGCCGATTTCGTAGAAGACAACGGTGCGCGCCATCACTCTCAAATCGACGGGACGCGGCAGCAGGGCATGGAAATTGCTGAAAGCCCCGGCCGCG
>NZ_RZTV01000092.1:0-348 GCF_003997555.1 Mesorhizobium sp. M1A.T.Ca.IN.004.03.1.1 | reverse complement strand
CGGCGCGATGTCGCCGTCCATCGAATAGACGCTTTCGAAGACGATCAGCTTGGCGCGCTCGCGTCCTGCCGCCTGCAACAGGCTTTCCAGATGCGCAACGTCGTTGTGGCGAAAAATCTTCTTTTCGGCCCCGGAGCGGCGCACGCCCTCGATCATCGAGGCGTGGTTCAACTCGTCCGAGATGATCAGGCAGTTGGGCAAGAGCCTGGCGATGGTCGAAATCGAGGCTTCGTTGGAAACGAAACCGGAGGTGAAGACCAGCGCCGCCTCCTTGTCGTGCAGGTCGGCGAGCTCATGCTCCAGCTCGACCAGCGGGTTGGACGTGCCGGAAATGTTGCGGGTGCCGCC
>NZ_RZTV01000969.1:0-241 GCF_003997555.1 Mesorhizobium sp. M1A.T.Ca.IN.004.03.1.1 | reverse complement strand
CTTTTCCGTCGTGCGGCGCACCAGCGAGTTGTCGCTGCCGCGGAAGGCGCGTTTGGCCTCCGGCATGATGTCGCGCAGCATGTCGAGCTCTTCGGGTACGGGCGGGCGGCCGCGAAAGACGACTTCGGCAAATTCCTCCAGCCGCATCAGCCAGAAGGGCAGGTCGAGCGTATCCGTATCGATGGTGACGGCGTGCTTGGGAAAGGCGGCGGCGAATTCATTGTGCGGATCGAGGATCAGC
>NZ_RZTV01000968.1:0-241 GCF_003997555.1 Mesorhizobium sp. M1A.T.Ca.IN.004.03.1.1 | reverse complement strand
GCGCCGACGGCCTGACGGATGTTGCCGATGACGCGGGCGGCTCCGCCGCCGAGCGCGTGCACGCCGGGGACCGAGGCGGCGGCGATGCCGGCGACCTTGGCGACCACGGGGTCGACGATGACGGTCTTGCCGACCTCGGGGGTGGTGGGAGTGGTGGATGCCATGAGTTCGTCCTTTCGTCAACCGTCCGCGCGCTTCGGGCGCGGGGTGTTTCGCTATGTGGACGAGCCGGATTCGCGAT
>NZ_RZTV01000967.1:0-242 GCF_003997555.1 Mesorhizobium sp. M1A.T.Ca.IN.004.03.1.1 | reverse complement strand
CGGAGCATGCCGAATATCTTGCTCGCAGCATTCCGAACGCTGAGATGATCTATCTCACAAGCGTCAGCCATTTCGCGCCGCTCCAGCGGCCGTCGCAATTTAATGCCGCTGTGGAATCCTTTCTCGATGGAATAGGGTCGTGACGATCGCCGCCGTTGAGCCGCGGCGCATTCGCCAGCCCCTTCTTCTCGCCTCTGGCCTCGCGCCCATTTCCCGCTATCTCTCGTTTCATGAGACCTGAT
>NZ_RZTV01000966.1:0-242 GCF_003997555.1 Mesorhizobium sp. M1A.T.Ca.IN.004.03.1.1 | reverse complement strand
GATAGCTTATGAGGTATTCGGCCTGCCGCGTCCCGAGATGGGCGAGGGGTGGTATCGCTTCTCCGTCTGCGGCATCGAGCTGGGGCCGCTTCGCGCCGCCGGCGGATTGACGGTCGCGGTCGACAGGGGGCTGGAAGTGCTCGACGCGGCGGACCTGATCGTCGTGCCCGGCTGGCGGTCGATCGATGCGCCGGTGCCGGAACCGCTTGCCGCCGCTCGCAAGGCAGCGCATCAGCGCGGCG
>NZ_RZTV01000965.1:0-242 GCF_003997555.1 Mesorhizobium sp. M1A.T.Ca.IN.004.03.1.1 | reverse complement strand
GTCTATGCCTACGCGGATGCGCTGAAGAAGGTCGGCGATCCTACCAAGAGGCTCGAGATTGGTAAGGCGCTCGGTGAGACGAACAAGAAAATCGCGGGCGGCGTCCTTTCTTTCGATCCGAAGACGCATCTTGCCGTTCAGGGCGACGAAGCACTTCCCATTCAGTTCTTCCAGATTTGGGATGGAAAGCGGGTCCTGTTCTCTCCCGGCCAGTATGCGGATGGTGAGTTCCGCGCGCCTCC
>NZ_RZTV01000964.1:0-242 GCF_003997555.1 Mesorhizobium sp. M1A.T.Ca.IN.004.03.1.1 | reverse complement strand
CCGGCAGGAGCTGCGCCAGCTGGAAGACCGGCTGAAGGAAGTGGTGCTGATGGCCGAAACCTTTATTCCACGCCCGGCCGGCGGGGTTTTCGACGCCACTGCCGATCCCGCCGCAGAGCTGGCGATCCGGCTCTTCGATGCGCATCTTGCGGCCGAGAGCGCGATCGTGCTGAGCTTCCAGAGCCCGCCGCCTTTTGCGCTCGTCCATGCGGTGATCGAGGCGGATGCGGTGGAACTTGGAC
>NZ_RZTV01000963.1:0-242 GCF_003997555.1 Mesorhizobium sp. M1A.T.Ca.IN.004.03.1.1 | reverse complement strand
GCGGCGACTGGGGCGCGGCCGAAGCGCTGCTTTCAGGTGCCGACGCCTGGTACAGCGTCATCGGCGGCGTGCTACCGCGCGTCGCCCTTGCCCTGAGCAAGGCCGCGATTGCAGGCGAGGGCGGCGAGGCGCATCGGCTCGATGGTCTGCTCCAGCCGCTCTGGAAAACGTTCAAAGAGTTCGGAAGCCTTCGCGTGGTCTATACGCTGCTCGACCTTCTCTCACTCGCCAGGGCAGAGCTC
>NZ_RZTV01000962.1:0-242 GCF_003997555.1 Mesorhizobium sp. M1A.T.Ca.IN.004.03.1.1 | reverse complement strand
TTCCAGGCATCGACGTAATTTTCGAAATGGGGATATGCCGGCAAAGCGAACGCACCCTGCAGAACGTCAGCCTTGCTCTTTATCGACGTCAGAAGCAGAAGCAGGAAGGGGATGATGGTGACGAAGGCAAGAAGCCAGAGGACAATGCGGAGGAATAGCGCACCGACGGGAAAGTTGGACGAACGGCTCATCAAGCCAATCCTTTATTCTGCGATCCCACAAATCGGTGAATTGCATAGTTG
>NZ_RZTV01000961.1:0-242 GCF_003997555.1 Mesorhizobium sp. M1A.T.Ca.IN.004.03.1.1 | reverse complement strand
CCATTCTCGAGCCGGTGAAGCTCGAAGTGCCGCCGGAGCTGAAGGGCCGCAAGCGCCGCACGGCGGCCGGTGCCGCCCTCTACCAGGTGATGTCGAACCTGCTGTTCCGCACCGCCGACACCTCCTCGACCGTGCTCGAGCGCGTCATCCGGGCCGGCCATGAATTCGGCATGAAGAAGCCCGCCGTCGAAGATCCGGTCACCGGCCGGCTGACCTATGGCAAGCTTTTGACCGGGGCGGCC
>NZ_RZTV01000960.1:0-242 GCF_003997555.1 Mesorhizobium sp. M1A.T.Ca.IN.004.03.1.1 | reverse complement strand
GGCAATTTCGTCTGAGGCGCGTTCGACGCTGTTGGCACGATATTCGCAACGAAAGAAGCGGCGACGTCAACAGGCACTTCTGTGGCGTCCTTCAATCGGTGGAACGAATCGATATGGATAAGGGTGGCATAGAGTGTGTTCCTAGCCTCTCTGCACGCGAGAAAGAATCTCTCCTGTGGATAGCGCAGGGAAGACATCGTGGGAAACGGCGGTGATCATGGGGACTTCTGAAAATACGGTCG
>NZ_RZTV01000091.1:0-349 GCF_003997555.1 Mesorhizobium sp. M1A.T.Ca.IN.004.03.1.1 | reverse complement strand
GTACCGCCTGCTTTGCGATATTGCGTGAAAACCTTGCCGGCGAGAAACAAAGCGGATCTCGGCATCGGCGTCATCTCGAGGGCAGCCTGTTCAACAAAGGCCTCCAGCGCCTCGATCCTGTCGTATCGAACCGCAAGTTCGGCATAGATGACATCATTGATCAGCAGGGAACCTTCGATGCTCGCCGTCTCGAGCTGGGCTATCGACCAACTCGACCATTTCGGGTCATCGGTCACCAGGTCCAGAAGAACATTGGTGTCGACGAGCGTCACGTTTCGCCACGCGTCAAAGCCATGATGGCGTCGGTACCGAGGCCCTTGCCGGCATGGCCGCGCAGCTTCTCGAAGCG
>NZ_RZTV01000959.1:0-242 GCF_003997555.1 Mesorhizobium sp. M1A.T.Ca.IN.004.03.1.1 | reverse complement strand
CGCGCACGAAGTAGCGGCCGGCGAGGATATAGACGATGAGCGTCGGAACGGCGGCGATCATCGCCGCCGCCATGTTGACATTGTATTCGACGACGCCGGTCGAGGTGTTGACGACATTGTTCAGCGCCACCGTCATCGGCATGGTGTCACCGGTGCCGGCATAGGCCGAGGCAAACAGGAAGTCGTTCCAGATATTGGTGAACTGGTAGATCACCGTGACGACGATGATCGGCAGCGAGTTC
>NZ_RZTV01000958.1:0-242 GCF_003997555.1 Mesorhizobium sp. M1A.T.Ca.IN.004.03.1.1 | reverse complement strand
CGACGCCCGGGCGGCGTCGAAGCTGGTCGGGAATTCGGCCAGGCGCACACCGTTGTCGATCGCCTCGTCGACATGCGAGAGCGTAGCATCGTCATGGCTTGCCACGGTAATGCCGCGCTCGGCGCAGACTTTGGCGATGGCGTTGCGGTGCGGCGTCGAATTGCGCGCCGATTCTGCCTGGCGCTTGGCGACGAAACGGGCGAAGGCCTCGTCGCTCAGGCCCCGCTTCTTCTGGTAGTAGA
>NZ_RZTV01000957.1:0-242 GCF_003997555.1 Mesorhizobium sp. M1A.T.Ca.IN.004.03.1.1 | reverse complement strand
CTTCTATCGTGACGCAGAGCTGAAAGCGCGGGCCTTCGATCCCGACAAGGCGAAGTTCCACTTCGACAAGGCCGGCGTGCTTGGCCAATCCATCCCGATCATCGCTTCCGACGCGGCGAGCTCGTCGATCGACATGGCCATGATCATCCAGGCGGCCGGCGCCGAAATCGGCATGAAGCTCGATGTGCAGCGAGTGCCATCTGATGGTTATTGGGACAATTACTGGCTCAAGGCTCCGATCC
>NZ_RZTV01000956.1:0-242 GCF_003997555.1 Mesorhizobium sp. M1A.T.Ca.IN.004.03.1.1 | reverse complement strand
CGCCCGCGTCGCGTCCGACCATCTGCCGATCAAGGCGCTTGTGGATCTGAAACCAGCAGCAGTTTGAAGTACGGAGCCGACGCGCGGGCTTAAGCGGCCGAATGTTCCCTTGGAAGGAGCTTTTCATGCCTGACTTCAAACTCCATTGCTTCGCTCTCTCGGGGAATTGTTACAAGGTCGCACTCTTCTTTGCTCTTGCCGGCATCAAGTGGGAAAGCATTTTCGTTGATTATCTGGGCGGC
>NZ_RZTV01000955.1:0-242 GCF_003997555.1 Mesorhizobium sp. M1A.T.Ca.IN.004.03.1.1 | reverse complement strand
GCATAGAGCAGGATTGGCACGATGTTGAGCGACGAGCCGGTCAGGGCATAGGCGGTGGCAATCGCTCCGAAGGCGTTGGCGAACAGCAGGATTACGGTGCCGAGAAAGCTCGGCCAGATCACGGGGATGACGACCATGCGCCAGTATTGGGCCGTCGTCGCGCCAAGTGTCGCGGCGGCCTCGCCCCATTCCTTCTTCAGCCCATCTATCGCAGGCACGATGATGACCACCATCAGTGGAAT
>NZ_RZTV01000954.1:0-242 GCF_003997555.1 Mesorhizobium sp. M1A.T.Ca.IN.004.03.1.1 | reverse complement strand
AGGAAGGCCCCGATATCGGCGGTCCCTACGGCCCTTATCGCCAGTCCGACCGCAAGCCGATGTACCAGCCCTATGCACAGGAGCTGCTGGACAATGGCCATGCCTTCCGCTGTTTCTGCACGCCTGCGCGGCTGGAGCAGATGCGCGAGGCGCAGCGCGCCGACGGCAAGCCGCCGAAATACGACGGTCTCTGCCTGAACCTCACGGCCGAAGAAGTCACCTCGCGCATGGCGGCCGGCGAA
>NZ_RZTV01000953.1:0-242 GCF_003997555.1 Mesorhizobium sp. M1A.T.Ca.IN.004.03.1.1 | reverse complement strand
TCGGCGAACGCGACTGCTCGCTGCAGCGCCGCCACCAGAAGGTCTGGGAAGAAGCGAATTCGCCTGCGCTCAATGTCGAGCAGCGCATGAAGATCGGCCAGATCTGCGCCGATGCCATGAAGAAGCTGAAATATCGCGGCGCCGGCACGATCGAATTCCTCTACGAGAACGGCGAATTCTATTTCATCGAAATGAACACCCGTTTGCAGGTGGAGCATCCGATCACGGAAGCGATCACCGGC
>NZ_RZTV01000952.1:0-242 GCF_003997555.1 Mesorhizobium sp. M1A.T.Ca.IN.004.03.1.1 | reverse complement strand
GCGGTCTCGAAGAAGTACCCGCCTAAACGCGGCGGTAGTGCTGCCTTGTCTTGTAGCGCTCAAGCCCCTTAATGAGCGAGACCATGAAGATCCTTGTCCGTCGAAACTTCTCGGTAATGTCCTGAGTGCTGAATTGGGAACCGACGGTCTCGAACGTCTCGGCGCCATGAGCAAGTGTGTTGCGCATCTGTCTTATAAGGACCAGGTCGGAACCGCCGAGGCAAGATCGCGGTGGTCGCCAT
>NZ_RZTV01000951.1:0-242 GCF_003997555.1 Mesorhizobium sp. M1A.T.Ca.IN.004.03.1.1 | reverse complement strand
TTTCCATTGGTAGCGGCAGTGCTGATCGGTGTGTCCGTGTTCACGTCTTCCTGCACGTCGCCTGCAAGGCAGGATCACCAGGATTTTCAGTATCAGCGGAATACATCGGTAAACCCGGCATGTGCGGATGGGTTCAGACCCAGCAATGCTCGCTCGTGCAGTTATTGATAGGCATAGAGCCGGAAATTGGGCGGCACGCTGCAGCAATTGGACCGGTTGGGAACTCCAAGCCCTGCCTCACC
>NZ_RZTV01000950.1:0-242 GCF_003997555.1 Mesorhizobium sp. M1A.T.Ca.IN.004.03.1.1 | reverse complement strand
CGGCGTCAGCAGTTGGGTGAAGGCCTGCCTGGGCGAACCCGATAAGGCCGTTGAACACGCTACACTTGCCATGCGTCTCAGCCCTTTGGATCCGCGCCTCTTTGCCTGGCAGTTCAACATCGGTCTCGCGCATTTTTGCGCCGGCCACTATGACGATGCTGCCGCCTGGGCAGGAAAATCGCTACACCACCAGCCGAACTACCCGAGCGCCATGCGCGTGATGGCGGCGAGCCAGGCCATGG
>NZ_RZTV01000090.1:0-353 GCF_003997555.1 Mesorhizobium sp. M1A.T.Ca.IN.004.03.1.1 | reverse complement strand
TCTCGACAGTAAACGCAGCAAACTGAATGGCGTTCGAACCGGGCATTCAGTTTGCATTCACAAGAATTAACTCTCTTCACGGGCTGAGATGCAGCACGATCTCGCGCCGGTGCGGCCGGTCGCGATGCTCGTAGAGATAGATGCCCTGCCAGGTGCCGAGCATCAGCCGCCCATCGGCGACGGGAATGCCGATCGAGACCTGCGTCAGCGCCGCCTTGATATGCGCCGGCATGTCGTCCGGCCCCTCGGCCCTGTGCACGATCCAGCCCATCGATGGGTCGGAGGCCGGCGGCACGAGCCGACGGAAGAAGGCGAGAAGATCGGTGCGCACGTCGGGATCGGCATTTTCCTGG
>NZ_RZTV01000949.1:0-242 GCF_003997555.1 Mesorhizobium sp. M1A.T.Ca.IN.004.03.1.1 | reverse complement strand
GATGGCTCAGGTCGCGTCATAGCCGAGAAGATGCTCCGAGAAAAGGCGAAGCGCTTACCCTCGGACATCGTGCGAGAGGTCGCTACCTCTTCTGGTTTGGAAGCGCCAAAAGCCGAGCCAGGGCGGCCGTTGCCGATCCCGCTGCTCGATCCTGACGCGATGGACCTCCGCGCGCATTACTGGGCAGCGAAGGGGTTCTAATGGGCGCGGCAACCCCGCGTTTGTGGCGCACAACCAGCTTC
>NZ_RZTV01000948.1:0-242 GCF_003997555.1 Mesorhizobium sp. M1A.T.Ca.IN.004.03.1.1 | reverse complement strand
GCACCATCCTGCTGTTCGTGCCGGCGCACGGCTATGCCGGCAGGCTGCGGCTGTGGACGCCGACGCTTGCCGAGGCGTGGATCTGTGTCGCCCTGATCGCCATCGGCATCGCCTTCGCCTGGTGGGCGCGCCTGCATCTCGGCAGGCTGTGGTCCGGCACCATCACCGCCAAGGCCGATCATCGCGTGGTCGAGACCGGTCCCTACCGGCTGGTCCGCCACCCGATCTACACCGGGCTGCTG
>NZ_RZTV01000947.1:0-242 GCF_003997555.1 Mesorhizobium sp. M1A.T.Ca.IN.004.03.1.1 | reverse complement strand
CTTCCTCTGACCTGATTATCCGTAAGCTCCAGATCATCTCTGACCTTACTCAAGCCGACATTGCGATTCTGGAGAGTATCGCGGTTCAGGAGCGCGACTACCGGACAGGAGAGGATATCGTGCGCGAGGGCGACCGACCCTCTCATTCCTTCGCTGTTCTGGACGGCCTGGTGGCATCTGCGAAGATCACCGGCGAGGGGAAGCGACAGATCACGTCAATCTTTGTTCCGGGAGACATCCCG
>NZ_RZTV01000946.1:0-242 GCF_003997555.1 Mesorhizobium sp. M1A.T.Ca.IN.004.03.1.1 | reverse complement strand
GTCTGTCCGGCCCTGCGCGTGGCTTCCGCCGCCACATTGGCTGTACGGATTTGGGTAACTGCTGCTTCTCGGAATGCGGTCGCACCACGCTCAGATGGCGTCAGCCCCTCAATGCCGGCTTCAAAGGTTGGAATATTTGGCATTTACATGAAGCCCCCGATTAGGCTGATGCCGCCGCTCAGGAATTTGAATGCAGCACCGATCTCGGCGCCCTGTGCCGCCTTGCTGAGTGCATCGCTGGC
>NZ_RZTV01000945.1:0-242 GCF_003997555.1 Mesorhizobium sp. M1A.T.Ca.IN.004.03.1.1 | reverse complement strand
ATGTCGTGGCTGATGAAGGCAAGCGTCATGCCGTCCTCGGCCACCAGCCGTCGGATCAGGGCCACGATCTCGGCCTGAACGATGGTGTCGAGCGCGCTGGTCGCCTCGTCGGCGATCAGCAGTTTCGGTCCGGCCGCGATTGCCGCCGCGATCGCCACGCGCTGCTTCTGGCCGCCGGAAAGCTGGTGCGGATAGGCACGCAAGGCGGATTCCGGGTCGGGGAGGCGGACGCGTTCGAGGAG
>NZ_RZTV01000944.1:0-242 GCF_003997555.1 Mesorhizobium sp. M1A.T.Ca.IN.004.03.1.1 | reverse complement strand
GCGATGATCGCCGTCATCATCGCTTTTTCGTGGAAATATATCGGCTATAATTTCATCTTCTTCCTTTCAGCGCTTCAGGGCATCCCGCGTTCGCTGATCGAAGCGGCCGCCATGGACGGCTCCGGGCCGCTGCGCCGCATGTGGGACCTCCAGCTGCCGCTGCTGACGCCGACCTTATTTTTCCTGCTCGTGATCAACATCACCGAAAGCTTCCAGGATTCCTTCGGCATCGTCGACGTCAT
>NZ_RZTV01000943.1:0-242 GCF_003997555.1 Mesorhizobium sp. M1A.T.Ca.IN.004.03.1.1 | reverse complement strand
CATCGCGACAAGCGCGGAGAGTTCGGTTTAGGGCAAATTCCGATAGCAGATGTGAATGAATTTTACCTGGTACGGTAAGGTTTCGTTAAGAAGCCTCTAGCCAAATGAACAGGGCGTGTTTTCCGTTGCGAGATCCCGGATGAAGAAAGCTGTCCTGATTCTGACCGCCTTCGGCTTCGTTGCCGCCGCGTGGGGCAGCGTTGCGTCCCCGCTTCCCGGCGAAAGCATTCCGACGCCTGAAG
>NZ_RZTV01000942.1:0-243 GCF_003997555.1 Mesorhizobium sp. M1A.T.Ca.IN.004.03.1.1 | reverse complement strand
CGACGCCGCGCTTCGGCAAGCATATCGGCGACCGTGGCGCTCATTGCTGTTCGCCGAGCTGGGCCAACTGGCTCGCCTGGTAATCGGCCATCAGCGCATCCACCACCTCCTCTATCTCGCCTTCCATCATCCGGTCGAGCTTGTAGAGCGTCAGATTGATCCGATGGTCCGTGACACGGCCCTGAGGGAAATTATAGGTGCGAATGCGTTCGGAGCGATCCCCGGAGCCGACCTGGCTCTTGC
>NZ_RZTV01000941.1:0-243 GCF_003997555.1 Mesorhizobium sp. M1A.T.Ca.IN.004.03.1.1 | reverse complement strand
GTCGCATTGACATAGGGCCCAAGCGTCTGCGGCACGCCGAGATAGACGTAGACAATGGTCAGCACGATGCAGATCGGCAGCAGGATGTAGAGCGTGCCGCGGATCATATCGACCCAGAAATTGCCGATGGCCTTGCCCGAAGCGCGTGAGAAGGCGCGGATGAAGGCGAGTGCGATGGCAATGCCGGTCGCCGCGGAGACGAAGTTCTGGACGGTGAAGCCGGCCATCTGCGTCAGATAGGAC
>NZ_RZTV01000940.1:0-243 GCF_003997555.1 Mesorhizobium sp. M1A.T.Ca.IN.004.03.1.1 | reverse complement strand
GCCGGTCGCCATCGGCCCCGTCGGTGCGGCTCTCCACGGGAGCGGCAAACCTGTATCCGACCCGCGGCACCGTGACGATCCATTCACTGCCGTCCAAGGCCGGGCCGAGCAGTTTGCGGAGGGCTGCGATCTGAACGGAAAGATTGCTTTCCTCGACCGCCATCCTCTGATCGCGAAGATAATATGCATTTAATTATTGATTGCAATGCATTCAATAATTGGAATTGCGTGGTTCAAAATGAA
>NZ_RZTV01000089.1:0-355 GCF_003997555.1 Mesorhizobium sp. M1A.T.Ca.IN.004.03.1.1 | reverse complement strand
TGTTAATGAGATTACATGAAGCTTGTGTGACGGTTCGATGACGTTAATTCTGCTGTGAATAGCGGGGGTTGCGACAAATGTTTTATTTGCGACAACGCCGTCTGTTTCCGCGAAAAAACCGCCATAGTTTTTCTTCTGTTTTAGTCTTATCCTCCTAACCCGGTTTGCGGAAAAGCTTGGTCTGCTCGAACAGGCCTTCCAGTGTCTTCATGCGCTCCTTCGTCTCGTCCCAGGTGGAGTTCTGGACGGCTTCAATCAGAGCCTCGACGATGAAAAGTGTGACGACCGATGAGTCCCAGGCCGACGGCGCTTCGATGCGGACGCGGAAAGCGTGCCGGGCGAGTTTGGCGGCAGG
>NZ_RZTV01000939.1:0-243 GCF_003997555.1 Mesorhizobium sp. M1A.T.Ca.IN.004.03.1.1 | reverse complement strand
CGCACGAATCTTGCGGCGCGGCGGCGTGCTCCGGCATTTTCTTGCTTCCGCATTTCCCGCCCGGATTTGCCCTTGACCGGACTTGCCGCTGCGGCTTTTGCTTTCCCGACTTGATAGGGGAGGGCAGCATGGCCGTCGATACATCACCGCCCGGCTGTTGGTCGGCGACACCTTCTCGATCGTCTGGCGCAGCTGCGAGACGGCAACCGAGGTGCCGATCAGCTCCAACGCATCGCCGGTGCG
>NZ_RZTV01000938.1:0-243 GCF_003997555.1 Mesorhizobium sp. M1A.T.Ca.IN.004.03.1.1 | reverse complement strand
CGGCCATTGCCGCACCGGCAAACCGACCGGTGGTTGAAAATGCGCGAACTTAAGGAAGAAGACAGGGCAGCGCGGCCGCGGCCAACCATTTGCAGGCATGTCGCCGGCTCATTGGGACCGAAGCGTTCTCCGGTCTATGACTTAAGTCCTGCCGCCGCCAAGAACTTAGGCTGACTTCCGATATGGCTCGCGCCCTGGCTCCGGGTCACCGTCATCGGCGGCCGAATCGTCGGAGGTCCTGTC
>NZ_RZTV01000937.1:0-243 GCF_003997555.1 Mesorhizobium sp. M1A.T.Ca.IN.004.03.1.1 | reverse complement strand
CGAGAAAGTTCCGGTCGCCGAAATTGCCGAGATCGACGATCGGCCGGCTTCGGTAGAGCGTTCGCCCTATGAACGCGCCTCCCGACGCAAGACAGAGGGCCAGCAGGCCGAGCACATAGGCCGAGGTCCAGCCGCTGGTCGGCGCCTCTTTCAGGCTGAGTTCCAGGCTCGTCAACGCGGTCGCCATCAAGAGAAGCGACAGAACGTCGAGATGCCCAAGCTCGGACGGATCGGCCGCCTGCC
>NZ_RZTV01000936.1:0-243 GCF_003997555.1 Mesorhizobium sp. M1A.T.Ca.IN.004.03.1.1 | reverse complement strand
CGCCGATATTCGGGCAACCGGCCTCTTCGCAGACGGTGACGAGCTTGTGCTCCTTCACGATCGTACGCGTCTCGGCATAACCCTTGGAGGTCGGCGCCTTGACGCGAATCCAGTCCGGCTTGCGCATGACTTCCGTGTCCGGGCGATGCGCCTTCTCCGGATGGCGCACACGCTTGGCGTCGGGATTGATCGTGTCGAGGATGGTCACCATTGCAGTTTCAGCTTTCTACCGCCTCTATGCGG
>NZ_RZTV01000935.1:0-243 GCF_003997555.1 Mesorhizobium sp. M1A.T.Ca.IN.004.03.1.1 | reverse complement strand
GCGAAATGGCCGCCTTCGCCCAGTTCGGTTCGGACCTCGACGCTGCGACGCAGCGCCTGCTGAACCGCGGCCATTTCGCGATACTGGGCGAGTTCGCCCTTGATCGAGCCGGCAACCTGCTTCATCGCCTTGATCTGCGCCGACGAGCCGACGCGGGAAACCGACAGACCGACGTTCACGGCCGGGCGGATACCCTGGTAGAACAGGTCTGTTTCAAGGAAGATCTGGCCATCGGTGATCGAG
>NZ_RZTV01000934.1:0-243 GCF_003997555.1 Mesorhizobium sp. M1A.T.Ca.IN.004.03.1.1 | reverse complement strand
GCGCTATCCCGCCGGCGATCGTCACCTCCGTTGCGCTCTATGCGCTGACATTCTACACCGTGAAGGGTTTTCAGACGCGCCGCCATATACGGCTGATGGAGCGGGCGCGCCTGCGTCTTGCCGTTCCAGCCGGCGACATGCCGAGCGTATGAACCCGATCAAGAACTCTTAAGCGACGGAAGGGGCCGGCATGATCATCGGCATTGGCAGTGATTTGATCGACATTCGCCGTGTCGAGAAATC
>NZ_RZTV01000933.1:0-243 GCF_003997555.1 Mesorhizobium sp. M1A.T.Ca.IN.004.03.1.1 | reverse complement strand
GTGCTCCCCAGCACGGGCGGGCTGCAATCCGACGGACGAAGCCTCGTCCGAAAGCATTGCAAAAATCGCTAGGATCGACGGTCACAATCCCTCGTCCGGTATGTTCAAGACCTCTCCGCACGCCTTGCAATGAACGGCGTCCGCGTCATGGCGCTGAAGGCCGCATCGGTGGCAGGAATAGGTCACCTTGTGAGGGCGGACCACTGCCTGAGCAAGCCTGACGAAAAGGGAAATGCCGACAAT
>NZ_RZTV01000932.1:0-243 GCF_003997555.1 Mesorhizobium sp. M1A.T.Ca.IN.004.03.1.1 | reverse complement strand
GGCGCGTCGAGATTTCATGATCGAGCGGCAACAACGGCAACACCAGTTCGCCAAACCGATAGGCCTCCTCCAGATGCGGATAGCCGGACAGGATAAAGCTATCGATGCCAATGCGCCGGTATTCGTCGATCCGTTCCGCAACTGTCGCCGCATCGCCGACCAGGGCGGTGCCGGCGCCGCCGCGCACCAGGCCAACGCCAGCCCACAGGTTCGGACTGATTTCGAGCTTGTCGCGGCGGCCGC
>NZ_RZTV01000931.1:0-243 GCF_003997555.1 Mesorhizobium sp. M1A.T.Ca.IN.004.03.1.1 | reverse complement strand
CGTGCACCTGCCGAAAGCGAGGCGGCGATCGCCGCCGGCGTCGAGATGACGAGCGCACAGGGGCAGCCGATCAAAAGGATGGCAAGGCCCTTATAGACCCATTCGCCCCACGGCCCAGCGAACAGCAGCGGCGGAACGACCGCGACGAGTGCTGCGACCACGAGCACGCCGGGCGTGTAATAGCGCGAAAACCGATCGATGAAGCGTTCGGTCGGCGCCTTCGATTCCTGTGCCTCCTCCACC
>NZ_RZTV01000930.1:0-243 GCF_003997555.1 Mesorhizobium sp. M1A.T.Ca.IN.004.03.1.1 | reverse complement strand
GGAGCGCGCTGTTCCGGCGTGCCCACACCCATTCGAGCGGAGAAGGCATCTCGTCGGATTCATGGCCGGGCTGATCCCCTGCCCTTTGACGCTCTTCGTCATGACCTTCGCGATGATCCATCAGGTGGTGGTCACGGGCATCCTTTTCGCCGTCTCCATGATGATCGGCGTCGGCGTGACGCTCTCCGCGGTGGCGCTCCTCTCCGTGGCGTTCCGGGAGCAGCTTGCAAGGCTGTTGAGGAC
>NZ_RZTV01000088.1:0-355 GCF_003997555.1 Mesorhizobium sp. M1A.T.Ca.IN.004.03.1.1 | reverse complement strand
AGACTGGATATCGGCAGCGGGGGAGGGGGCGGCGCGGGCAATCATGGACGACATCGATCAGGGTGGACGAGTCATCCTTGCGCATGTGAGTGTAGCTGCTGCTGAATGACGTCTGTGTGGACGTCGATGCGATAATATTTGAGCGTAGGCAAACGTACATCTTGCGCCAGACGCTTTCTCATTTATGAGGCATCATATATCTAGATGTATGAGGGTCTTATGGCAACCGGATATATGCTGTTGACAGGCGCAAGCCGCGGGATTGGCCACGCAACCGTAAAGTTTATTTCAGGAGAAAGGCTGGCGCATCCTCACAGTGTCGCGACAGCCATTTTCAGAGGAATGCGCCTGGCCG
>NZ_RZTV01000929.1:0-243 GCF_003997555.1 Mesorhizobium sp. M1A.T.Ca.IN.004.03.1.1 | reverse complement strand
CATCAGGCTGTGTATTGAGGGATGCGGAGCACGACGGGGAACACCATATAAGCTTGCGTATCTGGTTTGTGACAGGGATGGTTTGCGGACGAGCGACAGCGGGGTGCTCGCCGCGTGGCGAACGGCAAAAGGACAATGCTGAGGACATTTGAAAAGGCGGCGCTCGAAGCCGGCAAGGCCATCATCACGGTCTTGCGCGAAGGCTTCCCTGTCGCCATGAAGGCGGATGCAAGTCCGGTCACG
>NZ_RZTV01000928.1:0-243 GCF_003997555.1 Mesorhizobium sp. M1A.T.Ca.IN.004.03.1.1 | reverse complement strand
CTTGATGCGGCGCGCGCTCATGCGCTGGGCAGCGATACGGTCGCCAGGAACCTCTATTGGGGGGCGTCCGTCAATCCGCGCGATCCCGGGCTGGTGCTCACCCGTCGCGGCAACGGCTATGTGCTGAACGGACGCAAGTCCTTCTCCACGGCGGCTCGGGTCTCCGACTATATCAATGCCAACGCGACGCTCGACGACAAGATCGCCAGCTTCGCCGTGCCGACCAATCGTCACGGTTACGTC
>NZ_RZTV01000927.1:0-243 GCF_003997555.1 Mesorhizobium sp. M1A.T.Ca.IN.004.03.1.1 | reverse complement strand
CGCCCGGCAACAAGTTGCGTTCTGATGCGGCTTCCGTGGTTTTCCAGACGCCGCTGATGGTCGGTTGCGTGCGCGCCTGCTGGGAGATCATCAAGGAGTCGCCGCGTGTCGGGCAGCAAGAGAAGGCCCGCTGCGAACTCAAAACCGGGAGACTTCTGGAGCAGATGCATGCCGCGTTTGAAAACAATGTTATGGAGGAAGGTCCACGGCTCAGAGCGGAGATCGGGGACTATTCGGTTCGGA
>NZ_RZTV01000926.1:0-243 GCF_003997555.1 Mesorhizobium sp. M1A.T.Ca.IN.004.03.1.1 | reverse complement strand
CCTTTGCCTTGCTGGTCGCCATGGCCCTGAACCGCGGCCTGCGCGGTCTGCCTATCTACCGTGCCATCTTCTATCTGCCGTCGCTGCTCGGCGGCAGCGTCGCGATCGCCGTGCTCTGGCGCCAGCTTTTCGCCAGCGACGGCCTCGTCAACGCCGCCCTCGCCCAGATTGGCATCGAAGGGCCGAGCTGGATCTCGCATCCGAACTATTCGATCTATACGTTGGTCGCGCTGTCCGTCTGGC
>NZ_RZTV01000925.1:0-243 GCF_003997555.1 Mesorhizobium sp. M1A.T.Ca.IN.004.03.1.1 | reverse complement strand
GGCGCCTTGCCCAGCTCGTAGATATCCGCGAGGTTGGGGATCTTCGACGCATCGATCTCCTGGAACAATCCCTGTTCAATGCCGAGCTGCGAGAAGCTGTCGGTGAGATAGATGACATCGACGCCCTTGCCATCGCGCAGTTTCAGCTTGTTGAGCCGGTCGGCATTGTTGCCGGTCTCGAACACGATCTCGCAGCCGCAGATCTTCTTGAAAGGCGTGATGATGTTCGCATTCATCTTCTCG
>NZ_RZTV01000924.1:0-243 GCF_003997555.1 Mesorhizobium sp. M1A.T.Ca.IN.004.03.1.1 | reverse complement strand
GCCAAGCTGCGTGATGTGCGTGCCGGCTGTGACACCGACCCCGGCCAGCGTCTGGCCGACTGCTAGGGTGCCGGATGCGACGGCGCTGACCGTGAGCGTGCCGTAGGTCGCCGTGATCGCCTCGCTCGGCACCACCTGCTCGATCGAGACCGCATACTCGCCAATGCCGCCCGGCGTGCCCGACAGCTGGGTCGTGATCTGCGTTCCGGCCGAAACGCCAGAGCCGGAAAGGGCCGCGCCGGC
>NZ_RZTV01000923.1:0-243 GCF_003997555.1 Mesorhizobium sp. M1A.T.Ca.IN.004.03.1.1 | reverse complement strand
CCGACGCCCACGACATCGACGAGACCGCGATCTCGTCAGTCAGGTCGGATGCGACCGCGATGTATGTGTACCCGAGATCGACTTCAGCCATCAGGCGGACCGCAATTCTTGTCGGATCGCCCTAGCGATCATCGGGCCGACAACGTTGGCGAACGCCACAGGATCGAGCAGCGACTTCGTTTCGTCCGCCGGCGTCACGGATTCGCCGCCGCGAAAGTTGACCAATTCCGGGCCTTGCTCGCC
>NZ_RZTV01000922.1:0-243 GCF_003997555.1 Mesorhizobium sp. M1A.T.Ca.IN.004.03.1.1 | reverse complement strand
CTGGTGCGCCCCTTTCGGCGGCTTCCGAGCGACATTCGCCGCGACAATATATGGTACGACTTCGTGCACATGGTGATTTACAGCAATATGCCAAAGGACAACGCTGATTGTTTTTGCTGCGGTCCACATGGTTTATTGCTCGCGCCAGAGAATGGCTATCGGCTCAGCATGCCGTCACTAGGCAAGCTGTGTTGATTCGCATGTGGTTCTGGCTGCTAAGACTCCTGCGGTGGCTAGAGGAAG
>NZ_RZTV01000921.1:0-243 GCF_003997555.1 Mesorhizobium sp. M1A.T.Ca.IN.004.03.1.1 | reverse complement strand
CGACGGGCCGCGTCTCGTCCGCGTAGGCGGGAGCGACGGTGGTCGCCGCCGCGGCACCCGCTGCCGCGGCGCCCGCGGCGGGGGCGGCGTCGGCACGGTGCTCTTCGCGCACGGGCTCGGCGGTGGCGGTGTGCGAAGCGCCGGCTTCCGGCTCGGCCGACGCGGCGTAGGCCGCCCACCGGGCGTCCTCGTCCTCGAGATCGACGGAACGGTGCGCGGCGGGAGCCGAGACGGGGGTCTGGC
>NZ_RZTV01000920.1:0-243 GCF_003997555.1 Mesorhizobium sp. M1A.T.Ca.IN.004.03.1.1 | reverse complement strand
CGAAGAGCTGCGACGTGATCGCGCGTGTCGTGCCGCTCGTGATCGGATCGAGTACCTGCAGCGTGTACGTGCCCGTGCGCATCGCGCCCGTGAGCGGATCGACCTCTTGCCCGTCGCCACTCGGCGGCGCAGCAATGTAGGGGTTCGTCCCGCCGCGCACGCTCGTGAGCACGAGCGCGTCGCTGCTGTCTGCGCCGTTCCGAATCCGCAGGCGATAGTTGAGCGTCGTCGCCATCGTCGCCT
>NZ_RZTV01000087.1:0-356 GCF_003997555.1 Mesorhizobium sp. M1A.T.Ca.IN.004.03.1.1 | reverse complement strand
CGTGATGCGGCAGAGATCGAAGCCCTTCGCGACCGATTCCGCCCGAACGAAGTCGGTCAAATTGTCGCGGCGCCGCCGCTCTTTGTCGTCTCTATAAGCTTCGGGCATGAAGAGCCCTCGTCAGAAATCCAGATCGGCATAGTGTGAAACCGGTGTCAGGCCGCGCACGCGCTCGGTCAGCATCGGCCGGAAGGACGGACGCGACTTCAGCCGCTGGTACCAGTCCTTGACGACGGGCGAATCCGCCCACTCGATCTCGCCAAGATAGTCGAGGATCGAGATCGAGGCCGCGGCGGCAAGGTCGGCATAGCTCATCCGCTCGCCCGCCAGCCACTGACGCGAGCCGGCAAGCCAGG
>NZ_RZTV01000919.1:0-243 GCF_003997555.1 Mesorhizobium sp. M1A.T.Ca.IN.004.03.1.1 | reverse complement strand
GGCCCGCGCCCCGATGGCGCAGCCATCGCTCGGCTTCGGTGGCAGCCGTCACGGCCTCTGGGGCCCTGACCGAGCGGATTTTCAGGGAGACGACAACGGCATCCACGTCGGGCAGTGCCAGCGATGGATCCGGGATGCCGACCGTCTGCACCGTGCGCAGGCCTCCTCGAGCTCGACCGGTATGGTCGCGAACTGATCGCGCATGATCCAGACGACGATCGGCAGGACCATCAGCGTATAGAC
>NZ_RZTV01000918.1:0-243 GCF_003997555.1 Mesorhizobium sp. M1A.T.Ca.IN.004.03.1.1 | reverse complement strand
GGTGCGACAATATTCATGGGTGAGGCTCCAAGGTTTGACGTTTGGAGACCCAGTTCCAGTGTTGGAATGATGGAAAGACGCCTCATGCGACAAAGCGAAATCCCGCCCGACAGCCGCAGCGTCTGCACCGTCCCTACGCCAGTATGAACTGGATCAGGTTCAACGGGTCACTGCGCCACAACAGGCAAAGCCGTATTGTTCAGCAGAATCTCAGCCCCTTGCCGGGACACCCCTGGTGAATAC
>NZ_RZTV01000917.1:0-244 GCF_003997555.1 Mesorhizobium sp. M1A.T.Ca.IN.004.03.1.1 | reverse complement strand
TCGACAGGCGGTTGCGCACGCGCAGCTGGAGGCGGCGATAGGGCCGCAGGCGACGGTGCAATTGCAGGCATTGCTCCTCGAGGAACTCGCTGCGGCCGGCTGCGTAGATGGCCTTATGGAATTCCTCATTGTCGTAATAATAGGCATCGCTGTCACCGGCAGAGGCTGATTGCTCGCAGCGGCCGTGGGTGGCCGTAATCGCTTCCCGGGAGACCTTGTCCAGCCGTCGTGCGGCGAGCGACCC
>NZ_RZTV01000916.1:0-244 GCF_003997555.1 Mesorhizobium sp. M1A.T.Ca.IN.004.03.1.1 | reverse complement strand
GCCAAAAAAGACGATGCGGCGCCGACAAATGGGTTTCGGCACTGCACCCTTGCGTTATCTCTAAATTAAAGTTCGGGGATATGACCCGGTGCCCGGCTTTGGTTCCCCAAAGGAGATCTCGCCTTGAACAATCAATCGTCAGTCCCGCATTCCCCCGAAACCATCGCTTTCGATAACGAAGCAAATTTCCTGTCGGCCATGGGGAATGCCAAACGGCTTCACATTCTGCATCTGTTGACCGAAG
>NZ_RZTV01000915.1:0-244 GCF_003997555.1 Mesorhizobium sp. M1A.T.Ca.IN.004.03.1.1 | reverse complement strand
GTCGATCGTCGTATTGGCCTCGTCGCCGGCGCGGGTGATCGCCTCGCGCATCGTCTCGGCGGCCTCCTGTGCGCGCTTCTCGGTTTCCGTCAGAACGCGGCCGATATCGGCGAAGGACGACTGCACGCCCTGGCGCAGATTCCCGGTGACCTGGTTGGAGCGCTGCTCGGCCCGCTCAAACACGGTTTCAATCATGCCGCCGAGGCCGCGCATGGTCTTTTCGATCTCGTCGGAGCGCTGGACC
>NZ_RZTV01000914.1:0-244 GCF_003997555.1 Mesorhizobium sp. M1A.T.Ca.IN.004.03.1.1 | reverse complement strand
ATCAAGCGACGCTGCGGCTGGGAGAATGCTCGAAGAACACCATGGGACCTGGCGTGCAGTGCACCGTGAAGTACAAGCTTCGCACTGCCTGGAAAGACGAAGGTGACGGCGTGGTCGCCTTCTCTAGGGGACCCGATGGCTGGCAAGCGCTGCAGGTTCAATGATCTGTCTGCTTGGGCACGTCTGGTTTTCGCTTTACGATTAGGTCAGCCAACCGTCGAAACCCTTCCTGCGGTGATCGCCC
>NZ_RZTV01000913.1:0-244 GCF_003997555.1 Mesorhizobium sp. M1A.T.Ca.IN.004.03.1.1 | reverse complement strand
GGCGATCTCCGACCTTGAAGTCGAACAGCATGAAATCAAGGGCAATCTCTGGCATCTCCGTTATCCGCTGGAGCCGGGTGTAACCTATCAGTATCCGATCGCTTTCGACGAGGAAGGCAAGCCGACCGAATGCGAAACGCGCGACTATCTGGTCGTTGCCACCACCCGTCCGGAAACGATGCTCGGCGATACAGGTGTTGCCGTCAATGCCGAGGATGAGCGCTACAAGTCGATCATCGGCAAG
>NZ_RZTV01000912.1:0-244 GCF_003997555.1 Mesorhizobium sp. M1A.T.Ca.IN.004.03.1.1 | reverse complement strand
CCTCGACGGCCTTCAGATGGCACTGGCAGGGCACCTTCTCAGTACTTATTCGGCCGTTCGCTGGCAACCCGCCGAACGGGCGCCGACTGTCGACCCCAAAAGGCTGCAACGCGTCTTCGATTTCATTGAAGCCCGCATCGCAGCAGAAATCTCGCTGCATGACCTTGCCGCGGAGGCTTGCCTCAGTCCCTTTCATTTTGCCCGCATGTTTCGCAAGGCAACAGGCCTGACGCCGCATCGCTAT
>NZ_RZTV01000911.1:0-244 GCF_003997555.1 Mesorhizobium sp. M1A.T.Ca.IN.004.03.1.1 | reverse complement strand
GGGCCGTAGAACTGGTCAGCCGCTCTCTCGGTCGTGTCGGCGATGAAGCCATGGACATTGATGCTGGTCTTCAGTTTCGCCTGATCCTGCCCCGCCCGGCGCGCCGCCTCGCGGTAGAGATCGAACAGCGGCGCAAACCGGCGCGGCTCGCCGCCGATGATCGCGAGCGCGACCGGCAGTCCGAGCGCGCCGGCGCGCGCCACCGACTGCGGTGTGCCGCCAACCGCGATCCACAGCGGCAGCG
>NZ_RZTV01000910.1:0-244 GCF_003997555.1 Mesorhizobium sp. M1A.T.Ca.IN.004.03.1.1 | reverse complement strand
CCGCGCCCACCGCGATGTCCTTGGCAACCGTGACGGCACTCGCATTCCAGGTTGCGGAATCAAACGGATGGATTTCAGTGAAATTAATTAGCACCAACTCGCGTTCCCCGACAGTCAGCGCAGAATAAAGCCAGCGAAAGTATCCCTCCGAATGACGGCCTGCGGCATGGTCGCAGTTGATGTAGCAAATCGGCTGGGACATGCCTTGAGCGTGGTGAACCGTAGAGGCGTAGCCATATCGTGC
>NZ_RZTV01000086.1:0-356 GCF_003997555.1 Mesorhizobium sp. M1A.T.Ca.IN.004.03.1.1 | reverse complement strand
GGCTTTTCTCGCCCTAAAAAGCAATTGGAATATCGTCATGGCCCCCAAAGGCAGCCAGCGCGTGGTGAATAAGGTCGTGGCCGAAAACCGCAAGGCCCGCTTCAACTACGAGATCATCGATACTTATGAGGCAGGTCTCGTGCTGAAGGGCACGGAGGTGAAGTCGCTGCGCGAAGGCAAAGCCAATATCGCAGAATCCTATGCGTCGGACGAGGATGGCGAGATCTGGCTGATCAACTCCTACCTGCCGGAATATCTGCAGGCGAACCGCTTCAATCACGGACCGCGCCGGCGCCGCAAGCTGCTTCTGTCGGGCCGTGAAATCCATCGTCTGCGTTCCGCCGTCAACCGCGAAG
>NZ_RZTV01000909.1:0-244 GCF_003997555.1 Mesorhizobium sp. M1A.T.Ca.IN.004.03.1.1 | reverse complement strand
CGACGATCAGCGGCAGGCCGTGGCGATGCGCAACGTCGGCAATGGCGGCGATATCGACGAAGGTGCCGCCCGGATTGGCAAGGCTTTCGATAAAGATGCCGCGGGTCTTGTCGTCGATCTGGCTTTCGAAGCTCGCCGGATCGGCGGAATCGGCCCATCGCACCTGCCAGCCGAAATTCTCGAAAGCATGGCCGAACTGATTGATCGAGCCGCCATAGAGCTTGCGGGCGGCGATGAAATTTTC
>NZ_RZTV01000908.1:0-244 GCF_003997555.1 Mesorhizobium sp. M1A.T.Ca.IN.004.03.1.1 | reverse complement strand
GGGCCATTACGGCCTATACAGGCTTTGCCGGTGAGCCCAAGCTCGACTCGGTGCGAGAAGAGCCCGGCTTCGGCATCGAGGCGACCGCCGGGGATGACATCTGGCGCCTGGGCCGACGCGGATGGGCCGGGTGGAAGGCTCGCACCGGCGGAGAAGGTAGGGTCGGCGGCTATGGCGGTACGGTGCTTTCGAAGAATGGGCGCATCCTCGAAGGCGAAGCATGCGACGATGCTCCCATTCTTCG
>NZ_RZTV01000907.1:0-244 GCF_003997555.1 Mesorhizobium sp. M1A.T.Ca.IN.004.03.1.1 | reverse complement strand
GGGAGGAGCGTCTCGGCGTGCTGCGTGCCCATCCCGATCTTGCCGGGCGTCTGGCGATAGCGGGCGAACTCACGGAGGACAGCCGCAAGGAGCAGGCCGGCGCCGGTCTCGATCGGCTGAGCCCGGCCGAACATGCCCGCTTCACCGAACTTAATGCAGCCTATGTCGAAAAATTCGGCTTTCCCTTCATCATCGCCGTCAGAGGGCTCGACAAGGACGATATCCTTTCGGCCTTCGAAAGGCG
>NZ_RZTV01000906.1:0-244 GCF_003997555.1 Mesorhizobium sp. M1A.T.Ca.IN.004.03.1.1 | reverse complement strand
AAAATGGACCACATCAACACGGTCGACGACAGCCTGCGCCGCTTCGTCACCTTCGAGCCACGCGCCAATGTCGCCATGTCGGTGAACCTGCTGGTCGAGCCGACACGCAGCGATGCGGACGCCGGCTTCATCGTCCTCCAGGCCGATCGCGCCCACGCCATGTCCGGCAGCAACTGTATCTGCGTGGTCACCGCACTTCTCGAAAGCGGGCAGGTGGCGATGTCGGAACCGGAGACGATCGTCC
>NZ_RZTV01000905.1:0-244 GCF_003997555.1 Mesorhizobium sp. M1A.T.Ca.IN.004.03.1.1 | reverse complement strand
GACCGCGCCGAGCGCGAGAATGAGCGGCAGCGCCAGCATCCATGACATATCCTGGACCGCGATGAAATCGACGAACAGCACGCCGAGAAGTGCTACCAGCGAGCCCACGGAAAGCTCGATACCGCCTGTAATGATGACAAAGGCCTGGCCGATCGACAGGATGCCAAACAGACCGATCAGGTTGGCAGTGTTGGCCAGGTTGATCGGCAGCAGGAAGCGCGGATTGATGATGGCGACGACGATG
>NZ_RZTV01000904.1:0-244 GCF_003997555.1 Mesorhizobium sp. M1A.T.Ca.IN.004.03.1.1 | reverse complement strand
GAATATAATCGTCCCACCACGAATCTTACGGCCGGCGTTTTCGATGTCATGCACCAGTCGGGAGAGGGTGCAGGCCGGACGGCCGGTGGCCTCGCTGATCCGTCGCACAGCGCGTCCTGCCAAGGCCACCTGCAGGTGCTCGATCCCGCCGCGGTGGGCGAGCGGAAGATCGTCGCGCAACGCTTCCAGTGCAGCGAGGATCGCCCGTACGACGGTGGTCTTGCCTGTGCCGGCGCCGCCGCTG
>NZ_RZTV01000903.1:0-244 GCF_003997555.1 Mesorhizobium sp. M1A.T.Ca.IN.004.03.1.1 | reverse complement strand
CTATAAGGGCCAGGTCCTGACGCAGACAGCGCGCTTTTGGTTCGAGGCGACGAAGGACATCTGCCCCAACCACGTTCTCGACTATCCGGATGCGAATGTCGTCATCGGCAAGCGGCTCGACATCCTGCCGGTCGAGATCGTCGTGCGCGGTTATCTCGCCGGCACCACCGGTACCTCGATCCTGACGCTTTATAAAAAGGGTGAGCGCGAGATGTACGGCATGCGTCTGCCCGACGGCATGCGC
>NZ_RZTV01000902.1:0-244 GCF_003997555.1 Mesorhizobium sp. M1A.T.Ca.IN.004.03.1.1 | reverse complement strand
TGCGGTGGACATTCTCGGCGGGATCGAAGCAGACGACCGTGCCGTCGGTGGCCCGCGCGGCGATGATCGAGACCTCGCGCTCGAAGGCGACGAAACTTTCGAGGATGAGTGGCACGCCGCCGAGCGCGGCATAGGCGCCATCTGCGCTGTCGGCGACGGAGCGGAAAACCATCTGGCCCTTGCCGTCATAACCGAGACGGCGCGTCTTCAGCACGCCCTGACCGCCGAAATCCTTCAGTGCCAT
>NZ_RZTV01000901.1:0-244 GCF_003997555.1 Mesorhizobium sp. M1A.T.Ca.IN.004.03.1.1 | reverse complement strand
CACCCTCGGGCGGCACATCGCATTGATGCAGTGTCGGCTGACGCCGGCGGCTGTGGCCCCTATTCTTCCGGTTTGTCGGCAAAATGCCGGATCGCAAACTCGGCAATAGTCTGGCTCGAGCGATCGGCATCGTCGAGCATGGCGGGAAATAGCTGCCACTGATGCGGCATGCCCGGCCAGACCTCGGTGGTCACATCCACGCCCTCCTCGCGCGCTTTGTCGGCGAGGCGCAGCGTGTCGTCAA
>NZ_RZTV01000900.1:0-244 GCF_003997555.1 Mesorhizobium sp. M1A.T.Ca.IN.004.03.1.1 | reverse complement strand
ATCCGGGCCTGCGGCATCCCCGGCGCCCGTGGGGGTTTGGGGCGCATTCCTCCGTTTGGGGCGCGAAAATCACGCCCCAAACCCACAAATACGCCCCAACCCCTCTCACCCCCGCGCGTGCCGCACCGGCGAACCACGACGCCCCCGCGACCGGGCAGGTCGCGAGGGCGTCGAAGGAGGGATGCCGCGGGCTCAGTCGCGATCGTACGAGCGGCGCTGCGGACGCTCGGTGCGCTTCGCGGAC
>NZ_RZTV01000085.1:0-359 GCF_003997555.1 Mesorhizobium sp. M1A.T.Ca.IN.004.03.1.1 | reverse complement strand
ACAAAACATCTTACGTTTACGTAAGAATTTTTGTATCTAAACGATTGAAAACGCTGCATCAAAATTAATGGATTGCCATTTTTAGCCTTTAGGTCTATGCGATTGCGTCATTGAGCGGCCTTGCAGCGTCGTTCGACGAATTTGATCGCAAAGGAAACAGCGAAATGGCGCGTAATAAGATCGCACTCATTGGTTCTGGCATGATTGGTGGCACGTTGGCGCATCTGGCCGGCCTGAAGGAACTGGGCGACATCGTCCTCTTCGACATCGCCGACGGCATCCCCCAGGGCAAGGGCCTCGACATCGCACAGTCCTCGCCGGTCGAAGGCTTCGACGCCAATCTGACCGGCGCCAGCGAC
>NZ_RZTV01000899.1:0-244 GCF_003997555.1 Mesorhizobium sp. M1A.T.Ca.IN.004.03.1.1 | reverse complement strand
CTCGTGCTCGGGATCCTCTTCTTGCATAATCTTGAACGGATCGTTCCAGCCACGCGTTGTTGTGAATTTGCCAGGCACCTGTTCGACTGGTGCCGTCCGGAGCCATACCTCTGAACTACCAGTTGCCTCGCCAAAGGCGAACGGGGCCACACGTCGATTAATCACTGTAGTTCGCGGCACTGGCAGGCCTATGTGATGCGCTACCAGAAGACCAAATACCTTGTCGCCTATCATTCGGCTAAAA
>NZ_RZTV01000898.1:0-244 GCF_003997555.1 Mesorhizobium sp. M1A.T.Ca.IN.004.03.1.1 | reverse complement strand
CAGAGGATAAACTGCTGCCGCCGCTTGGCGGCAATCCGGCCGGAGACGGCCTGTCGAATGAGGAGAATGGCATGAGCGCAGCTGAAATCGATGGCTTTGCGGACCGGATCAGGAAGCACCAGGGCGGCATGATCTCCGCCTGGGTCGGCATCCCCGACGCCATGCTCGTCAACCACCTGGCGCAGGAAGCTTTCGATGCCGTCGTGCTGGATATGCAGCATGGCATGTGGGACATGCAGTCGGC
>NZ_RZTV01000897.1:0-244 GCF_003997555.1 Mesorhizobium sp. M1A.T.Ca.IN.004.03.1.1 | reverse complement strand
CGCGTTTCGACCATTGCCTGAATGATCTTTCCTGTGCAAAACGCGTGGCCGAAACCCCTTCGAGGGCTGCGGCAAGAGTCGACCCCACCAGGGTGGATATGAGCGATGCATTCCCCTATGCGGTTGCCGCGATCACAACGACGCCCCTCGTGCCACCCTTTCGACAACCCGCCATCGGCTGCCGGTTTCGCGTGGTGCCGCGCGGATATTGGCATTGCAGGCAATCTCTGATCTAGTCTGCAAC
>NZ_RZTV01000896.1:0-244 GCF_003997555.1 Mesorhizobium sp. M1A.T.Ca.IN.004.03.1.1 | reverse complement strand
CTCGGCATAGCCATGCCGTTCGAGCTGTGGAGCTGGGCCGACACGGCGGGCGCGCCGCGCGAGATCATGGACGAGTGGCGCCACCGCGACATCCGCGCCGACATCCAGGCGCAGTGCGACTTTCCGGTCTATCTGCAGAACGACGCCACATCCGCCTGCGGGGCGGAGCTCGTCTTCGGCCAGTCAGGGGGCGCGCGCGACTTCGTCTATTTCTATATCGGCGCCTTTGCCGGCGGCGGCATCG
>NZ_RZTV01000895.1:0-244 GCF_003997555.1 Mesorhizobium sp. M1A.T.Ca.IN.004.03.1.1 | reverse complement strand
CTGAGCACCGGAAACTACTGCGAGAGCAGCAGCGGAGCCGAGAAGAAGGCTCTTGATGTTCATAAATGACCTCCAATTCAAAGTTTCGATCGGGTTTGGGATCTTTCGCTGAGCAGCGTTCCCTGCCCCATCCCCGTGTTTCAAGAAGTGGACGATCAGTCGCCCTTGCTTCCGACGTTGAAAATACAAGACGGAAGCCGTCACGCAATCACCAACTTACTCGGACAGGGGATTTGAAGGAGCC
>NZ_RZTV01000894.1:0-244 GCF_003997555.1 Mesorhizobium sp. M1A.T.Ca.IN.004.03.1.1 | reverse complement strand
CAGCAGATGAGGCAGGTCGCATGAATGCGCGCACCAGAAAACCCAGCGAGAACCTGCCGGTCCCTTCAGGCAAAGGCCCTTCAGACACGGCGCCCTCAGGCAAGGGAAGGGAACTGACCAACCGCCCGCCGCTGCCGCCGGCAATTGCCGAATTCCAGTCCGACGCCGTCGAACTCGAGGAACGCGCGCCGCCCAGAGTTGCGCGCATGACGCTCTACTGCGTGACGGCGCTGATTGTTTCGGC
>NZ_RZTV01000893.1:0-244 GCF_003997555.1 Mesorhizobium sp. M1A.T.Ca.IN.004.03.1.1 | reverse complement strand
GCGAGTCAAAGGTGACATAGCTCGGCTGGTACTGCGTATATTCGTCGACAAGCGTCATCGCATCGTCGGAACTCTCGAACACGCCTTTTATCGTAAGGGCGCGCTCTCCAGGCGTTCGTAGGAAATGGCCGCATGCCCCTCCCCGGCTAGGGCGACGAACGCCAGCAGCATCGATATCAACGAGACGGATTTCCGCATTCTACCCCGGTCCCCAAGCACCTGTATTTCTCCTGTCGTCATTCGC
>NZ_RZTV01000892.1:0-244 GCF_003997555.1 Mesorhizobium sp. M1A.T.Ca.IN.004.03.1.1 | reverse complement strand
ATTCTCGGTGGCATATTTCCAGCCCTTCATCGAGGCGCGGACGAACTTGACCATCTTCTCCTTGAAGGCCGGGTCTTTCAGCTTGTCTTCCATCGCATAGAGGCCGTCTTCGAGAAGGTCGTTGCCCATTTCAGTGTAGTTGAAGACCGTTAGTTCTTCCGGCTTGAAGCCGGCATCGATCGCCTGCCAGTATTCGTTATAGGTCATGACGGAGATGCAGTCGGCCTGCTTCTGGACGAGCGGC
>NZ_RZTV01000891.1:0-244 GCF_003997555.1 Mesorhizobium sp. M1A.T.Ca.IN.004.03.1.1 | reverse complement strand
CTATTACCGCATCACCAGGCCGGAAGTGCTGACGGTCATCGAAGCGCTGCATTCGGCTTTCTGCCCGAAGTAGGTGACCGCACCTTTGAGGCTGGGGAGAGCTTCCTGCTCACCGCCCGTTCTTCGCTTGATCCACGTCAAGGCAGCGCAACCGGATCTGCAATCTCCTTTTCGCATTGATGCATCAGGCGCACGAACACCCACGCGATCCGATTGTGGAGAAGACACATGATCCTGAATAATG
>NZ_RZTV01000890.1:0-244 GCF_003997555.1 Mesorhizobium sp. M1A.T.Ca.IN.004.03.1.1 | reverse complement strand
CGCTCTTTGCTCTCTGGTGAGCGCGCTCTGCACGCTGGCGCTGCCCGTCATGACGGCGACGGGAACCTTCGCGCCCTGGCCGGTCTTTGCGGTGCTTCTGATTTTCGGGATCGAGCGCGCCTTCATGTCGCCGGCGGTGCAGTCTCTCGCACCCAACCTCGTGCCCGAGCGCGCCCTTTCCAATGCGATCGCCTGGAATTCATCGTCCTGGCAGCTTGCGGCGATCACCGGGCCTGTAATCGGC
>NZ_RZTV01000008.1:0-234256 GCF_003997555.1 Mesorhizobium sp. M1A.T.Ca.IN.004.03.1.1 | reverse complement strand
CGCGCCGGCCACTTCCTCGCCTTCATCCATCTCGCCGCAGCTATGTTATGGATGCGCTGAATGTCGATTCAGCCTAGTACTGCGTTCGAACCGCCGGCCTTCGTGCCGGCGGTTTACGTTTGGGGGCGAGGGCACAGGCCGCCCAGCCGGAGGATTGGCCTTGGTTCCGTGTTTCTGGACAGGGTCAAGAGCTACGGCTAAAAGGCCAATCTATCTTCTGACACACGAAAGCCCATTTGCCGCCGGCCTGGCCGGCGGTTTTCGCGAAAAGGCAGTATCCATGAGTGGCGTGAACGAGATCCGGTCGACATTCCTCGACTACTTCCGCAAGGAGGGTCATGAGATCGTTGCCTCCAGCCCGCTGGTGCCGCGCAACGATCCGACGCTGATGTTCACCAACGCCGGCATGGTGCAATTCAAGAACGTGTTCACCGGCCTGGAGAAGCGGTCCTATTCGCGCGCCGCGACCGCGCAGAAGAGCGTGCGCGCCGGCGGCAAGCACAACGATCTCGACAATGTCGGCTACACCGCGCGCCATCTCACCTTTTTCGAGATGCTCGGCAATTTCTCGTTCGGCGATTATTTCAAGGAGCGCGCGATCGAGCTTGCCTGGAACCTGATCACCAAGGAATTCGGCCTGCCGAAGGACAAGCTTCTGGTCACCGTCTATCACACAGACGACGAGGCGGCCGGCTATTGGAAGAAGATCGCCGGCTTCTCGGACGATCGCATCATCCGCATTCCGACCTCTGACAATTTCTGGGCGATGGGCGACACCGGTCCCTGTGGTCCGTGCTCGGAGATATTCATCGATCGCGGCGAGCATATCTGGGGCGGTCCGCCCGGCAGCCCGGAAGAGGACGGCGACCGGTTCCTCGAATTCTGGAACCTGGTGTTCATGCAATATGAGCAGGTGACGAAAGACGAGCGCATCGACCTGCCGCGCCCGTCGATCGACACCGGCATGGGCCTGGAGCGCATGGCTTCGATCCTTCAGGGAGTGGAGAGCGTCTTTGAGACCGACCTGTTCCGGCATTTGATCGATGCGGCATGCTCGGCGCTCGGGCACGGTCACAACCAGGAGAACGCAGCATCGTTCCGCGTGATCGCGGATCATTTGCGCTCGTCATCCTTCCTGGTGGCCGACGGCGTGCTGCCCTCCAATGAAGGCCGCGGCTATGTGCTGCGTCGCATCATGCGTCGCGCCATGCGCCACGCGCAGCTGCTCGGCGCCAAGGAGCCGCTGATGTGGAAGCTGGTGCCCGCGCTGGTGCGCGAGATGGGCCAGGCCTATCCGGAACTGGTGCGTGGCGAAGCGCTGATCACAGAGACGCTGAAGCTCGAGGAGACGCGCTTCCGCAAGACGCTGGTCCGCGGTCTCGGCCTGCTTTCGGAGGCGACGGAACAGCTGCACGCCGGCGACATGCTGGATGGCGAGACGGCCTTCAAACTCTACGACACCTATGGCTTCCCGCTCGACCTGACGCAGGATGCGCTGCGCCAACGCGACATCTCGGTCGATCTTGCCGGCTTCACCGCTGCGATGGAGCGGCAGAAGGCGGAAGCGCGCGCGCACTGGGCGGGGTCGGGCGAAGCGGCGACCGAGACGGTCTGGTTCCCGGTGCGCGAGCAGACCGGCGCCACCGATTTCCTCGGTTACGAGACGGAAGAGGCGGAAGGCCTGATCCAGGCCTTGGTCAAGGATGGCAAGATCGTCGACAGCGCCGGGCAGGGCGACGCGGTTGCCGTCGTCGTCAACCAGACGCCGTTCTATGGCGAATCCGGTGGCCAGATGGGCGATACCGGCATGATGTCCGGCGACGGCTTCTCGATCGAGGTCACCGACACGCAAAAGAAGGCCGACGGGCTCTTCGTGCATTTGGGCAAGGTGACGGGCGGTACGATCAAGACCGGCGCTGCCGTGGAGCTAAAGGTCGATCACGCGCGCCGTTCGAAGCTGCGCGCCAATCACTCCGCGACGCATCTCATCCACGAGGCGCTGCGTGAGGTGCTGGGCACCCATGTCGCGCAGAAGGGTTCGCTGGTCGCGCCTGATCGCCTCCGCTTCGACATCTCGCACAACAAGCCGATCTCGGCCGAGGAGATCGAGGATGTCGAGCGCATGGCCAACGAGATCGTTGTGCAGAACAGTCCGGTGACGACGCGGCTGATGTCGGTGGACGATGCTATTGCCGAGGGCGCGATGGCGCTGTTCGGCGAGAAATACGGCGACGAGGTGCGCGTCGTTTCGATGGGCACCGGCCTGCACGGCGCCAAGGCCAACCGTCCCTATTCGGTCGAGCTCTGCGGCGGCACGCATGTCAGGTCGACCGGCGATATCGGCCTTGTGCGCATCCTGTCGGACAGCGCGGTCGCCGCCGGCGTGCGCCGCATCGAGGCGCTGACCGGCGAGGCGGCGCGCAAGCATCTCGACGAGCAGGACAAGCGCCTGAAGGCAGCCGCGGCGACCTTGAGGATCTCGCCGGCCGACGTTCCGGCGCGTGTCGAGACTTTGCTCGAGGAGCGCAAGAAACTCGAGAAAGAGCTCACCGAGGCGCGCAAGAAACTGGCCCTTGGCGGCGGCGCGGCCGTTGCCGATGCTCCGGCCACCAACGAGACGGTTGCGGGTGTCGGCTTCCTCGGCAAAGCGGTCAGCGGTGTCGCGCCGAAGGACCTGAAGCCGCTTGCGGATGCCGGCAAGAAGACGCTGGGCTCCGGCGTGGTCGTCTTTATCGGCGCCGGCGAGGACAACAAGGCGAGCGTGGTGGTCGGCGTCACCGACGACTTGACCGGCCGCTTCAGCGCTGTCGATCTCGTCCGTGTTGCGTCCGCCGCGCTTGGCGGGCAGGGCGGCGGCGGGCGTCCCGATATGGCGCAAGCCGGCGGCCCCGACGCCTCCAAGGCGGACGACGCCATCGCGGCGGTAAAGGCGGCGCTCGAAGCCGCTTAGTGTTCCTGTGTCAGGAAGGCTTTGCCGCTTTCAGGGCGCGCGCCATTCTGACAGAGTCGCCCCAGGTGGACAGCCAGATGAGGCAATCCGTGGCGACGGCGATCGCCCCGCGCAGGAGGAGAAGCAGCGGGCCTGGCGCCAGCAGATGCTCCTCGGCGTGACGCAGATGGGCCAGCTCTTCCTCGCGGATCGACAGGATGATGGCGTGCAGTCCGGGATCGCGCCCGGCTAGATAGTAGAGCTGGTCGTCAAGATGGCGGTGCACGGTCGCTTCGACAGCGGCGGTGCATGCCCAGATGCCTTGTGGGCCGAGCAGGGCGGTGAGAAAGCCCAACAGCCAGCCGCCCCAGCTCCAGAACTGCATGACGCGACATGGACGCGAGTTTCGCATTGGCATGGCGGCACGGAAGAAGGCGCAATGCTGGCGCTCGTGTCCAAGCATCTCCGACAAAGACGGCACGCAATCGCGCCAAAAGTGCCGGGCGACAAAGATTTGCGCTGAATAGATCCTGATCGCTCCAAACTCGCCTGCGTGGTTGACCCGGACTATCCTGGCTGTGGTCAGCGCTTCGCGACCGGAAAGCTCATGCATTGGAGAAGCTTGCCCGCCTGACGATGCGATCCCACCGGTCCTGCAAGTCTGGAAAGCGGGCAAGCAGCTTTCGCCCTTCGGCGACCTTGAGGAAATAGCCGATAATTGACGCCCTTTCGGCCGTGAAGATGTCGAGAGGGACGAGCTCGTAGTCGACGCCCTTTTGATTGAGCGCCATTCGCGCGATGCGGACATAGACGCTGTAGTGGGCGCCGTAGAGAAGAGGCTTTGCCACTTCATTCCTCTTTGGCTTGGCTGTCCCGTATCCAGACGCGCAGCGTGCCGGTGGTCTGAAAGCCGCAGTCCAGTGCGTCATCCAGCCCGCCGCCGCGTTCATACCCGACCAGCGCGCGACTTTCAGCAAACGTATTGGCTGCGGCTTGCACAGCATCTCGATAGGTCGAATTGCCATCCGTGGCAAAGACATTTGACAACCCGATCACGAGCTCGGATCTATTGGCTATGCAGCCGGCGGTGAAGCCGTCGGCCGTCCGTCGGCCAAGGATGGCGATGGCAGGGTCGGCCAGAACTGCGGTCGGAAAGACACGGCCGCTGGAGGAACCTGCGCCATCCGTCCAGGCAAGTTCCCACATCTCCAAGCTGGCTGCGTCCCCAACACGTTCCCAACCGGAGGGGGTCGTCGTTGGACGCCTTAGGTCCATCAAGATCCAGCTTGCTTCGAAGAGTTGGCTGAACCCGAGCGGTCGGAGATCCAGACGGCAGAAGCAATCCTTGACCGAAAAGCTGGTGGCAAGAACAGATGTCAGTCTGGCTATTTCTGCAAGTTGGATCGGTATGGCATCGGCATCCAAAGTGGCGGCATTGGGGTAGTAAGGAGGTGCTTGCTCATCGCTGGACCAGACGGAGCGGCTCCTCCGGCCGCTTAGCCCGTGCACCTTGAAAATAGCCTGGCAGAGGTCGGCATTGTTGCCAGCGCAAAGGCGGACCCTTTCGCTGGCAACAAGGCTCGGCACTTCTTACCCCATCGCCTTCTGCAGGCTCTCGTCGATCTTGTCGAGAAAGCCGGTGGTCGACAGCCAGGGCTGGTCGGGGCCGATCAGCAGCGACAGGTCCTTGGTCATGAAGCCGCCCTCGACGGTCTGGATGCAGACCTTTTCCAGCGTCTCGGCAAAGCGCTTGAGCTCGGCATTGCCGTCGAGCTTGGCGCGGTGGGCCAAGCCACGCGTCCAGGCGAAGATCGAGGCGATCGAGTTGGTCGAGGTTTCCTCGCCCTTCTGATGCTGGCGGTAGTGGCGGGTGACGGTGCCGTGGGCGGCTTCCGCTTCCACGGTCTTGCCGTCCGGCGTCATCAGCACCGAGGTCATCAGGCCGAGCGAGCCGAAGCCCTGCGCCACGGTGTCGGATTGCACGTCGCCGTCATAATTCTTGCAGGCCCAGACATAGCCGCCCGACCATTTCAGGCTGGAGGCGACCATGTCGTCGATCAGGCGGTGCTCGTACCAGAGTTTTCTCGCCTTGAACTCGGCCTCGAATTCCTTCTCGTAGACCTCCTGGAAGATGTCCTTGAAGCGCCCGTCATAGGCTTTGAGAATGGTATTCTTGGTCGAGAGATAGACCGGGAAGTTGCGCAGCAGGCCATAGTTCAGCGAGGCGCGAGCGAATTCGCGGATCGACTCGTCGAGATTGTACATGGCCATGGCGACGCCGGCGCCCGGCGCATCGAAGACGTCATGCTCGATCATCTGGCCGTCCTCGCCGACGAATTTGATTGTCAGCTTCCCCTTGCCCGGGAAGCGGAAGTCGGTGGCGCGGTATTGGTCGCCGAAGGCGTGACGGCCGACGACGATCGGCTTGGTCCAGCCGGGCACCAGGCGCGGCACGTTCTTCATGATGATCGGCTCGCGAAAGATGGTGCCGCCGAGGATGTTGCGGATGGTGCCGTTGGGCGACT
Organism: Mesorhizobium sp. M1A.T.Ca.IN.004.03.1.1; assembly: GCF_003997555.1. NCBI lineage: Bacteria > Pseudomonadati > Pseudomonadota > Alphaproteobacteria > Hyphomicrobiales > Phyllobacteriaceae > Mesorhizobium > Mesorhizobium sp. M1A.T.Ca.IN.004.03.1.1. The sequence continues at coordinate 228,802 of NZ_RZTV01000008.1, read as the reverse complement.
TCCACATTTTCTTCAGCTTGAATTCCTCGACGCGCTGCTCGTCGGGCGTGATCGTCGCGCATTTCACGCCGACGCCGTATTTCTTGATGGCGTTGGCCGAGTCGACGGTCACCTGGTCATTGGTGGCGTCCCGGTTCTCGATCCCTAGATCGAAATAGTCCAGCTTGATGTCGAGATAGGGGTGGATCAGCTTGTCCTTGATGAACTGCCAGATGATGCGGGTCATCTCGTCGCCGTCGAGCTCGACGACCGGGTTCGCCACCTTGATCTTCGCCATGGAAAAATGCCTCGTTGCTGGGGATCTGAACGGCCTTGCCCGTGGCTTCGGCCGAGGTTGGGCAGCGTATATCAAAGCCTTTTTGAGCGCGCAAACCGCGATCAGCCGATCGCAGACCGGTGTCGCGCTTGTGAATGCTTCATTTTCAGGCCCGGATGTGGCAGGGGACGCCGAAACGCCGCAAACCTCATGTACGGAGAGCCATGCCAGCCGCAAACGACACCGCCAAGACCGCCGGACCGGCGATCATCCTTGTCGAGCCGCAACTCGGCGAGAATATCGGCATGGTCGCGCGCGCCATGGCGAATTTCGGCCTTTCTGAGCTGCGCCTGGTCAATCCGCGCGACGGCTGGCCGAGCGAGAAGGCGCGCGCCGCCGCCAGCCGCGCCGACCACGTCATCGATGCGACAACGGTGTTCGACGACCTTGCCTCGGCAGTGGCCGACCTCAACTTCGTCTTCGCCACCACCGCCCGCGAGCGTGACGGCTTCAAGCCGGTGCGCGGTCCGGTGGATGCGGGCAGGGCGCTCCGGGCCCGCGAGCAGGCGGGGCTGCGCACCGGAATTCTGTTCGGCCGTGAACGTTTTGGCCTCTACAATGAAGAGGTTGGTCTGGCTGACGAGATCGTCACCTTTCCCGTCGATCCCGGCTTCTCCTCGCTCAACATCGCACAGGCCGTGCTTTTGATGTCCTATGAATGGATGAAATCCGGCCTTGCCGAAGAGACCGCGACCAACTTCGCCGGACCGGAGCTCGTTCCGGCGACCAAGGAACAGCTGCACAGCCTGTTCACCTATCTCGAAGGCGCTCTCGAGGCGCGCGGCTATTTCCGCCCGGAAGAGAAGAGGCCTAAGATGGTCGACAATCTGCGCGCCGTGCTGACGCGGGCGGGATTCGCTGAGCCCGAGTTGAAGGTGCTGCGCGGCATCATCTCGTCGCTCGACAGGTTCTCGCCGGCAATGCCGCGCGGCGACGGCTCACCGGGGGATGATCCGAGGCGGGCGCCGGCTACGCGCAAACGAACAACGGACAAAGAAAGTTAAAATCCGTAAGCTCCGAACCTTCAAGGTAACCGAATATTATGCGGTTTGGTTCATCGTTCTCGAAACGATGGGGCAGCAGATGTTTACGTCCAATATTGGCCGTCTGCATTTCTTCTTCTATTCGCTAGGTTTGTTCATAGCGGAAGCGGTAGCGATCGTGCTCTGCATTGCCGCAACGACCGGCTTCGCGGGATTGATCAATTCGATGCCGGGTCCGTCGCGGCAAAGCCTGGCCGGCGCCGCGCTTGTTGTGTCGCTCGTCTTCGTCGCGCTGCGCGGCAACATCGCATGGCGCCGCACCCGCGATGCCGATGGTTCAGGCTGGATCCTCTGGTCCTATATCGTCTTTTCCGGCATCTATGGCTTGCTGCAGGCGGGCACGCTTCTGGTTATCGATTCTGGCAATCCTGAGAGCGCGCCCGGTGGCCTGAACCTGCTCGGCCTTGCCATATTCGGCCTCTGGTGCACGATCCTGTGGGCAAAGCCTGTGGCCGGCAGCAACATCGATGAGCTGACCGAGGCTTTCGACTTTGAAGGCTCGTTGCCGGCGGAGGCGCGCCCCGCGAGGGCGACAGCGAGCGTCGCTCCAGCTGCGCCACGGACTGCTGCGCAACCCGCGCGTCCGGCGCCGGCGCCGGCGCCGCAGCCGTTTGGCCGGGCGCGACCCGCCGGCTTCGGCAAGCGGGGGCTCTGAGTTGCGCAAAAGCTGCTGGCATCTGCCACTTCAAGACCATGATCGTTCAGGATAGAAGCGCGGTTGGCCAAATCTCGGGTCAGCTTCTTCCTGTAGTCGGATCACAATGAACGATCGATCAAACAAGCGTCCGATACTGATGTTCGATTCCGGTGTCGGCGGACTGACGGTGCTGCGCGAGGCGCGCGTCCTGATGCCGGATCGGCGCTTCGTCTATGTCGCCGACGACGCGGCTTTTCCTTACGGCGCATGGGAAGAGCCGGCGCTCAAGGAGCACATACTCGCCCTGTTCGGCAAATTGCTCGACCGTCTGCAGCCGGCGATCTCAGTGATCGCCTGCAACACCGCCTCGACCCTGGTGATCGATGCGCTGCGGGAAAAATTTCCCGGTCATCTGTTTGTCGGAACGGTGCCCGCGATCAAGCCGGCGGCCGAGCGCACGCGGTCCGGCCTGGTTTCGGTGCTGGCGACCCCGGGCACGGTTAAGCGTCAGTACACGCGTGACCTGATCAGCAAATGGGCGCAGAAATGCCATGTCCGGCTCGTCGGCAGCGACAGGCTTGCCGCATTGGCCGAGATCTATATGCGCGAAGGTTTTGTCGACGAGGAAGCCGTGCGCGCCGAGATCGCGCCCTGCTTCATCGAGCACGACGGGCAGCGCACCGACATCGTCGTGCTCGCCTGCACGCATTATCCGTTCCTGGCCAACCGCATGCGCAAGACCGCTCCGTGGCCGGTCGACTGGATCGATCCGGCGGAAGCCATTGCCCGGCGCGCCATGTCGCTGCTGCAGCCTATCGGCGAACCGTCGGGCGAGACCGAGCCCGATATCGCCCTCTTCACCTCTGGTAAGGTGGATTTCGCCACGCGCAGGCTCATCCAGGGCTTTGGGCTGACCTCGCGCTAGCTGGAACTGCGATAGCGCCGCAGCGTTTCTCTTCCCACTACCGCACAGGGAGAAATCGCATGCCAGCCAAATCGCAAGCCCAACAGAAGGCAGCCGGCGCAGCCCTTTCGGCCAAGCGCGGCGAGACCAAGAAAACCGAGCTTAAGGGTGCTTCGCGCGAGATGTACGAGTCCATGAGCGAGAAGCAACTCGAGGAGTTCGCCGAGACCAAACGCAAGGGACTGCCTAGCAAGAAGTCCTGACTTTGTGGCTGCCTGGCTCTCAAGTTGGTGCCTGGATAGAAACCCGCGGCATGCCACGACGTGGCGGCTCTGCTTGCGGCCATGCCAATGCCTGCCATCGCCGGCTCCGGCGTCATGACGGCAGAATGGTTGAGGGTGCGTCGCCGACACGAGCTTGACACCGGTTAAATCTCTGTTTAACAGGGCCACCAACACCGGGCGGCGACGTCCGGTGGTTTCTTTTGCATGGGCAAGACCTCACCGGAAGCCACTCTGTCGGCGGTCTTGTTGAACTGACGTGTCCCGTGGGTTTTCCGTCGCGTTGCGTGGGAAACCCTGTCAGGCCTCGAAAACGGAGGCCAGAGGAGGGCGCGTTTCCTTCACCCGGAGCCAAGGGGTTCCGGGTATATCGTTTTGAAAGGGAATGCGATGAGCAAGCGCGAATCCGCGAAATACAAGATCGACCGCCGTCTCGGCGAAAATATCTGGGGCCGTCCGAAGTCCCCGGTCAACAAGCGCGAATACGGTCCCGGCCAGCATGGCCAGCGCCGCAAGGGCAAGCTTTCCGACTTCGGCCTGCAGTTGCGCGCCAAGCAGAAGCTCAAGGGCCACTATGGCGATGTTTCGGAAAAGCAGTTCCGTAAGGTCTATGAGGAGGCCAACCGCCGCAAGGGCGACACCTCCGAGAACCTGATCGGCCTGCTCGAGTCGCGTCTCGACGCGATCGTCTATCGCGCCAAGTTCGTGCCGACCATTTTCGCGGCCCGCCAGTTCGTCAACCACGGCCACGTCAACGTCAACGGCAAGCGCACCAATATCGGTTCGTACCGCTGCAAGCCGGGCGACGTCATCGAGGTGCGCGAGAAGTCGAAGCAGCTCGTCATCGTGCTGGAATCGGTAGGCTTGGCCGAGCGTGACGTGCCGGACTATATCGAGGCCGACCACAACAAGATGACCGCGACCTACAACCGCGTTCCCGGCCTGGCGGATGTTCCGTTCGCCGTCCAGATGGAACCGAACCTGGTCGTCGAATTCTATTCGCGCTGATCCGACCAATCGGCGACACCCATCCAAGGCCGCCCTCGAGGCGGCCTTTTCTTTGTTTGTCGCGTCGGCCAGGGCGGCAATTCCACCCTGGTCATTTTTTTAGCCGCAATTCCGCGACGGCTAGTGATTCCACTTGGCTGCAAAATGCTCTAAGCGAAGCGGCAACAGAACCGCGGGCACCTGCGCCATGAATATGCTGCCAAACGTCAAATCGCTTGAGCCGATCGCCGACGAGCCGGACGGCGGATTCCATCCGTTGTTCCGCGACGTGCCATCCTCGGTCGAGTTCAACAAGCTGCGCAAGCGGCTGCTGCGGCTCACGCGCCAAGCGATCGAAGACTTCGCCATGGTGAAACCCGGCGAGCGCTGGCTGGTGGCGCTCTCCGGCGGCAAGGATTCTTATGGCCTGCTTGCCTTGCTGCTCGATCTCAAATGGCGCGGGCTGCTGCCGGTCGAGCTGCTTGCCTGCAATCTCGACCAAGGTCAGCCGAATTTCCCGAAGCACATCCTGCCGGACTACCTCGGCGCCAACGGCATTGCGCATCGCATCGAGTACCAGGACACCTATTCGGTGGTCACCGACAAGCTGCCCGAGGGCAGCACCTATTGCTCGCTCTGCTCGCGGCTGAGGCGCGGCCACCTCTATCGCATCGCCCGCGAGGAGGGTTGCACCGCGCTTGTGCTCGGCCACCACCGGGAGGACATCCTCGAAACCTTTTTCATGAACCTCTTCCATGGCGGGCGTCTCGCCGCCATGCCGCCGAAGCTTCTCAATGACGAGGGCGACGTCATGGTTCTGCGCCCGCTCGCCTATTGCGCCGAGGCGGATCTCGAGAAATTCGCCAATGCACTGAAGTTCCCAATCATCCCGTGCGATCTCTGCGGCAGCCAGGAAGGGCTGCAGCGCAACGCCATGAAGGCGATGCTCGACGATATCGAGAAGCGTATGCCTGGCCGCAAGGACACGATGATCCGCGCGATGACCAATGTGCGACCCTCGCATCTGCTCGACCGAAAACTGTTCGACTTCGCCGCGCTCGATGCGCGCCTTACCATGGGAAAAGACATTTCCGATGACGTTTGACATGCAAGCGATCGACTGGCTGGCCGAGCTTCTAGCTGACGCAGCCAAGGCCGAAATCATGCCGCGCTTCCGCCGATTGGGCGAGGGCGATGTTCGCCAGAAGACTTCGGCCGCCGATCTGGTGACGGAGGCGGACGTCAACGCCGAAAGGCTGATCACTGCCAGGCTGCGCGAGCGTTACCCTTCAGCGATGATCCTCGGCGAGGAGGCCTGTTCCGACAATCCGGCCTTGCTCAAAGGGCTCGGCGATGCCGAACTCGCCTTCGTCATCGATCCGGTCGACGGCACCTTCAACTTCGCCTCCGGTGTGCCGCTGTTCGGCGTCATGCTGGGCGTCGTGGTCAACGGCGAGACGGTTGCCGGCATCATCCACGATCCGGTCGGCAACGACTGGCTGATCGGCGCCAAGGGGGCGGGCAGCCATATCCGCCACGCACATGGCGCGCTGGAGAGGGTGCGGGTCGCCGAGCCGGTGCCGATCTCCGAGATGACCGGCGCGATCTCGTGGCAGTATCTGAAGGAACCGGAGCGCTCGCGGCTCGCTCGCAACCACACAAAGGCGCTGTCGCAGTTCGGCTATCGTTGCGCCGCGCACGAATACCGGCTGCTGGCGAGCGGCCATGCGCATTTCGTCGTCTACAACAAGCTGATGCCATGGGACCATCTGGCCGGCGTCTTGATCCATCAGGAGGCCGGTGGTTATGCGGCGCGGATCGACGGCGATGCCTATCTGCCGTCGCATGTCGACGGCGGGTTGTTGGTTGCGCCAGACAAGGATAGCTGGAACGAACTGCGGCGCGAGCTCTGGGCGGAATAGGATCGATTGCGCCAGCGAGGGCCAGCCGGTCGGCTGGAAGATGTCGACCTATGACCTCACGCAAATCCGGAGATGTGAATGGGCACCCAGTCCGCGATGGTCGCTCTGGCTCTCGCCATCACCGTGACGATCACGGGTGCTGACGAAGCAGCGGCACGGGAGCGCGCCTGCGGCAGTCGCGATCCCGTTAACTCCATAGCGGAAATGTCGGCTGCCATTTACGCCTGCTGGCGGCCGCCTCACGGAACTGCCGGCCTGTCCTTGACCCTGCGGTTCTCGCTCTGCCGAGACGGAACGCTCATTGGCAAGCCGCGCGCGACCTTCTCCGCACTCGGATCGAACGATGCATTGAACAGAGCCTTCGTTGCCTCAGTCCTCGAGGCTCTCGATAAGGCCCTGCCGTTACCCTTTACCGAGAGCATGGGCGAGGCGATCGCAGGGCGCATACTTTCGCCCCGCTTCACGGTTGCGCTTGAACGAAAATCCTGAGCGGGTGGCCGTAGGCGAGGGTCTCACACCGGCGGATTGTGGGGCTGGAACAGCCTTCCGCGCTCGGCGATCAGGATCATCAGCAGGGCGGCGAGGGAAACGCTGCAGAAGCCGGCGGCCAATGGCGTGACCGTGCCGTTATAGGCCTGGCCTATCAGCGTTCCGAGCAGGCCGCCGAGAAAGGTCTGCATGAAGCCGAGGATGGAGGACGCCGTGCCGGCAAGCTCGCCGAGCGGCTCCATCGCGAGCGCGTTGAAATTCGCGCCGAGACAGCCAAATGGAACCATCGCGCCGGCAAAGAAGGCGATGAACAGCCAGAGCGGCATCTCGATCTCGAGCGAGACGACGAGCCAGACCAGGCTGATGGCGAGGAAGAGCAGCAGCGCGCTCTGCGACAGGCGCCGCATGCCGACCTTGCCGACGAGCCGCGCGTTGAGGAAGTTCGAGAAGGCGAGCACGCCCGCGACGCCGGCGAAGATCAGCGGAAACAGCTCGCCGACATGGAAGACTTCGAGATAGATCTGCTGCGCGGAATTGATGAAGCCGAACATGGCGCCGAAGATGAAGGTGCTGGCAAAGGCATAGCAAAGCGCGATGCGGTTGGTGAGCACGATGCGGAAGCCGCCGACGACGGCGTTGACGGTTAAGGGCCGCCGGTATTCCGGATGCAGCGTCTCCGGCAAGCGCAACAGCGACCATGCCGACACGATGAGCGCGCCGACGGCCATGGTGACGAAGATCCAGTGCCAAGTGGCGAAGAGCATGATGAACTGGCCGATGCCGGGCGCGACGACCGGTATCGCCATGAACACCATGAAGATCAGCGACATGACCTCGGCCATGCGGCGGCCCTCGAAGGTGTCGCGCACGATGGAGACGGCGATGACGCGGGTGGCCGCCGCGCCGATGCCTTGCACGACACGGCAGGCGAGAAGGGTGGCAAAGGTCGGTGCAACAGCAGCGGCCGCTACCGCCGCCACGTAGATGATCAGGCCGGCGACCAGCGGCGCACGGCGGCCGAAACGATCGGAAACCGGACCGAAGAAGAGCTGACCGGTGCCGAAGCCAAGGATGTAGGCTGTGATCACATACTGGCGGTGGTTTTCATTCTCGACGCCGAGCGAGGCGCCGATCTGCTGCAGAGCCGGCAGCATGATGTCGATGGCGAGCGAATTGAGCGCCATCAGCGCCGCGCAGAGCGCAATGAATTCCCAGCGCGGAATGGGCAAGCTTTTTGCCGACTGCTGCGCTAGTGCCTGATTGTCCACGGCAAAATCCGATCAATCAAACGAACATGCGCCGGTCGACCGGCGCATCAATTCGTCTCGTTCTCGAGTTCGAAACCCAAAGTGCCGAGGTGGGGCCGCCCCGGATGTCACCGCGCGGCCGGGTGGGCCGGCCAGCGTGAGCTCAAATCAGGCGGCGCCTTTGACGCTGACGCCTTTTTCGACCAGGAAATCCTGCAGCTCGCCGGCCTGGAACATCTCGCGCACGATGTCGCAACCGCCGACGAACTCGCCCTTGACGTAGAGCTGCGGAATGGTCGGCCAGTTGGAATAGTCCTTGATGCCCTGGCGCAGCTCGGCCGAGGTCAGCACGTTCACGCCTTTGTAGTCGACCCCGACATAGTCGAGGATCTGCACCACCTGGCCGGAGAACCCGCACTGCGGGAAGCCGGGAGTGCCCTTCATGAAGAGCACGACGTCGTTGCTCTTCACTTCGCTGTCGATGTAGTCGTTGATGCCGCTCATGGGAATCCTTTCACGCCTGTGGGAGTCAGGCTCGAAGCATGTCCATCAAATAAACCCATAGGTTGGCTGAAACAAGACGTTAGCCGCGACGCACCCGAAATGGCGCAAAGCTTTGGTCCGCCATTGGGCCAAATCCGCCAGCCGGAACTCTTCCCACAAACGGGCGGGCAGGCCGGATTATCTTGTCCCGGTGTGCCGCTGCCCGGTTTCCCAGGTGCGCACGCGCCAGAATTATAGCTATAGCTAAATCTTGAAGCATGCGCTATCCTTGCCGATGCCTTGGAGGAACGCGGATATGCGCGAAACGAAATCGTTGCTGGAACAAAAGCTCGATCGAAGGCTGCTTCTGGCCGGTGGCCTGGCGGCCGGCGGCACGGCGGTGATGGCGACCGCGGCGCGCGGGCAGACCGACCACGCCGGTCACGGAACGCCAGGGGCGGCCGAACCGCAGCCGGCGCACCTGTCCGCGCATGGGGCGATGATCACCGTCGGCGAGGTCGAGGATAGCCGCAACGGATTCGATCCAGTGAAGCTGCTGAGCGACTGGGAGACCGGGACGGTGTCGACGCTGCCGGACGGGCGGACACTGCGCAGCTTCGAGGTCACGGCCGAGGACAAGGAAATCGAGATCGCGCCCGGCATCCTGTTCCCCGCCTGGACCTACAATGGCCGCGTGCCGGGGCCGACGCTGCGGGCCACCGAAGGCGATCGCTTGAAGATCGTCTTCCGCAACAACGGCTCGCATCCGCATTCCATGCATTTCCACGGCATTCACGCAGCACGGATGGACGGCGTTCCCGGCGCCGGTCTGATCGGGCCGGGCGAGGAGTTCGTGTACGAGTTCGACGCCCGGCCGTTCGGCTGCCACCTCTATCATTGCCATGCGCTGCCGCTGAAGCGGCACATCCAGAAAGGTATGTACGGCGCCTTCATCATCGATCCCGATCCTGCCAGGCATCCGGAGCACGAGGCGGTCGCCCGCTCGCGCCTGCTCGGCACGCCGGAGAATGCCGGCTGGCAGGAATTCGTAATGGTGATGAACGCCTTCGACACCAATTTCGACAACGAGAACGAGGTCTATGCCGTCAACACCGTCGCCCATGCCTACGCGAAGAAGCCGATACGGGTGCTGAAGGACAAGCCTGTCCGGATCTATCTCGTCAACGTGGTCGAGTTCGACCCGATCAACTCCTTCCATCTGCATGCCAATTTCTTCGACTACTACAATCAGGGCACGACGCTGACGCCGACACTCAGGACCGTCGATCTGATCACCCAGTGCCAGGCCGAGCGCGGTATCCTCGAGTTCCATTTCAGGGAGCACGAGCCAGGCCTCTACATGTTCCATCCCCACCAGTCGGAGTTTACCGAACTCGGCTGGTCGGGCATGTTCGACGTCGTGGAGGCCTTGTCGTGACCGATGTCAGTCGGACCTCCCGGGATACACAGGCCGGTCGGCCGCGCTGGCTCTCTCTGCTCTGGATCGTTCTGCCGCTTGCCGTGCTCGGGCTCGCGGTTGCGTGGATGGTCTCTTCCGACCCGTTGGCCAGCTTTCGCAACGGCGCGCCGCCGGTCGAGAACCTGACCTTCGAGCGGACAATTATCGGAAACGACGGCATTCGAATCCTCGTGCGGGCCGGTGGGTCGGAACCGATGACGATCGCACAGGTCCAGGTCGACGACGCTTACTGGCAGTTCACGCAGGATCCGCCGGGGCCGATCCCGCGCGGCGCAACGGCATGGATCAGCCTGCCATACCCCTGGGTGCTGGGGGAGGCGCATGCGATCAATGTCGTAACCAGTACCGGGACAACATTCGGGCACGATATCGCCGTCGCCGTACCCACACCGACGCGCAGTTCACCTAGCTTTGCCGCGCAAGCGGTGCTGGGCGGCTTTGTCGGCATCCTGCCCGTGGCGATCGGCCTGATGTTCTATCCGGCACTACGCGGGGTCGGGCGGAACGGCATGGATTTTCTCCTGTCGATGACCGTCGGTCTGCTCGCCTTCCTTTTCGTCGACACGCTCGAGGACGCGTTCGAACTGGCCGGCGAAGCAGCCGCCCTGTTCCAGGGGTCGACCATGATCGTACTCGCAGCCACCGCCAGTTTCCTTCTGCTCATGGCGGCAGGCCGGCGCAGCGGGACACCGACCGGGCTGGCGCTTGCCACCTTCATCGCACTCGGCATCGGCCTGCACAATCTCGGCGAAGGGCTGGCGATCGGCGCCGCCTTCGTCTCGGGCGCAGCCGGGCTCGGCACGTTCCTGGTGCTTGGCTTCACCTTGCACAACATCACCGAAGGCATCGCCATCGCCGCCCCGATCCTGAAGCAGCAACCGCCGCTCAGGACCTTCGCCATGTTGACGCTGCTCGCGGGAGGTCCAGCCGTCGTCGGCCTATGGATCGGCAGCCTCGCCTATGCGCCACAATGGTCGGCGCTGGCGCTGGCGATCGGCGCCGGAGCGATCCTGCAAGTGATCGTCGAGATGGTTTCGCTGCAGCTTCGCCAGCGCCCCGATGGCTCGCGCGCCTTGCTCGCACCGGCTGCGATGGCCGGGCTTACAGCCGGGGTCGGCTTCATGTACCTCACGGCGATGCTGGTAAAGATCTGAACAACCGCGGCGTCAACACTCAGTCCGGAACGCTGGTCTGCAGGGCGAGCGCATGCAGCACGCCGCCCATATTGCCTTTCAGCGCGTCATAGACCATCTGGTGCTGCTGGACGCGGCTTTTGCCGCGGAAGCTCTCGGCCACCACTTCGGCAGCGTAGTGGTCGCCGTCACCAGCCAGATCGCGAATTGTCACCTTGGCGTCCGGAATGCCTTCCTTGATCAGTCGTTCGATGTCGTGCGCATCCATTGCCATGGCAGAAATCCTGTTTTCGAGCGGGCGCAGCCCGTGCGATGAGAGTCGGGGATAAGCGTAGAGCCTTTCCGGTCCGGATTGAAGCGGTTCCATCCGTGACCGAGGCTTCACGGGACATTCCGATCCGGCTGAGCCGCGTCGCCGGCGGACACATCCTCGCGCGTCGAGTAGGCGCGACCGAGGCTGAAGGTCAGCACGTAGAGCGGCACGTTTATCGCGATACCGACCATCGGCAAGTAGCTCGTCCACTGCCAGACCGGGGAGAAAAACGGCCGGCCGTAGCCATCGCACATAAGCGAAGAACCATACGCCCAAAGCGCTCCGATGGCGGTTGCAATGGCGAAGAGCTTGACGCAAGTGACGATATGCCTTGCCCGAGCCGGCTCCGGCAAAAGGCGCTGCCACAGCACCAGGCACAAAACAGGAATGGCGTAGACGAGGTCCTGAGCGGCCAGCAACGGGATTGCGCCGTTCGCCGCAGCAAGGAACTCGGCTCGCGTTTCGAGCCTTGGACAGACCTCGCTCGAGGTCGTCGACAGCAGCAGAAAGACGAACGGGCCGAGGAACCAGAAAAAGAACAGCGACGGCCAGAAAACCGCTGCAAGCAGCGCCCGGACCGCCAGCCTGGTCAAATGGCCTGATCCATGAAGCGCGGGAACCAGCCCTCATGGGCGGCGGTCAATTCGCTGACCGGAACGGCACGCGCCTCGCCGAGCTTCAGCATGTCGCCACCGGTCGTGCCGATCCACGGCGCGAAGATGCCGAGCTTGCCCTGCTCCGCGCGGATCCTGTCCCATTCGCCGCTTTGCGGGTCGATCGACAAGGTCAGGAGATAACGTCCTTGGTCCTCGCCGAACCAGACCGGGATCGGATCGGTCCCGGTGAGACCGGGAATGGTGGCGCCGATGCCGGATGCCATCGCCATTTCGGCCAGCGCCACGGCAAGGCCGCCGTCGGAGACATCGTGCGCGGCAGTCACGATGCCGGAAGCGATCAGCGCGCGCACATGGTCGCCGACGCGCTTTTCATGTTCGAGGTCGACGGGCGGCGGCGAACCGTCGGCGCGGCCGTGGATGTCGCGCATATAGACCGATTGGCCGAGATGGCTGCCCCATGTCGGCGGCGCGCCGACCAGCACGATCATCTGGCCCTCGGCGGCAAAGCCGACGCGGGCCATCTTCGACCAATCTGCGATCAGCCCGACGCCGCCGATGGTCGGCGTCGGCAGGATGCCGCGGCCATTGGTTTCGTTGTAGAGCGAGACATTGCCGGAGACGATCGGGAAGCCGAGCGCGCGACAGGCGTCGCCGATACCCTTAACCGCTCCGACAAACTGGCCCATGATCTCCGGCCGCTCCGGATTGCCGAAATTAAGATTGTCGGTGGCGGCAAGCGGCAGGGCGCCCGTTGCCGTCAGGTTGCGCCAGCATTCGGCGACGGCCTGCTTGCCGCCCTCATACGGGTCGGCCTCGCAATAGCGCGGCGTGACGTCGGAAGAGAAGGCGAGCGCCTTGGTTGGATGGCCTTCGACGCGCACCACGCCGGCATCGCCGCCTGGGAGCTGCAGCGAATTGCCCTGGATCAGCGTGTCATACTGCTCCCACACCCAGCGGCGCGAAGAGAGGTCCGGTCCGCCCAGCATCGTGAGCAACGCGTCAGCGACGTCGGCCTTGGGCGCGTCGTTCGCTGCAAGCGACGCCGGCTTCTTCGTTTCGACCCAGGGGCGATCATATTCCGGCGCCTGGTCGCCCAGTTCCTTGATCGGCAGGTTGGCGACCTCGTCGCCATGGTGCAGCACGCGGAAGCGCAGGTCGTCGGTGGTCTTGCCGACGATGGCGAAGTCGAGGCCCCATTTGCGGAAGATCGCCTCGGCTTCCTCCTCTTTCTCGGGGCGCAGCACCATCAACATGCGCTCCTGGCTTTCCGACAGCATCATCTCGTAGGCGCTCATGCGCTCCTCGCGCACCGGCACCTTGTCGAGGTCGAGCTCGATGCCGAGATCGCCCTTGGCGCCCATCTCGACCGCCGAGCAGGTCAGGCCGGCGGCGCCCATGTCCTGGATGGCGATGACCGCGCCCGACGCCATCAGCTCGAGGCAGGCCTCCAGCAGGCACTTTTCGGTGAAGGGGTCGCCAACCTGTACGGTCGGCCGCTTCTCCTCGATCTTGTCGTCGAACTCGGCCGAGGCCATGGTGGCGCCGCCGACGCCGTCGCGCCCGGTCTTGGCGCCGAGATAGACGACCGGCAGGCCGACGCCCTTGGCCTGCGACAGAAAGATGGCGTTGGTTTTGGCGAGGCCGGCCGCGAAGGCGTTGACCAAGATGTTGCCGTTGTAGCGGGCGTCGAAATTGACCTCGCCGCCGACGGTCGGCACGCCGAACGAATTGCCGTAGCCGCCGACACCGGAAACGACTCCAGCAACCAGGTGCCGGGTCTTGGGATGGTCAGGCGCGCCGAAGCGCAATGCGTTCATCGCCGCAACCGGTCGCGCGCCCATGGTGAAGACATCGCGCAGGATGCCGCCGACGCCGGTCGCGGCTCCCTGATAGGGCTCGATATAGGAGGGGTGGTTGTGGCTCTCCATCTTGAAGACGACGCAGTCGCCGTCGCCAATGTCGACTACGCCGGCATTCTCGCCCGGCCCCTGGATAACCCGCGGGCCGCTGGTGGGCAGCGTGCGCAGCCATTTCTTGGAAGACTTGTAGGAGCAGTGCTCGTTCCACATCGCCGAGAAGATGCCGAGCTCGGTGAAGCTCGGCTCGCGGCCAACCAGATCGAGGATGCGCTGGTATTCGTCGGGCTTCAGCCCATGCGCGGCGACGAGCTCGGGGGTGATCGGCACGGAATTGGATATGGTCATGAGCGGCGATTGGTATCCGTGGGAGAGGGGGCTTTTCTGAGTCTCCTCTTATCGCAAGCTTTCGAGCGATACACCCCCAAAGCACGACGAAAACGCCGCAAAACCGCTGCGCCGGCACCGGCCGGTAGCGCGAGGCGCTTGGGAAAGGACTGGTCAGGAAAAACTGTCGTAGCCGGCGCGGCCCTCGTCGAGCAGGCGGCGGATGACCGCGACGCCACCGGCGACGTCCTTACTTTGCCGGGGTTGCGAAACACCGAAGCGGACGCCGTGGAAGACTTGCTCGGAACGACCGGCCTTGAACTCGTCCTCGTCGTCGATGAGCAAGCCCTGCGCCAGGCAGGCATTCTTGAAGGTGCCTGAGAGCCAAGGATCCGGCAAGGTGAGCCAGACGAAGGGCACATTGTCCCGCGCCTTGAAGTCAAAGCCAGCCAGCGTCTCGCGCACGACATGGAGACGAGCTTGGATCTCGGCAATGCAGCGCTTGCGGATATCGCTGGCCTGGCCGGACATCACCAGCCTTGTTCCGACCTCCGCCAGCAGAAAGGGCAGCCCGCCGGTCATCATCTTGTGCGCCACGCGGATGCGGTGGCGGTAGGCGGGCGGGCAGGACAGCCAGCCGCCGCGCACGCCGGCCGCGACCGACTTCGACAGGCCGCCGGCTACGATCGTGCGCTCAGGGGCGTATTCGGCGAGCAGTGGCGTCGGATCGTCGGTCAATTCGCCATAAAGATCATCCTCGATCAGGACGACATTGTACTCGCGCGCTATACGCGCGATCGCCTGGCGCCGCTCCGCCGACAGCGTAACCAGCGTCGGGTTCTTCGCCGTCGGCATCACGAACATCATCTTCGGGTGTTTCTGCGCGCAGACGCGTTCGAAATCGTCGGGATCGAGACCTTCATCGTCCGCCGAGACCAGCGCGGTACGGCGCCCGATCAGACCTGCGCTGCGCGAGATCTGCGAATAGGTGAGATGCTCGAAGACGATCGTGTCGCCAGGCGTGGTGAGCGCCGCGATCGCCGCCATCACCGCCGCATGGGTGCCAAGCGTCGGCACGATCGAATCGGGCGAGGGGTGAAAGGAATTGCGCTTGAGCCAAAGGCCGCCGGCCTCGAACCAGCGATCCGGGAAATCCCTGGTATAGCTTGAAATGTCGTGGGGGTGCTCCTCCGCCGTCCGCGCCAGCAGTTCGGCAATCAATGCGCCTTGTCCGACATCGGGGGCGGCGGTGCTGTCGAAGCGCAACTTGCCGCTCGGCGCATCGATGAGCCGCGTTCCGAGCGCGGCGGGCTGCAGCTCGGGCTTGGGGCTCTCCGCGCGTTGCGCGAGCACATAGGTGCCGCGCCCGACCTCCCCACTCACCAGCCCGCGCTCGCGCAGCAACTGATAGGCCCGGCCGACCGTGCCGACCGTAGTGCCAATGTCGTAGGCGAGGTCGCGCTGCGGCGGCAGTTTTGCACCCGCATCGATGACGCCCTTGTCGATATCTGACTCAATGCTGTCAGCAAGGCGCTGATAGAGAGGGCCGGAACCGGAAGCGAGGTCTGGGAGCCAATTTGTCATGGTGACAATTTTTTATATTGCATCGCGAGACGAGTCAATCGATATGAGAACGCAGGTAACTAGAGTACAATTGATAGAATTGGTTGATCGCAAGATGAATACAATTGATACATTCCGTTATGACAGCGCCGGGTTGCACGGCCGCCCGTCGGGGCGCCGCGGGTTCGTTGACCGGGTCGTATTCGTGCTTCGTGCCATCGCCAGGCAAATCGACCGAATGCTGGAACGCCGTCGCGGACGCCTTGCGCTCTTGGAGATGACCGACGAGCAGCTCAAGGACATCGGCATTTCGCGCTGCGACGCCCATCGCGAAGGTATCAGGCCGTTCTGGGACTAAGCGCGTCGCGACGCCCTTGATTGTTGCGATGCATGTCAAATCGCTGCGCGGTTTGGGCATACACCGACCGCGAACAGAGCTTCGATGGTATGTTGATTGACGAGCGCGAAAAGCCGACCGTCAATCCTGCATTTGCAGGAAGTGGGCTACGGCCGAGTCACGCGGCAGCGGCGCAGGATGAATTGCCGGCCTGCCAGCGCGCGATGTCGGAGCCTATGCGCGCGCCCAGCGGTTCGGCCATCAACGGCCCGAACACGTCCACTTTGCGGGAATTGCCTTGTGCTTGCACGACCAGCAGCGGCTTGCCGCCATAGTGCTTGGCGGGCACCAGCAGGAAGCGCGGCGTGCCGCTGTAGGAGTTGAGCTCGTTGGCCATCTGATAGGGCCTGAAGGCCGGGTCCTTGCTGGCGATCCAGCACTTGTGAGCGGCGATGGCGACCTGCTCCATGGCAAGCAGGGAAGCGCTCTTGCCAGAGGAGGGCGGCGTGGTCTTCGAGCCGGACTGGCAAGAGGCGAGCGCAAATCCGGCGGCGGCCAGGAGAGCAAGGCGAGTAATCGTCAGTCTCATGGTCAGGCCGCCCCGTTCGTCTGAAAGAATGGTCTGAAGGAATCGTCTGAAAGGATCAAGCGGCGACGCCAAGCGCGCCTTCGAACAGCGCCCGGCCGTCGCTGCCGCCGTGTGCCGCCTCGATCAGGTTCTCCGGGTGCGGCATCAGACCGAGCACATTGCCCTTCTCGCTGACGATGCCGGCGATGTCGTTGATCGAGCCGTTGGGATTGGTGCCTTCGGCATAGCGGAACACCACCTGGCCTTCGCCTTCGAGGCGGGCCAGCGTTTCGGCGTCGGCGAAATAGTTGCCGTCGTGATGCGCGACCGGTGAGCGAATGATCTGGCCGGGCTGATAGCCGCGGGTGAACATCGTGTTCGCGTTAGCGATCTCGAGCTTCACGTGTCGGCAGACGAATTTCAGCGAGGCGTTGCGCATCAGGGCGCCGGGGAGCAGCCCCGCCTCGACCAGGATCTGGAAGCCGTTGCAGACGCCGATGACCATGACACCCTTGGCCGCCTTTTCGGCCACTGCCCGCATCACCGGCATGCGCGCGGCGATCGCCCCGCAGCGCAGATAGTCGCCGAAGGAAAAGCCGCCGGGAATGGCGATCAGGTCGACATCCGGGATTTCGGTATCGGTCTGCCAGACGGTCGCCGGCGCCTGACCGGAAATCTTGGTCAGAGCCGCGATCATGTCGCGGTCACGGTTGAGACCGGGGAGGAGTACGACGGCTGATTTCATTGCAGTTCCCGTTCGCTGATCTGATGCAGATACCGGGGTGGGACGTGATTGGTCAACCAGACGCCATTGTCGGATAGAAAGAAAGTCATTCCATCCCCAGTCATGGCTGCCGAGTCGATGCGCAGGATAGCATCCTTTCCCTTGCGGCGGCGCGCCACGATCCGGGCCGTTCCGATATCCTTCGATAGATGCACATGCTGGCGCGATTGGCTGGTCAGGCCTTCGCGCAGGATCGCGCGAAGATACTCTTCCTTGGTGCCATGATAGAGCAGCGCGGGCGGAGCGCTGGGCGCAAGTCCGAGATCGATGTCGACGCTGTGACCCTGGACGGCGCGAATGCGATTACCGTCGATTGCGAACCGCTTCTTCGGATTTTCCGTAACAATGCGCTCGACATCGGCCGCCGAGGCGCCGAACTTCTGCGCAATGACCGCGCAGAGCGCGGCGAGATCGGCCCAGCCGCTGTCATCGAGGGCGAGCCCTGCCTCCTGCGGCGCATGCCGCAGAACGAGGCTCATGAACTTCGAGATTTGGATATCGTTCGGCATGCTGAAGATAGTCCCACATGCCACCAAAGTTCAAAAGGCCTTTGAGCTTCGGCGAGTTCGCGAAGTTCCAAGCTTTTCTATACGATCGAGCCGATCATCCTGGCGCGCCAAAATCCCATAAATATTATGGATGTCGCTTTGCGTAGCCACCAAATGACCCCGTATCACATTCAACTCGCGCTTCGTCTCGGAGACATCCTGGCGAAGCTCACCAGTTCATGGTGCACACACTTCAAAAGCCCGAACATCAGCTCATTCGTGGCTTCCGGCATAATGCCTCCGGCACAACTTCAGGTAATAGCCACACTATAATTCTCAATCACCGTGTTCGCCAGAAGCTTGTCGCACATCGCCTTGAGGTCGGCTTCGGCCTTGGCTTTGTCGGTTCCGGTGAGCTCGATGTCGAAGACCTTGCCCTGCCGCACCTGGCCGACGCCGTCGAAGCCCAGTCCTGAGAGCGCGTGCTCGATCGCCTTGCCCTGCGGGTCGAGAACTCCGTTCTTGAGGGTGACGGTGACGCGGGCTTTCATCGATACTCCTGAGTGATCGGTAGTGCGGAGGGCGGGCACGCCGTTTCCGGCAGGCCCGCGCTGGAAGTCAGTGCTTCGTGCTCTTCGAGGGCTCGGAAGAGGCAACGAGCACCGGGCCTGTCGGGCGCGGCGGCTCGTTCTCGTTCATGATGCCGAGGCGGCGGGCCACTTCCTGGTAGGCCTCGACCAGCCCGCCCATGTCGCGGCGAAAGCGGTCCTTGTCGAGCTTGTCCTGAGTGGCGACGTCCCACAGCCGGCAGGAATCCGGCGAGATCTCGTCGGCCACAACGATGCGCATCATGTCGCCCTCGAACAGGCGGCCGCACTCGATCTTGAAGTCGACAAGCTGGATGCCGACGCCCAGGAACAGGCCGGAGAGGAAGTCATTGACGCGGATAGCCAGCGCCATGATGTCATCGATCTCCTGCGGGCTGGCCCAGCCGAAGGCGGTGATGTGCTCTTCCGACACCATCGGGTCGTCCAGCGCATCGGCCTTGTAGTAGAATTCGATGATCGAGCGCGGCAGAACCGTGCCTTCCTCGATGCCCAGGCGCTTTGCCAGCGAGCCGGCGGCGACGTTGCGCACCACCACCTCGAGCGGGATGATCTCGACTTCCTTGATCAGCTGCTCGCGCATGTTCAGCCGGCGGATGAAATGGGTCGGGATGCCCATACGATTGAGGTGATTGAAAATGTGCTCGGAGATGCGGTTGTTGAGCACGCCCTTGCCGTCGACCACCTCATGTTTCTTCTTGTTGAAGGCGGTGGCGTCATCCTTGAAGAACTGGATCAGCGTCCCGGGCTCAGGTCCTTCATAGAGGATCTTGGCCTTGCCTTCGTAAATGCGGCGGCGATTTTTCATCTGATTTTTTCTCTGGATTGGCGGGCAGGCGGCAAGCGACCAGTTCCTGTCCGTCTGCCTAAATTAGTTGTGGCGACGGGTGCGTTCAATGCCGGTGTCTATAGCAATCGTAATGTTTGCTCAATCGGCAAATCCAGCCGATCAACCGCTTTCGGAACCGAAATGCCGCAGCGCAGCATGGGACGTTGCATATTGACCGGCCCGCGACCTTTTGGTTTGTGCTGGGTAAGCACACATATTCATAGCCAAGCGAATCGATTTGATCGGAGGGACGCATGAGCAGCATGAAAGACCGCGAAGAGGGCTTCGAGCGCAAATTCGTCTTCGACGAGGAGCTCCGCTTCAAAGCCTCGGCGCGCCGCAACAGAGCGCTCGGCCTGTGGGCCGCCGAAAAGCTGGGCAAGAGCGGAGCCGATGCCGAGGCCTATGCCAAAGCGGTAGTCGTCTCCGACATCGAGGAGGCTGGCGACCATGACGTCTTCCGCAAAATCCGCGAGGACTTCGACGCCGCGGGCGTCAACCAGTCGGACCATCAGATCCGCCGCACCATGGACGAGCTGATGGCGCAGGCGATCGAGCAGGTCAAGAACACGTAAAAATCGTTGGACCAATCGACCGCCCGGCTCAGCCGGGCGGTTTTCTTAGCCTTGCCGCCGTTTCCGGCTGAGACTGCGGATCGTTACCAAGGAAGTTCCGATGTCGCTCAAGTCCCGCCTGGCCGCCGACGAAACGCTGTTCACCGCCTGGTCCGGCGTGCCGGACGCGCTGACGGTAGAGATCATCGCCAAGCAGGGCTTTGATGCCGTTACCCTCGACATGCAGCATGGCGGCCACCACGAGGACAGCGTTCTACGCGGCCTGGTGCCGGTGCTTGCCGCCAACAAGCCGGCGCTGGTGCGCATCCCGGTCGGGCGCTTCGACATGGCGAGCCGGGCGCTCGATTTCGGCGCCGAGGCGGTGATCGCGCCGATGGTCAATTCCGTAGACGACGCCAGGCAGTTCGCCGCAGCGATGAAGTATCCGCCGATGGGCGAGCGTTCTTGGGGCCCGACCTATGCCTTCCCGCGCCATGGGAAGGGCGACCATGCCGAGTGGCTGCGCGACTCGAACCAGCGCACCATGGCCTTTGCCATGGTCGAGACGCGTGCGGCGTTCGAGGCGCTGGACGGCATCCTCGAGACGCCCGGCATCGATGGCATCTTCGTCGGGCCGTCGGATTTCTCGATCGCCTGGTCGAACGGCACCACCGTCAATTCGACGCTGGAAAGCATGATGGAGACGGTCGCCTCGATCGCCGAGCGGACGCGCAAGGCAGGCAAGCACGCCGCGATCTATGTCATCGAGCCGGCCGTGGCCGGCCGCGTCGTGTCGATGGGCTATCGGCTGCTCGCCATGGGTTCTGACCACACGCTGATCTCGCTCGGAGCCAGGACGCTGCTGAAGAGCATGCGGGATTCGATCGGCGCCTGAGGCGCCGGCGTTTCAAGGCTCCTTCAATTCCGTCAGGAACTTGGCGAAAGTCATCGATCCCTCCGGCCAGGGGCCGAAGCCCGCGTCCTGGTTGAGATGGCCGGCGTCGCCGGCGTCGATGAACAGCGAACCCCAGGCGGCGGCGATGTCCTCGGCAACCTCAAAGGCGCAGAACGGGTCGTTGCGGCTGGCGATCACGATCGACGGAAAGGGCAGGGGCTCGCGCGAATAGGGTCCGAAGGTCATCAGGTGCCTCGGCCTGATCTCCGGATTGGCGACATCAGGGGGCGCCACGAAGAAGGCGCCCGCGACCGGCTTCTGGAATTGCGGGATCGCCTGCACCGCCGCCGCCACACCCAGCGAATGCGCGACGATGACTACCGGCCGCTCGGCCTCGTTGACAGCTTTCGCTACACTTGCCGTCCAGTCCTCGCGCACGGGTTTCGTCCACTCGGCCTGTTCGACCCTGCGTGCCGTCGACAATTTCGATTGCCACCGGGTCTGCCAGTGTTCGGGCCCGGAATTGGTGTAGCCCGGTATGATGAGAATATCGGCGTCCTTGACTTTCATGGCGCCGATGTAGCGAGCGCCCCTGTCTGATGCAACCGGCCGGTGGAATGCAGTGGCATCACAAAGGTGAACAACGTGTTCGATTCTTTCAACCTTGTGTGAACGATGATGATGAACGATCTGGAGAGGGAACAGGAATGACTAATAAACGTCGGAGCGACTGCCCATCGTGAGATCGGCGCCCGAACGGAGAGTGTGATGAGCGAACTGCCTTTTGCCGCGACCACCCCGGTCAGCGTCGCGCGTGTCGGGTTGAAGGCGCGCGATGCCGAAAACCTTGCCGCCTATTATCGTGCCGTCGTCGGCCTGCAGGAGTTGAGCCGCGCCGATGGCGCGATCACCCTCGGCGCCGCGGGCCGCCCGCTGCTGGTGCTGGAGCAGGATGCCTCGGCCAAGCCTGACGACCCGCGCAGCGCCGGCCTGTTCCATACTGCGTTCCTGCTGCCATCGCGCGCCGATCTCGGCCGGTGGATCAGCCATGCCGCCGCCAACCGGATCGGCATCGAAGGCGCCTCGGACCATCTGGTCAGCGAGGCGCTCTACCTCACCGACCCTGAAGGCAACGGCATCGAGATCTACGCCGATCGCCGTCCGCAGGATTGGAAATGGAACGGCGACAAGATCGCAATGTCGACCGAGCGGCTGAATCTCCCCGCGGTCGTCGCCAGCGTGCCCGTCGGTGACGCCGGCTGGCAGGGAGCGCCGGAAAACACCATTGTCGGCCATGTCCACCTGCGCGTCGGGCGTCCGGAAGACGCCGAAGCGTGGTGGCATGACGAATTCGGCTTCGACACGGTCGCCAAATATGGCGGTCAGGCGGTGTTCCTGTCCTCCGGCCACTACCACCACCATATCGGTGCCAATTCCTGGCGCAGCGCCGGCGCCGGCCGCCGCGATCCCTCCCGCTCGGGCCTCGCCTGGGTCGAAATGCGCTCGGATAACGTGAAGGCCGAGACGACGCATGAAGATCCCTGGGGCACGGTGATCAGGACGGTGCCTGGCAAGGCCTGATTAGGCTGCGCCACGCTAGCGGGCCTTCCCCCGGACTCAGGCCTGTCCAAACACCCGCTTGAAGATCGTGTCGACATGCTTGGTGTGATAGCCGAGGTCGAACTTCTCGCGGATCTCGGCCTCGGGCAGTGCCGCTGTCACGTCCTTGTCGGCAAGCAGTTCCTCAAGAAAATCAGCACCTTGCTCCCATACCTTCATGGCATTGCGCTGCACCAGGCGATAGGCATCCTCGCGTGACACGCCAGCCTGGGTCAACGCCAGCAGCACGCGCTGCGAATGCACCAGGCCGCGGAACTTGTTGAGGTTCTTCTCCATGTTCTCGGGGTAAACGAGCAGCTTATCGACGACACCGGTCAGGCGTGCCAAGGCGAAGTCGAGCGTCACCGTCGCGTCCGGTCCGATCATGCGCTCCACCGAGGAGTGCGAGATATCGCGCTCGTGCCACAGCGCCACATCCTCCATGGCCGGCATGGCGTAGGAGCGGACCATGCGGGCAAGGCCGGTGAGATTCTCGGTCAACACCGGGTTGCGCTTGTGCGGCATCGCCGACGAGCCCTTTTGTCCCGGCGAGAAATATTCTTCCGCTTCCAGCACCTCGGTGCGCTGCAGATGCCGGATCTCGACGGCCAGGCGCTCGACCGACGAGGCGATCACGCCGAGCGTAGCGAAGAACATCGCATGGCGGTCTCGCGGGATGACCTGAGTCGAGACCGGTTCCGGCTTCAGGCCGAGTTTCTTCGCCACATGCTCTTCGACGCAGGGATCGATGTTGGCGAAGGTGCCGACCGCGCCCGAGATGGCGCAGGTGGCGATGTCTTCGCGCGCGTGCAGCAACCGCTCGCGGCAACGCGAAAATTCGGCATAGGCCAGCGCCAGCTTGACGCCGAAGGTGGTCGGCTCGGCATGGATGCCGTGGCTGCGGCCGATGGTGATGGTATCCTTGTGCTCGAAGGCGCGGCGCTTCAGGGCCACAAGCAGCGCGTCAATGTCGGCAAGCAGAATGTCGCTGGCGCGTGTCAATTGCACCGCAAGACACGTGTCGAGAACGTCCGACGAGGTCATGCCCTGGTGAATGAAGCGGGCGTCCGGTCCGACGAATTCGGCGAGATGGGTCAGGAATGCAATCACGTCATGCTTGGTGACGCGCTCGATCTCGTCAATTTTGCCAACGTCGAATTTGGCCGCGCCGCCCTTCTCCCAAATCGTCTTCGCGGCTTCCTTCGGGATGACGCCGAGCTCGGCCAGCGCATCGCAGGCATAAGCCTCGATCTCGAACCAGATGCGGAACCGGGTTTCGGGCGACCAGATGGCGACCATTTCCGGCCGGGAATAGCGAGGGATCATGGTTTCTTAGTCCTGCTGGGAGAAGCTTTGGCCGCGTCCTAACAGAGGCCGGCTCAATGCTCAACGCCGCCGGCGTGCAAACCAGATGCTGGCGGCGGCAAGTACGGCAAAGCCGAACGGAAAATAGAGCCGGACGCCCAGGACGACGAACTGGTAGAGCGCGGCGAGGACCGTGAACACGAACTCAGACGCCCAGGTCCGCGTGAAGGCCGGCGCGTGCCACTCGGCGTAGTAAGAACGGTATTGCAGGGCAAACAGCCCGCCGGTGAAAGCGAGCGTCGCGCCAAGCAGGCATACGAAAGCTGCGGCGAGCGCGGTTTCCCAGTGGCGGCCGCGCGATACCAGTGCGGCGAACGTCAGCCCGACCGAAAAAGCAAGCGCGCCGCCGAGCGCATAAAGCAGCACGACGAAGCGGGCGCTGTCCGGCGTCTCCCAATAATACAGATTGAGGAAATGCTCGCCGCCATCGCAAGCCCCCACAGCAGGGCGCCGACAATTGCCGTGCTTGCCGATGGCAGAGCGTCGCGCAGGCGGTTTGCCAGGCGCAGACGCAAGGAGGCCGGCTGCAGCGACGTTACGGTCACTGGGCCACGTTCCGCGGCGAAAAGCGGTTCGCCTTGCGTGGTGTTGGCAATGCTCCATGTCTCATTGGCATCATGGCTATCACGCCATGGTGAACAAGACATGCCGCTCGATGCATCCAATCCGGCGGCCGTTTGTTATTGTGGGCGGCCGACAGGGACGCGCGGCCACCCACCGGAGGGACCAGCATGACCGTCGATCTTAGTAAGATACGCGAGCATATGGAAGTAGTCGGCGCCGATGGCGTCCATGTCGGTACCGTCGACAAGGTCGAGGGGCAGCGCATCAAGCTAACCAAGGCCGACAGCGGCATGGGCTCGCACAAAGGCCACCACCATTATGTTCCGCTGGCTCTGGTCGCGGAGATCGAAGGAAAGAAGGTCTGGCTCTCGGCGAATTCGGAAGTCGCGGTGACGTTCGAGGAAGAGAAGTCCGACCCGACCTGACCGGCGTCCAGAACTCTAGCGGGACGACCAGACCGGAAAGAGATCGCCGTCGGCCGGCGTCGCCGCGTGGACGCCGCGGCTGATGGCGCGGGCCATCGTAGACCCCGCTGCGGCATAGAGATCGATCGCTGCATCGGCGCTGAGTTCGATGCCGCTCCTGCCGGTCGCGAGCGCAAAGACGAGATCGCCGTCGGCCGGTGTGTGCGTCGGCCAGATGGCGCGGGCAAATCCGTCATGCGCCGAAATCGCCAGCCGTTTGGCGGCCGACTTGGAAAGCACGGCATCGGTGGCAATGACGGCAATCGTCGTGCTGGCGCCCTCTGGCTGTTCCCCTGCGCGCCTGTCGCGGTACTTCAAGAGTATCTTCCTGGCGTCTTCCGGTATCGGGTCGGGATAACCCAAGCCGCCGAATTCATCGCCGATCTCGAAGGGAGCGGCCCAGAAATGGCGGCTGCGTCCGACCGTCACCGAACCGGTCGGGTTGACGGCGGCGAGCGCGCCGATGCTGACGCCGCTGTCGAGCATCGTCGAGGCCGAACCCAGCCCGCCCTTCAGACCGGAAGTCAGCGCGCCGGTACCGGCGCCGACCGTACCGAGCGGGAAATCGGTCGTTGTCGCCTGAGCCGCCTCGTAGCCAAGCTCGCGATAGGGCGGATAGCGGCCCCAATCCTTGTCGCCGCCATTGCGCAGGTCGAAGAGGATCGCGGCCGGCACGATCGGCACGCGAAAACCACCCACCTCGACGCCGATGTTTTTCTCCCGCAGCGCCGCCTGGACGCCGGAAGCGGCATCGAGGCCGAAGGCCGAGCCGCCGGACAGCACGACTGCGTGAATGGTCGCGATCGAGTTTTGCGGCTCGAGCAGGTCGGTCTCACGCGTGCCCGGTGCGCCACCCAGCACCTGGACTCCGGCCACCGCCGGCTCCTCGCAAAGCACTACCGTGACGCCGGACTTCAGCCTGGCGTCAGCAGCATTGCCGACGGTGAGTCCGGCGACGTCGGTGATCAGGTTGCGTGGACCGGTGCGGAACATCAGTTTTCCTCCAGCGGCACGAAATGGGAGCCGTCGAAACGGAAGGCGCGGAATGGGTTTTGGCTGAGATCACCCTTTTCGTCGAAGCGGACGGTACCGATAGCGGTCGCGAAATCATGGTCGGTCAGCGTCTTGGCGAGCGGCTTGCCGGAGCTTTCTGCGTCGACCGCTGCCGCCTTGGCGATCTCCACCGCGGCATAAGCCGGCAGCGTGTAGCCGTCGGTCACGATCTTCCTTTCGCCAAAGGCCTGCACGACCTTGGGGTCCGCGACTTCTGACCACTCCGGCAACGCGATCATCAGTGTGCCGGCCGCATAGGGCACATCGCCGGGTGGCGTGCGCAGCGTCTCGCCGCCGGCGAAGGTGATGCCAGCATTGAGCGAGGCAGCGTCGCGCCCCATGATGGCGATGTCGTCGCCGTCGCCGCCGGCAAACACTTTCGTAGCCCCCGCTTTCTTCAGGCGGCCGATCAGCCCAATCTGGTTGTCGAGCTGCGGCCGGAACGTGTCGACGAAGACCGGTTTCAGCGCCGCCTGCTCGGCGGCCGCGCGGAAAGTCTCCGCGATCTCTCGGCCATAGATGGTGCCGTCATCGATAACGGCGAACAATTCGTTCTGCCAGAGCCGAGTGAGGATCGTGGCCACCGCATTGCGTTCGTCGTCGCCGCGCGGGCCAAGCCGGTAGACCGGCCAGCCGGTCTTGGCGCGGCGGTCGGTCAGGCTCTCGGTGCGCACGCCGATCGCGATGACCGGAATGTTGGCATCCTTCAGGATCGGCAGCGCCGCCTCGATCGCTTCGGTGCACAGAAAACCGACAACGATGTTGACCTTTGCATCCACGAACTGCCTGGCAGCCGCTGCACCGCCGTCGGCCGTGCAGGCGTCGTCAACGGTTCGGACCGCCACGCCTTCGGTGTCCGCCGCCAGCGCGGTCCCCGCCTCGATCTGCTTGCCGAGGATCGCCGACGGCCCCGACAGCGGTGCGGCGACGCCAACCAGCGTCTCGGCATGGACGCTCGCGGCCAGCCAAAGCAGCGCGGCTAAAGTCGTCGTGAGAAGGCGCATTCGGGCGAAGAGGTCCTCCGTGCCGGGAGTATTGTTCCGGCACTATTCCAGCAAAGACCTAAAGGCTGCCTAATCCCGGTGCAACACGCGAATTCAGGATTGCGCTCAAGCACTTCGCTTGTGTCATACAATATGCAGCCATATATAACGAGCTTCCGTTTTGGCAGGTGGATCATCGGGTGCTGAAGATTAATGACATCGGGCCGCAAGCCTATCGCGATGCGATGGCGCATTTTGCCGGCCATGTGCATGTGGTGACCACGGACGGCCCGGCCGGGAGACGAGGCGCAACGGTGATTGCCGCCTGCTCGGTCTCGGATACGCCGCCCGCCGTGCTTGTCTGCCTCAACCGCGAAAATCCCAAGAACGAGGCCTTCATCCGGAACGGCAATTTCGCGCTGAACACGCTCGCCTCGGACCAGGAGGCGCTGTCGGTCGGCTTTTCCGGCATCACCGGCCTGCCGTCCGAGGAGCGCTTCGCGCTCGGCGAATGGGACGTGATCTCGACCGGCGCGCCGACGCTGAAAGGCGCGCTCGCCGTCTTCGATTGTCAGATCATCGATACCAAGGATTTGGCCACCCACCGTGTGCTTTTTGGCAAGGTGACAGGCCTGCGCATCGGCGATAATTTGCGGCCGCTGATCTACCACAACCGCGACTACCACGTTCTGTGAAAACCGCTCTTGCGCTTTGATGGTTCGAGGCGCGCCCCCGTGGCGTGAAGGCGATGCTGCCGCGTGGCGACGAGTTCCGCGCCGTGCACAATCTCGGACGCGCTGGCCGATCCTTGCGCCCCGCTCGCCCAGCGGCCGGCCGCAGCTGTGGACCTGCGGCGCTGGCTGGGAACTGGCGACAGGCGGGCCGCGTAGCCATATGTTTCGCAGCGATATATTCCTCTGGGACGTTCCCCGAGAAAACAGACTTTGTGAGAAGCGACGATGGACGAGAGCATTTATCTCGATGAGCTCCGCGATCCCCTGATCATCGCGGAAGGCTGGATGAAGAACGGTAAGAATGTCGCCATCGCGACCGTGGTCGAAACCTGGGGTTCGGCCCCCCGCCCGATCGGCAGCCATCTGGTCATCGACGCCGAAGGCAATTTCCACGGCTCGGTGTCGGGCGGCTGTGTCGAGGGCGCGGTGGTGGCCGAAGCGATCGACGTCATCGGCTCGGGCAAGCCGAGGATGCTGGAGTTCGGCGTTGCCGACGAAACCGCCTGGCAGGTGGGGCTGTCCTGCGGCGGCCGCATCAAGGTCTATGTCGAGCGGCTGGGTTGACTGCGGATGGATCCGTATGTTCTGAAAACATTGAACGAAGAGCGCCGCGCCAGGCGCGCCGCGGTGCTGGTCACCGACCTCGGTGACGGCCGCGACCGCATCGTGCGTGAAGGCGACCGCGTCGCGGGCGAGCTCGGCGCGGCGATCGCCAGTGCGTTCCGCACCGGCATCTCTCGATCGGTGGAAGCGGAAGGGCGGACTTTCTTTCTCAATGCGCATCTGCCGCGCCCGCGCCTGGTGGTGATCGGCGCGGTGCATATCAGCCAGGCGCTGGCGCCGATGGCCAGAATCGCCGGCTATCCGGTCGAGATCATCGATCCGCGCACCGCCTTCGCCACGCCGGAGCGCTTCCACAATGTGGCACTGCATGCCGAATGGCCGGAAGATGTGCTGAAGCGCGAGCCGCTCGACAGCTACACCGCGCTGGCCGCCGTCACCCACGATCCGAAAATCGACGATTTCGCGCTGAAGGCGGCGCTCGACGCCAGGTGCTTCTATGTCGGCGCGCTTGGCAGCAGGAAGACTCACGCCAAGCGGGTCGAGCGTCTGCTGGCGCTCGGCGCGAGCGCCGACCAGATCGCCCGCATCCATGCGCCGATCGGGCTGGACATCGGCGCCGCGAGCCCGGCCGAGATCGCCGTCGCGGTGCTGGCACAGACCATCCACGCCTTCCGCTCGCGCGGCCTGGAAAGCAAAGGCGCGGTGGCGTGAAATTCGGTCCGATCGCGATCTATGAGGCCGAAGGCGCGGTGCTGGCGCATGCGACCACTGCCGGCGAGCGGCGATTCCGCAAGGCGCATCGGCTGAACGGCGAGGACGTTGCTGCGCTGAAGGCGGCCGGCATCAGCGAAGTCGTCGTGGCCGTTCTGGCTCCCGATGACCTCGGCGAGGATGCCGCAGCCGAAAAGATCGCGTTGAGCATGTCCCATCGCAACGTGGAGACGAAGCCCGCTGCAACGGGACGCGTGAACCTGCATGCCGAAACCGCAGGCGTCTTCACCGTCGACGCCAAGATGATCGACGCCATCAATGCCATCGACCCGGCGATCACCATCGCTACCCTGGCGCAGCACGCGCCTGTCGAGGCGGGCCAGATGGTGGCGACGGTGAAGATCATTCCGTTTGCCGTCGCTGCGAGCCTGGTCGATGCGGTGGCCAGGATTTGCGCCGGCGGCGAAATCTTCGCCGTCAACGCCTATCGCCCGGTCAATGTCGGCGTCATCCAGACGACGCTGCCCGGCTTGAAGCCGAGCGTGCTCGACAAGACGCTGCGGGTCACCGAGGCGCGGCTGGCGCGCTCCGGCGGCCGGCTGAAGGCGGAGCGGCGCACGCCGCATGACGTGACGCTTGTTGCGGAAGCAGCAAGCGCGCTGGCGCGCGACAACGACATGGTGGTGATCTTCGGCGCCTCGGCGCTGGCCGATTTCGCCGATGTCATCCCTGCCGCAATCGAGAAGGCGGGCGGCAAAGTCATTCGAGCCGGCATGCCGGTCGATCCCGGCAATCTGCTGGTGCTCGGAACGCTCGACGGCAAGCGCGTCATCGGCGCGCCCGGCTGTGCCCGCAGCCCGAAGGAAAACGGTTTCGACTGGGTGCTGGACCGGCTGGTCGCCGGGCTTGACGTGACGGCGAGCGACATTGCCGGCATGGGCGTCGGAGGCCTGTTGATGGAAATCCCGTCCAGGCCGCAGCCGCGCGAGCCGCTGCCGTCGCGGTCGGCAAAAGCGGAGCCGAGGGTCGACATCGTGCTTCTCGCCGCCGGGCGCTCCAGCCGCATGGGCGGGCCGAACAAACTGCTGGCGCTGTTCGACGGCAAGCCGCTGGTGCGGCGCACCGCCGAGCGGGCGCTGGGATCGAAGGCGGCCAACGCCATCGTCGTCACCGGCCATCAGCGCGAGCGGGTGCGCTCGGCGCTCTCAGGTCTCGATATCACGCTTGCCCACAATCCGGACTTCGCCGACGGGTTGGCCTCGTCGCTTAAGGCGGGCATCGCGCGGGTCGCGCTCGACGCGGCCGGCGCCATGATCGTGCTCGGCGACATGCCTGGTATCTCGTCTAAGGATCTCGATAGCCTGATCGATGCGTTCCGCCGATCCGGGGGCCGCGCCGTGGTGCGCGCGGCGCATCACGGCAAACGCGGCAACCCGGTGCTGCTGCCGCGGTCGCTCTTTGCCGCCGTCGCGCAGCTCGAAGGCGATACAGGCGCGCGCCATCTGGTCGAGGCCGAAGGGCTCGACGTCATCGATGTCGAAATCGGGCAGGGCGCTTCGATCGACGTCGATACGCGCGAGGCGCTGGAAGGCGCGGGCGGCGTGCTGCAGGATTGACAAACCGAAGCCGAATTTCGCATGGCTTCGCAATGTCTTTGCGCTGCCGAACTTTCCTCACTTTGCTCGCCGCAACAGCTTTTTCGCTCTCTGCCGCCGAGGGCCAGACGTTGTCGCTGAAACCCTTCAAGGACGAGCTTTTCGCCTACCCGGCGACGCTGTCGAGCGGCGACAACGGTGCCTATACGGTGCTCGACTATCGCGAGATGCGCGACATCAATCAGCGCGACGAGGTGCCTGAAAGGCGTGTGCATGCCCAATATATCGACCCCGGCGTGCGCAAGATGCAGCAGGACTTGATGCTGAAGACCGATGTCGGCGATGTCCGGCATGTCGCAGTCGGCAAGACGCAAGGTGCCGCCATCATCGTCCTTTACCTGCACGGGCAGGGCGGCAGCCGCAAGCAGGGCGTCGACGACTTCACCTTTGGCGGCAATTTCAACCGCCTGAAGAATCTGATGGCCGAAAATGGCGGTCTTTATCTTTCGCCGGACTTTCCCGATTTCGGCGACAAGGGCGCCGCCCAAGTCGCGGCTTTGATCGACCACTATGCAGAGACATCGCCCGGCGCGAAAATCTTCGTCGCCTGCGGCTCGATGGGCGGCATTCTCTGCTGGAAGCTGGCCGACCGCAAGGATATTGGCGCCCGCGTCAGTGGGCTCCTGCTGCTCGGCTCGCTCTGGGACGAAAGCTTCTTGACCAGCCCGGCGTTCAAGCGCCGCGTGCCGGTGTTCTTCGGCCAGGGCAGCCGTGACGTGGTTTTCCAGGTTGAGAAGCAGGAAGCCTTCTTCCGCTCGATTCTCGCCAAATCGAAGACCTATCCGGCCCGCTTCGTGCGGTTCGAGACCGGCACGCATGGGACGCCGATCCGCATGGTCGATTGGCGCGGCACACTGAACTGGATGCTGACGAAAGCGCCCTGATCAAGGCGGCGTGTTGTAGTCCAGGACGGTCTCGGGATTGATCTCGCCGTCGTAGGACGCATCGACATCATACTGCACCAGCGAGAAATTGCCGTGGCGGAACAGATAGGTGCCGGTCGATGAAGCGTCGCCGACGCCGCGCCATTTGTTCATCGAGGTGATCGTCTGGGTCTTGTCGTCATATTCGGAATTGACCAGTTGGTCGTCGGTCTGGAAGCCGATGATGTGGATGCCCTCGACCTTGCCTTCGCTGTTGTTGTTCTCGTAACGGATGTCGAGTTCCGGCGCGGCGAACTGCAACTGCCGGACGCCGGATACATCGTCATAGATGTAATAGACCGCGCTTTCATTGTAGGCGGCCATCGAGCAGAAGAAGCGGAAGAGCCGCGTCTCGCGCTCCGGCTCGTCGGCTCCGGCGTCCTTGTCCTTGTGATGGATCGAGTAGGCGTCCGGCTCGCCGGCCGGCTTGCCTTCCGGGTTCTCCTTGTCGCACTGCTCGCCATAGGCGGCGAGGAACGCCTTCCTGGCCTGTTCCAGCGCCTCGTCCTTCTTGGGCGGCGGCGGGCCGTCGCCGCAGCTTGTCGGCACGGCATCCTGGAAATCCGAAGCCGACGGCTTCAGGGCGCCCTTGTCGATAAAGATCGGCTGGAACGGCGGTTCCTGGATCTGCGCGTTGACCTGGCGAAGCGTGTAGCAGCCGGCAAAGATCTTGGCTTCGCCCTTCTTGTCGGTGGCCTGGATGGCGACAGGGACGCTGTAGTAGATGCTGCCGGCAGCACCTTCGTCCGATACCGCGCCGGTCTTGACCTCGACCGTGTCGGTGCTGTCGTAGCCTTTAACGAAGGCGTCGAAATCTCTTGCCGGCTTGGTGTCGCCGAAATAACCCCAGGCGCGGGCGAATTCATGCCGGTTGATCGCGCTGTAGAGCGAACGGACAACAGCCTCGGCACTGGACCGGTCGTCGATATAAGGGGCTTCGGCTGCAAGCGCCGACCGGCCGATGCCCGCAAGGGAGAACAAGGCAGTCGCTGCGATAATGGCAGGTCTCATCGGGAATCTCCGCTCGATAACGAAAATACTACCACCGCGATTGCGGCGAGGCGGTGACGGGGGCGCAGGGCTGCTTGAAGAATCGAGCCGGGAAGCGCTAGCTCACGGCCCGCGGCGCTGACGCCGCCTGGGGAGATAACTCACGTGACCATATCCATGTACGATATTTCGGTGGCCGTCTTTTCGGCCCGGCTGAAGGCGCTGGCCAGCGTGCTGTCACTGGCCGAACAGAACGCCGCCGACCGCAAGATCGACCCGCAGGTGTTTCTGACCGCGAGGCTGGCGCCCGACATGTTCGCGCTGACCCGGCAGGTGCAGATCGCCACCGATCATGCCAAGGGCGCGCCCTCGCGGCTCGCCGGCCGCGAAGTGCCGAAATACGAGGACAACGAGTCCAGTTTCACAGAGCTGCACGCCCGAATCGCCAAGACGCTCGATCATCTGGCGACATTCTCGGCCGCCGATCTGGACGGGTCGGAGGAGCGGACGATCGAATTGAGGCTTGCCGGACGCGAGGTCTCGATGGCCGGACTGCAATATCTGCTCGACGCAGCCATGCCGAACTTCTACTTCCACATCACCACGGCATACGACATCCTGCGGCACAATGGCGTGCCGCTGGGCAAGTCGATTTTCCTGGGACGCTGAACACGGAGAGGTTTCCCGGCGCGGCCGAGAACCCTCTTTTCATCGTTGAATCAGCGTATCGACATCTCGCGGGCGATACGCGGAAAGTCGGCCGGCTTGATGCCGATATCGGCGCGGTCGGCGTTGCTCATCGCGTTCAGCAGCGCGAGCGCCGATCGGTAACGCTGTTGTTCCTGCGGCCGCGGCCGCGCGAACATTTCGGTGAAGAACCCCATATTCCAGCCCCTTGTTTGTCCTCCACACGCCGAGAGTATAGGTGATTTGTTACAATTGTGCAGTGCAGCAAGTGCATGGCAGCCATGCCTGGTGAATTTTTTCCGCCAAAATCGCTTCTCTTCTGAAACTTTTGCGGAAACTCGACCGTACGCCACGGTCCTGGCCCCCAGGCGGGCTTTTCCTCGCCACTCTGGCGACCTGCCGGTCTGTATCAAATGCAGCGCCGCTTTGATCTTTCCGGCCGGCGTCTGCAGCTGCAACACCCGCAATCGTTCATGTTGTCGGCATTCATTTTTAACGACAGCGATCTATGGTCGACGGCAACAATGAATGCCGTTGCGACAGGAGGAGGCTGAGATCGGCACCGGGAACAAGCTGGATTTCGCTTCGTTGCTCGACGACCTCATCATCGCTTCCGAGAAGGGCGAAGACGGGGGCGCCCGGCCCTCTATTCCATTCGACTATCTGTCGGTGGCGGACGAGCTTCACTCCGGCCGCATCAAGGTCGCCGGCGAAAGCGTTGCCGCCGAGTACCGCGAAGCGGGCGCCGACCTTGCCGCCGAGTTCGCCGCGCTTCTCGACCAGGCCAAGCTGGCTCTCGCTGAGGAAGAGGATCGCCCTGAGGAAGAGCTGGCGCCGATCGACCCTGAATCGATTGCCGGCGAGCTCGGCCTCGATCGCCCTGCGAAGGATACCGATTTCGGCCGCATTCGACGCAACTTCGCCTTCGCCAACCATCCGGACCGTGTCGCCCCGCATCTGCGTCAGCGCGCCATGATCCGCATGCAAGTGGCCAATATGCTGATCGACGAGGCCAAGCGGCGCGCGCTGGCCGCGGCACGACGCTAACCGGTTTCCGAATTCACGCAAAAGTCGCCAGGACCGGCTTGGAGAAAATCCGGCCTATGCCTTATGCTTGAATTCCTCCCCGCGCAGCCGCGCGCCACCTCCCGCCGGAGACATTTCATGCAAAAACGCCGCCTCGGTCGGACAGACCTCCTTGTTTCGCAAATCTGCCTCGGTTCGATGACGTGGGGCCAGCAGAACACCGAGGCCGAAGGCCATGCGCAGATGGATCTGGCCTTCTCGCGCGGCGTAAATTTCATCGACACCGCCGAGCTTTACCCGATCCCGCCCAAAGCCGAGACGCAAGGGTGGACCGAGAGGATCATCGGCAGTTGGATGAAGACCATGGGCAACCGCGACAAGGTCATCATCGCCTCGAAAGTGGTCGGCCGCACGGCCAACGCCTGGTTTCGCGGCGACCGGCCATCGAAGCTTGTGCGCGCCGACATTTTCGATGCGGTCGAGAAGTCGCTCGCCAAGCTCCGCACCGAATACATCGATCTCTACCAGATTCATTGGCCGGACCGGGACATTCCGTGGGGTTCGAACCCGACGCGGGTCGGGGCGGTAGCGCGGCGGGCCGATGCTGTCGGAGCGCCGGCGGACGAGACGCCGATCGCCGAGACGCTAGCTGTCTTCGAGGAACTGGTGAAGGCGGGAAAAATACGCCATTTAGGCCTGTCGAACGAAAGCTCGTGGGGCGTCATGCGTTTCCTGGCCGAGTCCGACAAGGGCGTCGGCCCGCGCGTCGCCTCGCTGCAGAACGCCTACAATCTCGTCAACCGCACCTTCGAGGTGAACCTGGCCGAAGTCTGCCAACGCGAAGAGATCGCGTTTCTACCTTATTCTCCGCTGGCGCAGGGCTACCTCACCGGCAAATATGATCACGGCGCGCGGCCGCAAGGCTCTCGCACGCAGCTCTTCAATCGCGGCCAGCGCTACGAGACGCCGAATGCGGCGGAAGTGCTGCTCCAATACAGCGAGCTGGCGCGCTCTTTCGGCATGGAGCCGGCGCTCTTCGCCAACGCCTATGTGACGAGCCGGCCTTTTGTGACCGCGAATATCGTCGGCGCCACCAGCGTCGCGCAGCTCGACATGGCGCTGTCTTCGGTCGAGGTCCGCTGGACGGAGGAGATGCAGAAGGCGGTCGATGCCATCCACCAGCGCGTCGGCAACCCTTGCCCGTGACTGGAAATCATTGAGAAGGACGAAGGGATGGAGGCGATGGCAGATTTTCCGATAGAGCTCGTGCGCGGACGGTTTCCAGCACTTTCGCTGACCGACAAGGGCCGCCGTCGCATCTATCTCGACAATCCCGCCGGAACCCAGGTGCCGCAGGCGGTGGCGGATGCGGTCTCGCGCTGCCTGCTAACGACAAACGCCAACCTCGGCGGCTTCTTCGAAACGACGGTCGCGGCGCAGCAGGTGGTCGATGATGCGCATGCGGCGATGGCCGATTTTCTCGGTGCGGCAAGCGTCGAGGAAATCATCATCGGCGCCAATATGACGACGCTGACCTACCACATGTCGCGCACACTCGGCCGGACGATGAAGCCGGGCGACGAGATCATCCTCACGCGCATGGACCACGAGGGCAATGTCTCGCCCTGGCTGCAGCTTGCAGAGGATCTCGGCCTTGTCGTGCGTTTCCTGCCCTTCGACGACAAGAGCTGGCAGGTCGAGGAAGCGCGGCTGAAGGCGCTGCTTTCGGAAAGGACGCGGCTTGTGGCGCTGAACTATGCCTCGAACCTCACCGGCTCGATCAACCGCGTGAGCGAGCTGACGGCACTCGCCAAGCAGGCCGGGGCGCTGGTCTGTGTCGACGCGGTGCAATTCGCGCCGCACGGGCTGATCGACCTTCAGGCGCTGGGCTGCGATTTCCTGGTCTGCTCGGCCTATAAAAATTCTTCGGGCCGCATATGGGTATATTGTGGGGCCGCCGCGACGTCATCGATGCGCTGAAACCCTACAAATGCCGCTGCTCGTCCAACCACCTGCCGGAAAGGTTCGAGCTCGGCACGCCGCAGATCGAGCTGATGGCTGGGTTGACCGCAGCGGTCGACTACTTCGCCGATCTCGGCGCCGCAGCCGGCGAGGGCGGTTCGCGGCGGCAGCGGATAGCGAGAGCCTTCGAAGTGTCGATCGCTTACGAGAATACGCTCGCCCGGCAGTTGATCGAGGGCCTGTCGAACATCGAGGGATTGACCATCCGCGGCATCACCGACCCGGAACGTTTCGGCGATCGCGTGCCGACAATTTCCTTCACGGTAGAGGGCATCGCGCCGGAAACGATCGTGCGACAGATGAATGCCGAGAACATCTTCCTGTGGTCCGGCCACAACTATGCATGGGAGATCGTCCACCAACTCGGCATTCCGCCGGAGCAGGGCGTCGTGCGCATCGGCATCGCGCATTACAACACAGCCGCAGAGATCGACGAGACGCTGGAAAGCGTACATCGCGTCATTGCAATGCTGAGGCAGGAGCGCGCCTGAACTATCCTTTCTTCCCGCCAAAGCCGGTCAGGAAAGCGGTGAGGTTGTCGCCGAGCGCATCGCAGAGGTAGCCGCCCTCCTGGACGATGACCGTCGGCAGGCCAAGGCCGGCGATCGCCTCGCCGATGCGCGCGAAGCCGGGCGTCGTCACCGAAAGGCCTCCGAACGGATCGCCTTCGAATGCGTCGAGCCCGAGCGCGACAACCAGCGCTTCCGGCGCGAAGGCGCGGATGCGCCGGAAGGCTGTTTCCAACCCTTCCAGATAGGCCGCGTCGCCGGATTTGCGCGGCAGCGGCAGGTTGAGGTTGTAGCCGAGGCCCGCCCCTTCGCCGCGCTCGTTGGCATTGCCCCAGAAGAAGGGATAGAAGCGCACCGGATCGGCATGCAGCGAGACGGTCAGAACATCCGGCCGGGCGTAAAAGATTCCCTGCGTGCCGTTGCCGTGATGCAGGTCGACATCGAGTATGGCGACGCGTCCCGCGTCCTTTCTCAGCACCTGCGCGGCGACCGCCGAATTGTTGATGAAGCAGAAGCCGCCCGCCACGTCGGCAAAGGCGTGATGGCCAGGCGGGCGGCAGAGCGCGTAAGCCGCCGTCGCGCCGGCCATCACGGCTTCGGCGGCTTCCACTGCGCTCCAGGCGCTCCAGAGCGCACTGTTCCAGGTCTCTGCCGAGATCGGGCAGGCTGTGTCGGCCATATGATAGCCGGCCTGGCCGACCGCCGAGGCCGGATAGGAGCCGCCGCGGCCGATTGGATGGATGTTCGGGATGACCTCCGCCGAGGCGCCATCGATGCGTTGCCAGCGCGCGAAGATGTGCTCGAGAAAGTCGAGATATTCGGGCGTATGCACGGCGGCGATCGGCCCAAGGCCATGGTCGTTGGGCCGTTCGATCGTCACACCGGCCGATCTTGCGCCGGCTAGCAATCTCTCGACCCGTTCCGGCTTTTCCGGATTGGGCTGCGGCGCGCCGCTGGAAAGGAAGGCCTTCGGGTCATGGCGCTTCTGTTCCTCGGCATAGAAGGCTTTCATCGTTCGTCCTCCGGCGCGTCGGCAAAGGCAAAAAAGGCCTCGCCGACAATCTTGTGCACCTGCTCGTAGCTCGACCAGCCGATGCCGAGCTTTTCATAGAAGGTCTTCGCGGTTTCGTTATCGGTGTCGACGGAGAGCCTGAGATAGACGCCGCGTGCAGCGCGACACTCCTTGGCCACGCGCCGCAACAGCTTCTCACCGATGCGGCGGCCGCGAAAGCGGTCCTCGACATAGAGGTCCTGCACAAAGACCCCGGGCCGGCCCATCCAGGTCGAAAAGATCGGGAAGTGCAGGCAGAGCCCGGCGAACTCGCCGTCGACCTCGGCGATCAAGGTCGAAAAGGCGGGCTTTGCGCCGAAGCCGTAGCGGCGGAGGTCATCCGGTGTCGAGGTGATCTCTTGATGCGCGCCGATGTGGGTACCGAGGCGCAGCAAGGCGGCATGGATGGTTTCGGCATCCTCGATTTGGCCGGGGCGGAGGATAATTGTGCTCACGACAAGTATGGCGCCCGGGCACCCCCCTCTGTCCCGCCGGACATCTCCCCCGCAACGGGGGAGATCAGCAGGTGCACCGACGGCGCGGTTCCTGCAACGTCGGCGATTGGCGAAAGCGACAGGGACATCGGATCTCTCCCCTTGCGGGGGAGATGGCCGGCAGGCCAGAGGCGGGTGCGAAGGATCGCGAACATCTCAGGACGTCTCAAAGCGCCATTTCACCCTCAGCCTGCCACCGGCAGGTCGAGTTCTTCCGCCAGCGCCTCGAGCGAGTCGCCGATGATGGCGATCATCTCGCCGATCTGCTCGCGCGTGATGATCATCGGCGGCGCCACCATGAAATTGTCGCCGTCGACGCCCCCCTTGACCTTGCGGCCATAGATGATCAGGCCGCGCGCATAGGCGTGGTCGAGCAGGCGCTGCGTTGCCTTTTTCGCCGGCGCGATCGGCGTCAGCGCCTCCGGATCGGCGACCATCTCGGCGCCGAGCAGCAAGCCCTTGCCGCGCACGTCGGCGATGAAAGGGAAACGCTTCTGCAACGCCTTCAACTCTGCGATCAGCACATCGCCCATGGTCGCGGCGTTGGCGATGAGATCGAGCCGGTCCATTTCGCTCAGCACCGCAAGGCCGGCCGCACAGGCAAGCGGATTGCCGGCGTAGGTGTGGCCGTGCTGGAAGCCGCCCGAGGCGAGCAGCGGCTCGACGAGCCGCATGGGAGCCGCCAGCGCGCCGAGCGGCGCATAGCCGGAGCCCAGCCCTTTTGACAGCGCGACGATGTCCGGCTTGCAGTTCCAATGGTCGCCGCCCAAAAATTTACCGGTGCGGCCGGCACCGCTCATCACCTCGTCATGGATGAGCAGGATGCCGTAGCGGTCGCATATCTCGCGGATGCGCGCATAGTAGCTGTCGGGCGCGACAAGGGCTGCCGTTGCCGCGCCGCCGACGGGCTCCATGATGAAGGCGAGCACGCTTTCCGGGCCCTCGGCCTGTATCTTGTCTTCGAGCATGTCGGCATAACGGATGCCGCGCTGCTCCATCGAGAGGTTGTCGCGATCGCGCCAGGCAGCCGGCGCCGGCACCGTCGGCATCACCCGCATCAACGGCGTAAAAGTCTCGGCAAGCGCGTCGTCGCCGGTGATGGCGAGCGAACCCAGCGTGCCACCGTGATAGGACGGGAAGCGGGTGATCACCTTCCAGCGCTTCGGCTGCCCGGTGGCGACCGCCCATTGCCGGGCGAGTTTGATGCAGGATTCGGTCGCTTCCGAGCCGCCCGAGACGAAGAAGATGCGGTCCATGCCTTCGGGCAGCTTGTGAGCCAGTGCCCGCGCCAGTTCTTCCGCCGGTTCGTTCTCGAAATGAAGCCGATAGGCGAAGGTGGTCTTGTCCATCTGCCGCTTCATGGCGTCGAGCACGTTGCGGTTGGAATGGCCGATATTGGCGACCATCGGTCCGCTTGAACCGTCGATGAAGCGGCGGCCGTCCTTGGTCCAGAAATAGATGCCCTCGGCGCGGTCGACGAGTGGCCGGCGCAGGCTGGAGAGATAGAACAAATGCGACGGCGGCCGCGCTTCGGCTTCAGGCGAGGGCTGCACTTCCGGTGTCGGCATGTCAGGACTTTCCGAGATAGCGGTCGAGAACATTCTTGGTGACGCGTTCGACCATCGCGTCCTGCCTTAGCAGGCCGGCGACCCATTCGCAGCTTCCGGCGTGGAAGACTTCGCCCTTGCCGCGCGGGAAATTGACGATCATGCCGTTGCCGCGCTTGACCTTATCGAGATTGGCGTCGCTGGCCTCGCCGAACAAAGTCTCGGCGGTGAAGCGGCCGTCCTCGTCGGTGAGGAACTGGTCTTCGATCGGAATGTCGGCGCTTTCCTCGACCTGACTCGCTAGGCCGACGGCCAGCACCTGCAAGCCGTCCGGCGCGCCGCTCTCTTCAGTCGGGTACGGCAGGCCGCCGCGTATTTCGAAATCGAGCCCGTCGACCTCATAGCCATAGACATGGCTATCGGCGCCAAGCAGGTCGCCATAATAGATGCCGGTGCCGGCGAAGGCCCAGTGCTCGGGGCGGTAGACCGGGAAGCCGCGCACACCGCGCGGCACGCAGCCGCCCCAGCCGGCATAGACGCCACGCGTCGCGTTGAGGCCGAAGGTAGCGCTGCCCGGACGGCCGATCTCCGGCGCTTCCCAGGAATTGGTGGCGCGGGTGATGTCGCCGCCGCGATAGGCCGGGTCTTCGGCCCGCGCCCGGTATTTGTAGCAAACCTGGCGTCGGCCCTCGTCCTCCAGCCTGGTCTGCCACATGAAATTGCCGGCGAAGCGCGCCGCGTGGCCACCGCGCTCGACATAAGCGTCCACCGCGTCGCGCATCTCCCAGGTCCAGTATTCGTCGTGGCCGACGAAGACGACGCAATCATAGCCGTCGAGGATTTCCGGCGAGAAGTGCAGCTCGTGCTGGCTGGCGAGGTCGACCTGATATCCGGCGCGTTCGGCAAAGCGGAAGAAATGGCTGTCGTAGCTTGCCCAGCCGGAAGACGCGTATTTCTTCGAATGTCCCGTGGCAAAGGCCCATTCCATATGCGGATAACGCGGCACGGTCTTCGGCGGCACAGCGACTTCCAGGGGCACGCGCGGTGCATCCTTGGGCAGCACGACGAAGCCGCGGCACCAAGGGCGCTGCGTGGAGACCATCGTGGCATATCGGTCGCGGTTCGGGCCGGTGATGCCCTGATAGTGGTTGGAGCCGCCCCAGGTGTTATAGGCGAGCCAGGTGCCGGTCGCGGCGATCTGCAGCAGGCGACCAGGCTTGCGGCCGGGCAGGGGCGCGACGATGAAGAGGTGGTGGCTCTCGATCGGCGTGCCGTCCGGCCCTTCAGCCGAAAGCCTGACACGGTAAGCTCCCGACGGCCAGTCATCGCCGATGCGGAATTCGAACGAGGCTTCCCAGCCGCAGCCGTCGACCGAACATTGCTCGGGCGTTTCCTGCCAGCGCGCCGACAGTCCCGACCCATCGAAGACCTTGGTTTCATCGCCGCCGTCGCGGACGATGACAATCCTGAATTGCGGGGCCGTCGAGCTGACGAAAATCGTCACCGTCTCGCCCGGACGATAGGAAAAGCGGTCGCTGTAGCACCAGATCTCGCCGCTCGAGCCATCCATGCCGGGCCACTCGTAATAATGCCCGCGCACCGCCTCCCGGCGCTGCTCGGGCGTCAGTCCGAAATCGGGAAAGTCGGCGGGCCGTTGCGTCATGGAAAAACCGAAACCAAGAGGTCGCCATTGAGACCGTAGGACGGCCAAGCGTCAAATGGAAACGATCGGGCCAGCAGGCGCTTGGCCTTATCCGGCAAACGGCTTATTTGATCTTCAGGCGATGTTTGAACGCCGGGAGCCAAGATGCTGCGCGTGCAAAGGGTCAAGGTCGACGACATCTATGTGCCGATGGCGAGGCGCAAGACGCTGCATCCGGAGACGGTGCGCCATCTTGCCGAGGATATCCTCGAGAACGGCATGAAGACCCCGATCCAGGTGCGCCACGACGGCAAGCGCCATGTCCTGATCGAGGGGCTGCACCGGCTGGAAGCCGCCAAATGGCTCGGCGAAACCGAGATCGACGCCTATCTCGTCCAGGCGCGCCGCCACTGACGCCATTCCCTATCGGTTGCCGTGTCGGCCCCTGCATCACCGTGAGCGATCGCGTCCTATCAATGCTTTTTAATTGACGCTGCGATGTTCGCCGCTACCGTGCCGGCCTTCCTGTCAATCGGGTACTTGGAAATGGCGAAATACCAGGGCGGATGCCTGTGCGGCGCAGTGCGCGATCGCGCCGAGGCCGAACCAATCAACGAGCGCGTCTGCCATTGCCGGCTGTGCCAGAAGGCGATCGGCGCCGCCTTCAATGCGCGGCTCCTGTTTCGCATCGATGATGTCACGATCGAGGGGCCGGTGGCGACGGTCAATTCCTCGCCGGACCTCAAGCGTGGCTTCTGCCCGGCTTGCGGCACGACGATCTTTTCGCGACGTGACTCCAGGGGCATTCTCGGCGTCACATCCGGCTCGCTCGACGATCCGTCCGCGTTCAAGCCCAACATGCATTTCTGGACCGCTTCGAAGCAGCCTTGGGTGCGGCTGGATGACGGCCTGCCGCAATATGAGGGGGCACCGCCGGCATAGAGTTTCCGTTCTCCCACAACAATGGGAGAAGGAAGAATGCCTGCACAAAAATTTCATCTTCGATTCACGAGATAGCCGGCAAAGCGTCATTGGCGGGCCATCATTGGCTGCCTATCTAAAGCGCCACGCGGGAAGGCATCGAGGAGGCGACGGATGAGCGAGAGCAGCAACCCCCTGGACGAGCTTTTGAACGACCCGATGATCCAACTCGTGATGGAGCGAGACCGCGTGCGCCCGGCCGAGCTTCGCCTGCTCTTGGAAAAGGCTCGCGACAGGGCTGCCGACGATTCCCGCTTCGACCAGCCGGTGCTGCCGCCGGCGCATATCGTGGCCAGAAGCTGCCTGAAGCAATGGCTGTACCGCTAAAGCGCGTCGCGCCGAACTGACGCGCTTTAGATCTTTCCGATCAGCTCGAATACGCCGGCAAATAGCTGTAATGACTGCGGAGATAGGCGATTTTGTAGCCGAGCCGGGCGTAGTTGCGGTAGGCCGGACCGTCGCGTTCGGGGCGCGGCGCCTCGATGTCGGCGACGAACAGTCTTGCGCCGGCGGCTATGCCGTCGCGGACCAGCCTTTCGCCAAGCATGGCGTCGAGGTCGAAGCTCGGCTCCATGATGCCAGGCACCGGGGCGTCGATCCCGCTCCAGGCGGCGCCATCCGAGATGAACATTGAACGCACGGCAGCCACGGCGCCATCGCGTTTCAGCATGTAGTGACGCCAACCCTCGCGGCCGACCAGCGCCATGAGCCAGGGCGAGGTGGGCAGCCTGTACTTCGCATCGATGAAGGAGGCCCATTCGGGAGCGGTCTTGGACGTAACCTCTTCGACCGACAGATCGTCTGCCGGGAACAGCGGCTCGGCAGGCAGCGGCGTTGCGTCGCGAAAAATTCGTTCCCAGCCGCTCTGATGCTGGAGCCCGCGCGCTTCCAGCCAGCAGCGCAGCCGGGAAGGCTCGGTGTGCGGGCTTGTGCAGAACCACGGCCGCAAGATGCCGGCAGCGCGGTAATGCGCCAGCAGCGAATCGAGCTGATCTTCCGTGGCCGGGCCGTCGACGCCGATGTTCTTCACGCAGTTGAAATGGATGAACGGGATCGTCGTGCAGGTGGTCCAGACGAGGTCGCCGTCGCGGGCGAGCGACAAGCCGTGCCGCGCGGCGAATTCCGTGGGCGCGGCATCGTAGAGATCGAGCCAGGCATTGACCTCTGCGCGCTCGATGGCGCGGCTCAAATCACGCGAGACCTCCTCGATCCCGATTTCCGGATGGTGCGACACCGGCGGGACGACCGGCTGCAGTTCCGAGAGGGCGGCAGTCGACATGCTAGTCCTCCTCCGATCTGCCTTACAGTGTAAGATTAGCGCATGATAATATGGAAGCGCCTGTTGTCAAGCAGGATAAGCGGCACCTTACAAATCCGTGAATTGGCTTCGCCGTACCATGAGGCTAAGCCTGCCCTTGAGGGGCTTTGCGCATAACAATTCATTTTTCGCCGGGGAAAGGACAGGGATGACGGACGTCTGCACGCAGGGATTGGACACCGGCTTTGTCAGCCTGGGCTACGCCAAGGTGGCGTTTCTCGGCATCGTGCAAGGCATCACCGAACTGCTGCCGATCTCTTCGACGGCGCATATGCGCGTCGTGCCCGCCGTGCTTGGCTGGCAGGACCCGGGCTCGGCCTTTTCTGCGGCTATGCAACTCGCGGCCCTTGCCGCGGTGATCAGCTATTTCTGGAGCGACGTCAGGGAAGTCGCGGTGGGGTCGCTGGCGGCGCTCACGCGCCGCGACTATGCCAACCGCTATTTCCGCCTGGCGATCGGCATCGTGCTTGCCACCGTTCCGATCGTCATCGCCGGCCTCGCGCTATCCAGCGTGCTCAATGCCTGCAACTCGCCGTTGCGCGGGCTGGCCGTGATCGGCTGGGCCTGCATCGCCATGGCCGTGCTGCTTGCGCTGTCGGAAATCTATGCCCGCCACAGGCTGACCCTGGACAAGGTGTCCGTGCTCGACGCCTTGCTCGTCGGCGTGGCCCAGGTCGGCGCGCTCATTCCCGGCGTGTCG
The DNA here is from genome assembly GCF_003997555.1 of Mesorhizobium sp. M1A.T.Ca.IN.004.03.1.1. Lineage (NCBI taxonomy): Bacteria > Pseudomonadati > Pseudomonadota > Alphaproteobacteria > Hyphomicrobiales > Phyllobacteriaceae > Mesorhizobium > Mesorhizobium sp. M1A.T.Ca.IN.004.03.1.1. Next base: position 184,562 of record NZ_RZTV01000008.1, on the reverse strand, counting down.
CGCTCGGGATCGACGCTGACGGCGGCGCTGGGTCTTGGCTATGCCCGCCCGGAGGCGGCGCGGCTTTCCTTCCTGCTCGGCCTGCCGGCCATCGCGTTGGCAGGCCTGAAGGAGCTTTGGGAACTGCACAAGATTCACCTCGGCGCTTATGGCTGGTCGGTCCTGGCGGTCGGCCTCGTCGTCGCTTCGATTTCCGCCTTCTTCGCCATATGGGGACTGATGCGCGTGCTCGAGCGCTTTTCCGCCTGGCCCTTCGTCATCTATCGCGGCCTGCTCGGCGTCGTGCTGCTGATCGGCGTCGCCGTCGGCTGGCTGAGCTAGAGGCTTTCACCGAATCCGCTATACCGGCACCTGAACCTTGCTTCGGGTGCGCTATGGACATTGCAACGCTGCTGCAATCGCTGCCGTTGCTGGCAGCGCTGGTGAAATCGGCGGTGCCGGCAGTAGTCGGTGCGGGCCTGGGGCTCAGCCAATGGGTCGCAGCGCTGCCGCCGTGCCGCAATCACACCTTCGAGACCGCGACCTATCTCGTCTGCGAGACGGACCCGAAGCATTACTCGATCGAGCTGTTCTGGAAGGATCCCGACGGCAAGCTCTACCAGTCGCTGCACAATCTTCGAAGCGCGCAGCAGGCGGCCGGACGCACCATGCTCTTCGGCATCAATGCCGGCATGTACCATCCCAATCTCGCGCCTGTCGGTCTCTATGTCGAGCGCGGGCAGCAGATCGCGTCGGCGAAGACCGGGGCCGGCTCCGGCAATTTCTCGATGCAGCCCAACGGCGTCTTCTATCTTAGCGACGGCAAGGCCGGCGTTCGCGCGACGAAGGATTATCTGAAGCGTTCCCCGAAGGTGGACTATGCCACCCAGTCCGGGCCGATGCTGGTGATCGACGGAAAGCTGCATCCGAAATTCCAGGCCGACAGCCCTTCGCGAAAAATCCGCGATGGCGTCGGCGTGCGTGGCGACGGCGTCGTCGTCTTCGCCATCTCGAACGACGTGGTGACTTTCCACGAATTCGCGCGCCTGTTCCGCGACGAGCTCGACTGTCCCAACGCGCTCTTCCTCGACGGGTCGATCTCCAGCCTCTATGCGCCGGCTATTGGCCGCAACGACGATTTCTGGAATCTCGGGCCGATGATCGGCGTGTTCAGGCGCTGAGCAATTCGAGGAAAACCGAGAAGCGGTGTGCCGTTCGGAAATTGCGTGGAAACAAAGGCGGAGCTTTTATTGTCGGCTTGCCTGGCGAATCGCCCCGCCGAACCAAAGGTAAATTTTGATTCAAACTTTGTTGGTAATTTCTCATTAGGAATGGGGCTTCCGGCGGCGCTGTTTCGGCCCTCGGTCTGTTTTGTTTTGCGTACAGGTCAAGATGCGGATTTTTGGCGTCGTCAGTTTCGTGCTTGCAGGGCTTTGCCTTGCCGGCTGCTCGTCTACCTCGGGCGTTGATGCCTTGCAGATGCCGTCGAACGAGACGACCAGTTCGGTCGTGCGGCCGAGCGCGCCGGTAACGAAGGCAGTGAAGACCGCCGACGCTGCGATGACGGTGGAGACCGTTTCCATGGCGGGCGCCGCGCGCATCAGGCCGCCGGCATCGCTGCCTGGCGACCAGAATGCTCGTGTTGACGAGGACAACGCGCGTCCAGGGGGCGAGAACTCGCGTCTTGACGTCGAGAATTCGCGTCCCTTTGGCTTGGCCGAGGAAGAGACGGTGGCATTCCCGGCGCCGGACCTGCCGGATACGGTCGAGCCTCCGGTCGAGGCCGCAGCACTCGTCTCGCCGCCGAAGCGGCTGTCCCGCGCAGCGCCCGCGATGCTGGCTGGCCCTGTTACCCGCTATGCCTTTCGCGATGCCAAGCCGATCAATTTCGGCCGCGCCTCGCCCAGGCACCTTGCCGTCCATGGCGTCGACGTGTCGCGCTGGCAGGGCAATATCAACTGGCAAAAGCTGCGCGCCCAGGGCGCCAACTTCGCCTACATCAAGGCGACCGACGGCGGCGACCATCTCGATCCGATGTTCATGAAAAACTGGCGCGGCGCCGATGCCGCCGGGCTGAAGCGCGGCGCCTATCATTTCTTCTACTGGTGCCGCACCGCCGGCGAGCAGGCCGACTGGTTCATCCGCAACGTGCCGCGAGTCCAGGGCGCGCTGCCGCCGGTCATCGATGTCGAGTGGAACGGCGAGTCCTCCTGCAAGCGCCGGCCTTCGCGCCAGAAGGTGCTGGAGAAGATGCAGGTGTTCATGGACAAGCTGGAGCGCCACTACGGCCAGCGGCCCATCATCTACACGTCGCCGGATTTTTATCGCGACAATCTGCGTGGTGCATTTCTCGACTATCCGTTCTGGCTGCGCGCGGTGGCCGCCCATCCGTCAAAGGTCTATCCGGGCCGCAACTGGCTGTTCTGGCAATATTCGGGCTCCGGCCTGTCGCATGGCGTGAGCGGCCGCATCGACCTCAATGTCTTCCACGGCGACGAGCGGCAGTGGCGCAGGTGGCTGGGCGGCGGCGAGGTGGTAGCCGACGCGAATTGAGGCCGTATGCTTCACCCGGCGCGGGGCGGCGATCGACGGTAATTTCAGGATTTCTCTAACCATCGACTCACCGTCTCCCTTAGCGGCGCGGCAACGGCCTTCCGGTAACGTGTTCGTGATCGCGTCTTGGAGGGGTCTATGCGCAAACTGATTGTCACTGCCGCTGTGGTGGCCGCCGTCGGCTACGGATTTTTCAATTCGCACCTGCGCAGCAATACGCCCAACGCCAATGTGGTCGCCTATTCAACCACCGACGAGGCGATGCAGGGCGCTAAGGCCAAGGGCCACTCGACGCTACCCCGCTTCCATGAGTTGATGGCCGCCCGCACGCCTGGCACCTATACGGTCAAGTTCCCGCTGACCCAGAACGGCGCCACCGAGCATATCTGGATGCAGCTTGTGGCTTTCAGCGACGGCCGCTTCGTCGGATTGCTGGCCGACAAGCCCGTCAACGGCAACCAGTACAAGATGGGCGACCGCATGACGGTTGCCGAGGCCGATGTCGAAGACTGGATGATCCGCAACGGCAGCGACGTCTATGGTGGCTACACGGTACGCCGGGCGCTGGCCGACATGCCGAAGGAACAGGCCGCGAAATACGGGATCACGTTCAAGGATTGAAGGCGGCGCTCCCTTCTCCCCACAAGAGCTGAGGAGAGGCCGTCCATCGCGCTTTCGTCGTCCTCGGGCTTGACCCGAGGACCCATGCCGTGACCATTGCCGTAGGGCGCAGCGTGCAGAATTCTGAAACGCCGCAGCGCCTTGATGTAACGGCATGGATTCTAGGGTCTGCGCTGCGTCGCTTCGCTCCTTGCTCCGCCCTAGAATGACGAAGCCGAAGGGCATCGCCCGTCACGCCTCGTTGATCATCGCCTCGATGTTGTAACCGTCGGGATCAAGCACGAAGCAGGCGTAGTAGTTCTCGGCATAATGCGGACGCGGCCCGGGCGCGCCGTGGTCCGCAGCACCCGCCTCAAGCGCCGCGCGGTAGAACGTATCGACCTCCACCTTGCTCTTCACCCTGAAGGCGACGTGCAGATGGGTGAGCGGCGGCGTCTCGCCCGTGCTCTGGATCTCGAACAGGCAGCCATTGCCGACATCGAAGGCCCAGAACACGCCTTCCTTACCGAAGGAGAGGCGATAGCCCAAGGGCGCGAAAGCCTGTTCATAGAAGAGCTTGCTCTTCGCGAGGTCGCTCACTTCGATGGTGATGTGGTCGATCATAGAAGCTCTTGGACAATCAGGCCAGTGCGGCCGGCCACGGTGACGCGGCCGGCTTTGATCTATATTGGCGATGGCTGCCTTTGGTTGCAACCAGATCAGCCATCGGCCACCAGCTTGCGAATAACTTCGCCGACTGTCAGCCTTGGCGGCATCGGGCCTCAGCTGCACCCGCTCGTCGCACCGCACGTGTCGCACTTCTCGCAGGTGCCGTTCCGCACCATGGTGAAGTTGTGGCACTCCGAACATTCGTTGCCGGTGTAACCCTGGAGCAAGGACTGCTGGCGACGGGTGGCGGCTAGCTTCTTGGCCTCGGCGGCCTCGTTGGCGGCGGCGTCGGTGAAGAGCGCCTCGGCGCCGCCGGCGGCCTCGGCTTCCTCTTCCACCATCTCCTCGGCCAGTTCCCTGGCGCGCTCCTCATAGTCGCGCTTGTAGGCAAGGGCCTCGTCGCTTGCAGGCTTCAACGCCAGCACGTTGGAGCCGGCGAAGGCGGTGGGCGCTGCGCGGGCAGGGGCCGTCGTCGGGGCTGAGCCGCCAAAACCCTTGGGGTCTGAACCGGCAGCCGACACCAGCTTCACCGGCGAGGCACCGCGATAGAGGCCCTTGGAGAACGGCGTCGCCTTGCCTTCGGTGATGCCGCGGCCGAGCGCCGTCTTGTCGAAGTCCGACTGATCGACATGCGCGAGGTCGTGGCGGCCGAGATAGGAGACGGCAAGCTCGCGGAACACGTAGTCGAGGATCGACGTCGCGTTCTTGATCGCGTCGTTGCCCTGCACCATGCCGGCCGGCTCGAACTTGGTGAAGGTGAAGGCCTCGACATATTCGTCGAGCGGCACGCCATATTGCAGGCCGAGCGAGATGGCGATGGCGAAGTTGTTCATCATGGCGCGGAAGGCAGCACCTTCCTTGTGCATGTCGATGAAGATCTCGCCGAGGCGGCCGTCGTCGAACTCGCCGGTCCTGAGATACACCTTGTGGCCGCCGACGACCGCCTTCTGCGTGTAGCCCTTGCGGCGGTTCGGCAGCTTCTCGCGGTCGCGGTAGAGACGCTCGATGACGCGCTCGACGATCTTTTCCGTCACCTGCACGGCGCGCTGCGCGGCGGGCGCCGCAATCAGCTGCTCGACCGCCTCGTCCTCGTCCTCCTCGCCGTCGGCGAGCAGCGAGGCATTGAGCGGCTGCGACAGCTTCGAGCCGTCGCGATAGAGCGCGTTGGCCTTCAGCGCCAGCTTCCAGGACAGCATGTAGGCGTTCTTGGCGTCCTCGACCGTCGCCTCGTTCGGCATGTTGATGGTCTTGGAAATGGCGCCCGAGATGAAGGGCTGCGCCGCCGCCATCATCAGGATGTGGCTCTGGATCGACAGCGAGCGCTTGCCGATCTTGCCGCAGGGGCTGGCGCAGTCGAACACCGGCAGGTGCTCGGCCTTGAGGAACGGTGCCCCTTCGAGCGTCATCGCACCGCAGACATGGATGTTGGCGGCGTCGATGTCCTTCTTGGAGAAGCCCAGCGCCGGCAGCATCTCGAAGGAGAAGTCGGAAAGCTGCTCGTCGGTGAAGCCGAGCGTCTCTTTCACCCAATCGGCGCCGAGCGTCCACTGGTTGAACACGAACTTGATGTCGAAGGCCGACTTCAGCGCCGCATTCAGCGCCGCGATCTTGTCATCGGTGAAGCCCTTGGCCTTCAGCGAAGACGGGTTGATGCCGGGCGCCTGGTTGAGGTTGCCATGGCCGACGGCATAGGCCTCGATCTCGGCGATCTGGCTTTCGGAATAGCCGAGCGTGCGCAGTGCTTCCGGCACCGCGCGGTTGATGATCTTGAAGTAGCCGCCGCCGGCGAGCTTCTTGAACTTCACCAGCGCGAAGTCGGGTTCGATGCCGGTGGTGTCACAGTCCATGACCAGGCCGATCGTGCCGGTCGGCGCGATGACGGTCGCCTGCGCGTTGCGATAGCCATGCTCCTCGCCGAGCTCGATGGCGCGGTCCCAGGCGGCGCGGGCATGCTCGGCCAGTGCCTGCTGCTTCAGGTCGGAGGCGACCAGTGGCACCGGATTGACGGCGAGCCTCTCGTAGCCGTCCTTGTCGCCATAGGCGGCGCGGCGGTGGTTGCGCATGACGCGCAGCATGTTCTGGGCGTTGCGGTCATAGTCCGGGAAGGCGCCGAGCTCGGAGGCCATTTCGGCCGAGGTCGCATAGGCGGTTCCGGTCATGATGGCGGTGAGCGCGGCGCAGATCGCGCGGCCCTCGTCGGAGTCGTAGGGAATGCCGGACGTCATCAACAGGCCGCCGATATTGGCGTAGCCAAGGCCGAGCGTGCGGTAGTCGTAGGAGAGCTTGGCGATCTCCTTCGACGGGAACTGCGCCATCATCACCGAGATCTCGAGCACGACGGTCCACAGCCGAACGGTGTGCTCGTAGGCGGCGATGTCGATCGTGCCGTCTTCCTTGCGGTAGGGCAGGAGGTTGATCGAGGCGAGGTTGCAGGCCGTGTCGTCGAGGAACATGTATTCCGAGCACGGGTTGGAGGCCCGGATCGCACCGGCGGAGGCGCAGGTGTGCCAGTCGTTCATCGTCGTGTTGAAATGCAGGCCGGGATCGGCGGACGCCCAGGCGGCATAACCGATCTTTTCCCAGAGATCCCGCGCCTTAAGCGTCTTCAGCACCTTGCCGTCCTTGCGGGCGGTGAGCTGCCAGTCGCCGTCGGCCTCGACGGCGCGCAGGAAATTGTCCTTCAGCGACACCGAGTTGTTGGAGTTCTGGCCGGAAACAGTGAGATAGGCGTCAGAGTCCCAGTCGGTGTCGTAGGTCTTGAACGACATCGAGGTGTAGCCCTGGCGGGCGAACTGGATGACGCGATAGATGTAGTTCTCCGGCACGGCGTCCTTCTTGGCCGCCTTGATCTCGCGCTTCAGCGCGGTGTTGAGGGCCGGATCGAAGCAGTCGTCGCCATTGCCTTCGCAATTGACGCAGGCCTTCATGATCGCTTCGAGGTGCTTCTTGACGATCTTCGAGCCGGTCACCAGCGAGGCGACCTTCTGCTCTTCATTGACCTTCCAGTCGATGAAGTCCTCGATGTCGGGATGGTCGGCGTCGACGATGACCATCTTGGCGGCGCGGCGCGTCGTGCCGCCTGACTTGATGGCGCCGGCCGCGCGGTCACCGATCTTGAGGAAGCTCATCAGGCCGGACGAGCGGCCGCCGCCGGACAGCTTCTCGCCTTCGCCGCGCAGCATCGAGAAGTTCGAGCCGGTGCCGGAGCCGTATTTGAACAGGCGCGCCTCACGCACCCACAGGTCCATGATGCCGCCCTCGTTGACGAGGTCGTCCTGAACGCTCTGGATGAAGCAGGCATGCGGCTGCGGATGCTCGTAAGCCGACTTCGACTTGGTCAGCCTGCCGGTGAAGGGGTCGACATAGAAGTGACCCTGGCTCGGCCCGTCGATGCCATAGGCCCAGTGCAGGCCGGTGTTGAACCATTGCGGCGAGTTCGGCGCCACGCGCTGAGTGGCCAGCATATAGGCAAGCTCGTCGCGGAAAGCGCGGGCATCTTCTTCGGACTTGAAGTAGCCGCCCTTCCAGCCCCAATAGGTCCAGGTGCCGGACAGCCGGTCGAAGACCTGGCGAGCATCGGTTTCCGAACCATAGCGCTCGGCCTCGGGGAGCTTGGCGAGTTCGGCCTCGTCGGCAACCGAACGCCACAGGAAGGAGGGGACGTCGTTCTCCTCGACCTTCTTCAGGCGCGCCGGGACGCCGGCCTTGCGGAAATATTTTTGGGCCAGGATGTCGGCCGCGACCTGGCTGAACTGCGCCGGCACATCGATGTTGTCGAGGCGGAACACCACCGAGCCGTCGGGATTCTTGATCTCCGACAGAGCCTTGCGGAATTCGATCTCCGCGTAAGCTACCCCTTCTTGACCTGCTTGGTCTGGCTTGGTGAAGCGACGCTCGATGCGCATTGGTCCGGTCCCTTTTGTCTACATATAGCGCTTTTCCCTAGGGATTGCTGCCCCGCCAGGCGAAAAGCACGGTCCGCCGTTTGCCGGCATCGCAGGCGACGCCGGCATTCTCCTCGTCGCGGGCAACACCGTGCAGACAAGCAAACGCCCTTCCAGGCGCTCACCCAGGCTGCAGGCCGACCCGCGGGTCCCTCAAAACTGAAACTTTTGTCGATTCCCTCGGAAGAGGGAGGTTCACACTATCTAGGGTCGAGCCTGCCTGCAAACACTAAATATAGTGTTTGCAGATCATTTTTTCCAGCCCGACAATTCTCCCTTTCGCCCACCCAAGCCCCATCATTCCCAACGCTTCCGCCGGCCTCGTGAACGGGCGGAAATGTGGGCAAAACGCACAATATCCGGGAAAAAAGACCGGCCTCTGAACTCTCCGGTCACGCCCGCAACAGGAGCGCATGGCCTATAAAAAGCGACTCGTTCTGACCCGTCAAGGATTCGTTTTTATAGGTTTTGTGACCCCAACATGTTGTGTGTCACATATGTGGATAACGGGGACAGAAAGGCGCATCGAAAAGCCTTTATTTGACGGTCCTTGCGGACGGTTCGTCGGGTTGCCCGGAGCCCGGCCCGACGGGCGGCTTTTCATTTTAGCTGGCTTGCACTATCTGTTGCCCTGCGCGGGGGCGTGTCTTGTCAAGCCTGGAAGCATTCGCTACGCCCCGCTCATGACAGTTACCGTTCGTTTCGCCCCGTCGCCGACCGGCCGCATCCACATCGGCAATGCCCGCACCGCGCTGTTCAACTGGCTTTTCGCCATGAACAACAAGGGCCGCTACATCCAGCGCTTCGACGATACAGACGTTGCCCGTTCGACGCAGGAATTCGCCGATTCAATTCTCTATGACCTGCATTGGCTCGGCATTTTTCCCGACGTTACCGAATACCAGTCGCGTCGCTTTGAAGTCTATGACGCCGCGGTGGAGCGGCTGAAGGCGGCGCGCGTGCTTTATGCCTGCTACGAAACGCCGGAGGAGCTCGACCTGCGCCGCAAGGTGCGCCGCACGCGCGGCCTGCCGCCGGTCTATGGCCGCGAGGCGTTGACGCTGACGCCGGAGCAGGTGGCCGAATACGAATCCGACGGGCGCCGGCCGCATTGGCGCTTTCTTTTGCCGAACTTCGCCGGCGACCCGCTGCAGCCGGAGCGGACCGAGGTGCACTGGAACGACCTTGTGCGCGGCGAGGAGACCGTCGATCTCGCCTCACTGTCGGACCCGGTCCTGGTGCGTGAGGACGGCACTTATCTCTACACACTGCCTTCGGTAGTCGACGACATCGAGATGGGCGTCACCCATGTCATACGCGGCGACGACCACGTCACCAACACCGGCGTGCAGATCGCCTTGTTCCAGGCGCTGGGCGCTGAGCCGCCGGTGTTCGGGCACCACAATCTCTTGACCACCGTGTCGGGTGAGGGGCTGTCGAAGCGCACCGGCGCGCTGTCGATAGAAAGCCTGCGGGAGGACGGCATCGAGCCGATGGCTGTCGCCTCGCTTGCCGTGCTCGTCGGCACATCGGAAAATGTCACGGCAGCGCACGATCTCAACGAGCTCGCCAGCCATTTCGACCCGGCCGCGACATCCAAGTCTGCCGCCAAGTTCGATCCCGACGAGCTTTTCGTGCTCAATCGCACGCTGATGCACCAAATGCCGTTCGAGGAGGCGCGCGACCGGCTGATTGTGCTTGGCATTTCCGGCGACAGGGCCGAGCCCTTCTGGCTCGCGGTGCGCGGCAACATCGACCGTTTGTCCGACGCTGTCGCCTGGTGGCGAATCCTGAGCGACGGGCCGCAGGAGCCGGCGGAATTTTCCGGCGAGGACCGTGACTTCCTCCACCAGGCGTTCGACCTGTTGCCGGAAGAGCCTTGGAACGGCACGGTCTGGAAGGATTGGACCGGCAAGATCAGGGAAGCGACGGGCCGCAAGGGCAAGCCGCTGTTCATGCCGCTGCGGCTTGCCCTTACCGGGCGGTCTTCGGGGCCGGAGCTTGCAGATCTATTGCCGCTGATGGGTCGGGAAGGAACGCTGGCCCGACGACCCTGACCTTGCGCTGTTCCGGCGGCAGGGCCGAAACCGGTGACTCCGGCACCTTGGCGGTCAGCTGCTTGATAGCCGCGCGGTCGAGCCCACCTGCAGCGTTGGCGAGCGTTTCGGGATCGGCGCCAGCATCGAGCTTGGCCGCCGGCGCCGGCACGAGGGTCGTCACCCCGCTGTCCGGCTGCGGCTGCTCCGGATTGGGCGGATTACCGCCTATGATCGAGAAGTTTTCGGCCTGGGCGTCGCAGCCGCATTGCGGCGGCCGCGAGTAGTTGGCCTGCTTGTAGAGATAGGCCGTCGGCAGCTCGCTGTAAGGACGGCCGGTCGCCGAGGACGTCATGTTGCCGGCGTCATCGTCCATGCCGCGCGTGTAGAAGACCTGCATCTCGGTGCCGGGGCAGCTCGATTCGCAATTCTTCTGATCGCGCTCGAAATCGCCAACAGAGGCGGCGTTCGACATCGGGAAGAAATAGCCGTCGCAGGTGCGCATGCAGACGGTGCGGAACTCGCCGTTCACCCTCGGCAGGTCCATGCCGTCGGGTTGGTTGATCACCCGGCGGATGTTGCGCGCGCTGGGATCGTCTGGCGGAAGCGCTTCAGGCGTGTCGAGCGTATCGATCTCCTCGTCGCCACGGCCGAAGAGCTGCTCGAACAGATTGCCGCCACCATTGTTGCGGGCGGCGTCCTGGATCGGGGCGCGAGGCGGCTCGACTTCATCATCGCGGCAGCCATTGGCGTCGAGCGCCGCAAGAATGCGGCTGCGGTCGCGCCGCGTGCCGCCGCCGGCCAGCCGCTGGCGCTTGGCCTGCAAGATGTCGAGATTGGCGTTCATACGCTCTATCGAGGCATTGATCGCCGCGCATTGGCCGGCATTGCGCGAAAACAGCGCGAAGCCGCAATTGGCATCACCGGCGCGGCCGCGCGCCTTGGCCAGCTGCTCGCGCTGGCGGGCGATCGCGTCGTCATATTTGCGGATCAGTCCCGGACCGCCGCCACCGCCGCGCGTGGCTGCAAGCTCCGCTTCGAGCTGGCGGCAGGTGCGAGAAGCGGCCTGCGGCTCCGTCACAGCGACAGCCGACGCCGCCAACACTGCAAGCAGCGCAGCAAGGTGCGTCAGCTTCAACCCCTTCATCCGCCTGGAATCCCGATTGCCTGTGGAAGGCTACCGCGTTCGTGCTTAACTGTTCCCTAGCTTACTAGCCAAACACAATTCCGCTGGCGCGAGCTCGCACAACCCAGAGCTCACCCTGAACTCAGATCGGGGCGAGCGCCTGCGCCTTGTGCGCCGCCTCGACCACCGCCAGTGCCGTCATGTTGACCACGCCGCGCGACGTCACAGAAGGGGTCAGGATGTGCGCGGGCTTGTCGGTGCCGAGCAGGATCGGCCCGACATGCAGCGCGTCCATCATGGCACGCAGCGCCGTCAGCGTGATGTTGGCCGAATCGAGGTTCGGGAACACCAGCAGATTGGCTTCCCCTTTCAGCCGCGAATGCGGGTAGACGCGCTGGCGCAGATGCTCGGAAAGAGCCGAGTCGGCATGCATCTCGCCATCGCACTGCAGCTCCGGCGCGATGCGGGCGAGGATGGCAGCGGCCTCGCGCATCTTGAGCGCGCCGGGCGAATCGCGCGAGCCGAAATCCGAATGCGACAGCAATGCTGCCTTCGGCTCGATGCCGAAGCGCTGGATTTCTTCCGCCGCCAGCACCGTCATCTCGGCGATCTCCTCCGCCGTCGGATCGACGGAGACATGGGTGTCAGTGAGGAAGATGATGCCGCGCTGCGAGATCAGCATCGACAGCGTCGAGAGATCGCGGTCCTTGATGCCGGGACGCGGCCCGATGATCAGCGTGACATTGCGCAGATGTCGCTCGAAGCGGCCTTCAAGCCCGCAAATCATCGCATCCGCATCGCCGCGCTTCAACGCAAGCGCGGCGATCACCGTGTTGTTGGTGCGCACCATGGTGCGGGCGGCTTCCGTCGTTATACCGCGGCGCCCGGCGAGCTCGATCAGGAGATCGACATAGTGCCGGTAGCGCGGATCGTCCTCCGGGTTGATCAACCCGAAATCGACGCCCGGCCGGATGCGCAGGCCGTAGCGCTTCAGCCTGACTTCCACGACATGCGGACGGCCGATCAGGATCGGCTCGGCGATGCCTTCCTCCAGGACCACCTGTGCCGCCCGCAGCACGCGCTCGTCCTCGCCGTCGGCGTAGATGACGCGCTTGGCGCTGGCGGCCTTGGCCGAGGAGAACACCGGTTTCATCACCAGGCCAGAGCGGAAGACGAAGCGGTTGAGCTTGTCGACATAGGCCGCGAAATCGGAGATCGGCCGCGTCGCCACACCGGTGTCGCAGGCGGCTTTCGCCACCGCCGGCGCGATGCGCAGGATGAGACGCGGATCGAAGGGCGAGGGGATCAGGAAGTCCGGGCCGAAGACCGGCGTCTCGCCGGAATAGGCGCGGGCGGCGACGTCCGATGGCTCCTCGCGGGCCAGCGCCGCGATCGCTCTGACCGCGGCCATCTTCATCTCCTCGTTGATGGCGCTCGCCCCGCAATCCAGCGCGCCGCGGAAGATGTAAGGAAAGCAGAGCACGTTATTGACTTGATTGGGAAAATCGGAGCGCCCGGTGCAGATCATGGCGTCGGGCCGTGCCGCGCGCGCCACCTCAGGCATGATCTCCGGCGTCGGATTGGCGAGCGCCAGGATCAGCGGCTTCGGCGCCATGTGCTGCAGGAGTTCTGGCTTCAGCACGCCGGCGGCGGAGAGGCCGAGAAAGACGTCGGCGCCGGGGATGACATCGGTCAGCGTGCGCGCCTGGGTGTCCTTCACATAAGGGTCTTTCCAGCGGTCCATCTCCTCGACTCGGCCTTTGTAGGCGACGCCGAAACGATCGGTGACCCAGATGTTTTCGACCTTGGCCCCGAGCGAGACCAAAAGGTTGAGGCAGGCGAGCGCCGCAGCGCCCGCGCCGGACGTGACGATCTTGATGTCGGAGATCGATTTGCCGGCGAATTCCAGCCCGTTGAGCACCGCGGCGGCGACGATGATTGCCGTGCCATGCTGGTCGTCATGGAAAACCGGAATGCCCATGCGGGCCTTCAGCCGCTCCTCGACCTCGAAGCATTCAGGCGCCTTGATGTCCTCGAGATTGATGCCGCCGAAGGTCGGCTCGAGCGCGGCCACCGTCTCGACCATGCGCTCGATCTCGGGAGCATCGATCTCGATGTCGAAGACGTCGATGCCGGCGAATTTCTTGAACAGCACCGCCTTGCCTTCCATCACCGGCTTGGAGGCGAGCGGGCCGATATTGCCCAGCCCAAGCACCGCCGAGCCGTTGGAGACAACGCCGACGAGGTTGGCGCGCGCCGTGTAGTCGGCGGCGGCCGCGGGATCGTCCCGGATCTCGAGACAAGGAGCGGCAACGCCCGGCGAATAGGCAAGCGCGAGGTCGCGCTGGTTGCCCAGCGGCTTGGTCGCCTGGATCTCGAGCTTTCCCGGGGTGGGGTGCTTGTGGAAGAAGAGCGCGGCCTCATCGAGGTCCGATCGGGCCGTTTTCTTGCTCTCGCCGTCCATTCGCGGCCCTCCTGCGCTTCTTGCTTTCGAGCCTTTTAGCATGCAGCGGCGATTCTTCGCGACGCCAAATGTCGGCCCTGGCATTCACGATGCCGAGGCGAAGATAATCAATCCATTTCAGCCTGTTGGCTCGGAAACTTGCGGCGGATCGACGAAGCTCGTCAGAACGCACTGACGTAGAGGCCGCCGTCGACCGGGATGTTCTGTCCAGTGAGATAGCCGGCATGAACCGAGCACAGGAAGGCGCAGATCTGGCCGAACTCTTCCGGCGTGCCGAGGCGCTTTGCCGGTACGTCGGCGCTGATGCGGGCCTTGCGCGCGGCGGCCGCTGCGGGGTCTTCCGGCGTGCCGGCTTCGTGCGGGCCACGCAACCGGTCGGTGTCGAGCTTGCCGGGCAACAGGCTGTTGATGGTGACGTTTCGGTCGATCACCGTGCGGGCCACGCCGGCAAGGAACGAGGTCAGGCCGGCGCGGGCGCCCGACGACAGGTCGAGGCCCGGGATCGGCACATAGACCGACAGCGATGTGATGTTGACGATGCGGCCGAAGCCGCGTTTGGCCATACCGTCGATGACCGCCTGAATCAGCTCGATCGGCGTCACCATGTTCTGCGTCACGCCTTCGAGGATTTTCGCGCGGTCGAGCTCGCGGAAATCGCGAAGCGGCGGGCCGCCATTGTTGTTGACCAGGAGGTCGGGGGCGGGGCAGGCGGCAAGCAATGCCTTCTGCACTTCCGGCTTCGAGACGTCGCCCGCGATCTCGATCACCTCGACGCCGAATTTTTCGCGGATTTCCTGCGCCGTCTTCGCCAACAGCTCGGCGTTGCGGCCGTTGACGACAAGGTCGACGCCGGCTTCGGCCAGCGCAATCGCGCAGCCGCGCCCCAGTCCCTTGCTCGAGGCGCAGACGATGGCCTTCTTGCCGCGAATGCCGAGATCCATGGTGATTTCTCCTTTTTCGAGGGCGGCAAGCTAGCGCCTGGGCTGGACCAACCGCAACCGTCATACGGTTGTTGCATGAATCGAGGCATAGCACGCCAAAGAAAGGTGGAAATCGCGATGTCCGGTCCAGAGCCCCGCACTTTTCGCACCATGTTCATTTCCGACGTGCATCTCGGCTCGAAAGCGGCCAAGGCCGATTTCCTGATCGATTTCCTGCGCCACCATGACGCCGATACCATCTACCTGGTCGGCGACATCGTCGACGGCTGGCGCCTGCGGCGCAGCTGGCATTGGCCGCAGAGCCATAACGACGTGGTGCAGAAATTGCTGCGCAAGGCGCGCAAAGGCGCCTCGATCACCTACATCGCCGGCAACCACGACGAGTTCGCCCGCCAGTTCCAGGGCGTGCATTTCGGCGGCATCGTCGTTGCCGACCGCGCCATTCATGAGACCGCCGACGGCAGGCGGCTTCTCGTCATTCATGGCGACCAGTTCGACACTGTGGTGCACAATCAGCGCTGGCTCGCTTACCTCGGCGACTACGCCTATGACACGGCAATGCTGGTCAATCGCCTCGTGACGAGACTGCGCCACCTGCTCAGCCTGCCTTACTGGTCGTTCTCTTCCTGGGCGAAGGTCAAGGTGAAGAAGGCGGTGAACTTCATCGGATCGTTCCAGACGGTGCTCTCCGAGGAAGCGCGGCGCTCGCATGTCGACGGCGTGATCTGCGGCCACATCCATCACGCCGCGATCGAACGTTATGGCGACGTGCAATACATCAACACCGGCGACTGGGTGGAAAGCTGCACCGCGGTGGTCGAGCATTTCGACGGCCGCATGGAGATCCTGACCTGGGCGCATGTGCTGCCCGAAGTTCCGGCCGGCAAGGACGCGCCGGTGCGCGTCGATCTCATCGATCTCAAGGGCAGGGCGGTCAAGGCTGCCTGAGCGCCTTTCCGGCTCCGAGGTTGCTTGTCTTTCAACAGCTTTGGCCAGATCGACTGGTCCAGGCGGTTCCGCCGCTCCTTGCCGCGTGATAGGGATCGAAACGCGTTGCGGTCGTGGAATGCAGCGTAATTGGATCGATTCATGTCGCTGCCGCCACTTTCGCCTGAGCAACTCGTCAAGCCCGCCCATTTCGAACTGCGCATGAGCCTGATCTTCGCGACATTGTGCGTGTCGCAGGGGACCCATCTGCCCTATTTTCCGCTCTGGCTGGAGGCGAAAGGCTTCCACGCCGAACAGATCGCCGTCATCCTGGCGGCGCCGATGTTCCTGCGCGTCGTGACGACCCCGATGCTCACCGCGTTTGCCGACCGGGCGAAGGACCGCGCCAATGTCTATATCACGCTGGTCGCGGCGACGATGATCATTTCGGCCGGCTATTTCCTGCCGGCCACCTATGCGGGCGTGCTGGCCATCTCGCTGTTGCTTTCGATCCCTTGGACGCCGCATTCGCCGATGGCCGATTCGCTGGCTCTGTCGGGCGTCCGCCGCTTCGGCTCCAACTACACCGCCATGCGCAAATGGGGTTCGATCTCCTATTTCTGCGCCAATATAGTCGGCGGCTTCATCCTGGCGGCCACCGGCCCGCAAGCAGTTCCGGCGATCATCTTTGTGGCCCTTGCCGCAGCGCTTGCCGCGGGTTTGTGGGCGCCGCGGATGGGCAAGCCTCGCAAGGCGTCGCCATTATCGGCGACCGACATTCAGCATTCGGCGCCAAGCCTCTTCAACGCCTATTTCCTCTATTTCACGCTGGGTGTCGGCATCATCACCGCCAGCCACGCCTTTCTTTACGGCTTCGTGTCGATCTACTGGAAGTCGATCGGCATCAGCGATTCCGTCGTGGGCCTGCTGTGGGCCTGGGGCGTGGTTGCCGAGGTCTGCATGTTCTTGTTCTTCAACCGCATTTTCGCCTCCGTTTCCGTCGTCAGGGTGATGGTGATCGCCGGCATCGGCTCGATCCTGCGATGGGCCGCCTTTCCGCTGGTCTGGCCGCTGGGGCTCGGTGTCGTCGGCTTCTTCGGCGTCCAGACGCTGCATGCGGTTTCGGTGGCGATGGTGCTGATCGGCCTGCAGAAGATGATCGGCGAAACGGTTTCCGAAGAGCGCACGGGCGCCGCGCAAGGCATCGCCTATTTCTTCAACGGCTTCTTCATGGCCGCGGTCACCCTGGTCTCCGGCCCGCTCTACGATCATCTTGGCGTCGACGGGTTCCTGGCGATGATCCCGATCGCGATCATCGGCCTCGCGCTGATCGGGCTTGCCGCGCGGTCAGCCCCACAGCGCCGGCTGAGGCGGTGAGACCAGCGAGCCCTGGTAGACGAGACCCGGTTCGCGGTCGTGCGCCAAGAGCAGCGGCCCGTCGAGGTCGACGAAATCGGCGCCTTGAGCCAAGAGCACTGCCGGCGCCATGGCGAGCGACGTGCCGACCATGCAGCCGACCATGATGCCGAAACCCAGGTCGCGGGCACGGTCGCGAAGGATCAGCGCTTCGGTCATTCCGCCAGTTTTGTCGAGCTTGATGTTGACGACGTCATAAAGGCCGACCAGCGCTTCGAGGTTCTTCGCCTCGTGCACGCTTTCGTCGGCGCAGATCGGCACGGGATGCGCGATTTCGCGCAAGATGCCATCACGGCCGGCCGGCAGCGGCTGCTCGATCAGCACTATGCCGTGCTCGGCTGCGAATGCGAGATTCTCGACGATGTTGTTATCGGTCCAGCCCTCGTTGGCATCGAGTATGATGCGGCTTTGCGGGGCGGCTTGCGTCACGGCGCGAATCCTTGCCGCGTCGTTGTGGCCGCCGATCTTGACCTTGAGCAGCGGCCGCGAGGCAGCGGCGCGGGCCTGCGCCGCCATCGCCTCAGGTTCGGCGAGCGACAGCGTGTAGGCGGTTTCAAGCGCCTTAGGCGAAACGACCCCGATCGCGTCCGCCACCGGCCTGGCGCCCAGCTTGGCTTCGAGATCCCACAAGGCGCAGTCGATGGCATTGCGGGCCGCTCCGGCCGGCATGGCCGCGAGCAAGGCGGTGCGGCCGATGCCATCGATGATCTGGCCGCGCATCGCCTCGATTGCGGCGCGCACGCCTTCCATCGTCTCGCCGTAGCGCCTGTAGGGCACGCATTCGCCGCGCCCGACATGTCCGTTGTCGGCGATCGTCACGGTGATGACTTCGGCCTCGGTTTTCGATCCGCGCGATATGGTGAAGGTGCCCGCGATGGGGAATCGCTCCGCCTCGACCGAAATGACACGCGGCATATTTTTCTTCTCCGGCTGAGCAACCCGGTCTCCCGGCAAATGGACACGCCAGTCCCGTCACGCTAAACAGGACGCCATGTTGACCATCCGCAAACGCGACGCAAGCCGCACGCCCGCCGGTGATGCCAATCACCAGCCGCGCATTATCGTCGGCGAGGAAGGCGACGTGCTCGGCTGCGCTTTCTCGGGTGTCTGGACGACGCGGACCGTGGCATCGGTCGATGCGGAGATGCGCAAGATCGAAAACCGCAACAGCGCCAAGAAGCTGATGCTCGACCTTTCGCAGATCGAGAAGATGGACACGGCCGGCGCCTGGCTGATCGATCGGCTGGCGAGCGCTTTCGAGAAGAAAGGCGTTGAAGTCCATGTGCAGGGGCAGAGCGAGATCGCCTCAATCCTGCTCGGCGCGGTCGGCGACGCGGTGCGACGCGAACCCGAATCGGGGCCGGCCGGACCGCCCAACATCATCCTGCGCGCGCTGGAGCTGGTCGGCCGCCGCGTCTACGAGATGCGCGACGATTTTCTGGCCTCGATGAACATCCTCGGCGCCACCATCCGCGGCGCGCAGATGAAGCTCGGCCGCGGCCATGCCGTCAATCCGGCAGCAATCTTCAACCAGATCGATCGTATGGGCGTCGGCGCCATTCCGGTGGTGGTGCTGATGTCGGCCATCGTCGGCGCCATCGTCGCCCAGCAAGGCGCTTATCAGCTCAGCTATTTCGGTGCCGACATTTTCGTCGTCGACCTCGTCGGCGTGCTGATCCTGCGCGAGCTTGGCGTGCTGATGACCGCGATCATGCTGGCCGGCCGCTCGGGCAGCGCCATCACCGCCGAGATCGGCTCGATGAAGATGCGCGAGGAGGTCGACGCGCTGAAGGTGATCGGGTTGAACCCGATCGGCGTGCTGGTGTTTCCGCGGCTCGTCGCCTTGGTGATTGCGCTGCCGTGCTTGACGATCATCGCGAATTTCGCCGCGCTCGGCGGCGGCATCATCGCCGCCTGGCTCTATTCCGACATTCCACCGGCGGCATTCATCGATCGGCTGCGGGTCGCCATCGACCTCAGCACCATTTTTGCCGGGCTGATCAAGGCGCCGTTCATGGCCATGATCATCGGCACCATCGCTTCGGTCGAGGGCATGAAGGTCGGCGGCAGCGCCGAATCGCTCGGCCAGCACGTGACCGCGTCGGTGGTGAAGTCGATCTTCGTCGTCATCATCCTCGACGGGCTTTTCGCCATGTTTTACGCATCGATCGGGTTTTGAGATGGCGGTTGCAAGCGGCAACGGGGTCAAAACGGCGCAGAACGCGGACCAGAGCGAGATCGTGCTTTCGGTCCGTGACGTCACCGTTGCCATCGAAGACAAGCTGATCCTCGATAAGCTTTCGCTCGATATCGAGCGCGGCGAGATCCTGGGCTTCGTCGGCGCCTCGGGCGCCGGCAAGTCGGTGTTGCTGCGCACCATCCTCGGGCTTATGCCGAAGCAATCGGGAACCATCAGGCTGTTCGGCGTCGACGTCGACAAGGCAAGCGAGATCGAGCGCCTGCGCATCGACATGCGGCTCGGCGTCCTGTTCCAGCACGGCGCGCTGTTTTCGGCGCTGACAGTGCTGGAAAACGTGCAGGTGCCGATGCGCGAGTATCTCGACCTGCCGAAGAAGCTGATGGACGAGCTCGCCATGCTCAAGGTCGAGCTGGTCGGGCTGCCGCCGGACGCAGCGCAGAAATTCCCTTCCGAGCTGTCGGGCGGCATGATCAAGCGCGCGGCGTTGGCTCGCGCGCTGGCGCTCGATCCGGACATCGTCTTCCTCGACGAGCCGACCTCGGGCCTCGATCCGATCAGCGCGGCCGAATTCGACGAATTGGTCGTCAAGCTGCGCGATACGATGGATTTGACGGTCTACATGGTCACGCACGACCTCGACACGCTGTTCACCGCCTGCGACCACGTGGCGGTGCTCGGTAAGAAGAGGGTGCTGGTCGAAGGCACGATCGACGACATGCTGAAAAGCGAGGAGCCGTGGGTAAAATCCTATTTCCGCGGAAAACGCGCCCGGCAACTTGATCTTGCGGCTCGCGCATAGCCATAAGTGAGGTAATGGAAACCAGAGCCAACTACGTCATTGTCGGCATTTTCACGCTGGCCGCGATCCTCGCGGCCTTCGCCTTCGTCTACTGGACGGCCGCGATCGGCGAGCGTGGCGAGACGACGCTGTTGCGCGTGCGCATCCCGGGCTCGGCTTCGGGCCTTGGCCGCGGCAGCTTCGTGCTGTTCAACGGCGTCAAGGTGGGCGACGTCAAACGGGTCTATATCGATGTCGACAACCCGACGGTCGCCATCGCCGATACCGAGATCGACCGCATGACGCCGATCACCAAGTCGACGCAGGCCGATATCGGGCTCGCCGGCCTCACCGGCCAGGCCAATATCGAGCTGAAAGGCGCCGATCCCAAGGAAGTGAAGCTGCTCGACCAGGCCGAGAAAGAAGGCAGGGTTCCGGAGATCGTCGCCAATCCGTCGGCCGTGACCAACCTGCTGCAGACGGC
Source organism: Mesorhizobium sp. M1A.T.Ca.IN.004.03.1.1 (assembly GCF_003997555.1). NCBI lineage: Bacteria > Pseudomonadati > Pseudomonadota > Alphaproteobacteria > Hyphomicrobiales > Phyllobacteriaceae > Mesorhizobium > Mesorhizobium sp. M1A.T.Ca.IN.004.03.1.1. The sequence goes on along the minus strand of NZ_RZTV01000008.1, from coordinate 164,445 downwards.
GCAGAACATCTTCACCCGTGCCGACAAGGTGCTTTCCGAGCTGGAAGGCTTCACCAAGGATGTTCGCGGACCGCTGACGCAGACAGTCAAGAACGTCGAGACCTTCTCCAACGCGCTGGCCAAGAATTCGGACGGCATCGATAAATTCCTGTCCGCCGTGAGCTCGCTTTCGGAGCAATTGCAAAATGTGTCGGGCCGACTCGACAGCACGCTGAAGGCGGCCGAGGGCCTGCTCAATTCGGTCGACAAGGACCGGATCAACAGCATCGTCGCCAATGTCGACACGGTCACCGCGAACCTCAAGGAAACCAGCGGGCAGTTGGACGGCGTGCTGAAGAACGTCGATGCCGCGGTGGGGTCGGTCAACGACTTCGCCAAGCAGACGCAAGGGACGCTCGCCAAGGTCAACGGCGTTCTCGATGGGATAGATCCGGCGAATGTCCGTACGGCGCTCGCCAACATCCAGAAGGCAAGCGACAGCGCCAACAAGGCGGCCGCCGACATCGCCAAGGTCACCGACAAGATCGCCAACCGCTCCGACGACATCAACGATACGATCAAGAATGCCCGCCAGCTTGCGCAACGCCTCAACGACGCCTCCGTGCGCGTCGACGGAATTCTCGAGAAGGTCGACAAGCTTCTCGGGTCCGGTGAAGCCAATGGCGTAATGGCCGATGCTCGGGCGACGCTGAAGTCCTTCAAGCAGGTTGCCGATACGCTGAACTCTCGGCTGGGCACCATCGTCGACAATCTGTCGCGCTTCTCCGGCCAGGGCCTGCAGGATGTCGAGGCGCTGGTCCAGGCCAGCCGGCGCTCGATCAGCCGAATCGAGGAAGCGGTGACAGATCTCAGCCGAAACCCGCAGCGCATACTGACGGGCGGCGAGGGGGAGGTCCGTCAGTTTGACGGCAGGGCACGGCGTTGACTTCCGCTGCTGCGAACGCCAAGAACATGGATTGCAGCTGTAAGTTGATCGTCAGATCCGGGGACAGTGGGGATCGCGCGTGAAGTTAGTGAGAGGGTTGAAGTCCGTTGCTGCCGCGACGCTCGTGTTCACGCTTGCAGGCTGCGCGGTACTGGGGGGCAGGCCGGCGCCGCTCGACACGTTCGAGCTTTCCGCGCCTTCGCTCGACATGCGAGGCCACAGCCGCCGCCAGATCCTGATCGCCCAACCCTCGGCGCTGAAGGCGCTGGACAGCCAGAACATCGTGATCAGGCCGTCCGACCAGTCGATCCAGTTCCTCAAGGGCGCGCAATGGGCGGACCGCCTGCCGCTGATCGTGCAGGCAAGGCTCGCCGAGACTTTTCAGCGCTCCGGCAGCTTTGCCGGTGTCGGCAAGCCGGGCGAGGGTTTGGCGATCGACTACCAGATCATCGTCGAGGTGCGGTCCTTCGAAGTCCGGGTCAATGGCGGCGAACATGCCGATGTCGAGCTGTTCGTGCGCATCCTCAACGATCGCAATGGCGAGGTGCGCGCCTCGAAGGACTTCACGGCCAGCGCACCGGTCTCGGGCGGCGGAAATGCCGCTTATGTCGGTGCCCTGGACAACGCGTTCGGCCAAGCGGCGAGGGACATCGTCCGCTGGACGGATTCGGTGATCTGAACGAATGCGCGTGCCTGTGCGGTGCCGCGCAAGCTACAAACACTCGAAGACGTCTGCCTGCAATTTTTCGGATTTCAACAGATGTTGCAGGGTGTAGGTCAGCGATAGCGCATCGTCGACAGCGTCGTGTGCCCGCAACGGAGCGTGGTCGACGCCATAGTAGTCCGCCAGCTTGTTGCTGGGTGTCCTCGCCAAATCTTCGATCGGCATCCCTGCCGCTAGCAGCAGCTTGACTGCATTGTCGAACCGGTTGGCTGGTATGGAAACGGGAATGCCGGCGACATAACAACTGATCGCGACCATGTTCAGCTCGTCCTTGCCCCAGGACCAAAAGCGCGCACCGTCGGAGAAGCGGTCGATGTCGGCAAGAGCTTCTGCCAATCCGACTCCCTCGGTCTCCAGGGTTTCTTCAGTGATGCCGGTGAGCTGGGTGAAAAACGGATCGAGCGCGTATCCCCGGCCGAATCGGTCAATCGGTTGCACATAGGCGCGGTGCGTGCCTAATAGGGGAAACTCCCCCTCAAGTCCGAGCTTTACTGCGCCGACCTGGGCTATGACCGGATCGGGACCATGAGCCGCGCACCAAAATCTGCGTTGCGAGCCTTGGAGGCAAAGAAATTCGCAGTCGAAGATTATCGCTGTCTTCAAGGCCTTCCCGCCAATTCGAAGATGGGACCTGCGTCAAACTGGAAGTAGATTCTAAAATGAAGAAGCGGAGCAATGGCCCCGCTTCAGTGTCTGATATGTGCCCCGCTCAGTGCAGGCGGCCGCTGGCGTGGGCCAGCATCGTGTAGACCTTGCCGGTGTCCGACGTGAGATAGGTTTGCGCCATGATGTTGTCGCGGTCGTTGCGCGACACATCCTTGAGCAGCTTCTCGAAATCGTCGCAGTAGCGGTCGACGGCGGCGCGGAACTCGGCCTCGGCCTGATACTTGCGGCGGATCTCGTCGAAGGTCTGCTGGCCCTTCAGCGTGTAGAGCCGGCGCGTGAACACGTCGCGCTCGCCGCGGCGGTAGCGGTTCCACAGCTCGATCGAGGCGTCATGGTCGATGGCGCGGGCGATGTCGACGGACAGCGAATTGAGCGATTCCATGACATGCAGCGGCGAACGCTGGGCAGGGGTCGCGCGCGGTGCTTCCGCGGGCGTCGCCGGCTTCAGCTCTTCCTCGCGCGAGGCGTTGGTCAGGAGATCGCGCACCCAGCCGCCCTGCTGCGTGCGGCCGTTCGGATCGCGGCGCGGCGCTTCCGCCGGGCGCTCGAGATCGAGGGTGCCGCGCAGCGTCGTCTCGCCGAGCGGTGCCTGCGGCGCCGGGCGCTCCGGCTGAGGCTGCTGCGGCGCCGGCGGGCGGCGCAGCGGCTGCTCGGCGGGGCGGGCGGGCGACTGCGGCGCGGGGCGCAGGGCGCGCGGCTCGCCGGTCTCGCTGCTGCCGCTGCGGCCGGATTTCGCAACGATATCCGACAGTTCCTTGAGCGCGTTAATCTGCTCGGCGACGGCGCGGCGGATGGCCGAGGTCGATTCCTTGGCCTCCTCCGGCATCTCGATGACGCCTTTCTTGAGCTCGGCGCGGGTGAGGTCCAGCTCGCTCTTGATGGAGCCCGCAGTGCGCCGCATCTCCTCGGTCGCGTCGGCGAAGCGGCGCGTCGCCGAATCGACGACCTCGGCGATGGCGGTGCGAATCTTCTCCGCCGATTCCATCGTCCGGCCCTCGGCATTCTGCATCGTCTGGCCCACAAGAGTCTCGAAGGAGCGCATGACTTTCTCGAGGTCTTCCGACTTCTTGACCAGACCGACGGCGAGGTCTTCCAGCGACGACTGCCGCTCCAGCGTGTGCTCGAGATTGCTCTGCGCGGAGCTCAGCAGGTCCGAGGCGCTCGACAGCAGGCGGCTGTGCTCGTCGAACTTGGTCGCGATCGAGGCGACCTCGCGCAACGTCGCCGACGACAGATCGGTGAGCCGCGTCGTGTTGGAATCAACGAGGCGCGCCGAGCTGGCAAAGGTCTGGGCCGCCTTCTCGGTGGTCGCCGCGAAGCTCTGCGTGCTGCCGCTCAGGCGCTCCTCGACCTGGCCGAGATTGACGGCCGCCTGGTCGATCAGCTGACTGAGCTGCGCGCTGGAGGTGGTCATGCGGCCGATAAGGTCGGCAACGCTGTCGGCCAGCGTCGAGCGGGCGCCCTCGACCGCCGAGAGCGTCTCCGCGGTACGGTTGGCGAGCGCATTGACGAGGGCCGCGTTTTCGCTGCGCAGCTTCTCGGTCGCCTGTTCGGTGACCTCTTCCATCCTCTTTTGCAGCTCGGAGCCGCCCTGGGCGAAGCGCTCGACCAGCGGACGCGCCGTCTCGTCGAGAATCTTCGACATTTCGGCGGAGCGCGCCGCAAGCATGGTGTTGAGCTCGCGGGTGTTGGCGCCGATGGTCTTTGCCGCCTCGTTGGTGCTCTGGCCGATATGCTGGCCGACCGCGGTGAAGGTTTCGGCAATGACGTTGGCGCGCGAGATGAGCTGCGCCTCGGCGCTGGAGACCTGCTCGTTGAGCTTCTGACCCATCGTTTCGGCGCCATAGGCGAGCCGGTTCTCGACGCTCGCAACCTGCTCCTCGACACGGGCCGCGGCCGCAGCGGCGCTCGAGGCCAGGCGTTCGTCGGCACCGGCGAGCGCCTGCTCGATCTCACGGGCGTGGACGGCGAGTTCCTGGCCGGTCTGGCGGGCACGGTCGGCGACGCGCTGCTCGGTGGCGGCGAATGCGCCGACAATGGTGTCGGCATGTTCGCCGATGGTCGAGGTGCTGCTGGCGATGCGCGACACCAAACGGTTGTCGGCGTCGTCGAAGATGCGGGCAATTTCAGACGCCCGCGACGACAGCGCCTCCGAACCTTCGGCAATGCGCGAGATCAGATGCTGGTCGGCGGCGTCGAAGATGCGGCCGAGATCCGAAGCGCGGGCGGCCAGCGCTTCGGCCGATTCGGTGATGCGCATGCTGAGGCGCTCGTCCGCGCCCTCGAAGTTGCGCAGGATGTCGCCTGCGCGGGCTGCGAGCGACTGCGCCGTTTCGACCGCGCGGGCGACCAGTTTCTGGTCGGCGGCGTCGAAGGTGCCGGCGATCTCGCCGGCGCGGGCGGCGAGCTTGTCGGCGGTTTCCTCGGCACGGGCCATGAGCGCGTTGGACGCGTCATCGGCGCGGGCCATCAGCATACTCGAGGTGTCCTGCGCGCGCTCGTGCAGGCGGCGGTCGGCCTGCTCGAAGGCGTTGGCAATCTCTTCGGCCCTGGCGAGCAGCGCAGCCGAAGTCTGTTCGGCGCGTTCGGCGATCTTGCGATCGGCGTCGCTGAAGGCAGCGCCCGCCTGCTCGTGCAGCGTGCTGGTGATTTCCATCACCTTGTCGCGCAGCGCGCCGGCAACGAAGACGGCGGTCTTTTCGAGGACGCCGCGGACATTTTCGACGCCGGCCGAAAGCGCACGCTCCATGGTGCCGGCGCGTTCTTCGATGATGCCGGTCTGGCGGCTGAAGGCCTGCTCGATCTTCTCGACATCGGCAGCGATCGCCGCCGAGATGTCGCTGCTCTTGGCCGCGATCTGGTCGATATGGCCGGACACCGAACGGTCGACGTCCTTGCGCGCTTCGGCGAGCTTGACGAGGTCATCTTCCAGCGCGCGGGCCAGCATGTCGCGGCCTTCGGACAGCTTGCCGATGTGACCGGCGATGACGCCGTCGATCTCGGAGCGGCTTTCCGCCAGCTTCTGCAGATCGGATTCAAGCGCCCGCTTGAGGATGTCGCGACCCTCGGCGAGCTTTTCCACCTGGCCGGAGACCAGCCCGTCGATGCCGGCGCGGCTCTCGGCGAGCTTGGCCAGGTCGGCCTCGAGGGCGCGCGTGAGGACATCGCGGCCTTCCGCGAGCTTGTCCACCTGGGCGGCAACGAGGCCGTCGATCGAGGCGCGGCTTTCGGCGAGCTTGGCGAGGTCCGCTTCGAGCGCACGCTTGAGGATATCGCGGCCTTCGGCCAGCTTCTCCACCTGGCCAGCGACCAGACCATCGATCGAGGACCGGCTTTCGGCCAGCTTGGCGAGATCGTCCTCCAAGGCCTTGGACAGGGTCGAGCGGTCCTGGACCAGCCTGTCGGCGTGGGTCTGCATGAGGCCGCTGGCATTGGCCATGTCGGCATCCAGGACGCGCGACAGCTCGGCGCGATGGTCGGCGATCTTCTGCGAATGATCGACGATGGCGCTCTGGATGGTGTTGAGGTCCGCTTCCAGCGCGCGTTTGAGGATATCGCGGCCCTCGGCAAGCTTCTCGACCTGGCCGGCCACCAAGCCATCGATGCTGGAACGGCTCTCGGCCAGCTTGGCCAGATCGTCCTCGAGCGACTTCGACAGCACGGCGCGGTCCTGGACGAGCCTGTTCTGGTGATCGGAGATTGCGCCGCCGACGGTCTGCAGGTCGGCCTCCAGGGCCTGCGACAGCTGAGCGCGTTCCTCCTGCACCTTCTCGGAGTGTCCCGCAATGGCACCCCTGATGGTGTTGATGTCGGCTTCCAGGGCACGCTTCAAGATATCGCGGCCTTCGGCGAGCTTCTCGACCTGGCCGGCGACCAGGCCGTCGATCGAGGCGCGGCTCTCGGCCAACTTGGCGAGATCGGATTCGAGCGTCTGGGACAGCAGGCTGCGGTCCTCGACGAGCCTGCCGGCGTGGCTGTCGATCAGGCTTCGGATTCCGCTCAGGTCTCCCTCCAGCGCGCGGCTGAGTTCACCCCTGTCCTCCGCGAGCTTGGCCGAATGGGTCTCGATCAGGTCCCTTATCCCGGCGATGTCGGTCTCCAGCGCCTTGGCGAGCACGGCGCGGCCCTCGGCGATCTTCTCGACCTGGCCGGCGACCAGGCCGTCGATCGAGGCGCGGCTGTCCGCCAGTTTGCCGAGATCGGCTTCCAGCGCGCGCGCCAGAATGTTGCGGCCCTCGGCCAGCTTGCCGACATGTCCAGCGACCATTTCGTCAATTATGGTGCGGGCTTGCACGAGTTTGCCGGAGTCTTCGTTCAGCGCCTGGGAGAGGCGGTTGCGACTCTCTTGGAGCTGCTCGAGATGGGCGCCGAGCGAGGCGTCGATGGCCGCGTGGGACTCGTTGACCTTGCGCAGGTCCTCTTCCAGCGCGCGAGAGATAAGGCTGCGGCCCTCGGCCAGTTTTTGGACCTGACTGGCCACGGCCTCATCGATGCCGGCGCGACTCTCGGCGAATTTCGCGAGGTCCTCCTGCATGGCGGCGGCCATACGGTTGCTGCTGTCGGAGAGCTTCCGGCTGTGGTCTTCGATGGCTTCGTCAATGCCGGCGCGAGCATCGGCGAGGCGCTGGATGTCGGAGTCGAAGGCGCGCGACACGACATGGCGGGCCGCCTCCATGCGTCCGGCGAAATCCGTGGCGCGGGCTTCGAGCATGGAAGAGGTCGACGAGATGATGTCGGCCATGTCGGCACCGATCTGGGTCTTGCCCTGATCGATCATCGACGACAGCTGGTCCTTGCTCTCGGCGAAGGTGTTGGCGATCTCGCGCGCACGTTCGACCAGAGTTTCGTTGATCTGGCGGGCACGCGCTTCGAGCGCGGCATTGAGCTTCTGGGTGCCGGTGTCGAGTGCTTCGGCGCGGGTCTGGAACTCGCTGATCAGCGCCTGGCCGCGCTCGGCCAGCGTCCGCTCGATGCCGCTGAGGCTTGCTTCGAACTCGGAGTTCAGTGTGCGGGCGGCGCCGCCGAGCAGCGAAACCATGCCGTTGGTGCGATCGTCAAGAAGATCGGTCAGCGAACGGGTAAGGCCGTCCGTGGTGTCGGTCAGCTTGGCGATGCGGGTGTCGAGCAGGCTGGCGAAGGCCTCGCCCGAGGTCGACAGGCGGTCAGTGATCGTGTCGAGCCGGGTTTCCACCGAATCGAAGATCGACAGCGAGCTCTCGTTGATGCGATCGATCAGCGTGTCGCCCGAATTGTTGATCGTCATCGACAGCTTGGTCGAGGCATTGAGGATCGAATCGCGGATGATATCGCTGGCGGCACCGATCTCGTCGCGCAGCGTCTCGTGCGCGCCGTGGATCGAAGCGCGCACGCGCTCGGCATGGCTAACGACAGCTTCGCGCTCGCTGCCCAGCCCGTCGACCAGCGAGCGGATACGCGCTTCGTTCTCGGAATAGGAGCGCTCGATCTGGTTGACTTCGCTGTGGACGAGGGTTTCGAGCTCGACGGCGCGGGCCAAAGTGCGTTCGATGCCTTCACCCATGGCGGCGACCTCGCGGCGAACGGCCTGACCGATCATCATGACGCGGTCTTGGGCAAGGTTTTCCGGCTCGGCGAGGCGGAAGGCCACTTCGGTCATGGATTGCGCGGCGATGCGCATTTCCTGCGCGCGCCGGATCATGGCGGCGAAGGCCCAGAACAGGATGACTGGGATGATCGCCGCGACCGCCAGGCCGATCAGCTCGGGGCGGGCGAAGAACTGGTCGAGAGTGCGGATCTGCCAGATGCTCGGCCCGAACAGCAGGTTGGCGAGGCCGCCGGCGCCCGCGATCCAGGCGAGTGAAATGAACGCGATCACCCAGTAAACGGTGCTCGAAGCGCGCCGGTTGAGGCCATGCAGAAGCGTCCGGTAATCCTTTTGGCGATCGTCATTGGCCGGCGTGAAACCGGCAGGAGCCGGCGTAAAACCGTTCGGTTGCGAGGCGCGCGATTCGAGCGGGCGCAGTTCCGCCGGCTTCGGCTGGGGCGCCGCCTTCGCGGCCTGAGGCTCATTTGCCGGCTCGATTCTATGGCTGCGGCCTTCGCGCGCCAGTTCATCCGCGGCCGCCGAAATCTGGGCCTCGAGATCTTCCATCGACGCCGCCATGTCGAGCCCGCCTTCGTCGCCGTTCAGGTCAAGGTCAAGCGCCTTTTCCAGTTCCGCGGCCACGTCGCTCTCGAGAGATTTGGTCGTCGTCGGTTTCTTAGCCATGCCTTCGCTACCCTGTACTAGCTGCCGCGGGACTTATGATTTTGGCCTGATTCTGGCTTGTCTGGTCCCAGACAGGAGGCTGAAAATGGACGTTCGTATCGTAATGACACACACGGGTAAAGAAAACATGCATTCCCGGCGATACGTAAAACTTTAAATATAAGGTTAACGAGAGCGTGATTTGGCTGCCTCCGTGACAACATTTTTCCCCGGCAATCGTTAACCCGTTGGCGACGGGAATCCGCCTATTTTCGGGCCGCCGGCCGCCCTTTCTTGGAGTAGCAGTGCGTATGCGTGGCGAGATTGGTATTGCGTTTTCCATGCCCGGCGGGGACGTGTCGGGGACGGCAGGTTCGCGACCTGTGGATATGGCCCACCTTGCGCGGCAGACGATGGATGATCGCGCGCTCGAACAGGAGGTGCTGGCGCTGTTCGTGCAGCAGGCGCTTTCGGTGCGCGACAAGATCGTCGATGCCGATGCCAAGGAACGGGTGCTCCTTGCACACGGCCTGAAAGGCTCGGCCCGCGGCATCGGCGCCTTTGCCGTCGCCGAATGCGCTGCAGCCATTGAAAAGCAGCCTGAGGATGGTCGCATCCTGAGGAAGCTGGGCGTGCTGATCGATGAAGTGCGGGACTTCATCGCCGCCATCAGCCGGTAGTCCTCCAGGGAGCACATCCAGAAAAAACGTCATGCGGTGGCGCTTTCGCGCCGCAGTTGACTTGTCCGGCGGAGTGATTATCTCGGCTGCGACTCCTCAGGTGACAAATGGCCAAGCTGACTTACATCGCCAATGACGGTACTCAATTCGACGTGGAGGCCGAGAACGGCTCGACCGTCATGGAAAACGCGATCCGCAACGCGGTGCCCGGCATCGAGGCCGAATGCGGCGGCGCCTGCGCCTGCGCGACCTGTCATGTCTATGTCGACGAGGCCTGGACGGGTGAGGTCGGCGAGCCGGAAGCGATGGAGGAGGACATGCTGGACTTCGCCTACGACGTCCGGCCCAACTCGCGCCTGTCCTGCCAGATCAAGGTGCGCGACGCGCTCGACGGGCTGGTCGTGCGCGTTCCCGAACGGCAGGGCTGAACCAAGTCTCCATTTCCAATTTTGCCGTGGCTGCTTGGCAGCGGGCCAATGCTCATGCACTGTCGCCAGCATTCCCAAAATGGGGCGGAGCTGATGACGGACACGATCAAGACGGACGTACTCATTGTCGGGGCAGGGCCGGTCGGCCTATTCGCCGTGTTCGAACTCGGGCTCTTCGACATGAAGTGCCATCTCATCGACATCCTCGACCGTCCCGGCGGGCAATGCGCCGAACTCTATCCGGAAAAGCCGATCTACGACATTCCCGGCTGGCCGATGATCACTGCGCAGGGTCTGGTCGACAAGCTGCTCGAACAGATCCATCCCTTCAAGCCGGACTTCACTTTCAACCGGATGGTCTCAAGCCTCGAAAAGCTCGAGGACGGCAGCTTCCGCGTCACCACGGACGAGGCTGAGGTGTTCGAAGCCAAGGTGGTGGTGATCGCCGCCGGCGGCGGCTCATTCCAGCCCAAGCGACCGCCCATCCCGGGCATCGAGAGCTACGAAGGCAAGAGCGTGTTCTATTCGGTCCGGCGCATGGAAGATTTCCGCGGCCACGATCTCGTCATCGTCGGAGGCGGCGATTCGGCGCTCGACTGGACGCTCAACCTGCAGCCGATCGCCAAAAGCGTGACACTTGTCCACCGGCGTCCGGAATTCCGGGCTGCGCCCGACAGCGTCAACAAGATGTACGCCATGCAGGAGATGAAAGAGCTGGAATTCCTGGTCGGTCAGGTGAGCGGGCTCGCAGGCGCCGACGGCCAGCTCTCGTCCGCCACCATCAAGGGTGGCCCGGATGGCGACATCGAGGTGCCATGTACGCGCATGCTGCCGTTCTTCGGCCTCACCATGAAACTCGGGCCGATCGCCGAATGGGGGCTGAACCTGCATGAGAACCTCATCCCGGTCGACACCGAGAAATTCCAGACGTCGGTTCCCGGCATCTTCGCCATCGGCGACATCAACTGGTATCCGGGCAAGCTGAAGCTGATCCTCTCAGGTTTCCATGAGGTCGCCCTGATGGCGCAGGCCGCAAAACGCATCGTCAGCCCGGGCGAGCGCATCGTCTTCCAGTACACGACCTCGTCGACCAGCCTGCAAAAAAAGCTCGGCGTCCACGATTGACGTGATCATTCGGCGAGCACGGGCGCTGCGTGCTCGTCCTTGCCGCGCAGCGGCTTTTCCGGCATCAGCGCCAGCGCGATCAATGCAAGAACAAGAGTGATGCCGGCGGTGAGGAAGATCATCACGAACGGCATTGCCGATGTCAGCTCGATATGCGTCTGCGAGCCCTCGGCGGCGAGCGGCAGGCCGTAGCCGAGCGCGACGGCGCCGAGCAGGGCGACGCCAAGCGCGCCGCCCAGTGTGCGCAGGAAGGTCAGGACGCCGGTCGCGACACCGAGATGGGCGCGATCGACCGCGTTCTGTACCGAGACGGTGCTGACCGGGAAGGTCGTGCCACTGCCGAGGCCAATGAGGGTCGTCAGGATTTCGACTTCGAGCAGCGACGCGTGTGTCGCAATGGCACTCAGCACCCCGATGCACGCGATCGCCAAACTGACGCCGACCATGGCAATGCGCTTGTAGTGGACGAAGCGCGGGATCATGCGGCCGCTGAAAGTGGCACCGGCAACGGTGCCGAGCAGCAGACCCAGCATGGCGATGCCGGATTCGCTGACCGAGAGCCCGACGACCGATTGCAGATAGACCGGCAGGTAAACCGACGCCCCGATATTTGCCGCCTGCAGCAGGAACATCGACAACGTGCCGGCGAGCACGATCCGGTTGCCCAGCACCTCGAGCGAGATCAAAGGCTCACTGGCCCTCAGCAGCCGCAGCGCGAACAATGCCCAGAACGCGGCCGAGCAGGCCACCAGCCCAAGGATTTCCGGCGAGAACCATGGATAGGTGCTGCCACCCCAGTTGAGCGCCAGAAGCAGCAGCGCCGTGGCGATCACCAAGAGCACTGCGCCCAGCCCGTCGATGCGGTGATGCTTGGCCGCGATCGGCAACTTCTTCAGCGGATTGTTGATGATGGCCATCGCCAGGAAGCCGATCGGCAGGTTGATCCAGAAGATCAACGACCAGTGGAGATGCTCTGCGAAGACACCGCCAAGCAGCGGGCCGGCGACGCTGGCCACCGCCCAGGTGCCGGAGATCCATGCGGCGTAGCGGGCCCGCTCGCGTGGCGGCACCAGATCGCCGATGACGGTTTGCGTCAGCGCGAAAAGGCCGCCGCCGCCGGCCCCCTGGATCGCCCGGCCGATGACCAGCACCAGCATGTTGGGGGCCAGGGCGCTGACCAGCGATCCCAAAAGAAAGATCAGGATGGCGGCGTAGATGACCGGCCGGCGGCCGTAGACGTCGGAAATCTTGCCGTAGAGCGGCGCCATCGCGGTGGCCGTCAGCAGATAGCCGGTCACGATCCAGGGCAGGTATTCGGCGTGGCCGAGCGCGCGCGCGATGGTCGGCAAGGCAGGCGACACAATGGTCTGGTCAAGCGCCGCCAGAAGCATCGACAAGAGCACGCCGCCGATGATGGCGTTTTTCTCGCTCTCGCTGATCGACGGCGAGGCCGTTGTCCTCATCGTCGTGCGATTGTCGACGGTCTGGTCCATGCGTCACTCTTTCAAGGTCGGTGCGCCGTCGGCAAGAAGCAGCCGGTGCGGGGCGTCCTGCGCCCGTCATTCGTATCTCGGTTTCCAAAGTCCGCCGGACGGCAAACCCGATATATGTCGGTCGATATAGGCCGTTTTCGACCGATGCTCGAAAGTTTTCTGGAATCTGGCACCATTGTTTCGGCGGTGTTGGCTTTCGCCGGCACCACCGGTCAAATGGTCAAGCCGGCGGCAACCGCCCGCTTTGGGTGCGCTGCATCCGGTAGCGCAGGAGCCGGATGATTCGGCTCTCGAAATTGACGCTTTCGACGCGGTCGAACTGCACCTGGGCGCGATCGTGCTTGGCGAGGATGGCGGCCGAGATCTGGGCGGCCTGGGCCTTCGCGGCTTCGCAGGTCCTTTGCGGATAAGTCGCCTTCAGCGCGTCCTCGAGTTCGCGCGCGTGGTTCTTGGCGATCTCGACATGGCGCTCTTCGTGGCGCTTGATGTCGGCCGACAGCGTATCCCAGAACAGCCTGACCTGCGGATCCGCCTTGCGCGGGCGCCGCCATTCCGGGAGGATCACCTTGACCTTCACGGTCACCTGCGCGTTCGCGATCCGGCAGGAATTCGCGGTCTGCGCGTAGCTGACGCGGGTGGTGAAGGCCATCTGCGTTGCGCCCGGATGCCGGGAGCCGGTGCTCTTCACTTCCGGTCCGTTTTTCGTCAGCTGTTTTTCGATGTCGTCCAGCGTGCGGCCGCCGACGCTGAAATAGCTGTAGGTCTTCACCAGATTCGCCGCGGCGGCCGGCGTGGCGGCCAGCGTGAGCATCAGGGCGCAGAGCAGGGAACGGTTCATCATGTTGCCTCTTCACGCACCTTGCTTTACGGCCGTTGCCGGCGCAACGAAATTGATTTCGCGCGGATCACGCATGGTTGATGGACAATGACGACAAGGCGGTGGCAGCTCGCGCATGGACGCCATCTCGACCTCGGCCCCAAGTCGGTCGTGGTCGGCATCCTCAACGTCACGCCGGATAGTTTTTCCGACGGGGGATTGTTCATCGCGCCGGAGAAGGCGATAGCCCAGGCGCGCCGCATGGCGGAAGAGGGCGCGGCCATCATCGACATCGGCGGGGAATCGACGCGGCCCGGTTTTGCCCCGATCAGCGCCGAAGAAGAGCAGACGCGGGTGCTGCCGGTCATCGAGGCGCTCGCGGCATCGGGCGAGGCGCTGATTTCGGTCGACACCTATCGCGAGGACACCGCGCGGCGGGCCGTCGCTGCGGGGGCGCATATCGTCAACGATGTCTGGGGACTGCAGCGCGAGCCCGGCATCGCGAGAGTCGCGGCCGAGACCGGCGCCGGCCTCATCATTATGCATACCGGCCGTGAACGCCAGAAGCTGCCGGACGTGATCGAGGACCAGCTTCTGTTCCTCAGCAAATCGCTGGAGATCGCGCGCGCCAGCAATGTTGCCGAGGACCAGATCGTGCTCGACGCCGGTTTCGGCTTTGCCAAGGAGACGACGGAGGAAAATCTCGATCTGATGGCGCGGTTCTCCGAGCTTCAGGCGCTCGGCTTTCCGCTGATGGCGGGAACGTCGCGAAAGCGTTTTATCGGCGGCGTCACGGGTCGCGAGCCTGCTGAGCGTGCTGTCGGCACCGCGGCCACGAGCGTCATTCTGCGGCTCAAGGGAGCCGATCTTTTTCGCGTCCACGATGTCGCAATCAACGTGGATGCGCTGGCGATGGCCGATGCTATGCTGACGCGCGAAAAACTTTCTCCCGGACGCTGACGATGTATGTCATCCGCATGAAGAACTGCGCCTTCTTTGCCCGGCACGGCGTGCTGGACGAGGAGGAGACGCTCGGCCAGCGTTTTTATGTCGACGCCGAACTCACCGTCGAGCCCAGCCGGCCGCTGGAGGACGATTCGATCGAGGATACCGTCAATTACGGCATCGCCTTCGCGGTCATCGAGAAGATCGTCACCGGGCACCGGCGCTTCCTGATCGAGGCGCTGGCGCTGGAAGTGGCGAAGGCGCTGGCGGCGCGCTTTCCGCAGATCAGGAAAGCGGAAATTACGGTGCGCAAGCCGAACGCCCCGGTTCCGGGCGTGCTCGATCATGTCGAGGTGACAGTTGTCTGGCCCCAATAGCGCCGTCTACCTTAGCCTCGGCGGGAATCTCGGCGATCCGGCGAAATCCATGGCCGCGGCGCTGCGCATGCTGGACGGCGACGACAAGACGCGCGTCACCGCTGTTTCCTCGCTGTACCGGACGCCGCCGTGGGGCAAGCTCGACCAGCCGGATTTTCTTAATGCCTCGGCCGGCATCGAAACCGCGCGCTCGCCACGCGACCTGCTCGATCTCTGCCTGGATGTCGAGAGGCGCCTGAAGCGGGTGCGCGAGGAACGTTGGGGGCCGCGCCTGATCGACATCGACATTCTGGTGTTCGGTGACCGGGTGATCCACGAGACGGGTCTTGAGGTTCCCCACCCGCGCATGCTGGAGCGGGCCTTCGTGCTGGCGCCGCTGGCCGAGATCGCGCCCGATCTTGTGGTCGGCAACAAAAGCGTGTCGGAGCGGCTCGGCGCCGTCGATATTTCGGGGATCGAGCGGCTGCCGTCCGGCCGCGAGTGGTGGCTCGGCTGAGCCGTTTGTTTTCAAGCAATTTTCTGGGCGGAAAACCGCTACACTTCTGGAATTGGTCCGGCTATCAGCCGGAGAAACCGCCGCCCTCGAGAAACGTCTTTTCCTCGGGCGTCGTCTCGCGGCCGAGCATTTTGTTTCGATGCGGGAAGCGCCCGAAGCGCTGGATGATCTCCAGGTGCTCCTTGGCGTATTTGAGATAATCCGGCGCCCTGGCTGCTGTGAGTTCGAGCGAGCGTTCCTGATCCGCGAGCGACTCCGAATGCTCGAAGGGGAGATAGAGGAAGACACGAAGCGCTTCTTCGAGCTCGAGATCCTGACCGGCGGCGATCGCCAGGTCGGCGAAATGCCTGGCCAGCGGATCGGTCGCGTACATATGTCCGGTGCCGCGGAAGCAGTTGCGCGGAAACTGGTCGAGCAGGATCATCAACGCCAGCGATCCTTCGGCATGCTCGCTCCAGGCGTCGCATTCGCGCCGGGCGGCGGCGTGGTGCAGCTCGAGGAAGCAGTCGCGGAAACCCGAGTCGAACGCGTCGTTCTTTTCGAACCAGGCGTCCTCGCCGGCATCGCGCCAGAATTTGGTGACGGCAAGCGCCCGAGGGTCGAGTTCTGCCATGCGTTGCTCCTCAGCTCTTCGTCTCTGCCTTGTTCAGCACGCCGGCCGTCTCTTCGTTCAGCGCCCGGCCGGCGCGGCGCGGCTGCGCGAGCGGGGTCGGGATCGGCGTGCCGATATTGCCTTTGAGAAAGCGCTGGCCGGCGCGGATACCTTCGGCGAGCTGTGTCTCGATGCGAGCTGTGTCGCGGCGGCGAACGTCCTCGATCACCTCGGCTACCTCCTCCGGATCGACGCCCAGCGCTTCCAGGGCCGAGCCGCCGAAGACCAGCGCCGATTCAAAGGTCTCGCGCAACTGATAGTCGACGCCGGCGCGGATGAGTTGCAGCGCGGTGCCGCGGTCGAAGGCGCGCGCCAAGATAGTAACCAGCGGGAATTCCGCCTTCATCAATTGCGCGATGCGCACGGCCACGTCCGGTTTGTCGACGCAGATCAGCACGGCGCGCGCGCGGCCAGCGCCCGCCGCACGCAGGATGTCGAGCCGCGTGCCGTCGCCGTAATAGACCTTGAAGCCGAAATCGGCCGCCGCCTGGATCATCTCGACCTCATTGTCGATGATCGAGACGTCGAGGCCGCGCAAAAGCAGCGGCTGGCTGGCGATCTGGCCGAAGCGGCCGAAGCCGATGATCAGCACGCTGCCGGTTAGCCCGTCGGCGATGTCGACGCCTTCCAGCGATTGCTCGTCGCGCGGGGTGAGGTAGCGCAGAGCCAAGATAGCCACGGGCGTCAGCACCATGGAGATGATGACGATGGCGGTCAGCGTGGAATTGGCCTGACCGTCGATGATGCCGACGACGGCGGCCGAGGAATAGAGCACAAAGGCGAATTCGCCGCCCTGGGCCATGACGACGGCGCGCTCGAGCGCCTCGCGATGGCCGCTCTTGAGCATACGCGCGACCAGATAGATGCCGAGCCCCTTCATGACCATATAGGCGACGACATAAATGGCGACTAGGCGCCAGTTCTGGGCGACGACGCCAAGGTCGAGCGACATGCCGACGGCAAGAAAGAACAGGCCGAGCAGGATGCCGCGAAACGGCTCGATATCGGCTTCGAGCTGGTGGCGGAAGGTCGATTCGGAGAGCAGCACGCCGGCGAGGAACGCACCCATCGCCATCGACAAACCGGAAAGCTGCATGGCTAGCGCCGACCCAAGCACCACCAGCAGGGCGGCGGCCGTCATCACTTCGCGGGCGCGGGCATCGGCCAGGATGCGGAAGAGCGGGTTGAGCAGATAGCGACCGGCCACGACGAGGCCGACGATCGCCGCGATCCCGATCCCCACTTCGGTCAAGCGCTCAGACAGGCTGGTCTCCGCGCCTCCCGGCGCCAGGAACGCCACCAGCGCCAGAAGTGGCACGATCATCAGGTCTTCGAGCAGAAGGATCGAGACGATGCGCTGCCCTTTGGGCGCGGCGATCTCGCCGCGCTCCTCGAGCAGTTGCATGACGATCGCGGTCGAGGTCAGCACGAAGCCGGCGCCGGCGACGAAGGATTGCGCGATCGGAAAGCCTCCGGCCAGGCCGACAAGCGTCAACAGAACGGCGCAGACGCCAACCTGCAGCGCGCCGAGACCAAAGATTTCCCGGCGCAGGCCCCAGAGTCGCGACGGCTGCATTTCCAGGCCGATGATGAACAGGAACATGACGACGCCAAGCTCGGCGACGTGAAGGATGGCTTCCGATTCGGAAAAAATGCGGAGGCCGAACGGCCCGATGACCACACCGGCAGCGAGATAGCCGAGGATGGAGCCCAGCCCGATGCGCTTGAAGATCGGCACGGCGATCACGCCG
This sequence comes from Mesorhizobium sp. M1A.T.Ca.IN.004.03.1.1, assembly GCF_003997555.1. NCBI lineage: Bacteria > Pseudomonadati > Pseudomonadota > Alphaproteobacteria > Hyphomicrobiales > Phyllobacteriaceae > Mesorhizobium > Mesorhizobium sp. M1A.T.Ca.IN.004.03.1.1. The sequence continues at coordinate 147,140 of NZ_RZTV01000008.1, read as the reverse complement.
GCAGCGAGCAGCGCCACTACCTGTACGAGATCGCTGCCCGATGCTTCAGCCGCCATGACTACCGTCCTTTCGTTTCAGCACTCCTTGCATGCAGCGGGAGTGCGAGGCAAGGGCAGGGGGCCTGGCAGGAAGAGCAGGGGTGTCGGCCCGAAAACGAGCGTGTGCCGTCAGGCAAACTCCCGCTGCAGCTTCGTACACAAGTTTACGGAGCCCGGTCGTTGCGCGCCGCCACAATCAAAGGTTAAGGCCGGTAGGCTTTGGCTATGGAGCTTCAGCCATTGGAGGGCAGCGGCGATGGGCCGCTGCCTTTTTTTGAGGAGATGACTGACATGAAGAATTTTTTGCTCGTTGCCGTTGGCGTTGCGGCGCTGGCCGTTTCGGCCTGTTCGAAGGGACCGGAGTGCACACAGGAGATCGCCGCCAAGAAGGCGCAGGACATGGCTGCCGCGCTTCAGGAAGCAATCACCAAGGATCCGAGCAAGGCGGCTGATCTGACGGCCAAGGTGCAGGCCGTGACGACGAAATATCAGAATGCCACGACGCTGGACGAAGTCTGCAAGGCATATGACGAAGTGACTGCCGCCATCAAGGGTTGAGCCAAGTCAAAACGAAAGAAGGCGGTGGCCATTGGCTGCCGCCTTTTGTCTTCCTCGATCGCCTTTGCTCAGTTCTTCGCGATCGAGCCGACTTCGACCGTGTCGACCCGCTTTAGGCTCATGCCGATGACCGGCACCAGCTGCTTGTCGACGCGCACGGCGACCGTCACGGTCATCGAATTGTCGTCGGGAACGCGCGCCTGCATGACGCCGTTCAACTGATTGCGGTTAATGGTGAAGACGACCTTTTGGGGATCGACGACATTGCCGCCGACAATGTCCATGCCGTTGCCGGTCGAGCCGCCCATGAAAGTGCCTTTATAACCATCCCGGCCCCGGCGTTCGACCGTCGCCGACATCTTCTGGGTGAAGACGCCGACCCGGCAGTCGCCGTCTAGCGTCATGCCGACCTTGCCGTCCGGCGTGGAACCGTTGAAATTGCAGGTGAATTTCGTGCCCTTGTATTTGCCGGCGATGATTTCGCCAGGGCCGACCCATTTGCCTTCGACCGAGCGGAAAAACTGCTTGTCAGCCTCTGCTCCAAAGGCCCTTTCGACGAGGCCGAGCGGTACGGCGGCCGCAACCGTTGCGGTCATGACGCAGGACAAGATTACGCTTCTCATTGACAACACCCGGCACGAACGAGTCTGCTGTTGGAACCAGAGTGACCATGAAGAAGATTGGTTAATGCTTCGTCACTGGCGACCGTTTCTGCATTTACCTTACTGCTCGCTTCGGCCATCCTTTCGCGTCGCGAACGAGGTCAATGCCGAGAGGAAATCGCCTAGCCCCGGTCGCTTTACCGCAATGAACGGCAGCGGGCGCGTCGTTTCCATCGCCGCGATGCCGATGCGCGCCGTCATCATGCCGTTGACGACGCCTTCACCAAGCTTTGCCGAGAGCTTCACGGCAAGGCCGTGGCCGACGATCTGCTGCACGAAACTGTCGCCGACGGCGATCGAGCCGGTCACCGCGAGATGGGCAAGCACACCGCGCGCCAGGCGGAAGAAGCCCAGCGTGCCGGGACGGCCGCCATAAAGTTCCGACAGGCGCCGGATCAACCTGCCGGCTTCGAACACGACATAGGCGACGTCGACCAACGCGCGCGGGCTGACCGCCGTCACCAGCGAGACGCGCTTCGCGGCCTCCAGGATCATCATCTTGGCGCGGGCATCGAGCGGCGACAGAATCTCGGTCTCGGCGAGCCGCACCAGATTGGCGCCATCAATAATCTCGCCGCGCAATTCGGCGAGCGAGCGGCGGCCGGCCGCGGTCTCCGGTTTTGCCGCGACGAAGGCGGAAAGCTCGTCGACCAGAGCGCGCGCGGCCTTGGGGTCGTCGCGCGCCACCGCATCCACGGCCCGTCGCTGTAGTTTCTCGACCTCAGCGAGGCGTGCGATGGCGAGGAACTCGCGGATCAGGACGATCAGCAGCGACAAAAGCGCGATGGCCGCCATGCCGGCCGCCAGCCAGCCCAGCCATTCGGCGCGCGCGAAAAGATCACGGATGAGCTGATCCGTCCACAGGCCCACCGCGAGCGAGACAAGCACGCCGAAAGCTCCGAAAAACAGGCGTGCCAGCAGCGAGCGCCTCCTTGGAGCGGTCGCCGGTGGCGGCGGGGCCTGCTCGATATCCGGCTGGTCGAAAACGTCGATCTCCGAGGGAATGACCACGGCGACATCGGCCCTGGCGGCGCGTGGCCTGCGCACGGGCTGTTCGGCGCCACGCTTCTGCGGCGCCTCGTGCCTTGGCGCGGGCTCGGGCTCGATGCGGAAGGCCGCCGGTTTGCGGGGCGGATTCATGCCAAACGATCTCCGATCAGGAACTGAAGCGCGCGGTCGAGGCGAATATGCGGCAAAGACAGCGTGACGCCTTCGGCCGTCCGCTCGAGCTTCGGCGGACGAAAGCGCACGAAACGGATCGCATTGTTTTCCGCCTGCTGCCCGGAAACGTCGAACACGGGATCGACCTTTTCCGGCAAGTCACCGGGAAATATGGCTGTTTCGGCTTTGCCGTCGAATGTCTCGCCGTTGATCTTCTCGCCTTTCAAGGGCGTGCCGATGATCACCGGCAATGTCTCGCGGCCTTGCTTCACGGTGCCCTCGCGGGTCGAGCGCACCGCCGCCATGGCGACCACATCGACATCGGCGCCGCTGAAATTGGCCCGCGCCACCGCCCGGTCGGCCAGGCGGCGCACGATCGCCTGCAGCCGGTCATGGCTTTCGTGGTGCAACTGGTCGGCTTTGGTCGCCGCCACCAGGATGCGGTCGATGCGCCTCGAAAACAGGTCGGTGACGAAATTGCCCCGCCCGGGTCGGAAGCAGGAGAGGATTTCGGTGACGGCCCGTTCGAGGTCGGCCATGGCGGCCGGGCCGGCGTTGAGCGCCTGCATGGCGTCTATCAGCACGATCTGGCGGTCGAGACGGGTGATATGCTCGCGAAAGAACGGTTTTACGACATGGGTCTTGTAGGCTTCGTAGCGGCGCTCCATCATCGCCTGCAGCGATCCGGGGCGGCGCCGTTCCGACAATTTCATCAGCGGCGCGAAGGTCAGCGCCGGCGAGCCTTCGAGATCGCCCGGCATCAGGAAACGACCCGGCGGCAGCGTCGACAGCGCACGTTCGTCGAGCTTGCAGGCCGTGAGATAGGCGGCGAAGCTTTCGGCGAGACGGCGCGCCGTCATCTCGTCCGCGTCGGCATCCGGATCGACCGAGGAGGCCAGCTCCTGCCACGCCCGTGACAGGTCGGAGCGGACCGGCAGGGCGGCCAGCTCCACCGCCTCGCGCGAAAAATCGGCGAAAGATTTACCGAGCAGCGGCAGGTCAAGCAGCCATTCGCCGGGATAATCGACGATGTCGATCGACAGCTTTCCGGCCGAAAACAGCCGGTTCCAGCCGGAGGCCGACTCGTATTCGATGGTCAGCCTCAGCTCTGAAATCGCGCGCGTCGAATCCGGCCAGACACGGTCGTCGACCAGGGCCGCGACATGGTCCTCGTACTGGAAGCGCGGGACGGCGTCGTCCGGCTGCTCCTCGAGCAAGGCGCGGGCGATGCGGCCCGATTTTTGCGCTTCGAACAGCGGCAGCCGCCCGCCATGGATAAGGTTATGGACGAGAGCGGAAATGAACACCGTCTTGCCGGCGCGGGAGAGGCCGGTGACGCCCAGTCGCAGGGATGGGGAGAAGAGCCCGGCGGCCCGGCCCGACAACGTGTCGAGCGCAATCCTCGCCTCGTCGGTGAAAGTGGTCAGCGATGATGCCAAATCTGCCTCTGGGTCGCCCGTCAGGGCCCGATATAGGCCTTGGGCAAGGCGTTTGAAATGGTGTCAGAGATCGGCGGGACTGAGAAAGGCCTCGAGATAACCACGGCCTTGGCCTGCTTCACCGAGATTGCCGGGAAAACGCACGACGGCGAGTCCGGAAGTGGGAAAGCCGTGGTTGAGCATGCCTCGCGCGGTCTCATCGCCGTCGCCCGACACCGCCATGGCCAGGTCCTCGGTCATCGGATTGTGGCCGATCACCAGCAATGAGCCGGCCCCGCTGTTCTTACGAATGATTTCGAGATAACCGGCGGCATCTTCGCTGTAGAGTGTGTCGAAGAACAGCACCCGGCCGGTGTCGGTGCGGCCCGCAAGGCCTTCCAGGGTCTGCCGTGCTCGCTTGGCGTTGGAGCAGAGCGTGACATCCGGCACGTAGTCGCGGGCCCGCATGGCGTCACCCATCGCCTCAGCGTCGGCCATGCCCGATTCGTCGAGCGGACGATCGAAGTCACGAATACCGGGCAGCGCCCATCCGGCTTTGGCATGCCTCAACAGATAAAGTCTGCTCAACCGGCTCCCCCTTTATGTTGAATACGCTGAGCGTTTTGGCGATTAGTCACCAGAACGGTGTCGTGCACAATGGCATAGGACGCGCAACCGCGCCGAATCGCTGATGATTTCGATCCCGACCGTTGAGAAATGGCCGCCGCGAATGCCTGCTGCTGCGAAGACTAACAAATGCGTGAAACTGTTATTGTTTCCGCTTGTGCAGCCCCTTGTCCGCGAATATATAGGCGCCAAATTTGGGGTTGTTGGGTGAGTCGAATGAACGACATCGTTACCGCCGATTACGTACCCTCCGAAGACGAGCCGTTCATGAACGAACGGCAGAAATCATACTTCCGCCAGAAGCTTATCACATGGAAGAATGACATCCTTCGCGAAGCGCGTGAAACACTCGAAATCCTCCAGCAAGAAAACGCCAACCATCCCGACCTAGCCGACCGCGCCTCTTCCGAAACCGACCGAGCCATCGAACTGCGCGCCCGCGATCGCCAGCGCAAGCTGATCTCGAAAATCGACTCCGCGCTGCAGCGGATCGACGAAGGCACCTATGGCTATTGCGAGGAAACCGGCGAGCCGATCGCGCTGAAGCGGCTCGACGCCCGCCCGATCGCGACGCTGTCGATCGAGGCGCAGGAGCGCCACGAACGCCGCGAGAAGGTCTACCGCGACGACTGACGCGGGTTGGGACAGACGCATGTTTTGCGAAAATGGCCGGATCTTTCCGGCCATTTTCTTTTTGAGCGGCAATCCTTTGGGGGTCAGCGTTTGTGGCTGGCCAGCTCGCCGAGAAGCTTGGTCATCTCGTCATCGAGCGAGGGCTTCGCCGCCGGCTTGCTTGCCGGTTTGGAATGGGACTCCTCCAACGATGCCTCGAGCTCGTGCATCAGTGTGTCGTCGATCGAGTCGTTGGAGGGCTGCGGCGGGGCCTGCCGGCTGGTACCATTCGTCCCATACGCAGGGAGCGGCATGACTTTCGCGGCCGGGGGAGGCGGTACCGGCGGCTTTGCCGGAGGGGGCGCCGCGCGCGGGCGCGACACGGGCTCGCTCACGGGAGCCGGCGCCGGTGCGGTCGGCTGCCTGGCCGGGGCGGGTGCGGGCTGAGGCGCCCGCGGGCGCGGCGCGGCGGCCTGCTGCTGGCCGCTGTCTCCGGTCAGCGCCGGACGGCGAGGTGCTGCCAGCCTTATGTCGCGTTCGACCACGACATCAGTCGGGCCGCCGATCAGGATGAGGTGTTCGATATCGTCGCGCCGCACCAGCACCAGCCGGCGGTGGCTGTCGACAGCGGTGGCGTCCATGACGGCGAGCCGTGTCTTGCGATTCCGGCCTCCGGCAACGAAGGTGCCGAAAGTCAGGTTGCGGACTACCTTGATGACGAGCAGGACCACGACCAGCAGAACAAGGGCCGCGAACGTCCATAGAATTGCAGCGACGTAACCCGGCCCCGCTACGCTATCCAGCCACTGCAGCATCGGTGCACCCAATCGCCTTTGAAGTGACGCGACACTAGACCTTAGGGACTAGCCTCCGCAAGGCGACATCACCCATCGTGAACAGTTTGAAACATGAATCGTTGATTTTATCGGACATTTGCCGTCCGGGCCTTTTCCGCTACAGGAGAATGTGATTCAACCGGCCGTTCGCGGGTGTCGGGGCATCGGAATCACGAGCAGGGGGCACATGGCCAAGGAAACGCGCGGCGATTTCTATCCGGTACCGATCGTCGACCAAAACACGCGTCCGGGCGCCATCGCCAGGCTCATCATCTTCATCGTCGTTTTGACCGGCGCGGCGGTCGTTTTCGGGTTGTTCCGCGAGCGCCTCGGCGATCCGTTCCTGCTCGGCATGCTTGGCGTGCTCGCCATGATCGGCGTCGGCTTTCTGTTCGCGACGGCGATCGGCTTCGTGCAGATCGCCCCGCGTTCAACCGGCGACGAGCTGTCCAAAGCGTTCGTCGATTCAATGTCGCAAGGCCTCCTGGTCACCGACACCAAGGGTCGCGTAATCTACGCCAACCGGGCCTATGCCGAGATGACGGGGGCCGCTTCGGCGGCGGACCTCAAGACGGTCGAGGGGCTGCTTTCGGACGTCCCCGAGGCCTCGATGACCATCTACCGGCTGGCGTCCGGCCTGCGCGACGGCCAGGCGGGCGACGGTGAATTCCGCCTGGCGCAGTCGATCAAGCCTGGGGCCGAGCCGGGCGCGCGCTGGTACCGCGTCCGCGCGCGCGCCTTCAATGTGCCGGGCCAGCGGCTGCCGCTGCTTGCCTGGCAGATCGCAGACATTTCGCAGGAGCGGGCGGAACAGGAGCGTTTCTTCCTCGACCTGCAAAAGGCGATAGACCATCTCGACCACGCGCCCGCAGGCTTCTTCTCGGCCGACCAGGAAGGCCGCGTCACCTATATCAATGCGACGCTTGCCGAATGGCTGGGCATCGACCTTGCCAGCTTCACCCCGGGCGCGGTCACGCTGCCGGAGATCGTTGCCGGCGACGGCATGGCGCTCGTCCGCTCGGTCAAGGCTGATCCCGGCGCCACGCGCAACGCCGTCATCGACCTTGATCTGACGACAATGAGCGGCCAGGCACTGCCCGTCCGCTTCATGCACCGCGTTTCGGCGAGCCGCGAAGGAGTGAACGGGCCGACGCGCACCATCGTGCTCAACCGCACCCAGGGTGAGGACGCGTCCGCCGACCTGCGCGCCTCGGAGGTGCGCTTCACGCGTTTCTTCAACTCGACGCCGATGGCGATAGCCGGCGTCGATGCCGGCGGGCGCATCCTGCGCACCAATGCGCCGTTCCTGTCGCTGTTTTCGTCCGTCGTCGACCGGGACGCTGTCGACCGGCGTGTGCGTTTTGAGAGCGTGGTGCATGAACGCGACCGGCCGGCCTTCGCCGCCGCCTTCGAGAAGGCGCGGCAGCGGCAGGCCAATATCGAGCCGATCGACTCGTTGCTGCCTGGGCATGAGGAGCGCCACATCCGCTTCTACGTGAATGCCGTCGCCGACGGCGCCGGTAGCGAGGGTGCGGAGGAATCGGCCATCGTCTACGCCGTCGAGACTACCGAGCAGAAGGCGCTCGAGGGCCAGATGGCGCAGAGCCAGAAGATGCAGGCGGTCGGCCAGCTTGCCGGCGGCATCGCGCACGACTTCAACAACGTGCTCACCGCCATCATCATGGCGTCGGACCTCCTGCTCACCAACCACCGGCCGTCGGACCCGTCCTTCCCCGACATCATGAACATCAAGCAGAACGCCAACCGGGCGGCGTCGCTTGTTAGGCAGTTGCTGGCCTTCTCGCGCAAGCAGACCCTGCGGCCGGAAGTTCTCAACCTGACCGATGTGCTTGCCGATCTGCGCATGCTGCTTGCCCGCCTGGTGGGCAACGATATCAGGCTGAAGATCGACCACGGGCGCGATCTGTGGCCGGTCAAGGTCGACATCGGCCAATTCGAGCAGGTGGTGGTTAATCTCGCCGTCAACGCGCGCGATGCGATGCCCACCGGCGGCGATCTTACCGTGCGCACCCGCAACGTCATGGCCGAGGAGTGCAAATCGTTCCCGTATCGCGAGCTTATCCCGGCCGATTATGTGCTGGTCGAGGTCGAGGACACGGGCAGCGGCATCGCGCCAAAGGTGCTGAAGAAGATATTCGAGCCGTTCTTCACCACAAAGGAGGTCGGCAAGGGAACGGGCCTTGGCCTCTCGATGGTGTATGGCATCATCAAGCAGACCGGCGGCTTCATCTACTGCGATTCCGAAGTCGGCAAGGGCACGGTGTTCCGCATCTTCCTGCCGCGTCACGTGACGGAGGTGAAGAAGGCGAGCGAATCTGCCGACACTGCGGCGGCGGCAGCTCCAGCCAAGCCGGCCGACACGACGAAGGACCTCTCAGGTTCGGCGACCGTGCTTCTGGTCGAGGACGAGGACGCCGTTCGCATGGGCGGCGTGAGGGCGCTGACTTCGCGCGGCTACACCGTTCACGAGGCTTCCTCCGGCGTCGAGGCGCTGGAGGTCTTCGAGGCACTCGGCGGCAAGGTCGACATCGTGGTGTCCGATGTGGTGATGCCGGAAATGGACGGGCCGACGCTGCTCGGCGAATTGCGCAAGCGCCAGCCGGACATAAAATTCGTCTTCGTTTCCGGCTATGCCGAGGACGCCTTTGCCAAAAACCTGCCGGCCGACGCGCATTTCGGCTTCCTGCCCAAACCATTCTCGCTCAAGCAACTGGCGACGATCGTCAAAGACGTGCTGGAATCTTAAAGCGCATCGGTGAAGCAGATCAGGGGACGCGCTTCAGATCATTGCTTGATGCAGGTCGTTTCCCCAAAAGCGCTGCGCCCTTTTAGGCGATATGTCTTAAACAGCTATCGCTTGCACATTGCAGCCAGCCTGCCATGATGGCGATCGGATGGGTCCTGTCATGGGGGTGATAGCGCGTGACGCCGCACATCGAGGCGGGCAGGGGAGATTATGCCGAAACGGTGCTGCTGCCGGGCGACCCCGAGCGCGCGCAGTGGATGGCGCAAACTTTTCTGGAGGCGCCGCGCTGCATCAATCTCCGTCGGGGCGCCCTCGGCTTCACTGGCCGTTTCCGCGGCAAGCCGGTCAGCATCCAGGCAACCGGCATCGGCGTCTCTTCTTTCCTGATCTATGCCCATGAGTTGCTGGACTATCATGGCGTGAAGACGCTGATCCGCACAGGAACATGCGGCGCATTGTCGGACGACGTTCCGCTGCGGGGCTTGGTCGTTTCAAGCGCCGTGCGCGCCGAGGGCCCGATCAGCGGGCAGGTGTTCGGACTTTACCAGCCGGCGGGCCCCGATGAGGCGCTCCATGCGCTGGCGCTGCAGCGGGCCGCCGATCTCGGCATTGCCTGCAGCGCCGGCCTGACCGTCTGCAGCGACATCTTCCATCATCCCGATGGCCGCGCCCGCTTCGACGAGCCCAGGGCGCTCGGCGCGCTGGCGGTCGACATGGAAACCAGCGCGCTCTACCGCATCTCGGCGCAGTTCGGCGCGCGCGCCCTATCGCTGCTGACCGTGGTCGACCACGTCGCCGCCGACGAGCAGACCGAGTATTCCGAACGCCAGGCGCTGTTCACCGACATGACCCGCCTGGCGCTGGAAGTCGCGGTCACTGCTTAGGCGGTTTCCGCTTCAACTGCCCCTCGGCTGTCGGCCGGCGACCCGCAGATAAAGCGGTAGGTTGTGCGCAGCATCGAAGCGAAGTTCCTTGTTCGATCAATGTTTCGTGCAGGTGGAGGCGGTAAAGGCGCCGTCCTGCTGCTTCATGATGATGTCGAAGGAGGGAGCGCCTGGATCGTCGAGCGTCGCCTGTGTCAGCGAGATCGAGTTGCCGCCGCTCGTATAGCCGCCGAGCGGGCCGAGCCAGCTGATCTCGCCATTGGCGTCCATCTGGTAGTTGTAGGTTCCCGACGTGCCGAAGGTCACTGGGCCGCTATAGACATTGCCCTTGATGGTGATGTCGCCGAGATTGATGAAGAGGCCGAGCAGATAGACCTCGCAATGATAGACGCCGTCCGGAAGCTTGCCTTCGGCGAAGTCCGCGCCGGCCTTGCCCACGGCCGACGCAAGAAGCAGCAAGCTCAGAAGAATGCGAATCGGGAAGGCCATGCGGTCGCTCATTTCGGCGGCGACCTTGCCCCATTTTGCCGCTGCCCCGCAACTGGCCGGCGAGTGCCGGCACGGAGACGAGATTAAGCATTGGGCATTTTATGATTTGGGCAAAATCTAGGCAGAGCTGCGCAACGTTTTCTCAAACCCAGGGTGCTTGATCGGAGTCGTTTTATTCGCTTCTCAAGCGCTAAACGTTTGTATTTATGACTATTTCTCCTGATCCCCGCCTGCGTCCGCGTTTGGCACGTCGCTTGCAACCAAGTTTGATGAGATCGGATCGTCAACCATCACCGGTTGACGAGCGGAAGGGTTGCCTTCGAGGGGAAGGCGCTCGACCGGAGCGCGGCGTATGACCGCGCCCGGTCGGGCATCGCATGGTGCCGCAGGGCAGGGAGATCTCTCCGCTGCTCACGGTCCTCGAAAATCTGAAGTCCGGCTTCGCGCCGCTTCAGCGCGGCGACCGCAACATTCCTTCGCATGTCTTCGAGGTGTTTGCGGTGCTGAGGCAGATGCCTTCGCGGCGCGGCGGCGACCTGTGCGGTGACCAGCGGCAACTCGCCACTCGGGCGGGCGCTGGTGATGCGGCCGAAGCTGCGCACGCCGTCGCCGGTCTCGCGATGCAGAATAGATTCCTCGTGCGGACGCCTAGATCATTGCGGATTATGCACCATTAATGACGCTTCCAAGTAACGGAATGGATCCTTGGGTCTTCGCTCCGGTTCGCGTCGTTACGCGGAAGGATGACGAAGTGTTCGACGGCTCTGGTGTGGCCAATAGCGCATGCTAGTCTTTGCATGGCCTTGGTGAGTCGGGCTCTTTCCGTATCAGTCGAGATGAAGGGGGATGGCGCGGGCTCCGCCCGCAAGGTCCGCGCAAGCAAGCTCGACTAGCTTTCCCCGCAGTGATGGTCGGTCGATGCGTCCAACAAAAGCTTGCCAGGGGAAGGCGATGGAACGTTTTGTCGAGGACTATCAGAAGCGGCGACTGACCGAGCGCGTCGATATCATGACGGCGATCAACATCCTGATGTCGCAGGGCTACGACGAGGATGATCTGCTCGGCGAAATAACCAAGGTTTTTTACGTCGACCTCGACGCCTATAACGAAGTAATCGGGCACCACTGACGGCTTGAGCCGCAAGACTTCAACCGTTCCGGAATTGCTCTGAGCTTCAAGCGCAGCGGTGGATGTCGAGCACCCGGCTGCGAGCGAAGACTCCGACATTCCGTAAGGTCAGAGGACGAACACCGACAACAGCAGTATGATGCCGACTGCCATCATCACCAGACCTGGCCAATTCTGAGACAGGCCGAGGAAACGGAGTCCGCGTCGCCGCGGCTCCAGTGTGGGGCCTGGTGTTGCCAGGTTCGGCGCCGGACGGTCCGGCGCTGTAGATGCCGGGTCACTCAGGCGTCCGCGCCTCAAAGTGGCGCCTGCCATGTAGACGACGCCTGCGATGGTAAGCAACGCACCGAGGATGACGGTCATCTTCCCTCGCTCCTTTCCGACGCTGCGGGATGTGTCGAGCGTTTCGCGAGGTCGCCGTACCGATCTTTCGGCGAGATAACCCTCCGCCGACCTCGCGATCGGCTGGGACAGAACGGTCAACATGGCCGGCAGGTTCCGACAAGCCAACTGCCGACGGCGTGCCGCGCCGGGCAAACTTCCGGCGTTCCAACAAAGAGCCGCGCCAGTTTAGGCCGCCACCCGCTTCATCAGCGCCATGGCACCGAAGGGCGCACGCACCTTGCCCTCGCTTATGAAATAGGCGAACACGTCGCGCGGCTTGACCGGCGCGTCGGTCTTGGGATCGGCGCGCGGCAGGTCGGCCGGCTGCCTGCCTTCCGCCCAGGTCTTGATGCGGCCCGCCCATTCGTCGAGCCCTTTCGGCGTGTAGCAATCGGGATTGTCGTCGCTGCCGGTTTGCAGGCGGGCATAGACGAAATCGCCGGTGACGTCGGCGATCGCCGGATATTTGGCGTGGTCGGCATAGACGATGGCGGCATTGTATTTGCGCGCCAGAGCCGGAAATTCCGGGACAATGAAGCTGTCATGCCGCACTTCGAGCGCATGGCGCAGCGGCACGCCGTCCTGCTTGTCGGGCAGCAGCTTCAGGAAGGCCTCGAGATCGTCCGCATCGAACTTCTTCGTCGGCGCGAACTGCCACAGGATCGGTCCCAGTTTGTCGCCGAGCGCGACAATACCCGAGCCGAGGAAGCGCATTATCGATTCCCCGGCCTCGCCGAGCACGCGGCGGTTGGTGACGAAACGGTTGCCCTTGAGCGAAAAGACGAAGCCGTCCGGCGTATCGTTCGCCCACTTGACGAAGGTCGGCTCCTTGAAGCTGGAATAGTAGGTGCCGTTGACCTCGATGCTCGGCACCTGGCGGCTGGCATAGTGCAACTGCTTGGCCTTGGCGAGCTTCTCCGGATAGAAGGAGGTGTCCCAGGGCTCGAAGGTCCAGCCGCCCATGCCGGAGCGGATCTTTCCTTGGCTCATAGTCTTCCTCCTCCGAGTTTTGAATGCGGCTCAGGCTGCTTTGTCGACCGGCTTGGCCATGTCGACCAATATCCATCCTGGCCGGTAAGGGTTGGCGCGGCGACCCGTTTCCCGATAGCCGTAAGCCGAATAGAGCGCGATGTTCCGCTCCATGCGCGAATTGGTGTAGAGCCGCACCTCCGGCACGCCCCATGACCGCGCCTGCTCGTCGGCGAAGTCGAGCAGCGCGATGCCGAGTTTCCTGCCCTGGAAGGCCGGCGAAACGGCAACGCTGAAGATCATGGCATGATCGTCGTGCCGCTCGAGGACAAGCAGCCCGGCCAGATCGGAACCATCCTCCAGCAGCCAGACCTCGCCGCGCGCAATGCGGGGCGCATAGTCCTCGGTCACCGGGATCGGTGGCGCGCCGAACAGGGCGGTGTAGGGGGCGTAGGCGTCCGTGGTTATCGCGACGACAGCTTGGAGATCACCTGCAAGCGCTTGCCTGATCTTCATTCGAGACTGTTCCAAACGCTTGCCGACCCACTCGCTCACTCGGCCGCTTCGCGCTTGCCCCCGGGGCGCCGCTCCAGAAGCTCCTTCAGGAACTGGCCGGTGTAGCTGCGCTTTTCGCGCACGATCGCTTCCGGGGTGCCGGAGGCGACCAGCTCGCCGCCACCGTCGCCGCCCTCGGGGCCGAGGTCGAGCACCCAGTCGGCGGTCTTGATGACTTCGAGATTGTGCTCGATCACCACCACCGTGTTGCCCTGGTCGACCAGCTCATGCAGCACTTCGAGCAGCTTGGCGACGTCGTGGAAATGCAGGCCGGTGGTCGGCTCATCCAGGATGTAGAGCGTCTTGCCGGTCGCCTTGCGCGACAGTTCCTTGGCCAGCTTGATGCGTTGCGCCTCGCCGCCGGAGAGCGTCGTCGCCTGCTGGCCGATATGGATGTAGCCGAGCCCGACCTGCTTCAGCGTCTCGAGCTTGTCGCGCACGCCGGGCACCGCCGAGAAGAACTCGACGCCTTCCTCGACCGTCATGTCGAGCACGTCGGCGATCGACTTGCCCTTGAAAAGCACGTCCAGCGTCTCGCGGTTGTAGCGCTTGCCATGGCAGACGTCGCAGGTGACGTAGACGTCGGGCAGGAAGTGCATCTCGATCTTGATGACGCCGTCGCCCTGGCACGCCTCGCAGCGGCCGCCCTTGACGTTGAAGGAGAAACGGCCCGGCTGATAGCCGCGGGCCTTGGCCTCCGGCAGACCGGCGAACCAATCGCGGATCGGCGTGAAGGCGCCGGTATAAGTGGCGGGGTTGGAGCGGGGCGTGCGGCCAATCGGCGACTGGTCGATATCGATGACCTTGTCGAGGAACTCCAGGCCCTCGATGCGATCATGCTCGGCCGGATGCTCGCGCGAGCCCATGATGCGGCGTGAGGCCGCCTTGAACAGCGTCTCGATCAGGAAGGTCGACTTGCCGCCGCCGGAGACGCCGGTGACGCAGGTGAAAGTGCCGAGCGGGATCTCCGCCGTGACGTTCTTCAAATTGTTGCCGCGCGCGCCGATAACCTTGATACGCCGGTTCTTTTTCGCCTCGCGGCGCACCGCCGGCGTCGCGACCTCGAGCTCGCCCGACAAATATTTCCCGGTGATCGAGGCGGGCGTCGCCATGATCTGCTGCGGCGTGCCTTGCGCGATGATCTCACCGCCATGGATGCCGGCGGCCGGGCCGATATCGACGACATAATCGGCATGCAGGATGGCGTCCTCGTCATGCTCGACGACGATCACCGTGTTGCCGATGTCGCGCAGGTGCTTCAACGTATCGAGCAGGCGCGCGTTGTCGCGCTGGTGCAGACCGATAGACGGCTCGTCCAGCACGTAGAGCACGCCCGTCAAGCCGGAGCCGATCTGCGAAGCCAAACGAATGCGCTGGCTCTCGCCGCCCGACAGCGTGCCGGAATTGCGCGACAACGTCAGATAGTCGAGGCCGACATCGTTCAAGAAACGCAGGCGCTCGCGGATTTCCTTCAGCACCCGGACGGCGATCTCATTCTGCTTCTCGTTGAGCTGCGCCGGCAGATCGGTGAACCACCGGTCGGCCTTGCGGATCGACAGCTCCGTGACCTCGCCGATGTGCCTGCCGGCGATCTTGACTGAGAGCGCTTCCGGCTTCAGCCGGTAGCCGTTGCAGGCGGGGCAGGGGGTGGCCGACATGAAGCGCTCGATCTCCTCGCGCATCCAGGCCGATTCCGTTTCTTTCCAGCGCCGGTCGAGGTTGGGGATGACGCCCTCGAAGGTCTTGGTCGTTTTGTAGGAGCGCAGGCCGTCGTCATACTGGAAGGTGATCTCGCGCTCGCCCGTGCCGTGCAGCACGGCCTGCTGCGCCTCGGCGCTCAGATCCTTGAACTTGTCGCCGAGCTTGAAGCCATAGGCCTTGCCCAAGGCCTCAAGCGTCTGCGCGTAATAGGGCGAGGTCGATTTCGCCCACGGGCTGATGGCGCCGTCGCGCAGCGAGACATTCTCGTCCGGCACAATGAGGTTGGCGTCGATGGCGCGCTGGCTGCCGAGGCCGTCGCAGGTCGGGCAGGCGCCGAACGGATTGTTGAAGGAGAACAGCCTGGGCTCGATCTCGGGAATGGTGAAGCCGGACACCGGGCAGGCGAATTTTTCCGAGAACATGATGCGCTCATGCGTCTCGTTCTTCGACTTGTTGACCGAGTCCTCGCCCGTCCGGCTGGCGTCGAGCGGCTTGTCGGCGAACTCGGCCACCGCAAGCCCGTCGGCGAGCTTCAGCGCCGTCTCCATCGAATCCGCAAGCCGCGTCGCCAGATCGCCGCGAACTACGATGCGGTCGACGACCACGTCGATGTCGTGCTTGTATTTCTTGTCCAGCGCCGGCACGTCGGCGATCTCGTAGAAGACGCCGTCGACCTTGACGCGCTGGAACCCCTTCTTCTGCAGCTCCAGAAGTTCCTTGCGGTATTCGCCCTTGCGGCCGCGCACGATCGGCGCCAGCAGGTAGAGACGCGTGCCCTCGTCCAGCGCCAGCACGCGGTCAACCATCTGGCTGACCGTCTGGCTTTCGATCGGCAGGCCGGTGGCCGGCGAATAGGGAATGCCGACGCGGGCGAAGAGCAGGCGCATATAGTCGTAGATTTCGGTGACGGTGCCGACTGTCGAGCGCGGGTTGCGCGACGTCGTCTTCTGCTCGATCGAGATGGCGGGAGACAAGCCGTCGATCTGGTCGACGTCCGGCTTCTGCATCATTTCCAGGAACTGGCGGGCATAGGCCGAAAGGCTTTCGACATAGCGACGCTGACCCTCGGCATAGATGGTGTCGAAGGCAAGCGACGACTTGCCGGATCCCGACAGGCCGGTCATGACGATCAGGCTGTCGCGCGGCAGGTCGAGATCGACGTTCTTGAGATTGTGTTCGCGCGCGCCGCGAATGGAAAGATATTTTTGGTCGGCCATCGCCGGTCGCCGCCTCAGGTCTGGAATTTGCTGGATTGGCGGGTTTGTCCCGGCCATCCCCTATGTAGGTAATCTCGTCGCCGCGTCGAGAGACGCCACAATCTCGACCAAAGCGTTTAACCGCCTTTCGCGCGAGCGGGCAAGCGGAAAGAACAAAGGCCGAACACCCTCCTGACAAAGCGCTGTGGAAACAGCGGCTGCAAAAACCGTCGCGACCGATCAGTCGAAGGCATTCGACTTACCTGGACGTAACCTCCGATCGATCACATTTTTCTGTAACCGGCTCTTCAACGGTTGACGTCTCGGACCCATGGGGGCAGTCTCAAAGGCGTCAACGAAGCCGGCCGTCTGTCGATGGCCTCGTCACCCAGAGGTGGCCTGCGAGACGCCGCAGGCTTCAGCGATTTGCGCTTCGGACGACATTGCCACAACGGACCAGGAGCGGAGCATGACGCCACCGGACAGTCCCTTGAGGCTCCACGAAGCGATGGAGCCGCGGCGGGCATAGTGCCAGGGTAGGCGTGAGCGCCACCCGAAAAACGTGACCTGCCGATTCCTACAATCAGAGACCATAGTCGGATCGTCGGCTGAAAGCCGCGTTGCATCCGAAACAGAACGCCGGCAGTCCACTCCCGGCTAAAATTGGGTTTCAGATCCATGAAAGCCCCGTCCACCTGCGGAAGCAGTGGCGGGGCTTGCATTTTGCGAGTCGAAGGTCCGTCGCCGGCGTCCGCAATGCGGGGTAAGCTTCAGTGGTTGGGAGGCCTGATGGCGCCCGTTGCCATGTCGATGGTTATGCTACCCGAAATCCTGACATCGGTGTCGCCGATCTTGAACGTGCCGTTGCTGCCGGCTGGCAGTGAGTCGTCAGGCTCGGGCTGCGGCGCGGGCTTGGCGATACGGTAGTCGCTGCTCACGCCGGGCAGTTTTTGTGTCGAATTGTCGTCGGCAAAAGCGGCGGTGCCGACCGCAAGCACGCCGGCGACTGCGACAACGGCAAAACCCAGATTCGTCAAGGAACGCGCTCGGATCATGCGCGAACTATAGAGGCGCGCCGAAGGCGAGGCCAGATGCGCCGCAATCAATTTGCCGCGCGGTCAGGCCGCCTTCTTGCGCGTGTCGTAGACATGGTCGACGAGGCCCCAGGCCTTCGCTTCCTCGGCGGTCATGAAATAGTCGCGGTCGAGCGTGCGCTCGACCTCGTCATAGGTCCGGCCGCAATGCTTGGCGTACAGCTCCGTCATGTGGCGCTTGGTGCGCAGGATGTCCTCGGCGTGGCGCTGGATGTCGGAGGCCTGGCCCTGGAAGCCGCCCAGCGGCTGATGCAGCACGATCCTGGTGTTGGGCAGCGCGATGCGCCGACCGGGCGAGCCTGCCATCAACAGGAATGAGCCCATCGAGGCGGCAAAGCCCATGCACACCGTCGACACCGGGCAGGAGATGTACTGCATGGTGTCGTAGATGGCGAAGCCGCTGGTCACCACGCCGCCCGGCGAGTTGATGTAGATCGATATCTCCTTGTCGGGATGGTCCGATTCCAGCGACAGGAGCTGCGCGCAGACCAGCGCCGACACGCCGTCATTGATCTCGCCGTTGATGAAGACGATGCGTTCGCGCAGCAGCCGCGAGAAAATGTCGAAGGCGCGCTCGCCGCGGCTCGACTGCTCGATCACCATCGGCACGAGATTGGCAAAGGCGCTCATCGCAGATCTCCTCGGTTCTTTGGTCAAGCCGCGCGCAGCATCATGCTTGGCGCGTTGGCGGCAGCTGGGCTCTTGCGCGCGTGGAGCGAAATCCCGCAGCCGGCGCCGGAAACGGCGACGACAGGTTGCGCGACCGTCGCGAAACCATCATGGACGATTCTGAGATGCGTGCCGCCGGAAACCGTGCGCGCGAGCGTGAAGGTGACAATGCTTTCGAAGATGGCACGGTCGAATGCCGGTAGCCGGTCGGCAGTGTCCACGCCCGGTCGCTCGCGCCAGGAATAGCGCAGCAGCTTGCCGGGCTCGGCCTCGAGCACTTCGCACTCGATCGGCGCGTTTGGTCCGGCAAAGGCAAAGCGCTCACCGATCGCTGGCTTGATGTCGTTGGGCATCGGCCAAGCGGCGAGCAATTCCGGCTCGGTGAGCGCCCGCCAGACTTTTTCCGGCGGATCGGCAAGCTCGCATTCGAAGCTGAGCGGCGCGTTGGCCGCTGCTGGGTGTTTGGTAATCGTCATTGGTCCATTTCCTTCAGAACCCTCTTCAAACGCTCGATGCGCTCCGGCCAGAAGGCGCGGTAGCGTTCGATCCAGCCGAGCAAGGGATCGAGCCCTTGAGGGTCGGCGCGGTAATAGGCGTTGCGGCCGGCGCGCCGCTCGATCACCAGTCCGGCGCCGCGCAGCACGGCAAGATGCTGCGAGACGGCCGGCTGCGACACGCTGACGCCGGCGCGCAGCTCGGACACCGTCAATTCGCCGGCCGCGAGCCGCTCGTAGACGGCGCGGCGTGTCGGATCGGCCAGGGCCCGGAAAATCTCTGCTTCGATCATGCGCAAAGCATAAGTCGATACTTATTGGTTTGGCAAGCGCCGTTTTAGGCCGTCCAGCGTCTCACCGGCTCCGCCGCTCCGTCGAAGCTTGCCTCGAAGATTGGCGATGCGAGCACGGCATGGATGTGAAGCGTGCCGGAAGCCACGTTTCGAAAGCCATGTTTGCGGTGCGCGGGAATGATCAGGGACTGCCCGGCGGCAAGCACGGCCCGTCGGTCGTCGACCCACATTTCGGCTTCGCCGGCAATCACCGTCAGTACTTCCTCGACCATATGCGCATGCGTTGGTGCGCCGCTACCCGGTCCGACCCACTGCTCGAATATGCAAAGGCCCGCCGCGCCATTGGCGGCGGCAACATGCATGCGGGTTTCGACCCCGGCGCGCCACGTTTCGCGCGGCTGATCCTCATGCGAAACAACGTTCATTCCGATATCCCCCTTGTTTCCTGCCCAGGAATACTACCTGTTGCTGACATTCCTTGACAGAAACAGCGGTCAAGACTAGAACGAACAGAGAACAAAAACCTTGTGGGAAAAGCCAGCCTTCGCGGGCATGGGCGAACCGCAGGCTGTAAGGTGAGCGACTTAAAATTTGTTTCGGATGAGCGCGGAGAAGTATGATGGCGGGTAGCGTCAACAAGGTCATTCTGGTCGGCAATCTCGGGGCGGACCCTGAAATCCGCCGCCTGAATTCGGGCGACCCGGTCGTCAACATCCGCATCGCCACGTCGGAAAGCTGGCGCGACAAGAATTCCGGGGAGCGCAAGGAAAAGACGGAGTGGCACAATGTCGTCATCTTCAACGACCAGCTCGCCAAGGTGGCGGAGCAGTATTTGAAGAAGGGCATGAAGGTCTATGTCGAGGGCCAGCTGCAGACGCGCAAATGGCAGGACCAGACCGGCAACGATCGCTACACGACCGAGGTCGTACTGCAGAAATTCCGTGGCGAGCTGCAGATGCTCGACGCGCGCGGCGAAGGCGGCGGCCAGGTCGGCAGTTATGCCGGCGGCGGCAACAGCCGGGGTTCCGATTTCGGCCAGTCGGGCCCGAACGAAGGCTTCAGCCGTGGCGGCGGTGGCGGTTCCAGGGGCGGTGGCGGTGGTTCGTCGCGCGAGCTGGATGACGAGATTCCGTTCTGAAGGTCTCGCAATCGTCGTTTGAGGGGAAGGCGCGATGTCGCTCGGACCGTTGCTGACAGCGCCTCCTCCCATTCCATGGCACGCGTTCGCCGCCTTCGCCGCGCTGGCGATAGGCGGGGCGCAACTGGCATTGCCGAAAGGCACGACACGCCACCGCGTCTTGGGCTATGCCTGGGCCGCGCTGATGCTGGGCGTCGCCGTCTCGAGCTTCTGGATCCAGCAGATACGCCTGATCGGGCCGTTCAGCCCGATCCACATCCTGTCGATCCTGGTGATTGTCACCGCCCCGCTGGCGGTCTGGTATGCGCACACCCATAAAGTGGCCGCGCATCGCAGCGCCATGATCAAGCTCTACCTATTTGCGCTGATCGGCGCCGGCATCTTCACGTTGGTGCCCGGCCGCATCATGCACACGGTCGTATTCGGCCAATAAACAATTTCGAGCGAAAGTGCGTCGCGGTTTCCGTCCGGAATTGCCTATAGTTGATAGTTGCGGCGATAGTCCGCTTGCAAAGCAGCGTCTGAGGAAGATCATCGTGAAAGCACGCGTCAAATGGGTTGAGGAACGCACCTTTGTCGGCGAGTCCGGCAGCGGTCACAAAGTCGTGCTGGGCACGGCGCGTGGGCCGGAAGGCCGGACGCCAGGGCCGAGCCCAATGGAGCTGGTGCTGATCGGCACCGGCGGCTGCTCGGCCTATGACGTGGTCCATATCCTCGAAAAAGGTCGCGAGGCGGTCGAGGACTGCGTGGTCGAGCTGGACGCGGATCGTGCCGAGACGGAACCGCGCGTCTTCACCCGCATCCACATGCATTTCATCGTCAAGGGTCGCGCGATGTCGCACGACAAGGTGAAAAGGGCGATCGACCTGTCGATCGAGAAATACTGCTCGGCCACCGCGATGATGGCCAAGACGGCGGCCGTCACGCATGATTTCGAGGTGGTCGATACAGCAGTGAAATAAGGCAGTAGGGATGCTGCTCAGGCAGCCATCAGCGCCCTGACGCCGTCGGCGACGAACTGCACCGCAAGCGCCGCCAGGATAACGCCGAGCAGCCTCGTCAGGATCGAGCGGCCGGTCTGGCCGAGGATGCGGTCGATGCGCTCTGCCAGCACGAACACCAGAAAGGTGAGCACAAGACAGATCGCGATGATGCCGACCAGCGCCGCTTGCGCGGCAAGGCCCTCGAAGTGTCCTGACAGCAGCACTGTCGCCGATATCGCGCCGGGACCGGCGATCAGCGGGATCGCCAGCGGAAAGGCGGCGATGTTGTGGATCATGTCCTTGGTGATGGCAACGTCGCCGATCTTCTCCTTGCGGTCCTGACGGCGCTCGAACACCATTTCGAAGGCGATGAAGAAAAGCAGGAAGCCGCGGGCGACGCGGAAGGCCGGCAGCGTGATGCCGAACACCGACAGGATCGACGCGCCGGCGACGGCGAACAACGCCATCACCAGAAAGCCGATCAACGAAGCTCGCACCGAGACCTGCTGGCGCTCGTCCCGGTTCATGCCACGCGTGACGGCGAGGAAGAGCGGTGCCAGCCCGGGCGGATCGATGGTCACCAGGATGGTGACGAAGGCGTTGAACAGGGTGTCGAAGCTCGGCATCGCTGGTCCCCTCCCGCCTGGCGAAGCCCAAGCCCTGCATTCGTAGAGCAAAGGGGGAGCGGTGGGAACAGGACGGAGGATTTCAGCCGGCTATTCAGCTTTGCTGCAATAAGCCTCGAGCCGGTAGCCGTCAGGGTCGATTACGAAGGCGGCGTAGTAGTTGTCGCTATAGGCGGCGCGCGGGCCGGGCCGGCCATTGTCCTTGCCACCCGCAAGCAAGGCCGCCGCATGGAAAGCGTCGACGCCGGCGCGTGTCGGTGCGGCAAAGCAGAAGTGCAGGCCGGAGTCCGCGTCGGCCGGGACCGACCGGCCGGCCTCATTGACCCAGAGTTCTACGGTCCTGGCGCCGTAGCCGAGCGAGCCGGGTGACTGGCTGAGGCACGAGTAGCCGAGGGGCTCCAAAGCGGCGTCGTAGAAGCGCTTCGAGGCGCCGCTGTCGCGGACGCCGATCGAGATATGGTCAAGCATCGTTTTCTCCATGATTAAGGTGGTTGATCGGCCGGGCTGGAGTCGAGCGCCGCGCCAGGAACTCGACCTCGGTGCGCCAGGTTTTGCCGCCGTCATGCGAACGCTCGCCAAGCCAGCGGAAGGCGTTCTCGGTGATGTGCGAAAAGCTCCAGCGCACCGAGGAGCCGGTGCCGTCGGCGCCGATCTGAACGATCGTGTCGCCTTCGGCGCGGCCGAGCTGGCGGCTGTAATACTGGTTGCGCGGATCGCTCCAGAAGACATGCCAGGCGTCCGCGCCGGGGTCGTAGACGCGCAGCGTCGAGCCGCAGAAGGTCCATGGCCCGAGAGAGGCTTGCACCCCGGCATTCCGCGCCGGCAGGATCCAGACGTCCTGGACCGCCTTGCCCTCCAGAACCCAGCCGAAATGCACCTCGCCGCGCCCAGTGAGCCTGGTGCCGTCCTCCAGCGTGCGCGTGGCGTCGAAGGTCCAGGCGCCGATGAAGCGGCCGTAGAGTTTGAGCTTCTCGGCGAGATCCGGATTGGGAGCGTCGCTGTGCAGGGCTTCGGCAAAGGGATCGGTCATGGTTGCTGCCTCGTTTGTCAGGAGAGGCGAGCAATAGGGGCATGGCGGGGTTCTGGGCTTGGGAAAAATTGCTATTTTTTCGCGATGGCGACGACTGAGAAAAACCTGGCCTCAGGGCATGGCTGGCAGGTATCCGACGTGATCTGCACGGCTCGCGCCGGCGACCGCCCGTTTGAGGAACAGCATCGCGGTTTCTGCCTCGCCGCCGTGACCAGAGGCACGTTCCGCTACCGGACGCGCCAAGGCACCGCAATGCTTGCTCCAGGCGCCATCCTGCTCGGCAATCCGGGCGCCTGCTACGAGTGCGGCCACGAGCACGGCGCCGGCGACCGCTGCCTCTCCTTCCATTTTTCGCCGGCCTATATGGAGCGCGTCGTCGCCGATGTGCCGGGCGCAAGCCGGCTCGGCTTTGCCGACCCACGCCTGCCGCCCTTGCCGGTGCTGGCGCCGTTGCTGGCGCAAGCGGAGGCGGCGCAGCAAACGGGCGACGGCGAGGCGTTCGAGGAACTCGGTCTGCGCATTGCCTGCGCGGTGGTCGGGGCTGCGGCCAATTCGTCTGAGGTTGCCTGGACACCCAGCGCCCGCGACCAGAAACGCGTAGCCGAGGCGGTGCGTTTGATCGAGCTCAACGCCGATCGCCCGCTTTCGCTGACCGAACTCGCCGACGGCACGGCGACCAGCCCGTATCATTTCCTGCGCACGTTCCGTCATGTCGCCGGCATGACGCCCTATCAGTTCCTGCTGAGGACCAGGCTGCATCGGGCCGCGGTGCGGCTGTGCGCGTCGAACGAAGCGATCTCGACAATTGCTTTCGATGCCGGCTTCAACGACCTTTCGACCTTCAACCGGAGGTTCCGGCGCGAGATGGGAGAAGCGCCCGGCGCCTACCGCCGCAAACGGGCGGGCGGACGCGGGCATTAGCCAAGGCCGTTCGGGATCGACTTGGCCTGCGAGCTCAAAGTGTGGCTTTGGCCATATCGTCGCAATCAGCGGTATCCATTTGAAATTGCCGCCGAAATTGTCTTTGGAAAAGTGTCGTAGCCATTGGAGTTTCAGCCCGGCTTCCTATATAAGCGGCGAATGATTCCCGACTGGATTGTGACCTGATTTGACCGACCAGAAGACACCGCGCGGGCCGGAGGGCGGCCCCACCGGCATCGAGCCGATTTCGATCATCGAGGAGATGCAGCGCTCCTATCTCGATTACGCCATGAGTGTGATCGTCAGTCGGGCGCTGCCCGACGTGCGCGACGGCCTGAAGCCGGTGCACCGCCGCATCCTCTATGCCTCGCATGAGAGCGGCTATCACTGGAACCGCAAATATGTGAAGTCGGCGCGCCCGGTCGCCGACGTGATGGGTAAATACCATCCGCATGGCGACGCCTCGATCTATGACGCGCTGGTGCGCATGGCCCAGGATTGGTCGCTGCGCGTGCCCCTGATCGACGGTCAGGGCAATTTCGGCTCGATCGACGGCGACCCGCCGGCGGCGATGCGCTACACCGAGTCCCGGCTGACCAAGGTTGCGCATGAGCTGCTGGAGGACATCGACAAGGAAACCGTCGATTTCCAGGACACCTACGACGCCTCCGCCACCGAGCCCAAGGTGCTGCCGGCCCGCTTCCCGAACCTGCTCGTCAACGGCTCGGGCGGCATCGCCGTCGGCATGGCCACCAACATCCCGCCGCACAATCTGGCCGAAGTCTGCAACGGCGCCATCGCCATCATCGACAATCCGGCGATCGACCTGCCTGCGCTGATGGAGATCGTGCCCGGTCCGGATTTCCCGACCGGCGGCATCGTGCTTGGCCGCTCCGGCATCTACAATGCCTATTCGACTGGCCGCGGCTCGATCGTCATGCGCGGCCGCGTCAACATCGAGGCGCGCGGCAACGACCGTGAATCGATCATCATCACCGAGATTCCCTATCAGGTGAACAAGGCGGCGATGATCGAGAAGATGGCCGAACTCGTGCGCGAGAAGCGCATCGAGGGCATCTCCGACATCCGCGACGAGAGCGACCGCCAGGGCTACCGTGTCGTCGTCGAGCTCAAGCGCGAGGCGGTCGCCGACGTCATTTTGAACCAGCTTTACCGCTTCACGCCGCTGCAGACCTCGTTCGGCGCCAATATGGTCGCGCTGAACGGCGGCAAGCCGGAAGTGCTGACGCTGATCGACATGCTGAAGGCCTTTGTCGGCTTCCGCGACGAGGTTATCAGCCGGCGCACGAAATATCTTCTGCGCAAGGCGCGCGAGCGCGCCCATGTGCTGGTCGGTCTCGCTATCGCCGTCGCCAACATCGATGAGGTGATCAAGCTGATCCGCACCGCGCCAGATCCGCAGACGGCGCGCGAGCAGTTGATGGAACGGCGCTGGCCATCGCACGACGTCGCTCCGCTGATCCAGCTGATCGATGATCCGCGCCACCGCATCAACGAGGACGGCACCTACAATCTATCCGAGGAGCAGGCCCGCGCCATCCTCGACCTGCGCCTGCAGCGCCTGACCGCGCTCGGCCGCGACGAGATCGCCGACGAGTTAAACAAGATCGGCGCTGAAATCCTTGATTACCTTGACATCCTGTCTTCTCGCGCGCGCATCCAGCAGATCGTCAAGGACGAGCTGATCGCCGTCCGCGACGAGTTCGGCACGCCGCGCCGCACGGAACTCGCCGAGGGCGGGGCGGACATGGAAGACGAAGACCTGATCCAGCGCGAGGACATGGTCGTCACGGTCAGCCATTCCGGCTACATCAAGCGCGTGCCGCTGTCGCTCTACCGGGCGCAGCGCCGCGGCGGCAAGGGCCGCTCCGGCATGTCGACCAAGGAAGAGGATTTCGTCACCCGGCTATTCGTCGCCAACACGCATACGCCGGTGCTGTTCTTCTCCTCGCGCGGCATCGTCTACAAGGAAAAGGTCTGGCGCCTGCCGGTCGGCAACCCGCAGTCGCGCGGCAAGGCGCTGATCAACATGCTGCCGCTCGAGCAGGGCGAGCGCATCACCACCATCATGCCGCTGCCGGAGGACGAGACGAGCTGGGGCGAGCTCGACGTGATGTTCGCGACCACGCGCGGCACCGTGCGACGCAACAAGCTGTCCGACTTCGTCCAGGTCAACCGCAACGGCAAGATCGCCATGAAGCTGGAGGAAGAAGGCGACGAAATCCTCGGCGTCGAGACCTGCACGGACAATGACGACGTGCTGCTGACGGCGAATTCCGGCCAGTGCATCCGCTTCTCGGTCTCCGATGTGCGCGTCTTCCAGAGCCGCAATTCCGTCGGCGTGCGCGGCATCGCCATGGCCGAAACCGACCGCGTGATCTCGATGTCGGTGATCGAACATGTAGATGCTTCACCGGCTGAGCGCGCGGCCTATCTCAAGCGTGCGGCATCCGAGCGTCGGCTTGCCGCCGGCGGTGCAGCCGAGGAGGAAGAGATCGCGCTGACCAATGAGGAGATCGGCGAGGAAGCCGAGCTTTCCGACGAGCGCTACGAATTCCTCAAGATGCACGAGCAGCTTGTGCTGACGGTGACCGAATACGGCTACGGCAAGCGTTCCTCGTCCTATGATTTCCGCCTGACGGGTCGCGGCGGCAAGGGCATCCGCGCCACGGATGTCTCGAAAGTGGCCGAGATCGGCCGGCTGGTCGCGACCTTCCCGGTCGGCAACGACGATCAGATCATGCTGGTATCGGATGGCGGGACCGTCATCCGCGTGCCCGTCGATGGCATCCGCTTCGCCAGCCGTGCCACCAAGGGGGTGACCATCTTCAACACCGCCGAAGGTGAGAAGGTGGTGTCGGTCGAGCGGATTTCGGAGCCGCAGTCGGACGAGGAAGCCGAGCAAGCGCCTTCGGGTGAAGCCGACACCGCAGAAGATTCGGGCGAGGGAAATCCCGAATAGCCTTACTGCGCGCCACCGGCCCTTGGCCGGTGCGATCATGGCTGGAAGTCAGCGGCGGTGGTACAGGTTGCGGCCTACGAAGCCATCGAGCCGCTTGGTGTTGGTCTTGATGCGCACCCGCGCCGCTTCCTGGTGCAACCCGAATGCGGTGGCGATCAGCATCACGATGGTCATTGCAGTGGCAAGCATGTAGATCAGCATTTGCGTGTTCTCCTGCGATCACAACGATAAAGATGGTGCTTTGGTTTCATCTCCTGAAGCGGCAAGCTGGTGAATGCTGTGTGAAGCGTTCGTGATTGTCGCATTCGTCTGTCGTTGACGTCCGTGAAAAGGTTCACGATCGGGCGCAGCAATGGGATTTGCCTTTGTCGGAGAGGCTCGCTAGAAGCCTGCCATGACCGAACGCACCGCCCTTTACGCCGGCTCCTTCGACCCGCTGACCAATGGTCACCTCGACGTGTTGAAGGCTTCGCTTGCCGTGGCCGACACCGTCTACGCTGCAATCGGCATTCATCCCGGCAAGACGCCGCTGTTTTCCTTCGAGGAACGCGTGAAGCTGATCGAGGCCGCGACCAAGGCGGAATTCGGCCGCGACAGCGACCGCATCAAGGTCGTCTCGTTCGATGGGCTGGTCATCGACGCCGCCAGGAAGCATGGCGCCTCGATCATCATCCGCGGCCTGCGCGACGGCACCGATCTCGACTATGAGATGCAGATGGCGGGCATGAACGAGACCATGGCGCCGGAGCTGCAGACGGTTTTCCTGCCGGCCAGCCCGTCTGTGCGCACCATTACCGCCACACTTGTCCGCCAGATTGCGTCGATGGGCGGCGACATCCGCCCGTTCGTGCCGGCGGCGGTCGCAGGCGCCCTCACTGCCAAATTCGCGAAATAGTGCATGTCGCCCAAAGGTGGATCCCGGTTTTGGGGCAACGACATGCACCCAAACAAAGGCTTTCGGAGAACCTCATGCAGCTGAAAAAGCTTGCTTCGTTGCTTGTCGTGCTTGCCGGCGTTTTGGCGGCGTCCTTGCCGGCCTCGGCAGCCGACAAGGAAAACACCATGATCATCACGCTGAAGGACGGTGACGTGACCGTCGCGCTGCGTCCCGATCTGGCGCCGAAGCATGTGGCGCAGATCAAGAAGCTGGTGCGCGAGGGCGCCTATGACAATGTCGCCTTCCATCGCGTCATCGACGGCTTCATGGCCCAGACCGGCGACGTCAAGTTCGGCAACATGAAGAAGGGTTTTAATCCCGAGGCTGTCGGCACGGGCGGATCCGACCTTCCCGATCTGCCTGCCGAGTTCTCGCAGACCGAGCAATTCACCCGTGGCGTGGTCGGCATGGCCCGCTCACAGGACCCGAACTCGGCCAATTCCCAGTTCTTCATCATGTTCGCGCCCGCGCCGAACCTCGACGGGCAGTACACCATTGTCGGCAAGGTGGAGAGCGGCATGGATCTGGTGGACAAGATCAAGAAGGGCGATGAGGCGGACAACGGCACGGTCAAGGACCCGGACCGCATGATCAAAGTCCGCATCGCTGCCGACAGCAAGTAACTGCTCGATTTTCAAAAGGATTTTCTGACATGGCTGAGATCAAGGACCGCGAGAACGCGCTCATCATGGAAACGACCAAGGGCGAGGTCGTCATCGAAATGTATCCGGACCTTGCGCCCGGTCACGTCGCGCGCATCAAGGAATTGGCGCGCGAGGGCGCCTATGACGGCGTGGTGTTCCACCGTGTCATCGACGGCTTCATGGCGCAGACCGGCGACGTCAAGTTCGGCAACTCCTCGAAGCCGACCTTCGCCCCGTCGCGCGCTGGCATGGGCGGCTCCGACAAGCCGGACCTCAAGGCCGAATTCTCCAACGCCAATCACGGCCGCGGCACCTGCTCGATGGCGCGGGCGCAGAACCCGAACTCGGCGAACTCGCAGTTCTTCATCTGCTTTGACGATGCCTCCTTCCTCAATCGCCAGTACACGGTCTGGGGCCAGGTCATCGAAGGCATGGAGAATGTCGACAAGATCAAGCGCGGCGAGCCGGTGCAGGATCCCGACAAGATCGTGTCGCTGAAGGTCGCGGCCGACGTCAAGTAAGGCATAGTACGATGATGGGCGCAGTCTGGTCCCTGCTCGGCATCCTGTCCGGCGCCTTCATCGCCATCCAGGCGCCGATCAACTCGCAATTGGCGCGCGGCCTCGGCCTTCCGGTCGCGGCCGCCGCTTTCTCGTTCCTGTCGGGCGCCGTCGTTCTCGGTATCATCGCGATCGCCGTGGTGAAGCTGCAGGGCCTCTCGCTCGACTGGAAGGCGCCGGCACCCTGGCTGTTCGTCGCCGGCGGCATGCTCGGCGGATTCTACGTCACGCTCTCCACCATTCTTACGCCGCGCATCGGCGCGGCGGCGCTGATGGCCTTCCTGGTCGCCGGCCAACTGATCGCCGGCATGCTGGTCGACCGGGCCGGCTTCCTTGGTGTTGCCGTGCGCGAGGTCTCGCTTGGCCGCGTGGCCGGCGCCGTGCTGCTGCTCGTTGGAGCGCTGCTCATCCGGCTCTACTGATGCGCGTCGATCTTTTCGACTTCGACCTGCCGGAGGAGCGCATTGCGCTGCGCCCGGCGGAGCCGCGTGACAGCGCCAAGCTATTGGTGGTCAAACCGGGCGAAACGCTGCGCGACCGCACCGTCAGCGATCTGCCGTCGCTGCTGAGAGAAGGCGACGTGCTGGTATTCAACGATACCAAGGTCATTCCGGCCCAGCTGAAAGGCATCCGCAAGCGCGGCGAAGCGATGGCGCAGGTCGAGGCCACGCTGCATATGCGGCTCGCGCCGGACCGCTGGCGGGCCTTCATGCGGCCCGGCAAGCGCATCGCCGTCGGCGACCGCATTCATTTCGGCCACGACCAGAATTCCTGCTTTCTCGGCCAGCTCGACGCGACGGTGATCGAGAAAGGCGAGGCGGGCGAGGTGTTGCTCGGCTTCGACCTCTCGGGCGTCTTTCTCGACGAGGCAATGCACGCCGTAGGCCACATCCCATTGCCGCCATACATCGCCTCGAGGCGAGATGACGACGAGCGCGACCGCAGCGACTACCAGACCATCTATGCCAGGGAAGAGGGCGCGGTCGCGGCCCCCACCGCCGGCCTGCATTTCACGCCGGAGCTGTTTGCAGCGCTGGAAGCCAAGGGCATCGAGCGGCGCTTCGTCACGCTGCATGTCGGCGCCGGCACTTTTTTGCCGGTTAAGGCCGACGACACCGCCGACCATAAGATGCACGCGGAAACGGGCTTGGTGAGCCAAGAAACGGCAGACGCGCTCAACGCTGCAAGAGCGCGGGGAGGGCGGCTTGTCGCCGTCGGCACGACCTCGCTGCGCCTTCTGGAAAGTGCTGCGCTTGAGGATGGCAGGATCGAGGCCTGGTCCGGGCCGACCGATATCTTCATCACCCCCGGCTACCGCTTCAAGACAGCTGACATGCTGATGACCAATTTCCATCTGCCGCGCTCGACGCTGTTCATGCTGGTCTCGGCCTTCAGCGGACTGGACGCGATGCGTTCGGCCTATGCGCATGCCATCGAGAGCCGCTACAGGTTCTACTCCTACGGGGACTCCAGCCTGCTTTACCGAGCGGAGACGAGCGATGGACGATGATCTAGAGAGAATGGACCGCGAGGCGCTCATCGCGGAAGTGACAAAGCTGCGCGCCGGTATCCGCGCGCATCGCGATGCGACCGGCCATGATCTCTGCTGGCATCATCCCGACCTCTGGGACCTGCTGCCGGAGAAGACCGAGCCGGCGATCGCCGTGCCGCCGTGGCCGAAATTCATGCGCGGCTGCATCCGCTACCGGCAGTCGCTCGACGAGCAGGCACCCGGCGCCCCGGTGCATGACAAGGAATTCGATGGCTGAGACTTTCTCTTTCAAGCTGCTCGCCACCGACGGCAAGGCGCGGCGAGGCCTCATCAGCATGCCGCGCGGCGAGATCCGCACGCCGGCCTTCATGCCGGTCGGCACCGGCGGCACCGTCAAGGCCATGTATATGGATCAGGTGCGCGGTGTCGGCGCCGACATCATCCTCGGCAATACCTATCATTTGATGCTCAGGCCAGGCGCCGAGCGTGTGGCGAAGCTCGGCGGCCTGCATGAATTCGCGCGCTGGCCGCACCCGATCCTGACCGATAGCGGCGGCTTCCAGGTAATGTCGCTGTCGAAGCTGAGGAAGCTTAGCGAAACGGGCGTCACCTTCCGCTCGCATATCGACGGTGCGCGCTACGAGATGTCGCCGGAGCGGTCGATCGAAATCCAGGGGCTGCTCGATTCCGATATCCAGATGCAGCTCGACGAGTGTACGGCGCTTCCCGCCAAGCCGAAGGAAATCGAGCGCGCCATGGAACTGTCGCTGCGCTGGGCCGAACGCTGCAAGACGGCGTTCGGCGATCAGCCGGGCAAGGCGATGTTCGGCATCGTGCAGGGCGGCGACAGTGCTGTGATGCGCGTGCGTTCGGCGCAGGCGCTGGCGGCTATGGACCTCAAAGGCTATGCCGTCGGTGGGCTGGCGGTCGGCGAGCCGCAGGCGGTGATGCTGGAGATGCTGGACATAACCTGCCCGGAACTGCCGGCCGACAGGCCGCGCTACCTGATGGGCGTCGGCACCCCGGACGACATCTTGAAATCCGTGGCACGCGGCATCGACATGTTCGACTGCGTGATGCCGACGCGCGCCGGCCGCCATGGTCTGGCCTATACGCGCCGCGGCAAGATCAACCTGCGCAACGCCCGCCATGCCGACGATCCGCGTCCGCTGGACGAGGAAAGCGACTGCCCGGCCGCGCGCGACTATTCGCGCGCCTATCTCCATCATCTCGTGCGCTCGCAGGAGTCGCTCGGCGCAATGCTGCTCACCTGGAACAACCTGTCCTACTACCAGAAGCTGATGCAGGACATCCGCGCCGCGATCGAGGCAAAAGCCTTCGAGACGCGCGCTGCCGCGATTTCGGAATACTGGGCGAGGGGCGATCTGCCGGCGCCATGAGCGCTTTTATGTGCTCACCGAAGTCGCGGCGCGCAGGCTGCAGCCGGTGATCTTAAAGCTGCCGTCGGGCTGCTGTTCGAGCGTGTACACCGCCTCATAGTCCTTGCCATCGGGCCCGACGATCAGCACCTGCTGGACGATCGAGGCCGGCCCGGTCTGCTCCACCTTGCCGAAGGAATAGTTCTGCGGCCTGCGCACCGGCGCATAGCCGTTGGTCACCATGTTCATGAAGGTGTCGACGGTCGGGAAGATCCGCTTCACATTTGGCGCGGCGAAGCTGTAGGCGGTGGCGCCGTCATCGGCGAGAAAGGCCTTGAGCTGGCTGTCGATGACTGTTTGCGCCGCTTTGATCTCGGCGTCACCGGCGAAGGCCATGGATGCAAGAACCATCGGAACGAGAGCGAGTGCGAACAATACGCGGCGCATGGCCTGTCTCCAGAATTCGCGTGGAACAACTATCATACGCTGGCCGGCGTGCCGTGGTTTCACCGTTTCGCAGATTTCTTGCCTGCATGGATGCCTCCGCTAGGACCTGACCTGAGGTGTTCCCGAACTGTCCTTGGTGGCGTCCCCGGGCCGGTGTGGCATGCCGATCGCGGAGTTGCGGCAAGCGGCCGCCAAGGCGCGTGCAGCCTGATGCTTGAAAGCCCGTCGCCAGTCTGCCACAAGGGCCGCTCATTCGCGAAGACTGGCAGGACCGGGAAATGAAGGCATTTTTCGTGCAGATAAAGTGCGATCTGGGCAAAGCCTATGAGGTCGCCAGCGCGCTCGCCGATGCCGAGATCGCCTCCGAAATCTATTCGACCGCCGGCAATTACGACCTGCTCGCAAAATTCTATGTCGACGACGAGGAAGACATCGGCCACTTCATCAATGAACGGGTGCAGATCCTGCCTGGAATCAAGGACACCTTCACCATCGTCACTTTCCGGGCGTTCTGATTTGCCGTTTGATGGCCGCTCACCGGGCATGAACTGACCCGGCGTCGCTCCCGCTGCCCTAATCGTAGGCAATTTGCATAGGACGGCCGCCAGCGCCGCCCAAATCATCGATTGCGCTTGATTTTCTCCAGCCGGGCCAGTGAAATGGCTTCAGAGGGGAGTACGCGATTGGCAGCGTTCGACGAAATGCTTCCGGAAGTCTCCGGATTGAGAAGACCATACCAGGCTTATGATCGCTGGCTGAAGGAACAGGACCCGGCCAGGCTCACCCAGAAAATGGAGGACGCCGAACGCGTCTTCCGCAAGACCGGCATCACCTTCGCCGTCTATGGCGAGCAGGAAGCTTCCGAACGGCTGATCCCCTTCGACATCGTCCCGCGCATCATTTCCGGCCAGGAATGGCGCCGGCTGACGCAGGGCATCGAGCAGCGCGTGCAGGCGCTCAACGCCTTTCTCGACGATATCTACCACCGCCAGGAAATCCTGCGCGCCGGGCGCGTTCCCAAGGAGCTGGTGGCGAAGAATGAAGCGTTCCTGCCGGAGATGATCGGTGTGAGACCGCCGGCCGGCGTCTACACCCACATCATCGGCGTCGACATCGTGCGCATCAGCGAGAATGAATTCTACGTGCTCGAGGACAATGCCCGCACGCCGTCGGGCGTCTCCTACATGCTGGAGAACCGCGAGACGATGATGCAGCTCTTCCCGGAGCTGTTCCAGCAGATCAAGGTGCGGCCGGTGGAGAACTATCCGCAACTGCTGCGCCAGTCGCTGGCGGCGGTGCGGCCGCAGAGCGCAAAGGGCGCGCCGACCATCGCGGTGCTGACGCCGGGCAGCTACAACTCCGCCTATTTCGAGCACGCCTTCCTCGCCGACCAGATGGGCGTGCAACTGGTCGAAGGACAGGATCTGCGCGTGGTCGACGGCCATGTCACGATGCGCACCACCGAGGGCTACAAGCAGATCGACGTGCTTTACCGGCGCGTGGACGACGCCTTCCTCGATCCGCTGACCTTCCGGCCGGATTCCGCGCTCGGCGTGCCGGGCATCATGGATGTCTATCGGGCCGGCAACATCACCATCGCTAACGCGCCGGGCACCGGCATCGCCGACGACAAGGCGATCTATTCCTACATGCCCGAGATCGTCGAGTTCTACACAGGCCGCAAGGCGATCCTCGGCAACATCCCGACCTGGCGCTGCTCGGAACCCGACAGCCTGAAATATGTGCTGGAGCACATCGGCGAGCTTGTCATCAAGGAAGTGCACGGCTCCGGCGGCTACGGCATGCTGGTCGGCCCCGCGGCGACCAAGAAGGAATGCGAGGCGTTCGCCAAGAAGCTGCAGGCCAAACCCGGCAACTACATCGCCCAGCCGACGCTCGCGCTGTCGACATGCCCGATCCTGACCGAGAAGGGGCTCTCGCCGCGCCATGTCGATCTCAGGCCTTATGTGCTGGTTTCGGATCGTATCCAGATCGTCCCGGGCGGCCTGACTCGCGTCGCGCTCAAGGAGGGGTCGCTTGTGGTCAACTCCTCGCAAGGCGGTGGGACGAAGGATACGTGGGTGTTGGATGATTAAAGAGCGAATAGCGAATAGCGAATAGCGAATAGGGAAAGAGGGGGATCCGACGCAATCAATTCTTACAGGGACCTAATTGTTTGGAAGGTGGCCAAGCTGACGAAATCGGAAAAATGCTGCGATCGATGATCAGGAGCCTTCAACAGAGATCATGAAATCTTTTTTTCGCTACTCGCTACTCACTATTCGCTATTCGCTCGACACCGGAGCAAGCTGACATGCTTCTCGGCCGCACCGCCAACGGTCTCTACTGGATGAACCGCTATATAGAGCGGGCCGAAAACATGGCGCGCTTGGTCGATGCCGGCCTGCGCATGGCGCTGACGCGGACGCAGAACGCGTCGGAGGAATGGAACTCCGTGCTGCTCAGCGCCGGCTCCGACCTGGCCTTCTCGCAGAAATACCAGGACTACACTGTCGCCAACGTCTCGGATTTCCTGCTGCGCGACACTTCGAACCCGTCGAGCACGATGGCCTCGATCGAGACGGCGCGCAACAATGCGCGCATGGTGCGCACGGCGCTGACGCGCGAGACCTGGGAGAGCATCAACGAGGCCTGGATGTCGCTGAAGCGGATGCTGGCACGGCCGATCGACGAGCGCGATCTGCCGACGGTGCTCGATGCGATCAAGCGCGAGACGGCGCTGATCCGCGGCTCGTTCTACGGCACGATGCTGCGCAACGAGATCTTCGACTTCTCGCAGCTCGGCACCTATGTGGAGCGCGCCGACAACACGGCCCGCATCCTCGACGTGAAATACTATGTGCTCTTGCCGTCGATCTCCTGGGTGGGCTCGACACTCGACAATTATCAATGGGAATCGATCTTGCGCTCGGTGTCGGCGCACCGCTCCTACCGGTGGGTGTATGACGCGGACTACAAGCCGACCAACATCGCCGACTATCTGATCCTCAATGTCCGTATGCCGCGCTCGCTGACCTTCTGCTATCGCTTCCTCGGCGAGCATTTGAGATTCCTCGCCGACGACTATGGCGAGCGCCATGCCTGCCACGCCACCGCCGAGAAAATTCAGACGATGCTGAAGAAGGGGTCGATCAAGGATATTTTCGACCACGGCCTGCATGAGTTCCTGGCGGAATTCATTCGTGACAACACTAGGCTGGGGGATGAGATCGCCCTGGACTACCGGTTCTACTGAGCGCTGGAGAGACAGGCGCCATGCGGCTCAAGATCACACACCGGACCGAGTACCGCTACGATGCACCGGTGCAGTACCTGTTGCAGCGACTGCGCCTGATGCCGGTCAGCGGATCGACTCAGACGGTTGCGTCCTGGGTGATCAAGATCGACGGCGCGCGAGAGGAGGTTCGCTTCACGGACCATTTCGGCAATGACACGCGGCTGGTGAGCGCCGAGGGCGGCCAGCACACCATCATAGTCGAGGCGGCGGGCGAGGTGACGACGCGCGACACTGCCGGTGTGTCCGGTGTGCATCATGGTTTCGCGCCGCTCTGGCTTTTCAGCCAGCAAACGCCGCTTACGACCGTCGGCGACGGCATTCGCGACCTGGCCGCTTCGGTCGGGGAGGGGACGGATATCGACAGGCTGCACAAGCTGATGGGCGCGATCCGGGAGCGCGTCGCCTATAAGCCCGGGACGACCAGCGCCGTGACGCCGGCGGAAGAAGCGCTAACGCTCAAGGCCGGTGTCTGCCAGGATCACAGCCACATCTTCACCGCCGTGGCGCGCGTGATGGGCTTCCCCGCGCGCTATATCAGCGGCTATCTGATGATGGATGCCTCGGTCGAGCAGGCGGCAAGCCATGCCTGGGCCGAAGCGCATGTGCCGAGCCTGGGGTGGGTTGCCTTTGATCCCGCCAACGGTATCTCTCCCGACGAACGCTATGTAAGAGTGGCGACGGGTCGGGACTATCGCGATGCCTCGCCTGTGTCGGGAATACTGCTGGGGCAAGCGGAAGAGAAGCTTGCCGTCACCGTCACGGTAGAGCAGTAGTCTCTGCCGAGATTCACCAGAAGAGCGACCATGACCTATTGCGTCGGCCTCAAGATCGATCGTGGACTCGTGTTCATGTCGGACACGCGCACCAATGCCGGCATGGATTCGATTTCGACCTTCAGGAAAATGCATGTCTGGGAAGAGCCTGGCGAGCGCGTCATCGTGCTGATGTCTGCAGGCAATCTTGCCACGACGCAAGCCGTGGTCAGCCTGCTGGACGAGCGCAACAAGGCGGCCGGCGACCGTCACGAGAAGCTGCTCGAGACCCCGTCAATGTACCAGACGGTGCGGCTGGTCGGCGAGACGGTGAAAGAGGTGATCGCACACTCTTCGCCCGCCGGCGATCAGGCGGATTCCTATTTCAACGCCTCCTTCATCCTCGGCGGCCAAATCAAGGGCAGCCAACCCCGGCTGTTCATGATCTATCCCGAGGGCAATTTCATCGAGTCGACCGACGACACGCCATTCTTCCAGATCGGCGAGACCAAATACGGCAAGCCGATCATCATCCGTGCCTATGACCGTACGATGAGCCTGGCCGAGACGGTGAAGCTGCTGTTGGTCTCCTTCGACTCGACGCTGAAGTCGAACCTGTCGGTCGGCCTGCCGCTCGACCTGCTCTTCCTGGAACTGGATGCTTTCAAGGTCGGCCTGAAGAAGCGGATCGGTCATGACGACCAATATTACCGAACCATATCAGATGGCTGGTCCAACGCGCTAAAGGCGGCCTTCGCCAGCCTGCCCGATTTTCCCGGCTAGGGCGTTCGCCTACGAAGCGCATTATATTTAACATGTTAATTAAATGTCGAAGTGGCGGGCCGATCAAGGTCCGGCGGCTGCTGAGAGGATACATGGACAAGAAAGAATTCCGCGATTGGTCGAGGCGAGCCGCGGATTGGGGCGTGGACTACCGGTCCAGCCTGCGCGATCGTCCGGTGCGGCCGGCGATCGCGCCCGGCGACATATTCAGGAGCATCGAAGAGTCGCCGCCCGAGACGGCCGAGCCGATGGAAAAAATCTTCGCCGATTTCGAAACGAAGATCGTGCCCGGGATGACGCATTGGCAGCATCCGCGCTTCTTCGCCTATTTCCCGGCCAACGCGGCTCCGGTCTCGGTGGTGGCCGAGTATCTCGTGTCGGCGATGGCCGCGCAGTGCATGCTGTGGCAGACCTCGCCGGCCGCGACAGAGCTCGAGACGCGTATCGTCGACTGGATGCGCCAGGCGCTGGGCCTGCCCGAAGGATTCTCCGGTGTCATTCAGGATTCGGCTTCGTCGGCGACGCTTGCCGCGGTGCTCACCATGCGCGAGCGGGCGCTTGACTGGCAGGGAAACAGACAAGGTCTCGCCGGCCAGGCGAAGCTGCGTGTCTATTGCTCCAACCAGGTTCACACCTCGATCGACCGAGCGATCTGGGTCGCCGGCATCGGCGAGGAGAATCTCATCCGTATCCCGGTAACCGGTCGTTTTCGCGCGATGGATACGGCGGCGCTCGAGGCGGCAATTATCGCCGATCGCGAGGCCGGCCTGCTGCCGGCGGGCATTGTCGCCTGCGTCGGCGGCACCAGCACCGGCGGCACCGACGACATCGCTGCCGTAGCGGCCGTGGCGAAGCGGCACGGCCTTTACCTGCACGTCGATGCGGCCTGGGCCGGGTCGGCGATGATCTGCCCGGAGTACCGGCATTTCTGGGCCGGTGTCGAGAGCGCCGATTCCATCGTCTTCAATCCGCACAAATGGCTCGGCGCGCAATTCGACTGCTCGATCCAGTTCGTCAGCCAACCGGAAGACCTTGTGCGCACGCTGGCCATCAAGCCGGACTATCTCAAGACCAGAGGTCATGACGGCATCATCAACTATTCGGAATGGTCGGTGCCGCTTGGCCGCCGATTCTGTGCGCTGAAACTCTGGTTCCTGCTGCGCGCCCACGGACTGGAAGGATTGCGCAAGATGATCCGAAACCATGTAGCCTGGAGCGAGGGACTTGCCGCACGCCTGGCCGGGGAAGCGGATTTCGAGTTCGTCACCGAGCCGATGTTGTCACTGTTCTCGTTCCGCCATCGCGCTCCTCAGGGTGCCGATCCAGACGAGCACAATTTGCGTCTCGTCGATGCCATCAACACGGACGGACGCATCTATTTGACGCAGACGCGCGTCGATGGTCGGGTGGCGATCCGCTTTCAGGCAGGACAGTTCGAGACCACGGCCGGCGATATTGATGCGGCCTTCGATGTCGTCACAGAGATTGCGCGCCGGCTTACCATTGAGGCAACAAACTGATTGCAGACCGGTTTGCCTTTGCGAGAAGGTGAATTTCCTTGGCCGGCTGTCCCTTTCCATCACTTTCGTTTTCCGATATAGACGGAAAAAACGAAAATGAAGGATAGCGGATGTTCCTTTCGCCCCGTCACGCCGAGATCATCCAGATGGCGAAGGACAACGGCCGGGTGCTGGTCGACGATCTGGCGACACATTTCAGCGTGACGCCGCAGACCATCCGCAAGGACCTCAACGATCTCTGTGACCAGCGGCTGCTGACGCGCATCCATGGCGGGGCGCTGTTCCCGTCCGGCATCGAGAACATGGAATACGAGGCGCGGCGCAAAATCGCTGCCGATGAGAAGGAGGCGATCGGCCGCGCGGCGGCCAGGCTCATTCCCGACAACGCCTCGCTGTTCATCAATATAGGCACCACGACGGAAGCTGTCTCAAAGGCGCTTCTCGACCATAACGGGCTTATGGTCATCACCAATAACATCAACGTTGCCAATAGGATGCGGATCTATCCTTCGATCGAGGTGGTGATCGCCGGCGGCGTTGTACGCGGCTCCGACGGCGGCGTCGTGGGTGAGGCCGCGGTGGATTTCATTCGCCAGTTCAAAGTCGACTACGCCGTCATCGGCGCCTCGGCCATCGACCATGACGGCGCGCTGCTCGACTTCGACTTTCGCGAAGTGAAAGTGGCGCAGGCCATCATCGCCAATGCGCGTCATGTGATTCTCGTCTCCGACCGGACAAAATTCGAGCGCACGGCGCCGGTTCGCATTGGTCACCTGTCGCAGGTGAACACCTTCATCACCGACCGTTGCGACATCCCTTCGGTGCGCCGGATTTGCGAGGAAACGGAGGTTCGTTTGATCGAGACAGCGCTCGGATAACGTCTCTTCACGGACATCTCACGCACCTGTGATATTTCGTTTGACATTCGGATCGAGTTCGAAATAATCCCGCCACGGTTTCGCGAAACACAAAAATGGTGCAATGCGAAATCGTGGAGGAACCCTGTGGACGCATCTCCGATCCATGACATTTTTGTCATAGGCGGCGGCATCAATGGCTGCGGCATCGCCCGCGACGCCGTTGGCCGCGGATTTTCCGTATACCTCGCCGAGATGAACGATCTCGCCAGCGGGACTTCCTCCGGCTCGACCAAACTGATCCATGGCGGGTTGCGCTATCTCGAGTTCTACGAATTCCGGCTGGTGCGCGAAGCGCTGATGGAGCGCGAGGTTCTGTGGAAGAACGCGCCGCATATCATCTGGCCGATGCGCTTCGTGCTGCCCTACGCCAAGGGCCTGCGTCCGGCCTGGCTGATCCGGCTCGGCCTTTTCCTTTACGACCATATCGGCGGGCGCAAGCTGCTGCCGGCGACCAAGACGCTGGACATGGCCACCGATCCGGCCGGCAAGCCGCTGAAGCCGCTGTTCCGCAAGGCGTTCGAATATTCGGACGGCTGGGTCAACGATGCCCGCCTCGTGGCGCTCAATGCCCGCGACGCGGCCGACCGCGGCGCCGTCATCCGCACTCGCACCAAGGTGGTCAGCGCGCGCCGCGAGAGCGGGCTGTGGACGATCAAGATCCAGAACGTGCTGACCGGCGAGATCGAGGAAGTCCGCGCGCGTCTTCTCGTCAACGCCGCCGGGCCGTGGGTCGATCAGGTATTGGCAAAAACCGTCGGCCAGAACGATGTGCACAATGTTCGGCTGGTGCAGGGCAGCCACATCGTCATCGGCAAGAAGTTCGACGATCCGCGCGCCTATTTCTTTCAGAACAAGGACGGACGCATCATCTTCGCCATTCCTTACGAAGAAGAGTTCACGCTGATCGGCACCACCGACCGCGACTTTCCCGGCGATCCGCATGAGGTGAAGATCAGCGATACCGAGATCGACTATCTTTGCGCCGCCGCGAGCGAATATTTCGCCCAGCCGGTCAAGCGTTCGGACATCGTCTGGACCTATTCGGCGGTGCGCCCGCTTTATGACGACGGCGCCTCGAAGGCGCAGGAGGCGACGCGCGACTATGTGCTGAAGGCCGATGGCGGGGAGGGTGCCGCCCCCTTGCTCAACGCCTTCGGCGGCAAGATCACCACGTTCCGCCGGCTGGCGGAATCGATGTTGGAGAAGATCGAAGGCTTTCTCGGCAAGCGCGGCAAGCCATGGACCGCCAACGCGCCGCTGCCCGGCGGCGATTTTCCGGCGACGGGGTTCGACGAGCAGGTATCGAGGCTCAAGAACGCCTATCCGTTCCTCGACCAACGGCTGGCACGCAGGTTGACCCGGCTTTACGGCACGCGCGCGGAGAAGCTGCTTGGCCTCGCCAAGTCGAATGCCGATCTCGGCCGCAATTTCGGTGCCGACCTCTACGAAGCCGAGGTGCGCTACCTGGTCGAGAACGAGTGGGCGATCACCGCCGAGGACGTGCTGTGGCGCAGGACCAAACGCGGCCTGCATTTCAGCCGCGAGCAGACGGCGGCATTGGAAGAATTCATGCGCGGGTTAAGCAGCCGCCATGTCGCCGCGGCGGAATGAGGATCGAGCGCTGATGCGCAAGGCCTGGGAGGAGGCGTGATGCTGGAATTGAGGAACGTGACGAAGACGGTCGGCGCGCAGGAGCATATCCGCGACGTGTCGCTGACGCTTCAGCACGGCTCGCTGAATGTCCTGCTCGGGCCGACGCTTTCCGGCAAGACCAGCCTGATGCGGCTGATGGCCGGGCTCGACGCGCCAACTTCCGGCTCGGTCTGGTTCGACGGCAAGGACGTCACCGGACAGCCGGTGCAGAAGCGCAACGTCGCCATGGTCTACCAGCAATTCATCAACTACCCGGCGATGACGGTGTACGAGAACATCGCCTCGCCGCTTCGGGTTGCCGGCATCGAACAGGCCAGGATCGACAAGGAGGTGCGCAACGCTGCGGCACTTCTCAAGCTCACGCCCTATCTCGACCGCACGCCGCTCAACCTCTCGGGCGGCCAGCAGCAGCGCACGGCGCTTGCCCGCGCCATCGTCAAGAACGCCAGCCTGGTGCTGCTCGACGAGCCGCTCGCCAATCTCGACTACAAGCTGCGCGAGGAGTTGCGCGCCGAATTGCCGAAGATTTTCGCCGCGGCGGGCACGATCTTCGTCTATGCCACGACCGAGCCGCACGAGGCGCTTTTGCTCGGCGGCAACACCGCGACGCTTTCGGAAGGTCGCGTCACGCAGTTCGGCCCAACCGTCGAGGTGTTCCGCAAGCCGGTCGACCTGGTGACGGCGCGGACCTTCGCCGACCCTCCGCTCAACACCATTGTGCTCGCCAAGAAGGGATCGGACTTCCTTCTCGAAGGAGGCGTGAAGCTGCCGGTGCCGCCCGAACTGCTCGGCATTCCGGATGCCAGCTACACGATCGGCTTCCAGCCGCACCATTTGTCGCTGGAGCGTCCCAACCCCGGCGCCGTGCCGGTGCGGGCCAAGGTCACCATCACCGAGATCACCGGCTCGGAAAGCTTCGTCCATCTCGACTTCGCCGACGCGCGCTGGGTGATGCTCGCGCACGGCATCCTCGATTTCGAGACCGACGACGAGGTCGAGGTGTTCATCGACCCGCGCCACATCATGGTCTTCGACCAGAACGGCCGCGCGGTGACTGCGTCGAAGCTGGCGGCTTGAGGAGGGAGCGATGGCACGCATCGACGTCAACCACATCCGCCACTCCTACCTGACCAATCCAAAGAAGGATTCGGATTTCGCGCTGAAGGAAGTGCATCACACCTTCGAGGACGGCGGCGCCTATGCGCTGCTCGGGCCGTCCGGCTGCGGCAAGACCACCTTGCTCAACATCATCTCGGGGCTGCTCCATCCCTCGCACGGCCAGCTCCTGTTCAACGGCCGGAACGTGACCAATCTGTCGACGCAGGAGCGCAATATCGCCCAGGTGTTCCAATTCCCGGTCATCTACGACACCATGACCGTCTACGACAATCTGGCCTTTCCGCTGCGCAACCGCCGCGTGCCGGAGGCCGATGTCGACCGCAAGGTGCGCGAGACGCTCGACATGATCGATCTCGCCTCGATGGCGAACCGGAAGGCGCGCCGGCTGACCGCCGACCAGAAGCAGAAGATCTCGCTCGGTCGAGGACTGGTGCGCTCGGACGTCAACGCCATCCTGTTCGACGAGCCGCTCACCGTCATCGATCCGCATATGAAATGGGTGCTGCGTTCGCAGCTGAAGCAGCTGCATCGCCGGTTTGGTTACACCATGGTCTATGTCACGCACGACCAGACCGAAGCGCTGACTTTCGCCGACCGCGTCGTGGTCATGTATGACGGCGAGATCGTGCAGATCGGCACGCCGGCCGAGCTGTTCGAGCGGCCGCGCCACACCTTCGTCGGCTATTTCATCGGTTCGCCGGGCATGAATGTGCTTCCGGTTGCGCTCGAAGGCAGGACGGCGTTGCTAGGCTCGCAGCGCATCGAACTGCCGGGCGCACCCAGGGCCGAAGCCGGTCCCGTCGAGCTCGGCATCCGTCCCGAATATGTCCGGCTCGGCCGCGAGGGCATGGCGGTTTCCGTCAGCAAGGTCGAGGATGTTGGCCGCCACAAGGTGGTTCGCGCCAATCTCGAGGGCAAAGAGATCGCCGCCGTCATCGGCGAGGACGATGAGGTGCCGACCGAACCCAGGGTCCGCTTCGATCCGGCCGGCATCAACATCTATGCCGATTCATGGCGCGTCGAGATGGGGGCGTAGATGGAAAAGAGCTGGAACAACAAAGCCTGGTTCCTCGTCCTGCCGGTGTTGGTGCTGGTGGCCTTCTCGGCCGTCATTCCGCTGATGACCGTCGTCAACTATTCGGTGCAGGACACGTTCGGCAACAATGTCTTCTTCTGGGCCGGCACCGAGTGGTTCGAGGAGTTGCTGGCGTCCGACCGCTTCTGGGAAGCGATGGCGCGCAACCTGATCTTCTCCTTCATCATCCTGGCGATCGAGGTGCCGCTCGGCATCTTCATCGCGCTCAACATGCCGAAGAAGGGATGGGGCGTGCCGGTCTGCCTGGTGCTGATGGCGCTGCCGCTGCTCATCCCATGGAACGTTGTCGGCACGATCTGGCAGGTGTTCGGCCGCAACGACATTGGCCTGCTCGGCTACTACGTCAACGCATTCGGCATCGACTACAACTATGTCCAGGATCCGATCGACGCGTGGGTCACCGTCATCATCATGGACGTCTGGCACTGGACGAGCCTGGTCGTGCTGCTCTGCTATGCCGGCCTGGTTTCGATCCCGGACGCCTTCTACCAGGCGGCTAAGATCGACGGCGCCTCGCGCTGGGCGGTGTTCCGCTACATCCAGTTGCCGAAGATGCAGCGCGTGCTGCTGATCGCGGTGCTGCTGCGCTTCATGGACTCCTTCATGATCTATACCGAGCCCTTCGTCGTCACCGGCGGCGGTCCCGGCAATTCGACCACCTTCCTGTCGATCGACCTCGTCAAGATGGCGCTCGGTCAGTTCGATCTCGGTCCGGCGGCGGCCATGTCGCTGGTCTATTTCCTGATCATCCTGTTGTTGTCGTGGGTGTTCTACACCGTGATGACCAACTACGACGCGGAGCGCTGAGATGGCGAGCGCAAACGAGACGACACGCGTAAGCGAAGCGGCGGTCACCGAGGTAGGCAGCACACTTTCGCAGGACGAGGTGGCGAAGCTGATGCGGCGCCGGGGCGAGGAATCGCGCTGGTGGTGGATTGTGCCGACGCTCTACATCGTCGTGCTGCTGCTGCCGATCTACTGGCTCATCAACATGAGCTTCAAGACCAATGCGGAGATCGTCTCGTCGCTGACGTTGTTCCCGCACAATCCGACGCTGGCAAACTACCGCACCATCTTCACCGATGCGTCCTGGTATTCGGGCTACATCAATTCGATCACCTATGTGGTGATGAACATGGTGATCTCGGTGGCCGTGGCGCTGCCCGCGGCCTATGCCTTCTCGCGCTACCGCTTCCTCGGCGACAAGCACCTGTTCTTCTGGCTGTTGACGAACCGCATGGCGCCGCCGGCGGTGTTCGCCCTGCCGTTCTTCCAGCTCTATTCGGCCTTCGGCCTGATCGACACGCATATCGCGGTGGCGCTGGCGCACTGTCTGTTCAACGTGCCGCTGGCGGTGTGGATCCTGGAAGGCTTCATGTCCGGGGTGCCGAAGGAGATCGACGAGACCGCCTATATCGACGGCTATTCCTTCCCGCGCTTCTTCGTAAAGATATTCATGCCGCTGATCGCGAGCGGCATCGGTGTCGCCTGCTTCTTCTGCTTCATGTTCTCTTGGGTGGAGCTTTTGATCGCCCGCACGCTGACGACGACCGACGCCAAGCCGATCGCGGCCACCATGACCCGCACCGTCTCGGCCGCCGGCATGGACTGGGGGCTGCTCGCCGCAGCCGGCGTGCTGACGCTGATCCCCGGCGCGCTGGTGATCTGGTTTGTGCGCAACTATATCGCCAAGGGCTTCGCCCTGGGGAGGGTGTGATCGATGAACCTCGACTTCTCCTGGATGGCGTGGACGTTGCCGACGGCGGCTTTCTTCGGAACCGTATTGCTGCTGCTGGTCGGCATGGCGGCCTGGGAATATGCCTCGCCGGGCGGCAATCCGCGCGTCGGTATCCTGCGCTTCGAAACGACGCGCGGCGACCGCCTCTTCCTGTCGCTGCTCGGCAGCGCCTTTATCCATCTCGCTTGGCTGG
Source organism: Mesorhizobium sp. M1A.T.Ca.IN.004.03.1.1 (assembly GCF_003997555.1). NCBI lineage: Bacteria > Pseudomonadati > Pseudomonadota > Alphaproteobacteria > Hyphomicrobiales > Phyllobacteriaceae > Mesorhizobium > Mesorhizobium sp. M1A.T.Ca.IN.004.03.1.1. Next base: position 102,393 of record NZ_RZTV01000008.1, on the reverse strand, counting down.
GTCTCGTTGGACCCAACCTGTGGTGGGCTCTCGCTCTCTCCGTGGTCTACGCGATCGGCGTATTCCGATACGTATAGAGGGGGAAATAGTTGGAGCGGCCGCGTGCCGGCAGCCGCTCCAGATCGCACTTGCAACCTAAGACTGGAGGAAACACATGCGACGGCAAATTTTTACATCAACGACAGCCATTGCACTATTGCTGGGCGTAGGTAACGCCTATGCCGGTATGGACGAGGCAAAAGCCTTTCTCGACAAGGAGATAGGTGATCTGTCGACGCTTTCGCGCGCCGATCAGGAAAAGGAAATGCAGTGGTTCATCGACGCAGCCAAGCCGTTTGCCGGCATGGACATCAAGGTCGTGTCGGAAACCATCGCCACCCATTCCTATGAATCGCAGGTGCTGGCGCCGGCCTTCTCGGCCATCACTGGCATCAAGGTCACCCACGACACGATCCAGGAAGGTGACGTCGTCGAGAAGATCCAGACCCAGATGCAGACCGGTCAGAACCTCTATGACGGCTGGGTCAACGACTCCGACCTGATCGGCACGCACTGGCGCTACCAGCAGGTGCGCAACCTGACCGACTGGATGGAAGGCGACGGCAAGGACGTCACCAATCCGAATCTCGACCTGGAGGACTTCATCGGCACCTCGTTCACGACGGCGCCCGACAAGAAGCTCTATCAACTGCCGGACCAGCAGTTCGCGAACCTCTACTGGTTCCGCTACGACTGGTTCAACGACGAGAAGAACAAGGCCGACTTCAAGGCCAAGTACGGCTACGACCTCGGCGTTCCCGTCAACTGGTCGGCCTATGAGGACATCGCCGCGTTCTTCACCGGCCGCGAAATCGATGGCAAGAAGGTCTACGGCCACATGGACTACGGCAAGAAGGACCCGTCGCTCGGCTGGCGGTTCACCGACGCCTGGCTGTCCATGGCCGGCAACGGCGACAAGGGCATTCCGAACGGCCTGCCGGTCGACGAATGGGGCATCAAGGTCGACGAGAATTCGCGGCCCGTGGGCTCCTGCACCGCGCGCGGCGGCGACACGAATGGTCCGGCTGCCGTCTACTCGATCCAGAAATACCTCGACTGGCTGAAGGCCTACGCTCCGGCCGAAGCGCAGGGCATGACCTTCTCCGAATCCGGCCCGGTTCCGGCGCAGGGTGGGGTGGCCCAGCAGATCTTCTGGTACACCGCTTTCACCGCCTCGATGGTCGACGCCAGCGCCAAGGCGGTGCTGAACGACGACGGCACGCCGAAGTGGCGCATGGCGCCGTCGCCGCATGGTGTCTACTGGAAGGACGGCATGAAGCTCGGCTACCAGGACGTGGGTTCCTGGACGTTGATGAAGTCGACGCCGACCGACCGCGCCAAGGCCGCCTGGCTTTACGCCCAGTTCGTCACCTCGAAGACCGTCGACGTGAAGAAGAGCCATGTCGGCTTGACCTTCATCCGCGAGAGCACGATCCACGACAAGAGCTTCACCGAGCGCGCTCCGAAGCTCGGCGGCCTGATCGAGTTCTACCGCTCGCCGGCCCGCGTCCAGTGGTCGCCGACCGGCACCAACGTGCCTGACTATCCGAAGCTCGCTCAGCTCTGGTGGCAGGCGATCGGCGATGCGTCGTCGGGCGCCAAAACCGCGCAGGAAGCGATGGACTCGCTTTGCGCCGAGCAGGAAAAGGTCATGAGCCGCATCGAAAAGTCGGGCGTCCAGGGCGATATCGGCCCGAAGATGGCCGAAGAGCATGATCTCGAATACTGGAACAAGGACGCGGTCTCGAAGGGCAACCTTGCGCCGCAGTTGAAGATCGAGAACGAAAAGGAAAAGCCGATCACCATCAACTACGACGAGCTGGTGAAGAGCTGGCAGCAGCAGTAACTGCATGACGCAGGCCCGCGAGCCTGTGTAGGAAATGCAGGGGAGGCGGCTTGGCCGTCTCCCCTGTTGCATGAGAAGTGGAGGGACGGAATGAGCGGTTTTGTGCTGGCCATCGACCAGGGAACGACCTCGACCAGGGCGATCGTCTTCGACAGCGAAATGAAAGTCGCCGGCACGGGCCAGCAGGAATTCACGCAGCATTATCCGGCTTCCGGCTGGGTCGAGCATGATCCGGAAGACATTTGGGCAAGCGTGCTCGCGACAGTGAAGGCGGCGCTGAAGGCTGCCGGTTGCGCAGCATCGGATATGGCCGCGATCGGCATCACCAACCAGCGCGAGACGGTGGTCATCTGGGACAAGGCGACGGGAAAACCGATCCACAACGCGATTGTGTGGCAGGACAGACGAACCGCGCCGCTTTGCCAGAAGCTCAAGAAGCAAGGGCTGGAGAAGACGTTCACGAAAAAGACCGGGTTGCTGCTCGATCCCTATTTCTCCGGCACCAAGATCGCCTGGATGCTGGACAAGGTGAAGGGCGCGAGAAAGCGCGCCGAGAAAGGCGAATTGCTCGCCGGCACGATCGACAGTTTTCTCATCTGGCGCCTGACCGGCGGCAAGGTACACGCCACCGATGCCACCAACGCCTCGCGCACGCTGGTCTACAACATCGAGAAGAATGTCTGGGACGACGAGCTGCTGTCCATCCTGAACATACCGGCCGCGGTCCTGCCGCAGGTGAAGGACTGCGCCGATGATTTCGGTGTCACAGAAAAGAGCCTTTTCGGCGCCGAGATGAGGATTCTCGGTGTCGCCGGCGACCAGCACGCAGCGACCATCGGCCAGGCCTGTTTCGAGCCGGGCATGATGAAGTCCACCTACGGCACCGGCTGCTTCGCGCTGCTCAACACCGGCGCCGATCTGGTGCGCTCGAAGAACCGGCTCTTGACCACCATCGCCTATCGGTTGAACGGCAAGACCACCTATGCGCTGGAGGGCTCGATCTTCATTGCGGGTGCCGCCGTGCAATGGCTGCGCGACGGCATCAAGGTGATCGGCAAGGCCGAGCAGAGCGGCGCGCTGGCGGCGACCGCCGATCCGGCGCAACAAGTCTATCTGGTGCCGGCCTTTGTCGGCCTGGGCGCGCCGCACTGGGACGCGGATGCCCGCGGCGCGATCTTCGGCCTGACGCGCAATTCAGGCCCGGCCGAGTTCGCGCGCGCGGCGCTCGAATCCGTCGCCTTCCAGACGCGCGACCTGCTCGACGCCATGCGCAAGGATTGGAAGGGCGCTTCCGCCAAGACCGTGCTGCGGGTCGACGGCGGCATGGTCGCATCGGATTGGACCATGCAGAGGTTGGCCGACATCCTCGACGCGCCGGTCGATCGGCCGACCATCCTGGAAACGACCGCGCTGGGTGCCGCCTGGCTTGCCGGATCCAAAGCCGGCGTGTGGCCGAAGGCGAAGGAGTTTGCCAAGACCTGGGCTCTCGATAAGCGCTTCAAGCCGGATATGGACGCCGCCACCCGTTCCGCCAAGCTGAGTGGCTGGCGCGACGCAGTGCGCAGGACGCTGAGTGTGCAATGAGGGGCGCGGGAGACACGGCAAGGCGAGGGGGCATGAAGCATCCGGACTGGTACCCCGCATGGCGTGACGAGGCTTTCGACCAACTGAACGCCAAGAACCATCGTTTGGAGGATGAATTCCGCCTCGGCAGCTGGCAGCGCTACGACTATGACTTAACCACCGGAAAACTGCTTTTTTCGGCAGATGGTGTCGTCAAGGTGGTCGCTCACATACAGATTGCCGGCTCTACAAGCGCCAAGGCGGACAACTGGCTATGGGCTTGGGCAAATTCAAATTTGCCGGGCGATCTTCTCAGCGACGCCAAACTGGTTCGGTCATTCGGCGAGGAGAAGGGCATAGACGAACTGGCGCAGGCTTATGTGCTCGACGTGGCCGATGACCTCGAAGCGCTTGGTTGGGGACTGACCGGTGCCATGGTTCGGATTTGCAACGCGCTCGGAGCCTATCGCTCACCCCGAGGGGAAGGCGGGGGCCTGTACCTGATATTGAAAAGCGTCAACTGGGCCAGCTGAACGAACAGAGAGCCCGTGCCTTGCGGCACGGGCTCGGTCAACGACCCTGGATACTGACTGGAGGCTGTCAGTAGGGCGAAACGCACTGCTGACGCGGGCCGTTGTAGGGCTGGAAAGTGTTGTCCGAGGCGCGATAAGACCGATAACGGTCATAGCACCACTGCACATGCGCATCGCCGCCACGATAGACGCGGTTCTGGCTGTTGATGATGGCGCCGGTAATCAGCGCGCCGGTGGCGAAGGCAGCGAGCGGGAACCAATAATCGCCATGCCGGCGATAGCCGCGGCGATATTCACGGTAGCCGCGATGGCCATTCCAGTAGACGACGCCGTCGCGACGCGAGAAATCGCGGTTGAAGCTGCGGTGTCGCCTCCAATCCCGATACTGCACGGTCTGGACATCCGACCAGAGGCCCTGGGATTGTGGCACATAAGCTGGCTGAGCGTTGACCGGCACCACCTCCGCCGCGATGAACGACGCCGAGAGGGCGGCTGCCATCAGGCCTGATGCGATCCTTTTCATCGATGTACTCCTCAAGGGTTTGGTAATCGTCCCTGTGTTGCGAAACGGGTCTGGGTTGCAATGGTTCCCGCTTCCCCATCAACCTGTTGTTATCGTAGGGCTTTCTGAAGCAGCCCGGGTCCGGGTGATTGGCGGAGGCACCGAAAGCTTCTCCCGGGCATCTTAACCGCTCCTTTGGAATCCGTTCAAAATCCGCCTTGGAAGCTGGTGTTTTTCCGGTTGACCGGTCGCGGCACTCTCCCTATGTTCCGCGCAATTTCGAGGGCGGTGTTTTGAGCCCGCGGGAGCGCGTAGCTCAGCCGGTAGAGCAACTGACTTTTAATCAGTAGGTCATGGGTTCGAATCCCATCGCGCTCACCAAAAACTAAATCAAATCAACGGTTTGCGAGAGGTGAGGGCGGTTTCTGTGTCCGCAAAATTTCGTGTCCGCACTATGTCCGCATCGAGCTTCGGCCTACCATTGACTGTGGGTCGCTCTAGCCACATGGATTGCTTTGCGAGGACCGGAGGACACCTGTGCTGTCGAGGTCGATAGATGCCGATGAACTTTATTTGCGCTTGGGTCAGCAGTTGGCAACCATGCCCGCAAATATTGCGACTTACACTCAAGAGAACGAACTCTGGCTAAGCAAGACGGTCGCGCTAGTTGAAGCGGTCGGCGATCTGACGGACCGAGCAAAGATCACTGAAATCGCAAACCATTATCGCGAGCACGCTAACTACTACGGTCCGAGCGTTTGGGCGGTTCTGCAGCGATCGCTAGCTCGGGCGGAGCTGGCTGCGCCTGCGGCATCGGCAGGTGCATTCATCGCGGCTGGCAATCCCATGGATGCCATGACAGCAATTGGCAAGGTATTAAAGGAAGCACGGTCGCGAGTGGTGATAGTGGATCCTTATTTGGATCAAACCATTCTAACCGACTTTGCCCCAATGGCGGCAGAAGGGGTGAAGATAGACCTTCTTTCCGATGCCGCTTATGTATGGCCGACCTTGGCGCCAGCCGCGGCCAGGTGGGTGGCACAATATGCAAGCAGGCGCCCACTTGAAGCGCGGCTGACTTCGCCTCGGCTATTGCATGATCGACTCATCGTGGTGGACGATGTAAAAGTCTGGAACGTCACTCAGTCATTCAAAGATTTTGCGAAACGATCCCCGGCGTCGATCTCTGTAGCGCCGGCCGAAATCGCCTCGCTCAAGATTCCGGCCTATGCCGACATGTGGAGAGCTGCCACTCCAATCTAATAGCAAAGACCCGAAAGCCTGGCGGTCAACGAACAGGGAGCCTAACAAAAGGCCGAAGCCGGATGCTAACCCTGCTCTGGTGCGGATCGCCACCTCGCTAAAGCGAAGCGCCCGCTACGTTGCCGCAGCGAGCGCTCCAGTCCCCGTTACCCCGCAGCAAAGACGGTACGCCTCGCTGAGATCGATAATAAGCGCGCCCTAGTTGACGCGCCCGCATAGCCAAGTTGCGTGACTTTTCTGCCACAGACACAGAGCCGTTGATCTCTCTGCTCGTATTTTAGCAAAATGTGAAACAAAGCGATTTCGCCCGCGTTGAAAGCTCCACAAGGAGCTTCGATGATGGCCCCGGCAACCGCTGCAGTGATGGTTTTGCTTCTATGCAGCCCTGGCTATGCGCCAGTCTGCAAACCGATCAATACCGCTTCGTCACGAGTGTTCGCTTCCGTCAGCGAATGCCGTTCCTCGTTGGCAGAAGAGCTGGCTCGCGCTCCTAGCGGAATGATCGGCCGTTGCCAGGAGGTCGATCCAATTACCACGGGCGCCCTGCCAGCCGGCTATACGACGGTTACGGTTTCGCGCGGGGGCAGCGCTGTCAGGTATATTGTTCCCCATAAAGAATAGCCCGGAAGCCGACGCCGCCGGTCTGATTAACCAGATCTTCGAGAGGGCGGGTGCGCTCGAAACAATTTCCGGCCGAGACCGTTGGTTGGAAGTGTTCAACGAGACCCAAGCCGCAATGCCCACCTATCATTTCCATGTCGATAACGGCACCTTCATTCCCGATCCTGCCGGCACTGATCTCCCAAACTTGGACGCCGCTCAGGTCGAGGCAGTGCGTGCTGCTGGCGAAATGATAAACGATACCAAGCAGTCCTTTTGGACCCACAAGACGCCATGGATGATGCACGTGACAGACGGCAAAAACCGTCTCCTGTTCACACTTCAGTTCGCGGCGAAGGTGCCCTCGGGCGACGCCCTGTATATCCCGAGAGCCGAGGACAGTTCCGCCGGCCAAAAAGAAAGCCCCGCCTAAGGCAGCGGGCCAAGCATATTCAAGCTGCGTGACTTTTCTGCCACCAGACAGGAATGAGCGCCGGCCCGCTGGCAAATTGCCGCCGTCGCCCTAGCTATCCGTGGATGACTTACGATAAACGGCGCGCCGCGAAGCACGAGGCCACCACTGAATCCGCTCGGGCGATAATCGATAGCGAAGCGGCCCAGAGGAATGCAAAAACCGACAGACTTCGCGCGGCCAGGATAGCGCAGCAGCCACCCCTCAAAGAAAAAAGGCCCGAAAGCCGAAGCCGCCGGGCCAAGACCGAAAAAGTTAGGTGACGCACGTCACTCTAACTCGCAATCCGGTTCGAATGCACATCACACGTTCGCGATTGCTAAAAAGCCCGGCCACCGAATTTCAGCGGCCGGGCCGAGTGAACAATGGGAACAACAAACATGCTGGAAGAGGCATCATACGCCCGCTGCCGTCTTTCACAAGGCCCGGCCAACACCGTGGCAGCCGGGCCGCAAACGTTCGTCAACGCTGGCAAACGTTAGAACCCCTTCGCCGCCCAATAATGCGCGCGGAGGTCCATCGCGTCGGGATCGAATGGCGGGACCGGCAACGGCAGCACTGGCTCGGCTTTTGGCGCTTCCAAACCAGCGGTGGCGACCTCCCGCACGATGTCCGAGGGTTGGCGCTTCGCCTTCTCTCGGAGCATCTTCTCGGCTATGGCACGGCCAGAGCCATCACCATCAAAGGGTCCGTCAGTCTCGTCGCCGTTCGGCTCCCGCTCGTCGTGCTCCCGCTCGTCGTCATGCTCGCCCCAGTCCAAGGCGTCCTCGCCCTTGCGCCAGCCGGTGCCGTGCCCGACAAAGCCGAGATCGGGCTCCAAGTCCCCTTCGCTGCCGTAGCAGCCCAGGTTGCCCGTCTGTGAGCTTTCCTCGGTCCAGCCGAGCGAGTGCTCGTCATCGCTACCGTCGGCCTGGGGCTCGTCGTTGATGTCGCCGCCGTGCTCGTCTTCAGCCTCTCGATCGTCGTAGGCGCTGCCACGCCCATCGAGGAACATGTTGCTGCTGGCTTGCGGCCCGCGATCGGTCCAGCCAAGCCAAGGCTCGGCGTCCGCGCCGTCCTCCAGGTCTTCGCTGTCCGCCTCCATGAGGTCGAGCGCGGTGATGAGCGCCATGGACTGGTCCAGCAGTTCGTTGACGCGCCGCTGGACGGCAATCCGCCATTCGCGAGGATCTAGGCCATCCGGAATGCCGAAGGGCTGCAGGCTTGTGATCACGGCGTTCATGATGCGCCCCCGACTGCGAGGCGCCTGATATCGGCCGCTATGGATGCCAGGGCTTCGTTATTTTCGGCATCGACGGGCAGTTCCAGCCTGTCTGCCGTGCGAAGCTTGATCATCATACCGTGAAGCGTGTTGGCCGGCGTGGCAAAGATGAGCCGGCCGATCTCCCACGCCTTGTCGAGGCAGGCTTCATAAGCCAGTTCCGCCTCCTTCAGGCCGCCCTTGCGGTTGATCGCCTCGACCTCTTCGAGCCATGCCTCGCGCGAAGCATCATGGGCCGCTTTGCTGTCCTCGCACGCCTTGAAGTAAGCCCGGACCTCCTCGGGGTCGTCCTTCGGCTTGTTGAAGGGATGGGCTATGATATACGCCGTGATGTCGGCCGGCATCTCGGGATCCTGCCATTTCCCTGGCTGCGGCGGATGCAACTCTGCGCACTTGAAGTAGGTCTCGCTCTCGACCTTCAAGGACGCTTCCTTCCTGGCATGGGCTTCCCCCATTTCGGCGTCGAGCCGGATGAGTTCGGCGTCCGGGTGTGTGTCCACCGTCGTGGCTATGGCCGGTGCCGCTACAGCGCCAGCTATGGCCGGAATAGAGGCTATAGCGCCGACAAGCATGGCACGGCGGGAAAATCGCCCGGCGATGATCTGCATTCCCTCGGCAGCGGGCATAGCTTCGCCGGCTGCCGGAACGATTGTGTTCGGCATTGTGTTCTCCGTTGAGATTAGCGTATCAACGTGATACCAATGGCTCAGCGCAAGCCAATAGTCAATACTTTGGGATAATTGTGATACTAATGGACAAACTGACTGGCCGACAAATTGCTGCTGCCCGCGCTCTCGTCGGCGTCACCCAGGCCGACTTGGCTGCGAAGGCGAATATTTCCGTCCCCACGCTCAAGCGCATGGAAGCCAGCCAAGGTGAAGCCGCCGGGATGGCGAACAACCTTGGCGCTGTGCGGTCGGCATTGGAATCCGTCGGAGTCGAGTTCATCCCCGAGAATGGCGGCGGCGCTGGTGTGAGGCTGAGGAAGATGTGAGTGAGCGCACTGCGGCGATAGCAGCTATGGGCGTCCACCCCGTCTATATTCGCCGGGATCGATAAAGCTCCCCGCCCACAAGTTACGTTTGGCAATGCGGGCTTCGCGCTCTTCGGCAAGGTAACGAGGCGCTAGTTTGTCGGCGACCGCCAATCCGTGCTTCACCAAGTCGCGCCCGAGATCAATGGTCCCCACGAAGCAGACGCCGACATCGTTGTCATAGCGGTCCTTGCCTTCGATGATGCAGGATACATCACCCGAGGCTATGAGATGGCGAACGTGATCACGCGCATACTTGCCGCAAGGCCAGATCTTGTCAGCAGCATCAAAACACGGCTGCGAAAGTTCGGGGGCATCGATACCGAGCAACTGAACTCGGTTCTTGTCATGCCACAGCGTGTCGCCGTCATGAGCAAACCAATGCTCTGCTGCGGAAACGGGACCCCAGGTGAGCATGAAGGCGAGCGCGATCAAAAAGAGCTTCACCATTGTCTGTCTAAATTAACATGGCGGCTGGGCAGCGGGCCATCATATTGGCAACCGCATTCGCGCGTACAGTGCTCAGCCTGGTGGGCGCGGGCTCACGAATATTTGAGGACCCCTGAGGAAGCCGACGGCATATTTTAGGGACGTTGAATGTTCAACGCCTATGCACAGACGAGCCCTACTGTCGGGGGAACAATCAAAAGCCGCACGAGCTCTGTTGAGCTGGTCGCGAGTGCGGCTCGCTGCCAGAGCGCATATTAGCGAACCAACGATCATCGAATTTGAGAACGGGTCGAAGAACCCGAATCCCCGCCATGTTGCCGCTATCCGCCACGCCCTGGAGAATGCGGGAATTGTATTTAGCCCCGAAGGGCCAATGCTACCTGGCTCCGAATGTCCGAATGATGATCGCCAGACGGACAATAGGATGTGGCGACGCCGGCAGACGAAACGCGCGCCCTGAAACACCCTACGCTTTCTTGCGGTGAAGGTCTTTCGGGCGCGTGTCCCGAGAATAGGTCAGCGTGATCCGCTTGCCGCCGCAGACAGCGCATTTCATCCTCGGCTTCAAGTCCCATTCCATGGCGGGAGCATCAGCGCCGAAGCGGTCGCGGAGCGCCGGCAGATCGAGCTTTTGATGTCGATGGCAGTCCAGGCAGCCGCCCGTGACGGACATGCCCGCGTCAATCAGCTCCTGAATGGTCCAGCCGTTACCCATGCCCGGTCATGTAGGCTGGTTGTGTCTCGGATTGAAATTTGAGGCGCAGCCTTCCCCAAACTCCTGTATGCTCAGCGCTGCTATGGATCACAGGAAAACGACCCTTGAGCGCGCATTCGAACTCGCCAAGTCTGGCGTTTACGCCAATTTTGGTGAGGTGCGTACAAAGATCAAAAACGAAGGCTACGACATTCGTCAGATGATTGGTGGCTTGAGCCTTCGCAAGCAGATCAATCAAATAATTCAAAGTGCGCGAGCGAATGCGGACTGTGGCGTTGGAAGCTCAGAGGCAAGAGCCCGCTCGCCTGAGGGGGTCGAACGGGCTCCCGTGGGGGAGCGCCCCAGCGCGGCGGGTGAACCTCGTGCCGGAGACACACGCCGCGACACTTAACCGGGACGGCTGGTAGAATGTTCCCGGCCTCCCGTAGGCGCGATTGCGAAATAAGCCGCTTGAAGTAGAACAGATCCCGACGACTGAGAGTCCCTTCCTCCTGCCAGGAACCAAAAACCGGGTTGGGAAATAACCCGGTTTTCGATGCGCTGACGGGCATTTGATAGACATGAAAGAGCCCGCCGGGGATTGGGGACGCGAGCGGGCTCTTCGTCGAGGACCTTGGAGCACCCCGACCGGCGGGAGGAGGGGGAGTTTGCCCGCCGCGCTCCCAAACTGCGCTGGTTCAATGATTGTTCCAAAAGGTCAGGTTCCTTCCTCGAAGTCCTGCAGCGTCGCATGGCGGAGCGTGTGTTCGCCTCGAAGGAACTTTACCCGGCCGGTGATGCCCGGTTTGACCCACTCGACATCATCGGCAAAGGCGCTCGGTACCCGCTGGGCCGGCTTCGAGGCTCTGGCCTCCTGGACACGCTTCCACAGACGCTCCCTGAGGCCCTTGGGAAGCGTCACAGCAGCCGTGCCGGCATACCGGCCACCGCGCGCCATGATGGCTGCTGCTGGCTTCCCAGGCTCCCGCTTGATGCCCAGCAGTTCGAAGTCGCCCACGTCCCAGCACTTGCATTTGACCCAGGCATCGACCTTCCCGCTTCGATAAGGGCTTTCCCGCCGTTTCGAGACCATGCCTTCGAGGCCCATCTTCTCGACCTGCTCGAAGAACTCGGCGCCGTTGCCTTCGACGTGATCGGAATACTGGATGATTCCTTTGGCCGGTTTGACGAGATTCCAGAGCTTCGCCTTGCGCTCGATCAGCGGCAGCGAACGGAGATCCTGGCCGTCGAGGTGGAGCAGATCGAAAGCGACGAATGCGAGCTGTTCGGCATTCCACACCATCCGCGAATGCATCTGGTGGAAGTTAGGACGGCCGTCTGGCTCCGGCGCGATCATTTCCCCATCGATGATGAAGGTCTTGGCGGGCAGTTTCTCGGCTGCAGCGACGATAGGCCAGTAGCGTTTGGACCAGTCATGCCCATTTCGAGAGAAGGCACGCGCGCCAGCCCAGTCGAGCACCAGCTGGGTTCGAAAGCCGTCGTATTTGATCTCGTGCAGCCAGTCGTCGCTGATCGGTGGCGTCTCGACCTGGAAGGGCTCAAGCGGCCTGATGAACTTCAGCCGCTCTCTATGTTGACTCATGCACTCGACTCCGAACCGGACTCAAGCCGTTGAAGGCCTTAGGGTTCCTCGTATTTTAGCCAAATTGTATGAGAGATTGCTAATGGAGGTTTGAGGGGGGAACAAAAGGGGATTCACAGATTCGCGGTTTCGATCTAGGATTCAACCCATGGACGCAATCTTCGACGATATCGCCATTGCCCTCAGGAAGCCCCAGAGCGATTTTGGGGCCAAGGTCCGCGTCATTGCCCTAGATGCTGCCGGCAAGTTTCTGGTGGGCGTTGCTATCGGGCTTGGCATCACCGTCGGCAGCCGACTGATCGCCGGCTAGCCCTCCTCTCCGCTCTGTCTCATTGCAGGACTACAACGCTGGCACAGGTCTTGCATTGAGAAAGGTTGCCGGCTGATCCCGGCCCCGGTCGCATTCCTCATCGGGTTGCAAACTCGTCGGGCTCGAGGTTGCGGGGCCTCGCCCGGCGGGTTTGCCATTATATTAGGCAATGCTTGTAAATAGAGCAACGGAGGAAGATAATGCCCTTTGCGAGGAGCCTTGAGGGAGGGTCCTATGCGGTGGCCTTTGGTCGTTATCGCCCTGTTTGTTGGATTGGTCCTTTGGGACCACTTTGCCAATGACAGCGCCTATACCGCGGACATCGAACGCAGCTTTGCGTCCTTGCAGACGGCCGGCGGCTGGAGAGACCCCACTATCCATTTCCACAACCCGCTCGACCAGTGAACGCTAACTCCGAGGACGGGCCTCTGGGCGCGCACTCGCCCTGGAAGTCCGGAGAAGGTCTTCATTGTCGAGCAGGACGTGCCCGATGCGGACGGGTGCCTATGACGGCGGCGGTGTCGTCGAGTTCGAGGAAAGCTGGCATGCCGCATCATCGGGCGATGAAGACCCATTAAAGCTCTGGCAGACCGCCAGCCCGCGTTCCCTGCCGCTGCTCTCCTAACACCGCGCGAAATCGTCAATCCACTTCCCTTCGGAGCCCACTTGCGTGCGCGCCACGGTTGCGCGATGCTGCCCTTGGGGAAGACTTTGGAGGGGCTCCGATGAAAGAAACGGACAAGCTGTATGCCGAGGCTCTTATTGCGGCCGGCATCATGACTGGCGGCCTATGGTTTTCATCCCAGGCCTACCGTGGTGGCTTTACCTGATCGTTTTGATGATAATCGCTGGAGGCGTCTACCAGGAACGCCTTAAGACTGTATCCCGTGAGAAGATCATCAATCGCGGCGACTGGCCGAACAAAGGTGAGAAATTATTGATCGCTATCGGCCGTCGGCCGTCGCGATAGGCATCAACAATGCTAATCTTCTCCAGGCGAACCTTGCAGAAGTTGATCAACACGGCTGCGCCGCACGTGCCCGCCGATCAATTGCGCAAACTGGCGACGAATGTCGACAAGCCCAACAGGAATGGGATTCCGGAGGTTTGGGAACTCTATCTGTTTGTAGGGCACCTCCTCGCACACGGAGCCAAGCACGAAACCCTTCTTGCGGATGGCAAACGACCAGATATCCATCTCCCCGATTACTCCATGTACGTCGACGTCAAGGCCATTTCTGACGACCACGCGCACGACCTGTATCCGGTCGGATTTTTTATGGACTCCTTCAGGGAACAGATTGTTCGACGCCTACCCGTGCATGGTGATTTCAATGTGAAGTTCGGATCTCGCCGGGAGAAAATCGATGGCCAAACTGTGCACGTTCCTGTCCTGCCGCCTAAAAACGATATCTCAAAGATTGCAAAAACTCTGGCCAACGATCTGCTCAGGCGAGGTGGCGACTTCGCTTCGCCGTTTTCCCATAGCCTTTTTTTCGAGGGTGTAGAGACCACGGTCACTTTCGCTCCAACCCGCTACAAGGACATGCCGCTGATCGGAGCAAATTTCTCGACGTTCACAACTCATCGAAAGCACGACCACAACGTCGATTCCGTCGCAAAGGGCGCACTTGATACTGCAGGCAAGCAGCTGAGTTCGGTGCCCGCCGGAGCAATCAGAGGTGTGTATCTATGCGACGGAGGTTCAGACCTTTGGACTAAAGGATCGCCATACAGAACATTGCCGATTCACGATATCGCGAACCGGTATATCGCGCGGAGCAGCAAGCTCGACTTCATCGTGCTCTTCACGGTCCAAAAGTACGAGCAGCCGTCGCGTTCTTCTTCCTTCGGGTCCGTTCTGTTGCCCCGCTCCCTTCGCGGTGACGGAGAAACGAGATACACTGTTAGTTACAGCGTGATCGCGAGAGAGGCCTCGCTTCGGCACTTAGTCGAGATCCTAGTTCGCGAAGCGCTGCATCAACTGGATCCCCCGCTTCAGAATATAGAATCGGCGTACGGCAACCGAATGAAGACGGGAAGTAATTCGGGCTTCCGAGGCGGGATGACGATTTTTGGACACAGCAAGATACGAATTCCAGCGAGGTCGCTGGCGCAAATCCTTGCAGGGGGATCTGCGTTAGAGATTCTAGACGGCGAGGACAGCCGACATCCCCGAGCTTCAGAGATATTTGCTCAGTTCGCAAAGGAAGGAAGAACAATTACAAAGATCGACTTCATCGAAGGATATCCGGACGATGATGATTGGGTCGACATTACATTCGGCCCGGAGGATGCGGCCATCTCTCCGCTTATTGTTCCAGTAGGCGGAAAACCAAATAGCGCCGCAAAAACCAAATAGCGCCCGCATCACTAGCAGAGGGGGAATCGCATGAGGTACGCAGTCTTGTTGCTCGTGCTTGTCACCACAGGAGCTTCCGCCCAGGACAAGCCCATTGACCCGGTGGACTTTTTGGTCGACTGGAAATCGGAGATCGGGCAGCAGTTCCGTATCCATGATGTGACGATCTACGGGGCTACCCAGGAGTACGCGGTCGCTATTTTGGACGGGCAATATATTACCGTTCACGAGCCGTGGCAGGATATGAACGATATGCGCTTCATCCTGCGCTACTGTGCGACACCGCTCCCCTCGGACGCGTGCAAGATGACGATCACGGCCACCGTTGCGAAGGATTTTATCGGCAAGCTTCAGCTCGTCGACGTGGATTTTGAGATCCCGAATTAGCATCGTTCCGCTCCCCTACTGCGTCCCTGCTCTGGTGCGTTCTCTGTGCGGCTGAGCGTTTGGGGCGGCTATGGGTCTTGCCGTTCGCAGCAATCTTCATGGACTTTCCACTGGGGAGCCGGCTTGTGCAGGGCGTTAGCTTGCGCAATTGTCGGGCGACGACCGGGGGAGGCAGATATGGCTGACAAGCAGTATACGAGAATGTCGCTGATCGAGCGAAGCGCGCTCACTTTTCAGTCGTTCCTCGCAAGAGATTTTGGAAATCGGTTTTACCAGTCCGAGTTTCTTGACGGCATAACAGCGCGCCGGATGGAAACTATAGGACGCCTCGGCAAAGCGTCGAGCCAAGCGTTCGTGCTTGCGACGGTGCTGGCTTTTTTCGATCTAATCTCAGGCAGCAGTTTCACTTATGGCGGTTTGACGCTACAGATTACAAAGGATCTCGCGCCGATCATCTCGCTGATGACGGCAGGAGCTCTCCTCAATACTACGTTTGCCTTCATCGATGATCAGATTATATTTCGCATTCTTCTGAAGATCGGAAGCCAGATCAAAATCCAAAATTTCCCGCTGCTGCTTGTCGACAAAATGGCTCATAACCTCTGGGGTGATGCGATCGTGCCGAGGTTGTATGGCCAAAAGTCAGGCCGAGGTCAGAGGATAGCGGTCACCATGTTAGGGATCGTCGCGCTACTAGTGTCCGCGGCGATGTACCTTTACCCAGCCCTCATGGTCGGCCGGGTGTTCTTCGACGCTATATGGTCTGACACTAGGTGGGTTGCCAAAGCAATAGCTTCCCTGGCGGTGGCAGTGACAGTTTGGGCGCTGTTGCTTGGCGCCATCTTCATGACCAAATTCACATTCTATCCGGCCGATTGGCACGAATCGACCGACCAGCCGACTGAAGAATTTATTCGGCGCATGCAGGCCGAGATCGCCCAGGACGACAGAAGCGCGAGCGATACTCAATGATCATTCGTCGGTCCGCCCAAGTCGATTTGCCTCGCATTTTTGACGTCATCGCCGATCGCCTTTCATCGGAATATTTGACGTCAGAGCGCCACCAAGGTGATCCTAACGCCACACTCGAAGATGCGCTCCGAAAAGCTAGAAACGGGTTTCGCAAGGCCATTAAAGAGAATCGTGCCGATACACTCCTCATCAGTGAGGGCGCGCCCTTAGCGCTCGTTAGGTGGCAATTCCAAAATGGGGACGCTCACACCGGATTCGCTGCACCGGAGGCATTCTTCGAAGCCAAGTACGTTCGGCCCATGGCCCGATATGTCCGGGATTTGCAGAAGAGGCTCGGGAATGTACCTCTTGTGGCGTCCAATTGGTCTGGCCGGGACGACGTTCGACGCTGGTTTGAGATCTTGGGTTACGAGTTCCTTATGCATTACGGGCCTGCACAAATCTTCCTGTTACGAGCGGCTCCGAAATAGGCCGAAGGTATGCCGCCCTGGTCTCGATCGCCCCCTGGTGCCCCCGGCATGACCGCGTACGCAACGTTAGGAAACCTCATATCTAATCGCTGGCAGGCTTGCTGGGCCCCGCGAACCGTACATAGATGCGGCTCACGCAACAGAAGGAGATCGACGTGAGAGCAGAGTTTCAGGTCTGGCAAGACAGCAGCATTATTTATCGCTTGGATTTTCCGAACCAGGAACCCTGGCAGTTCGGCGAATTCTCAAAGGCTGCAATTGACGACTTCCACGCCCAATATCCTGCCATCTCGATCTTCGACGTTCAGTTCAAATGGGTCAACTTCGTCGACGGCCAGCCTGAAAACTAAGGCACTATCGGGAGCGCTGCGTAAGCTGAGCGGAGCCCATGAAGGCCAGAAAGCGCGAGCGTCATGGCCTGGATCCTGCATGGCCGCGATCAGGTGCTCAGCGAAGGTAGCAGTGAGTCGGCCACGGGCGGCATCAGCCGAAAGCTCCGGACATAGAAACCATTGACCGTGCCGTAACCGGGAAAGCCACCAAAGCCAGCCGTGTCTATAGGGTTGCCCGAGGTTTCAGGCGTCGTGTTGACGATAGCGGCGCCGCCATCCACCGATATGGCGATTCGACTGGCCGTTCTGGTGAGCGCCAGCTTGTGAGCGCCAGCCCCATAGAGCGTCTCATCGACGAGGTCTCTGCCGATGATTGCGTCTTCGGCAACGTTGAGATTGGGCGAGCCGCTGCCCATGGCGTTCTCTAGCCAGAGGCTATGGGCGCCGTCCGCCAAGTCTTGCAGAACGAGGATTTCACTGAAGCTGGTCGACGACAATTCTTCCCACTCGATGACGACGGTCCAATCCAAAGACACGAAATCGGCCAGGAGATCGCCGGCCGCCAGCACGTAACCGTCGGGGTCGGGATCTGCTACAATCTCCAGACCGCTGGCGCCGACACGCTCCGGCTTGTCGATGATATCGGCCAGCGCGACCGTGGAGTCATCCTTGGTGTAGACCTCAGTGAGGAAATCGAGATCCCACACGGTCTCGATCGTCGGCAGATCTGCGGGAAGTTTGGGCGGATAGAGCGTGATCGAGCGGATATAAATGTCGTTCAGCGAGTTGCCGGTGCCCACGCCGTCGTGGCCGATCAGGATGGTGTCGACGGGCAGGGCATGCGAGACATAGCTCACGGTCTGCGTCAATGCCGAGTTGCCATCATGGCATAGGGCATATTCGAAATCGCCGCCGCCGACATCGCGGGCCAGCGTCAAGGCGATCTTGTGGGTGCCCGCTCCGGTCACGCTATCGTCGATGAGCAGGTCCCAATTGTCATTAAGCTCGCCCACTGCGACGATGATGGCCTCGTCGGCGAGATCCAGGTTTGGCCCGTCGGCAATGAACATCAGGAAGCCGCTGGGATCAATGGCGGACTCGAACTTGAAAACAACGGTGCCGCCAGTTTCAACCGCAGCTGCCATGTCACAGAAAAGGGCTCCGATTGCCTTCGGCCGATTCCCGTTGGATGGCGTGATGCGCATGCCGGATGCCGAGATTGCCCCGGGATCAAAGTCGCCGCCTAGTAAGGTCGCAATGGCGCGCTGCGCCGAGCCGGCGAAATAGCGGCCGTTGACGAAATCGAGGAACGCAATGGCGTCCCACGGAACCCAGCCCGGGCGGGTCTGCCGCCTGGTTAGCGGTTGAGCTGCGACACCTGGCATCATGGAGCGACGTCCTCTCGTTCGGTGAGAATCCAAAGATTGCCGGGCGTCGTCGGCGCGTCCGAGGGGTCGGGGACGAGTGCCGCGCCGATTCCCTTGTAGGTCCGGCCCTTGTAGGTGACGCGGATGGCCGACACATCGATCGACAGGGGTGAGAAGGTATAGTTCATGCCATCGCCGGCCTCGGTCCACACGTTGGTCACGCCGTATTTGCAGTAGTAGGTCCCGTTGTCGTATGGGGTTCGCCCCACGGTGCCATCGGTGCCGCCAAAGAAGCCCGTGCCCTGCAGCGGCCCGTCCGTGAAGGTCGTTCCGCGCATCTGCAGCGTGGCGCCGGCGACGCCATGGAACACCTCGCCGCCGCCGCGGGTCGGCACCGTGATCGCCAGGGCCTCACCGCCGATCGGCTGATATTCGGCGCGCGGCCACCAGCTGAAGATCGTATGGGTCGTGCCAAGCGCACACATAACCACCGTCCAGGGCTCCAGCGAATGGACATCAGGCAGGCTCGGCAGGCCCGTCACGTCGTCCATGTTTGTCGGGATCCATCCGCTCTCGCCATTGCGCTGCCTGTAGCAGCCATAGCCGGGGCCGGGATGCGTGGCGCCGAGATATTCGTATTGGAAACCAGTAATGTACTCCACAGCGTTGGGCGTGGTCGGGTTGGCATCGAGCGGCGATTCTTCCGCGACGGCCGTCCAGTCCCAGGGCTGCTCGCCGTGGACCACTTCGCCAATCGCGGCGGCCGGATAGGGATAATTCTTGACCACCGAGCGGCGCGCGATGTCGAGCCGGAAGGCGATGTAGCGGTCGGTGTTCCAATGCACGCCGGTGATGCGGCTGAAGGGACCAAGGTCGACCGGATGCGCGACGGAGCCGAAAGACTGTGCCATCAGCGCGCAGCCTCGATCTGCTGCAGCACCTCGCTAAACATTTCCGCCGAGCATTCGTGAAAGTGTTGTGCGGCCCGCAAGCCATCGATCAGCCGATCCACGTGGCCGCGCTGCCGGACGTCGGCGAGGATAGCCACGCGCTCTTCAGGCGACGCTGTCATCCAAGCTTCGGCCTGAGCAGTCAAAACGTCGAGCTTGCCGGCATCGGCGAGAGCAGCGCGCAGTTCTGTCAATTCATCCATTTACCGCAAACTCCCTTTCAATGAAGCACCAGCGCGCCGAGGACGACCAGCGAAGCGACGAAGGCCAAGACTGGCATGATCAAGCCTTGCGGCCGGCGTAGATATGCCGCGCCATGCCGCTGAAGCCGGCGTTCGCTTTGGCAATCGCCGCATCCCAGGATGTCGCAGTCGATTGCTTCTGTCCCGACCGTGCCGCTCGCTCGTGGAGGCGAAATTCGGAGAAGGATGGGTGCGAAGTGGAAACCACCTGCCGGGGCTTGGTCTGGCCATAGATGACGATGTCCATGGCTTCGTGGAATGCCTCTGCGAGATGCGCGACATCACAGCTCAGATCCACGAGCTGATCCCGTTCAGCCTCGCTGAAATACCGCCAGTGAGGCGAGCGGTTGTTTGCTTCCATGAAGAACCGGACATTGTCCTCGAAGCAGGTAAGGCCGCTGTGGTCGCCGGCAGCAGCGCGGCGCCAATGTGATGGCCAGTGATTGGGAATGGTCATTTCGATTTACCTTTCTTGCTGCGACGAGACGGTGCCGACTCTGCGGCTGCTTCGTCTTCGCCCGTGGATGACCGCGACAGCAGCGCTGCGAGGTCGTTGTCGGTGGTAATGATGATGCCCGAGCGACGGGCCTTGTCCGCGGCAGCCAAGAGCAATTCCTCGCCCTCGTGGCGAAGGCTGATGAGCCAGCCCTGGACCGTGCCAGCGATCACGTTGCTGTCGGCCACGTTTCGGGCCCGCAAGTCGTCCTGCAGCCACGTCGCGAGTGGCCGGATGTGTAAGTGCCACCACGAGCACACCACCGCGATCACCGCGTCCTGGTATGCAATCTCGCCGGCTGTTCCTTCCTTGGCCGCATTCTCCAGTTCGATACGGCGACGCTGTGCACGGATGAGCGCGATTTTCTCGGTTCGAAGCTCGTCGTCATCGTCCTTCGCCGCGGCCGAAAGATAGGCTAGCACCGAGTCCCGCAGTGGGTATTGGTTGCGGCCATCACGGCGAAACACGCCTTCCTCGACTAACTGGCGAACACGCCGGTCTGTGAGGTCGAGGACATCGCCCAATTGCCGTCCCGTGACTGTCAACGTCATGAAATTCATGGGTTCAGCCTCGAAACGGAAACGGCAGTAAAGTTTTGAAATCTGGCGCTAGAGCTTCGAAGTGCTGCGCCGACCCGCTATGGTTGCTATGTTTTTGGGAGGACCCCCTCGTTGCTCGGAATGTCGATGCAGCCAGACCGGGGCCGAATCCGATCTGGCTGCGACGCATGACCGCGAGAAAGGAAACCGCGGCCGCGCCTTTCATGAATGAGGTCGGGCCCGGCACCGGAGAAGAGACAGTGCCGAGCCCTAGCCAACCGGACGGCCCCGCAGCCACGGTCGAGCATGGTTGAGACCGGGCAGCGCCAACCGTCCGGTCGAATAGCGATGAAAGGATCTCCACGTGAATCACTCGGCCGCCTCGGCCATGGGGATAGGCTCGGCATTCGGTGGATCTACGTACTCGACGATAAGGTCCGCCGCGTTGATCGCAGGCGCCGGGCGGGCATCGGCAAGGCGTGCCAGAATGGCAAGGACTGTCCGGGCATCGCTATAGGCTGGCGCGTCCCAGAATGCGGGATCACCGACCTTGAGACCCGGCAGGGCAACGGCCGCTAGGCGTGCGGGCAACACGTTGGTGGTGCGAGGGACGTAGCTTCTGCGGATGAGGCGGCGCCGGGTAACAGTGGTAAAGCCGCCAGCGCTGCCACTCGAAATGACTCCCTGGGCAGAGCCGCGATACTTCGCGTTCAGTTCAACCTGCTCGTCCTCGGGGAGAACTTGGATGTCTCGCGCATTCGAATAGCACCATACGTCGACGGGTTCTTCGCTGATTGTTTTCTCAGGCTCGCCGAGCTTGGCGCGCACCACCACTTCTGGATCCTGCAGAGGCGTCGCGCCGTCTGGCAGATTGCGATTGGCCTCCTCGACCGCGATCTGCGCCGCGGCGATCGTCTGCAGCAGAGCTACGAAGCGCTTGCCGATGTCGGGATAAGCCTTTCGCAGTTCCTTGGCTGCGGCATCGGCTTGGGCCTTGGCCGCATCGTATCGAGCAATCTTGACTTGCTCTGCCTCAGCATTGCGGGCCTGCTCGATCCGGCGCTCAAGTTCGGACCTGGCGGCATAAGCGCGTTCGATCTCGCGGTTGGCGATCTCGATCTTGCGCTCGACCGCTTCGACATCCTTGTCGGTGCCATCAAGCAAGGTCTGGCGCCGATCGTCCTCCAGCTTTTCGGCATCGGCTTCGAGGCGCGGGACGTCGATCTGTGCCAGTGCGCGCTCCAGGTCGGCAACGCTCTTTGCCTGGCCGCGGATGCTCTTGAGGATGCTTTGGATCACGGCGCTTCGCCTCATTGGGTTTCGATGCCGTGAAGATGAGCTTCGAAACGTCCATCCCCAACCGGCGGAAACGTCCAAAACGTTCAAAACGTACACGCTACTGGAAGCCTAGCGTTGCTCTCATGCCAGGGACAGACACGTACCAGCGGCCAACGACCTTCCACGACAATCGGTCGTCATCCCGGCATAACCTTCGGACCTTCGATTTCGAGATGTTGAACCGGCTCGCTGCTTCTCCCGCCTCGATCCAATCCTTGCCGATCAATTCGGGGCGTCGATCAGGCTCCGGGAACGGCGCTGTGGGTTCCTCTTCTTGAGCGACGGCGGCGGCGATCGCATCGCGTCCGATGTAGCGGCGGAGGTCCGCCAGCGCGGCTTCTGCCGCGGCGACATAGGCTTCGAGTTGTGGATCTGGAGCCGTCATGCTGCCCTCCCAGCGGCAAGCCGGCAAATCGGAACCAATGTGGCAAATGAGGGTTTGCTAATGGAAGGGATTGCAACCCAGGACGCAGAGGAATGGTCGAACTTTTGAATTTGGAAATGGCGGTCGCCAGACAGCGGGCGAAGCGCGCCGAACTCTCCCTCCAGGAGGCAGAGACCATGCTCAACGAAAACCACGGTCTTGCGATCAGTGTCGCGCTTTGCTGCCGCATACGTGCCGGGCAAGCGCGAGCGAAAGCAGCCCGGCGGCGGCTGCTCAAGATAGCGCCCACCAACCCGCATTGAGGAACCAACACGATGTCGATGCTGTTCGCACCGCTTGACTCGCACTACGAAGAGCGCGCCGCTCTCCACCGAGCCGCTCGGCTTTCGATGCTTCATGACCGGATTGCGAAGCGGATGAAGAAGGTGGATCACCTGGCCGACGAAGTTGAACGCGCCGCGGCCGAGTTGGTCGACGTCACCCAGGCTACCGCCATTGAAGCTTTCCGCGGCGCAATGTTCCGCAGTTAGGTAGGCTTTCTTCGCCTCGAAGCGGAGCAGACCATCGGACTCTGGAGGAAGAGCGCCGACATATCTGGGCTCGGCGGCTTCATAGCCATGAGGAAGCGTCGAGCGCGCTCTCCCAAACCCAGAAATGTTTTGTCTAAAACCTTTCTGAAGAAATCTAACCTGAACGGGACAAGGCGGGACATTGCGGGACACGTCCCGGTCTGTCCCGGTTACGGGAAGGCGGGACAAACGGGACATGTGTCTATAGACATGTCCCGATGTCCCGGTCCCGGCCGACCTACCCATGACAGCGCCAAGCATGGTCGTCATAGAACTGGACCTGACCATGCTCCCTCAGTGCGTCGCGGGCTCTTTGGAAAGCCTTCTTCTTGGCGTCCGTTGTGTCGTCGGCCGAGTGGCGGTAAAAGTGTTGGCGCCACGTATCGATGCGCACCACGTTGCATGGTGGCCAATCCGCCCCGACCTTCTTCTCGCCCGCTTCGGCCAAGGCATCATCGAGAGCATTGAGCGCCGCTCGGTTCTTTGCCGAGAGTGTCCTCTTGCGGTCGGCCTTCACCGTGACGTCTAGCTCGGGGACGAGCGTTTCGCACGACTGCACCATGCGGAAGCCCCAGGAACCGTTGCTGTCGGCGTCTTTGTGCCTTTCGACCGTCAAGGTTGCCGTCATGGCTTCCTTGTCGCCCTCGACCTTCAGGCGGGTGTCGAAGCTGCCCCAGAAGTGGGTATGCATTCGAGCGCGGCTGTCATCTTGCCAGCCTGTATGCGCCACCGTCAGGACAGAGGCGCCGGTTTCCCGCAGAATGCGTTGGATGCCCTGCACCCAAGCCCTGGCCGTCTTATCCTCGACTTCGGATCCGGCCATGGTGCCGCCGAAGATGTCGAGCACGACGAGGGCAAAGGGCCATCCGCTCTTCATCGTCTCGATCAGGCAGGTGACATCATCGACGACATCCAGCCGGATCTCCTTCGGATAGAGGAAGGCTCTGCGATAGACATCCTCGATGCGGTGGTGATCGTACCAGCCTGGGATACGAAGCCGGCCGACACCGTTCGCGCCCTCGGTGGCGACAAATAGGACTCCACCGCTCGAAACGATGCTCCCGGCGCCCGCGGCGTTGCCGTGCCAGTCCTGCCCGGTATCAACACTTAAGCCGATATCGATGGCCAGGAAGGACTTGAAGCTGTTGGACTTCCCGAACATCAGGGCGGTCGATCGCTTCTGAATTAGGCCTTCGACCAGCCACTCGGGCTCGGGCAGATTGCACATGTCCTCGTACGAGAGGAACCGGAGCTTGTTGTCGCTCAATAGCTCCTCCTCGAAATGCGGCGGTACTCTCTCGCGGCCTCAGCAATGTGCGTTGGTGTCGCCGGCGGCACTGGCCGCCAAGGCCTGTCGTTGAACTCGGCCACGATGCCGGCGACGTAGCTGTGCAACCGTGCGGTCGGGTCGTGCTCGTAGCCCGCGTCATCGAAGTGAAGCACCGCGCATTGAAGGTGATTGCGGGCCGCGGTCAGGTGTCGGACGGCCGCATCAATGAACATTTCCTCGACGCCTGGAACGTTGGGCCGAATGATCATGCGGCGCCCCCGTTTCCATAGGCGAGACGGGCAGTCGTGATCGCCACCGACATCGACATCGGAAAGCGCTGGCGGATCCGGAGCGCTTGAAAGTTGGTCAGTGCCTCGGTAATGTCGCTGGTATCGACTGCCGCCAAGCTTTTCGATATTTCCAGCGAGCCGGTCTTGAGAGAGGCCGGTTTTCGCTTTTTACGATGCTCCATCAGCATGCCCTCGCAAGCCTGAGGGCGTTTGCCAATCGCAAAGCCTCAATAGCCTGAGGTGTGGTCAGGCCGCAGCGTTCCCGAACTTCGGGTATCGTCGCGCGGCCGCTGTGCTCGCGCGGGCTGGCAATAAACTCGGCAGCTTGCCGGATGATTTCGTTTGGTTCGAGGTCGGTCTGCATTAGGCGGCCCTCCGGCGAGGGTTCGGCCTGCGCTCAAGCGCTTCAATCCAGGCTTTGACGGAAGGCACTCGGTAGAGGATGCGGCCGCCGAGTTCGACGTAGGGCAAGCCGTCCGGCAGACGCTGCCATCGTATCAACGTGCGCTCGCTCACTCGCAATTCTTTGGCGAGGGCAGGGCGGTCGAGATAATCGTCAAGCAGGCTCATTCGCTGACACTCCTTTCGATGAGTTGACAGCGAGAGCCTAAGTTCGGACGCCCATAGAGCGCGGCCGGAAATGGTCAGAAAAGGTCAGTTTTGAATTTCTGACCTTGCCCTTTCGAGGAAGGCGACCACATGCCCTCTGACCGTGGAATTTGCCGCGGAATAGCCTTCGCGTTCCAGCAAATCAGTTACCCACCGCTCGACGTCGGCCTGCTTATTCCAACCGACATCGTTGAGCTCATCTGGGAAACCGTCGGCCGCTATCTTTGTCTTGAAGGCGAGGTAATAGGCATCCCAGTCAGCTACTTTTTTCCGGCCCCGCCGGCCGCCATTCTTGATCGGGGAAACAGGGTTCTGCACCGGTTTTGAGGCTTCACGGTCGCGGTCTGGGAGCTTGTTTGCGGCTCTGATGCGATCTCTCACGGAGTGGTCGTGCGGGATTTCACCATATGTCAAAAACCGAACACCTCGAAATTCGATGCCTTCTCCGATTGCCCTGGCCTCTTTGATGTTCAAAACTAGAAACGGCCAGTACCTGTTCGGAATCACCTCTTCTCCCGCATCCATATGGCGACGGCCGAAACCAATCCAACTGCCGGACCCGATCATCTCCATCATCAGCCGATCAACTGCCAAGTTTGAGTCGCTGATGAGCCGCCGGAGAGGTTTCACAATTTCCTCGAATTGTGTGCGATCAGCATCCTTGGCGCCGCACAGGGCAAAGACCTGAGTTTCATTGGCAAGATTGCGCTCGGCATTCTCGACGATCTCCTTGACCGAGACCTCGGGGTCAGTCCTGGACACGGCGAGTTCAAGGACGCGATTGCGGACTTCCTGCGGGGTTTTCCAGGGGAGGCGGGTCATCACGCGCCGCCTTTCAGCGGCTTGACTTCCGCGCCGTCGGTCTTGGCCATGACGATCGATCCGACACGCTCCGTTGCCTGTCGCAGTGGATCATCCATAAGGTGGCTGTAGCGGGCCGTGGTGGCCGGCTGTGAGTGACCCAGTAGCGCGCCGATGATCGGCAGCGAAAGGCCCGAACTGGCCAGCACTGAGGCGTAGGTGTGGCGTAAGTCGTGGATGCGGGCCGATGGGGTTAAGACGATCTTCTCGCCACCTTTGCCGTCAGGAACGGTTTCAGCGGTAACGATGCCGGCCGAAAGACAAAGCTCCCGCCATTCCGCCTTGATTTCGACCCGGTGATCGGAGCCTCGGCCGGGGAACACATAAACCGCATCATCCTTGGCCTTTTCGCGAATTTCGGTGAGCAGCAACCGGGCAGGGGCCGACAATGGCACCCGATGCATGGTTTTCTGCTTCGTGGTCGAACCCGGCTTTGTCCATACGCCGGCAGTGAGGTCGAATTGCTCCCACTTCGCCGCCTGCACTTCACCGCGGCGCGCGCCAGTGAGCAGCAGAAGCCGGAAGATGTTCGCTGCCTGCTGATCCTCCAGGCCAGTCAGAGCCTCTGTCAGTTTCGCCAGTTCCGCCGGGGACAGATAGCGGTGACGCTTCTGCTCGTCGTTGCGCTCGACCCCTTTGGCCGGGTTGTCGTGACGCCACTTCCACTTGATGGCTAGTCCGAACATCTTGGAGAGGACGGACACGGTCCTGTTGGCAAGATAAGGGGCTGTCTTGGATATCTTCCGATGCAGGCCGTCGATATCAGTGAACTCGACCTCGGCCACCTTCTTGTTTTTGAGGGCCGGCAAAATATGGTTTTTGACGAGGGCGCGGTAATCGCGAGCGGTCGAGTCCCGCTTCTTCGTCAGATGCTCCCTCTCGAATCGATCACACAGATCGGCCATCGTCTTTGCCTCCCGAGCCGCCGCGACTTGGCCCATCGGGTCAGCACCGACATCGATCTGCTTCTTGAGGCTCTTCGCTTCCTCGCGGGCTGCGGGATATTTCCAATCCTGGCAGGAGCCGATCGTGTAACGACGCTCCAGGCCGGACCTCGTCCGATAGTTGAGGATAAATGCCTTGGCGCCGGCTTTGGTGACGCGCACCCCAAAGCCCTTTATGTCGTCGTCATAGGTGATCTTGTTTCCGCTGGCCGGTGTAGGCAGCGCCTTTATGACTGCATCCGAAAGCTTCACGTCCCCGCTCCTGTGTCCGCACTGTGTCCGTTCATCCGACACCAATCAGCTTGCGGCCATTGTCGCATGGTGTCATGATTTGTCAAAACATGTCCTTTACGAATCAACAGGTTAATGTGCGGACACGGAGAATATCGAACAGGATCAAGGCCTTGCCGAAACGGGTCGAAATGAACTTTTAATCAGTAGGTCATGGGTTCGAATCCCATCGCGCTCACCAAATTTCCAACCCATTTCAACGAGATAAGGTTTCGACTTCGAGACGGCAGACCGCTTCTCACGCCCCGGCTTATCTGTGGCTGCCAGATTCGTGATTGGCACCGAGAAAGCCCGGCAGCCGAAACGACCCGACCAGGTGGCATTTGGTCTTCCTGTCTCGTTTCAGGACGGGAATGCTTGGCATCGGCTTTGCACCGCAGACATGGCCGGTTTGATCCCCGGCAGCTCGTCGGGCTTGAAGGCCGTTGTTGGGGGCCTCGCCCGGCGAGTTCTTCCCAAAGCGACCCTGTCGGCGCCGCTGCTGCCTTCCGCCTAGGCTCAACAGCCTTCCGTGAATTCTGACTGCCAGGTTCCGCAAGATCGCTTGCGGCGAGTCCCTCATGCTCGGTATGCGGCTTGCGCGGGCAGGACGGTTGCGCGATGCTGCCGTTGGGGAGTGGTGTCGCAATATCGATTCTGTGGAATCACCACTATGTTCGTTGACTACTATGAGCTGCTCGAGATCAGCCCGAACGCGAATTCGGAAACGATCGAGCGGATATTTCGTTACTTTGCCATGCGCTACCATCCCGACAATCGGGATACCGGCAATGAGTCACGCTTCAGCGAAATCGTAGAAGCCCATAATACGCTCAAGGATCCAGTCAAACGCGCCCAATACGATGTCCAGTATAGAGACCATCTGAGCGTTCGCCGCGAGCTCGCCGAAGAAGCCAGCGATGCCAAAGGGCTTGAACGGGACGTTGTCATCCAGGCCAAGCTGCTGTCGCTTCTCTATGTAAAACGTCGACAGGACGTCAACAATCCTGGCATCGGCGATGAAGAGCTCGAACGCTTGTCGGGCTGCCCGCGAGAACATCTGGAATTTCATCTTTGGTATCTGAAGGCAAAGAGCTGGATAGCAAGGATCGAAAACGGGATGTTCGCGATCACCGTAGACGGCATCGATCGCGCCAATTCAGAGCATCGCCGTGAAACCGTCGCAACCAGGCTGCTGGATCATGCAACTTGACGATGCCCTCTAATACTGCCGGCTGATCGGTTGCTTTTACATTCGCGAATGCTTGTGTTCGAATTCGCCGGGGCCATGGTTGCCCGGCGAGTAGGATCGATCCGGTGTGGGCCGGCCGCGCCATGCCTGGTTCCGTGCAACCTGGCAGGTAGCGTCAGGATGGCGGCCCAAGGGGAGGATAAATTGCCCGAGAAGAAGGTGATTGCCGTCAAAGACTGGACTTGCGCCATGAGTGACGAACTCGGCCGCGTGGCCCTGACCGTCAATCCGACAGACGGTGAGCCGATCCTGGTCTTGCTGACGATCTTTCAGGCGGCAAAGATGGGGCGCGAGCTGCAGTCGCCGAAACGCGTTCAGTTTTCCATCTAACTGGGGATCGAGACGTCGGCAAAGGCTGGAGCGGCACCCCAACCTTGTCGCCAGGCGGGGTGGCGGCTAAGCTCGATCCTTCCCGAAGGAGAGCTCGACCATGGCACTTGACCTTTCGGTGGATGCTTCAGCCGCTAAAGCGGCGACGCTGCCTGGCAAATATCTGTTTGGCCCGGTCGCCGATTTCCTCATGCTCGGCGGCAGCGCGTTTCTGATCCTGCCCATCCTGTTCCTGGTGCCGCTCGAATATGAAGGCCTCGTCGCTGCAACCATGGTCGTCGTGGCATATCTGGTCAACTACCCCCACTTCGCCCACTCGTACCAGATTTTCTATCGCAATTTCGGGCGCAAGGTGAGGGGCAACGGATACGAGAAGAGCCTGCAGCTTCGCTATATTTTCGCGGGCATCGTCGTCCCCCTGATCATGGCCGCGTTCTTTGCATATGGCGCGGCAAGGGCGGACACTCGGCTGCTGGGATACGCAGCCAACGCCATGTTCTTCTTCGTCGGTTGGCACTACGTCAAGCAAGGCTACGGCATGCTGATGGTCGACGCCGTGCTGAAGCGTAAATTCTTCGACGATCGTGACAAGAAGGTGCTGCTGGTCAACAGCTATGTCGTGTGGATCCTGGCATGGCTCCAGACGAACACGGCGGTGACCCAGGGGAAATATTACGGCCTGGAATATTACACATTCGCGGTCCCTTCCTGGATAACCAACATTGCCCTGCTGGCGGCCGTCGCCTCGACGGCGGCCACGGTTCTGATGCTGATCAACCGCTGGCGCAGAAATGGTCATGCGCTGCCGTATAACGGCATCGTAGCCTATGTCGCGTCGCTCTATCTGTGGATCCTGATTGCGAGGATAAACCCGCTCTGGCTGCTAGTGGTGCCGGCGCTCCACTCGCTGCAGTATCTGGCCGTGGTCTGGCGCTACCAGACGAACGTCGAGCGCGACGTCGCGGATGCCGCACAAAATCCGCAACCGAAGGTACTGTCCTTTCTCGGACCTCTCTACAGGCTTAGGGTTCTGGGATTCATCGTCGGGGGTGGTGCGCTCGGATATCTCGGCTTCTGGCTTATGCCGATGGCGATGACTGCCTTGATCCCCTACGACAAGCAAGTCCTCGGGTCCTCGCTGTTCTTCTTCATCGTGCTGATCTTCATCAACGTGCACCACTATTTTCTGGACAACGTGATGTGGCGCCGAGGCAATCCTGAAGTGTCCAAATATTTGTTCCGCTAACGCTGAAGCCGCAGGTCGGAGCAGCAGCCGGGTTCACGCCACCAGCGACACGTTCCCGCCGGCATGGCGCTCGAGGCGTCCGGCGAGGTCGAGCTCCAACAGCACCATGGCGATCTGCGCGGCGCTCAAGCCTGTGTGGCGGATGATCTCGTCGACCGCGATCGGCGTCGGGCCGAGCGCTTCCAGCACGTCGGCGCGTTCGTCGTCGCCGGGCGGCGGCATTGCCGACAAGTCGGGCGCCTCGGCGAGCGGCATGGTCCTTGGCGGGCGAGTGCCAGCCAGCGGTGCCAGCGCGCCCAGAATGTCGGCCGCTTCGGTGACGAGCGTGGCGCCGTCCTTGAGCAGCGCATTGCTGCCGGCGGCACGCGGGTCGAGCGGCGAGCCCGGAACCGCGAAGACCAGTCGGCCCATCTCGCCGGCCAGCCTGGCGCTGATCAGCGAACCCGAGCGCTGTGCGGCTTCGACCACGACGAGCCCGAGCGCAATGCCGGCGACGAGGCGGTTGCGGCGCGGGAAATCCTGCGCTCGCGGCTGCCAGCCGAAAGGCATTTCCGAAACGATGGCGCCGCCGCGCTCGGCGATGTCGTCGCACAGACCGGCATTTTCCGGCGGGTAGGGCACATCGAGGCCGCCGGCCAGCACTCCGACCGTGCCGGTCGAAAGGCTCCCCTGATGCGCCGCGGTGTCGATGCCGCGTGCGAGGCCGGAGACGATGGCGTAGCCCTCGCGACCGAGGTCGCTCGCCAGCATTCTCGCCATCTTGATGCCGGCGAGCGAGGCGTTGCGGGCGCCGACGATCGCCACCGCAGGGAGACGGAACACCGCGCCTTCACCCTTCACCGCCAACAGCGGCGGCGGGTTGTCCAGGGTCTTCAGCAAAGCGGGATAGTCTGCTTCGCCGATGCCGACGAACCGGGCGCCGGCGCGCCGGGCCGCTTCCAACTCCGCCTCGGCTTCGCCGGCGGAGGGAATGCGAGCGATGCGGTTGGCGCCGCCCGAGATCATCAGCTCGGGCAGCATTTCGAGCGCGGCTTCGGCCGAGCCGAAGCGATTGATCAGTTCGCGAAAAGAGGCAGGGCCGACGTTCGGCGTGCGGATCAGGCGAAGCCAGGCAAGCCGTTGCCGCTCGCTAAGGCGCGGGCCGGTGACCGGAGCACTCACCCCTTCGCCCCGATCTTGCCCTCGGTGCCGGCGAGCAGCCGCGAGATGTTGGCGCGGTGCTTGACGAAGACGATCAGGCTCATCAGCGCGAACAGGCCGGCGATCTGAGGCGTGCTGATGAAGTAAAGCGCGATCGGCACGACCACCGTCGCCGCGAGCGCCGCGAGCGAGGAGTAGCGGAACAGGAAGGCCATGGCGAGCCAGACAACGGCGAAGACAACCATGCCCTGCCAGGCAAGCCCGAGCAGCACGCCGAGGTAGGTGGCGACGCCCTTGCCGCCCTTGAATCCTAGCCAGACCGGAAAGAGATGGCCGAGGAAAGCGCCGAAGCCGGCGAGCAGTCCGAAGTCCGGCGAGAAATGTCCGGCGATCAGCACTGCCGCGGTGCCCTTCAGCGCATCGAGCAGCAGCGTCGCAGCGGCGAGCCCCTTGTTGCCGGTGCGCAGCACATTGGTCGCGCCGATGTTGCCTGAACCGATCTGGCGGACATCGCCGAGACCGGCCGCGCGGGTAATCAAAAGCCCGAACGGGATCGAGCCGAGCAGGTATCCGAAGATCAGTGCGAGCCCGTAACCCATTGTCCCCCACCTATTTCAGCCGATCCAGCTGCTTCCGGCTTTGGTCGATTGATGTTCAGGCCGAAAACACTGTGCGGCCCGCTACCATGGTTTGCAAGACTTTGCCCTGAAGGCGCGCGCCTTCGAAACAGGTGTTCTTCGACCGCGAGTGCAGGCCGCTCTCGCTGACGATCCAGGGCTCGTCAAGATCGACCAGCGCAAGATCGGCCGCGGCACCCGGCTTCAGCGTGCCGCCGGGCAGGCCGAACAGTCTTGCCGGCGCGGTGGACAGGGTCTCAACCAGCCTGAGCAGCGGCACATCGCCATTGTGGTAGAGCCGAAGTGCTGCGCCAAGCAGCGTCTCCAGCCCGATCGCCCCGGCGGCGGCATCCGCGAAAGGCAGTCGCTTGGTATCGACATCCTGCGGGTCGTGCGAGGAGACGATGAGATCGATCGTGCCGTCCTTGATCGCCTCGACCATCGCCATCCGGTCGTCCTCGGCGCGCAAGGGCGGGGTGAGCCGGAAGAAGGTGCGGTATTCGCCGACATCGTTCTCATTGAGCGACAGATTGTGGATGGCGACGCCCGCCGTGACATTGGCGCCGTCGGCCTTTGCCCGGCTCACCGCGCCAACCGCCATCGCAGTCGAGATCTTGGCGGCGTGATAGGCGCCGCCGGTCAGCCGCGCCAGCGCCAGGTCCCGCTCCAGCGGGATGAGCTCGGCCTCGCGCGGGATGCCGGAAAGGCCGAGCCAGCTCGCATAAAGGCCCTCGTTCATCACGCCGGCCGAGGCAAGGTCGGCATCCTGGGTTTCATGCGCGATCACGCTACCGAAATCGCGGGCATAAGTCAGCGCGCGGCGCATGACCAAGGCGTTGGCGATCGTGTGTCGACCATCGGTGAAGGCCACGGCGCCGGCTTCGCGCAGCAGGCCGAACTCGGTCATCTCGCGGCCGTCGAGACCCTTTGTGATTGCCGCCGCTGGGAAGATGTTGACGCTTGCGGTGTCCCTTGCCGTGCGCAGCACGAATTCGACCAGCGCCACATTGTCGATCACCGGATTGGTGTCAGGCATCATGACGATGGAGGTGACGCCGCCGCCTGCCGCAGCGACGCTTGCCGAGGCGATGGTCTCGCGGTGCTCACCGCCGGGTTCGCCGATGAAGACGCGGGCATCGATGAGACCCGGAATGATCGTCTTGCCGGCGCAGTCGATGACGACAGCGCCTTCGGGCGCGCCCTGGTTCAGCGCCGCCTTGCCGGCGGCGGCGATCCGGCGGCCGTCGACGATTACCGCACCGATCTCGTCGACACCGCGCGAGGGGTCGACGATGCGGGCCTTGTTGAAGACCGTCACGCTCATGCGCCGCGTCCCTCCTGGTTGCGACGCGGGTCTAACAGCGCTTGCATAACCGCCATGCGCACGGCTACGCCCATCTCGACCTGTTCCTGGATGACGCTCTGCGGCCCGTCGGCGATCTCCGAGGCGATCTCGACGCCGCGGTTCATCGGCCCGGGATGCATGACCAGCGCATCCTCCTTGGCCGCTTTCAGCTTCTCGGCGTCGAGGCCGAAATAGCGGAAATATTCGCGGATCGACGGCACGAAGGCGCCTTCCATGCGCTCGCGCTGCAGGCGCAGCATCATCACGACGTCGGCGTCCTTCAGTCCTTCCGCCATCGAGCGCGACACAATCACGCCCATCCTGTCGATGCCCGCGGGCAGCAGCGTCGAGGGTGCGACCACCCGCACCTGCGCGCCGAGCGCGTTCAAGAGCATGATGTTGGAGCGGGCGACGCGCGAATGCAGAATGTCGCCGCAGATCGCCACGATCAGCTTCGACAGCGGTCCCTTGGCGCGGCGTATGGTCAGCGCGTCGAGCAGCGCCTGCGTCGGGTGCTCATGCGCGCCGTCGCCGGCGTTGACCACCGAGCAGCCGACCTTTTGCGCCAGAAGCGCTGCCGCGCCCGCCGACTGATGGCGGATGATCAGGATATCCGGACGCATGGCGTTGAGCGTCATGGCGGTGTCGATCAGGGTCTCGCCCTTCTTCACCGAAGAGCTCGCCACCGACATGTTCATGACGTCGGCCCCGAGCCGTTTTCCGGCGAGCTCGAAGGACGATTGCGTGCGGGTCGAGGCCTCGTAGAAGAGGTTGATTTGTGTCCGGCCGCGCAGCGTCGAGGTCTTCTTTTCAGATTGCCGCGAGATCGAGACGGCCCGGTCGGCGCGATCGAGCAACAGCTCGATATCAGCGGGGGAAAGATCGCGGATGCCTAGAAGATGGCGGTGAGGGAACAGCGGCAGGGACGAAGCGTCGGTCATCTCAAGGCGCTGCTATAGGGTGCGGTCCGGCCAGCCGCAAGCGCCAGCTTTGGATTGCGCGCGTTCTCCCCGGTATTTTCGTCGCGCGCCTTGCATTGCTTGGCTATAAGGCCCGATGGCTTCGGATTCGCGACCGCGGCCTTGAGATGGTAAGGACCTCTCTGCCAACTGAAGGATTGGGCGTGACCGACGAGGTGATCAACCAGCCGCCGCCACTGACGGGCGGCAACGCATGGCGGGGCGATCCGTTGCTCATCCAGCTTGCCGAGCGTTTTTCCGATTCCGTCCGCAAGGATCTGGACGGGCTCGGCAGGTTCGTCATGACGCAGGAAGCACAGGAACTTGCCCGGCTCGCCAACACCGACACACCGAAGCTCAGGACGCATGACCGCCAGGGCCGACGCGCCGATCTGGTCGAGTTTCATCCCGCTTATCACGCGCTCATGCGACGCTCGGTTGCCGGCGGCCTGCATTCCTCGGTTTGGGAAAACGGCGATGCCGAGATCGGCCGCCGGCATCAGGTGAGGGCGGCGCGCTTCTACCTGACCGCGGAGCTCGAGACCGGACATCTTTGCCCCATCACCATGACCAGCGCTTCGCTGGCGGCGCTGATGGCGAGCCCAAAGCTGTTCCGCGAATGGGCGCCGCGCGTGACAACGCGCAAATACGACCAGAGCCAGAAGCCGCCGGTGCAAAAGACCGGGCTTACCCTCGGCATGGGCATGACCGAGAAACAGGGCGGCACCGACGTGCGCGCCAATGTCACAAAGGCCGAGCGCGCGGGAAACGGCTTCTATCGGCTGACCGGGCATAAATGGTTCATGTCGGCGCCGATGTCCGACGCCTTTCTCGTGCTCGGCCAGGTGCCGGAAGGGCTTTCATGCTTCCTGGTTCCGCGCATTCTGGGCGACGGCTCGGGCAATGGCTTCCGTTTCCAGCGCCTGAAGGACAAGCTCGGCAACCGCTCCAACGCCTCGTCGGAGGTCGAGTTCGCCAATGCCATCGGCGAGATGGTCGGCGAGCCGGGCGCCGGGATCAAGACGATCATGGACATGGTCACGCTGACCAGGCTCGACTGCGCCGTCGCTTCGTCAGCGCTCATGCGCGCCGGGCTGGCCGAAGCCGTCCACCACGTGCGCCATCGCCAGGTGTTCGGCATCAGTCTGGTCGATCAACCGCTGATGCAGCGGGTCCTTGCCGACATGGCGCTCGACGTTGCCGCCGCGACGGCGCTGTCGTTCCGGCTGGCGCGTTCCTTCGACGAGGCGGCGAGCGATCGCGGCGAGGCGGCCTTTGCACGCGCCATGACGCCGGTGGTCAAATACTGGGTATGCAAGATCGCACCGGCCTTGCTTTACGAGGCGATGGAGTGCCTCGGCGGCAATGGCTATGTCGAGGAAGCGCCGCTTGCTCGCTATTACCGTGAGGCTCCGGTCAACGCGATCTGGGAAGGCTCCGGCAACGTCATGGCGCTCGACGTGCTGCGTGTGCTTGGCCGCGCGCCAGGCCTGTTCGAGGAGGTGCTGGCCGGCATCGACCGCGACCTCGGCGCCGGCGGGCGGGGTACCATCGGCGTGCTCAACGCGGCCATGCAGGTGGCTTCGACCGACCAAGGCTCGGCGCGCCTGCTGACCGAACAGCTGGCACTTTCGGCGGCGGCGGCGGAGCTGCGCCGGCTGGGGGCAGGGCGGATCGCCGACGCCTTCGTCGAAACAAGACTCGGCGGCCAATGGCGCACCACCTACGGCATGCTCGATTCGCGCCATGACGCGCGCATGATCATCGACACGCTCTACCCGCCGCTGAGCTGAGCAGCCTGAAAGGCGTTCGATCGCCGGCCTGTGGATTGCCGTTAACCTTAACGAATGGTTTCCGTTGCGGGGAGGCTTCGCGGAGCCCACTCTGTCCACCGGAGTAGGGAAATGTTAACCATGACGATCCCGTGCTCCCAGGCAGGAAGCGCATGCGGCACGTTTTGACATCATTTCTGGCCTTGCATTGGGCGGTCGTCTTCGCCCTGCTGGCCTACATCTGCATGGATGGCAATCGCGGCATCGCGTCGGCGCTCGGCGTGCTTGGCGTCTCGCTGCAAAGCAGCCGTTTCCCGGATCTCGATCATGCTCTCGTCGTGGCGCCGCTCGCGGTCGCTCTGCTGATCGTCGCGCTGCTGTTCTGCTGGGCCTTCGTCGAGACGCTGCTCAACATCGCGACAAGGCCGGATGCGGGCGATACGGTGGTGCGGATAGCCTTCATCTGCGCCTCCTTCCTGCTTTCGGTGATTCTCGTCGGCGGCGCCGCGCAAGGCATCAACGGGTTGTTCATGGTCGTCGCCATCCAGATGACGGCGCTGCTCGCCTCTTATGTCGCGGTGCTCGCCGAGCGACGCTCGGCTCTCGCCGCGGTGACCTTGCATGAAAGCGAAGCCAGCCTGGTTTCCCATCGCATGGCGGCGGGCGTCGCGCACGGCTCGCTCCTGTCCCGCATCTCCAGCCGACCGGAAACCAGACCCGGAGGTCGCCGCTGATGCGCGCCTTGTTCGCATTCTGGGCGGCCCCGCTGGTCCTGTTCTGGGGCTGGTTCTTCCTGTCTCTCAACGACATCAATTTCGGCTACGTGATGCTCAGCCGCCAATTGCACGACCTGGTCTTCCAGCTTTACGGCCAGATGCTCGGCGTCGATCCGGGAATCATCCCCGGTATGGTGGCGCGGGCCTGTGTGTTCGACAGTTTCCTGCTGCTCGGGCTGGTGGCATTCCGCCGCCGGCGCCAAATCGCCGAATGGATCAGGCGGCGCCGGGAAGGCCCTGTCAGCCCTGATCAGCTCGGCCGAGCGACTGGAGTCGGTCCAACGCTCCCTGCAGAATAAAGGCCGCCGCCGCCGAATCGATCTTGCCGGCGCGCTTTTTGCGCGAGAAATCCATCTCGATCAGCGTCCGTTCCGCCGCGACCGTCGACAGCCGCTCGTCCCATAGCACGAAGGGCAGGTCGGACAAGGCGGCCATGTTGCGCGCGAAGGCGCGGGACTTCTGGGCGCGCGGACCTTCCGATCCGTCCATGTTGACGGGAAGGCCGAGCACGATCGCGCCGACATTGTCCTTCTCGAGCTGAGCCAGCAACTGGGCGGCATCGAGCGAAAACTTCTTGCGCAGGATGACCGGGCGCGGATGGGCAAAGGACAGGCTTCGGTCCGACACCGCCACGCCGATCGTCTTGTCGCCCAGATCAAGCCCGGCGAGCGTGCGGCCGCCCGCGAGAAGTGCCGGCAATTCCTCGATGCTTATGATGCCCAACCGCTCGTCCTGGTTAGTCGCCGCGCGGCTTTTTGATCGGCCGCGGGACTTTCAATTTGCTTTCGGCGTTCTATCCTCTGGCAACGAGAAAATCGAGGAATCCCTTCATGAAACTGACCTGGTATGGACATTCGGCATTCCGCATCGAGACCAACGACGCCAAGATCCTCATCGACCCGTATCTGGTCGGCAATCCGTCATGGACGGGCGGCTGGGAAAATCCAGCCGAAGGGGTGACGCATGTTCTTCTGACCCATGGCCACAGCGATCATATCAGCGGAGCCGCCGAGGTGCTGAAGAAGAGCGGCGCCATGCTTGTCGCCAATTTCGAGATCTGCATGTATCTCGTCGGCCAGGGGGTCAGCGATAAGAAGATAAATCCCGGCAATATAGGCGGTACCGTCGATTGCGGTCCCTTCACCACCACTTTCGTCCAGGCTTTGCACTCCTCTTCGTTCGGCGGACAAGACGGTACCAACACCTATCTCGGCAATCCGGGCGGGCTCGTGCTGCATTTCCCGGAGGACAAGACGCTCTACCACATGGGCGACACCGACATTTTTTCCGATATGGGGCTGATCAACGAATTGCATGAACCGAAGATCGGCATCGTGCCGATCGGCGATCGCTTCACCATGGGCGGCGCGGTGGCTGCCCTAGCCTGCCGCCGCTTTTTCCGCTTCGATACGGTCGTTCCCTGCCATTTCGGCACCTTCCCGATGATCGACCAGACCGCCGACAAATTCGTCGCCGGCATGGAGGGATCCGGCGTCAAGGTGGCGCTG
This sequence comes from Mesorhizobium sp. M1A.T.Ca.IN.004.03.1.1, assembly GCF_003997555.1. Classification (NCBI taxonomy): domain Bacteria; kingdom Pseudomonadati; phylum Pseudomonadota; class Alphaproteobacteria; order Hyphomicrobiales; family Phyllobacteriaceae; genus Mesorhizobium; species Mesorhizobium sp. M1A.T.Ca.IN.004.03.1.1. Next base: position 64,626 of record NZ_RZTV01000008.1, on the reverse strand, counting down.
CCCGAGATCGGCAAGGCGATCACGATCTAGGCGTTCGCCCTATGTAGTAGGGTACACTACCTAGAGCGGCGCCCGAAGCACCGCATCCCGGTCGGCGGCATGATCTATGTTGCGCCGCAAGCGCGGCGCCGCTATAGCCCGCACTGGTTTTCCCGAGGCAAATAGACATGTCCGTTGATCTTCAGACCGTGAAGCGCGTCGCGCACCTTGCCCGCATTGCGGTGAGCGAGCAGGATGCCGAGCGCATGACAGGCGAGCTGAACGCCATCCTTGGCTTCGTCGAGCAGTTGAACGAGGTGGACGTCTCCGGCGTCGAACCGATGACTTCGGTCACGCCGATGGAGATGAAGAAGCGGCAGGATATGATCACCGACGGCAACAAGGCGGTCGACATCGTCGCCAACGCGCCGGCCACGGAAGAGAATTTCTTCCTCGTTCCCAAGGTTGTGGAGTAAGGGCAGGATGGCCGTCGAAATCGGCGTCGAGACGCCCTTGCAGGACGACGTGCGCGCGCTGGTCGCAGAACTCAACACCGCGCTGCTCGAACTGACGCCGCCGGAACATTGCTATCACCTCACCGTCGAGCAGATGGCTGGCCACGACACGACCGTGTTCGTCGCCCGCGACGCTGGCCTTGCGGTCGGCTGCGGCGCGCTGAAGCGTCATGCGGACGCGGTCGGCGAGGTCAAGCGCATGTACACGCGGCCCACGCATCGCGGCCAGAAGATCGGTGCCCAAATCGTTGCGCGGATCGAGGGTCTGGCGCGGCAGGAAGGCCTGAAGCGCCTGGTTCTGGAGACCGGCGATCGCCACCCTGCCGCCTGGGCCGTCTACGAACGCGCCGGGTTTTCGCGTTGCGGCCCGGTGCTGGATTATCCCGACTCGGAATGGTCGGTGTTTTACGAAAAGAGCCTTACCTGATGAGCGACCTCACACATCTCACCATTTCCGAGGCCCGCGCCAAGCTGCGCGGCAAGGAGATTTCGGCTGCCGAGATCACCGAAGCCTATCTCTCGGCGATCGAGCGCGCCAATCCGGTGCTCAATGCCTATGTCGCGGTGACCGGCGACAAGGCGCGCGAGATGGCCAAGGTTTCCGACGCGAAGCTCGGCAAGGGCGAGGGCGGGGCGCTCGAAGGAATTCCGCTCGGCATCAAGGATCTGTTCGCCACCGAAGGCGTCCACACCCAGGCCTGCAGCCATGTGCTCGACGGTTTCCAACCGCGCTACGAATCGACCGTCACATCCAATCTGTGGGCCGACGGCGCCGTTATGCTCGGCAAGCTCAACATGGACGAGTTCGCCATGGGCTCCTCCAACGAGACCTCCTATTACGGCCCGGTCATCAATCCTTGGCGGCGCTCGCGCCTCGACACGGTGGTGACGCCGACGACGCATCAGGGCGACGGCGGGTTTGTCTCGGCCGGCGGCGCGAAGACCGCGCGGACGTTGGATAACGCCCAGCTGGTGCCGGGCGGCTCCTCCGGCGGATCGGCTTCCGCGGTCGCCGCCTTCCTCTGCGCCGGCGCCACCGCGACCGATACCGGCGGCTCGATCCGCCAGCCGGCAGCCTTCACCGGCACCGTCGGCATCAAGCCGACCTATGGCCGCTGCTCGCGCTGGGGCGTGGTCGCTTTCGCGTCCTCGCTCGACCAGGCCGGTCCGATCGGGCGCGATGTGCGCGACGCCGCGATCCTGTTGAAGTCGATGGCCTCCTCCGACCCGAAGGACACGACGTCGGTCGACCGGCCGGTGCCGGACTACGAGGCGGTGATCGGCAAGCCGATCAAGGGCATGAAGGTCGGCATTCCGAAGGAGTACCGCGTCGACGGCATGCCCGAGGATATCGAGGCGCTCTGGCAGAAAGGAATTGCCTGGCTGAAGGATGCCGGGGCGGAGATCGTCGATATCTCGCTGCCGCACACCAAATACGCGCTGCCGGCCTACTACATCGTGGCGCCGGCCGAGGCCTCGTCCAACCTCGCCCGCTATGACGGCGTGCGCTACGGGTTGCGCGTGCCCGGCAAGGACATCGTCGACATGTATGAGAAGACGCGCGCCGCCGGCTTCGGCCGCGAGGTTAAGCGCCGCATCATGATCGGCACCTATGTGCTTTCCGCGGGTTACTACGACGCCTACTACCTGCAGGCGCAGAAAGTGCGCACGCTGATCAAGCGCGATTTCGAGACCGTCTTTGCTGCCGGTGTCGACGTCATCCTGACCCCGGCCACACCGTCGGCTGCCTTCGGCGTCGCCGACGAGGACATGAACGCCGATCCGGTGAAAATGTATCTCAACGACATCTTCACCGTGACGGTGAACATGGCCGGGTTGCCGGGGATATCGGTGCCCGCCGGCCTTGACCGCAAAGGCCTGCCGCTCGGCCTGCAGCTCATCGGCAGGCCGTTCGACGAGGAAACGCTGTTCCAGACCGCCCACGTCATCGAACAGGCCGCGGGCAGGTTCCAGCCGGACAAGTGGTGGTAGCGTTGTCCCTCATCTAGTCCATTAGCGTTGTGGCGTCCTTTGCGCGTCCAAACGGACGCGCGGCGCCGTAATGGGGTGAGGGATGTTCTATTATCTTTCCAAGATCCTCTGGTTTCTCGTCCAGCCGCTCAATCTGGCGATCTTCCTGCTGCTCGCCGGTCTGCTGGCGGCGCTCTTCCGCCGCCCTCGGCTGGCCGGCACCGGCAGCGTGCTCGCCTTCCTGATCCTCGCGCTTTCGGCCTGGACCTCGCTTGGCGCAATGATGCTCAATCCGCTGGAGGAACGCTTTCCCAAGCCGCCGCTGCCGGCCAAGGTCGACGGCATCGTCGTGCTCGGCGGCGGTTTCGAGGGCGCGATCAATCTGGCGCGCGGCGGCTATGAGCTGAACAGCGGCGGCGATCGCATGGTCGAGACCGCGATCCTCGCCAGGCGTTTTCCGCAAGCGAAAGTGGTCGTCTCCGGCGGCAATGGCGAGCTTTTCCTGGACGGCGAGGGCGATGCCGACACCGCGCCGCGCCTGCTTGGCGCGCTGGGGGTCGCGCCCGATCGCCTGATTCTTGAGAACAAGTCCCGCAACACGTACGAAAATGCAGTCTTCACCCGCAGGCTGGTCGAGCCGAAACCGGGCGAGACATGGCTGCTGGTGACGTCTGCCTTCCATATGCCGCGCGCCAAGGCGCTGTTCGACAAGGCCGGTTTTCCAACCGTCCCTTGGCCGGTCGATTACCGGACCTCAGGCAAGGAAGGCATCGGTCTGTTCCGCGACAATCCGCCCGATTCGCTGCAGGCGACCACCATGGCGATCCGCGAATGGATCGGGCTCTCCGCCTATTGGCTGTCGGGCCGCATCGATCAACCTTTCCCGGCGCCGGGCGGCTGACCAAGCACTGCCTGGCGCGCGGCCGAGAAGAACTGACGGCGCACAAGCACGGCAAGCAGCACCAGCGTCGACAGCACGAACACCGTCGGGCCGACGAACGAGCCGAGATAGCCGATCGAGAAGAAGACGGCGCGCAGGCCGGAATTGAAATGCTTGCCGGCTAGCACGTTCATGCGGGTGGCCCGCCACACCGCCGTCCCGCTGACCGGATTGCGCGAGGCCTCGCCATGCGGGACCGGCACGGCACCGATCAGGATCGAGCAGTAGTTGAACAGCCGGTAGGCCCAGCCGAATTTGAAGAAAGCGAAGGCGAGGATCAGCACCAGGCCGAACATTTTGGTCTGGAAGGCTTCGCGGGAGGATGCGGAGGCCAACGGCAAGTCAGTCATTATGGTCAGAACCCGGTCGGAAGCGCCGAGAAGGGCAAAGCAGCCGCCGAGCGCGATCAGCGAGCTCGAGGCAAAGAAGGCGGTGCCTTGCTGCAGCCCGGACATGATGGCGGTGTCGACTATGCGCACCTCGCGCTCGGCCATGTTGCGCATCCAGGCTTCGCGCTGAGCGTTCATGGCCGTGGTCAGCGACACGCGGCTAACGAGCTTGCCGTCGGAGGCCAGCGTATGCAGCACCCAGACGACCAGGAAAAAGGCCAGAGCGGCCAGGTCTGTCGCCGAAAGATGAAGGGAATCGCCCATACGTTCTTTTACCACAGGCCGGGCGCTTCGACGGCGGAAGCAAGCGGTACATGTCGCTGCCGGAGCAAACAAGGTCGGCTGACGCCGCGCCGCGACATGCAAAACAGCGGAAACATCGCGAGAATTCCTATATGTAAGTTTTGAGCGGCCTCCAGGAGACAGCGGCGCGTGTTCCTTTCGGTTTTCGACCTGTTCAAGATCGGCATCGGTCCATCGAGCTCGCATACGATGGGACCGATGACGGCTGCGCGGCGTTTCCTTGACGAAATCCTCGCCGACGACTGGCCGCGCCCGGCCGGCGTCAAGGTCGATCGGATCGGCGCCAGCCTGCACGGCTCGCTCGCTTATACCGGCATCGGCCATGGCTCGGACCGCGCCGTCATCCTCGGCTTGGCCGGCGAGACGCCGCAGACGGTCGATCCGGATGAGGCGGATAGCATCGTTGCCCGCATCGGAACGGAGAAACGGATTTCACCGCCTGGGCATCCGGCCTACCGCTTCGACCCGGCCAAGGATCTGGTGCTCGACCGCAAGACGCCGCTGACCGGCCACGCCAACGGCATGGCCTTCTATGCCTACGATGCGTCCGACCGGCTGCTGCTCAAGCGCATCTATTATTCAATCGGCGGCGGCTTCGTCGTCTCCGAGGAAGAGTTGCAGCGCATGAAGGCCAAGGGCTCGGTGACGACGGAAGGCAAGAAGGTGCCTTATCCGTTCAAGAACGCCGTCGAGATGCTGGCGATGGCGGCCAGGAGCGGGCTTTCGATCGCCGAGATGAAGCGGTCCAACGAGGAAACGCATATGTCGCGCGAGGAGTTGGACGCCGGCCTCGACGCGATCTGGAGCGCCATGAAAGGCTGCATCGACCGCGGGCTGTCGCAGGACGGCATCATGCCGGGCGGACTGAAGGTGCGGCGCCGCGCACGCCAATTGCATGACAAGCTGCAGGAACAGTGGCAGCAGAACCGGCCCAACCCCTTGCTCGCCAATGACTGGCTGTCGATCTATGCCATGGCGGTGAACGAGGAGAACGCCGCCGGCGGGCGCGTGGTGACTGCGCCGACCAACGGTGCCGCCGGCACGCTGCCGGCGGTGCTGCGCTACTGGCTGCATTTCCATCCCGAAGCCGACCAGCCGAGCATCCGCGACTTCCTGCTGACGGCCGCCGCCGTCGGCGGCATCATCAAGTCAAACGCTTCGATCTCGGGCGCCGAGGTCGGCTGCCAGGGCGAAGTGGGATCCGCTTCGGCAATGGCGGCGGCCGGGCTTTGCGCGGTCATGGGAGGCACTCCGGAGCAGGTCGAGAACGCCGCCGAAATCGCGCTCGAGCACCACCTCGGCATGACCTGCGATCCGGTCGGCGGCCTGGTGCAGGTGCCCTGCATCGAGCGCAATGCGCTCGGCGCGGTCAAGGCGGTGACAGCCGCCTCGCTCGCCATCAAGGGCGACGGGACGCATTTCGTGCCGCTGGATGCTGCGATCGAGACCATGCGCCAGACCGGTCTCGACATGAACGAGAAATACAAGGAAACCAGCCTCGGCGGACTCGCTGTCAACGTGGTCGAGTGCTGACCTTGCCCTTTCCACCGGCGGGCTTGGTTTGCCGAAGCGATCGAAACGGCCACGCTGGCCTCATGATTTGGCTGCAGTCGGCCTGTGCATAATCCCGCTTGGCGTTGAATGCCTCCGGCGCTGTCGCTAGATTGCGGGCATGTCTCTGAATCTCGTCAAACTCTGCGTCGGCTGCGACAGCGTCGAGGACCTGGAAGAGTGGATCGCCTTCCGTCTCGACGAGCGGTGCCGCGCCGGCGAGCCGGCCGAGCACTGGCACACCACGCGCATGGTGCCGACGCGCGGTGGGGAGATCACCGATGGCGGCTCGCTCTACTGGGTGATCAAGGGCAACGTCCAATGCCGGCAGCTGATCACGGAGATCCGGCCTTTCGTCGACGGCGAAGGCATCGGCCGCTGCCATCTCGTGCTCGATCCCGAAGTGGTGCGCACCGACTGGCAGCCGCGCCGCGCCTTCCAGGGCTGGCGTTATCTTAAGCCCTCCGATGCGCCGGCCGATCTCGGCAAGGGCAGGGCCGCATTGGCCGAGATGCCGCCGAAACTGCGCCTGGAGCTTGCGGATCTCGGCCTGCTGTAAGACTCCAGGTCCTCATCTTCCGCTTGCTGGCCCTTCGAGCGGCCCGGTGTGGGGCTTGCAAGCACCGCCCCTGCGCCACATCTTGATTTCGATGCACAATCATTTGAATGGCGGTGCAAACTGATGGGCGTGATCATCGCATTGGCAGCCGTGCTCCTGGTGCTTTTCGGCGCCGCGACAATCTTTGTGCGTGCCGACGCAGCGAGGATGGCGGACAGTCTCAGAACGCTTGGGCCCGCGCTGTTGGGCCTGATCGGCGCGACGATGCTCGTGGTCGGCCGCAGCAGCTTTGGCGGTCTGCTGATGATTGCGGCGGCAGGCTGGTATGCCTGGATGCGGGCGAGGCGACCGCCACCGAAACTTGTCGCGGCCAAACGCTCAACCGTGCGCACCGCGGCTCTCGAAATGGAGCTCGACCACGACAGCGGCAAGCTCGAAGGCCTTGTTCTCGCCGGCCACTATGAGGGGAGAATGCTGAGCGCCATGGAGATCGCCGAGCTGCAGCAACTCCATGTCGAGCTACGGCCGGACCCGGAGAGCCGCCAACTGCTAGAGACGTATCTTGACGGCCGTTTTCCCGTCTGGCGCAAGGACGCGCAGCCGGACAGTGGCGAAGGGCTGGGTGTTGCGCCAGGTGCGGGCGCCATGACTAAGGAGGAGGCCTACAAGATCCTTGGTCTTGAAGCGGGGGCTGCCGCGGCGGATATCCGCAAGGCGCACCGCCGCCTGATGCAGCGCCTGAACGCCGATGTCGGCGGCACGTCTGTCCTGGCGGCGCGGATCAATGAAGCCAAGGACGTCTTGCTCTCCAATCACGACTAGTCTCCTTCGACGCGGAACTTCCCGGGAGGTTCAAAAGCCGCCTATTGCTGGACGGCGTAGCACTCGATCTTCTTTCGCTTCAGGGCGTCGCAAGCTTTCCAGGCTGCGTCCTTCGAGCCGAAACCGCCGAAGCGGGCGCGGTAGTAGGTGACGCCGCCCTTGTCGAACGCGACCGTGAAGCCCGATGCGTCGGCCAGCACCTTCGGCGCCTGCTTGGTCGTCTTGTCGAGAAGCGCCTGAGCCCCCGATTGCGTCGGCGAGGACGCGACCTGCACCACCCATCCCGACGGCAGCGAGGCCGTCTTGACCGGATCGATGGCCGGGGTGGCGGCTGCGGCCGGCTCGGCGTAAGCGGCAACCGTCTGGGACGTGGCTTCGGGCTGTGATGCGGTTTCGGTCTCTGAGGTGGTTTCTTGGGGTGCGGCTGCCGGAGCCATGGCGGCCACCGCAACCGTCTTCACCTTCCTGACCTGGATCACCGGCTTGGTTTCCTCAGCGACCGGCGCGCTGTCATCGGCTGACGCGACTTCGTCGACAGCCGGTTTTTCGTCCGGAGTCGGCGCGTCATGCTTGGGCAGGAGGACCTTGGCCAGAGCCTTGATCGGATTGCCGCCGCCCGCCTTGGCGATCAGGTTGCCGCCGCCGCGGGTCGAGGCGCGCGGCAGATAGGTGTTGATCAGTGAAGCCATCTGGTTGTCGCGGCTGCGGCCGGAAGCGCCGCCCATCACCACTGCGACGAGGCGGCGATCGTCATCGGCGACTGAGGAGACCAAGTTGTAGCCGGAAGCGCGCGTGTAGCCGGTTTTGATGCCGTCGACACCCTTGATGCGGCCGAGCAGGCGATTATGGCCGTTGATGCGCTGGCGGCCATAGAGGAACGAGCGCTGCGAGAAATAGCCGTAATATTGCGGGAAGTGCTCGCGGAGCGCGATGCCGAGCATCGCCATGTCGTGCGCCGTGGTGAACTGGCCCGGATCGGGCAGGCCATTGGCATTGCGGAAGACAGTGCCGTTCATGCCAAGCTGGCGTGCCTTGGCCGTCATCATGCGGGCAAAATTGTCTTCGCTGCCGCCGAGCAACTCGCCCAGCGCGGTCGCCGAGTCGTTCGCCGACTTCGTCACCATCGACAGGATCGCGGTCTCGACCGGCACCGACCCGCCGGCGCGCACGCCGAGCTTGGTCGGCGGCTCGGACGCGGCATGGGCCGAGAACGGCACCGGCGTGTTCTTGCCGATCCTGCCCTTCGCCAATGCCTCGAAGGTGAGGTAGAGCGTCATCATCTTGGTGAGCGAAGCCGGATAGCGCCGGCCGTTGGCGTCGGCCGAATAAAGCACCCTTCCGGTCTTGGCGTCGACGACAATCGCGGCAGACTTTGCCGCCATCGCGGAGGCGACATCGGCGGTGACAATCGTCACCGCGAGCGCGGCAATCATGATCGCCTTGAAGGAGAATGAAGATTTGGAGACGAAGCCCGACAACGCCTGACGCACCGTTACTTACCCTGAATTTTCGTTGCCCCGGAGGCGGCAGAGGGGTGCCTGCCTCACTTCCGGCCAAGCTATCGCGGTCAGCGTTACCAATCCGTTTATGGTAACCGCCGCGTTCACCATTTTCTGGCGATTTGAGCCTCTGTTTATTCGAACTTTAGCGGTCGCTGTCGCGCGGAGCCCTTGCGGCTCAAGGCAATCTTGACTTTTGTGCAGCGCACAATATATTCCAGTGCATTGCACAAGGGCGCCCGGGGCTAAATGGGCGTTTCAACCAAGGGAAGGCATGAAATGACCCAGACCTATGAGGACTTCGCGAAATACGGCAAGGAGTTTGCCGACACCGGGCTGAAGAGCTTTGCCTCGCTCACCAAGGGTGCGCAGGCGATCGCGACCGAAGCCGGCGAATACACCAAGAAGAGCTTCGAGGCCGGCAGCGCCGCCTTCGAGAAGCTGTTCTCGGCCAAGTCGATCGAGAAGGCCATCGAGATCCAGACCGACTACGCCAAGCAGAGCTACGAGAGCTTCGTGGCCGAGGCCAGCAAGATCGGCAATCTCTATGCCGAGCTCGCCAAGGAAGCCTACAAGCCGTTCGAATCGGTCGTCGCCAAGGCGAAGTAATTTCGTCCGATCACATCGGGCAGGCTAGCCGGCCCGCAAAAACAACCCGGTCGCGGAAGCGCGGCCGGGTTTTTTCATGCGCCGCCGCAACCACCCGCGCCTTGCCGCATTCACGATTGAGAAATTCGCTGAAGTTTGCGTACCTAGCCATATTGTCAGCTAAACAGAAGGGCTTAAAATCGGCCATCGAAGACCTACATGTTGAACTCGCATGAGGATTCGAAAAGGCAGGACTACGTGACGATCGGTTTGACTGCCACGGCAGGCGTGGTGCGAATGCAAGGTGACGGCGACCGCAACGATCCCGGTCGCGGCACGGCGGTCATCACGCGCACCAAAACCAAGACAAAAAAGCCCAGCCTCTACAGGGTCCTCATCCTTAACGACGACTACACTCCCATGGAGTTCGTGGTCCACGTCCTGGAGCGTTTTTTCCAGAAGGACCGCGAGGCCGCCACACGCATCATGCTGCATGTTCATAATCATGGAGTGGGCGAGTGCGGGGTCTACACATTCGAGGTGGCCGAGACCAAAGTGTCTCAGGTCATGGATTTCGCCCGACAGAATCAGCATCCGCTGCAATGCGTGATGGAGAAGAAGTGAGGTAACATGCCGGCTTTCTCCCAAGGCCTGGAAAAGGCGCTACATCAGGCGCTGACGTTCGCCAACGAGCGGCATCATGAATATGCAACGCTCGAACACCTGCTGCTGGCGCTCATCGACGACACCGAGGCGGCCGCGGTGATGCGCGCCTGCAATGTCGATCTCGACGAGCTCAAGCACACCGTTCTGACCTATATCGACACCGAGCTCGACAATCTCGTCACCGGTTACGATGAGGATTCGAAACCGACCGCCGGGTTCCAGCGCGTCGTCCAGCGCGCCGTCATCCATGTGCAGTCGTCCGGCCGCGAGGAGGTGTCCGGGGCCAATGTGCTCGTCGCAATCTTTGCCGAGCGCGAAAGCCATGCGGCCTATTTCCTGCAGGAACAGCAGATGACCCGCTACGACGCGGTCAACTACATCTCGCACGGCATCGCCAAGCGCCCCGGCGCTTCGGAGTCGCGCACGCCGCGCGGCGCCGACGATGAGCAGGGCGGTCAGAACGGCGCCGAGCCGCAGGAAGACGGCGGCAAGAAGAAGCCGCAGGACGCGCTGACGGCCTACTGCATCAACCTCAACAACAAGGCCAAGGCCGGCAAGATCGATCCGCTGATCGGTCGCGAGAGCGAGATCAATCGCACCATCCAGGTGCTGTGCCGCCGCTCCAAGAACAACCCGCTCTATGTCGGCGACCCAGGCGTCGGCAAGACGGCGATCGCCGAGGGCCTTGCCAAGCGCATCGTCGAAGGCGACGTGCCCGAGGTGCTGCAGGACGCCACCATCTTCGCGCTCGACATGGGCACGCTGTTGGCCGGCACGCGCTATCGCGGCGACTTCGAGGAGCGGCTGAAGCAGGTCGTCAAGGAGCTCGAGGACTATCCGGGCGCGGTGCTGTTCATCGACGAGATCCACACCGTGATCGGGGCAGGGGCCACGTCCGGCGGCGCCATGGATGCCTCGAACCTGTTGAAGCCGGCGCTGTCGTCCGGCGCGATCCGCTGCATCGGCTCGACAACGTACAAGGAGTTCCGCCAGTTCTTCGAGAAGGACCGCGCGCTGGTGCGGCGCTTCCAGAAGATCGACGTCAACGAGCCGACCATCGAGGACGCCATCGAGATCATGAAGGGCCTGAAGCCCTATTTCGAGGAGTTCCACAAGGTCCGCTACACGAGCGAAGCGATCAAGGCTTCGGTGGAGTTGTCGGCCCGCTACATCAGCGACCGCAAGCTGCCGGACAAGGCGATCGACGTGATCGACGAGACCGGCGCCTCGCAGATGCTGGTGCCTGAGGCCAAGCGCAAGAAGACGATCGGCATCAAGGAAATCGAGGCGACGATCGCCACCATGGCGCGCATCCCGCCGAAGACGGTTTCGGCGGACGACGAGAAGGTGCTGCAGGGTCTCGATGTCGAGCTGAAGCGCGTCGTCTACGGTCAGGATACCGCAATCACAGCGCTGACGTCGGCGATCAAGCTGGCGCGGGCGGGCCTGCGCGAGCCGGAGAAGCCGATCGGCTCCTACCTGTTCTCGGGGCCGACCGGCGTCGGCAAGACGGAAGTGGCCAAGCAACTCGCGGCCTCGCTCGGCGTCGAGCTGATCCGCTTCGACATGTCGGAATATATGGAACGCCACACCGTCTCGCGGCTGATCGGCGCACCTCCCGGCTATGTCGGCTTCGACCAGGGTGGACTGTTGACCGACGGTGTCGACCAGCATCCCCATTGCGTGCTGTTGCTCGACGAGGTGGAGAAGGCGCATCCGGATCTGTTCAACATCCTGTTGCAGGTGATGGATCACGGCAAGCTGACCGACCACAACGGCAAGCAGATCGACTTCCGCAACGTCATCCTGATCATGACGACCAATGCGGGCGCATCGGACGCTCAGCGCGCGGCGATCGGCTTCGGCTCGACCAAGCGCGAGGGCGACGACGTCGAGGCTATCAACCGGCTGTTCACGCCCGAATTCCGCAACCGTCTCGACGCGATCATTCCGTTCGGCTCGCTGCCGATCCCGGTGATCCATCAGGTGGTGCAGAAATTCGTCATGCAGCTCGAGGCCCAACTTTCCGAGCGGGGCGTCACCTTCGACCTGTCGCCGGACGCGATCGCCTGGCTGGCCGACAAGGGCTATGACGAGCGCATGGGCGCGCGTCCGCTCGGCCGCGTCATTCAGGAGCACATCAAGAAGCCGCTGGCCGACGAGGTGCTGTTCGGCAAGCTGAAGAAGGGTGGCACGGTGCGCGTCACCGTCGAGAAGAAGGAAACCGGCGAGACCGGCCTGAAGCTCGAATCGTTGGCCGATGAAGCTCCGGTGAAGCCGAAGAAGGAAGAGCCGGAGGACGCGCCGAAGCCGAGGAAGGCGGCGGCGAAAAAGCCTGCCGCCAAGAAGGCCGTGGCGCAGAAGCCGGAGCCGAAGGGCAAGGACGGCGGCAAGCGAAGCCTGGTGCCGCAGCTGCCCCGCAAGGGCTGATCGACCTGAAGCGCGTCCCGCTGAAACGGATTCAGGCGGCGCGCGCTAGGTGCTTGTTACCAAAACGGCCGCCCGCCTTTGGGCGACATGCATTGCAGTCAAAAAGCCCCGGCAACGGGGCTTTTTGATTGGGAGGAACCGACACGTGATGGCTGGCCAAATCATCCATACGGAATGGCGCGCGGCCCTCCGGAAGTCGAGCATTGCCGCCCCGGGAAATGTTTGCTGGCTGCAGAGTCAAGCAACGCCGTCCGGCGCGAAGCGTGTCAGGAAATATCCGCACGCCTTCCAGATCATGATCGACAAGAGGGCACCCGCGTAGCCGTCGATGGCATAATGCCAGCCAAGCGCGACTGAGCCGACCATTATCATGGCAGCGAATGCCCACATCAGGATACCGGCCGGCCGGGAGCGCCGCGTTGCGTACAAAGAGAAAAGCACCGCCATCGCCACGTGCATGGACGGGAAAGCGGATATGCCGATGCTGCCGACGGTCGCGCCGGTATAGCCGCTCCATAGCATGTCCTGCGTGCTAAGCGCCCAGATCGGATAGATGCGATCGGCGGCGGCGAGTGCCTGCATGAGGGGACGGAAGTCACCGCCGAGTCCCAGTCGCTCGTAAAAGCACGGCCCTGCCGACGACAGCCCCATCGCCAGGAAGAAGCCGCCAAGCGTCCATATCAGCATGAAGCTCATCAGGAACTGATGACGCAGCTTCGTATCTTTGCGCGTGATGCAGGCGGTGAAAACCGTGGCGATGAGCACGATGAACCAGAAATTGTAGGCGAGATTGAGCATCCTCAATGCAAATGGCGACTGGACGACAAACCACAGCCATTCGTCCGGGGCTCTACCGAAATGCAGGATCCGATCGGCGTGGGCCAGCGCCTTGTCCCATGCAAAAGGGGAGAGGATTGCGATGGCTCCTTTCAGAACACCGACGGCGGATACGAAGGCGATGCTGGCGGTCAGGCCGTTGAGGCTGTTGGCCGTGCGTTCGGCGTCGCCGAAAAAGCTGCCCAGCGATTTCAGGAAGGTGCCGAGCGGTTCGGGATCCCGTTTGACCAGCGCAAGGTGGAGAAAGATCCCAAGTGCAAAGACGCAACCGCAGATCCAGAAAGCGATCAAAAGGTACTCAATGTATTCTTTCAATATGCCGAAATCCGGCATGTTTCCGGTGCGCATGCCGATCGCTATTGCCAGAAGCAGAGCGCCGACGGCCAAGGCGTGAAGCAATCTGTGTCGTCGAAAGGCGTGTGCCATGGCGATCAGAAAAGCCCGTCCGCCAGCCATCCTCGCAAGGGGGTTCGACGCCGCAACCGAATTGTCCATGGTTTGAAACCCAATAGCTCGCCACGCCTCAGCGTTCTACAGCGAGATGGTTCGATATTTCCTAACCAAACGATTCGAGTGCAAACGGTCGCATCCGGGCGCCGCACGCGGCCGGCCGGGGAAAAACGCGCCGGGGTTGTCGCGGCAAACCGATATAGGATCGTCAGTGCGAGGCTGTCAGTCGGCCTTCAACGGCGACGGGGCCGCGCGCTTTAGTTTCCCAGTGCCGCGCGGATCTTGCCGGCGTTCTCGGCCAGCACTTCCGGCTTTTCCATCTGCCCGGAATGAGGCTTCAGCGGCACGCCGTCGAAGCGCGGAATGACGTGGACATGGAGATGGTAGACGGTCTGCCCGGAGGCCGGCTCGTTGAATTGCATCAAGGTGACGCCGTCGGCGTTGAAGGCCTTTTTCACGGCAACCGCCACCTTCTGCACCACGGCAAACAGCGGACCGAATGTTGCCGGATCGGCGTCGAGGATATTGCGCGACGGCGCCTTCGGCACCACCAGCGTGTGGCCGACTCCTTGCGGCATCACATCCATGAAGGCTACGACCGCATCGTCCTCATAGATGCGGTGCGATGGGATTTCGCCGCGCAGGATTTTCGCAAAGATGTTGCCGGGATCGTAGGCTTCGGCCATGGCGGGCACTCCGGATTAGGTCGTCGTCCGGTGTAGCGAAGCCGCTTCCGAGCGGCAAGACGATTGAGCCGATCTGTCGGCAGCGCGGTCGGCCATCGCTGTTGCATGATCGCAGGTGTTGTCGTCTGATACGTCAATGTCAGGATGGAGCGACTGTGAAGTGGATCGTCGCCGGATGGCTGTTGTTCATTGTGTCGGCGCTGTTCTTCATCGCCGCCGCGTCGCGCGCAGGCGATCTGCTGGCGCTTGGCGGCGGCATTTTCTTCCTGGTTGCCTGCTTTTCGTTCCTCGTTCCGATCGCGGCCCGAAAGCCGCATTGACTGTGGATGGCAAGGCCCGAGCTATTCCTTGAGATCCTTGCGGAACGGGGTGTGCTCTTCGAGATACTCCCCCATCCGCTCCACCTCGCGCCTCTCGCGGCGAAGGTAGTCGGCGACCGCGTTGCGCAGGCCAGGATGGGCGATGTAGTGCGCCGAATGCATGGTCACCGGCTGGTAGCCGCGCGCCAACTTGTGCTCGCCTTGCGCGCCGGCCTCCACCACCTTCAATTTGCGCTCGATCGCGAAGTCGATCGCCTGATGGTAGCAGACCTCGAAATGCAGGAAGGGGTGATCCTCGATGCAGCCCCAGTTGCGGCCGTAAAGCGCGTCGGACCCGATGAAGTTGATGGCGCCCGCAATGTAGCGGCCGTTGCGCTTGGCCATGACCAGGAGAATGTCCTCGGCCATGCGCTCGCCGATCAGCGAGAAGAACTGGCGGTTGAGATAAGGGCGGCCCCATTTCCTGCCGCCGGTATCCATGTAGAAAGCGAAGAAATCGTCCCAGACGCGTTCGGTGATGTCCCTGCCGGTCAGCCAATCGATGCTGATGCCGTCGGCCAGCGCCTCGCGACGCTCCTTTTTCATCGCCTTACGCTTGCGTGAAGCGAGCGTGGCGAGGAAGTCATCATAGCTCGAAAAGCCTTCGTTGAAGAAATGGAACTGTTGGTCGGTCCGGTGCAGGAAACCCGCTGCTTCGAGCGTCGCAATGTCGGGCTCGGCGGCGAAGGTGACATGCGCGGAAGACACGCCGAGCTTGTCGGTCACCAATTTCAGGCCGGCGGCGAGGCCGGCCCTCACCGCGCCTTCGTCCTCGCCCCTGCTTACGAGCAGGCGAGGGCCGGTGACGGGCGTGAACGGCACCGAGCATTGCAGCTTCGGATAATAGCGCCCACCTGCGCGCTCGAACGCGTCCGACCAGCCGTGGTCGAAGACATATTCGCCCTGACTGTGCGATTTGAGATAGCAAGGCACGGCGCCCAGCAGCTTGCCTTGCGCCGTCTCGAGCCTGAGGTGATGACCCTGCCAGCCGGTGCGCCGCACGGCACAGCCAGAATCCTCAAGCGCGCTCAGAAAACCGAATGAAACGAGCGGGTTGTAGCCGTTTGCTCTGTCGCCGCGCGCGGTTCCGGCGAAGCTGTTCCATTCATCGCAGGTGAATGCGCCGATGGTGGTCGCGATGCGGACCGAATAGTCCGCATTCGCTGTCGGTCCATCGTCGTCGTCACCCTGATCCATCCGGCTTATTTAAGCGTCCTCAGGGCAGCTACAAGTCACGTTTCAGGCACTGCCTCACAGCATGATGCCGAAAGTGCGAAGCGGTTTTCGGACGGCATCATGCTCGGATCTGATCCAGGTCGTTCGACCTGAAATCATCCAGCTCTAGGCGACCTTGACCAGGTCCGGCTCAAAGCCCTCGAAGGTCATCTGGTCGGCATATTTGAAGGTGAGGTCGACCGCCGGCTGGTCGTGCACGGTCCAGGTGATGACCGGCATCTTGAGCTTTTCGCGCACGAAGCTGACGAACGGGTTCGGCAGATCGCCGGCGGCGTAAGAGGTGAAGGCGAGGTTGTGCGCCAGCATGGCAAAATGCGCCTCGATCAGCTGGTCGTCCTTGCCGTAGGCGGTGAGCCCGCCGGGAATGCCCGGCGCCTCCTTGGCGAAGTCGCGGATCAGCCAATGGTCAAACGACATGATCGCCACCTTGCCAGTGTAGCGCTTGAGCAGCCTGCCGACGCTCGCGACCAATCCTTTGTCGTGGCCGGGAACACCTTTCAGCTCGACCACCAGCGGCACGCGTCCGTGGATCAGGTCGAGCGCCTCCTGCAACGTCGGCACATGATCTTTCGTGCCGCCCACCTTGAGCGCGGTGAGCTCGGCCGCGGTGCGTTGCCAGACGAAGCCATTCTCGCCTATCAGGCGTTTCAGGTCGCAGTCGTGGATGATGACGGGAACGCCGTCGGACGAGACATGCACGTCGCATTCGATCGCGTAACCGCGGTCGGCTGCCGCGGCGAAGGCCGACAGCGTATTCTCCCAGCGTGTCTTGTTCATGTCGTGGAAGCCGCGATGCGCGACGGGGCGGGCAATCAACCAGGAAAGGTCGGTCATGTCAGGCTCGTTTCACTCGACTTCGAAGATCGCTTCGATCTCGACCGCGGCATTGAGCGGGAGCGACGCAGTGCCGACGGCGGAGCGAGCGTGCTTGCCACGTTCGCCGAGGACCGCGACGAGGAAGTCGGAGGCGCCGTTGGCGACCAGATGCTGCTCGACGAAGTCCGGCGCCGAGGCGACGAAGACCGTGATCTTGACCAGCCGGCGGATTTTTTCGAGATCGCCAAGTGCTGCCTTGGCCTGCGCCAGGATGTTGATGGCGCAAAATTTTGCGCCCTCCTTGCCGGCGGCGGTATCGATGTCGCGGCCAAGCAGCCCGCTTGCCTGCAGCTTGCCGTCCTTCAGCGGCAGCTGCCCGGCGGTGAAGAGCGTGTTGCCGGTACGGCAGTAGGGCACGTAGTTGGCGGCCGGCGCTGCTGCGGCCGGAATGGCAACGCCGAGATCGCTTAGCCGCTTTTCGATTGTTTCGCTCATTGGTTTTCCCTATTGCTGGAAGGCGCCGCGTTGGCGGGGCCGAAATTGCTATTTTTGCCTCGCTTCCGCCACGACTTTTTTTAAGCTGGACCATCTTTCCCTGCGGCCTGCCATCGGCCGCGACGATCGGAGCACTGCATGCGCTTGACGCGCCTTTTCCTTTCCACCGCTCTCGTGTCGGCGGCCATCCCGATGGCTCCGGCCCTTGCCGTGCCCGCGCTGCAGGCGCACCGCGCCGTCTATGATCTCACCCTCAACAAGGCGTCCGACCGCTCCGGCATCACGGGCATCTCCGGCCGCATGGTCTATGAGTTCAACGGCTCTCCCTGCGAGGGCTATACGGTGAAGTTCCGTTTCGTCACCCAGATCGTCACCAGCGAGAACACCAGGCTGACCGACCAGCAGACGACGACGTTTGAGGACGCAGAAGGCAAGACCTTCTCCTTCGTGACGAAGTCCTTCGTCGACCAGAACCTCGACAAGGAAATCAAGGGTATGGCGACCAGGGAGCCGAAGGGCCTCAAAGTCAACATCGGCAAGCCCGAGAAGAACACGCTCGAGCTCGCCGCCACGCAGTTCCCCACCCAGCACCTCGTGGAGCTGATCGGCAAGGCCGAGAAGGGAGAGAACTTCTATCAGACCAATCTGTTCGACGGCTCCGAGGATGCCAATAAGGTAATGACGACCACCGTCGTCGTCGGCAAGAGAGCCGACGCCGACAAGGCGGACCCGGAAGCGCCGGCGCTCGCAAAGCTAGCCACCGACAAATACTGGCCGGTCGACATCGCCTATTTCGACGACACCGACAAAAGCGGCGAAGAGGTGCCGGAGTACCGGATCAGCTTCAAACTGCATGAGAACGGCATCACGCGCGACCTCGTTATGGACTATGGCGACTTCTCGATGACCGGCAAATTGGTGAACCTGTCGCTCTTCGATCAGGCCAAGCCCTGTCCGGCCTCGAAATAGCGGCGGGTTAACCACTACGGCGATCCGTCGCCGAGCCTGACTTGAAGACGCCGCAATCCCGTTCCAGCATCCCTTAGGCATTTCGGGGGAAAAGCTTGGGCAGGATCGACGTGTTCGTGGCGCCGCGACCCAATCCGGCGCTGATCAAGGTGATGACGATCGTCAACCGCATCGTCATGCTGCGAGGGGTTCCCGGCTTCCGCGACCTGTTGCCGTTCAATCGGCTCGCCGGCCTGCGCGGCGTCGCCAATATCCGTCACATCGACTTTCCCGTCGCCGACCAGCAGAAGCTGCAGGCCTGCTGCGGCGAAGGCCAAGCGACGTTCATCACGCCCAACCATCCGGAATTCTTCACCGACTGGATGATCGACAAGGAGATCGTCTCGCGCGTCAGCCCGCTTGCCGCCTCATGGGCAACACATGGGGTGGTGAACGGGCTCGGTCGGCTGATGCAGAGATTCTGGCTGGCCAACAATCTGATCGCGCAGATTCCCGGCAACAGCGAAGCCGCCAAAGCGCATTCGGTCGATTGGGCGCTGAAAGGCCATGGTGTGCTGCTTCATCCGGAAGGCAGCGTCGGCTGGCACGGCAACTATGTCGCGCCGCTGCTTCCCGGCGCGGTGGAGATGGGGCTGGCGGCGCTGAAGCGCGGGCGCGAAACCAACAAGGATTTCAAGGTCTGGGTGGCTCCTGTTGTCTGGAAGCTCGCCTTCATCGGCAATGTCGAGCGGCCGCTCGCCAGGGAATGCGCCTATGTCGAGAAAAAGCTGAAAATGGAAAGTGTTGCAGCCGGCTCCCTGCCGGAGCGCGTCTACAGCATCTATTCAGGCCTGCTGTCCCTCGACGAGCAGGCCTGTGGCCTGACCGCAGAGGCGGGCGCTTCCTTTGCCAGCCGCCAGCAAAGGGTGCTGGCCGAGCTTGGCCTGCGGCTCGCCGATGCCGTTGCGGCCGAACCCGACCTCGATTTGGCCGAGTTGCTGCGGCGTTCACGCCGCTGGCTGCGCGAGGGCAAGGCTGATGCGGATGAGCAGAAACGCGTGCGAAAACTGGCGGAAGCGATCCAGCGCGTCCAGCGCGTCGGCTCCTGGGCCTTCGCCAATCAGACGATAACCCAGGAGGAGATCGCCGAGCATCTGAAGCGCATCCGCAACGACTATTGCAAAGGCGCTTTGCGCGATTCGATCAACCGCTTCATTCCGCAGCCCGCCGGGCCGCGCTGCGCTCACATCCGCGTGCCCGAGCCGTTGGCGCTTCATGCATATGATGGTTCGGTCGAAGAGGCGCTCGCGGTGCTGCGCTCAAGGATGCAGGAAGCGGTGTCGAGAATCGTGACCGAACTTGAAGCCGCCGGCGGCTTCATTTCCTATCCGAATCCCTTCTATCATCGCTGACTTCGCGTCGGCCCGGGGTGATTGTGAGCGGGCCGCCGATGTCGGTTGGAGTGCGGCAAGCTCGATGGCTGTCTATGTCGATGCGGCGATCTGGAAATGGGCCGGCCATCGCTGGTGCCATCTGCTCGCCGACGACACCGACGAGCTCCACCGCTTTGCCGCCGAGCTCGGCCTCAAGCGCTCGTCCTATCAGGGGCCGCCGAAGACTTCGGCGCCGCATTACGATATCACCGGCTTTGAGCGCGACCGCGCCGTGCGGCTTGGCGCGGTCGAATGCAGTCGCGAGGAGATTGTCGCCGTCTTCCGCCGCGTCAGAGTGCCGAACGGCAAGACCCGACGCTGACGGAGTTTTGATGCATGTCGTTGTCCCAGAACCGCCGAACACTTCTGGGCGACATGCATAAGTGCGCGGATCGCCGCAGGTGAGGGCGTTTTCCGGTAGCTCGCTTGCGTTTACGAGACTTCCCCTCTATATGCCCGCTCATTCCACACACGGACTTTGGTGTCTGCCCGGGAGAAATCCGGCTGAAACCTCCGGTGGCATCAGGACATAAGTCCGAAATGCCTGTGTCCGTGGAGGCCAACCGGAAAGGAACTAAGGAATGGCTCTGCCTGATTTCAGCATGCGCCAGCTTCTGGAAGCTGGTGTTCACTTCGGCCACCAGACCCACCGCTGGAACCCGAAGATGGCGCCCTACATCTATGGCGCCCGCAACAACATCCACATCATCGACCTGTCGCAGACGGTGCCGCTGCTGCACCAGGCCCTGAAGCAGGTTTCCGACACCGTCGCCAAGGGCGGCCGTGTGCTGTTCGTCGGCACCAAGCGCCAGGCTTCGGACATCGTCGCCGACGCCGCGCAGCGTTCGGCCCAGTATTATGTCAACTCGCGTTGGCTGGGCGGCATGCTGACCAACTGGAAGACGATCTCGAATTCGATCCAACGCCTGCGCAAGCTCGACGAGACGCTGGCCGGCGAGGCCCAGGGCCTCACCAAGAAGGAGCGCCTCAACCTCGACCGTGAGCGCGAGAAGCTCAACAAGGCGCTGGGCGGCATCAAGGACATGGGTTCGACGCCGGACCTGATGTTCGTCATCGACACCAACAAGGAGGCGATCGCCATCCTCGAGGCCAAGCGCCTCGGCATCCCGGTCGTTGCCATCATCGATTCCAACTGCGACCCGGACAAGATCGACTTCCCGATCCCCGGCAATGACGACGCGGCCCGCGCCATCCAGCTTTATTGCGATCTGATCGCCAAGGCTGCCATCGACGGCATCGCCCGGCAGCAGGGCGCGCTCGGCATGGACATCGGCGCGTCGGCCGAGGCTCCGGTCGAGCCGGCGCTCGACACTCCGGCCGCTGAAGCTCCGGAAGCTTGAAAAACGAAGGCCGGCTTCGGCCTTCATCTTTCCAATAAGTTGGCGCGTTAAAGCGCTTTTGCCGGGCGCATCATCGGGATTCGATGGTGCGTCGGCGCATTTGAAACAAAGAGGCGACAATGAGCATTTCGGCTGCACAGGTCAAAGAACTCCGCGACTTGACCGGCGCGGGCATGATGGACTGCAAGGCGGCGTTGAACGAAACCGACGGCGACATGGAAGCGGCCGTCGACTGGCTGCGCAAGAAGGGCATCTCCAAGGCCGACAAGAAGGCCGGCCGCACCGCGGCGGAAGGCCTGATCGGCGTCGATTCCGGTGTTCGCGAAGCCGCGGTCGTCGAGGTGAACTCCGAGACCGACTTCGTCGCGCGCAACTCCGCCTTCCAGGAAATCGTCGCCAACGTCGCCAAGGTGGCGCTCGCCTATGGCACGACCGAAGCAGTTGCCGCGGCCAAGTATCCGGGCTCCGACAAGTCAGTCACCGACACCATCAAGGACGCGGTCGGCACCATCGGCGAGAACATGGGCTTCCGCCGCTCGGCCAAGCTCACTGTCCCGCGTGGCGCGGTGGCGACCTATGTCCACAATGCCGTCGCGGATGGCCTCGGCAAGCTCGGCGTGCTGGTCGCGATCGAGACCACCGGCAATGAGCATGCGGCGAACGCCTTCGGCCGCCAGGTCGCCATGCATGTCGCCGCGACCAACCCGGTTGCGCTGACTGCCGAGGAAGTCGACCCGGCCCTGATCGAGCGCGAGAAGGCGATCTTCTCCGACCAGGCCCGCCAGTCCGGCAAGCCGGAAGCGATCATCGAGAAGATGGTCGAGGGCCGGCTGCGTAAGTTCTATGAAGAGGTCGTGCTCCTGAAGCAGGCCTTCGTGCTCAATCCCGACATCACCGTCGAGAAGGCGCTGAAGGATGCCGAGAAGGAGATCGGCGCTCCGGCGAAGATCACCGCCTATCTGCGTTACGCGCTGGGCGAGGGCATCGAGAAGGAAGCGACCGATTTCGCGGCGGAAGTCGCGGCCGCGGTCAAGAAATAGCCCGAAGCAAAAGTAAGGCTACAGAGCTCAGGCAACTCGGCCGGGTGTCCGCATGGATGCCCGGCCGATCTCTTGAGCGGTATCGATAAAGGCTCTGAGCTTCGGCGCCATCGATGCCCTGCGCGGGAAATAGAGGAACAGGCCCGGCTCCTCGATTGCCGTCTTCGGCAGGATCTGAACCAGACGACCCGCGGCGAGATCGGCGCGCACCAGCGGCTCGAATACGTAGGCGAGCCCGACGCCAGCAAGCGCAAGATCGATCGCCGCAAGCGAATCTGTGACGATGGCCGTGCCGCGCGTCTCGACCACGACATCCTTGCCGTTCTCGTTCAGATCCCAACGATAGAGCCCGCCGGAGCGGACAAGCCGGTAGCCGATGCAATTGTGCCTCGCCAGGTCGGCTACGTCGCGCGGCCGGCCGTGCTTTCCGATATAGCCGGGCGAGGCGACAACCACTGCCTTGACGGGAGGCGTAAGCCGCACGGTGATCATATCCTGTGCGATCATCTCGCCCAGCCTGATGCCGGCATCGAAACCCTCGCCGACGATATCGATCAGGGCCTGGTCGGCGAAGACCTCGACCGTCACCTCCGGATAGCGTTCGGCCATGGCCGCGATCACCGGCGTGACCGCCAGGGGGATCGCGATATTGGACGCATTGATCCTGAGCAGGCCGGAGGGCCTGCCCTTGACGCCGCGGATGCGGTCGACGCGCTCGGAGATGTCCTGCAGGGCAGGGGCCGCGGTCTCCACCAGCGCCTTGCCGGCTTCGGTCAGCGAAACGCTGCGCGTTGTGCGCGCAAACAGCGGCTGGCCGATGCGCTCTTCCACCAGCCGCACCGCATGGCTGACGGCCGACGGACTCATGCCGAGCTCGGCCGCGGCAAGCGCGAAGCCGCCGCGCCGAGCCACGGCGACGATCACCGGCAGATGCGTCAGCAGATCTCGATCCATTCATGAACAACATCGCATAGTCCTTGCGAACAATACAATCTTATCGATGCCGTCAAGCTGGTCCACATTGTCGCCAAACACATCGGCGGTGGGGCCGATGCGCAAGGAGAAAAAACATGAATGCTTTGAGACATGTGACCTTCGCGGCAGGACTGGCACTGGCGCCCGTCGATGCCGGCGGAGCCGAACCAACGGGCTGGCAAACGCTCGCCGACGAGCGCGCCGTCATCCGCATCGCGGATGCCATTGACCGCGCCGTCGATGCGCAGGATTGGAAACTCGCCCGCAGCTTCTTCGCCGACCGGGTTACCGCAGACTTCAGCAGCCTTTCCGGACAGCCCGCGGCCAGGGTCGCCTCCGACGATCTGATCGGCGCCTGGGCTGCCAATCTCAAAGGCAGCAAGACGAGCCTGCACCTGCGGACCAACCATCAGGTCGAAATAGAGGCCGATACGGCGACCGTCCGTTCCAACGGCTATGCCTGGAACAGGATGGAAGGCAATGGCGATCCGCTCTGGGAGGTCTGGGGCACCTATGAGCATCGCCTGACCCGATCGGGTCAAGGCTGGAAGGTCGACGGCTTCACGTTCCGCATGACGCATGAGCGGGGCAATCCCTGGGTGAAAGCGACGCCTGGCCAATAAGCCCATACCAAACACGATCGGAACACGTCATGAGCATGAACTACTACACGCTTGGCAACAGCGGCCTGCGCGTCAGCCGGCTGGCGCTGGGCACCATGACCTTCGGCACCGAATGGGGCTGGGGTGCTGATAGGGAAACCGCCCGCGCCATGTTCGACGCCTATGTCGAGGCCGGCGGCAATTTCTTCGACACGGCCGACCTCTACACCGGCGGGACGGCAGAGACCTGGCTCGGCGAATTCGTCGCCGAGCGCGGCTTGCGCGACAAGGCGGTGATCGCCACCAAATTCACGATGAACAAGGAACCCGGCAATCCGAATGCCGGCGGCAATGGCCGAAAGAACATCATGCGCGCGGTGGACGCTTCGCTGAAGCGGCTCGGAACCGACTATATCGATCTTTACCTCATGCATGTCTGGGACAGGCTCACGCCGGCCGAGGAGGTGTTGCGCACGCTGGACGATTTGGTGCGTGCCGGCAAAGTACGCCATATCGGTCTTTCTGACGTGCCGGCCTGGTATGCCGGGCGGGCGCAGGCGATCGCCGAACTGCGCGGCTATGAGCCGGTCTCGGCCCTGCAGCTCGAATATTCGCTCGTCGAGCGCTCGATCGAACATGAATTCGCGCCTTTCGCCTCGCGTCACGGCGCCGGCATCATGGCGTGGAGCCCGCTGGCCAGCGGCCTGCTAAGCGGCAAATACCGCCCGGCGCAAGCCGGCAATGCCGGCCGGCTCGACGGGTTCCGCAACACCACGCATCCGGGTTTCCAGAAATTCAGCGAACGCAATTGGGCGATCGTTACGGAACTCGAGAAGGTGGCTTCCGAACTCGACCGAAGCATGGCGCAGGTGGCGCTGAACTGGGTTGCGGCGCAGCCGGGTGTGGCCACCGTCATCCTCGGCGCGACGAAACTTGCCCAGTTGCAGGACAATCTGCGGGCGCTCGACTTTTCAATCCCTGCCGAACTCCGCAAGCGGCTCGATTCGGTGAGCCTTGCGCCCACGCCGTTCCCGCATTCCTTTTTTGGACCCGAGATTCAGGTCAGGGTGGCCGGCGGCGTCGTGACCGGCGACAAGCCGTTCGGCTATTCGCTGCCGGTCCTGATCGAAGGCGAACTGGTCGGGATCAGCAGCAACTGATCGGAAAAGCCTGGAATTTTGCGCGAGGGCGCGGCGTGACATCGCCGCGCCCTTCGTGTATCGGGTCGAACCATCGTGCCAGCGCCGCCAGGCGAAGCGGGGCGCCTTCGCCTCCAGATTTGCCCGCGCCGAGATTTTTCGAGGAACCAGATGACGGTGAAGCCCCTCTATCGACGTGTCTTGCTGAAAGCTTCGGGCGAAGCCTTGATGGGGGAACAGCATTTCGGCATCGACGTCTCGGTCGTCGACCGTATCGCAGCCGACATTGCCGAGGCGCGGGCGCTTGGCGTCGAAGTCGGAGTCGTGATCGGCGGCGGCAACATCTTCCGCGGCGTGGCCGTCGCCTCCAAGGGCGGCGACCGCGTCACCGGCGATCACATGGGAATGCTCGCCACCGTCATCAACTCGCTGGCGCTGCGCACCTCGCTGAACAAAATCGGCGTCGACGCCGTGGTGCTTTCGGCCATTGCCATGCCGGAACTCTGCGAAAGTTTTTCACAGCGCCAGGCGACCGCCTATATGAATCAAGGCAAGGTGGTGATCTTTGCCGGCGGCACCGGCAATCCGTTCTTCACCACCGATTCGGCCGCAGCGCTGCGCGCCGCCGAGATCGGCGCCGACGCGCTGTTCAAGGGCACGCAGGTCGATGGCGTCTATTCGGCCGACCCGAAGAAGGATCCGGAGGCGGTGCGCTTCGACCGCATAAGTCATGCCGAAGTCATCAAACGCGGGCTTACGATCATGGATACGGCCGCGATTGCACTTGCGCGTGAAAACAACATTCCGATAATCGTCTATTCGATCCACGAAAAAGGTGGTTTCGGCGAAATTCTAAGAGGCGACGGCCGTTGCACCATCGTCGCGGACAATTGACTGGGGCCGAAGACGGCTGAATGATCGCCGGTCCGGTCGAGATTAGAAGACGAGCATTGAACCCGGCGAACGGGTCGAGGAGATGATCATGAGTGGCGAGTACGACGATCTCAAGCGGCGCATGGACGGGGCGATCGCGGCCTTCAAGCACGATCTCGCTTCGCTGCGCACCGGCCGCGCTTCCAGCAACCTGCTCGACGCCGTGCAGGTCCATGCCTATGGCACGACGATGCCCATCAATCAGGTGGCCAACGTCACGGTTCCGGAGCCGCGGATGATTTCGGTATCGGTTTGGGACAAATCGATGGTGAGCGCCGTCGACCGCGCTATCCGCGAGGCCAATCTTGGCTTCAATCCGATCGTCGACGGCACCAATCTGAGGATTCCTTTGCCCGAACTCAACGAGCAGCGCCGCAAGGAACTGGTCAAGATCTCGCACGGCTATGCGGAGAACGCCCGCGTCGCGGTTCGCCATGTCCGTCGCGACGGCATGGATTTCCTCAAAAAGGCGGAAAAGGACGGCACGATCAGCGAAGACGATCATCGCAAGCGCTCCGACCAGGTTCAGAAGCTGACCGATGAGATGATCAGCACCATCGATCACCTGCTTTCCGATAAGGAAGCTGAAATCATGCAGGTTTAGGGTCGGTTTCTCACCGGCTCGAAAGCGAGACCATGACAACCCCCGCGCATGTCGCGATCATCATGGACGGAAACGGACGCTGGGCCAAGGCGCGCGGCATGCCGAGGCTCGCCGGCCACCGCGCCGGCGTCGAAGCCTTGCGCAAGACGGTGCGCGCCGCGCCAGAGCTCGGCATCTCCTATCTGACGGTCTACGCCTTCTCCTCTGAAAACTGGTCGCGGCCGAAGTCCGAGGTCAGCGACCTGATGGGCCTCCTGAAGCTCTTCATCCGCCGGGATCTCGCCGAGCTGCACCAAAACGGCGTGCGGGTGAGGGTGATCGGCGACAGGGAAGGGCTGCAGCCGGACATCAGAGGCCTGCTGCAGGAGGCCGAATCGCTGACCGCGGGCAATGAGGCGCTGACCCTGGTCATCGCCTTCAACTATGGCGGGCGCGACGAGATCGTGCGCACCGCGCGCAAGCTCGCCGATGCCGTGGCTCGCGGCGAAATGACAACCGACGCCATCACGATGGAGAGCTTTGCCGGCGCGCTCGACACCGAGGGCATTCCCGATCCGGACCTCGTGATCCGCACCAGCGGCGAGCTCAGGCTGTCGAACTTCCTCTTGTGGCAGGCCGCCTACAGCGAGCTCGTCTTCCTGCCTTGCTACTGGCCGGACTTCAGCCGGGAGCACTTGGCCGACGCCCTGCGCGACTTTGCCGGCCGCGAACGCCGTTTCGGCGGGCTCGCCGCCCGCGACGTCGCCTTGTAGCGCGGCATCGATGAGCAATCTCCAGCAGCGTGTCATCTCGGCCATCGTGATGGCAGCCGCCACACTTGCGCTCACCTGGCTCGGCGGGCTGCCGTTCCGCCTGTTCTGTGCGGCGATCGCGGCGTTGATCTTCTACGAATGGACGCGCATGTCGCGCCCTGAGAACGGTGCGACGCTCGGCTTTCTGCCGGAAGCGCTGATTCTGGTCTTCATCGGCGCGCTGATCGCCGGCCTGCCGGCACTTTGGCTGCTGCTTCTGGTCGCAGCCATCACTGCTATCGTCGCTGTTGCCGCGCGGCTGCGGGGAGCAGCGCAGTGGGAGGCCTCGGGGCTGGCATACGCGTCGTTGTCCGGCTTGTCGCTCGCCTATCTGCGCGGGGACAGCCACTCAGGATTGATCGCCATCCTCTTCCTGTTCGCGGTCGTCTGGGCGACCGACATAGCGGCCTATTTCGTCGGCCGCGCGGTCGGCGGCCCGAAGCTTGCGCCGTCAATCTCGCCCGGCAAGACGCAGAGCGGCGCGCTTGGCGGCGCTGTCGGCGGCATCGCTGCCGGATTGGTGCTGGCAATCGCCGCCGGGGCCGGCAATCTCACTATGCTTGGCCTCGTCGCCTTGGCGCTCTCGATCGTCTCGCAGATCGGCGATCTGTTCGAATCCTGGGTCAAGCGCCGGCACGGCTGCAAGGATTCGAGCAATCTCATCCCCGGCCATGGCGGCGTCATGGACAGGGTGGACGGGCTTGTCGCGGCTGCGTTCGCCCTGTACGTCATCGGTTGGATTGCGGCGGGCGCCGACCATCCGGCAATGGGGCTGTTTCCGAACTGACTGGCGTCGCCAATGGGCGAAAACGACGCGTGCCACGGATTCGCCCGGATTGATGCCACAGTCGCGGCGGACTGTCGCGCTGGGCGAATTTTGAGGGCATGACTTGAACGAGATTCTTCACGCGCTCTTCAGCACGCAAGGCTTTGTCGTCGGCACCCTTGTGCCGTTCCTGTTCGTGCTCACCGTCGTGGTGTTCGTGCATGAGATGGGCCACTACCTCATCGGCCGCTGGTGCGGCATCGGCGTCAAGGCTTTTGCCATCGGCTTCGGCCCGGAGCTCTTCGGTTTCAACGACCGCCACGGCACCCGCTGGAAGCTTTGCGCCATTCCGCTTGGCGGCTACGTGAAATTCGTCGGCGACATGAACGCGACATCGAGCCAGCCGAGCACCGAAGACCTCGAATCGCTGAGCGAGGCCGAGCGCGAGGTCGCCTTCCACACCCAGCCGATCTGGAAACGCGCGGCGACCGTCGTCGCCGGGCCGCTGTTCAATTTCCTGCTGACGATCG
The DNA here is from genome assembly GCF_003997555.1 of Mesorhizobium sp. M1A.T.Ca.IN.004.03.1.1. Lineage (NCBI taxonomy): Bacteria > Pseudomonadati > Pseudomonadota > Alphaproteobacteria > Hyphomicrobiales > Phyllobacteriaceae > Mesorhizobium > Mesorhizobium sp. M1A.T.Ca.IN.004.03.1.1. Next base: position 36,413 of record NZ_RZTV01000008.1, on the reverse strand, counting down.
CCGTGTTCGCGGTGCTGTTTTCGCTCTATGGCCGCCCGGTGATGGAGCCGATGGTGGCCGAAGTCAGCGCCGGCAGCCCGGCGGCGCGGGCGGGCATTCAGCCCGGCGATCGATTCGTCAGAGTCGACGGCAACAAGGTGGAGACCTTCGCCGACGTTCAACGCCTGGTTTCGGGCCGCGCCGGCGACGCCATCACCTTCACCATGTTGCGCGACGGCAAGGAAATCACCGTCACCGCGACACCGGAACCGATGGAGCAGCAGGATGCGCTGGGCAACAAGGTCAAGGTCGCGATCATCGGCGTGGCCAACAATGCGGAGCTCGGGCAGCCGCGACTGGTCTCCTACACGCCCGCGGGCGCGCTGGCGGCGGCTGTCGAGGAAACCGGGCATGTGATCGAGCGCACCGGGCAATTTCTGCAACGTTTCGTCGTCGGGCGCGAGGACAAATGCCAACTCGGCGGCCCGATCAAGATCGCGAAAATGTCGGGTCAGGCGGCCAAACTCGGTTTCGAATGGCTGGTGCAGCTTGTTGCATTCCTGTCAGTCGGGATAGGGATTCTCAATCTGCTACCGATTCCCCCTCTCGACGGCGGCCACCTCTTGTTCTACGGCGTGGAGGCCGTCATAAGGCGGCCCGTGTCGGAGCGGATGATGGAGATGGCCTACCGGACCGGTCTCCTTCTGGTGCTCGGATTTATGGGTTTCGTTTTTTGGAATGATCTGTTTGGGTGCTGAAATCATGAAGGAATTTGGCTTCGGCCCCGCCCATATTGAGACGCCGTTTACCATGCGTGGGGATATGCGTGACACGAAAGCCACGCAACAGGGTTAAGTAAATACAAATTAACCGGGAGCCTTGCGTGTAGGGGAAATCCGGTTAATACGGTAAGGGAAAATACCGCACGTCCGGTTTTCTCGCCGTGGGGACTACGAGAAAAAGGTACAAAAGCCCGATGAAGGCAGCATCCAAGTTTCTGAGCGCCGCGTCCGCGGCGGCTTTGTCCGCCGCCCTGGTTTTGCCAGGCGCGCTCGCAGTGCAGTTCGTTGCCACATCGGTAGCCGAAGCAGCAGTGGTCAGCAGGGTCGAGGTCAGCGGCAACCAGCGTGTCGATGCCGAAACCATCCGCAATTACATCGCGATCAAGCCCGGCAAGGCGTTTTCAAGTGCCGATATCGATAGCGCCGTGAAGGCGCTGTTCGGCACCGGGCTGTTCTCGGACGTCCAGATCAATCAGGTCGGCTCGACCCTGGTCGTCAAGGTTTCCGAATACAAGGTCGTCAACCAGGTCCTGTTCCAGGGCAACAAGAAGCTCAAGGACAACGCGCTCCAGGCCGCTGTCCAGCTGAAGCCGCGCGCGACCTTCTCGCAGCAGGCGCTCGACGCCGACGTCGAGGCGGTCAAGGCTGCCTATCGGCGTATCGGCCGCGACGACGCCGCCGTGACCACTCAGATCATGGACCTCGGCGACAATCGCGTGAACGTGGTCTTCAACATTAACGAAGGCGCGCGCACGCAGATCGCGGCGATCAATTTCGTCGGCAACAGCGCTTTTTCCAGCCGTCGCCTGTCGGACGTCATCAACACCAAGCGTTCGTCCTGGCTTTCGTTCGTGCTGCGCGACGACGTCTATGACGAGGACAAACTGCGCGCCGATCAGGAGTTGCTGCGCCGCTTCTACTACAATCACGGTTACGCCGATTTCCAGGTCGTTTCGGCCGTCGGTGAGTTGGACGAAGCCACCAACAAATACACGGTCACCATCACCGTGCAGGAAGGCGAGCGCTACAACTTCGGCGACATCAGTGTCGAGAGCACGATTCCCGAGGTCGACTCAAAGTCGCTGGAATCGGTGGTCCAGACGCACAAGGGCGATGTCTACAACGCCAAGGACGTCGAGGACACGATTGTTGCGCTCACTGAAAAGGTCGCCGGCTCAGGCTATGCGTTTGCCCAGGTGACGCCGCGCGGCGACCGCAATTTCGAGAATCATACGATCTCGGTCGTCTACACCATCGACCAGGGCACCAAGGCTTATATCGAGCGTATCGAAATCCGCGGCAACGACCGCACGCGCGACTACGTCATCCGGCGCGAATTCGATGTCAGCGAAGGCGACGCCTTCAACCAGGTGCTTATCCAGCGCGCGAAGAAGCGCCTGGAAGCTCTGGATTATTTTCAAAAAGTCGACATCTCGACCGTCCCCGGGTCCGCTCCGGACCAAGTCGTCCTGGTGGTCGATGTGGTCGAGAAGTCGACCGGTGAGTTCTCGGTCGGCGCCGGCTATTCGACCGGCGGCGACACGCCGGGTCCGTCCGTCGAAGGCTCGATCACCGAGCGCAACTTCCTCGGCCGCGGCCAGTACATCAAGCTGTCGGCCGGCGGCGGCAAGAACTCGCGCGACTATGCGATCTCCTTCACCGAGCCTTATTTTCTCGGCCGGCGCATCGCGGCGGGCTTCGACATCTACAAGTCGACCCGCGAGTACAACCACTACGATACGGACGTCACGGGCGCGACCATTCGCTTCGGCCTGCCGATCACCGACAGCATCTCGACGCAGCTGGCGTATAATATCTCGCAGGAGAAGTATTCGATCGCCGATGGCTGCTTGACCAGCGGCGTCTACGATCCGTCCAAGTGCACGATCTCCCAGGCCATCCGCGACGGCGTCGCCGAGAGCCCATGGACCAAGTCGTCGGTTAGCCTCGGTCTGGTTTACAATACCATCGACGACATGAAGAACCCGCACGAGGGTCTTTACGTCACAGGCACAACCGAAGTCGCCGGTCTCGGCGGTGACGCCAAATGGGTGAAGTTGACCGGGCGAGCAAGCGTCTATCAGACCTTGTCCGAGCAGTTGGACCTGGTCGGCTTGGTGTCGGGCGGCGCTGGCTATATCGCGGGCTACGGCAATGGCGATCTGCGCATCTTCGACCACTTCCAGAGCAACGATCGCATGATCCGCGGTTTCGCGTATGGCGGTATTGGCCCGATTGCCAGCGATACCAGCGGCGACCATCTCGGCGGCACGACCTATTTCAATGCGTCGGCGGAAGCCCAGTTCCCGCTGCCGGCTGTTCCGGAAAGCTTCGGTCTGCGCGGCGCTGTCTTTGCCGATGCGGCAACGCTTTACGGCAGCAAGCTCGATCCTGCTTTGATCAAGCCGGAATCGGCTGACATGCATCTGCGCGCTTCGGTCGGTGTCGGCCTCATGTGGGCTTCGCCGTTCGGCCCGATCCGCATCGATTATGCGATTCCGGTCGAGAAGCAGCCGGGCGACGACGTGCAGGAATTCAACTTCGGCATAGCGACCCGTTTCTAATCCGCGGGTTACGATGTTTCCGGGTCGTGTGATGGCCCGGAATCGACTGATCCGACCTAGCTGGATAATATTTGTGGAATGACCGATCCGGTGTTCTTCGCGCCTTCACGCCGGTATACGGCTGGCGAGGTCGCGAATCTGACCGGCGCCAATCTTATTGATTCCTCGCAGGCCGACATCGCCATCGACGCGCTGGCGCCCGCCAATGAGGGTGGCGACGGTGCGCTCGTCTTTGTCGACGGCAAGCGCAATTTCGCCTTGATGCATTCGCTCAAGGCGGCTGCCGTTCTCTGTCCTGCCGACTTCGCCAACAGGGCGCCGCAGGGGATTGCGGTGCTGGCGCATCCGCGCCCGCAGCAGGCCTTCGCCATGGTGGGGCGGCTGCTCTTTCCGCAGGCCGCCACGCCCGGGCCGATGACCGGCGAAACCGGCATTTCGCCGCAAGCGCACATCGACCCGTCCGCGCATGTCGAAGCCGGTGCGATCGTGGAGGCAGGTGCCGTGATCGGTCCCGGCGCTGCCATCGGGAGCGGCACGGTCATTGCGCCCCATGCCGTCATTGGCCGCTCGTGCAAGATAGGTCGTGATGGCTATGTCGGTCCGGGCGCCAGCATCCAATATGCGCTGATCGGCAACCGCGTCATCATTCATGGCGGTGCAAGGATCGGTCAGGACGGGTTCGGCTTCGTGGCCGGCGCGAAGGGACCTGAGCGCGTGCCGCAGATCGGCCGCGTCATCATCCAGGACGACGTCGAGATCGGCTCCAACTCGACCGTCGATCGCGGTGCGATGTCCGACACGATCATCGGACAAGGCACCAAGATCGACAATCTGGTGCAGATCGCCCACAATGTTCGCATCGGCCGCAATTGCATTATAGCCGGGCTTTCGGGTATTTCCGGTTCCGTCGTCGTCGGCGACAACGTCACCATGGGTGGCGGCGTCGGCCTCGCCGATCATTTGACCATCGGTCCCGGGGCCAAGCTTGCTGCGAGAAGTGGATTCATGAGCAACGTGCCGGCGGGCGAGGTCTGGGGAGGCTATCCGGCACAGCCAATGGCGGAAGCCATGCGTGAGATCGCGATGCTGCGCAGGCTGGCCAGGACGCGCAAGCAGGGCGACGGAAATGGCTGACACGGTTGCGACGACACTTGAGGCGGTCGACATAATGGGGCTGATGAAGCTCCTGCCGCACCGTTATCCGTTTCTGCTGATCGACCGCATCGTCGAAATCGACGGCGACGACTCCGCGGTCGGCATCAAGAACGTGACCATCAACGAACCGCATTTCCAGGGCCATTTCCCGCAGCAGCCGGTGATGCCGGGCGTGCTCATCATTGAGGCCATGGCCCAGACCGCCGGGGCGATCTGCATTCGCAGCCTCAATGCGGAAAAGCCGTCGCTGGTCTATTTCATGACCATCGACAACGCGAAGTTCCGCAAGCCGGTCGTTCCAGGCGATCAGCTCAGGATCCACGTCAAGAAGATCAAGAAGCGCGGCAACCTGCTGAAATTCGCCTGCGAGGCGATGGTGGATGGCGCAAAGGCCGCCGAAGCCGAAGTTTCGGCTATGATGGTCACCGGCTGACGGTTTCAAATGCTCATGAAAGTTCAGACATCAATCCATCCTTCGTCGGTCGTCGAAGAAGGCGCCCAGCTCGGCGAAGGTGTGCGTATCGGACCCTTCTGCCATGTCGGCGCCGATGCCGTCATCGGCGATCGCGTCGAGCTGGTCAGCCATGTCTCGGTGATGGGCGCGACCACCGTCGGCGGCTCGACCAAGGTCTATCCAATGTCGACGCTCGGGGCACCGCCGCAGAACACCAAGCACAAGGGCGGGCGCACGACGCTGGTCATCGGCGAAAATTGCACCATCCGCGAAGGCGTCACCATGCATGTCGGCACCGATTCCAGCCGCGGCGAGACGACGGTCGGCGATAATGGCAATTTTCTGGCCTATGCCCACATTGCCCATGACTGCGTCGTCGGCAAGAATGCCACCTTCGCCAACGGAGCAACGCTAGGCGGGCACTGCGAGATCGGCGACAATGTCTATATCGGCGGCCTGACCGCCGTGCATCAGTTTGTCCGCGTCGGCGACAACGCCTTTATCGGCGGCTGCTCGGCGGTCGTCGGCGATGTCATTCCCTATGCGATCGCGGTCGGCAATCGCGCCAAGCTGCGCGGGCTCAACGTCATCGGCCTGAAGCGCTCCGGCCTGCCGCGCGCCGAAATCTACATGCTGCGCAGGGCTTACAGGGCGATTTTCGACCACTCCCGCACGGTCGGGGAGAATGTCGAGATCGCCAAGGCGGAATTCGCCTCGTCACCGACGGCCATGAAGATGATCGACTTCATCACCAGTCGCGGCAAGCGGCATTATGCCGTCCCGCCGCTTAAGGGCGGTGGCGGCGATGACGATGGCGATGACGAGGGCTGAGCCCGCCGGGTCAGCGCTTGTACTCGCGCCGGGCTCCAGGGTCGGCATCATCGCCGGTGGCGGCAGCCTGCCGGTCGAAGTGGCGGAAGGTCTGGTCAGACAGGGACATTCGCCTTTCATCATCCTGGCCGAGGGCGAGGTGGATCGCGAAGCGGACTTTGCCGCCTACGAGCAGGCGACGCTTGCGCTCGAAGACATCGGCTTCCTGCTTCCCTTGCTGAAGCGCGAAGGCATTAGCCACCTGGTTCTTGCCGGCGAGATCAAGCGCAGGCCGCGGCTTGCGAAGATACGTCCAACGCTCAGTCTGCTGACGATAATCCCCTCCGTGGCAATGGCGCTGGCCCGCGGCGACGACGGGCTTCTGAAGGTTCTGACGCGCGGGCTGGAAAGGCACGGTATCACGGTGGTCGGAGCGCATGAGATCGTTCCAGATCTCGCTGCCGGCGAGGGCACGCTGACCAAGGCAGGACCAAAGCAATCGGACTGGCGCGATATCGAGGCGGGCCGCGCGGCGGCCAAGGTAATCGGCGAGCTTGACGTCGGCCAGGCGGCGATTGCGGTCGGAGGGCGGGTTATCGCGTTGGAAGGCATCGAAGGCACTAAGGGCCTGCTCGAGAGGACGCGCGAATTGCGCGGGCACGGCAGGCTCGCCGGCAAGACGCGCGGCGTCCTGGTCAAATGCGCCAAGCCAGGGCAGGAGCTGCGCGCCGACTTGCCCTCGATAGGCCCGCAGACGGTCGAGGCCGCACACGCGGCCGGCCTTGCCGGCATCGCCGTCGAAGCCGGCCGCTCGCTCATTCTCGAAAGCCCGGTGACTCTCGCGCGGGCCGATGCGCTTGGCTTGTTCATCGTCGGATTTACCGCGACGGAGCCGACCGATGGCCAGTGAGAGGCCGCTCAAGATCGCCATCGTCGCGGGCGAGGAATCGGGCGACTTGCTCGGCGCCGACATCGTGCGTGCGCTCGAGAAGACCACCGGCCGTAAGATCCGGCTCGTCGGCATCGGCGGTCGGCATCTGCAGGACCTGGGGCTGACACCGCTCTTCGACGGCAGCGAGATCGCGCTGATGGGCTTCAGCGCCGTCTTGCGCGACCTGCCGCGGCTGATGCGCCGGATCAGTCAAACAGCCGGCGCCATCGCGGCGGAGCGGCCGGATTGCCTGATCACCATCGACAGCCCTGATTTTTCGCTGCGGGTCGCCAAAAGGGTCCGCGCCGCCGCGCCCGCTATCCCGATCGTCCATTATGTCTGCCCGAGCGTGTGGGCATGGCGGCCGGGCAGGGCGGCGGCGATGAAGCCCTATGTCGATCACATCCTCTGCATCCTGCCCTTCGAAGTGAAGGCGCTCACCCGACTTGGTGGGCCCCCCGGCACCTATGTCGGCCACCGGCTGACCCAGGATCCCGGCGTGCTTGGCGCCGCGAAGGCGCAGAGCTTGCCGCGGGACCTGTCGGAGGATCGCGTGAAGACGCTGCTCGTGCTGCCCGGCTCGCGCCGCGGCGAGGTGCGCCGGCTGATCGAGCCGTTCGGCAAAGCGATGTCGGTCTTGCATCAGCGCGGTCACCGCTTGCGGCTGATGCTGCCGACGGTGCCGCATGTCGCCGACCTGGTGAAAACATCTGTCACGCGGTGGGACGAGAAGCCCGAGATCATCACCGATCCGGAGCGCAAATGGTTGGCTTTCGGCAAGGCCGATGCGGCTCTGATCGCCTCCGGAACCGTTTCGCTCGAGCTTGCGCTTTGCGGTGTTCCAATGGTCTCCAGCTACAAGCTCGATCCGATCGCGAGGCAGCTGCTGCAGCATCTGGTGACGACCTGGTCGGCGCTGCTGCCCAATTTGATCGCCGATCGCGCGCTGGTGCCGGAGTTCTACGATCAGTATGTCAGGCCGGAGAACCTGGCGCGTCAGCTGGAAGCCCTGTTTGCCGATACCGGCATGCGCGCCTGGCAGCGGGCAGGTTTCGCCGAAATCGCCAGGCGCATGGCGACCGACAGGCCGTCGGGCGAGATTGCTGCCGAGGTGGTGCTGGGGTGCATCAAGAAAGCGAATAGGGAGTAGCGAATAGCGAGCAGGCTAGGCGCGAGCGCCGACGGGTTTCTTTCACTGTTCGCTACTCGCTATTTCGCTATTCGCTCAATCACCGCTTCGCAATCGGCACGTAGTCGCGCTCCGTGGCGCCGGTGTAGAGCTGGCGCGGGCGGCCGATCTTCTGGTGCGGGTCTTCGATCATTTCCTTCCACTGCGCGATCCAGCCGACGGTGCGGGCGACCGCGAACAGCACGGTGAACATGGTGGTTGGGAAGCCCAGCGCCTTCAGCGTGATACCCGAATAGAAGTCGACGTTCGGATAGAGCTTCTTCTCGATGAAATACTCGTCGGTCAGCGCGATCTTCTCCAGCTCCATCGCGATGTCGAGCAGCGGATCATCCTTGATGCCGAGCTCGCCCAGCACCTCATGCGCCGTCTTCTGCATGATCTTGGCGCGCGGATCGTAGTTCTTGTAGACGCGATGGCCGAAGCCCATCAGGCGGAACGGGTCGTTCTTGTCCTTGGCGCGGGCGATGAATTCCGGGATGTGATCGACATGGCCGATCTCGCCCAGCATGTTGAGGGCCGCCTCGTTGGCGCCGCCATGCGCGGGGCCCCAGAGGCAGGCAATGCCGGCCGCGATGCAGGCGAACGGATTGGCGCCCGAAGAGCCGGCGAGACGAACCGTCGAAGTCGACGCGTTCTGCTCGTGATCGGCGTGCAGGATGAAGATGCGCTCCATGGCGCGCGCCAGCACCGGATTGATCTTGTACTCCTCACACGGCACGGCAAAGCACATGTGCAGGAAGTTGGCGGCGAAATTCAGCTCGTTCTTCGGGTAAATGAAGGGCTGGCCGATGTGGTATTTGTAGGCCATCGCCGCGATCGTCGGCATCTTGGCGATCAGTCGCATGGAGGCGACCATGCGCTGATATGGGTCCGAGATGTCGGTCGAGTCGTGGTAGAAGGCCGACAGCGCGCCGACCACGCCGCACATGACGGCCATCGGATGGGCGTCGCGGCGGAAGCCGGTGAAGAAGCGCGACATCTGCTCATGCACCATGGTGTGGCGCGTCACGCGATAGTCGAAGTCGTCCTTCTGCGCCTTGGTCGGCAATTCGCCGTAGAGCAGGAGATAACAGACCTCGAGGAAGTCGCCGTGCTCGGCGAGCTGGTCGATCGGGTAGCCGCGATGCAGCAGGATGCCGGCGTCGCCGTCGATGAAGGTGATCGCCGACTCGCAGCTTGCCGTCGAGGTGAAACCGGGATCGTAGGTGAAGGCCCCGGTGGTGCTGTACAGCGCGCCGATGTCGATCACGTCGGGCCCGGTCGAGCCGCTTCGCACCTTGAATTCATGCGTCTTGCCGGCGAGCTCGAGCCTTGCGGTCGACTCGCGCGCCTTGCCGCCCGATTCCAGTTTTGTCGCAGCTTCGCTCATTGCAAACTCCTTTATGTTTTCTCATGCCGGCAAGGCAATTCCTGCAAACGACACGTCGAAATCACCGGAATGCGCGAACTTGCCACCGCATTTTAGGAGGTGCGTGCCAGATTGGGCCAAGGCCTAATGTTGCACTGCGAAACACACCTTTCAATGCCAATCTTCTTGGGCCAGTTCGCTCCTAATCGATTTGATCCGCAACCCGCGCCAGGCTCTCCTCACGGCCGAGCACAGCGAGCACATCGAACACGCCGGGCGAGGTGCTGCGGCCGGTGAGCGCAGCTCTCAGCGGTTGAGCCACGGCGCCGAGCTTATGGCCGCCTGCCTGCGCAAAATCGCGAATAGCGGCTTCCGCGGTCGCGGCGCTCCATTCGCTGGAGATCGCGGCGAGCGCGGCATGGGTACCGCGCAAAATGGCGCGGGCGTCGCTGCCAAGCAACCCCGCAGCCCTTTCGTCGAGCTGCAAGGGCCGCTCGGCGAACAGGAAGCCGGCTCCATCGACGAGCTCGACCAAGGTCTTTGCCCGCTCCTTGAGGCCCGGCATGGCAGCAAGCAGCTGTGCCTGGCGCCTGTCGTCGAGCTTGGCCGCAAGCGCCGGGCCACCCTCGAGATAGGGCAGGGTGGCTACGAGAATATCAAATAGCGCCTTGTCGTCCATCTTGCGCATATGGACGCCGTTCAGCGCCTCGAGCTTGGCGAAGTCGAACCGGGCGGCGCCCTTGTTGACGTCGCCGATGTCGAACCAGGAGATCATATCCTTGATCGACATCACCTCGTCGTCGCCGTGGCTCCAGCCGAGCCTGGCCAGATAGTTGAGCAGGGCCTCCGGCAGATAGCCCATGGCGCGATAAGCCTCGACGCCGAGCGCGCCGTGGCGCTTCGACAGCTTGGCGCCGTCGGCACCATGGATCAGCGGGATGTGCGACATCGACGGCACGGTCCAGCCCATGGCGTTGTAGATTACGGTCTGGCGCGCGGCGTTGGTCAGGTGATCGTCGCCGCGGATGATGTGGGTGACGCCCATATCGTGATCGTCGACGACGACGGCATGCATGTAGGTCGGGTTGCCGTCCGAGCGCAGGATGATGAAGTCGTCGAGGTCCTTGTTCGGGAATCGCACCTCGCCCTGCACGCGGTCGTGCACGACGGTCTCTCCTTCGGTCGGCGCCTTGATGCGGATGGCGCCCTTGACGCCGGGAGGCGCCTCGGAGGGCCCGCGGTCGCGCCACTGGCCATTGTAGCGCGGCGGCAGCCCCTTGGCCCGCGCCGCCTCGCGCATCGCCTCCAGCTCGGCAGGCGTTTCATAGCTGTAATAAGCCTTGCCCAGCCGTACGAGCTCCTCTGCCACCTCACGGTGGCGCGGCGCGCGCTCGAACTGCGACACGGCCTCGCCGTCCCATGAGAGGCCGAGCCAGGTCAGCCCGTCCAGGATAGCGGCCGTCGCCGCTTCGGTGGAGCGCTCGCGGTCGGTGTCCTCGATGCGCAGCAGCATCGTGCCGCCGGTGTGCCTGGCGTAGAGCCAGTTGAACAGCGCCGTGCGCGCCCCGCCGATGTGCAAATAGCCGGTGGGCGAGGGGGCAAAGCGGGTGACGACCTTGTCGGACATGGAACTCTCGGAAGAAGCTCAGCGGGCATGATTGCGCGGACTTTCGCGCGGTGGGCGTTCATGTAGCATAGGAGGTCTGGGGCGCAAGGGGCAGACCCGATGGCTGGACGTGGCCGGGGTGCGGAGGAGGGCGAGGAGACGGCGGCTGGCGTGAGCGAGCGCCTGCTGTTTGCCGACACCGTGCCTGCCGAGGCAGTACCGGTTTTGGTTCCCGTACCGCGTCCGGCCACCGAGATTTTGCCGCCGGACGGCGATGCTTCGCTACAAGCTCCTCCGCCGGCGGCCATCGACTTTATCCGCAGGCGGTTCCGCCGTGCCTCGTTTTCCGTGTTTCGCCGGGGTGTGGCCGAGGCAGCCTCAACCGAGCTCGACCGCGGCATCGGCTTCCTGCTGGTGCCGGTGTTCCTGGCCGCCGGCGTGATACTCTATTATTCCTTGAGCGCCGAGCCGGATCTTTACAGACCGCTGGCGGCGGTGGCGCTGATGGCTCTATGCGCGGCGGTTTCGCGTCCCTGGCTGAAGACACACCTGGTCTTTATGGCGGCGCTGTTTTGCGCGCTGGGCTTCGTCGCCGCGAAGGTCGAGACCTGGCGCGCCGCTACACCGATGCTCGGCTCCGAAATCCAGACGCGGCTGACAGGCCGCGTCGTCATCGCCGAGGAAATGGCCAATGGCCGCGTCAGGCTGACCATCGATCTCGTCTCGACCGCGCATCCAAAGCTGCGCTACGCACCGGATCGCGTCAGGGTCTCGGCACGCAGGATCCCGGCCGGCATGAAGGCCGGATCGCTGGTGACGGGTTACGCGCGGCTCCTGCCGCCGACAGGGCCGGTCCGTCCGGAAAGTTATGATTTTTCCTTCGACAGCTATTTTTCCGGCATCGGCGGCAGCGGATTTTTCCTCGGCGACCCGAAACTCATTCCGCCAACCGACCCGATCGGCCAGACGAGCATCGCCTCGGCCATCGAGAACGCGCGCGAAAATATTGCCGACCACATCAGAAGCACCGTCGGCAGACCCGAAGGCGAAATTGCCGCCGCACTGATCGTCGGCGTGCGCGCCGGCATTCCGGAGGACATCAACGAGGCGATGCGGCGGACCGGCATCTATCACATCATCTCGATTTCGGGTCTGCACATGGCGCTGGTCGCCGGCACGGTCATGCTTCTGCTGCGCGGCGCCTTTGCGCTGTTCCCGGATTTTTCGTCACGCCGGCCGGTGAAGAAATATGCCGCGACAATCGCGCTTATGTCGATCGCCGCCTATCTCGTCATCTCCGGCGTGGTGGTCGCCGCCGAGCGAAGCTTCATCATGCTGGCCGTCATGCTGATCGCCGTGCTTTTCGACCGCGCCGCGCTGACGATGCGCAACTTGGCGATCTCGGCCATCGCTGTCATCCTGGTGTCGCCGCATGAAGTGGTTGGCCCGAGCTTTCAGATGTCGTTCGCGGCAACCGCCGCCCTTGTCGGCGCCTATGCCGGCTGGTCCGACTACCGCGCCGGCAAGGTGAGAGCGCCGCCGGCAAAGCGTTCGTTCCTGCGGTTCATGTCGCACAAACTGGCAGTCGGAGTAGGTGGTGCCGCGATGACGTCGATCATTGCCGGAAGTGCCACGGCGCTGTTTGCCATCTGGCATTTCCAGCGCGTCTCGCCGCTTAGCCTGCTGGCCAATCTCGCGATCATGCCGATCGTCACGATCGTGATGTTTCTCGCCGTCGCCAGCGCGGTCATGATGCCGTTCGGCTTCGACGGGCCCTTCCTCTATTTGATGGGCAAGGGCCTGGCGGCGATGATCGCGATCTCAGCTTGGATTTCGGAGTGGTCGCCGGTCGATGCCGTGGGCCTGATCTCGATCCATTCGGTGCTGCTGGCGACGATCGCGCTCGTCATCGCCACGATGGCGACTACGTGGCTCAGGCTGGCCGCAATTCCTTTCGCTGCCGCGGCCGTCATGATCATCCCGCAGGTGCGCACGCCGGACCTGCTGATCTCGGAGGACGCGCATCTGGTGGCGATGCCGATCGGCGGCGGCGAACTCGCCATCAATCGCGCCCGCTCCAACGAGTTCACCACCGATAACTGGAAACGTGCGCTCAAGGCCGAAACGATCGTGCCGCCGGAGACATTCGCCAAGGGCACGCTGGACTTGGCCGATCCGGTCGACCTGCCGCCTGGATCGCCCTTTTACTGCACGGGCGATCTCTGCATTGGCCGGCATCCATCAGGCGCGATCGTCGCGCTCGCCGAGAACCGCGAAGCTGCCCGGCCTGCCTGCGACTTCGCAGACCTCATCGTCATCAACGACGCCACGGCCTACAATCCCTGCCGCGATCCGCGTGTCCTCGTTGTCACCAAGCGGCAGCTCGCGCGCGACGGCAGTGCCGCCGTCTTCTTCGATCCGCAATCGGCGACGGCGCGAGCAACCATTCAATACGCCGTCGAAAAACCGTACCGCCCTTGGCACGAACAGCGGCGCTACTCGCGTGAGGCGAGGGGGTTGGCGCCTTACAAGAAGCCCGAGAAGCCGGAAGCCAAGCCGCAGCCCCTCAGTAGCGGCGGATGAGCCCGACGAGCTTGCCCTGAACCTTGACGCGATCGGGACCGAAGATGCGCGTCTCATAGGCCGGATTGGCAGCCTCGAGCGCGATGGAGGCGCCCTTGCGGCGGAAGCGCTTCAGCGTGGCCTCCTCGTCGTCGACCAGCGCCACGACGATCTCCCCGGGGCTCGCAGTGCTGGCGTTGCGGATGATGACCGTGTCGCCGTCGAAGATGCCGGCCTCGATCATCGAGTCGCCTTTGACCTCGAGCGCGTAGTGCTCGCCGCCCGCGATCATGTCCGGCGGCACTGTGATCGAATGCGTCTGGTGCTGGATGGCGTCGATCGGCACGCCGGCGGCAATGCGACCCATCACCGGGATGGAGACGGCTGAACCGGCGTCGTCGTCATTGCTGGGCGTCGGCGTGCGGGCGGGCGCCGCGGGTTTGATCTGGCGGCCGAGATTGCCTTGGCCGCCCTGGATGACGCTCGGCGAGAATTTCTTCGCCGCATTTAGGCCGGGCGCGATCGAGTCAGGTAGGCGCAGCACTTCAAGGGCACGCGCCCGGTTCGGCAGCCGGCGAATGAAACCGCGCTCCTCCAGCGCCGTGATCAGGCGGTGGATGCCCGATTTCGAGGCAAGGTCGAGCGCTTCCTTCATCTCATCGAAAGACGGCGGAATGCCGCTCTCCTTGAGCCGTTCATGGATGAACATCAGCAGTTCATGTTGTTTGCGCGTCAGCATGGCGGCCCCCATGGGTTCTGAAACCAGAATCAGAAAAACAAACCCAGAACAAACACTATCTGTTCCAGTTGTGTTCCGCAACCGTTTAAAGTTTAGTGAATGTGTTGACGTTTTGTTCAGCGTAACATCAGAACGCTGCATTCCTCGCCGGCTTCAGCTGTCGGCGCGAAGGGTTGGCGCACGATCAGGCCATTGGCATCGGCGAGCATCCTCAACATCGAGGAATCCTGGATGCCGAACGGTGTTGCGATCAACCCCCCCGCATCTTCGCGGACCACGGCGCGCACATAGTCCTGCCTGAGATCGTTGGCGTGCATTGCGACGCCTAACCGGGCCGTGCGGATTTCCTGACGGCAGGACCGGCCGCCCAGCCGCGCCAGAAGCGGCTTCAGGAACAGCTGCGAGCAGACCAGGCTTGCGACCGGATTGCCGGGCAGGCCGATGCAGCGAATGTCGCCGAGCCGGCCAAACATCAGCGGCTTGCCGGGACGCATGGCGATCTTCCAGAAGTCGAGCTGCATGCCTTCGCCGGTCAGCACGTCATGGATCAAGTCGTGGTCGCCGACGGAGGCGCCGCCAAGCGTGACGATGACGTCGGCGCCGGCCTTGACCGCCTTCTTGACCAGGGCCGCGATCGCGTCCTTGCGGTCGGCGGCGATGCCGAGGTCGAGCGAGCGCGCGCCGACCGACTGGGCCGTAGCTGTGACGCCACAGGCATTCGACGAGATGATCTGGTCGGGGCCGAGCGCGCTGCCCGGCGGCAGCAATTCGTCGCCGGTGGCGATGATGGCGAGCAGCGGCTGCCGCACCACGTTGAGACTCGGATGGTTGGCCGATGCCGCCAGCGAAAGCGCCGCCGGATCGAGCTGGCGGCCTTTTTCGAGGAGCAGGTCGCCCTCGCAGAAGTCGAGGCCGCGGCGACGGACATTGCGTCCCTCCGCGGTCGGCTCGGTCACTTCGATGCCGCCGCCGCCGAGATCGCGGACATTCTCCTGGATAACGATGGTATCGGCGCCTTCGGGGAGCGGCGCGCCGGTGAAGATGCGCACGGCCTCGCCCTTGCCGACAGAGCCGGTGAAGCCACGCCCGGCGGGCGCCATGCCGATCACGGAGAGCCGGGCCGGCGCCGAGGCTACGTCGGCGGCCCGTACGGCATAGCCGTCCATCGCCGACGCATTGAAGGGCGGCTGGGTGCGCAGAGCCACCACCGGGTCGGCCAGCACCCGGCCGGCTGCTTCGGCCAGCGGCACGCTTTCGCCTGGCAGCGCGGTCGCGCCGTCCAACAGGCGTTGGAGCGCCTCGGCGACCGGAAGCAAAGCCATGCTAAGAACCTGCCTTGTAGTCGCCCGACTTGCCGCCGGTCTTCTCGACCAGCCTGATGCCGGAAATCGCCATGGCGCGGTCCGCTGCCTTGGCCATGTCGTAGATGGTGAGGCAGGCGACCGACGCCGCGGTCAGCGCCTCCATTTCCACCCCGGTCTTGCCGGTAACCCTGGCAAGCGCGCTGACCCTCAGGCCAGGGAGCGCGTGGTCGGGCTCGATCTCGACGGCAACCTTGGTGAGAAGGAGGGGATGGCAAAGCGGGATGAGCTCATGCGTCTTCTTGGCCGCCATGATGCCGGCGATGCGCGCCGTGCCCAGCACGTCGCCTTTCTTGGCGTCGCCGGCCAGGATCATCTCCAGCGTTTCCGGCTGCATGGTGACATACCCTTCGGCGATGGCCGTGCGCGTCGTCTCGGCCTTGCCGCCGACATCGACCATGTTGGCTTCGCCCTTGGCGCCGAGATGCGTAAGCGCGGGCATCCTCAAACGGCCTCGGCCGGCGCCTTGCCCGTCAGCAGAAGGGCGGTCGCGGCGGCCACGTCGGCCTGCCGCATCAGGCTTTCGCCAACGAGGAAGGTGCCGATCTTGCTCTTTTCCAGCCGCCGGCAGTCCTGATGGGTGAAGATGCCGCTCTCGCTGACCAGCAGCCGGTCGTCCGGGACCATGGCGGCAAGCCGCTCGGAAACGTCGAGGCTGGTTTCGAAGGTTCTCAAATCGCGGTTGTTGATGCCGATCAGCCGCGACGAGAGGCGAAGCGCGCGTTCCATCTCCTGTTCGTCATGCACCTCGACCAGCGCGTCCATGCGGAGATCGAAGGCCGTGGCTTCCAATTCACTGGCCAAGGCGTCGTCGACGCTCGCCATGATGATGAGGATCGCGTCCGCGCCCCAGGCGCGGGCTTCATGAACCTGATACGGGTCGAAGAGGAAATCCTTGCGCAGGGCGGGCAGGCTAACGGCGGCGCGCGCTGCGGTCAGAAAGCCGGGCGCGCCCTGGAAGGACGGTGCGTCGGTCAGCACCGAAAGACAGGCAGCACCGCCTTGCTGGTAGGCCCTGGCGAGCGCCGGCGGGTCGAAGTCGGCGCGGATCAAGCCCCTGGAAGGGCTGGCCTTCTTGATCTCCGCAATCAGCGCGAAGCCGCCAGCCTTCCGCTTGGCCTCAAGCGCCGCAAGGAAGCTGCGCGGGGGTTCCGCATCCTTGGCCTTCGCCTTGACCTCGGCAAGCGGCGCGCTGAGCTTTGCGGCGGCGATCTCATCGCGCTTGTAGGCTTCGATCTTGCGCAGGATATCGGACAAAATTCTAACCGTTCGAAATCTCGATGAGCTTGTCGAGCACCGCCAGCGCCCGGCCGCTGTCAATGGCCTGCGCTGCTGCCTCGATGCCATCGCCGAGCGTCGTCGCCTTGCCGGCCACCACCAGCCCGGCGCCGGCATTCATCAGCACAGTGTCGCGATAAGCGCCGGCAGCGCCGCCCAGCATATCGCGCAATGCCCTGGCATTGTAGGCCGCTTCGCCGCCGCGCAGATCTTCCTTGTTATGCCGCTTCAGTCCGACCGCTTCCGGAGTGAGGGTAAAGGTGCGGATCTCGCCGCCGGCGAGCTCTGCGACCTGCGTCTCGCCCGTGGTGGTGATCTCGTCATAACCGTCGCCGTGCACGATCCAGGCATGATCGGTACCCAGCGCCTTCAGCGTCTCAGCCACCGGCATGATCCATTCGGGCAGGAAGACGCCAACCATCTGCCGGCCGACGCCGGCTGGATTCGACAGCGGCCCGAGCAGATTGAAGATGGTGCGCGTGCCGAGCTCGCCCCGGACAGGACCGACATGCTTCATCGCCGGATGATGCGCTGGCGCGAACATGAAGCCGACGCCGGCCTCCTGGATGCAGCGGCCGATCGTCTCCGGTGCGATGTCGACTTTGACGCCTAGCGCCATCAGGACATCCGCCGCGCCGGTCAGCGAGGACAGGCCGCGATTGCCGTGCTTGGCCACCGGGACACCCGCGGCGGCGATGACGAATGCCGATCCGGTCGAAATGTTGACCGAATGCGAATTGTCGCCGCCGGTGCCGACGATGTCGATGGCGCCGCGCGGGGCTTCGACGCGGAGCATCTTGGCGCGCATCGTGGCGACCGCGCCGGAGATCTCGCTCACGGCCTCGCCGCGCACGCGCAACGCCATCAGGAAGCCACCGATCTGCCCCGGCGTCGCGTCGCCCGACATGATGATGTCGAAGGCCTCGCGCGCTTCCTCGAAGGAGAGCGCGGTGCCGGTCGCGACCTTGGCGATATATGTCTTAAGCGCGCTCATCGTGTCTGTGCTTGGGAAACGGCGGCCGGATCGATACGAACGTCATATTGCGACTGCAGCTGCGCCACCAGCTGATCGAGCAGGTCGTCGGATATGCCGGCGCTGAAAGATTTCTGCGCGTCTTCCGGGACAGAGCTGCCATCGGCACCGGCAGGTTCGAAGACTTCGGCAACCTTGAACAGGATCTGACCGTCGCCGGTGGGCGAGGGGATCAGGCCCGTGCTGCCTTCGCCGACGCCGAACATGGCCGCCGCGCCCTCCTTGCCGAAATCGGCATCGTCGGCTTCGCGCTTCAGGCCGCGCTTGGTCTGCTTCTCGAGCTTAAGCTCGCCCGCGATCACGTCGAGCGTCGCACCGGCCTTGAGGCGCTTTTCCAACTCCCCGGCCTTGGCGGTGAGCCGCTTGTCGGTCTCGGCCGCGGTCCAGTCGGCCACCACCTTCTGGCGAACCTCGTCCAGCGTGCGGTCGCGCGCCGGCGTGATCGACTGGACTTCATAGAAAACGAAGCCGTTGGCGGCAGTGGTCAGGCCTTCATTCTCGGTGTTCGGCTCGGCCTCGAAGACGGCCTTGATGAGGTCCGCCGATTGCGGCAGGTCGTTGACGATCGTGCCGTCCGGCCGCTGGCCGGTGCGGTCGATGGCGTCGATGGTGACGACCTTGAGCTTTAGCTTGTCGGCCGCCTGGGCAAGCGAGGCACCGGAAGCGCGGGTGTCCTCGTAGCTGTCGTGGACGTCGAGCAGGACGCGGCTTGCCTCGCCGAGCGCAAGATCCTTGCGGATCTGGTCGGACACTTCCGAAAGCGGCTTCACCACCTGCGGCTTGATCTCGGTGACGCGCAAGAGCACCGGGCCGAAGGCGCCCTGAACCACCGGGCTGACCTCGTTGACGTTGAGCGAGAAGGCTGCGTCGGCCACCGCCTTGTCGGCGATCTTGTCCTTTGCCAGCGTGCCGAGCACGGTGTCGGCCTGCGTCTTGCCCTCTGCGGTGACGATCTTGTCGAAGGTGGCGCCGGCCTTCAGGGAGTCAAATGCCGCCTTGGCCGCGTCCGGCGTCTTGAACACCAGCTGTTCGATGGTGCGCATTTCGGGCGTCGTATAGCGCGCCTTGTTCTTGTTGTAGTCGTCAGCGACCTGCTGATCGGTGACCGCCGTCGGGTCCATGATGTCCTGCGGCTCAAGCCGGATATAGGAGAATTTGCGGTATTCCGGCGCGGCGTAGTTCTTCTTGTTGGCTTCGAAATAGGTTTTCAGCGCGCTGTCGGACGGCGCCTCGATCGGCTGGACGAGTGTCTTCGGCAGGACGAGATAGTCGATCGTGCGGTCCTCTCCGCGATAGAGCGCGACCGCCTTCAGGAAGGTCTGCGGCGCCTTGAGGCCGTCGGAAATCGCCTCGACGATCTGTTGGCGGACCGCCACCTGCGAGCGGTTCTTCAGATAGTCCTCGGGTCGCATGCCGATCTGGCTCAGCAGATATTCGAAGGTCCTGCGGTCGAACTGGCCGCCTGGACCCTTGAAGGCCGGATCCTCGCGCGTCAGCTCGGCCAGCCGGTCCTTGGAAAGGCCAAGCCCGAGCTTGCGAGCCTGCTCGTCGAGAACGGCGCCGGAGACGAGCTGCGCCAGGACCTGGTTGTCGAGGCCGAGCAGCTTAGCCTGTTCATGCGTGATGCGCTGGCCATATTGCTGCGACAGCAGGTTGATCTGGCGATCGTAGGCGAGGCGGTATTCGTTGATCGAAACCGTGGTGCCGCCGGCGGTAATCACCGAATGATGGCCAGCCAAGCTTCCCGACAGGCGCCCGGAAATACCCCAGACGGCAAAGCTCACCACCAGCAAGGACAGCAAAGCTTTCGCGACCCAGGTGCCCGCCGCGCTTCTCAAAATACCAAGCATGCCCACTTCCGATCTTTGCGCATTTTCGCATGCGCCGACTCTGAAACAAGCGCAATAGCGTCCTTCCGGCCCACTGTCGATTGCTTTGTGGCCCGATTTTGGTAGTGAGGGCGCTGCCTTATGTTGCCTGGAGAACTCGACGCCATGACCCCTGGAATCCGTCCGCTCGTTGCCGGCAACTGGAAAATGAACGGCACCAGCGCCTCGCTCCACGAGTTGAGGATGATCGGCAACGGCTTCATGAGCGGCCTCGATGCGGAGACGGAAGCCCTGGTCTGCGTTCCGGCCACCTTGCTTCACCAGGCCGCAGAGATCCTTTCGCGGACACCGGTTCGCGCCGGCGGCGAGGATTGCCACCCCAAGGAGAGCGGCGCCTATACGGGTGAGATTTCGGCCGAGATGCTGAAGGATGCCGGCGCAAGCCATGTCATCGTCGGCCACTCCGAGCGGCGCGAGCAATGCGGCGACGACGATGCGATCGTCAATGCCAAGGCTTCGGCCGCCTGGCGGGCAGGGCTGGTGGCCATCATCTGCATCGGCGAGACGCGCGCCGAGCGTGAAGCCGGCGCGACGCTCGATGTCCTGTCGCGGCAGCTCGACGGTTCCGTGCCGGCGAGCGCCACCGCCGCCAACACCATCATCGCTTACGAGCCCGTCTGGGCCATCGGCACCGGCCTGACGCCGACCGCGGCCGACGTCGCCGAGGCGCATGCCCATATCCGTGGCAAGCTGACGGCGCTGCTCGGCGATGCCGCGGCCAGAATGCGCATTCTCTATGGCGGTTCGGTCAAGCCGTCCAATGCTGTGGAGCTGCTCGGCGTCGAGAATGTCGATGGCGCGCTGGTCGGCGGCGCAAGCCTGAAGGCGGCCGACTTCCTCGCCATTGCCGAAGCCTATATGCACATGTCATAGCCGCAGACGGCGGCAGGGGCGCGGCCCAAATCGTTGCAATGGCCGCATTGCTCCCCATATTCCCGGCCACGGGCTTGGAAATGCCGCCAAAGCATTGTAAGGAGCCGCCTCCAAATCACCGGTCGTATGCGCGGCCGCGCAAGGCCTCGCCAGGATAAATTATGGAAACGGTACTGATCGTCGTTCATCTTATGGTCGTGCTCGCCCTTGTCGGCGTGGTGCTGCTGCAGCGCTCCGAAGGCGGCGGTCTCGGCATTGGTGGCGGTTCCGGTTTCATGACGGCGCGGGGCGCAGCCAACGCGCTTACCCGCGCGACTGCGATCCTGGCCGCGGCTTTCTTCGTGACCTCGCTCGCGCTCTCCATCCTTGCCCGCTACGGTGAGAAGCCGATCGACATCCTCGACAGGGCACCGGCTTCGACCTCGGGCAATGCCGGCAAGGGCGTGCTCAACCAATTGCCGGGCGCCACCGGTCCGGTGGGCAGCTCGCAGCCGGCGCCGCCGGCTGGCGGCACCGCGCCGGCCGCCCCGTCGGGCGGAACGACAACCACGACGCCGCTGTCGAATGGCGGCACCACCACGGCCCCGGCCACTGCTCCCGCAACACCGGCGCCCGCGAATCCGACCACGCCGCCGGCCGCGAACGGCGTTACCTTGCCGGTCACCCCGCAGGTTCCGAACCAGTAGCCGGACAAGCATTGCTGCCGCGATCTGTTGTTCTTTGAACACAGTCGCGGCAAATGCCGCTCGATCACGAAGATTCAACCAAATGTAACGCGTCGCTCAGCTTGAGGGCGCGCTGGCTAATCGATTATAGATTGCGCGCGGCACTTTTCGGCGTCCTTGGGGGGCGCCGGGCGACGCCGTTGGGCAACTAGCATAGAAAATCGGATCTTCGCCATGCAGCTTCGCAGCTTCATCCTTTTGGGATTCTGTGCCGTATTCGGCATGGGCTCCGCGGCCTTTGCCTCACCGGCAAACCTGGCCGCTTCGCCGTCGGTAGAGAAGACCGACGCAATTCCCGTCGCCGCCAAGAGCGACGCATCGCAGCTGAGGCTTCTCAAGAAGAAGAAAAACCCGACTCCGGACGACCTCGCGCAGATCGAAAAGCTCGAGGCCAAGATCGCTGCCGACAAGGAAGCGGCCAAGCAAAAGGCGCTCGAAGCCCGCAAGCTGGCAATGCGTGAGGCGGCCAAGGCCAAGGCGGATGCGGCGCGTCAGGAATGGCTCTCCAAAAAGGGTTCGGCCGCGCCGGCCGAAGTGGCCGATGCGAAGCCCGGGAAGAAGACCGTCAAGATCATCGAACCGCTCACGCCCGTGGCGCCGATCGCCTCGCTCCAGGCCGAGGAGCCAATCCCGGCCGAGGCGATGAACATCACGGCCACCGGCAACAACGGTGAGTTGCGAAGCGAACAACCCGGCCAGAAGCGGGCGAGCAGCGGCGGGCTGTTCGCCGGCCTGTTCGGCGGTTCCTCGGTGACCTCGATCAACTATCTGCCGGAGACCCGCGCGCTTGATTCGGCGCTCGCCAAGAAGGATGCCAAGAGGCCGTTCAAGGTGAAGCCGGAGTTCGTGCCGCAGGACGTCGCCTTCACCGGCTATGAGCCCGGGACGATCGTCATCGACACGACTGCTCGCCGTCTCTACCTCGTCGAATCGTTTTCCACCGCGCGCCGCTACGCCATCGCAGTCGGCCGTGAAGGCCTGCAGTTCAAGGGGACGGTGGCCGTCGGCGACAAGCAGGAATGGCCACGCTGGATCCCGACGCTCGACATGCAGAAGCGCGAGCCGAAGCACTATGGCCAGTACAAGGACGGCATGCCCGGTGGCGGCGAAAACCCGCTCGGCGCGCGCGCCATCTACCTCTATGACGGCAAGAAGGACACGCATCTGCGCATCCACGGCACCATTGCACCGCAGTCGATAGGAACCAGCGCTTCCAACGGCTGCTTCCGCATGATCAACGAGCACGTCATGGATCTCTACAGCCGCGTTAAGATCGGCACCAAGGTCGTTATTATCTAACGCGTTGAAGCAAACTGCCGAAAGGGCCGGCACCACCGGCCCTTTTTCTTTGATCAAAGCGCGTCGCGTGAAAGACGCTGGTGCCGCGCTTTCGAGTTTCTGTTCTGATGCCTGCCGTTCTCCCAAAACCACTGCACAGTTTTGGGCGGCATGCTTCAGAGAAATGCCCGTCCGGACACAGCGCCATCTGGGAAAAGGCCTTCGCGGCGGTTTTTTCTCTGGCGGAATCAATCAGGCCGCGTTAAGCGATGACTCCCATGGCGCGATATGTATTCATCACAGGCGGCGTGGTTTCCTCACTCGGAAAAGGCATCGCTGCAGCAGCTCTTGGGGCTCTTCTGCAGGCGCGTGGCTATCGCGCGCGGATCAAGAAGCTCGATCCCTACCTCAATGTCGACCCCGGAACGATGTCGCCGTATCAGCATGGCGAAGTGTTCGTGACCGACGACGGCGCCGAGACCGATCTCGATCTCGGCCATTATGAGCGTTTTACCGGCCGCTCGGCCAACCAGCAGGACAACATCACCACCGGCCGCATCTACAAGAACATCATCGAGCGCGAGCGGCGCGGCGACTATCTCGGCGCGACCGTGCAGGTGATCCCGCACGTCACCGACGAGATCAAGCATTTCGTCCTTGAAGGCAATGACGATTACGACTTTGTGCTGTGCGAGATCGGCGGCACTGTCGGCGACATCGAGGCGATGCCGTTCCTGGAGGCGATTCGCCAGCTCGGCAACGACCTGCCGCGCAACAACGCGGTCTATGTGCATCTCACCCTGATGCCGTACATCCCTACCGCCGGCGAATTGAAGACCAAGCCGACGCAGCATTCTGTCAAGGAATTGCGCGGCATCGGCATCGCGCCCGACATCCTTCTGGTTCGCGCCGACCGGCCGATCCCCAAGGAAGAGCGCCGCAAGCTCTCGCTGTTCTGCAATGTGCGCGAGAGCGCCGTCATCCAGGCGCTCGACGTGCCGCACATCTACGACGTGCCGATGGCGTATCACAAGGAAGGGCTGGATTCCGAAGTGCTCGCCGCCTTCGGCATCGATCCGGCGCCGAAGCCGCGGATGGAGCCCTGGCAGGCGCTCTCCAGCCGCATCCACAATCCGGAAGGCGAGGTGACGATTGCCGTCGTCGGCAAATACACCGGCCTCAAGGACGCCTACAAATCGCTGATCGAGGCGCTGTCGCATGGCGGGCTTGCCAACCGCGTCAAGGTCAAGCTCGACTGGATCGAGAGCGAGATCTTCGAGAAGGAAGACCCGACGCCGTGGTTGGAGAAGGTGCACGGCATTCTCGTTCCCGGCGGTTTCGGCGAGCGCGGCTCCGAGGGCAAGATCCTGGCCGCGAAGTTCGCGCGCGAGCGCAAGGTGCCTTACTTCGGCATCTGCTTCGGCATGCAGATGGCCTGCATCGAGGCTGCGCGGTCGCTCGCCGGCGTCGAGCATGCCTCTTCCACCGAATTCGGCCCGACCGAGGAGCCGGTCGTCGGCCTGATGACGGAATGGCTGAAGGGCAACATGCTGGAGAAGCGCAGGGCTACCGGCGATCTCGGCGGCACCATGCGCCTCGGCGCTTATCAAGCCGACCTCGCCAAGGGGTCGAAGATCGCCGAGATCTACGGCGACACGCAGATCTCCGAGCGCCACCGGCACCGCTACGAGGTGAACATCGACTACAAGCAGCGGCTTGAGGATTGTGGCCTGGTCTTTGCCGGCATGTCGCCAGACGGGGTGCTGCCGGAGACGGTGGAATATCCCGACCATCCCTGGTTCATCGGCGTGCAGTACCACCCGGAACTGAAGAGCCGCCCGCTCGAACCGCACCCGCTGTTTGCAAGCTTCATCGAAGCGGCGGTGGAGCAGTCGCGGCTGGTTTAAACGATCGGCCGGCGACCATGCGAACTTACGTCGCGCTGCTCTACAGCATCATCCTGGGCGAGGGGCGGCGCGTTGTCATGTCCGACCTCAAGGCGATGGCCGAAGCCATCGGGCTGAAAAACGTCCGCACGCTGGTCGCCACGGGTAATCTGGTCTTCGAGGCGCGGACGGCCAGCGTTTCCGGTCTCGAACGGCGGCTGGAAAAGGCCTTCGAAGAGACTTTCGGCCGCCATGTCGATATCATCGTGCGCGACGCAGAAGACCGGCTGAAGCTTGCTGCCGCCAATCCGTTCCCGGACGAATCGGCAAAAGCCGGCGATCAGGTCGCGGTGCGGGTGATGCGCCGGCCGGCGCCGGAAGAAGCCGCAGCGGCTCTTACAGCCTATGCCGCCGCGGACGAGAAGGTGCTGTCGGTCGACGGCGATATTTGGGTCGTCTTTTCGCGCGAGCGGCCAAGCTCGCGGCTGCTCGCCGCAGCAAACCACAAGTGCATGGGGATCGGCACATCGCGCAACTGGAACACGGTGCGCAGACTGTCCGAGATGGTCGCCAAATAGGTTGAAATAAGGGTGGCTTTCGCCGCCCCGACTACTCAAGTCTCAACCCTCCGCGCCGGAGCAGGGCGAATCCGATTCCTCGATCGTTCACCGAAATCTGAGGCAGGCGACCGTTCCGATGAAAGGCCGCCGAGAAACACCTGCACGCAATCTGGAGATGATTCTCGTTTCGAGAAGCTGGCAAAACGGGGGATTTGATAAGATTTGCTGAAGTCTACATGTCAGGGGGCATCGTGAGTTTGTAAGTAAATCTCAGCCAGGCTTACAAGTGCCTAGCACGACACGGGCGTGGACTACACCGAAGAAGAACTGGGCTCGGCCGGGGTAGGGATGGCAAGCTTCTTTCGGACAGCACCTCAATGCGGGGGCGATAATCGCAATACCGTTCCAAGACAGCCAAGAGCTGGCCATACCGGCACGCGATTCCTGTTGCAACTCATCGGTTCATATTAGAGCGATGCCGGGAAAGCCCGACACAGAGTTCCGCCGTGCTTCAAACGAGGAGACGGAGCGGCTCACAACGGGTGAGCCGCTGCAAAATTGTCGAGCCGTCTCGGCTCTTATCGGGCATTCAGTGGGGGTTGGGCGGCGTATACGGCTGGCCAAGAGCCTCTGAAACCGCAACAAATACACGCGTTGCAGGCGAAGAGCAGACCGTGTCGCGTGGATCGTCGGTCAGCGTCGGCTCCGCCTTGCAATCGCCGGAAGCAATGTCGCTGTTGGTCTGGACCACGGCGGCTATGTCCGCACCTGCCTTGTAAAACAAGGTCGTGTTGTAGCCTGGCAGTTCGCCCGTGTGGCCCACCCAGCCGCCGATGCAACCGACGCCGATCCCGTAGCCGGCCGCGCCCGGGAAGGTCAGCCGCTCCTTCTGCGCAGCTGCCCCCAGCAAGCCGTTCCCGGTGCCCAGTGCCCGAGCATAAACCAGCAAATCGTCGATATTGGAAATCAGTTCCCCTGCAGTCCATCCCCAGGATGGGTTCCAGTTCGTCGCGTTGCTTGGTGCATCCGGCTTGGCAAAATCCCCCTGCAGGGTAAAGCCCTGAGCATAGGGCACCGGCAAATCCACCGAGTCGCCCGGCCAGGACGTATTCTTGAGCTTCAGCGGATCAAAGATCTGCTCCTTGAAAACCTCGCCGACGGTCTTTCCAGTAACCTGCTCCATGACCATGCCGAGCAGGATCGTGTTGGTGTTCGAATAGTTGAACGAGGCTCCGGGCTCGAAGAGAGGCGATTCTGCCACGCCGATGGCTACCAGCTCCTTGGGCGTGAAGATCGTTTGAGGCTTGGAGAACAAGACATCTTGGAATTTTGCACTTTGGGTATAGCTCGCAATGCCGCTGGTCATATCGGCGAGCTGGCGGAGCGTGATCCGATCGCCATTGGGGATGCCGGGTACGTATTTCTGGATCTTGTCGTCAAGCGACAGCTTCCCAGCTTCGGCCAGCTGCATGATCGCCGTGCCGGTGAATGTCTTGGTAACTGAACCTATGCGCGTGTGCATCCCCACAGCCATGGGTGTGCCGGCGGAAGGGTCGGCCATGCCATACGCCGCCTTCCATGTTCCGGAAGGTGTCACCACGCCGACGATGACACCTGGTGCCGCCGTCTTGGGCAGCGCGGATCGAACCGCAGCGTCAAGCTTCGCGCTGAGCTCCGAGGGCAGCGGCGTTGCCTTCGCCGGAACCGACCCATCGGCAATCACTTTTTCGATGTTCGCAACGCATCGCGCGCTATCGGTTGCGAATGCGTTTTGGGAGGAAAAAGCAAACAGGGCGACGGAACCGATGCAGCGGACGATCAGACGAAACCCATTCTCTTCCATTGCCATTCCCCACATTTAGAAAAAGGTCGGACGAACATCATGGTGAGCAGTCAAGGATCGAAAAGTCGGGCGCAGGGCGTTTTGGAGCTCTTGGGGAGTGCACACCGCCGGCGTTGATTTGCGAGCGCAAGTTCGTATAAACGAACATTTTCAACCCGGACGGGAACTCGCCTCTCCAACCTGCGCCCTCCGCGTAAGCTCCGTTCCGAGGCAAAGATACGATAAGATGAGGTCCGGAGCCAAGGTTTGTCGCTGGGCGTGGAGCGCTTTGGCAGAACTCGCCTGGCCGGCGTTAGTGCCAGCAAATGGTGCTCCGCGGCTTGGAGAATGGCGATGTTCGACTTCGAAAATATTGGTCCGAAGCGAAAAGCGGGAATCTTCCGAAAGTATCGGAGACTTCCACCGTTCCGGTGACACGAAGGCACGTGCTCGCAAGCTCAACCCTGCCGTTTCTCGTCGCCTTTGCCGGTGTTCGGCGGGCAGCGGGCGGATCGCAGGATCCGGTGTTTCAACTGACCAAAAGCTAAGTTCCTGATCGCAGGTCGCGCTCCTTCAATGCGTGCTCGAGGACAAAGGGTTTTACTCTTCCGATGTTGATGGACTGTTTGGCCCGCACTGGGGACTACGAGGTCGATCTATATGACAACGCGGATTTGGCAAGGTTGGCTATCGCGTCTTACTCCCACGAATTCGGTTCCTGATATCCTTTCACGGACGACCAGCTTCTGGCGGGCTTTGCTGTTACGGACAGCTATATAGACTCAACAGGCAAGGACGTGGTCGCTGTCTCTCCTGAAGAAATGGATCCTACCATCTACATCATTGAGCCCGAGGTCGAACTGCCCTGACGCAACTTTTTCGAGCGCAAAGACGCTCGCATTGGCTGGCCCGAAATGGTAGGCAAGTGAGACGAAGCAAATGGGGCGGCTTTCGCCGCCCCGACTGTGTTAAGCCTTGGCCATGCGTGCGCCGGCGCCGAGCGCCATTGTGCGCAGCACATAGTAGACGGCGCCCGCGATCGCGACCCCGAAGAACCAGCCATAGACGCCCCACCAGGACGGCAGCCAGTTGGTGAAGTTGGGCAGGATCGAGGAGAAGATCGCGCCGATGCCGGCGGCGATGAAGGCGTTGACGTGCCAGCCGCCCTGGAAGCGAAACTCGCCATCTTCGCGGTAGAGCGCGTTGACGTCGACCTCGCCCTTACGGATCAGATAATAGTCGACCATCATCACGCCGAAGATCGGCCCCATCGTCGCGCCGATGATGTTGACGAAGGAGGCAGCGCTGCCTTCCCACGGCGCAAACGGATAGAGCACCAGCGCGATCAGCGCCGCGATATAGCCGCCCTTCTTGAAGTCGATCTGACGCGGGAAGACGTTGGAGAAGTCGAAGGCCGGCGAGACGAAGTTCGCCACGACGTTGATGCCCAGGGTCGCCACCGCGAAGGTCAGCGCGGCAAGCGCCGCCAGGAACCAGCTGTCGAATTTGGCCGAGATCTGGTCGGGGTGGAGCAGCACCTCGTGATAGACGTCGTAGGCGGCGATCGTGGTGACGCCGGCGACCAGCGAGAACAGGATCAGGTTGACCGGCAGGCCCCAGATGTTGCCCTTGCGCAGCGCCGCGTTGTTGGGCGCGTAGCGGGCGAAGTCGCAGAAGTTGAGGTAGAGCGCCGAAAAGTAGGTTACCCAGATTGCCGCCACCGCGAACAGCGCGGTCCACGAACCCGGCTCGCCTGGCACGCCGGCATCCTTGGTCTTGTCGAGCAGCACGTCCATCGGAATATCGCTGGTGAAGGCGAAGGTGCCCGACTTGACGCAGAGATAGATCGCCAGGATCAGCATCATCACCCAAACGGCGGGTCCGGCCCAGTCCTGGAACCGGCGCACCGTTTCCATACCCTTCTGGATGATCAAAAGCTGCAGAGCCCATATGACGACGAAGCAGATCACCTCCAGGGTGGAATGGCCGAGCAGATGCGAGGTCCGGTTGAATTCGTCGAACCACTGCAGCCGCGTCAGCAGCGCGACGATTGCGCCCGACGCGGCGGCCGTCTGGGCGCCATACCAGAAGCAGGCGACGACGGCGCGCACCAGCGCCGGAATGTTGGCACCCCAGATGCCGAAGGAGGCGCGCGCAAGCACGGGGTAGGGAACGCCAGTCTTCAAGCCGGCATAGCCGACAAGGTTCATCAGGAAGTAGATGATCAGCGAGCCGATGCCGATGGCGATGATGAAGTTGACGAAGCCGCCGCAGAACAGAAAAAGGCTCGCGGCGAGATAATAGCCCCAGAGGCTGTGGACGTCGGAAGTCCAGACATTGAAGATTGAAAACGGCCCCCAGTTCCTGACTGTTGCCGGAGCCAGATCCTCGTTGTAGAGGTCCGGCGAAGCGCCTTGTATAGTCATTGCAACTGTCCCCTTTTGCAAAACGCGGCGTCCCCGCGTTAACTGGTGAGGGTAAGCCTGACGCTGGGGAACCTACAAGCAATCCATTTGCCGGCTTTGGCCTTAAAGTCATTCAATGAGAATCGCGCTTCTCGTCGCGCCAAAACAGGAATCGCCTTTACTTGAGTCGGCTTGCCAATCGCGCCCTGTCCGGTTCCGAACTTTTTCGACCAGCAACCAAAATTGTGTGGAACCAAATCCCTGGACATGCGTTTATGCGGGTTCGGCCGCTTTGCGGTCGACCGGGAGGATAGTGATGGATCGCTTGCATTTCTTTACCCCAGTGCGGATCGCGCGTGGGCAGGGATACCCCTTGGAGGAAGTCGACAGCGTCTCCGAAGCGATGGTGTTCCTGCGGAAGTGGCCAACGGGGAGGCGCGGCCCCGTTTATCAATGCGCCGTGAATTGCTGCTCGGCAGCTATGGCTGGCAAGATGTCGGCTGAGGAGGCGAGAAAGGCTTTTGTCGGCTTTGCCCGCATCACTCGGATTCTCGACGACGAGATGGCGCTGCCTCTGGGTGGCGTTTCGATGGACAATGTCTACGCTCTAAGGCGCTAGCACGTTCGAATCCTTCGGCAGCATGAGACGTCGGCCTGAGGCCGACGTCTCGGTGGTGTTGTGTGCTTACTGGCACGAGTTGCTTCGTTTCAATTCTCCCTGAAAGAGCGTGTGAGGGAGGCTTCCACCGGGGCCAGCATGTAGTCGAGCAAAGTGTGCTCCCCGGTCAGAATCATCACTTCCGCCGGCATGCCGGGCGATAGACGGACGTCGTGCAGTTCTTCGAGATCGGCCGCGTCGACCTTGACCTTGGCGAGAAAATAGGGCTCGCCGGTCTTCTCATCCGTCAGCCGATCGGCCGACACCGAGGTGAGCAGACCGTGGATCTGCGGCAGATGCCTGCTCGGATAGGCCGTCAACACCACGCGGGCGGGCATGTCTGGATGCACCACATCGATATCCGTGGTCTTGATGCGTGAATCGATGACCAGATTGGGCTCGTTGGGCACGATATCGAGAAGCGGCTGGCCGCTGGCGATCACGCCGGATTCGGTCGTTACGCGAAAATTCATCACCGTTCCCGCAATCGGCGCGACGATGTCGGTCCTGGCCAGCACATCCTGGCGCGAGGGCAATTGGCTGCGCAATTCGGCCAGGTCGGTGCGCACCTTGGCGAGATCCTCGTTGGCGCTCTCACTGTCCTGCTGGCGCAGGTTGAGGAGTTGGAACTGGGTTTCGCCGATCTGCTGATCGTTGCGGGCCACTTGAGCCCGGTTTGACGCTTGGTTGGCGCGGATATCGGCCTGGGAGCGCAGCAGCGCCAATATCCGCGGCAAGCGCTCCAGCCCCTTTTTGTAAAGCTCTTGGGCGGAAGCGATCTCCTGGTCGATCAGCCTGAGTTGCTCGGTCTCTGCGGCGATTACGTCTCTTGATCCCGCACTTTGCTCCTCAATCTGCGCGATGCGCTTGTTGAGGATCTGCGTGCGCCCGTCGCGGGTCGCGAGGCGGCTGTCGAGCAGCGCCTGCTCTTCGGCGACCACGTTTCGCCCCAGCTCGCTGTCGATCGAGGTCAGCTCCTTGGGGAAGGCGACCCGATTCTGGCCGGCAAGCTCCGCGACAAGGCGCGCCTCGGTTGCCAGCAGGCGGATATAGCGCCCCTGCAACTCGTCGTAGCGGCCCTGCGCCTCCGTAGTCTTCAAGCTGATGAGGACCTCTCCGACGCCGACCTTATCGCCCTCCTTGACATGAATCGCGCCGATAATGCCGCCTTCAAGGTGCTGGACCGTCTTGCGATAGCCTTCGGGGCTGACGACGCCATCGGCGACGACGGCACTTGCCAGAAGCGCGACGCTGGACCACACGGCGACGCCGCCGACGAAGACAATCGATGAAACATAGCCCAGCATACGCGCCGGCCGGGTCCGTTGATTGAGGTCGCCACTGATTGCCTGGAATGCATGTGACCGCCGCCGGAAGAATCGGGAAATCAGGAGCAGGACGAGCGCGCCGGCGGCCACAGTCAGAGCGATACGCGTCGGCCAACCCAATCCGTCATACCAAATCGAGACCGCGGCGGTCAGATCCCCGGCCAAGATGCTCAGCGTGCCGGTCAGCTCACGCAGGCTGTCCGCCAGCCCGTTCAGAAGCGTCGAGAAGTCCATGGCTCACTCCACCGCTTTCAGGTTTGCCGGCGCGAAGGCGGCAATCTTGTCCCGCATGGCCCCCGGCATCGGAATGCGCCTGGGCTGGCCTGCCAGCGCGCCGAGCACCTCGTCGCGCGTGCCGAGCATCATGACCGATCCGTCGCGGAGGAGGACGATGTTGTCAGCCGTGCGCAGAAGACTGGTCTGATGGCTGACGATAACGACCGTGCGGCCGCGCTCCTTCAACTGCTGAAGCACGTTGAACAGCGCCGCCTCTCCTTCGCCGTCGAGGCCGGTGTTCGGCTCGTCGAGTACGATCAGCGGCGGGTCGCCGAACAGTGCCCGAGCCAGCGCGATGCGCTGCCGCTGACCGCGCGAGATCCGGACGCCGTGCGGTCCGACCTCGGTCCGATAGCCGTTCGGCAGCCGCAAGATCATCTCGTGAATGCCGGCGAGCTGGGCCGCGGCGATGACGGCTTCGCTGTCGACGTCGCGCAGGCGCGCGATGTTCTCGGCGATTGTTCCCGGGAACAATTGGACCTGTTGCGGCAGGTAGCCGATATGCTGGCCGAGCTCGTTCGACGGCCAATTCCAGACCTCCGCACCATCCAGCCTGACATGGCCCAGCGAGGGTCGCATCGTGCCGACGATGAGACGGCAGAGCGTGGTCTTGCCGGAGCCGGACGAGCCGATCACGCCGCAGTTCTGGCCGGGCTCGACACCGAAGCTTATCGCGTTCAGCAGGGCCTGCGGGGTTCCCGGCGCGTAATAGTGCAGGTTCTCTAACTTCAGCCGGCCTTGCGGGCGCGGCAAGGTGACGCCGACGTTCTGCGACGACCCGGTGGCGGCAAAGAGCTTGATCAGGTTCTGGCGCGCGGCCCGAGCGTTGACCAGGCTGCGCCAGGCGCCGATGGAGCGTTCGATCGGCGCCAGCGCGCGGCTGAGCAGGATGGAAGCCGCAATCATCGACCCGCCCGTGAGTTCGCGGTGCAGGACGAAATAGGCGCCGAGCCCCAGCACGGCCACCTGGAGGGCGAGGCGCAGGGAGCGCGACAGGCTGCCGATGACGGTGGTGCGCTGGAAAATCCGGGACTGCAGAGCTGTGAGAGCTTGCTGGTTTTGCTCCCAGCGCAGCAGCGCCGGCTCGGACATGCCGAGCGAGCGCAATGTTTCGGCGCCATCGACAAATTGACCGACGGCGGCCTGGCTGCGGCGCAACCCTGCGGCTGCTTCCTGGTTTTTGCGGCGAGTGAGGAAATCGTTGGCTAGAGCGCAGCAGAACAGAAGCACCGCGCCGGCAAGGCCGAGCACCCCCAATGCCGGGTGCAGAAACCACATGAACGCCATGAATACCGGCGTCCATGGCGCGTCGAGAAAGGTCAGAATGCCGTCGCCGGCAATGAAGCTGCGAAGATCGCTAACGTCCTTCAGGCCGGCTTCGACGTTGCTGCCGGCCAGGCGCGCCGCCATGGCGCGTTCGATCACCGGGACGCTGAGCTGGTCGTCCAGCCATTGGCTGATATGTCCCAGCATCATCCGGCGGGCATGTTCCAAGAGGCCATAGACGGCAATGGCGCCGATGACGGCAAGGGTGAGCCACAGCAGCGTGTCGATCGAGCCGCTCGACAGCACCCTGTCATAGATCTGCAGCATGTAGATGGTGCTGGCAAGCAGAAGAAGATTGGTTAGCAAGCTGAAGAGGAAAAGGGCCGGCGCCTGGCGGCGCGCCAGACGCATCACCTCCTGGAATTGCGGCCTTGGCTGCATCATGGAACCCCCCGTTTCGATGCCTTACTGCCGAGTTCCAACGGGGGCAGCACTTGGCCGCCCCCGCTGCTTCTGTTTCAGGCGATGTCGACGAGTATGTGCTGGACGGTGGTCATATCGCCGTCCGCGTCCGCGATTTGGACGCCGAAGTCGAGGTGCGCGTCCGGCGTCGTGGTCTGCGTCGTGGTGAAGCCGATGTCCACGATCTTGATGACGTCGTTGTCGGCGACGGCTGTATCCACACCGTTCACCTTGGCGACGTCGTTGTCCCAAATCACCAACGGGGCGGAAAGGCTGCCACCATTCGCGCCGACCGCGCTATTCAGGTCGATCGCGGTAGCACCGCCGAGAGCGGCGTTGGTACCGGCCGGCGCACTACCGGCCCCGACCAGACCGTTGCCGGACTGCATGATCTGGACGCCTTGGAGCACCCAGTTCTCACCGGCACCGTTGTAGTCGTTTCGCTCTATGATCACTAGGCCGTCGTTGTTATCAAGCTGGAAGTCGGCGGCGTATGCGGAAGGTACCTGACCCGTCTTGTAGATGTCGGCGTTCGAGATGTAGATCGCCTTTGTCGTCGTAAGCGCCGGGTTGGCAGTAGACACGAGATTAACGATGACCATCAGGTCCTCGTTGCCGATACCGTCAAACTTGATGGCCATGTCGTTAGCCGCCTGGGTCGGCACGTGATTGGCACCGTTGTCGGTCGAGATACCCGGTGAGGTGTCGAAGAACCGAAGCGTCAGTGCCTCGCCCTTCTGGATAGTGTCGCCAGCGACCCCGTTCGTGGTCTGGGTTGCAGAAACCCAGTCTTCGTTGTTGTTGGTGACGAACTGGCCGGGGTTCCACACCTTGTCACCAGCAACCGGCGCGCCGTCGTCATCGCCGAGACCTAAGGGGATGCTCGAAGTTGCCGAGTTCGCCGTGAACTGCACGAAGAAGTCCCGATCGGTCGTTTCGGGTGTGCTGTCCGCCTCGAAGAGCTTCTCCACCACGATCAACGGGTGACCGGTATTGCTCGTGGGCTGCTTGGAGAGAAGCTCACTGGTGTGCAGGATGTCCCTGGTGAAGCCCTCCACCGCGTCGTTCAAGGTGATGGTGTAGGTGTCACTGTCCTTGTTGAAGACAAGGGTACCGCCCGCCGTGGCCATCTGATTGCCGGCCGTGTTCGGGTCGCTATCGTAGGAGATTTGCCAATTGAACGAAGCTTCGGTGGCGCTTTCCGACTGTAGCGTCGCGAACGAGCTGATGAATGGGGTCGGCGTGCCAGGGACAAGACCGGTGAGATTGCCATCAAGGCTGAGCTGGATGCCGGGAAGCACGCCATCCTGGTCGACGAAGTCCGAGTGCGTGGCGTCGTAGTAGGAAGCCGGGCGGCCGTCCGAACCGATGTCGTAGCCAAAAGCACCAGATGCCGTTTGACCGACTGCGTTGCCCAAGGTCTCGTGAGTACCATTGCTTCCACCCCCGGATGCGTCACCGTCGAACGGCACCGTGATCGTCGGGCCGTCGTCCTTGAAGGTGAGGTTTTGGCCGATGTTGAGTGTGGTCGATGTATGATCACCGTCCTTGTCGGTAATGGTCGCGGTGAGCGTAACTAGGTTATCCGCGTCCAGTGTCTTGCTTTCGTCCGGGTCGCTGGTCGGATGGACCACTGCCCGGAGTTGATCCAGGGTGACGCTGCCGGTGCCGCTAACAGAGACCGTGAAGACAAGGTCATTGCTCGTGGCGGTGCGACCTTCGATCACAGTGCCATTGAGCGAGAGGACGACGGCCTGACCGGTTAAGGTGTCGGTAAGGCCGGTCGAACCAGCAGTAAAGCCGAGTGCGTAGGTGACCGTGCCTGCGCCGTCCGCACCGAAGGCCGTGCTGAAGTTCGCCGCAAAGCTCTTCGTGTCGTTAGTCGTAAGAACCGTGTCGTCGACAGTGAGCGTAGGCTCGGTGCCGGTCGTCGAGATGCTCGGGCCGTCGTCCTTGAAGTTGAGGTTCTGGCCGATGTCGAGGGTGGCCGGTGCGTGGTCGCCGTCCTTGTCGGTAACCGTCGCGGTCAGTTTGATCAAATTGTCGGCGGCCAGAGTCGTGCTCTCGTCCGGGTCGCTGGTAGGATGGACCACCGCGCGGATCTGATCGAGGGTGACGTTGCCCGAGGCATCGACAGAGACCGTGAACACGAGGTCGTTGCTCGTGGCGGTTCGACCTTGGATGACGCCGCCATTCAGCGAGAGGACGACCGCTTGCCCGGTCGCGGTGTCGACAAGTCCGGTCGAACCGGCAGTAAAGCCGAGTGCGTAGGTCACCGTGCCGGCCCCGTCAGCACCGAAGGCCGAGCTGAAGTTCGCCGCGAAGCTCTTGGTGTCGTTGGTGCCAAGAACCGTCTCGTCGACAGTCAGTGTCGGTTCGGTGCCTGTCGTTGAAATACTTGGACCGTCGTCGTTGAAGTTGATGAAGGAGCCGACTTGTTCGTTGTGGGCATTAGCAACGTTCCCAGCGAAATGCACCTCTTTGACGTCGAAATAATCTTTCTCACCGTCAATATTCTTGATGGTGAATCGGTCAAAAGTTCCGCCCGAGCCGCCCGCCGTAGTAAAATCAACCGTAACGCCTTCGCCGACGTTGTGGAGGATCATTCCGGTGCCGTTGAGATCAACTGTGATGCCAAGGGCAGTGGCCGTCGTGGCGACGCCATTCAACTTGAACGTTACTCCGGTGATATTGATCTCGGTATCGTTGTCGTCACCCGGCAACGCGGCGCCTTTTGCGTTGTCGTCGTTGTTGTAGGCGTGGACCTCGATGTCAGCTACTGTGTTAGGCTGAATCGACATTCAGCGCATCCATAACATAGCTGCGGCGAGATGGATGAAGGCGAGGAAGTGGCCGGCGCGACGATCGAAGCGTGTGGCGAAGCGTCTGAAATGCTTGAGCTTGTTGAAGCAGCGTTCGATGCGGTTGCGGGTCTTGTAGAGAACGATGTCGTGCGGGATCGGCACTTTGCGGGATCGCTTGGAAGGGATGACGGCAAGCATGTCGGCGTCGGCGATGATCCGGCGCAAGTCGTTGCTGTCGTACGCTTTGTCAGCGATGACGGCGCCGCCCTTCATGCCATCGAGCAGCGCCGGGGCAGTGACGATGTCATGCGCCTGCCCGCCGGTGAGGATGAAGCGCAGTGGCCGGCCAAGGGCATCGGCGAGCATGTGGATCTTGGTGGTCAGTCCTCC
>NZ_RZTV01000084.1:0-359 GCF_003997555.1 Mesorhizobium sp. M1A.T.Ca.IN.004.03.1.1 | reverse complement strand
GGTCATGCTGCGCTCTCCCGAACTCTGCCGGCCTGCACGGCCGATTCCGACGTCATTTTGGCGGCCATCTCGACGATCATCATGGAGGCATCGGCGGCGGCTTTGCGATGGTTGAAGGCGACGTGATAGGACAATGGCAGGTGCTCGTCGAGATCGACGATGCGCACCTTGCCGGCGATCGGCGTGGCGCTGACGCGGCCGAGGAAAGAAACGTAGCCATGATTGGCGACGAGGTCGACGATGACAGGCAGCGAATCCGCCGCGGTGATATCCTGGCCGCGCAGGCGCCGGTTGGGCGCCCGTTCGTAGCTGAAGGCCATGGCCGCATGGCCGAGGCCGGTGCGTGGGCTCGGCATGCA
>NZ_RZTV01000889.1:0-244 GCF_003997555.1 Mesorhizobium sp. M1A.T.Ca.IN.004.03.1.1 | reverse complement strand
CCCGTCGCCCGTCCACTTTGACGCGGCCGGCCGGACGCCTCAGCCGGCTTCGGCGCTTCCATCGCCACCCCCGACAGCGCCTGCAGATCCTGCCGCAGCCGTAGAACTCCGCCCGGCAATTCATCGTCGAGGGCCGCATGCGTGCTTTCCCAGATCGGCAGTGCTCTTGCCAATACCGCCTTGCCTTCTGCGGTAAGGCTGAGCAGCCGGCCGCGCCTATCCTTGGGGTTCTCCACCACTGCCA
>NZ_RZTV01000888.1:0-244 GCF_003997555.1 Mesorhizobium sp. M1A.T.Ca.IN.004.03.1.1 | reverse complement strand
GACAGTACATCTCGATCAAGGACAACGGCCCTGGCATTCCGGAAGAAGAGATTCCCGTCGTCCTGTCGGCCTTCGGCCAAGGCTCGATCGCCATCAAGAGCGCCGAACAGGGCACCGGCCTCGGCCTGCCGATCGTCCAGGCGATCCTTGCCAAGCATGACGGACAGTTCCTGCTGAAATCGAAGCTGCGCGAGGGCACCGAAGTTATCGCCATCCTGCCCGCCAGGCGCGTGCTCCAGAGCCT
>NZ_RZTV01000887.1:0-244 GCF_003997555.1 Mesorhizobium sp. M1A.T.Ca.IN.004.03.1.1 | reverse complement strand
CCGATATCACCAAACGCAGCCTGCCCGGGTCGCTCATTGTCCACTCCCTGCTGATCGCCGCTTCGCTACTCATGGTCTATCCGTTGCAGTGGATGGTTTCGGCTTCGGTCAGGCCGGAAACCGAGATATTCTCGTCGACTTCGCTCATTCCGTCGTCGATCGATTTTTCGTCCTATGCGCGCGGGTGGGTCGGCCTCGATGTCAGCTTCGGCCGATTCTTCTGGAATTCGCTCGTCATCTCGCT
>NZ_RZTV01000886.1:0-244 GCF_003997555.1 Mesorhizobium sp. M1A.T.Ca.IN.004.03.1.1 | reverse complement strand
CGATGTCGCCCGCGCCGCCGTGCCGGTGCCGAGGTTGAGCGCGACGGAATCGCCGCCCTTCAGCAGATATTCGACGGCGCGCACATGCGCATCGGCAAGATCGAGCACATGGATATAGTCGCGCACACAGGTGCCGTCGCGGGTCTCGTAATCGCTGCCGAACACCTTGAAACCCTGACGGCGGCCGAGTGCCGCGTCGATCGCAAGGGGTATCGCATGCGTTTCCGGCTGATGCCATTCGCCG
>NZ_RZTV01000885.1:0-244 GCF_003997555.1 Mesorhizobium sp. M1A.T.Ca.IN.004.03.1.1 | reverse complement strand
GAGTTGATGGCCGATCGCGTCGGCCGCAGCAACGTCATTACCCTGGGCTATCAGTCGACCAATCCGGCTCTCGCCACGGCCATCAACTCGGTCTGCAGCTTGAGGACCGCATAGTCGTGACGCGCGGCGGTGATCATTGCCTGGCGTGTCGCTTCGTCGACGTTCTGGATTCCCGGAATGTCATCCGTGCCGGAGCCGCCGCGAAAATAGGCGACCGCGCCGCGCAGGAAACCGATACCCTGGG
>NZ_RZTV01000884.1:0-245 GCF_003997555.1 Mesorhizobium sp. M1A.T.Ca.IN.004.03.1.1 | reverse complement strand
CCCGATGAAAGCGTACTGAATGCGCTGGCGGACGATCTCAACACGGTGGCGGCGGTGCAGGCATTGCATGCACTGGCGCAGGCCGCCCATACGGATCCCGCCGTGGGCGCCACCTTTGCGGCAACGGCCGACCTTCTGGGCCTGCTGCCGAAAAAGATGGAGATCGACGAAGCCGTCGCTTCGGCGATCGATGCGCTGGTCGCCATGCGTCTCGAAATGCTGAAGGCGAAGAACTTCACCGAGGC
>NZ_RZTV01000883.1:0-245 GCF_003997555.1 Mesorhizobium sp. M1A.T.Ca.IN.004.03.1.1 | reverse complement strand
GAAGACTGACGTCTCGGCATGGCTGATGAACGTCACCGATGAGCGGGGTGTCACGGTCATTGTTCTTTCCTTCACGGCTGCCGTCCAGATCGTGGATCAGGTGAGTTTCGCTGGGCAAGTGGCTGGCGCATTATAACAATGTCAAAACCGCACAGAGGACATGAC
Source organism: Mesorhizobium sp. M1A.T.Ca.IN.004.03.1.1 (assembly GCF_003997555.1). Lineage (NCBI taxonomy): Bacteria > Pseudomonadati > Pseudomonadota > Alphaproteobacteria > Hyphomicrobiales > Phyllobacteriaceae > Mesorhizobium > Mesorhizobium sp. M1A.T.Ca.IN.004.03.1.1. The sequence goes on along the minus strand of NZ_RZTV01000883.1, from coordinate 80 downwards.
CCCTCTTGGCCGATGATGGTGCTTGGGCACATAAACTAAACATTGCTGACGCTTCCCCGTACGTCGACATGAGATCGGGC
>NZ_RZTV01000882.1:0-245 GCF_003997555.1 Mesorhizobium sp. M1A.T.Ca.IN.004.03.1.1 | reverse complement strand
GTTTGAGGCGGTCGAAGAGGGCCGACAGCCCGCTCGGTTCCGCGATGAGGAAGATGATGATAATGGCGCCGAGCACGATGCGCTGGCTCATGTCGAGAACGCCCGAATCGAACAGGCCGCCGAACAGGAATGCGCCGAGCCGGGACAGAAAGAGCGGGAGGACAACGATGAACGCCGCACCCAAAACGCGCCACGGATCGAGGCCAGCCCGCCGATGATGATGATGAACAGGATCTGGAATGAGC
>NZ_RZTV01000881.1:0-245 GCF_003997555.1 Mesorhizobium sp. M1A.T.Ca.IN.004.03.1.1 | reverse complement strand
GACGAAGCCCAGGGCTGGGGCGTCATCGACAAGGTTCTGACGTCGCGCCTCGAAATGGAAGGCGAACAGGCCTAGTAATTAATTGGGATGGTGTTTTTGTCGCCACAGTTCTATCCCATTTGTGATTGAACAAGGGCTTTCATCCGGCGACGAAGACGCTAATAGTAACTATTAATGCTATGTTGAATTTTTATGACATAGCATTCGGCATTCGAAGGGGAATTCGTTGCCGCCGGAACCCGGAC
>NZ_RZTV01000880.1:0-245 GCF_003997555.1 Mesorhizobium sp. M1A.T.Ca.IN.004.03.1.1 | reverse complement strand
GGTCGTCTGAGACGATCGGATGCAGCACGATCGTCAGCATTGATTGCCCATCGGCAAGCAGGATGATCTGAATGCGCGCCCCCGGCCCGTCCAGCAGATCGAAGCGTCTGTCGCGAAAGGCTTTTCGCGCGGCCAAGGCTTCAGCCTCGGAAAGAGCGGCTCCTTCCTTGCCGAGAATTTCCATCGGCACGGCGTTCGATGCGCCGCGATACTGCTCGATGCGGCCGCCCGCCAGCCGACGGAAG
>NZ_RZTV01000083.1:0-360 GCF_003997555.1 Mesorhizobium sp. M1A.T.Ca.IN.004.03.1.1 | reverse complement strand
CGGGCTGATACCTGACAGAATGAACCGGGTTGATGGTCGACAAGTCATAGTGTGTCGGAGGGAGGGCTTCCGATGCCATTTGTGGAGACTTGTCGCATGGAAGAACGTGTTCGGATGCTGTCGGACTATGCTTTGGGGCACTGGAGTGTGAGAGATCTTTGCCGGCGCTACGGTGTGAGCCGGGATACATTTTACGCCTGGCGCAAACGGCAGATGAGCGGAGCGCCGGATTGGTTTGTCGATCGGTCGCATGGCACGGTTTCGTGCCCGCATCGCACGCCGTCAGCCCTTGCCGATGAGGTGATTGCGCTACGCCGGCGGTTTCCGCATATGGGGCCGCGCAAGCTGCTGGCGCTGTTG
>NZ_RZTV01000879.1:0-245 GCF_003997555.1 Mesorhizobium sp. M1A.T.Ca.IN.004.03.1.1 | reverse complement strand
TCGGCGCCGGGCATCGCCTCCGTTTTCATCATCACGGTGATTGCCGGCTGGTCGCAATTTCTGGTGCCTTTTCTATTGCTCACGAAAAATGACCTGATGCCGATCGGCGTCGGCATCTTTAATTTCCGCGGCATGCAAACCGACTCATCCATCCAGCTGCTTGCCGCCGCCTGCCTGATCGCGGTCGTTCCGGCGATCGTCGCCTTCCTGTCGCTCCAGCGGTTGATCCTCGGTGCGATGACCAG
>NZ_RZTV01000878.1:0-245 GCF_003997555.1 Mesorhizobium sp. M1A.T.Ca.IN.004.03.1.1 | reverse complement strand
GTATCAGACCTTCATCGATCTGACCCGGCAGGCGGCGCGGACTGTGCCACCGCCCGATCTCTACGTCTGGGCCGAATCCACTGCGCCCCAGGATGCCCTGCACAACGCGTACACCAAGGTTTTCATGGGCGACATAGCGCGGGATACGCAGGCCGGCGTCCTGGTCGGCACGACCATTACGGATCGGCGGCCGGAGAGGCAGCAGGGCGCGAGCGGCGATCCGAACGCCGTGCTCCGCTCCAACT
>NZ_RZTV01000877.1:0-245 GCF_003997555.1 Mesorhizobium sp. M1A.T.Ca.IN.004.03.1.1 | reverse complement strand
ATCTTGTTCGTCTTCAGGTCCACGAGCGGTTGATAGTAGGGAACGATCTCAGCCTTCCTGATGGCGGCTCTCAGATCGGCTTCCACCCGAATCCGTTTCGCCAACTCTTCCTGCATCGAAGGCACGAAGGGCTTCACCAGATCGCGCCCCTGCTTTTTGGCGACATACATCGCGCAGTCCGAATGTCGGATGACCTGGCTGAGGTCATCACCGTTCTCCGGATAAAGCGCGAAGCCGACACTGGC
>NZ_RZTV01000876.1:0-245 GCF_003997555.1 Mesorhizobium sp. M1A.T.Ca.IN.004.03.1.1 | reverse complement strand
GCCGAGATCCTTGATCGACGGCTGGAACGGATCGTTTTCCCACAGCTCGATCGGATCGACCGGCTGGACGTCGTAATGGCCGTAAAAGAGAACATGCGGTGCATCGGAAGCAGCGCCGGCATGGTGGGCGACCACCATCGGATGGCCAGGCGTGTCGCGCACCGAGGCCGTAAAGCCGAGCCCTTCAAGATAAGCGACGAGCCATTCCGCCGCCTTTCGGCATTCGGCCTTATAGGCGGGATCAG
>NZ_RZTV01000875.1:0-245 GCF_003997555.1 Mesorhizobium sp. M1A.T.Ca.IN.004.03.1.1 | reverse complement strand
GTCGGTTCGTCGAGAATGAGCAGCCTGACGCCGGTGCGGAGGATGCGGGCGATCGCCAGCATCTGCTGCTCGCCGCCTGACAGTTTGGTGCCCGGGCTGCCGCGGCGCTCGTAGAGATTGGGGAAAAGTTCGTAGATCTCGTCGAGCGTCATGCCGCCCTTTGCCACGACAGGCGGCAGCAGCAGGTTTTCAGAAACGGTCAGTGTCGAGAAGATGCCGCGCTCCTCCGGCACGAAGCCGATGCC
>NZ_RZTV01000874.1:0-245 GCF_003997555.1 Mesorhizobium sp. M1A.T.Ca.IN.004.03.1.1 | reverse complement strand
TGGATTTTCACCGCTGTATGCACGCGGCTGGTTGTGGCACCGCCGATCAGGAGCGGGATTTCGAAGCCTTGCCGCTCCATTTCGGCCGCAACATGCACCATCTCGTCGAGCGACGGAGTGATCAGCCCGGAAAGGCCGATGACATCGACCTTCTCGGCGATGGCCGTTTCCAAGATCTTCGTTGCCGGCACCATGACGCCGAGATCGACGATTTCGTAATTGTTGCAGGCGAGCACGACGCCGAC
>NZ_RZTV01000873.1:0-245 GCF_003997555.1 Mesorhizobium sp. M1A.T.Ca.IN.004.03.1.1 | reverse complement strand
GGCGAGGTCGCTCGCCGCTTCGATCTGGCTTTCGATATCGACGCGTCGCAGCCGCATCAGGTTCAATTCCTGCGCCTTCAGCTTGTCCACATCGGGTGTTCCGGCGAGTTCTGCAGGGATCTCGAAACTCTGTTCGCCGGCGATCTCGGCGCGCAACCGCGCCTGGCGCATCAGAAGATCACGCCGGTTGAGAATGGCCGTTCGGTAGGCGCCGGCAGACTCGATCCGGTCGCGCTCGAAGACGG
>NZ_RZTV01000872.1:0-245 GCF_003997555.1 Mesorhizobium sp. M1A.T.Ca.IN.004.03.1.1 | reverse complement strand
GTACTGGTCGAGCGTACGATCTGAAAACGAATCCCACCACGCCGACACCGCAACATCGCCGGCGCTCTGTTTTGCACCCTCGGAAAACTTCTCCGGTAAAGGCGTTTCCGGCGGTGCATGGTCGGGCCCGAGCATGCAAGATGACAAAAGTAGCGGCAACACCGCAGCGGCCAGACGGAACGAATGCAATCAATCAGCCTCTATTCCAGCGAAATTCAAGTCAAACCCGTTTCTCCTGCCCGAAG
>NZ_RZTV01000871.1:0-245 GCF_003997555.1 Mesorhizobium sp. M1A.T.Ca.IN.004.03.1.1 | reverse complement strand
CGGCCGACGACGCCGCACGCGCGACGGGGACCTCGGTTGCCGGGCTGCGTCGCGCCTTCGCCGCGAACGGGCAGCTCTCGTCGACTCCCGAGGGTTACCTGGAGCACGCACGCGTGAGCGCCGCGCACGCCGACCTGGTGGCATCCGATCCGACCCGGACGACGGTTGCGGAGATCGCGCTCCGCTGGGGTTTCGTCGATCTCCCCGGATTCGCCGCGGCGTACCGCGCGGCCTACCGGGCCGAC
>NZ_RZTV01000870.1:0-245 GCF_003997555.1 Mesorhizobium sp. M1A.T.Ca.IN.004.03.1.1 | reverse complement strand
GCTCCGCCCCGCAATATCTCTCCGCAAGCACATGCATGATCAGCGCGTACTCGATTCCCATGAAACGCGACTCGATAGGTTCGTTAGGTTTGACACTGGTTCTGCAAAAATTTGGAGGTTGTGCATTGGCGGCAGCGAGCGGCGCGGACGCTAATACTGCGCCAAGTAGATAACGAAACACACGGCTCTCCTTCGGATGTCGATCTCGTCGATTATGGACCAGACTCTCTACGCCCGAAAGCGGG
>NZ_RZTV01000082.1:0-364 GCF_003997555.1 Mesorhizobium sp. M1A.T.Ca.IN.004.03.1.1 | reverse complement strand
GCGATGAGATTGGTGACGCCGGGGCTGTCCAGAGGCACGAGATCGAGGTTGTGAACCTCGTAGCCTGCATTGACGAGCCATGGCACGGCATGGCGACCTGCCTTGCCGGAACCGCCTGTGAACAGAATCCGCTTTTTCATGGAAATGTCCTCCGCATCATGAAACCGGAGGCATAGTTAGACGCTTCCGCGCGAAGAGCAAGCGAGCGTTCTGCGAGGTATTTCACCCCGCCGCGCCAGGAGCACCCTATCCGGGAGCACCTGGCCGATCATTTCCGATCACCGCAGAACCCTGCGATGCTCGGCAAAGGTCGTCACTTGACGACACTTACCTCGCCAATCTGCACGACGGCAGACTGAACAAC
>NZ_RZTV01000869.1:0-246 GCF_003997555.1 Mesorhizobium sp. M1A.T.Ca.IN.004.03.1.1 | reverse complement strand
CGTAAACGGGGCGAAGGGGATATGCCGCACCGGCTTTCCCAACATCGACGCTGCGTTTGGCACGTCCCCTCTCCCCGTTTTTACGGGGGTCCGTAGGACGGGTCGAGACCAGTGGCTCGACCCCGGCAAGGTTAGGGTGAGGGGCAAGCAAATCGCAAATGCCTATTAAGCTCTTTCGAAACCGCGCGCCACTTCCCAGTCGGTGATGCGGCGGTCGTATTCTTCCTGCTCCCATTCGGCAGCGCG
>NZ_RZTV01000868.1:0-246 GCF_003997555.1 Mesorhizobium sp. M1A.T.Ca.IN.004.03.1.1 | reverse complement strand
CGAGGTTCCCAGAATCCCGCTGGTCAACGAACTCAAGGCGGACAGCACATTGTTCAACACCCAAGACCTGAAGCCGACCCAGCTCTGCCAGACCATAACCATCAACCTGCAACAATAGGCGAAGTCTATGCCTCGAAACATCGTCCTTTGCTGTGATGGAACGTCCAATCAGTTCTCCAAGGACCGCACAAGCGTGATCAAGCTTTTCCACGCACTTGTCAAAAAGGAAGGCGAGCAGCTCGTTTA
>NZ_RZTV01000867.1:0-246 GCF_003997555.1 Mesorhizobium sp. M1A.T.Ca.IN.004.03.1.1 | reverse complement strand
CTCCAATCCTTGACCGGAACATCACCTCGGTTGATGGCCGAAATCTCGCTGTCTGTCCTGTAGGTGCTGAAGCGCCGGTCGATCTGCCCAAAATAGTCGAAGACGGACTCGACCAGCGAGCCGGCGGCCCTTCCGACATCGACCGTGACGGGCATTCCCATCAGAATTCGGGTTTCGCGCATGAAGTTAGGAGGAAGCCTTCTTCAGGGCACCGCCGAGCGATTGGATGAAGGCCTTGCTGGTCAG
>NZ_RZTV01000866.1:0-246 GCF_003997555.1 Mesorhizobium sp. M1A.T.Ca.IN.004.03.1.1 | reverse complement strand
CGGCGTTCTCGGCTGCGCATTGGATTTCCGCGGTATCCTCAAGGATGACGAGGCGATCCTGTGGCGCGGACTTCACGATCTCGTGGATTACGGCGTTCGCAAGCGTCGTCTTACCCGAGCCCGTCCCCCCGGAAATGATGATGTTCAGCCTCGTGGAAATGGCACTGCGGATCGTTGTGGCTTGGTATTCTGTCATCACGCCGGCGCGAATGTAGTCTTCAAGTGGAATGAGGCGCGATGCCCGGC
>NZ_RZTV01000865.1:0-246 GCF_003997555.1 Mesorhizobium sp. M1A.T.Ca.IN.004.03.1.1 | reverse complement strand
CGTCGGCAGCCGCATCGACCAGTATTTCGACCGCGCCTGGGCAGCGGGCGAGGCGCGCCGCACGCGCCTCGTCGTCATCGGCTTGCATGAAATGAACGAGGACGCGGTACGCAAGGCGATCGAAGCGCTCGTTCAAGGATAATCGATGCATCTGCTTCTTGCCCAGAAGGGAACGATCAGCGACGGCGAGGAGGCGATCGACCTCGGCCAGTCGCCCGGCGATATCCTGTTTCTTTCGGCTGCCGA
>NZ_RZTV01000864.1:0-246 GCF_003997555.1 Mesorhizobium sp. M1A.T.Ca.IN.004.03.1.1 | reverse complement strand
CTCGGCCGCCGATGCGGTAATTGCGGTCTCGTCCGATTTGTCGATCTCGCCATCGGGACGATAGAACTTGATGCCGTTGCGGTCCGCCGGAATATGCGAGCCCGTAACCATCAGGCACGCGGCGTTGCTCTCGAGGCCATAGAGAGCAAGAGCGGGTGTGGGGACATTGCCACAGTCGAATATCCGGAAGCCGAGCGCGGCGAGCGCACCTGCACAATTTCCCGAAATTTCGGGGCTTGAATCGCG
>NZ_RZTV01000863.1:0-246 GCF_003997555.1 Mesorhizobium sp. M1A.T.Ca.IN.004.03.1.1 | reverse complement strand
CCGACGCTTCCATCGTAGAATCGAATCGCGACAAGAATGAAGACGTGTTCATCGATAATTATGTAGAAAGGCGGCGGGACTTCCTTGCTGCAGCGCCCTGGTGGTGCGCTGTTTAGCTAAGGAGAAAAGCCTGAGCCTTTCGGGAAAGCCGATTATCAGAAGGCGTTGGTTTCCTGGCAGAGCGCCCGGTGGACCTCGGTCCAGAACAGCGCCAGCGGCGTGTCGCCGCGCCGCCCGACACGTCGC
>NZ_RZTV01000862.1:0-246 GCF_003997555.1 Mesorhizobium sp. M1A.T.Ca.IN.004.03.1.1 | reverse complement strand
GGGCGGGACGGCCCAACTGGAAGGGCTGATCGGTGAAGGCAAGAAGTGGGTTGACCTCTCCCTGACCAAAGACCTGACCGACGCTTACCGAGCCGTCAACGAGGCAATGAACTCATCGCTGGGCAAGGGGGCCAAGCCCGTCGCGGCCGTAAACGCCTACTTGGACGTGACCGGGAACGGCGTCTACGCGGACACCGGCGTGACGCAATTCTCACCCGAAGCGAAGGCGCTGGCCCGCTTCATTGC
>NZ_RZTV01000861.1:0-246 GCF_003997555.1 Mesorhizobium sp. M1A.T.Ca.IN.004.03.1.1 | reverse complement strand
GACGGGGGTGGGATAGGGCGCGGGCCTAATCGATCGGATAGGACACTCTATCAAGCCCGGACCGAGCCTGACACAGCCAACCGCCGCCACTTCTCACAACTCCCAAGTCAAACGATTTTATGCACTGATTTCTTAGAGGCCCCGAGACATCACCGCACAACTTAAGCTGATGTTTCTTCGGCAGTTATTTCGACCAACATAGCAGTAACAACGCTGCGCGCCATTCCAATCGCAGCTATCGCCTCA
>NZ_RZTV01000860.1:0-246 GCF_003997555.1 Mesorhizobium sp. M1A.T.Ca.IN.004.03.1.1 | reverse complement strand
CTAAACGATACGCTGATCGACAAACTTCCGCTGCCGGCCACCGGCAACAAGATCACCTATGATGATGACGTGAAGGGCTTCGGCATCCGCGTCACCGCCGGCGGCGCCCGGTCATTCATTCTCAATTATCGCACCCGTAGTGGCCTGGAGCGGCGGTACACGATCGGCGCCCGGCCGGACTGGAAGACCGGTCCCGCCCGCGAGGAAGCGAAGAACCTCAAGAAAAAGATCGATGTGGGCTTCGAT
>NZ_RZTV01000081.1:0-365 GCF_003997555.1 Mesorhizobium sp. M1A.T.Ca.IN.004.03.1.1 | reverse complement strand
GTCAGGAGGAGTGCACGCAGTGGATTTCTGCGGAAGGAGACATCACTCCCGATACCCCGGCCCGGCTGAAGGCGATCTTGAAGCCGCTCGGCGAAAGAAAGCTGCCGATCGTGCTTCAGTCCAATGGCGGGGACATGGATGCGGCTTTCGCAATGGGACGCATCATCCGTGCTGCAGGTCTGGAGACCTCGGTTGGCAGAACACGGTTGCCGAACTGCCCGACCCTAAATCCGCGTTGCAAGGCGAGCATGGCCAAAAGCGGACCGACCGAAGGGGAGGTTTTTGCGGGTGGTGCCTACTGCTTTTCGAGCTGTACCTTTGTCCTGATGGGCGGAACACCGCGGCTCGTGGGAAATTCCGTCGTC
>NZ_RZTV01000859.1:0-246 GCF_003997555.1 Mesorhizobium sp. M1A.T.Ca.IN.004.03.1.1 | reverse complement strand
CAACGACGAGATGCTCTCCGTGATGCCGGCCGGCGTTGTGATCTTTCCCGGCTCCGGCATCACCGAAAATCTCCGCGACAAGGCTCGCCGCTTCGGCATCAATGTCTGGGAACTCAGAGGAGACGGCGCGTGAGCGCCGTTTTCCTCCGCGTGGCAGGAAAGGATGTCGGAGGAACACCGCGAACACCGGGCCACTCTTCGCGGCCGTGCGATCGCGGCCAGCCGCTCTCAGGGCTTCGGCCGAGG
>NZ_RZTV01000858.1:0-246 GCF_003997555.1 Mesorhizobium sp. M1A.T.Ca.IN.004.03.1.1 | reverse complement strand
CGAGCCGATCGGCCGCGAAGGGTTTGGCGATGAAATCATAGGCGCCGTCCTGGATCGCCTGAACGGCCATCGGAATATCGCCGTGGCCGGTCATCAGGATCACCGGCAGGTCGGCATCCATGCCCTGCAGCGTGGCGAAGAGTTGCAGTCCATCGATCTCCGGCATGCGGATATCGGTGACGACGGGGCCGGCGAAGTCGGCCGGCAGGTCCGCCTATGACGGGGCGAAAGCCGCATTGGCGGACC
>NZ_RZTV01000857.1:0-246 GCF_003997555.1 Mesorhizobium sp. M1A.T.Ca.IN.004.03.1.1 | reverse complement strand
CGGTCGAAGGCAAGCTGCGCCTGGGTCTGCAGCGCTTCGGCCGATTGAAGATTGGCCGCCGCCACGTCCAGGTCGGCCTTCTGCTCTTCCGGATCGATCCGCGCGAGAAGCTGCCCCGCTTTGACGGATTGTCCGACTTCGACCAGCCGTTCGATGATCTTGCCGCTGACGCGGAAGGATAGATCGGTCTGGACACGCGCCCGCACTTCTCCCGTAAGGGCGCCGCCCTGGATCAGCGGCTCAGGC
>NZ_RZTV01000856.1:0-246 GCF_003997555.1 Mesorhizobium sp. M1A.T.Ca.IN.004.03.1.1 | reverse complement strand
AGATCGCGCACGATCTCCTCGATCTTCGCGTTGTGATCGTCTCTTATGTCACGGAGATTGTCGATGAGCTCGAGCTTTCTGTCGATGTAGTTGGATCGCGCGCTGTCCAACCGTTTCCTCACACCGGCAAAGCCCGGATAGGGATCCGTCAAGTAGCAGCCGTCGATGAAGGCCAAGATTGAAAAAAACAGCCCTACGGCGAAGAGCATCCAGGAGTTCAGTTCGGCAAGGTCCAGCGGCGCGTTC
>NZ_RZTV01000855.1:0-246 GCF_003997555.1 Mesorhizobium sp. M1A.T.Ca.IN.004.03.1.1 | reverse complement strand
GGGGAAAGGGGTTAGGCAGTCGTCGCAGTAGGGCATGATTTCAAACCCCTGCGAGTTCGCGGGCGGCGCGCTGCTGGTAGGCGACAACGGTTGCTTCGCAAGGCTGCATTTTCCATTCCGCCATGAGCTTGCGGGCGAGCGTGTACGGCGCAGAGCCGCCGCCGCTGGGAGTGCAGGCGAGGAGGGAGGCGAGAAGCATCTGCTTCTCGGTGTTGCTGAGGTCCATGGGAGGCTCCGTGGCAGGGA
>NZ_RZTV01000854.1:0-246 GCF_003997555.1 Mesorhizobium sp. M1A.T.Ca.IN.004.03.1.1 | reverse complement strand
GGCGAAAACCTGCAGGACCATCTGCAAATCCGTACGGTCTTCCGCATCGAGGGCGCAAAGACGCTGAACCAGCTCTATCACAACCTGTTCACCCGGGCGGGCATGGGGCTTGAATATATGCTGCGCCGGTCCGGGCCGCTGTCGATGGCGCCGAGCCAGCTCGGTATCTTTGCCAAGAGCGATCCGGCTGTTGCGACCGCCGATCTCGAATATCACGTACAGCCTCTGAGCACCGACCGGCTCGGC
>NZ_RZTV01000853.1:0-246 GCF_003997555.1 Mesorhizobium sp. M1A.T.Ca.IN.004.03.1.1 | reverse complement strand
GGAACAGACCGGAGCCGCCGAGCACCGCCGCCGCGACGCCGAAGTCACCCGTCTCGTGCGGATGCGAGAACATGAATTCGACCGCCACCGCATGCACGATGATGCCGGCCAGAATCGGGATATGCGCGTAGGTGAAAGCCTGCCGCGCCAGAGCCCCCGGCGTCTCCTCATGCTCGATGCGATGAGCGGCGCGCCCGTGGCCGAAGCGGAAATAGAGCCACCACATGGCGACCGTGCCGATGAAGG
>NZ_RZTV01000852.1:0-246 GCF_003997555.1 Mesorhizobium sp. M1A.T.Ca.IN.004.03.1.1 | reverse complement strand
CGCTCGGACAGTTTCGAGGATGGAGACAACACCATGACCACGCTGCTTCCTTTCATCGGCATAGCAGCCGGCCGCCCGTCGTATGCTTCTCCCTTGCGGCCTTTCCGGCTGCTCGCCGCCGTGACGTCGGCGCTGCTCTGGCTGCCGCGCTTCTGGAAGGCGCGGAACGACCTCGCAGCCCTTGCCGCCATGAGCGAATGCGAGCGCCGCGACATCGGCGTCACCGCCTTCGACATCGAAAACGCG
>NZ_RZTV01000851.1:0-246 GCF_003997555.1 Mesorhizobium sp. M1A.T.Ca.IN.004.03.1.1 | reverse complement strand
GCTCGGCCGACATGATGCCGAGAAACCTCGATCGCCGTGTCGAAACCATGGTTCCGTTGACAAATCCGACCGTTCACGAGCAGGTCTTGTCACAGATTATGCTCGGCAACGTGATTGACAATCAACAAAGCTACGAGATATTGCCCGACGGTACGTCGCGTCGCATGGAAGTGCGCAGGGGCGAAGAACCGTTCAATGCGCAGCAGTATTTCATGACCAATCCGAGCCTGTCAGGCCGTGGTGAAG
>NZ_RZTV01000850.1:0-246 GCF_003997555.1 Mesorhizobium sp. M1A.T.Ca.IN.004.03.1.1 | reverse complement strand
GCCGCCGTTCCAATAGCGCTGCGAGAGGGTTTCATCGGACCCGTGGCCGAGACCTGTGAGATAGTTCGCCAACGCATCGAACCAGACATAGACGACCTCATCTCCATCGGGGACGGGAACGCCCCAGCCGCGCGCCCGCTCCGCACTGCGCGACACGCTGATGTCGGTCAGGCCACGCCGCAGCAGGGCAAGGACTTCGTTGCGCCGATGAGCCGGGACGATCCGAAGCTCGCCGGTCTCGACGAG
>NZ_RZTV01000080.1:0-365 GCF_003997555.1 Mesorhizobium sp. M1A.T.Ca.IN.004.03.1.1 | reverse complement strand
AGAGCCAGCAAATCGGTCTGGCGGGCGATCTCCTGGACGATGCCGATCTTCTGCGCGATCGTGCGCATGGCGTCGACCGCGCGGGAGACCGCCTCGCCGCTGGCTTCCGCATCCTTGGCCGACTGACGGGCGATCTTTTCCGTTTGCGCCGCGTTGTCGGCGTTCTGCTTGATATTGGAAGCCATCTCTTCCATCGAGGCGGAAGCCTCTTCGGCCGAAGCCGCCTGCTCGGTGGCGCCCTGCGAGACCTGCTCGGAGCTTGCCGAAAGTTCCTGGCTGCCGGATGAGACGTTCTCGGCGGCGGAGATCGCATCGGCGACGACGCCGCGCAGGCGTTCGACCATCTGTTCGAGCGCGACTCCGAG
>NZ_RZTV01000849.1:0-246 GCF_003997555.1 Mesorhizobium sp. M1A.T.Ca.IN.004.03.1.1 | reverse complement strand
GATGCATCATCACCCGGGTGAGCTCGGCATGGAACTGCAGGCCCCAGGCGGTGCCGTCGTAACGAAAGGCCTGGTTCGGGTAGGCATCGCCTTCGGCGAGCAGGTCGGCGCCGTGTGGCAGCTCGAAGCCTTCGCGGTGAAAATGATAGACCATCTTCGGCCAGTGCATCAGCAGGCGGCCCTTCTCGGTCGGGTGCAGCCGAATGCCGACGGCTCGACGGAGATCGGCTGGTACCCGCTGCACCC
>NZ_RZTV01000848.1:0-246 GCF_003997555.1 Mesorhizobium sp. M1A.T.Ca.IN.004.03.1.1 | reverse complement strand
CGCTTGGCCACATGCGCGGCAGTGAGCCCAAGGACAACGTCGTCGCCTATTCCACCACGGACACGGCGATGCAGGGCGCCAAGGCCAAGGGCCATGCGACACTGCCGCGCTTTCATGAACTGATGGCCGCGCGCACGCCGGGCACGTATACGGTGAAATTCCCGCTGACGCAGAACGGCGCCACCGAGCATATCTGGATGCAGCTTGTGGCCTTCAGCGACGGCCACTTCGTCGGCCTGCTCGCCG
>NZ_RZTV01000847.1:0-247 GCF_003997555.1 Mesorhizobium sp. M1A.T.Ca.IN.004.03.1.1 | reverse complement strand
CGCGGCTGCAATCGGGAAGCACCAGTCCATCCTTGATGTCGTATTTGGCGAGCAGTCCCGGGATTGTCGTTGCAAAGACGATATCGCAGCCTTCGAATGCGCCGCGCATGGCCATCAGCTGCTCCCAGTGACCGCCGCCGGAGGAGGCGGCGAGGACCTTCAACTTTTTCTCAGCCATAGATAGACCTCGTATTGAGAATTGCGCCAAAATGATCCGAATTGAAACGGACCGCCGTTTATTGTTTCG
>NZ_RZTV01000846.1:0-247 GCF_003997555.1 Mesorhizobium sp. M1A.T.Ca.IN.004.03.1.1 | reverse complement strand
CGCCGATACAGAAAATACCGCCCTTCCTTGATTCCCTCCGGCAGCGGCAGCTCCGTGAGCTCCGGATGCTCCAGCGGCAGGCCGCTGACGGCGATGCCGTTCGGGGCGAGCACGCCGGCTATCAGCTGTGGCAGCCAGGTCAGCGTCACCGCATCGATCTCGTCGTGGCCGGTGCCGATATCGGCGTGGGCGAGGGCTGCGCCGATGCCGAGGAAGGCCTGACCGGAATCGCGGATGTTGCCGGTCA
>NZ_RZTV01000845.1:0-247 GCF_003997555.1 Mesorhizobium sp. M1A.T.Ca.IN.004.03.1.1 | reverse complement strand
GCGGCATCGATGCCACTATAGGCGACGAGCTTTTCCCGGAAGGCCGGAATGGTCAGAGGTTCGGTGGTCGAACCCGGCAGAGCCGAAGTTATGATGCGGGTGATGTCGGCGATCTCGTCGTCCGTCATCGCCTCGAAGACGATACGCGCCCGTTCGCGGTCCGACCAGCCGGTCCACCGCCTCGATCAGCCGCGTGCGGGCAGAGAGAATGTCGAGGTAGTGCGGAAGGGTGATCTCCTCACCGAAG
>NZ_RZTV01000844.1:0-247 GCF_003997555.1 Mesorhizobium sp. M1A.T.Ca.IN.004.03.1.1 | reverse complement strand
CGGTTGCGGACCGGTGCGCTGAGCGAGGAGCAGTATGCGCTGGTCTTCGACGAGATCGAAACCGGCGTGGCGGCCATCGAAGCGCAGATGGAGAAGTCTGCGGGCGGCTCGAAAGCGAAGCGCGCTCCGCGTCCTCGCAAAGGCTTTGCGGCCCATCTCGAACGGGTCGAGGTGGTTATCGAGCCCGAAACGCCTGCTGGCTGCGAAGCGCTGGAAAAGATCCTGATCGGCGAGGACGTCTCCGAAC
>NZ_RZTV01000843.1:0-247 GCF_003997555.1 Mesorhizobium sp. M1A.T.Ca.IN.004.03.1.1 | reverse complement strand
GGAATTTCGAGCAGGTTGATGCAGCGCAGCAGCGTGCTCTTGCCGCCGCCCGAAGGCCCAACCAGCGCGGTGACGCTGCCTTCGGGGATGCGGATGCTGATATCCTTGAGGATGACGGCGTCGCCGAAACGCTTTTCGATGTTGGAAAGCTCGATCATGCATTTGCCTCCAGCATGCCGCCATAACGCGCGAAGCGGCGTTCCAGCCGCACCTGCAGCTGCGAGAGGACGGAGCTCAGGACGAGATA
>NZ_RZTV01000842.1:0-247 GCF_003997555.1 Mesorhizobium sp. M1A.T.Ca.IN.004.03.1.1 | reverse complement strand
CACGTGCGGAGCAACTAAAAATTGACTGGTGGGCGTTGGCGGAAGTGACGAATGGGGAAAATAGACTTCAAATGACGTACCCATTCCAGGACTGCTCGTGACGTTGATCCGTCCGTCCATCGCAGTGACCAGACCGTGGACAGCCGCCAAGCCGAGCCCGGTGCCGCCAATGGCGGCCTTCGTGGTGAAAAATGGTTCAAAGATATGAGGCAGCGTTTCCGGAGAAATACCGCTTCCATTATCCGCG
>NZ_RZTV01000841.1:0-247 GCF_003997555.1 Mesorhizobium sp. M1A.T.Ca.IN.004.03.1.1 | reverse complement strand
CTCAATCACGGCTTTCGTTTTTCACGCGATATCGACGGCTTGGTGATCACCCTGTTGAGATCCCATCTCAGCCATCCGCCCGGCGACCGAAGCCACCTCGGCGAATGGTTTGCGACGCCGCATCTGACGTCGCTCGATCCCGATGATGCCGAGGCTACCTATGTCATGCAGACGTTGAGACGGCTGGGCGACGAATTCGAAAACCGCCGCAGCGGCCGCAACGAGGCCTTGGCCGCCTATGTCGCCC
>NZ_RZTV01000840.1:0-247 GCF_003997555.1 Mesorhizobium sp. M1A.T.Ca.IN.004.03.1.1 | reverse complement strand
AGGCGCTGCAGAACCCGGCTCGTGAATCCGTCGCCTTTGCGGCGGAGCGTCTCGGCGCCATCAACCGCTTCTACACGGTCTATCTCGATCTCGTCATGACCGATCTCTCGGGCAAGGTGATCGCATCCGCCAATCCCAAGTTCCAGCGCAAGATCGCAGGCACGAGCCTGGCCGGCGATCCATGGTTCCGCGCGGCATCGGCCTGCTCCTCCGGCGACGCTTATATCGTCGACGATGTCAAAGCGAG
>NZ_RZTV01000079.1:0-366 GCF_003997555.1 Mesorhizobium sp. M1A.T.Ca.IN.004.03.1.1 | reverse complement strand
GCCATCGGCGCCTTCCTGATGCAGTTCTTCGTCCAGGGCGCCTGGGGCATCGTGCCGGTGCATCTGAACGAGCTGTCACCAGACGAGGTGCGCGGCACATTCCCGGGCTTTGCCTATCAGCTCGGCAACCTGCTCGCCTCGGGCAATGCGACGCTGCAGGCCGGGTTGGCCGCTCGCTGGGACGGCGACTATGCCTATGCGCTCCTGATCGTCGCGGCCGTGGTAGCTCTCATCGTCGCGGCCCTTGCCGGCTTCGGCTACGAGAAAAAGGATGTCCGCTTCGGCTCGGAGGAGGCCGAGGAACCGCATGGCGCGATGCGAATCTAGCGCTGCCTGCGGCTATGAAGGCCGGCGGCTGACGTCGCC
>NZ_RZTV01000839.1:0-247 GCF_003997555.1 Mesorhizobium sp. M1A.T.Ca.IN.004.03.1.1 | reverse complement strand
CACCAGCATCACCGCAATTATCAGGATCAGCGACGGCGCGCTGTAGAGATAGGGCTCCGAAGCATCGGCAAGACGGCGCAGCCACGGCCTGCGGTCGCGACGCATGTCGAGCATATCGGCGGAAATGGTCATCGGATTGCGGTTTCCATTGTCTTGATCAGCGGAGTCTCGCCCGGGTGATACTTCTGAAGCAGGAGGTCGAGGCCCCCTCATCCGCCTGCCGGCACCTTCTCCCGCTGGGGAGAAG
>NZ_RZTV01000838.1:0-247 GCF_003997555.1 Mesorhizobium sp. M1A.T.Ca.IN.004.03.1.1 | reverse complement strand
CAGTCGCCGGCCTCGCTGCCGGAGGAAACGCGCGACTGGCTCTATCGGTTTTTGGATTAGGGTGTTGGGTGGCCTGCGGGATGTATTTCCGTTTTCAAGCCAATTCGTCGATGATCTTTGCGATCAATTTGCATTGCTCTTTTTGAAATCATCCTGAAGAAACGATGTGTCCCACCAGCGGCGCGTTAGACGGAGCCGTTGCGGAAAACGCGCACTGAATGGCTCAATGTCCATTGTCAGCTTTCGC
>NZ_RZTV01000837.1:0-247 GCF_003997555.1 Mesorhizobium sp. M1A.T.Ca.IN.004.03.1.1 | reverse complement strand
CATCATCGGACATTTGGCAGTAAACATCGGCTGCGAACGCGCCTAGAACTTCGTTCACGCGAGCATTCACTGTCTTGTCGCGCTCACCGATGATGATGTGCGTATTCGGCGGCAGCATGTCCAGACGCTGCCAATCGTGCGTTGCCCCGCAGGTAAGCTCGTCGTCCGAGTCGATCAGGACGGCGTAGGTGATTTCGTGTTTTCCTGACGCGAGCGCGTCTAGGGTATGGAGTGAGGCGAGAAGTCC
>NZ_RZTV01000836.1:0-247 GCF_003997555.1 Mesorhizobium sp. M1A.T.Ca.IN.004.03.1.1 | reverse complement strand
GGCTGAAGGTCGGCCGTGATCCCGCCCGTGGTGTCGTCGTGCCGCGCTGGGACGCGCCTGACGGCATCTCGCCGGCGCTGGTCAACTACATCGACAATAAGGGCTTCTCCGGCGAGGGCTGGACGGCGCTGTCCGCCACCGCGCTCAATCTTGCCGTCCGCGGTTACGTCAAACTCGAAGACCTGAAGAATTCGATCGTCATCCAAGGCACCGGCAAGCCGCTCGGCAAGGAGAAGTTCCAGGCCGG
>NZ_RZTV01000835.1:0-247 GCF_003997555.1 Mesorhizobium sp. M1A.T.Ca.IN.004.03.1.1 | reverse complement strand
TTACGATGTCCATAAGGGCCAGAAGATGCGCTTTGCCGCCGATCGGCAGAAGCTGCATCTCTTTGACGCTACCGGCCACACCTATCGGAAATGAGGAAGCCATTTTTGGGGTAATGACACCAGAAATTGTGCGGGACGGGCCGAATTCTCACTTTCTGTTAAAGATCGGCTGCTACCTTTTCCCAGTCGATTTACGAGGGGGACAAGCACGTGGCCGCTTCCAATCCATCACAGCCAAGACCTCACT
>NZ_RZTV01000834.1:0-247 GCF_003997555.1 Mesorhizobium sp. M1A.T.Ca.IN.004.03.1.1 | reverse complement strand
TGTTTATCTCCTGTACGGCGGTGCGGGCAGCAGAGGTCGCGGCTGGGATCGAGGCTGAAATCGGCAAGCCGGTCGTCGCTAGCAATCTCGCGACCGCCTGGGCTTGCCTGCGGCTTTGCGGCGACGATCGGGCGCGGCCCGAACTCGGTCAATTGATGACCAAGTCCTACCGGGAAGGCTGAGATCATGGTGAGCACCTTGCCCGTTTCGCTGGAGGATATCCGCGCTGCGGCGCGCCGGATTACCG
>NZ_RZTV01000833.1:0-247 GCF_003997555.1 Mesorhizobium sp. M1A.T.Ca.IN.004.03.1.1 | reverse complement strand
GGCTCAGAAGAACGCGCTGCTTTCCACCGATTCGGACGCGGCCGCCGGTTTCTACAAAGAGGCCGATCAGAATCTGCAGGCCATGTTCGACGCTGTCGACGCCGGCTTGGCCATCGCCTCTCCCGAAGGGAAGCCGCATTGGGAGAAGCTGCGGAGCGTTGGCGGGAAATTCCGCGAGAAGTCCGCCGAGCTGCAGCAACTCGATGTCAGGGGTGACAAGGCAGGCGCCCTGGCGCTTTCACTTGGC
>NZ_RZTV01000832.1:0-247 GCF_003997555.1 Mesorhizobium sp. M1A.T.Ca.IN.004.03.1.1 | reverse complement strand
GCCGCGGCGAGATCCTGACCGATATATCTTCCGAGCCGTTCGAAAAGGACCATGTATTGGCCTCGCCTGCCCTCGCGTAGCACAGGCATTCATGATCCTTGATGTCCTTCGGGGCGTGTGGAGCCGCCCTGCGCGAGAGATAGGCGGGAGACGCGACGAGGAAGGCCGTCGTCCAGCCGATCCGCCGGCAGACGAGGCTGCTGTCGGCGACCGGGCCAAGGCGCACTTCGAGATCGAGGCGCTCCTC
>NZ_RZTV01000831.1:0-247 GCF_003997555.1 Mesorhizobium sp. M1A.T.Ca.IN.004.03.1.1 | reverse complement strand
GGCAGATGCGGGCAAAGAGTTGCTGCTCGCGCCGTTGGCGACCGCAGCCCTCCCACTGGCGGATTGACGTCTCACGCGCCAGCCGCATTTATGCAGGTGGAGCTCGCACTGGGAGGATCAGCATGAAGACGAAGAAGCTTATCAATGCCGGCGCAGATGCCGTCGATGAGATGCTGCAAGGCATTCTGGCGGCGCATCCGCGCCATCTGTACGCCGTGGAGAACATGCCCCGCGCGATCATTGCCAG
>NZ_RZTV01000830.1:0-247 GCF_003997555.1 Mesorhizobium sp. M1A.T.Ca.IN.004.03.1.1 | reverse complement strand
GCTTCGGGTACGGTCACATCATCAGGGTTGCGGCTGCGAGAAAATGCCGCGCCCGATTGAATATCGGCTGGCCGCGCTATTTACCCGATCCCCAAGCATGGTCATACCGGAGAATACTTATGGTCGACGAGAAGCGGCTGATCTCGAAAATCACCTGGAAGCTGATGCCGTTTCTCGGCATTCTTTATCTCATCGCCTATATCGATCGGCAGAACGTCAGTTTCGCCAAGCTGCAGATGGTCGATGC
>NZ_RZTV01000078.1:0-367 GCF_003997555.1 Mesorhizobium sp. M1A.T.Ca.IN.004.03.1.1 | reverse complement strand
GTCGACGTCGAAAGCACTGCCGGCTATCGTCCGGTACCGGTCAGCCACGCCGGCTTTTTCCGCATTCTGCCTCGACAGCTCCAACACGGCCGCCCAGTCGACGGCGACGATCTGCGCCGATGGAAAGCCCTTGGCGATTTCGATGCCGAAAACGCCTGGACCCGCAGCGATGTCCAAAACCTTTTCAGGAGGCCTCGGCCAGCTGGAGATTTCGCCAGCCAGTATCTTGGCGCTGAGCCCGGTAAAGGAGCCCATGCCGCGCGCAAACTTCAACCAGACGGGATTGTCTGCCGACACGTTCGCAAGCCCGGCCGAACCGCCGTTTCGCACGACGGCGGCCGGATCGCGCAGAAAATTATCCAGTATT
>NZ_RZTV01000829.1:0-247 GCF_003997555.1 Mesorhizobium sp. M1A.T.Ca.IN.004.03.1.1 | reverse complement strand
GAAGGCGGTTGGACCTAACGTCGATGTCTCAAGCCGCCGGATTGGTTTCGCCGCCGGTGAATGCAAGATCGGAAACTTCACCCGTTGAGGAATAGCCGGAAACAAGTTCTGCCAGGGTCGCGCGGGCCGCGATCATGTCGTTACGATCCAATGCCGCATTGAGCGAATTGAGCTTCTTCGAAAGTTCCGGCCACAACAGGAAGTCCTCGCGCGCCTTCATGATCCGCGGATGTTCGGTTGTCTCGGG
>NZ_RZTV01000828.1:0-247 GCF_003997555.1 Mesorhizobium sp. M1A.T.Ca.IN.004.03.1.1 | reverse complement strand
CCCGCCTCTACTATGTTTCGGTCGACGCCCGCACTGACACGGGCTGGGATCAGCTGAAGAAACTGCTCGACGAAAGCAGGGACCGGGTGCGCGCCTTCTATCTGGCGGTTGCGCCCGGCATCTTCGGCGATATTTCCCAGAAGATCCATGACCACAAGCTGATCACCAAATCGACCCGCATCGTCGTCGAGAAGCCGATCGGCCGTGATCTGGCCTCGGCGCTGCAACTCAACGACACGATCGGCCG
>NZ_RZTV01000827.1:0-248 GCF_003997555.1 Mesorhizobium sp. M1A.T.Ca.IN.004.03.1.1 | reverse complement strand
ACGCCGCCGAGATCGCGCTCGAACATCATCTCGGCATGACCTGCGATCCTGTCGCAGGCCTCGTGCAGGTTCCCTGTATCGAGCGCAACGCGCTTGGCGCCGTCAAGGCCGTCACGGAGGCCTCGCTTGCCGTCAAGGGAGACGGCCAGCATTTCGTGCCGCTCGACGCCTGTATCGAGACGATGCGCCAGACCGGCCACGACATGAGCGAGAAATACAAGGAAACTTCGACCGGCGGCCTGGCTGTC
>NZ_RZTV01000826.1:0-248 GCF_003997555.1 Mesorhizobium sp. M1A.T.Ca.IN.004.03.1.1 | reverse complement strand
TATTGTCATGGGTCTGGCTGATCGGCGGAACCTTCGTGGTGTTGCTTCCGGTCCTCTGGGCAGGCCTCTCCTCGCTGAAGCCGGCGGCCGAGATCACCCGCTTTCCGCCGTCGCTTCTTCCGCGGGCCGCCGTGGAGCAGACCGTGCCCGGATTCGACAAGCCGCTCAGCCTTTGGAACGTCACGATTGACGGCCAGCAGCGTGAAATGGCCATGATCAGGCGCATCGGTCTCAAGGCGCAGATGGTC
>NZ_RZTV01000825.1:0-248 GCF_003997555.1 Mesorhizobium sp. M1A.T.Ca.IN.004.03.1.1 | reverse complement strand
GATGAAAACTTCATGATGCAAGTCTCCTCAAAATCGAGGCTTACCCAGCCAGGAGGGCGTGTCAGCGTCATGCCAAAGTCACAGCTGAAACAGTCTCGCCTGTCATTGGTTCCCAAGCACGCGGCCAGAATCCGACCCTCTGAACGGCGGCCGCGCCGCCATGGCGCTGTTCAAGGAGATCGGCGATTTCTGCGAGGCGAACCGCAGCGACGAGAAGCTCTCGTTCTTCACCAAGCACCTGAAGAAAG
>NZ_RZTV01000824.1:0-248 GCF_003997555.1 Mesorhizobium sp. M1A.T.Ca.IN.004.03.1.1 | reverse complement strand
TGTGCTCAAGGCCCCGTACCTCGGCCGATCCGTAAGGATCACTGTTCTTGCGACCTGGAAACAGGCCACCCCCGTAACGCGACGGCGTGACATCCGTGACCCCGATCACAGTGTCCTGCCCCATCTCGCATCACCGTCGGCGTCTGGCAGGGAAAGCGATGCGGACGACCATAAAGGACGGTCAGTCGCTGTTTGCCCGACCGAGATCGATGATATGAGACGAACTGGCGCAGCTGTCCTCAACGGCC
>NZ_RZTV01000823.1:0-248 GCF_003997555.1 Mesorhizobium sp. M1A.T.Ca.IN.004.03.1.1 | reverse complement strand
AACGCCATGGCCGGCAAGGTCTACGAACTCGGCGACGCGGCCGGAACGGGCGCTGCCTTCAAGATGATCAACCAGCTTCTTGCCGGTGTGCACATCGCCGCCGCCTGCGAGGCCATCACCTTTGCCGCCAAGCAGGGCCTCGACCTCGACAAGGTCTATGAGGTTATCACCGCCTCGGCCGGCAATTCGTGGATGTTCGAAAACCGCGTGCCGCATGTGCTGGCCGGAGACTATACGCCGCTCAGCAG
>NZ_RZTV01000822.1:0-248 GCF_003997555.1 Mesorhizobium sp. M1A.T.Ca.IN.004.03.1.1 | reverse complement strand
GTCGACGGCCGGAAACGTCATCCTGTTCGCGCTGATCGCCGTGATCATCCTGCCCTTCACCCTATGGTTCAACCGGCGCGAGGTCGAGGAATGAGAAGCGTCCGCCCCTATGTGACGGGCGCAATAGCCCTTGCCGTCGCGGCCGTCATCTTCGTCATGCCTTTCGTTTTCGTCGCTCTGCAGGCGGTGAAATCCAAATCGGAGGCCTCCCGCCTCGATTTCGAACTTCCTGAGCATTGGCTGTTCTG
>NZ_RZTV01000821.1:0-248 GCF_003997555.1 Mesorhizobium sp. M1A.T.Ca.IN.004.03.1.1 | reverse complement strand
AACCGATGTCGCCATCGATGTCTCCGGCCCGATCGCCAGGGTGAAGGTGACGCAGCGCTTCCAGAATCCGAGCCAGGGTTGGGTCGAAGGCACCTATGTCTTTCCGCTGCCGGACAATTCCGCTGTCGACGCGCTGAAAATGCAGATCGGCGAACGCTTCATCGAAGGCCAGATCAAGCCGCGCCAGGAAGCCCGCGAGATCTACGAGCAGGCCAAGGCCGAGGGCAAGAAGACGGCGTTGCTCGAAC
>NZ_RZTV01000820.1:0-248 GCF_003997555.1 Mesorhizobium sp. M1A.T.Ca.IN.004.03.1.1 | reverse complement strand
CCTCTGTCGTGCGGATGCCGTCGTCTGGAACCGGCTGGCCGGGAAAGCCGATACGGTTGCGCACGTTCTTGAAGAAGTCAGCACCCGGCTCGCGATACTGGATGGCGAAACCGACGAAATCGATCGGCGGCCGGCCATTCTTCCAATCCATGCCGAGCAGCACCATGCCGTCACCGCGATGGATGGTCAGCGCAAAAGGCGCAGCCGCATTCCTGCCGGTCACACGAAAATCCGTATCCATGCCCGCC
>NZ_RZTV01000077.1:0-370 GCF_003997555.1 Mesorhizobium sp. M1A.T.Ca.IN.004.03.1.1 | reverse complement strand
GGCACGCCGACCTGGCGGGCCAAAAGGATGTGCTCGCGGGTCTGCGGCATCGGGCCGTCGGCGGCCGAAACCACCAGGATCGCGCCGTCCATCTGGGCGGCGCCGGTGATCATGTTCTTCACATAGTCGGCATGGCCGGGGCAGTCGACATGGGCGTAGTGACGGTTGGCCGTCTCATACTCGACATGCGCCGTCGAGATGGTGATGCCGCGCGCCTTCTCTTCCGGCGCCGCGTCGATCTGGTCATAGCGCTTGTATTCGCCAAAATACTTCGTGATCGCCGCCGTCAGCGACGTCTTGCCATGATCGACGTGGCCGATCGTGCCAATGTTCACATGCGGCTTGGTGCGCTCGAATTTACCTTTTGCCA
>NZ_RZTV01000819.1:0-248 GCF_003997555.1 Mesorhizobium sp. M1A.T.Ca.IN.004.03.1.1 | reverse complement strand
ATTCTCAGAAAAGGAAATCCGCAATCTTGTTCGCCTGCTGAAAGCGATCGATGCCAACCTGCAGGCCGAAGCGCTTCCCATCGAAGAGCCGGACGAAGACTGAAAATTCCCTGAAAAGACCAATTGCCTCCGCCGGCTAAATCTTTTAATTAAACATTTTAAGGCCGCGCCGGTTTTCCAGCGTGGTCTTGCTGTCTTGCGTGCTGCCTGGAGGAGGACACGTGGTCCAGAAGATCAAGCTTTCGACG
>NZ_RZTV01000818.1:0-248 GCF_003997555.1 Mesorhizobium sp. M1A.T.Ca.IN.004.03.1.1 | reverse complement strand
GCCGCGCCAACCGTCCGGGAAACCGCTCGCACTTTCCGGCATCAACCCTGAACGATCAAATCTCCCTAGCCGATGGCCCCCAGACGTCCGTCAGCGCAAAACCGTTCGGATGCGGGTCAAAGGGGTCGAGGGCTACCTGGGTCAGGCCGAACGTGAAGCCGCGGCCGGTGATGGTGGGGATGACGGCGGGGCGGCCGGCCACCTCGGTTACTGCCTGGAGGCCGACCTCGAATTCGGAGCCGATGATC
>NZ_RZTV01000817.1:0-248 GCF_003997555.1 Mesorhizobium sp. M1A.T.Ca.IN.004.03.1.1 | reverse complement strand
GCCATTCTCACCTATGCGCAATATTGGGCGGCGCGGCTGACCGGTGTGGCCGCCAATGAACTGACCTCGCTCGGCTGTCATACCGACCTCTGGAACCCGGGACGCGGCACCTACTCCTCGCTCGTCGACAGGCTCGGCATTCGCGATCGGATGGCGCCGATCCGTTCGGCCTTCGATGTGCTCGGTCCTGTGCTGCCCGAGATCGCGGCCGAACTCGGTCTTTCGGCACCTGTGCCGGTCTATTGCGG
>NZ_RZTV01000816.1:0-248 GCF_003997555.1 Mesorhizobium sp. M1A.T.Ca.IN.004.03.1.1 | reverse complement strand
CTGATCTTCTTTGCGATCAACCGCATCCTGATCGGCCCGATCCGCCGGCTGACCGGCAGCATGCAGCAATTCTCCTCCGATCCGGAAAACCCGGCCCATATCTATATCGGCGACGGCGGCCGCGACGAACTGGCGGTCGCCGGCCGCAACCTCACCTCGATGCAGATGGAGCTGCAGAAGACGCTGAAGCAGCAGAAGAACCTTGCCGCTCTCGGCCTTGCCGTCTCCAAGATCAATCACGACATGCG
>NZ_RZTV01000815.1:0-248 GCF_003997555.1 Mesorhizobium sp. M1A.T.Ca.IN.004.03.1.1 | reverse complement strand
GCCTCGACGGGACGGAACTCCGCGACAGTGGTCGGTGAAACGGGGGCCGCCGATGCTGCGGCGACAGGGGCAGGTGCAGCCTTTTCCTCGACCGGAGCGGCGGTTGCCGCTGCCGACGCGTCGATCTCCTCGACGCTGAGTTCCATGTCATCGAGCACGAAGATGAAGACGTCGTCGATCGCCGAGCGGTCCTGTTCGCTGGTCAGCGTCACGTCCCAGGAAATGTGGAGTTCCGTCGGAGCCAGCGC
>NZ_RZTV01000814.1:0-248 GCF_003997555.1 Mesorhizobium sp. M1A.T.Ca.IN.004.03.1.1 | reverse complement strand
CATCGACCATGACCATCGCGCCGTATTTCTCGGCGAGATCGCAGACGCCGCCCAAATTGGCGATGATCCCGTCCATCGAGAAGACACCGTCGGTGGCGACCAGCCTGAAGCGGCTGCCTTCGGCCTTTTTCAGTTCCTCCTCGAGCGCTGCCATATCGTTGTTGGCGTAGCGGAAGCGCTTGGCCTTCGAGAGCCTCACACCGTCGATGATCGAGGCATGGTTCAGCGCGTCCGAGATGATCGCGTCC
>NZ_RZTV01000813.1:0-248 GCF_003997555.1 Mesorhizobium sp. M1A.T.Ca.IN.004.03.1.1 | reverse complement strand
CTGCACGACCTGCAGGTTCGGATATCTGGTGTCGCCCTCGTTGCGGAGGAAAAGCGCCTTCTCGCCGTCAGCCACGATAACCCATAGACCGCGTTTCAGCTTGATGTTCATGGCGCTCCTCCTTTTCAGCTTTCCATATCTTGTCGATCAGGCCTCAAAGCGCAGCCTGTCGGCGCTAGCCAAACGTGCCGCCGAGCGTCATTGTTCCAGCCAGGGACGCCGCCCGCGATCATCTCTTGCAAAGTGCA
>NZ_RZTV01000812.1:0-248 GCF_003997555.1 Mesorhizobium sp. M1A.T.Ca.IN.004.03.1.1 | reverse complement strand
GCCGACTAGAGGAGGTCTTTCATGAAGCCGATCGAACACCGTTCGACGCATACATTCGACGAGGCGCTGGAGGCGATCAAGATTGCCATCGGAAAAGCCGGATTGACCATCTTCGCGGAAATCGATCATGCGGATGCCGCTCGCGAAAACGGGCTGTCGATGCCGGAGACGCGCGTTCTTATCTACGGCAGCCCGAAGGTCGGCACACCAGTGATGACGGACGCGCCCTTAACGGCTCTCGACCTACC
>NZ_RZTV01000811.1:0-248 GCF_003997555.1 Mesorhizobium sp. M1A.T.Ca.IN.004.03.1.1 | reverse complement strand
GGCGACGATTGGGCTATGAAACCGCATCCTTCCTCGCCGCCCATCCCGAATCACGGAGCCGATGTCATGACGCTGGATGCGATTGTCGCTGGCGTCGTCGCATGGTTTGCCGCCGCCTTGCCCGATCATGGCATCTATTTGCTGATGGTATTTGCCTTCATCGCCGGGCTTGCCCGCGGCTTTTCGGGTTTCGGCGCCGCATTGATCTTCATTCCGCTCGGCGGCGCGATCGTCGGGCCGAAGCTGAT
>NZ_RZTV01000810.1:0-248 GCF_003997555.1 Mesorhizobium sp. M1A.T.Ca.IN.004.03.1.1 | reverse complement strand
AAATCGTTCCAGCGCATCGAGCGGTAGACGAAGACCGTCACCAAAAGGGCATAGAGGATGGCGATGCACGAGCTTTCGGTCGCCGTGAAGATGCCGGAGCGCACGCCGCCGAAGATGATGCCGACCAGCAACAGTCCGGGGATGGCGATCAGCGCCAATTGCCCGACGCGGGCGAAGCCCGGGAAGGTTTCGACCGGATAGCCTCGCTTGCGAGCGACGAGATAGGCGGTGACCATCAGCCGGGCGAA
>NZ_RZTV01000076.1:0-372 GCF_003997555.1 Mesorhizobium sp. M1A.T.Ca.IN.004.03.1.1 | reverse complement strand
ATGACAAGCAGATGATCGCCGCCGGCCACGGCCAGCTCGTCGGCGAATTCCTGCTCGATCGGGATGGCGTCGTGCGCTGGTGTTTCACCGAAGTCGAGGAGGATGGCCGCCATATGTTCGGCGGTCCGGCCCCTCGGGAAGTGATGTCGGCAGCGTCGAACATGGCTGTTTGATGGGGCCGAAAGGTCGGACGCTTGAACAAGGCGAGCAATTCCCGGTCCCGCGTGATCGCCCCTATTCCATCCTGAATTTGGCGTGGCAGGTCGTACAGGTCTGAAGCATAAGGTGGAACGCGTGTTCCGCCGGCATTGCCAGCAGTTCCTGCTCGTTGCGAACATGGGTGCCGAGCGGGCCGCCACCCATCGCTTCCCC
>NZ_RZTV01000809.1:0-248 GCF_003997555.1 Mesorhizobium sp. M1A.T.Ca.IN.004.03.1.1 | reverse complement strand
GCTCGCTCGCGCCCGGGAACCCATCGTCGAGACATTGAAGCATCAGCAGCAGAGCAACGGATATTGGATCGAATATCTGCACCACGCCCAGACGGACTCGCGTCGTTTGGACCGGATACGCGATAGTCTCAGCGGCTACGGCAAGGTCACCGCCGGGGATATCCGCGCGTTTGCCACCGCCTATTTGAGCCCGGAAAAATTCTGGAAATTCGAAGTGCTGCCGGCGACGGTAAGATAGCGGGCGAGGC
>NZ_RZTV01000808.1:0-248 GCF_003997555.1 Mesorhizobium sp. M1A.T.Ca.IN.004.03.1.1 | reverse complement strand
ATTTCCATCAGGCGCATCCGGCTGCGGTTCGGCGGCATAAGCGCGGAATGTCTGCTCCTCTCGGGCAAGCTTGCGTCTGTGGTCGCGGGCGGCGTTGAGCGTCAGCGTATAGAGCCAGGTTCTGAAGCGACTGGCGCCGCGAAAGCTGCCGATGGCCGCGCCGAGCTTGACGCAGACCTCCTGTGCGATGTCGTCGGCATCCGTGGAACTGCCCGACCAGCGCCACGCCGTCGCGTGGACGAAATCAT
>NZ_RZTV01000807.1:0-248 GCF_003997555.1 Mesorhizobium sp. M1A.T.Ca.IN.004.03.1.1 | reverse complement strand
GCGAAAAATCGGGCTTTTCGTTGCTCTTGCGAAGCTCGCGGCCGATCTCCATCAGCAGCGTGCCGTAGAGCGGCCCGGCCGCACCGCCGACATTCATCACCAGCGTCAGGCCGATCTTTTCCATGGCGTCGGGGAAGGGCAGGCTGGACAGGCTCTCGCCTTCGGCGCTCACCGCCTCGCAGCCGCGCCGCATATTGGTTCCGTGATCGCCATCGCCGATGGCGCGATCGAGCGCACAGAGGTGATCG
>NZ_RZTV01000806.1:0-248 GCF_003997555.1 Mesorhizobium sp. M1A.T.Ca.IN.004.03.1.1 | reverse complement strand
GTCAGGACACGCTGCTCATATTAGGTCTGAGGCAATATGAAGGTCCGTGGAGGGGCGGACAGGAGGAGAAAATGAAGTTCGGCCCCGATAACTACAATCACGAAGAGCGCTGCTCGCAAGGCCATAGTTCGGCATCCACGATCGCCACAATCGAAGCAGCCCTTTCCGCCGATCCGGATATCGACAGCAGTGCCATCGAGATCAGGATGCTCGGCCCTGTCGTCCTGCTCGAAGGCTTTATAACCAAG
>NZ_RZTV01000805.1:0-248 GCF_003997555.1 Mesorhizobium sp. M1A.T.Ca.IN.004.03.1.1 | reverse complement strand
ACCGGAAACGCCTGGTTTTCCGGTCATCCAGGACGGCTGACATTGCTGATTTGCGACTCCAGATCAACTACCATCGATAACCTATAATTATCGATGGTTATATCCTCAGCCAAAGGAACCCCCTAGTGACGGACACAAACTATCCACTGGTGTCCGTTTAGCAAATCATTTACCATGATTTCAATGTCTTACGATCTCACCAGATTGCCTATCCAGAGCCTGCTGCGTGTAAGCGGGGCTGATTTGGT
>NZ_RZTV01000804.1:0-248 GCF_003997555.1 Mesorhizobium sp. M1A.T.Ca.IN.004.03.1.1 | reverse complement strand
CAAATAACATCAGCAAAGCGTGACAAAATTTCAAGTCTATATCAAATTAAAGTCCCAATACCTCAAAAATTTGCGGCGCAAAGGTCAAAAATTCATCGTTCTAACTAGTATTCATGCACATAAAGAGACTATTTTGATCAAAAACAATCAACGCGTTAAAAGCAACATCAGAACTACGATATCGAATATTAGAGAATATTCATCTTAGTAGAGATTACAGAACCACTTAAAAGAATTGATGACACAGC
>NZ_RZTV01000803.1:0-249 GCF_003997555.1 Mesorhizobium sp. M1A.T.Ca.IN.004.03.1.1 | reverse complement strand
GAGGTGATTGGCTACACTACCGCCAGGCTCGTGTTGCCGCTCATCACCGGCGGGAAGGTGCGCGTGCAAGCCATATCCTCGACCGAGACGGGATTTAACTGGCTGGGCTTCAAACGCGTCCCCGATGGCTCACTGATCTGCCAAGCTCCTATGGCAGGATGGATCGGTTTGATCCCGTGGGTGGTTGTGGTCGCCGTTCTTATCCTCACAATCGCATAGCCGTCACCACCGGACGCTTACTTCCTATCC
>NZ_RZTV01000802.1:0-249 GCF_003997555.1 Mesorhizobium sp. M1A.T.Ca.IN.004.03.1.1 | reverse complement strand
CAGCAACAAGGCCGATGTTCTGGCCACCGCCTATGCACCGGCCACACCCGACTATGCCCGCCAATCGCCCTTCGATTCCATCCTGACCGAACAGGACAGCGGCAGCTTCGTTCCGGAGATCGGCCCGCGCGATCACGCCTGGGCCGCAAGCGTGCTGGCGCCGAGCGTCTTTTCCGCCCGAGAGCAGCAGTGCCTTGCGTCCGGCATCTATTTCGAGGCGCGTGGAGAATCGGTGAAGGGACAGGCGGC
>NZ_RZTV01000801.1:0-249 GCF_003997555.1 Mesorhizobium sp. M1A.T.Ca.IN.004.03.1.1 | reverse complement strand
CAGGAACCGGTCGCCGGCCGCATCACCGCCGACGTCAATCGCTGGTCCGGCGGCAACAAGGCCTGCAGCTGATCCCGGCGATGACAGCGTTACGCGTCTTTTCAGACGCGCGAACAGCGCTGTAACTCTTTGAGTTCTGCATAATCAGTCCCAGAAAAACGACTTGCCGACTTCGCGCGCGGCATCGGACTGCGACACACCGATATCCTTGAGTTCGGTCGCCGTCAGGCCTCTCAGCGCGCGCCGGCC
>NZ_RZTV01000800.1:0-249 GCF_003997555.1 Mesorhizobium sp. M1A.T.Ca.IN.004.03.1.1 | reverse complement strand
GACCGGGCAGTGGGAAGACAAGTATAACGAGGCGCCCAACATGGCCTACCTCGGCTGGGGCATCTACGTCACCAAGCGGGTCTCCAGCGACGAGAAGAAGCGCAAGGCGGCCTGGTCTGCTGCCGCCCATCTCGGCGGCAAGGATCTGTCCCTTTGGACCTCGGCCTATCCCTCTGGCTTCCAGCCCTATCGTCAGTCCCACTTCAACTATGACGAATGGGAAAAGGCCGGTTACGACCGCGCCTATAT
>NZ_RZTV01000075.1:0-374 GCF_003997555.1 Mesorhizobium sp. M1A.T.Ca.IN.004.03.1.1 | reverse complement strand
GTGCTCGCCAAGGTCTTCGGCCAGCCGCCGGCCAATTGGGCGCCGGTCGGCCGCTGGTTCTGGCATCTCGGCCGCGGCAAGGTCTTTCATGACAGCATTGCCGATGCTGCGCCTTACGCGAATGAACTCGCTCTCGGCTGGATCAGCCATTACGTCGTCGGCATCCTCTATGGGGTGATCTTTGCGCTCATCATGGGAGAGGGATGGTTCGCCGCACCGACATTTCTTCCCGCCTGGATCTTCGGCATCGTCACCGTCGGGGCAGGGTGGTTCCTGCTGCAGCCGGGCCTCGGCCTAGGCTGGGCTGCTTCGAAACATCCGAAGCCGAACAAAGTCCGGTGTTTCAATCTGCTAGCGCATACGGTGTTTGCATT
>NZ_RZTV01000799.1:0-249 GCF_003997555.1 Mesorhizobium sp. M1A.T.Ca.IN.004.03.1.1 | reverse complement strand
GTGAAATTCGGAGAACGCGACGGGCATCAGGTCTTTCTTGAGCCTGAGGGACTGGATGACGACACGGTTTATCCGAACGGCATTTCGACGTCGCTGCCGGCCGAAGTTCAAGCTGCTTTCATCAAGACCATTCCGGGCCTCGAATCTGCCAAGATACTGCAGCCGGGTTATGCCATCGAATATGACCATGTCGATCCAAGAGAGCTTACCCCATCGCTTGAGGTCAAGCGACTGAGAGGTCTGTTCCTC
>NZ_RZTV01000798.1:0-249 GCF_003997555.1 Mesorhizobium sp. M1A.T.Ca.IN.004.03.1.1 | reverse complement strand
GCGACATCGCCGACTTCATAACAACCTGTGATGTGCGCCGACGATGCTGCAGGGCTTTTGCCAGCCCCTTATCCAGTGTGACCAGTAGGCGGGTCGTCTGTTCGGGTTTCGACCGTCCATGCGGCGACATGGACTGATGTGTCGATATAAAGCATCAGTAACGATCGGTATCGCGCATATCGCGAATGATGGCTGCCGAATTGACTGGCTCGGCCGGCGGCTTCATCGAGGCCGTCAATGCCTTCAGCC
>NZ_RZTV01000797.1:0-249 GCF_003997555.1 Mesorhizobium sp. M1A.T.Ca.IN.004.03.1.1 | reverse complement strand
TCGCCACGTTCGCCGTTACGACTATGAGTTTCAGCAGGACAGACTGCCGAAGCGGCTCCTTCTTTCGAAGTATATGCGTAACAAGAGGACGGATCATGGCCACCAATGTCGTGCGGCACTGCCAACAAGACGATCTCATGAAGCAGAGAGTGTTGATCGTCGAAGATGAATTCCTGATCGCGCTCGATCTCGGCGCGACGGTGGAAGGCATTGGCATGCAGGTCGCCGGCCTTGCGAATGACCGCGAAC
>NZ_RZTV01000796.1:0-249 GCF_003997555.1 Mesorhizobium sp. M1A.T.Ca.IN.004.03.1.1 | reverse complement strand
CAGGGTCTCCTCGATGGTGCGCTCCGTCGCCGCATCGTCCCGGAAGAGTTCTGCCGGATCTCGACCGCTGTTGAGGATGGTGTGCACGGAGTTGCCGATCTGGTGCACTGTCGCTTCATGGCCGGCATTGAGCAACACGATCGTCGTTGAAATGAGTTCTTCTTCAGTGAGATACTGGCCCTTGTGCTCCGTGCGGATCATGTGGGTCAGCAGGTCATCGCGAGGCTCTGCCCGGCGTTCGGCGATTGC
>NZ_RZTV01000795.1:0-249 GCF_003997555.1 Mesorhizobium sp. M1A.T.Ca.IN.004.03.1.1 | reverse complement strand
CGGCGGCTTCCGCTTTTCATGGATGGCGTAGAAGGCGCCGGGCAGGAGCACGGCGACGGTGCCGGCTGCGGCCATCGCCGCAACGCCATCTTCGTCGAGATATTCGAGGTGATCGGCCGAAAGTGCGCCATAGGATGCGGCGAGCCTGGCGCCGCCGAGATTGGAGAGCTGCTCGGCATGCAGCTTGACCGGCAGGCCGAGCGCTTTGGCCTTGTCGAAGACGCGGGCGATCTCGGTCGTGGAAAAAGC
>NZ_RZTV01000794.1:0-249 GCF_003997555.1 Mesorhizobium sp. M1A.T.Ca.IN.004.03.1.1 | reverse complement strand
TCGCGGTCGCGGAGGCGCGTTTCGGCAAAAACGCCTGACCGGCGGCAATCCTCCTGACGCATGGTCACTTCGACCACGTGGGAACGGTCGTTGAACTGTCGCGGATGTGGGGGGCTCCGGTCTATGCGCACACGCTCGAACATCCCTATCTGAACGGAACAGCGTCCTACCCCCGCCTGACCCGTGGGCGGGCGGAGGTCTGATGGCGTTGCTCTCACCGCTTTTCCCATGCGGGCCGGTCGATCTCGG
>NZ_RZTV01000793.1:0-249 GCF_003997555.1 Mesorhizobium sp. M1A.T.Ca.IN.004.03.1.1 | reverse complement strand
ATTGAATGTCGTTCGGATGTAAGCTGAGCTAATAAAACTTTCAGCTCACTCACTTGCTTGCCAAAAAAAGAATGAAAATTTGTTTGCAAACTTCTAACCAACAGACAGACAGAAAACCAATCAAACATAAAAATATAAATTTTTACTGCCAAATCTCATTATCTTTGTTTTGTTCTAAGGAACAACAGGGAAATCGTTTGATATCACTCCACAGTCTACATTCGTAGTCTAGTCCTGCCATCCACCCAA
>NZ_RZTV01000792.1:0-249 GCF_003997555.1 Mesorhizobium sp. M1A.T.Ca.IN.004.03.1.1 | reverse complement strand
AAAGATGCATGCCTGCGGCCATGACGGCCATACGGCAATGTTGATCGGCGCCGCGCGGTATCTGGCGGCGACGCGGGTTTTTTCCGGCACGGTGCATTTCATCTTTCAGCCGGCAGAAGAAGGCCGCGGCGGTGCAAAACGCATGGTGGAAGAGGGGCTTTTCCGGCTTTTCCCCTGCGATGCCGTTTATGGCCTGCACAATATGCCGGGGCTGTCGATTGACGAGATCGCCATCGTCCAGGGGCCGCA
>NZ_RZTV01000791.1:0-249 GCF_003997555.1 Mesorhizobium sp. M1A.T.Ca.IN.004.03.1.1 | reverse complement strand
CGCTGACGCCGGACAGCGGACTTCTCGATCTTGATGGGCATTTCGGCCTCAATCCCGCCGCCGCCGACCTGATGCCGCTCTGGAAGAGCCGAGAACTCGCCTTCGTCCATGCGGTGTCGACGCCCTATCGCGACCAGCGCAGCCATTTCGACGGGCAGGACATGCTTGAGTCTGGCGGCGAACATGTCGCCGAGGAAAAGACTGGCTGGCTGAACCGGGCGCTCGCCGTCATCCCGCGGTCGGATGCGC
>NZ_RZTV01000790.1:0-249 GCF_003997555.1 Mesorhizobium sp. M1A.T.Ca.IN.004.03.1.1 | reverse complement strand
GCCAGAGTTCCTTATGAGGCACCCAAACTGCTGCAGTATTTATCGCGGATTCCCGAATGATTATTTTTCTCCTGAGACGTTCGAACAGTACATGACGAGGACATTTGCAAAGGTCGTAAAAATAAACTTCATGAAGGAGAATATTTCTAACGGAACATATATCGGGAGGCTCACGTCGCACTATGTGAAACTCGATGCATGCGCAAATCAACTAGATTAGAGACGGGAAATGGCGGCGTGGAAAACCAC
>NZ_RZTV01000007.1:0-278950 GCF_003997555.1 Mesorhizobium sp. M1A.T.Ca.IN.004.03.1.1 | reverse complement strand
GACGAACCGACTTACGAAAACGCCACCCCATGACATCGCCCCCTCATTGCCCCTGAACAGCTTAACCCCGTCCACGACAAGAGCAAGTCCGTCGTAGAGCTTTGGGGCACACGTTCGATAGCAACAATCACCTGCATACTACTCATCCCGCCAGATCACCCGCTTCTCCCATCGGATCTGCACCAGGCGGCGGAAGCGGATCGTGTGCGCCTGCTCACCGGTTGGGTGGAATAGCTGCGCGCTCATCCACTCCCGACTCTTGCACTGCTGGCAGCGGACCTTGTCCCGAACATCATCGATTGTGACGTTGCCGATCACCTCCCGCAACTCGTTCGGTTTGTAGTAACGCGTGACGTTGCAGCGGGCGCAGCGAATGCCCGCCACCTGCCCCGCGTCATGGGCGTTCGTCAGGGTCCATGGGGCGCCTCTCGGCCACTTTTCCGGTTGCTCGGGCATCCACTCGAATTGAGAACATATTCCCATCCGGTCAAGGGGCCGCTTGACTCTTTTGTTCTCATTTCGTTCACTGTTGCCCATGAGCGACGAAATCCGACTGCCACGACCCGAATACGCCACGCCG
The DNA here is from genome assembly GCF_003997555.1 of Mesorhizobium sp. M1A.T.Ca.IN.004.03.1.1. NCBI lineage: Bacteria > Pseudomonadati > Pseudomonadota > Alphaproteobacteria > Hyphomicrobiales > Phyllobacteriaceae > Mesorhizobium > Mesorhizobium sp. M1A.T.Ca.IN.004.03.1.1. The sequence continues at coordinate 278,370 of NZ_RZTV01000007.1, read as the reverse complement.
GCCGGCGTCCAGCATCACATTTGCGAGCACGACGGCTGCAGCAAAGACGCCGGTTGGGGCTTCGCCAAACCGAAGCAGGCGCCGCACTGGTTCTGTTTCGAACACCGCGGCGAAGGTGAGAAATTCCTGTAGGAGCATGGACCGATGTCCCGCCATCAATTCGTGCGTGAACTGGAGAGCGCTGCCGACCATATCGCAGACGCTTCGCGGGCCGATTTGCAAGTGTTGCTGCGGCGGGCCGCGCTCGTGATCAGGAACGCTGGCGGGATCGGCCTTGATCCGCGCACCGATGACGCGCTGACCAGCCTGGCGGCCGAGATGGGCAGGGCTAAGCCCGATCTGCTGGAAACGATTGTCGGCGAATGGCTCGTCGCCAACGCGTATCTTCCGGTGCCTCATGCAGTTGACGAAGAGAGCACAGTGGACGGCAACGGATGATCAGCAGACCAAGGCGCGAAGACGATTACACCGATCGAGAGATCGATTGTCAGGAAGCGATGGAGCCGGGCTTTCAGGCAATTGTCGACTGCATGATCGAGGCAGGCTGGACGCGCGGCGAGGTCATGCGCTCGCTTCGGCGTCTGATCGCCGCGGACAACATGACCCACAAAGGAAACGCCAAGGTGGAGGCTGAGCTCGCGATTGCGCGGGCAATGATCCGAGCCGGCAAGGCTACGTAAAAGCGTCTATTTGGTGAACGCCTCCAGGCAGACACGATACTCTTCGTCGCGAAAATCAGCGATGGCCCTCTGCTGCATGTCTTCGGTTTCGTAGCGCGGATGGTCATAGGCGGCGAGCGCCTGCCTCTGCTGGTTCTCGACTGCGGCAACTTCACCAGGCTTATCCGGGTTTGGGGCGGTGCGATTGATCGCATCCATGACCTTGACCAACGAGATCCCCATCTGGCGGAGCTTCATAGTGGTCTCAGCCGACTGAGAAGCAGCTCCACAGATCGTCAAGGCTTCCTTACTCAGCGTCACCGGCTGCACCAATGAAGCCACAACAATCGCTACTTTGAACATCGCGAATCCCCTGCCTTATCTCCAATGCGACGGGCCTGAGCGCCAGTCAATCTCATAAGATAAATGTGCGAGCCAGGGTCGAGTGCCGTCGTGCCAATTATTTCTCTCTAAAGTCCTGCAGCGACGCGTGGCGTAAATCCTCTTCGCCGCGCATGTGCTTCACACGTCCAACAAGACCAGGCTTCACCCATTGGGTTGCAGGCCGTTTCATTCCTTTCGGCGCCGGCCCGGAATGCTTTTGCACTCGCTGCCACAGCCGTTCCCGCATCTCGCGGTTCAACGTGATGAATGCCGAGCCAACATAACGCCCCGTGCCGCGCTCGGCCATGAGGGCAAATGCCGGTTTGCCCGGCTCCCGTTCGACGCCGAGTAAATCGTATTCGTCGACGGCGTAGGATTTGCTCTTAAGCCAGGCTGTCGAATTTCCGCTGCGATAAACGCCTTGCGCTTCGACACCATGCCCTCGAGCCCGGCCTGGTCGATCAGATGGAAAATGGATTTTGCGTCACCGGGCAACGCTTGGCTGAATTGGATGCGCTGGCCCTCCGGAATCAGCGCCTCGAGGATATCGTGCCGATCGATCAGCGGCATGTCGCGCAGATCGTGCCCGTTCAGGTGCAGCAGATCGAAAGCCACGAAATAGAGGTCGTGCTGGCGCCTGGTGATGGCCTTGCGTAGCTCGCCAGTCGGAATGTCCCGCCTCATCCAAGACGACGATTTCGCCGTCGATAATCGCGCCTTCAGCGTTGAGCTCGCCGGCGGCTTTGACGAGATCCCGGTACTTGGCTGTCCAGTCGAGCCCACGGCGAGTGAAGATGCGAATGCCGCCTTCGTCGCGGACGATCTGAGAGCGGTAGCCGTCGAATTTTACCTCGTGAATCCATCCGTCGCCTTCCGGTGGCATGTCGACCAGGGTCGGCAGCAGCGGAGGAATGAACGATAGCCGGACGCCGGGCGGCAGGCTTGCGCATGGAACGACCCAACAATGCCAACTTGATTCAATATCGCACGACCGTGGACGTTCCGTTAGCGCCTGCTGATAGACCGACATTTCGGACGGGACGCGGAACCAATTCCGCCCGCCGAAGTTAGCAGGAGCGCTACGGGGGACTCCGCGATGCTCCTGGCCTTGGACGATGCGATCTCGTCGGCTGTTCTGGCCGGCAGAGGCGACGACGCGGAAATCTTCGGAGTGGTCGACCTCACCAGCAAAATTGAAACGCGGATCGGCGCCATAACCTTAGGGCACGCCATCCAGTTCGTCGCCAACGCGACCGTGCTCGGCTACGACGTTCGTGGCGCGATGGTGCTCTACGGGTTGCCGGGAACGCCGAGCCTCAGGAAGTGGGACTGCGACCGCTTATGGGCTCAATACGGCGGCGCCTTGCTCCAAACGTAGACACCCCCTTTCTGGCTGAATCCAGCACATTTGCAAAATAGAGCGCGCCATGTCATCTTTCCGTTGGGGAGTGGGGACAATGTTTGGGCGAACTCTATTTTGCGTTGCGGCGATGGTCGCAGTATCCGGCTGCGCCGCCGACTATCTCAACAATTACGACACGATGACGTTGGCGTCAGGCGACGCCAACAATACCAATCGTCTGTTGCAGACCGTCGACCCGTTCAACCCGAACAGCAACAACACGCATATTGAGGGGGATGGCGCGCGGAGCGTAGCCGTCATCCAGCACTACAAGTCCGGCTCGGGCGGCGGCTACACAGGAAATTGCCCGACCGACGGAAGTGTAGCGGCAGATGGTTCGCGGTGCGGCGGTCGTTCGGCCGAAAGCCGGCCCGGAGGCGCAATGTGAGCGCAATATCTACACGGGCAGTCACAATCGCAGCTACTCTGTTGATGTCGTCGGCCTTGGCCTACGCTCAGTTTAGCCGCGCTCCCAACGGCGAGCCAGCCGAGGTCGCACAGCAGATCATTCAAGACAACTTTCCGTCAGATGCTTGTCCGCTGGTTGTCGACGCGCGACGCCTAGGCGACGGCACGATAACAGCGACATGCAACAACGATGAAACTTTTAGGGTCTTTTCGCTGGACGGGAATGGCGTCGCGATGAGATGCGCCGCCGCCCGTCAAATGGGAATCACGGGGTGCTAGCGCCCCGTCGAGGGATGAGGGTACGGAGCCGTTTGACGCACAATCACGTCGCTACGCTAATTTCGCTTGGAGCAATCATCTTTGCGACAGGCTTGCCCGCCAGAGCCGATGACAACCCTATGCCAAAACTATTCGCAATGGCGGATAAACTTTGCTTGCACCGATACCAAACCACCGAAAGCGACGCTTACACGAAGTGCCGGGGCGACCAGTCAGTCGCCATCGCTCGCCTGGTCCAAGGCCTATACGCCCTGTCTGATAAACCGGCCTTCGAAGCTCTCTACAAGCAGTGTTTGATACAGGGGCCGGACATGGCTGCCGGCTTTCCTGACTTCGACGATGCGCTGAATTGCATCGTGGCCCAAGTGCCAGAAGCCCGCAAAATCTTCTTCAGCGACGAGCAACAGTGAAATCGATGGACAGGTCGCGGCACGACAACCGATCGGACCAGTGGCACAAGCGCAGCGGCGCAAAGCGCTCCCGCGCCGCGCGTTGGCGGAGCGTTCCGCGACGCCTCATCTTCGTAACCGTTGCAGCGGCCGGCGCCCTGGCCGCGCTCACTGCCATGCGGCATAGCGACAGCCTGCACCAGATCAGTCTGCAAAACGTGGCGGTCGCCAAGCCGGGACCGATCACCGGCGTCGCATCGGTCATCGACGGGGATACGATTGAGATCCACGGGCAACGGATCCGCTTCAACGGCATCGACGCGCCGGAGGGCAAGCAATACTGCGACGATGCCAAGGGCTTCGAATATCCCTGCGGCCGGCGATCGGCCGAAGCGCTGGATGGCTTCCTGGCGACCTCGCGGCCGGTACAATGCACGTTCGTGACGTGGGACCGCTATCACCGCTTCGTCGGCGACTGCCGGCGCGCCGACGGCGCCAGCGTGGCGGCATGGATGGTCGAGCACGGCCAGGCGCTGGACTGGCCGCGATACAGCAATGGGGTCTATGCGAAGCAGCAGGCGAAAGCAGAAGCGGCGAAGGTCGGGCTGTGGGTCGGCAGATTCGAAGCGCCGTGGGACTGGCGTGCGTCGCACGCCGACGGCGCGGCGCCGGCGAGCCAGCCGCTCGGCATCGTCAGCCGCAAGCTGGTCGCGCAGAGCGGCTATTCGTGCGAGCCGCGGCGGACGTGCAAGCAGATCAGTTCGTGCGACGAGGCCCAATGGTATCTGCAGAACTGCTCATGGGGCGGGAAGCTGGATCGGGACGGCGACGGCGTGGCGTGCGAGACGTTGTGCTAGGGAGCGCCAAACGATGGTGACGAGAACCGCCGATATCCTTGTGCTATGCAAGACATATCCGTCGCCGAGCAGCAAATATTCTGAGACGTCATGCGTAGCCGGAATGGAGGAAACAGGCTCGTTAATCAGGCTGTTCCCGGTTCCGTTCCGATTGATCAAGGACGACCAACAATTCAAGAAGTGGGAAATCATCGAAGCTACGATCGAACGCGCGAGAGACGACAACCGCCCAGAGAGCCACCACATTAAGGTTGACACAATTCGGCGGGCGGAAGCTGCGCTCTCGACTAAGAATGGGTGGGCCGAACGGTGGAAGTGGATAGACAAAGTCTCGATCTTTAGCGATTTCGCAGCAGTCGAGAAGGCTCGCCAAGTTGCCGGGAACACCCTTTCGCTTCTGAGGCCGGCGAAGATAGTTGCGCTCGATATCACCCCAACAGCAAATCCTGACTGGACCCCGCAGGAGCAGACAAAACTGTTGCAACACCAGCGTCAGGCAGGCTTGTTCGATGACGCGGACGCGCCAGCGATCAAGACTCTTCGCAAACTGCCCTACGATTTTCACTATCGCTATCAGTGCACCGCCGGAGGCATCGACGTCGATTACCGTCACAAGATCGTCGATTGGGAAATCGGCGCTCTTTATTGGAATTGCCGCAGACAGTACGGCAAGGATTGGGAGCCCCCTTTTCGAGCCAAGCTAGAGCGCGATCTGCCAGCGGCGGATCTCATGTTCCTGATGGGAACGATTCACAGGTTTCCCGACCAATGGCTGATTGTCAGCCTCATCTACCCGCCTAAGCGGCAACTGCTCCAAACGGCTCAACGATCTCTGTTTGATCTGTGAGGTGGGTTATAGGAGATCCAGTTTTCCGGGCAGCAGCCCTCGCCACGTATGTCCGATGGCAGAATCTGTGGTCCGCTTCGAAGCACACCAAGCACGAATTTTTCGACTGCGTGATATTAGCCACTTCTGCGAGAGCTGCCTCTTGGCCGCTCAGGTACTGGAGGAAGCTCGCTGTGTAGGTCGACCAGCTACCATCTCGTTTGTATCGGTCCCGAACGGCCTTTGGACACCCCATGGCCTTGGCGTGTACGTAGGCAATTCCGGCGGCGCTGAGAGCCTGCTCAAATGCCGCTTTCGAGAAGCCGCGTTTGCGAGATAGCGGCGTCGCACGGACGTCAACAACCAGATTGATGCGCGCTGATTGCAGCCTCTCAATGAAACGTTCAATGGTCAGACCCTCGTATCCGAACGTGTAGATGCGCCTGGCCATGTACTGCCTCCTTTCGGCCGACCTTATAGCGAGATCGACAAAATCTGGAAGACTGATCAGTTGTGTGGGAAAAATGTGTGGGAGGAGGCGACTACCTGTCGCCAAATCCTGATTAACTCATTGATATTATTGGCGCACCCGACAAGATTCGAACTTGTGACCTCTGCCTTCGGAGGGCAGCGCTCTATCCAGCTGAGCTACGGGTGCTTCCCGGGAAACCGGAAAACGAACCAGCCGGTGAGCCGGCCAGCCACGGCTTCTTAGCGGAAGCGCGTGCCGGCTTCAACGGGCAATTGGCTTGGCGGAATATTCGCCGTAGCGGGCAGGCTCGCATTCGTCCGGTGGAGGTGCTGGAGTCGAGAGCGAGCGGTCCCAACTGATGTAGGCTCGGAGGCCGGCGGCCCCACTTCGGCAATGCATCGCGACTTCCGAGCGTTGTTCAGGCGCAAGCTCTCGCCAGCCCTCACCCCTCCACCTCGCTCTTCGCCACCCTCCGCTGCAACCCGCGCGTCGCCCGCTTCTGCTTCTTCGCGGTCAGCTCGTGCATGGCATCAAGCTGCATCTGCTGCATCTCGGCCAGGCGCTGCCATTGGCGTGAGATCAGGTAGTCGAGCTTTTCGTGCAGATGCCGCACTTCGAGCTCGGCCTTGAGGTTCACCCGGTAGTCGTTGAAGGAGCGCAGCCGGTCCTTCGCCTCCTGCCGCTTCTGGCTCATCATGATGATCGGCGCCTGGATGGCGGCGATGCAGGATAGGAGCAGGTTGAGCAAGATGAATGGGTAGGGATCAAAGGCGGCGGCCGCGCCCTCGAAGAGGTTGAGGCCGATCCAGATCAGAAGCACCGCCGCGAACGAGATCAGGAACCACCAGCTGCCGCCGAAGGCCGCCATGTCGTCCGAGACGCGGTCGGCGAAGGAGCGGCGCTCCTCGAACTCTTCTTCCGAGTTCTCCGAGATCGTGTCCTGTCTGGCGATCGATTCCACCACCTGGCGGTCGAGCTCGGAGAACTCGCCGTGCTCCTGCTGCAGCAATTCCTCCATGTAGCGCATGCGGTAGCGGGCGAGCTCCTCGCGGCTGATGCGGGCGCCGCGCGGCAGGTCGGGATGGTCGGAGCGGATGCGGTCGGCGAGGCTCGGCCTCAGGTCGTCGACGCGCACCAGGTCGCGCTTGCGGAACTTCCGGCCGCTGATCGCCGACGGTTTTTTCTTGGGCTTTGCACGCGCCGCGCCGGGCAGGTGCGGCTCCGAATCCGGCACCTCCGGCGCTTCGAGGATCTCGTCCGCCGCCTCATGCTGATCTTCCGGCACGGTGGCCGCCTCGAGATATTCGCCGCCCGAGTCGTTTTCGTTGTCGGCTATTGTCTGCGCGGATGCCTTTGGGTCGCCGGCCATGCTCAGTGCTCCTCTTCTCGGGCTTCGATACGATACGCCGAGCCGGCGCGGCATATCCATCGCGACTGTGAAGCTGGTGTGACCGAACAAGTTGTTGTGATGGATGGATGCGCTTTCGGCGCGCACAGGACATAGATCCAATTCAGGGAGATTTGGTTGAAAGGGCTTGCTGAGCAACAGCAAATCTCTGGGGGCAGCGCCGCCCCTCATCCGCCTGCCGGCACCTTCTCCCTGTATAGACGGGGAGAAGGAGGCTGGGCGCAGGCTCGGCGCCTTCCTCTGCACCGCTGGCTATTGGCGAAACCGGCGATGAGAGCGCCCCTCTCCCCGTCACTTACGGGGAGAGGATGCCGGCAGGCAGGTGAGGGGCAGCGCCACCGCCGAACGCATCGGTCCTGCCTCGCTGGAGCCATGGTCACCGCCGGCGGGCTATCTGGCCGGTCGCTTGAGCAGGCCGCCGCCACCCGGGCTTCGCTACTGCGCCAGCAAACCCGGCAGCGACGACCCTTGCGCCGGCAAACTGGGCGCCGGCACTCCCGGCGCCGGCAAACCCGGAAGTGCCGAAGCGGCCGGCTGCTGGCCGGCATACATCAGCCGCGTCTGGGCATCGGCGCTCATCGGCGACAAGCTGCGCTGGATCAGCGCCTCGACATGGTCGTTGCGCTGGCGCGCGCTTTGGGCGCCCATCACCACCACGATCAGATGCCTGCCGTCGGCATTGTAGGAGGTGACGATGTTGTAGCCGGAAGCGCGGATATAGCCGGTCTTGATGCCGTCGACGCCGCGCACCCGTCCCAGCATGTCGTTATGGCCGCGCACCAGCCGGCCGCGGAACATGAAATCGCTTTCGGAGAAATAGTGGAAATGCTGCGGGAAGCGGCGCTGGAGCGCGATGCCCAGCACCGCCATGTCGCGCGCCGTCGTCACCTGGCCGTCGTCGGGCAGGCCGCAGGCGTTGCGGAAATTGGTGCTGGTCATGCCGAGCTGGCGCGCCTTGGCGGTCATCATGGCGGCGAACTGCTCCTCGCTGCCGCCGCCGAGATATTCGCCCACCGCCACCGCCACGTCGTTAGCCGACTTCACCACCATGGCGCGGATGGCGGAATCGACGTCGATCGTCTCGCCGCGCCTGAAGCGCAGCTTCGTCGGCGGCTGCGAGGCGGCGTGGTTGGATACCGGGATCTGCGTTTCCTTGCTCACCCGGCCGCTCTCCAGCGCCTCGAACAGCATGTAGAGCGTCATCATCTTGGTCAGCGACGCGGGATAGCGCTGCACCGTCGAATTGACCTCGAACAGCGTCTTGCCGGTCGAAGCGTCGACCACGATCGCGGCATATTTCTGCGGCTGCGCCGGCACGGCCAGCACGGTTTCCGGCGGCGCGGCGGTGGTGCAGCCGGCAATGAGGAGCAGCAGCACCAGCGCGGTCATCAATTTCTGGAGGAGCGAAAGCGGAGTGGACAAGATTGTTCAAAAACGGTTGCTGAGATGCGGCGAAGCTAGCGTACCGCATCCGCTCCGTCCAACTGGTTAACGGCGGGAATGAGGCATTTGCCCAGTTTTTGCGGTTTGCAGGAGGTTGAATTGCCTTCAAGGTCGGCAGCGCCGAGTTCGACAATTGGTGGCATTCGCCTGATGCAAAATGCCTATCGCCCTGCTTGCGCCGCTGCCGCCGGTCAGGCTTTGTTGTCACCGAAGATTCGAGGTTTGGCAATGGACACCCTCAGCATCAACGCAAAAGGCATCTCGGTCTCCCTCGATCTCGCCGTCGGCCACATCGCCGCCCTGGAAATCGAGGCCGATGGCCGCCGCCTAAAACCGCTGCACCGCGCGCCCTGGGTCGGCTCGCCGCGCGCGACGTTGCCGCAAAACCTCCCCGAAGGCACGGTGCGCCTGTCCGGCGACTTCCTCTGCGCGCCGTTCTCCACCAGCGATGTCGAAGCTGCTCCCCTCCACGGTTGGACGGCCAACAGCGAGTGGGATGTCGTCGAAAGCAGTGCCATCGCCGGCGGCTGGCGCGCCGTCTTCCGCTTGCGCCGCAAGGTGATGGGTGCTTCCGTCGACAAGGTCTTCACGCTCCGCGACAACCATCCCTTCCTCTACCAGGAACACATCTTCTCCGGCGGTTCCGGCGCCATTTCCGTCGCCCACCATCCGATGACGGCGATGCAGGACGGCGGCCGGCTCGCCTTCTCGCCGAAACGTCTGGCGGTCACGCCTGAGACCCCTCTGGAGCCCGATCCGGCGCGCGGCCGGTTTCGTCTGGCCTATCCCGCCCGCGCCACCGACCTAACCCGTTTCCCGCTCGCGGCCGGCGGCACCGCCGATCTCGCCGACTACCGCATGGAAGACCGGCGCGAGGATTTCATCACCCTGGTCGAGGCCGATCATGGCGGGCCGGGCTGGACGGCGCTCGCCCGCCGCGCCGAGCAGGATCTGGTGCTGGTGCTGAAGAACCCGGCCGAGCTGCCGGTCACCATGCTGTGGTTCAGCAATGGCGGGCGCGACTATGCGCCCTGGAGCGGCCGCCATGTCGGCGTGCTTGGCATCGAGGACGGCCGCGCCGCGGTCGGCCACGCCGCCTCGCTCGGCGACAACTGGCTGAAGCATGAAGGCGTGGCGACGGCCTTCGCGCTTGCCGAAGGGCGCAGCGTCTCCTTCCGCCACGTCATCGGCGCGGTTCCGGCAGCCGACGTCGAACCGCCAAGCGGCCTGGAACAAGCGACCGATCGACTGCGCATCCTTGCCCAGAATGGCTCAGCGAAGGAGATACCGTTCGACGGCGACTTCCTGCGCATCAGCCGTTCCGTACCCGCCTGAAACCCTTGCTCCGCCAGAGGATGCCGACCGATCTCAAGGGCGCGCGGCAGAGCCTTATAACCGTTTGAAATTTCTCCCCGGTGCCGCCAAGATGCGGCCGGAGTCGCTAGCGAAGAGGCGCTGATGTCTGACTTAGCCCATATCACTGCCGCCATCTTCAAGCGCGCCGGCAAGGCCAAGCGTTTCGTCGTTGCCATTGCCGGCCCGCCGGGAGCCGGCAAGTCGACCATATCGGGCAGGCTGCATGAATTGCTGCCGGAGGGCACGTCCGAAGTCGTGCCGATGGACGGCTTCCACTATGACGACATCGTGCTCAACCGGCGCGGCCTGCGCGCGCGAAAAGGGGCGCCGGAAACCTTCGATTTTGCCGGCTTCGAGACGCTTTTGAAGCGGATCCGCTCCGGCGAGCCGGACATTGCCATTCCGGTCTTCGACCGCAGCATCGAACTCTCGCGCGCCGCCGCCGAGATCATTTCCGCCGACACCAAGTTCATCCTGGTCGAGGGCAACTATCTGCTGCTCGACGAGGAGCCGTGGTCGCGGCTGGCAGAGCTGTTCGATTTCACCATTTTCGTCGATGTCCCGCGCGACGAGCTCGAGCGCCGGCTGATGGAGCGCTGGCGCGGCCATGGCAAGTCCGACGAGGACGCCCGCGCCTGGATCGCCTCCAACGACATGCCCAATATCGAGCGCGTGCTGGCGCGTCGCCGAGAGGCCGATCTGGTGATTGGTTAACCTGCTCAATTTTCACCATTTTCGGGCGGGAACCTTAAGATTTACAGGTCGTTATCTCCATGACCCGAATTGTCCGGCACTGACGCGATTCCAGGAGAGAAAGTGTGTAACGGCTTCCGGAATTGCGCGATAACAGGGAACCGTCTTATGGCAACCAAGACCAGAAAACCCGCGCCTGCAAGAAGCAGAGCCAATCAATCCAGAGCTGGTGCAGCTACCGCAACGGCCCAGCGCTCCAAGGACGCCAAGCCGAGCTTCGGCAAGGCGGCGCCCAAGAAAGTCGTGCCCGGCACCGCGCACAAGGCCCCCGCGAAGGCCGCGAAGCCGCATAAGCCGGCGGCAAGCTCGGGGCCGATCCGCACTGTGGCAAGCGTGGCGACCGGCGCGGTGGTGGCCACCGCGCGGCTTGCCGCATCCGTGCTCGGCCGAGGCGGCGCCAAGGCCAAGCCCAAATAGAGCGACTCACCTCCTGACCGGGATAGTCAGGCCCCTCTGCACGGCGGGCCGTGCGAGGCCGCGCTCCAGCCATGCCGCGACACCGGGGAAATCGTCGAAGCCGACCAGATCGCGCGCTTCGTAGAAGCCGATCAGATTGCGCACCCAGCCCAGCGTCGCGACGTCGGCGATGGTGAACTCGTCATCCATGATCCATTGCCGGCCCTTGAGCCGCGTTTCCAGGACGCCGATGAGGCGCCGCGACTCGTCGCGATACCGCTCCAGCGGGCGCTTGTCGGCGATCTCGCGCCCGGCGAATTTGTTGAAGAAGCCGACCTGTCCGAAGATCGGGCCGATCGCGGCCATCTGGAAGAACACCCACTGGATCGTCTCGTAGCGCCGGATGGGATCGGCCGGGATCAGCTTGCCGGTCTTGTCGCTGAGGTAGAGCAGGATGGCGCCGGATTCGAACAGCCCGATCGGCTTGCCGCCGGGCCCGTTCGGATCGATGATCGCCGGTATCTTGCCGTTCGGGTTGAGCGACAGGAACTCCGGCGTCCAGCTCTCGTTCTTGCCGATGTCGACCGGATGCGGTTCATAGGGCAGGCCGATCTCCTCCAGCGCGATCGAAATCTTCACGCCGTTGGGCGTCGGCCATGAATAGAGCTGCAGGCGATCGGGATGCTTGGCCGGCCAGCGCTTGGCGATCGGAAAGGCGGACAGGTCGGTCATCGGGGCTCCGGATGCGGATGGGCGCGTGGCGGCGCGCGTGGCGGGTGGGCAAGACTTAGGACCCCGGCCCTCTGGGATCAATATGGCCGCCAATCGACCTGCCGTGCACGGTCAGTCAACCAAAGCACCCGCAAGGATGAGAACGCGTCCGGCGCCGGCGAAAGCCCGTGCCGGGTCGCCCGTCTCAGATCGCCCGTCTCAGATCGCCTTGAAGGCCAGCACGGCATTGGTGCCGCCGAAGGCAAAACTGTTGCTCAGCGCTGCGCGCACCTTGCGCTCGCGCGCCACATTCGGCGTCACGTCGAGATCGCATTCGGGGTCCGGCTCGCGGAAATTGGCAGTCGGCGGCACGATGGCGTCGCGGATCGCCATGACGCAGGCGATCATCTCCAGCCCGCCCGAGGCGCCAAGGCAATGCGCATGCATCGACTTGGTCGAGGAGACCGAGAGTGCGCTCACATGCTCGCCGAAGACGCGTTTGATCGCCGCGGTCTCGATCTGGTCGTTGGCCTTGGTGCCGGTGCCATGCGCATTGAGATAGTCGACGTCCTCGGGATTGAGCCCTGCATCCACCAGGCAGAAGCGCATCGCCGCTTCCGGTCCCTCGACGGTCGGCGCGACGATGTCGGAGGCATCGGCCGAGAGGCCCGCGCCGGCGATCTCGGCAAGGATAGTGGCGCCGCGCGCCATTGCGTGGTCGTAGCTTTCCAGCACCGCCATGCCGGCGCCTTCGCCGAGCGACAGGCCCTGGCGGTCGGCAGAGAACGGCCGGCAGGTGTCGGGCGAGAGCACGCGCAGCGCCTCCCAGCCCTTGAGCACGCCCCAGACCAGCGGCGCCTCGGTGCCGCCGGCGACCATGACGTCGGCGCGGCCGAGCCGGATCTGGTCGACGGCCGAGGCGATGGCATGATTGGCCGACGCGCAGGCCGAAGTGACGCCGAACACGGGTCCGCGCAGGCCGAGACTCATGCTGACCTGGCCGGCGGCCGCGCCTGGCATAACCTTCGGCACGGTGAAGATAGCGGCGCGGTTGCGCCCCTCGATCAGGATCGCGCGGTAATTCTCCTCGATCGTTTCGAAGCCGGCGACGCCAACGCCGACAACGGCACCCATCCGATAGGTGTTGTCGGTATGCGCGACCAGTCCGGACTGCCGCATCGCTTCGCGCGCCGCGATCACCGCCAGCAGGCTGAAGCGGTCCATCGACACCACCTGCTTGCGGTCGATGCCGTGATCGGGCAACGCCTTGATTTCGGAGCCGACCTTGACCTTCAGGTCATGCAGCGAAGGATTGTCGATCGGGCCGATTGCCGAGCGGCCGGCGCGCATGGCGTCCCAGATCGCCGGCACATCGGTGCCGAGCCCGCATATTCCGCCAATGCCGGTGATGACGACGCGCTTGAGCATGCAGTCAGGCTTTTTTCGCGATCAGTTCGCGAACCGCCTCGACCATGTCGCCGACGTTCTTGAGGTTGCTCCAGGCGTCGACCGTGTTCATCTCGATCTCGATGCCGTACTTCTCCTCAAGATCGAAGATGATCTCGGTCAATTCCAGCGAATGGATCCCCAGCGTGTTGAGATCCGTGCTCGGCGTGATTTCTTCGCCGCCAGGTTCGGCATGCGCTTTGATCTTTTCGATGATTTCGGTCGTCAGCTGGTCAGCCATTCGGTTCCTTCCCCTGTCGTTTTCCGACGCCAACTGATCAGCGCCCCTGTGTCCCCGGATTCACAAACGTCGTCGCCCCTTACCTCGCCAGGAATCCGTGTGACCGCTCCAAGGTGGCTCCCTCTATAGAAACCGAAACGATGTCAAGCAACAAGCTATATATCGACAAAGCCGGTGGAGTGCTTAACGTTGGCGCCGTGGACACGATCGACGATATCCTGATTTCGCTGCCTGCCGCGCAACGTGTTGCCGGGCGAGGCAGGCTTTTCTGCGGCAAGAGCGGCGGCAGGACCCGCCTTCAACGTCTCTATCAGGACGGATCGGCGAAGATTCGCATGCCGGCGGTGCAAGGCGACCCGCTCGAGGCCGTGCTGATCAACACGGCCGGTGGGCTGACCGGCGGCGACCGGCTTGGCTGGGAGATCGAGGTCGGCGAGGGCGCCTCGGCATCGATCACCACCCAGGCCTGCGAGAAGATCTATCGCGCCGCATCCGACCGGGCCGAGACGAAGGTCAGCCTCACGGTTGGCGCCGGCGGCAGCATTGCCTGGCTGCCGCAGGAAACCATCGTTTTCAACCGCGCGGTCTTTGCCCGCGCGCTGCATGTCGAGCTGGCGGTCGGGGCCGAGGCGCTGCTCCTGGAGGCGACGCTGTTCGGCCGGCTTGCGATGGGCGAACGGACGGTCCTGGGCAATTTCCATGACCGCTGGCGGGTTCGCCAGGGTGGCAGGCTCATCCACGCCGAGGACTTTCGTATCGGCCCGGATATCGCGGCCGGCCTCCAGCGCCAGGCCGTGGCCGGCGGCGCGCTTGCAAGTGCAACGATGCTTCTCGTCTCCCCGCGTGCGGAAACCCTGCTGGAACCTGCCCGCGCGATCATCGGTGATCAGGGTGGCGCCAGTTTCTGGAGCGTCGCGCAATCTGGCAAGCTTCTTGCGAGGCTCACCGCCGGCGACGGCTACCTGCTCCGCAAGCGGCTGATTCCGCTCGTCGAGCTGCTCAACGGACGGGCTGGCCTGCCCAAATTATGGTCACTTTGACCTTCGAATACTTTGATCTTGAGTACCGAGAAGACGCATGAACCTGACGCCGCGTGAAAAGGATAAGCTGCTGATCGCCATGGCGGCGATCGTGGCGCGCAGACGACTGGAACGCGGCGTCAAGCTCAACCACCCCGAGGCGATCGCGCTGATCACCGATTTCGTCGTCGAGGGCGCCCGCGACGGCCGCACGGTGGCCGAGCTGATGGAGGCCGGCGCCCATGTCGTCACGCGCGCCCAGGTCATGGACGGCATTGCCGAGATGATCCACGACGTCCAGGTCGAGGCGACATTTCCCGACGGCACCAAGCTGGTGACCGTGCACGAACCGATCCGGTGAGGAGGATCCAATGCTGGAACTCAGACCCAATTGCGAATGCTGCGACAAGGATCTGCCGCCGGAGGCGGCGGATGCGCTGATCTGCACCTTCGAATGCACCTTCTGCGCCGATTGTGCGCAAAATGTTCTCGGCGGTGTCTGCCCGAACTGCGGCGGCAATTTCGCGCCGCGGCCGATTCGGCCGGCGGCAAAGTTGAAAAAATACCCGGCCTCGACCAAGCGCGTGCTCAAGGCCGGGGGCTGCGGCCCCCGCAAGGCCGCCTGAGTCGGCAATTTGAAGAGGACCCGCCCATGATTTCCGCTTCGACGAAACGCACCGCGCTTGCCACGATTCTTTTCCTGGCGGCGGCGATGCCGGCTTACGCCCATGTCGGCGTCGGCACGACCTCGTCCTTCACGGCGGGCTTCATGCACCCGCTGTCGGGCCTCGACCATATGACCGTCATGATCGCGGTCGGCCTGTGGGCGGCGATGAAAGGCGGCAAGGCGGTGTGGGCATGGCCGCTCGCTTTCGTCGGCGTGATGGTGGCGGGCGCAGCACTCGGCATGCTGCAGGTGCCGGTGCCTTTCGTCGAGCCTGGTATCCTCGCTTCGGTCGTTGCCCTCGGGTTGCTGGTGGCGCTGGCGGTCGACCTGCCGGTCTCGGCGGGTGTGGCCATCATCGGCCTGTTCGCCCTATTCCACGGCCATGCGCATGGCACTGAAGTGCCGGAGAATGCCGGCGGCCTCGAATATATGGCGGGTTTCGCCGTGGCGACGGCGCTTCTTCATGGCATCGGCATCGCGGCCGCGCTCGGACTTGGGCTCCGCTTCCGCGCCCTGGCGCGTCTTGCCGGCGCCGCCTGCGCGACGGTCGGCGCGGGCCTTGCCTTCGGCGTGCTGTGAGGCTGCGATGATCCCCGGCGAAGTCATCACGGCAAAGGGCGACATCGAGCTGAACAAGGGCCTGCCGACGGTGATGCTCAAGGTCGCCAACAGCGGCGACCGTCCGATCCAGGTCGGCAGCCACTATCATTTCTTCGAGACCAATGAGGGCCTGAAATTCGACCGCGAACGCGCCCGCGGCATGCGGCTCGACATCGCCGCCGGCACGGCCATGCGCTTCGAGCCGGGCCAGGAACGTGACGTCACGCTGGTGCCGCTCGGCGGCAGGCGCGAGGTCTATGGATTTCAACAGAAGGTGATGGGCAAGCTGTGAGGCGTGGCGGCGCGCTCAAATCACTTCGGCGGCTTGGCGGCCGCGTAGATGACGACCTTCCCGGGATTGTCGAACCCGACGGCAAGCACGTCCTCGGCCTGCACGCGCCGCGAATCGATGGCGTTGAAGAGCAGGGCGTTCGCTTCGATCTCCTGCCGCAGCTCCGCGACGTCTTCCTGATGCTGCTTTACCTTGTTCTCGATCGCAGGCGGCGGCCCGCCTTCGCTGCGCGCGGCATCCGTCAGGAAAACGATATCGACGGTATCCAGCTTGGTCGTCTTGCGCACGGTGCCGATATTGTCGCGCGTGCGGTCGATGGCGGTGATGACCTTGCCGGCCTCCGTCTTCGACAGCGCCTCCTCCTGCCGCACATCGGAATCGACGATCGTCGCGCCCGGCTTGGTGCTGTCCAGTGGCGGCTTGCCGTCCGCCGGCTGCGCGGCGAACGCTGGGGCGGCGACCACGA
This sequence comes from Mesorhizobium sp. M1A.T.Ca.IN.004.03.1.1, assembly GCF_003997555.1. Taxonomy (NCBI): domain Bacteria; kingdom Pseudomonadati; phylum Pseudomonadota; class Alphaproteobacteria; order Hyphomicrobiales; family Phyllobacteriaceae; genus Mesorhizobium; species Mesorhizobium sp. M1A.T.Ca.IN.004.03.1.1. The sequence continues at coordinate 261,896 of NZ_RZTV01000007.1, read as the reverse complement.
GAAGCATGGCCACCACAAGGGCTGGAAAGACAAGAGCTGGAAAGACAAGGGCTGGAAATCCTGTTCCGGGGCACGGGGCGCTCGCCATCGCTCGCTCCTGGTTGAACTTGTGGCGGGGCGAAAAAGGCGAAACGAGTCTTGTTTGCGGGAGGTTCCGTTCGCGATGATGCTGACGGGCCTGCAACCGGCCCGCCAGCGTTGGTCGTCAGCTCGCCTTCTTGGTGATCAGCGTCAGCGCGCCATTGGGCTGCAGGCTGGCGGCGATCACCTGCGCCGAGCTCATTCCCTTGGCTTCGAGCGCGGACTTCACCTTGGGTGTCGCGTCGATCGATTTGCGCAGGGTCTGCAGGCCGGCGTCGCCGCGTTGGGCGACGATCTGATTGACCTGCGTCTGCGTGTCCTTTGGCAGTTCCGTAATATCGACGATGCTGACGCTCTCGATCGTCGGCGCCTTGGGCGCGGCGGCAGCAGGTGCCGCAGGCGCCGGGCTCGGCTGCGGCGCGGGCTGCTGCGCGCCGGCCGCACCCGCCATCACCAAGCTGGCGGCGGCCGCGAAAAGTATCGTCTTTCGCATGGATATTCCTTCCCTCGGTTTGGAAAACGGTCGTTTTGGGCTGACTCGGTCACCTCAACCGCCAAATGGGATCGGAAGGTGTCGTCGAGCGGGTCATTGCATGACCATTGGATGGCGACAATGTGCGCTCCGCGCCCACACAAACTCGCTTTTGGGAGCAATCGCTGATGGCAAGAATTTCCCGTGCCGCCTATGCGCAGATGTACGGCCCCACGGTCGGCGACAAGGTGCGGCTTGCCGACACCCAGCTCTTTATCGAGGTCGAGAAGGATCTTACCGTCCATGGCGAGGAAGTGAAATTCGGCGGCGGCAAGGTCATCCGCGACGGCATGGGCCAGAGCCAGGTATCTAGCGCGGGCGGCGCCGTCGACACCGTCATCACCAACGCGCTGGTCGTCGACGCGCTCGCCGGGATCGTCAAGGCCGATATCGGCCTGAAGGACGGTCGCATCGCCGCGATCGGCAAGGCAGGCAATCCGGACACCCAGGATGGCGTCACCATCATCATCGGTCCGGGCACCGAGATCGTCGCCGGCGAAGGCAAGATCCTGACGGCCGGCGGCTTCGACGCGCATATCCACTTCATCTGCCCGCAGCAGATCGAGGAAGCGCTGATGAGCGGCATCACCACGATGCTCGGCGGCGGCACCGGTCCGGCGCATGGCACCTTGGCACCACCTGCACGCCCGGCCCCTGGCACATGGCGCGCATGATCCAGTCTTTCGACGCTTTCCCGATGAATATCGGGCTGTCCGGCAAGGGCAATGCCTCAAAGCCGGCAGCGCTGGAGGAAATGGTGCTCGCCGGCGCCTGCTCGCTGAAGCTGCATGAGGATTGGGGCACGACGCCGGCCGCGATCGACTGCTGCCTTTCGGTCGCCGACGACTATGACGTGCAGGTGATGATCCACACCGACACGCTGAATGAGTCCGGGTTTGTCGAGAACACGGTTGCAGCGATCAAGGGCCGCACCATTCACGCCTTTCATACCGAGGGCGCCGGCGGCGGCCATGCGCCCGATATCATCAAGGTCTGCGGCCTGCCCAACGTCATCCCGTCATCGACCAACCCGACGCGGCCTTACACGGTCAACACCCTGGCCGAGCATCTCGACATGCTGATGGTTTGCCATCATTTGTCGCCGTCGATTCCCGAGGACATCGCCTTTGCCGAAAGCCGCATCCGCAAGGAGACGATCGCGGCCGAGGACATCCTGCACGACATCGGCGCCTTCTCGATCATCTCCTCCGACAGCCAGGCCATGGGCCGCGTCGGCGAAGTGGGCATCCGCTGCTGGCAGACCGCCGACAAGATGAAGCGCCAGCGCGGCGCGCTGGCTGAGGAGACGGGCGACAACGACAATTTCCGGGTTCGCCGCTATATCGCCAAATACACCATCAACCCGGCGATCGCGCATGGCCTGTCGAAGGAGATCGGCTCCGTGACGGCCGGGAAACGCGCTGATCTCGTGCTGTGGAACCCGGCCTTCTTCGGCGTGAAGCCGGAGATGGTGCTGGTAGGCGGCACAATCGCCGCCGCCCCGATGGGCGATCCCAACGCATCGATCCCGACGCCGCAGCCGATGCACTACCGGCCGATGTTCGGCGCCTACGGCAAGGCGCTGACCAACTCCTCGGTCACCTTCGTCTCCAAGGCGGCTTTTGATGCCGGCTTGCAGGGCAGGCTTGGCGTAGAGAAGGCGATGGTCGCGGTCGAGAACACGCGCGGCGGCATCGGCAAGCATTCGATGGTGCTCAACGACGCCACGCCGCATGTCGAGGTCGACCCTGAAACCTATGAGGTGCGCGCCGACGGCGAGCTCTTGACTTGCGAGCCGGCGACGGTGCTGCCGATGGCGCAGCGGTATTTTCTGTTTTAGCTACCGGATTTCATTCCTGCGGCTCTTCGACCTCATCGCCTGATCGTCATTGGGCTGATGGCTTGGATGGTCTAGGCTCCGGGAAAAGGCAGGATTCGAACCATGTACAAGGCCGTCGGATCACGAGGTTCCCGGGTCGGCCGCGTGCTCTGGATGCTCGAGGAGCTCGGGCAATCCTATGAGTTCGTAGAGGTGAAGCTGCGCTCGCCCGAGACCTATGCGCTGAACCCTTCCGGCAAGGTGCCGAACCTGATCGACGGCGAGCTGACGATCACTGATTCGGCGGCGATCTGCGTCTATTTAGCGGACAAGCATGCCGATAAGGGGATGGGCGGTAATCCCGGGCTCGCCGGCCGCGCCGAGATGGATTCCTGGATGCATTTTGCTCAGAGCGAGTTCGAGGCGCCGCTGTGGAACAAGCTGCGCCACCGCTTCATCCTGCCCAGGGAGCTGCGCGTCGATGTCGGCCCTGCCGCCGCCCATGATTTCGCTTCGGAAGTCAAGGCGCTGGACCGCCGGCTCGGCGACAAGCCTTTTGCGCTCGGCGACCGCTTTTCCGCCGTCGACGTTCTGCTCGGCGATATGGGTGGTTGGGCGCGCGCCGGCCGGTTCCCGGTCGACTCAGATCGCGTCAACGCCTATTTCGATCGCGTGCTGTCGCGACCCGCCCGGGCGCGGGCGCAAGCCAATGGCGGAGCCATGAAATGAAGCTCAACATCAACACCGATTTCACCAAATTTCCGCGCGCCGTCTCGGTGCTCCCGGCCGGCGAGGGCGGAGCGGCGACACCTTTCGACAAGGCTATCTTGACGCATGACGAGCGGCATCTGCGCCGCCGCGCCATCGAAACCGCCGGCGGCGACAGGGTGTTGGTCGATCTGCCCGAGCCGGTGGCGCTCGGCAATGGCGACCGGCTGGTGCTGGAGGACGGCCGCCAGCTCGAGATCGTCGCCGCGCCCGAAGAGGTCTACGACATCCGCGCCCGCGACACCGTGCATCTCACCGAGCTTGCTTGGCATATCGGCAACCGCCACCTCGCGGCGGCAATCGAGGCGGACCGTATCCTCATCCTGCGCGACCATGTCATCAAAGCGATGCTGGAGGGGCTCGGCGCCAGGGTCCGCGAGGTGCTGGAACCGTTCAGTCCCGTGCGCGGCGCCTATTCCGGACATGGCCACGACCATGGCCATGCGCATGATCATCACGGCCACGACCATCACGATCATGATCACGCGCATGGCCATCATGACCACGACCACGATCACCATCATCATCATGACTGACCAGCCGTCCGGTACCGCACTGCTGCGGCTGATGGCCTGGCTGTCGCCGTCCTTTCCGGTCGGCGGCTTCTCCTACAGTCACGGTCTCGAGCGCGCCGTGCATGACGGACTAGTCGCCGATCGCCGGGATCTCGCCGAGTGGCTGGGGACGCTGGTCGAGATGGGCTCGGGCTGGAACGATGCGGTGCTGTTTGCCGAAAGCTGGCGGCGTGCGCGTGACGGCGGCGATATCGCCGAAGTTGCCGCGCTTGCCGAGGCGCTTGCCGGATCGCAGGAGCGTCACGTGGAAACCATGCTCCAAGGCGCCGCCTTCCAAAAAGCCGCCTCTGCCTGGCCTTGTCATGCGCTCGAGCGGCTGCCTGCGGAGTGCCCCTATTGCGTCGCTGTCGGCGCGATCGCTGGCAGCGATGGCATCGGCTTGGCGGACGCGCTGTCGGCCTTCCTGCAGGCCTTCTTCTCCAACCTCGTGCAGGCCGCTATCCGGCTCGGCGTTGTAGGACAGGTCGATGCCACCGCTTTGTTAGCCGGCTTCGAACCGCTGGCGCTCGCGACAGCTGCTCGCGCCGCGAACTCCACGCTCGATGACCTCGGCGGCTCGGCCTTGATATCCGACATTGCGGCGATGAAGCACGAAACCCAATATTCGCGTCTGTTCCGCTCATGATCATACTTGCCTTTGTCCTCTCCCTCATCCTGCTGCTGATCACCACGCTGCATGTCTATTGGGGCATAGGCGGCATCTGGCCGGGAAAGGACGCGAAATCCTGCGCCCGCGCCGTCGTCGGCTTTCGCGGCGTGGATGACATGCCCTCGCCCGTCGCGAGCTTTGCCGTCGCCGCGTGCCTGGCGCTCGCGACGCTATGGCCGCTGGCCCTTGAAGGCGTCTTCGCCTCGCCCTTTCCCAGGCAGGGCCTTGCCGCTACCGCGCTGCTCTTCGGCATCGTCTTCTTCGGGCGAGGCATCGCCGGCTTCACGCCCTGGTGGCGCGGGCTGACGCCGGAGCAGCCTTTCGCACGGCTCGACCAGCGCCTCTACTCGCCGCTCTGCCTGTTGATCGGGCTGGGCTTCGCAATCCTCGCCATCACGGAGTTTCCGGCATGAGCCAAGCCAATGGTCCCCTGCGCATCGGTATCGGCGGTCCCGTCGGTTCCGGCAAGACGACGCTCACCGAAAAGCTCTGCAAGGCGCTGCGCGACAGGTTCTCGATCGCCGTCGTCACCAACGACATCTACACCAAGGAAGACGCCATGATGCTGGCGCGCCTGCAGGCGCTGCCGGAGGAGCGCATCGTCGGCGTGGAGACCGGCGGCTGTCCGCACACGGCCATCCGCGAGGACGCCTCGATCAATTTGCGGGCGATCGCCGAGCTGCACCGCAAATTCCCCGACCTCGACATCGTCTTCATCGAATCCGGCGGCGACAATCTCGCCGCCACCTTCTCGCCGGACCTTGCCGATCTGACCCTCTATGTCATTTCCGTTTGCCAGGGCGAGGAGATACCGCGCAAGGGCGGCCCGGCCATCACCCGCTCAGACTTCCTCGTCATCAACAAGAGCGATCTGGCGCCCTATGTGAACGTCAACCTCGACGTCATGCAGGCGGACGCCGCCCGCATGCGCGGCAAGCGGCCATTCGGCTTCACCGATCTGTCGCGCGGCAAGGGTCTGCAGGAGGTGATCGAGTTCATCGTCGAGCTGGGCGGGCTGCAATCGGCGCGGCCTGCCGCCTGACCCATCAGTTTGCGGTTGCTGGCAGCCGCCATGCACGGCATGCTCGGCCAAACCGGAGGATTTTCGATGAGCCTTGCCCGTCTGCAGAAGGAAACGCTGACCAACCTGCCTTATTACCAGGAGCGGGTCGATCTCGCCGCCGCCTTCCGCTGGACGGCGCGGCTCAACATGCATGAGGCGGTCGCCAATCATTTCTCGCTGTCGGTCAACGAGGACGGCACGAAGTTCCTGATGAACCCGAACCAGGTGCATTTCTCGCGTATCAAGGCGAGCGATCTGCTTTTGATCGACGCCAACGATCCCGAAACGCTCTCCGGCCCCAACGCGCCCGACCCGACGGCTTGGGGCCTGCACGGCGCCATCCACCGCAACGTGCCGCATGCGCGCTGCGCCATGCATGTGCATTCGATCCACGCCACGGTGCTTGCCTCGCTGGCCGACTCCACCTTGCCGCCGATCGACCAGAACTCGGCCATGTTCTTCAATCGTCATGTCGTGGACCCTCATTATGGCGGGCTGGCCTTCGAAGAGGAGGGCGAGCGCTGCTCAAGACTGCTCGTCGATCCCAAGGTCAAGGTGATGGTCATGGGCAATCACGGCGTGATGGTCATCGGGGATTCTGTCGCCGACACCTTCAATCGCATGTTCTATTTCGAGCGTGCCGCCGAGACCTACATCAAGGCGCTGTGGACCGGTCGGCCGCTGCGCACGCTCTCCGACGAGATCGCGGAAAAGACGGCGAGCGAGATGGACGACTATCCCGGGCAGGCCGAGCGCCACCTTGCCGAACTGAAGGCAATCCTCGACGAGGAAGAGCCGGTCTACAGGAACTGAGCTCCGCGGTTGTGGGTGACGCTGGAGGCTTGGCTTTCGCTTATTTTCGAAGCCGGGCGCTGCCCCTCACACTCTCCCCGTGAAGCACGGAGAGAGGGAAATCGCAGCGTCGGAGCGTGTCCCTTCTCCCCGTAGTCACCGGGAGAAGGTGCCGGCAGGCGGATGAGGGGCAGCGTCGAGGCCTGGAAAGTCTATTCAGAGACCCAATTGCGCCCGCAGTTCCTCGGCGCTGTTGATGACGATTGCGCCGGGCGGCCCTTCCATCGGCGCTTCCGGCCAGAAAATCGTCTTCATGCCGGCAGCCAGGCCGGCCATCGCGCCGGTGCGGCTGTCGTCGACCGCGACCGCGTCGGCCGGATCGACGCCGGCGAGATAAGCCGCGCGCAGGAAGGGTTCCGCATGCGGCTTGCCTTGGCGTACGTCGTTTCGGCTCACCGTGTGCATGCCGGGATAGACGAGACCGACCGCGCCGAGATTGGCGTCAACGATCAGCCGGTCGGAATTGGACACCACCGCCTGCTCGACGCCTAGCGCGCGCAATTGGTTGAACACCTCGATCGCGCCGGGCCGCGGCTTGAGCGTCTCGGCCATCGGCAGATAGTGGTCGTATTTGCGCACGATCCAGTCATCGAAGTGCAGGTCGAGGCCGAACTGGTCGCGCAGCATTTCGTAGACCGGCCATGCCGCGACGCCCAGCACGCGTTCGTGCAGGTCGGTCGGCGGCGTGATGCCGACGCTGCGCAAAGCGGCCACAAGTGCTGCCTCGTGCAGCGGCTCGCTGTCGACCAGCGTGCCGTCCATGTCCCAGAAAACCGCTTTCGGCGTCATGCAAGGCTCCTTTTGCCGATCCCTTAATGGGTTTCCGGTCAGAGATAAACCGCTCTCCCGGCAAATGGTTGAAGCGAGTGCGAACAGGGCCAACCTTGGTCGGCAGCGGCGCAAGCAATTGCTCTTTCAATTTGACAATTGCGCAGGGCCGCTTTCGCTGTAATCTAGAGGGCCCGCTATTGTCGGGCTTGGGGAGGCAGAATGTGAACGCGCGACAGGAAACCGGCAGCACCAGGTTGGACGACGCCGCGCGGGCCGGCTGGCTCTACTATGTTGCCGGCAACACCCAGGATCAGATCGCCGCCAAGCTCGGCATTTCCAGGCAGACGGCGCAGCGGCTCGTCTCGCTGGCGATGTCGGAAGGGCTGATCAAGGTCCGCGTCGATCATCCGATCGCCAATTGCCTCGACCTTGGCGCGCGGCTGAAGTCGCGTTTCGCGCTCGATCTCGTCGAGGTGGTGCCGAGCGATCCGACCTCGTCCTCGACGACGATCGGCGTCGCCGAGGCGGCGGCTGCCGAGATCGAGCGGCGGCTGCGCTCCGCCGCCCCCATCGTCATGGCGATCGGCACCGGGCGCACCCTGAAGGCGGCGATCGAGCTGTTGCCGCCGATGGAGTGCCCGCAGCACAAGGTGGTGTCCTTGACCGGCAACATCTCGCCCGACGGCTCGGCCGCCTTCTACAACGTCATCTTCACCATGGCCGACCGGGTCAAGGCGCGCTCCTTCCCGATGCCGCTGCCGGTCATCGCCTCCTCGCCGGAAGAGCGCGACATGCTGCTCAGCCAGCCAATGATCCAGCCGACGCTGGCGCTGGCCGCGGAAGCCGACGTCACATTCGTCGGCATCGGCGATCTCGGCCCGAAGGCGCCGCTCTACGAGGACGGCTTCATCTCGGAGGGGGAACTGAAGGCACTGCAGAAAGCCGGCGGCGTCGGCGAGATCGTCGGCTGGGTTTTCGACCGCGAAGGCCGCATGATCGAAGGCATCACCAACGACCGCGTTTCGTCCGCCGCCTTGCCGTCACGCGAGAAGTCCTTGGTCATCGCGCTTGCCATGGGCGAGCGCAAGCTGCCGGGCATTCTCGCCGCCGTGAACCGTCGTTTGGTCAATGGCCTCATCACCGATGAACGGACAGCCACCGCCCTGCTCGGCGGCGCGTGATCGTGATGCTGGGCTCGGGCGAATCTGACGCGACGAGCCGTTGGCGATAAAAAGAAACCCGGCTATTTGTAGCGTCCATGCGGATCGTTGCCGTCGAGGAAGCCCATATCCCGCTGCAGGTGCTCCGACAGTTCTCGCACATCGACATAGCCGCGCCTGCGGTTGGCGAACCACGACAATTCCCGCGCCAGCAGCGAAATCCATCCATGTATTGGGGTCGAATCGAGTTTTTCCTGCATCGGGGTCATGATCGTCAGCCTTCGCTATGCTTGAACTGGAGTGATCGTCGACCCAAAATATCGGGCTGATCGGCACGTGCTTCCAATCAAACGTCGATCATGACCCATAAAGAGGCCTTATGCCCGATCTGAGCTCCCGGCAGAATGTCCAGCTCCCGCCCCTGCAGGCGATTCGGGTGTTCGAGGCCGTGGCCAGGCACCTCTCCTTCACCAAGGCCGCCGAGGAGCTCGGCATGACCCAGGCCGCCGCGAGCTATCAGATCAAGCTTCTGGAAGAGCGCATCGGCGCGCCGCTGTTCCTGCGCCGTCCACGGCAGATCGAGCTGACCGAACCCGGCCAGCGTCTTGCGCCGGCTGTCAGCGAGGCATTCGCGCTGCTGAGCGGCGCCTATGCGGCCGCCCGAGCCGGCGCCGACGGCGTGCTTTGCGTTTCCACCCTGCTCACCTTCGCCTCGAACTGGCTGGCGCAGCATCTGGGATCCTTTCAGGTCGCGCACCCCTCGCTTGCCGTGCGTGTCGACACCTCGAACCGAGTCGTCGATTTCGCGCGTGAGGACGTCGACATCGCCATCCGCTCCGGCGGCGGCAAATGGCCCGGCGTGGAAACGCATATGCTGTTCAGGGCCGACTTCACCCCGGTGCTCAGCCCCAGGCTTGCGGCGAGCATCGGCGGCGTCAAGGAGCCCGCCGACCTGCTCAAGCTCCCCATCCTCGATCCCGGCGACATCTGGTGGCAGGAATGGTTCGCGCTCGCCGGCCTGCCCGCGGAGGAACTCGCCAGCCGTCCCGGCACCAGCATGGGCGCGCAGGCCTATGAGGCCAATGCCGCGATGGCCGGGCAAGGTGTTGCGATCGTCACCAGCGCCCTGTTCAAGAACGAGCTTGCCGACGGCCGGCTGATCCAGCCCTTCGACCTCGTCGGCGACGACGGCCACGCCTACTGGCTGGTCTATCCCACTGCCCGGCGCAACGTGCCGAAGATCCGCGCCTTCCGCGATTGGATTCTCGCCGAGATCGCCTGTCAGTAGGCCGGCATCACAGCCTGCCGTCTCCGCTACGCATCGCCCAGACGGGCGCGGCATCGATTTGTGCTGCGCTGCAGCATCGATTCCGGCTTGACATAATTCACACTTAGTGAGTAATTGCCCACAGCCAAGGCAAATGCTCATCTTGGTTTTAGGGAGGAATTGATGAAACTTCGCACGCTCACCCTGGGCCTGTTGTCGGCCAGCGCCCTTGCATTCGCCGCGCATGCCGAATCCATCACCATCGCCACCGTCAACAACGGCGACATGGTCCGCATGCAGAAGCTGACGGACGACTTCACGAAGGCCAATCCCGACATCCAGCTCAACTGGGTCACGCTCGAAGAAAACGTGCTGCGCGAGCGCGTCACCACCGACATCGCCACCAAGGGTGGCCAGTACGACGTCTTGACCATCGGCACTTACGAGGTTCCGATCTGGGCCAAGCAGAGCTGGCTCTTGCCGCTCGAGAAGCTCGGCGACGACTACGACGTCAAGGACATCATCCCGGCCATTGCCGGCGGCCTTTCGGTCGACGGCAAGCTCTATGCCGCGCCGTTCTACGGCGAGAGCTCCTTCGTCATGTACCGCAAGGACCTGATGGAAAAGGCCGGCCTAAAAATGCCCGACGCGCCGACCTGGGACTTCATCAAGGAAGCCGCCGACAAGATGACCGATCGCGCCAATGGCGTGAACGGCATCTGCCTGCGCGGCAAGGCCGGCTGGGGCGAGAACATGGCCTTCCTGACCGCCATGTCGAACTCCTTCGGCGCTCGCTGGTTCGATGAGAACTGGAAGCCGCAATTCGACCAGCCGGAATGGAAGAACACGCTGCAGTTCTATGTCGACCTGATGAAGGCAGACGGTCCTGAGGGCGCGTCCTCCAACGGCTTCAACGAGAATCTTGCGCTCTTCCAGCAGGGCAAGTGCGGCATGTGGATCGATGCCACCGTCGCCGCGTCCTTCGTCTCCGACCCGAAGGCCTCCCAGGTCGCCGACAAGGTCGGCTATGCGCTGGCGCCCGACAAGGGTCTCGGCAAGCGCGGCAACTGGCTGTGGGCATGGTCTCTCGCTATCCCCGCCGGCACCAAGAAGGCCGACGCCGCCGAGAAGTTCGTCTCCTGGGCGACCTCGAAGCACTACCTCGAACTGGTGGCTTCGAAGGAAGGCTGGGCCAACGTTCCGCCCGGAACGCGGACCTCGCTCTACAACAATCCGGAGTACCAGAAGGCAGCGCCCTTCGCGAAGATGACGCTGGACTCCATCAATGCCGCCGACCCGACGCATCCGACCGTCAAGCCGGTGCCCTATGTCGGCGTGCAGTTCGTGGCCATCCCGGAATTCCAGGGCCTCGGCACCACCGTCGGTCAGCTCTTCTCCGCCGCTCTTGCCGGCCAGTCGAGCGTCGATGATGCGCTGAAGCAGGCCCAGGACGCGGCGACCGCCGCGATGACCGAAGGCGGCTACCTCAAGTAAGGCTCCTCCCGGTGCCGAACGCCGGTAGCGGATCATGACCGGCATAGGCCGCCCGAAACCCAGTTCGGGCGGCCACCTCTGTAATCAGGAATTCTGGCACAAGTCTAAATCCGGCTGACCTTGGGAGGGTGACCGTCATGGCTACTCAGCAAACCCGTTCGCTTGCCCGTTTCATGATGGCGCCGTCGGTGATCCTGCTGTTCGTCTGGATGATCGTGCCACTGGTCTTTACGCTGTGGTTCTCGTTCCTCCAGTACAACCCGCTCAATCCGATCCGCGATGGGTTCGTCTGGTTCGCCAATTACAAGCTCTTCTATTCCAACCCCGCCTTCCTGCAGTCGATCCTCAACACATTGACCATCGTCGTCAGTGTCCTGGCCATCACCGTGATCGGCGGCATCCTTTTGGCGCTGCTGCTCGACCAGCCGATCTGGGGTCAGGGCTTCGTGCGCATCCTGGTCATCTCGCCGTTCTTCGTCATGCCGCCGGTGGCGGCGCTTGTCTGGAAGAACATGATCATGCACCCGCAATACGGCGTCTTTGCCGATATTGCCCGCTTCTTCGGCGCCAACCCGATCGACTGGTTCGGTCAGCACCCGCTGACCGCCGTCATCCTGATCGTCGCCTGGCAATGGCTGCCCTTCGCGACGCTGATCCTGCTCACCTCGCTCCAATCGCTTGATGGTGAGCAGAAAGAGGCAGCCGAGATGGATGGCGCCGGCTTCCTCAGCCGCTTCTGGTATCTGACGCTGCCGCACATGTCGCGCGCCATCACCGTCGTCATCCTGATCCAGACCATCTTCCTGCTCTCGGTCTATGCCGAGATCCTGGTCACCACCAATGGCGGTCCCGGCTACGCCTCCACCAACCTGCCGTTCCTCGTCTACCAGAAGGCGCTCTTGGAATTCAAAATCGGCCAGGCGTCGGCAGGCGGCGTCATCGCGGTCATTCTCGCCAACATCGTCGCCTTCTTCGTCATGCGCGCGGTCGGCAGGAACCTGGACAAGTAGGGGCAAGACGATGCCACTTGCGCTGAACCACCCCCACTCCGTCCCGCTGCGCCGGACACCTCTCCCCCTGCCCGGGGGAGAGGAAACGCCTGCATCGAAGCCCCGCGCTTCCTCTACCCCGTCGATCGGGGGAGAGGTGGTTTGCGCAGCAAACCGGAGTGGGGGTCGACCCTGCCGCCAACATCGCCGATACGGGAGGACCTGACATGGCACGCGCAGTCACCACCCAGCACAAGACGATCGCAACAGTCGCGGCCTGGGTCGTCGCCCTGCTGATCTTCTTCCCGATCCTTTATACGATCATCACCTCCTTCAAGTCGGAACAGGAGGCGATCCAGGGCTTCGCCTTGATCCCGTCCGGCACCACCGAAAGCTACTCCGAGGTGCAGGCGCAGAGCGGTTATTTCAAGTTCTTCCTGAATTCCGTGATCCTGTCGGTCGGCTCGACCGTCCTTGCGCTCATCGTCGCCGTGCCGGCGGCCTGGTCGATGGCCTTTTCGCCGACCAAGCGGACCAAGGACATCCTGATGTGGATGCTCTCCACCAAGATGATGCCGGCCGTCGCGGTGCTGTTCCCGATCTATCTCATCTTCCGCGACACCGGCCTGCTCGACAGCCGCATCGGCCTCACCATCATGCTGATGCTGATCAACCTGCCGATCGTGGTCTGGATGCTCTACACCTATTTCCGCGAGATCCCGGGCGAGATCCTCGAAGCGGCGCGCATGGACGGCGCCTCGCTGTGGAACGAGATCATCTATGTGCTGACGCCCATGGCCGTTCCCGGCATTGCCTCGACCATGCTCTTGAACATCATCCTGGCTTGGAACGAGGCGTTCTGGACGATCCGCCTGACCACCACCGAGGCCGCACCGCTCACCGCCTTCATCAGCTCCTTCTCCAGTCCGCAGGGCCTGTTCTGGGCCAAGCTCTCGGCGGCCTCGACATTGGCGATCGCGCCGATCCTGATAATGGGCTGGTTCAGCCAGAAGCAGCTGGTGCGCGGCCTGACCTTTGGCGCCGTGAAGTAAGCCGTAAGCGGCGGACGAAATCCGGGGAGGAAACCATGGGAAACATCACGCTCAAGAACGTCTCCAAGTCCTTCGGGTCGACGACGATCATTCCGAACATCGACCTCGCCATCGAGGACGGCGAGTTCGTCGTGTTCGTCGGCCCCTCGGGTTGCGGCAAGTCCACGCTGCTCAGGCTGATCGCCGGGCTGGAGGACACCAGCGGCGGCACCATCAGCATCGATGGCCGCGACGTCACCCGCGAGGCGCCGGCCAAGCGCAAGCTTGCCATGGTCTTCCAGTCCTACGCGCTCTACCCGCATATGACGGTCGCCAAGAACATCGCCTTCCCGCTGAAGATGGCCGGCGAGGACCAGGCGACCATCGATAAGAAGGTCAAGGACGCGGCGCGCGTCTTGAACCTCACCAACTATCTCGAGCGGCGCCCGGGCCAGCTCTCCGGCGGCCAGCGCCAGCGCGTCGCCATCGGCCGCGCCATCGTGCGCCAGCCATCGGCCTTCCTGTTCGACGAGCCGCTGTCCAACCTCGACGCAGCCCTGCGCGGCACCATGCGGCTGGAGATCAGCGAGCTGCATCATCAGCTGAAGACGACGATGATCTACGTCACCCACGACCAGGTCGAGGCCATGACGATGGCCGACAAGATCGTCGTGCTCAATGCCGGCAACATCGAGCAGGTCGGCTCGCCGATGGAACTCTACAAGACGCCGAAGAACCTGTTCGTCGCCGGCTTCATCGGCTCGCCGAAGATGAACTTGATCGAAGGCGCGCCGGCCGACAAATACGGCGCCAAGACCATCGGCATCCGGCCCGAGCACATCAACATCTCGACCACGGCCGGCGACTGGAAGGCGACGGTCGGCGTTGCCGAGCATCTCGGCTCCGACACCTTCCTGCATGTCCAGACCGATGGCATCGGCACGATCAATGTGCGCGCCGACGGCGAGGTTGCCGTCAAGCACGGCGACACCGTCTACCTGACGCCCGACAAGGCCAAGCTCCATCGCTTCGGCGCCGACGGCAAGGCGCTGGCGCAGTGAGGCTCAAAGGCAAATCGGCGCTGATCACCGGATCGGCGCGCGGCATCGGCAGGGCCTTCGCCGAATCCTATGTTCGCGAAGGCGCCAGGGTGGCGATTGCCGACATCAATCTCGAAGCGGCGGAAGCGACGGCAAAGGATATCGGCTCTGCCGCTTACGCGATCCGGCTCGACGTCACCAACCAGTCCTCGATCGAGGCCGGCGTGAAAGCCGTCGAAGCGAACGCCGGCGGCCTCGACATCCTGATCAACAATGCCGCCTTGTTCGACCTTGCGCCCATCGTCGAGATCAGCCGCGCGAGCTACGACAAGCTCTTCTCCGTCAATGTCGCCGGCACGCTGTTCATGCTGCAGGCGGCGGCCCGCTCGATGATCGCTGCTGGCCGGGGCGGCAAGATCATCAACATGGCGAGCCAAGCCGGGCGCCGCGGCGAGCCGCTGGTCGCGGTCTATTGCGCCACCAAGGCCGCCGTCATCTCGCTTACCCAGTCGGCCGGACTCGACCTGATCAAGCACCGCATCAACGTCAACGCCATCGCACCGGGCGTCGTCGACGGCGAGCATTGGGATCACGTCGATTCGCTGTTCGCCAAATATGAGAACCGGCCGAAGGGCGAGAAGAAGAGGCTCGTCGGCGAAAGCGTGCCCTATGGCCGCATGGGTCGAGCCGAAGATCTGACTGGCATGGCGGTTTTCCTCGCCAGTGACGAGGCCGAATACATTGTCGCCCAGACCTACAACGTCGATGGCGGTCAATGGATGAGTTGAGGGGGAAGCGCGCCCCTCTTCCTCCGGGGAGGACGCGTCGCGGGGCAGGTGAGGGGCGCATACCGGCAAACGGATGCTGCCCCTCACCGCTCCCCCAAGCGGGTGAATTGGGGGTTGGATTGTCGGGCTGCATATCGGCCAAAGGGTAAGTAAGATGACCGTGAAACTCTCTTCCTCGAACCTCGCCAAGCTTCCGTCGAAGGTTTCCGGTCCGAAATACGATCGCGCCGCGCTGAAGGCCGGCATCGTGCATTTCGGCGTCGGCAACTTCCACCGCTCGCACCAGGCTGTCTATCTCGACGACCTATTCAATTCCGGCCTCGGCCATGACTGGGCGCTGATCGGCGCCGGCGTGTTCGAGGGCGAGAAGGCCGGCCGCGCCAGGCTGCAGGAGCAGGACTGGCTGACCACCGTGGTCGAGCAGGACCAGGGCCATATGAGCGCCCGCGTCACCGGCGCCATGGTCGATTTCCTGATGCCGGGCGATGCTGAGGCGATCGTCGAGCAGCTCGCCGACCCTGCGATCAAGATTGTGTCGCTGACCATCACCGAGGGCGGCTATTTCATCGATCCGGCCTCCGGAAAGTTCAATCCGGCCCATCCCGACATTGTCGCCGATGCCCAGCCCGGTGCGGCACCGAAGACGGTCTTCGGCATCATTCTTGCCGGACTGGTGCGCCGGCGCGCCGACGGCATCGTGCCGTTCACGGTCATGTCCTGCGACAACATCCCCCACAATGGCCACGTCACCTCCGACGGCGTCATCGGCCTTGCCCGGCTGATCGACGAGGCTCTGGCCAACTGGGTGAGGGACAACGTCGCTTTCCCGAACGGCATGGTCGACCGCATCACGCCGGCCACCACCGATCGCGAGCGCAGCATTCTGGCCAATGATTTCGGGCTGGAGGACAATTGGCCGGTCTTCTGCGAACCGTTCAAACAATGGGTGCTGGAAGATCATTTCACCGCCGGCCGGCCGCCGCTGGAACGGGCCGGCGTCCAGTTCGTCAAGGATGTCTCGCCTTACGAGCTGATGAAGATCCGCATCTTGAACGGCGGCCACGCAGCCATTGCCTATCCGGCGGGCCTGATGGACATCCATTTCGTGCATGAGGCGATGCAGGAGCCTCTGGTGCGCCGCTTTCTCGCCAAGGTGGAGCGCGACGAGATCATCCCGACCGTGCCGCCGGTGCCCGACACGGTGCTCGAGGATTACTACCAGCTCATCGAGCGCCGCTTCTCCAACCCCAAGATCGGCGACACCATCCGAAGGCTTTGCCTCGACGGTTCCAACCGCCAGCCGAAATTCATAATTCCGACCGCCGCGGACCGACTGAAGGCGGGGAAAGGTGTTGCCGGCCTGGCTCTGGAGTCCGCGCTCTGGTGCCGCTACTGCTTCGGCACCACCGACAGCGGCGCCGTCATCGAGCCGAACGATCCGAACTGGGACCGGATGCAGGCGACCGCCAAAGCGGCGAAGAACTCGCCCGAGGCCTGGCTGGCGATGGACGACATCTATGGCGATGTCGGCCGCTCCGCCGTCTTTGCCGAAGCCTTCGCCCATGCGCTGAACGAATTGTGGGCGAACGGCGCGCGCGAAACCTTGACGCGCTATCTCGCCGATAAGCTCTGAAGCTCTTTGGACGCAGCCGCAATGACGCCCGAGCTCGTCATCTTCGACTGTGACGGCGTGCTGGTCGACAGCGAGGCGCTTTCGGTGACCGCGTTGCTGGGCATGATCGAGCTCGCCGGCGGCACGGTCTCGGAGGACGCCGCCTACGAGCATTTCCTCGGCAAGAGCATGAAGAGCGTGCGCGAGATCCTCGGCAGCGATTTCGGGCTTGAGATCAGCGACCAGCATCTCACCGCCATGCGCGTCGAGCTGATGCGCAAGTTCCGCGAGGAGCTGAAGCCGATCCCCGGCATCAAGGAGATCCTGCCGAAGCTTGGCCTGCCCCATTGCGTCGCCTCTTCCGGCACGCTGGAGCGCATCCGCTACGCGCTCGAGGTCACCGGCCTGCTGGGCCTGCTGGAGCCGCACCTCTTCAGCGCCGCCATGGTCAAGCGCGGCAAGCCGGCGCCGGACCTGTTTCTCCATGCCGCCGCCGCGATGCGCGCTGATCCGGGCAAATGCCTTGTCATCGAGGACAGCCCGGCCGGCATCGCCGCGGCGCGAGCGGCGGGGATGCGTGTCTTTGCCTTCACCGGCGGATCGCATGCAAACAACCCTGCGCTCAAGGCGCGGCTTGCGTCGACCGAACCGGACTTTATATTCGCTGACATGCTGCAATTGCCCGACCTGATTGCAGACCTGGGAGCGAGAGTAAAAGCATCTTGACGAGTTTCGTTTGCGCGGTCGATGTCGGCACCGGGAGCGCTCGCGCGGGCATTCTCGACTCGCATGGCAACCTGCTCGGCCGCGCCGAGCGGCCGATCGCCATGCACCAGCCTAAGCCCGATCACGCGGAGCACGATTCGGAAAATATCTGGTCGGCAGTCTGCGCCGCCGTGCGGGCCGCGCGCGAGAAGACGAACGTCGCCGCATCGGATATTGTCGGCATCTCCTTTGACGCCACCTGCTCGCTGGTGGTGCGCGGCAGGCGGGGCGATCAGCTGAGCGTCTCGGTCACGGGAGAGAAGCGCTGGGACACCATCGTCTGGCTCGACCATCGCGCCATCGCCGAAGCTGACGAATGCACCAGAAGCGGCCATGCAGTGCTCGACTATATCGGCGGGGTGATGTCGCCGGAAATGGAAACGCCGAAGCTGATGTGGCTGAAGCGCAACCTGCCCGCAACCTGGAATGAAGCCGGCTATCTGTTCGATCTCGCCGATTTCCTGACCTGGAAAGCGACCCGATCGCTCGCCCGCTCGCAATGCACGCTGACGGCCAAATGGACCTATCTCGCGCATGAGGAGACGGGCTGGCGGCGCGATTTCTTCAAGCTCGTCGGCATCGGCGATCTCTTCGAGCATGGCAATCTTCCGGACAAGGCGAGCCCCGTCGGCACCGATATCGGGCAACTCACGGCCGATGCGGCGGCAGATCTCGGCCTCACGGAAAAATGCCGGGTCGGCGCCGGGGTGATCGACGCCTATGCCGGCGCGCTCGGTGTGCTCGGCGGCTTCGCCGGCGACGAGAAGGGCATCAGCCGGCACCTGGCGCTGATTGCCGGCACCTCGTCCTGCGTCATGGCGATGTCGCAGGATCCGCAGCCTTTCGCCGGCGTCTGGGGACCATATTATGGCGCGGCGTTGCCAAAGCTCTGGCTGTCGGAAGGCGGTCAGTCGGCGACCGGCGCTCTGCTCGACCACATCATCCGCTGGCACGGCGCCGGCGGCGAGCCGGATGCGGCAATGCATGCCAGGATCGCCAAGCGCGTCGCCGAACTGCGCGCCGCCGAGGGCGATGCGCTGGCGGCGCGCCTGCATGTGCTGCCGGATTTCCACGGCAATCGCTCGCCGCTCGCCGACCCGCACGCGGTTGGCGTCGTCAGCGGGCTGACACTCGATTCCTCCTTCGACAGCCTGTGCAAGCTCTACTGGCGCACCGCCGTCGGCATCACGCTCGGCGTGCGCCATGTGCTCGAGGCGCTGAACGAGAACGGCTATTTGATCGACACGCTGCACGTCACCGGCGGCCACACCAAGAACCCGCTCTTGATGGAACTCTATGCCGATGCCACCGGCTGCACCGTCATCGAGCCGCTGGCCGACGAGGCGGTGTTGCTCGGCACCGGAATGGTCGCTGCGACCGCCGCTGGGCTTTACCCCGACCTCAACGCCGCTTGCGTGGCCATGCAGCAGGGCGGCAGGACGCGGCCCCCGAATCCGGCGGCCGGCGCTCGCTTCGACCGCGACTATCGCATCTTCCTCGAAATGCACCGCCAGCGGCAGGCGCTCGACACCATCCAATAGAAGGCCCGGCTCTTGCGCTTCCCGCTGGCTCAATAGGTCGCCGCTCCTCCTCCTTGCCAATATGTCGCATTTCGTTCACAAGACGGCGCAAACGGCGCCATTTTGCGCCGTTTGCGTGCGGCTTCCGGGCGAGTCCCGACGCGCCGTGGTCTGAAGAGCGGAAAATGTCTGCGATCGAAGCCGGCGCTCGCGCGCCGGAAAATTTTTGGCGTCAGGAAATCAGGGCAACATTGTCGCTTGCCTGGCCGATGGTGCTCACCAATCTCGGCCAGACCGCCATGACCGCGACCGACGTCATGATGATGGGCCGTTTGGGACCCGACACGCTGGCCGCCGGCGCGCTCGGCTCCAACCTCTATTTCATGCCGCTGATCTTCGGGCTTGGCCTGATGCTCGCCACCTCGCCGATGATGGCGACCGAGCTCGGCCGCCGCCGCCATTCGGTGCGCGACCTGCGCCGCACCGTGCGCCAAGGACTCTGGCTGGCGGTCCTCGTCTCGATCCCGATCTGGCTGTTCCTCTGGCATGGCGAAGAAGTGCTTTTGGCCATGGGGCAGAAGCCGGACCTCGCGCACCAGGCAGGCATCTACCTGCACTGGCTGCAATGGGCGGTGCTGCCTTTTTACGGTTATATCGTGCTGCGCTCCTTCATCTCGGCGCTGGAGCGGCCCGGCTGGGCGCTGATCATCGTTTTCGTCGCCGTCGCCTGCAACGCCTACTTCAACTGGGTCTTCATGTTCGGCAACCTCGGCGTCCGCCCGATGGGCATCGCCGGCTCGGGCCTCGCCACCTCGCTTTCCAGCATGCTGATGTTTGTTGGACTGGCGGCCGTGGTGGTGCTGGAGAAAAAATTCCGCCGCTATCACCTCTTCGGCCGCTTCTGGCGCTCCGACTGGCCGCGCTTCCGCGGCCTGCTGAGGCTCGGCCTGCCGATCGCCGGCATCCTCGCCTTCGAGGTGACGATCTTCAATGCGGCAGCCCTGCTGATGGGTCTGATCGACGCGGATTCGCTGGCAGCCCACGCGATTGCCATCCAGATCGCCTCGATCTCCTTCATGGTGCCGCTCGGCCTCAACCAGGCGGTCACCGTGCGCGTCGGCCTGGCACATGGCGCCGGCAATCCCGAGGGCGTCTCGCGCGCCGGCTGGACCAGCTTTGTCATCGGCGTCTCCTTCATGGCGCTGATGGGGCTGGTGATGATCCTATGGCCGCATCTTTTGATCAGCGCCTTCATCGATCTCGCCGATCCGGCCAATGCCAGGGTGATCACGCTTGCCGTGTCCTTCCTGGTGTTTGCCGCGCTGTTCCAGATCTTCGACGGCGCGCAGGCGGTGGCCGCCGGCATGCTGCGCGGCCTGCACGATACCAAGGTGCCGATGATCTATGCCGCGATCGGCTATTGGGGGGTCGGCCTTCCGCTCGGCGTGCTGCTCGCCTTCCATTTCGGCTTCAACGGCGTCGGCATCTGGATCGGCCTTTCGTCAGGCCTGGCGGTGGTGGCGGTGCTCCTGCTCGTCCGTTGGCTGCGGCGCGATCGCATCGCGCCGGCACTGTCGTTCAGCCATTGAGAAGGGCGGCCGCCGGTCAGGCGGCGGCCCTCGTCGACCTTCAGTGTGCGGCGACACGCTCAAGCCGCCGCGCATATTGCGTCAGCGGGAAGCACATCACGAAGAAGATCAGCGCCACCAGCCCGTAGACGGTGAAGGGTTCGAAGGTCGCGTTGTTGATGGCGTTGGAGGTCCTGACCAACTCCTCGAAACCGATGATCGAGGTCAGCGCCGTCGATTTGATCAGCTGCACCAGGAAGCCGACGGTCGGGGCGCGCGTGATGGCGAAGGCCTGCGGCAGGATGATCAGCCTGAGTTCCTGCAGATAATGCAGTCCGAGACTGGCGCCGGCGTCCCACTGGCCGCGCGGCAGCGCATCGACACCGCTGCGCCAGATCTCGGCGAGATAGGCGCTGGCAAAGAAGGTGAGGCCGAGCGCCGCGGCGGTCCATGGCTCGATGCGCAGCCCCAACATCGGCAGGCCGAAGAACATCAGGAAAAGCTGCATGAGGAGCGGCGTGCCCTGGAACAGCGCGATATAGCCGGAAGCGATCCGCTTGATCCATTTGTTCTTGGCTATGCGGAAGAACAGCACGACCAGCCCGACCAGCGCGCCGCCGACGAAGGCCGCAAGCGACAACAGCACCGTCCACCGCGCGGCGAGCAGAAGGTTGCGCAATATGTCCCAGAGGGTGAATTCGATCATGACACGCCGGCTCCGAGTGCGCGGCGTCCGCCGCTGACCAGCAGCCGGCGCAGCCCCATCGACAGGCCGAGATAGACCATGGTCACCACCAGATAGGTTTCGAAGGCGCGGAAGGTGCGCGCCTGCAGCATGTCGGCCTCGTAGGTCAGTTCACGCACCGCGATCTGCGACACCACGGCCGATTCCAGCATCATGATGACGATCTGGCTGGTCAGCGCCGGATAGATCACTTTCAGCGCCTGCGGCAGCACGATCTTGATGAACACCTGCCTGGGCCTGAGCCCGAGCGCAAGTGCTGCCTCCGTCTGCCCGCGCGGCACCGCGTCCAGACCCGCGCCGACGATCTCGATCGTGTAGGCCGCCATGTTGAGCGTCATCGCCAGCATGGCGGCCAGGATCGGATCGAGTCGGATGCCGAGGCTGGGCAGTCCGAAGAAGATGAAGAACAGCTGCACCAGGAACGGAGTGTTGCGCATCACCTCGACATACCAGCCGATCGCCAGCTTGAGCGGCCTCGGGCCGTTCCGGCGTCCGGCGGCGCCCAGGATGCTGAGGAAAGTGCCGGCCAGCGTGGTGACGACGATCAGAAGCAGCGTCATCGCCGCGCCGCGCGCGATCACGCCCGCTGCACCCGCAAGCCAGCCGAAGTCCAGGCTGTAGCCCATCGCGATTGGCCCTGTTGGAAAGCGTGTAGCGCAAGAAACAAGTACGGGAGCGGTTCAGCGCTTCATGCGCGCTGAACCGCCAAGCGAGATCAATCCTTGAGGTTGTCGGGATTGAGCGGCGTCTTCAGCCAGGCTTTCGAGCTCTCGTCCAGCTTGCCGTCCGCCAGCATCTTGGCGACCGCATCGTTCACCGCCTTCTTCAGCCTATCCTCGTTCTTGTTGAGGCCGATATGCGAGGGCGAGGTCAGCAGCTGGAACTTCTGCTCGGGCTTCAATGCAACCTGCTTGGCCAGCACCTGCGCGCCGACATCGTTGCCGACCACCATGAGCTGCGTCTGTCCGGAGATGAAGGCCTGGATGACGGAATTGTAGTTGTCGAAGCGGCGGATGTCGGCCGAGGCGGGCGCCGCCTGGGTGAGCGAGGTATCCTCCAGCGTGCCGCGATTGACGGCGATCGACTTGTCGGCAAGGTCGTCCTTGCCTTTGACGGCAAGCTCGGCCGGGCCGATGACGGCGATGTAATAGGGCGCGTAGGCGGCGGCGAAATCGATCACCTGCTCGCGCTCCTTCGAATAGCCGACGCTCATCAGGATATCGACGCGCTTGTCGGTGAGATACGGGATGCGATTCTGGCCGGTGACGCTGACGAGGTTCAGCTTCACCTTCAAGGAATCGGCGATCGCCTGCGCGACGTCGATGTCATAGCCCTTGATGCTCATGTCGGCGCTGGCCGAGGAAAAAGGCGGGAAGTCGGAGAAGATGCCGACATTGATGGCCCCGGCCTTGGTGATGTCGTCGATGGCGTCGGCCTTGGCCTGCGAGGCAAGACCGGCGGCGCCGAGCATGATGAGTGCCGCAAGTGCGGATTTCAGTGTGTTTCGAAGAGTCATTTTAGTTCCCCTGCTGGAAGCTTGTTGTTGAAACCGGCCGCCGGCTCCAGCGCGACGGCCGTACTGGTTAGCAATTCCAGGAAAAGCGGGAAGCGGTCTACGCTTGGCGACTTCGTATAGCTTCCGTCCGGAATTGCGTAGAAACAAAGCGTTAGAGCGGTTCGCCGATTCCATGAAGCGGTGAAACGCTCTCGTGTCAGCCTTTCTTGATTGCCGGGCTGAACACCATCAGGCTCAGGATCTCGAACAGGACTTGCGCGCCGACATGGGCGGTGTTGGTGGTCGCGTCATATTGCGGCGCCACCTCGACGACGTCGCCGCCGACGATGTTGAGTCCCTTCAGGCCGCGCAGCAGCTCGAGCACCTCGCGCGTCGTCAGCCCACCGACTTCAGGCGTGCCGGTGCCCGGGGCGAAGGCCGGATCGATGCTGTCGACGTCGAAGGAGATGTAGGTCGGGCCGTCGCCGACGATCTTCCGCGCCTTCTCGATGATGGCGGGTATGCCGAGGCTGGTCACCTCCTCGGCATGGACCACCGTCATGCCGGATTCATAGGTGAACTCCCACAGATACTCGGCCGAGCCGCGAATGCCGATCTGGATCGTGCGGGTGGGATCGAGCACGCCGTCCAGGACCGCGTTGCGGAACGGTCCGCCGTGGTGGAACTTGGTCATGTCGAACAGCCCGCTGGTGTCGCAATGGGCGTCGATATGGATCATGCCGACCGGAGCCTGCTTACCGACCGCCTTCAGGATCGGATGGCTGATCGAGTGGTCGCCGCCGACCGAAAGCGGCAGCACACCGGCGTCGACGATCTGGTTGGTGCGCTTTTCGATGTCCTCGTGGCTGATCTCCAGCCGGTAACGGCTGCGGAACGGCGTGTCGCCGATGTCGGCGACGCGCAGCTCATGCGTCGGCGCGCATTCCAGCACGTGATTGTAGGGGCCGATGCGCTCGATGGCGCGCAGCGCCCGCGGCCCGAAGCGTGAGCCCGGCCGGTTGGTGACGCCAAGGTCCATCGGCACGCCGATCATCGCCACTTGCAAGTCGCCGAAATCCGGATTGTCGGCCGCCACCTGCCGGTACGGCGCGGCAAGGAAGGTCGGGATGCCGGAATAGGGCGCTAGCCGGGTGCCGCTTTTGCTGAAGATCTTGTCGGCGACCTTGCGGAATTTCGGATCGAACATCTCGCCGCCATGGCTCTCGCCATATTTGCGGCGCAACGCTTCGAGCTTGCCGCGATCGTAACCCATGTCCGGTCCTCCTCCGTGACTGCTTGCAGCGCGGCGGCTGCACCGACGCCTGCCAAGCCAGCAGTCATCCGGCTGATCGTTGCCCGCCGGCGCCTGCGAAATCTACGTCTGTTGAGCTGTTCCGGGCAAAAGTGTCGGGCAACTGTATTGAAAAATCAATTGATATTGTTAGGGTCTTTGCTGTGAGAAAATCTCACAAAGTCGGGAGCTGTCCTTGGCCAAGCGCTTGCCGCCGTTGAACCCGTTGCGCGCTTTCGAGGCGACGGCGCGACATGCCTCGCTGACCAAGGCGGCAGGCGAGCTCAACGTCACGCATGGCGCGGTCAGCCACCAGATCAAGGCGCTCGAGCAATCGCTCGGCGTAAAGCTTTTCCAGCGCGCGGGTCAGCGCGTGAAGCTGACGCCGCACGGCGCTGAGTTCCTGCCGGCGGTTTCGGCGGCCTTCGACGGCATCGCCGCCGCGACGCAACGCATGACACGCCCCGCAAGCACCGGTGTGCTGTCGGTGTCCTGCGTGCCGGCGCTGCTCCTGTTGTGGATGACGCCGCGGCTCGGCTCCTTCACCGCGCAATATCCCGACATCCAGCTGACGCTGATCCCCTCCAACGACGCCAGGGACATCCGCGCGCCGCACATCGACGTCTGCGTGCATTATGGCGATGGCAGCTGGAGCGACTGCTGGATACGCAAATGGTCGGGTCTCGAGCTGTTTCCGGTGGTCAGCCCGACGCTGATCAACAACCGCCCGATCCGCAGTGTGCGCGACCTTGCCGACCACGTTTTCCTGCATGGCGACGACGGCCGCGAGTGGCACACCTGGCTGGCCGCCGCCGACGCGCTCGACCTGGAGCGCGGCCGCCGCCATCACCTCGGCGACGCGCGCATAGCGGTGGAGGCCGCCGTCCACGGCCACGGCGTGGCGCTCGGTGATTCCGTGACCGCGCGCGCCCTGCTCGCCAGAGGCATGCTCGTCTCGCCCTTCGCTTTGTCGGTGCCGGCGGTCGATGACTTCTATGTCGTCTGCCGTAACGAGATGCGCTCGGCGCCGATCGTCCAGCTTTTCATCGACTGGCTGTTTGCCGAAAAGGAGCAGGACGAGGGCCGCGCCGATGCCCCGGTCGCCGGCCGTGTGCCGAGCCGCAGGAAGCGCCCGGCGCTCAAGGTGATCGGGGCTAGAGCGATTCCAGGAAAAGTGTGAGCGGTCTTCCGTCCGGAGATTCGCGTCAACAACAAGAAAGCCAAGAGCATTTCGCGGTTGCCGTGCAACGGTGAAATGCTCTGGCGCAGCGTCATGATCGCTGGACTTGCATAGCTGCTTTTTGTCGGGCCAGCTTGCAAAGCAGGAAGCGCTTTCAAAAATACAATGCTAAGACCGCAGCTGGTTAACAATTCTGGGAGCTGCGCGGCGGTTTTCCGTCCGGAATGCTTCATAACAGGGACTTGAGGCGCCGCGCTTGGAATCACGCAAGCGCGACGCGCTTTTTGGGTGAGCAGATATGGCACGAACCGATATAGCGCGGCGCGTCTACAACCACACCTGGAAGCTGGACCCCATCGTCCGCAGCCTGCTGGACACCGATTTCTACAAGCTTCTGATGCTGCAGATGATCTGGGGCATGTACCCCAACGTCGACGCCACCTTCACGCTGATCAATCGCACGACCTCGGTGCGGCTCGCCGACGAGATCGACGAAGGCGAACTGCGCGAGCAGCTCGACCACGCTCGCACCTTGCGCTTCACCAAGAAGGAGATGATCTGGCTCGGCGGCAACACCTTCTATGGTCGCAAGCAGATCTTCGAGCCGGAATTCCTCGCCTGGCTGGAGGATTTCCGCCTTCCCGACTATGAACTCACCAAGCGCGACGGCCAGTACGAACTGTCCTTCCCCGGTCCCTGGATGTACACCACGCTGTGGGAGATACCGGCGCTCGCCATCATCAACGAACTGCGCTCGCGCGCCGCCATGCGCTCCTTCGGCCAGTTTGCGCTCGACGTGCTCTACGCCCGCGCCAAGGCCAAGATGTGGGCCAAGACCGAGCGGCTGAAGGCACTGCCCGGCATCCGCATTTCCGATTTCGGCACCCGCCGCCGCCACTCCTTCCTGTGGCAGCGCTGGTGCGTCGAGGCGCTGAAGGAAGGCATCGGCGAGGCTTTCACCGGCACGTCGAACGTGCTTCTGGCCATGGACAACGACCTCGAGGCGCTCGGCACCAATGCGCACGAGCTGCCTATGGTGTTTGCGGCACTTGCCAATTCCGTTGAGGAGCTGAGGCAGGCGCCCTACAAGGTGCTGCAGGACTGGCAGCGCTATTATGGCGGCAATCTGCTGATCGTGCTGCCCGACACGTTCGGCACGTCCGCTTTCCTGCGCGACGCGCCGGACTGGATCGCCGACTGGACCGGCTTCCGCCCCGACAGCGCGCCGCCCATCGAAGGCGGCGAGAAGATCCTCGCCTGGTGGCGCGAGAAGGGCAAGGATCCGAAACAGAAGCTGCTCATCTTCTCCGACGGGCTCGAGGTCGAGACCATCGAGGAGACCTACAAGCATTTCCGCGGCAAGGTGCGCATGTCCTTCGGCTGGGGCACCAACCTCACCAATGATTTCGAAGGCTGCGCGCCGACCGAGACCAACAGCCTCGACGCCATCTCGCTGGTCTGCAAGGTCAGCGAAGCCAATGGCCGGCCGGCGGTCAAGCTCTCCGACAACCCCGCCAAGTCGACCGGCGATGAGAAGGAGGTCAAGCGTTATTTGCGCATCTTCGGCGAGAAGGGGCGGGTGGAGCAGCTGGTCAAGGTGTGAGGACTGCTCGAATAGAATTTCGGATAACCGGATAACTTGAGTTCCCGCCCACCCCCCTCTGTCCTGCCGGACATCTCCCCCGCAAGGGGGGAGATTGGCAGTTTCGCGCAATCTGCCTCTTTCTGCGGCGGTCAAAATTGGCGAAATCGCGCGCGACATCCGATCTCCCCCCTTGCGGGGGAGATGTCCGGCAGGACAGAGGTGGGTGCGAAGGAGCACGTCGGTGGAAATCGACGGCTTCGAAATACGTCATTCGCAATGGCGGCCTCATTCATACCTCTCCTCCCCACCCCCGCCTTCGCCCACGCCTCTGACCGCGGCCACGTCCTGCTTCTTCCCACGGGCTACTACATCGCTGGTGGCGCGCTTGCGGTCGCTTTCAGCTTTCTGACGCTGGCGCTGCTGCCGCCCGCCGCTCTTGACCGCTTCTGGCGCCGGCGCCTCTCGTTGTTCACTGTCAGCGATCACCCGCGCACCGTCCTCAGCCTGCTTTCCTTTGCCGGCTTCGTGCTTCTCATCGCCACCGGCCTGTTCGGCAGCCGTGATCCACTCTCCAACCCCTTGCCTCTGGTGATCTGGACACTGCTCTGGGCCGGTTTCACGCTGCTGCAGGGCGCACTCGGCGATCTCTGGTCCTGGCTCAACCCGTGGTACGGCCCCTGGCGTGTTGCATCTCGCGTCTTCAGCCTTCGCACTGACGAAGCCGACCCATCGCGCCTTCCCAAATGGCTCGGCTACTGGCCGGCGTTCGTCTTGTTCTTCGGCTTCGCCTGGTTCCAGCTCATCGATCCCGCGCCCGACGATCCGTCGCGCCTGGCCTTCGCCGCCGGCATCTACTGGCTGCTCAGCTTCGCCGCCATATGCGTCTTCGGCTACGGAGACTGGAGTCGGCGCGGCGAATTCCTCACCGTCTTTTTCTCCATGGTCGCCCGCTTCGCGCCTTTGCAGCGCGAGAAAGGCCGGCTCCACCTCGGCTGGCCCGGTGCGAAGCTGCTTTCCGCCTCGTCGCTGCCGGCAAGCGGCACGGCGTTCCTGCTGCTGGCGCTCTCGTCCGTATCCTTCGACGGTCTTTCCAAAACCTTCTTCTGGCTCGGCCTGTTCGGCGTCAATCCGCTGGAATTTCCCGGCCGCACCGCGTTGATCGGCATCGGCAGCTTTGGCTTGGTGCTGACATTCATCTTGTTGGCGGCCGTGTTCGCGCTTGCCGTTTCACTCGGCCAGCGCCTTGCCGGCGACGGGCAACCGTTCGAGAAAGCCGCCGGCCTCCTGGTTTGGTCGATCGTGCCGATCGCGCTCGCCTACCACATCGCCCACTACCTCACGGCGCTGCTCGTCGACGGCCAATACGCGCTGGTCGCTTTGTCCGACCCGTTCGCGCTCGGCTGGAACCTGTTCGGCACCGCCGACAGGATGGTCGAGGCGGGCGTTGTCGCCGGCGCCGAGTCGGCCTGGTGGCTCTGGAATCTGCAGGCCGGCGTCATCATCGTCGGCCATGTGCTAGCGGTCTTGATCGCACACGGCCTAGCCTGGCGACTCCACCCGCAGCCGTCGCGCGCGGCGCTCAGCCAGCTGCCGCTGACGCTTCTGATGATCGCCTACACCATATTCGGCCTATGGCTGCTTGCTACGCCGACGGCCGGATGAGACAAGGGCCCGTCATGACGCGCGCATGACCCCGAAAATCGGGTTCGATTTTCGGAAAGGATCATGCGCAAAATGAAAGTGCTCCAGCGTCCTTTGCGCGTCCCCTAGAGGACGCGCGGCGGCGCTGGAGTGGAAGCTCGCTTGCCACGTCACGGCTTTGGTGATTTAGTTTGTACACATGCAATTTTCGCGTCCTCCGAGCGCGGAGGATCGAGCCGCCTTATCGCTGGTCAAAAAACTGAAAACAGGGGAACGGACATGGCTGACAAGAACGGATTTTTCGACCTCTCCAAAAGCACGCTTTCCCGCCGCACAGCGCTGAAAGGCATCGCCGCCGGCGCCGGCCTGGCGCTCGCGCCCGGCTTCGTTCGCTACAGCCAGGCGCAGAGTTCGGCGCCGATCAAGATCGGCTTCCAGTCGCACCGCACCGGCATCGGCGCCGCCTACGGCCGCTGGTACGAGAAGACGAGCGCTGCCGCCGTCAAGGCGATCAACGATGCCGGCGGTATCAGCGGCCGCAAGGTCGAACTGGTGATCGAAGATGATGGCACCGATCCTGCCCGCGGCGCCGAGGTGGTCGGCAAGTTCGCCACGCAGCATAAGACCGACATCGTTTTCGGCACGCTGTTCTCGCATGTGGTGATCGGCTCGGCGCCCGCCGCCGGCGAAAACAAGATCCCCTATTTCGTGGTCAGCGAAGGCCACCACGTCGCCTCGACCAAGCTCAACCGCTACGTCTTCCAGCCCGGCATCACCGACGTGAAGAGCCAGATCCAGTCGATGGCGCCGTGGATCGCGGCGAATGCCGGCAAGAAGGTGACGCAGATCTTCCCCGACTTCGCCTTCGGCTACGACCATCGCGACTACCTGCCGCCGGCGTTGAAGGCGCAAGGCGCCGACGTGATCGCGCAGATCGCCATCCCCCCGACGGAGTCGTCCTTCACCAAATACTTCCCGCAGATCCCGGCCGAGACCGAGGTGATCTACCACGTCATGGTCGGTCCGGCCGTGCTCACGTTCGTCAAGGAACTCGGCGAGTTCTACGGCTCGCAAAGGCCGCAGCTCTTCGGCTTCATCGACTCCCTCGAGGCCGTCGACATCAACAGCCCCGGCCTCGAATTCCTCGACGGCAGCCATTTCTGGGAAGGCTCGCCGCGCTACGCGCAGCCCGATGACTCGGCCGCGCAGAAGGCCTATCGCGCCGCCGTCGGCATCGACGACAATGGCGCCGCCGTCGGCGACCCCAAGGACGTCTCCACCGCTGCCCACATGTTCGGCTGCTGGGAGACGCTCTATGTCGTCAAGAAGGCGATGGAGGATGCCGGCTACAAGGGGCCGGAAGACCGCGCCAAGCTGGTCGAGGCAACCGAAGCGCTGAAGGAATTCGCCGAAGGGCCGGAGCATCCGCAGGGTCCGAAAACCTTTAACGGCAAGATCCACCAATGCTTCGGCATCCAGAACATCTCCAAGGTCGAAGGCGGCAAGCTGAAGGTCGTCCACAAGACCAAGATCGAGGACGGCCTCTACGAGCCGGAAGGGGATTACACGACGCAAGCGCTGTGAGCTTCGACGTTTCACCGAGCGTGAGCGCCAAGCCACCCCCCTCTGTCCTGCCGGACAGTCCGGCAGGGCAGTGGGGGGTGCCTCGCGCATCCGCCGGTATCTAGCCCATGCACTTCGGACCCCACCTCCTGCTCGCCGCCCTGGAAGGCCTCGTCACGTCCGCCGTGCTGGCGCTGACGGCGCTTGGCCTGTCGCTGGTGTTCGGCGTCATGCGCATCGTCAATGTCGCGCATGGCGAGTTCTTCATGCTGGGCGCCGTGCTTGCCTGGGCGATCTCGACGGCGATTTCCGGCCATCCCGCTATCGGCTTCGTCGCCGCGCTGGTGATCGCGCCGTTGCTGGTCGGGCTGGTCGCGTTTCTTGCCGAATGGCTGGTGCTGCGCCGGCTGAACTACAATCCCGAAGGCACCATCGTCGCCACCATCGGCATGCTCTATATCATCCAGCAACTGGCGCTGACCTTCTACGGCCCGGAAGCGCGCCCGGTCGAGCCACCCTTCAATTACCGCATCCTGCTGCCGTGGTTCGGCTATTCAGGCTACAAGCTTTCGGTCATTGCCGCCTCCGCGGTTCTGCTGGTGATCACCTGGCTGGTGCTGACACGGACGAAAATCGGCCTGATCATGCGCGCCACCCAGTATGACCGCGAGACGGCGCAGGCCTTCGGCATCCCGGTCGAGCGCGTCTATGCCGGCGTGTTCGCCATCGGCGCCATGCTGGCGGCAATCGCGGCGGTGCTGATCGTGCCGATCAGCCAGGCGCATTACCTGATGGGGCAGGACCCGCTGCTGTTGTCCTTCATCGTCGTCATCATCGGCGGCCTCGGCTCATTGCGCGGCACGGTGGTCGCCGCCATCCTGATCGGCCTCTCCGACGGCATCGTCTCGGTGTTCTTCTCGCCGACCTTGGCCAAGATCATCGCCACGCTGGTGGTCGCCATGGTGCTGGTGTTCCGGCCGCAAGGCCTGTTCGGGACGGCGGCGCGATGAAGGATGCTTCCCCCGCGAAGACCTACGCGCTGCATATCGGCGTCATCGCGCTCCTGTTCGCGCTGAATTTCGTCCTGCCCGATTATCATCAGGGCCTGTTCGCGCGCATCATGGCGCTTGCCGTCTTCGCCATGGGCTACAACCTGCTCTTCGGCTATGTCGGCCTGCTCAGCCTCGGTCACGCCATGTTCTTCTCGGCCGGCCTCTATGGTGCCGGGCTGGCTGTCTATCAATTGGGCTGGGGCGTGCCGGAAGCCTTCGTCGCCGGGGTTGCCTGCGGCGCCCTGCTTGCCTTGGTCATCGGCCTGCTCGCGCTGCGCACATCGGGTGTGGCCTTCATGATCGTCACCATGATGTTCGCGCAGGTCTTCTATCTGCTCATCCTTTATTTCGCCGCCTGGACCGGCGGCGACCAGGGCCTTGTCATCCAGCAGCCGTCGAGAATAATCGCGATCGGCGGCGCATCGCTCGACCTGACCAATCCGACTGTGCGCTACATGAGCGCTCTGGCGCTGTTCTCGGTCGTGCTGCTCATCACGCTTGTTATCGTTCGCTCCCGCTTCGGCCGCGTGCTGGTCGCCATTCGCGAGAATGAGGAGCGCACGAAGATGCTGGGCTACGACACCGTCGCCAACAAGCTCGTCGCCGTCATTGCCTCAGGCGCCATCTGCGCCGCGTCCGGTGCGGCTTATGCGCTGCTGTTCGGCTATATTGGATCGAGCTTCGCGTCGGTGCAGTATTCGATCCTGCCACTGCTCTGGGTGCTGCTCGGCGGCGCCGCGACCATTCTCGGGCCGCTCATCGGCACGCTGTTCATGTATTATGTCACCGACATCACCAGCGGCTTCACCTCCGCCTATCTTTTGATCGTCGGCGTGGCGCTGATCCTGCTGGTGCTCTTCTTTCCGAAGGGCGTTCTGGGCAGCGTCCGCCAGCGCTGGCTCGGATGGTTGCCGTGATGCCGCTGCTCACCACCAAGGGTCTTTCGCGCCGTTTCGGGGGCTTGCGCGCCGTCGACGGCGTCGATTTCGCGCTGATGCCGGGCGAAATCCGCGCCATCATCGGCCCCAATGGCGCCGGTAAGACAACTTTCGTCAGTCTGCTCAGCGGCCGCATCCAACCCTCCTCCGGCATGATCGTCTTCGACGGCGCCGACATCACGACCATGCCGGCTTACAAAAGGGTTCGCCTCGGCGTTGCCTACACCTTCCAGATCACCAGCGTCTTCGCCAATCTCACGGCCTACGACAATGTCGCGTTGCCGGTGCAGCGCACGCTGACCGACGGCCGCTCGAAGGGGCAGGTGAGGAGCGGCGTCATGGCGGCGCTGGAACGCACCGGCCTCGCCGACCGCGCCGGCACCCCGGCCGGCCAGCTTTCCTACGGCCACCAGCGCCTGCTGGAGGTGGCAATGGGCCTGGCGCTGAGGCCGCGCCTGCTGATCCTCGACGAGCCGACGCAAGGGCTGGCCGACAGCGAGATCGACAATTTCGTCCTACTGGTGCGCGAGATCGCCAAGCATGCCACCGTGCTGCTCATCGAGCACAACATGCCGGTGGTCATGCAGCTTGCCGACCGCATCACCGTCTTCAATTCGGGAAAGATTCTCGCTGAGGGCACGCCCGAGCAGATCCGCGCCAATGCCGAGGTGCAGGATGCCTATCTCGGAGCGACCCATGGCTGATCTCCCCGGCACCGAGAGCGGGCTGCTCGCCATTTCCGGCCTCGACTGTTTTTACGGCGAGGTGCAGGTGCTCTACGGGCTCGACCTTGTCCTCAACAAGGGCGAAGTGCTTTGCCTGTTCGGCCGCAACGGCGCCGGCAAGACGACGACGCTGAAGGCGATCATGGGGCTGGTTCCGGCCGCTGCCGGTTCGATCAGACTGGCCGGCAAGGAGCTGACCGGACTTGCCGCACATGACGTGCCGAAGACGGGCGTCGCTTATGTGCCGCAGGGCCGGCGATTATTCGCCGACATGACGGTGGCGGAAAACGTCGAGATCGGCCTGATGACCCGCGGCAAGGGCAAGGCGACGCGGGAACGCGTCCTCGACCTTTTCCCGCTGTTGCGAGAGCGCTTGAAGCAACGCTCCGGCACGCTTTCCGGAGGCGAGCAGCAAATGCTTGCCATGGCGCGTGCGCTCTGCCTCGAGCCGCAGGTGCTTCTTCTCGACGAGCCCACCGAAGGGCTGATGCCCTCGATGATCGCCAAGATCCGCGAGACGGTGGCGAAGCTGCGCGATCTGGGCGTCTCGACGATCCTGGTCGAGCAGCGCGTCGACGCCGTGCTGTCGGTCGCCGACCGCATCTCATTCATCGAGAACGGCCGCAACCGCGAGACCGTCGATGTCGAGGAACTGCGCGCCGACCCCTCCGCGGTTCGGCGCTATGTGGGCGTGGGCTGAAGGTCACTGCGAAGCAGCGGGAGCTGGCGCCGAGCCCCACCCGGACCTGGCCCGACCTCCCCACAAGGGGAGGTAAAGCTCTGCACCGCTTCACCTAAAAAACAAAAACCCCGCGATCAAAAACGTCGGGATCAGCACCAGGCCGGACCACGCCATGTAGCCGAAGAAGCCCGGCACCTTGAAGCCGCGATGTCTGGCGATAGCAAAGACCATGAAGTTCGGCGCATTGCCGATATAAGTGTTGGCGCCCATGAACACGGCGCCGGCCGAGATCGCGGCGAGCGTGGAGGCCGCCTCCGTCATCAGGTGCCTGGCGTCGCCGCCGGCAAGCTCGAAGAACACCAGATAGGTCGGCGCGTTGTCGAGGAAGGACGACAGCGCTCCGGTCAGCCAGAAATAGGCGAGATCGTCGGGCTGGCCGTCCGCCGAGGTGACCAGCGAAACCAGCGGCGCCAGCGCCCCATCGTGCCCGGCTCTCAGGATGGCGATAACCGGCACGATGCAGATGAAGATGCCGGCAAACAGTTTCGCCACCTCGGCGATGGGCCCCCAACTGAAGCCGTTCGCTTCCCTGTGGTTTTTGTACGAGACTTTGAGCGACAGAAAGGCCAGCGCCAGGATGATCGCGTCGCGTACCAGGTTCTGCAGCTCCAGGCCGATGCCGAGGATCGGGATGCTGATGCCCGGCTTCCAGCTGGCGGAAAGCAGGATCGCACCGATCACGCCGGCCAGCAGCGGCAGGTTGGCGAGGCCGCGCAGGCGCACCTTCGTGTCCGGTGTCGGGTCCTTGATCTTCGGCAAGCCGCCCTCGCGGCGATGCAGCACGATGTCGAGCGCCAGGAAGATGATCAGC
Source organism: Mesorhizobium sp. M1A.T.Ca.IN.004.03.1.1 (assembly GCF_003997555.1). Taxonomy (NCBI): domain Bacteria; kingdom Pseudomonadati; phylum Pseudomonadota; class Alphaproteobacteria; order Hyphomicrobiales; family Phyllobacteriaceae; genus Mesorhizobium; species Mesorhizobium sp. M1A.T.Ca.IN.004.03.1.1. The sequence goes on along the minus strand of NZ_RZTV01000007.1, from coordinate 227,784 downwards.
ACCAGCCCGCCGGTGAACAGCGTCTCGCGCCAGAGGTTCGCGGTCGTCCAGAAGAAGTCGACCCCGCGCAGGAAGCCGACGAAGAGTGGCGGGTCGCCGAGCGGGGTCAGCGAGCCGCCGATGTTCGAAACCAGGAAGATGAAGAAGATCACCACATGCGCGTTGAACGGGCGGTTGTCGTTGGCGCGCAGCATCGGCCGGATCAGGATCATCGAGGCGCCCGTCGTGCCGATGACCGAGGCGAGGATCGCGCCGATCAGCAGCAAGCCTGAATTGACCAGCGGCGTGCCGTGGATGTTGCCGGCGACCAGGATGCCGCCGGAAATGGTGAACAGCGCGAACAAAAGGATGATGAAGGACAGATATTCGGTGAGCAGCGTGTGCAGCACCGCCTCGCTTGCCGCTGGCATGCCGAAAGCGATCGCCAGCGGAACCACGGCAAGTGCCGCCCACGCGGCGGCGATCTTGCCGTAATGATGCTCCCAGACATGATGGAACAGCAGCGGCCCGGTCGCGATCGACAGCAACAGGCCGGCAAAGGGCAGCGCCCACCAGAGCGACATCGCCGCGCCGGGCAGCTCATGCGCCTCGGCTGCGAAAACCGCTTGTGGAAAGGCGAGAAGGAGTGCGGCCGTCATGGTTGCCGCCAACACCTTCGCCAATGTCGCAAAGCCCCCTCGATGCCTCACGGCGCGGTCAGTCCGAAAGGTGATCTTCGAGCACCACCCCGGCCTCGCGCATCCGTTTCAGCATCGTGCCGACCGAGCCGTTGAGATCGATGCCGCGGCAGGCATCCAGCCGCACCGTCGTCTTGAAACCTTGCTTGGCGGCATCGAGTGCCGAGAAGGCGACGCAGAAATCGGTGGCCAGGCCGACCAAGGTGATGGTGTCGATGCCGCGCTCCTTGAGATAGCCGGCAAGGCCGGTTGGGGTCGTGTGGTCGTTCTCGAAGAAAGCCGAATACGAGTCGATCGCGGTGCGGAAACCCTTGCGGATGACCAGTTCCGCTTTGGTCCAGGCGAGCCCGGAATGGAAATCGGACCCAAGGCTGCCCTGGATGCAGTGATCCGGCCAAAGCGTCTGCGGCCCGTAGGGCATCTCGATCGCTTCGAAGGGCTGCTTGCCTGGATGGCTGGAAGCGAAGCTCGAATGGCCGGCCGGATGCCAGTCCTGCGTCAGGATCACGTGATCGGTCCGCCGGATCAGGTCGTTGACCAGCGGCACGATCTCGTCGCCCCCGGCCACGGCCAGCGCGCCGCCGGGGCAAAAGTCGTTCTGCAGGTCGATGACGATGAGCGCTTCGTCGGCCATGCGGCCTCCCTTCTTCCTCGGCTTGGGCTCCAGTTGACGCGACCGGACACGGAACCTTGACCAGATGGCCGGCTGCGTCAACCTCCACCGGTATAACAAAGCCGTGGCCGACCACTTCGCTTTGACAATCGCGGCGAAGTTGATATCATTTGCATACGAATGAATTTGCCCGGCTGGACGGCGGCAGATTCCCTCGGAAAGGCCCCTTTCTGGGAAGGCAAAGCGTGATCCGTTACGCGAAACCCACCACGGTCGACGAGGCGCTCGCTCTGCTTGGCGAGGACTGCTGGCGCATTCTGGCCGGCGGCACCGATTTCTATCCGGCGCAGGGCGCGAAACCATTCCGCGACAACATTCTCGACATCAATGGTCTCGCCGCGCTGCGCGGCATCGCCGAGACGGACGACTATTGGTGGATCGGCGCCCGCACCACCTGGACCGACGTCGTGCGCCACAACCTGCCCAGGGCGTTCGATGCGCTGAAGGCGGCCGCGCGCGAAGTCGGCTCGGTCCAGATCCAGAACGTCGCGTCGGTCGCCGGTAATCTCTGCAACGCCTCGCCCGCCGCCGACGGCGTTCCGGCGCTGCAGGTGGTCGATGCCGAAGTCGAATTGCGGTCGGCGAAAGCCACGCGCTACCTGCCGCTTGGCGGGTTCATTCTCGGCAATCGCCGCACGGCGCTGCAGCAGGACGAGATGGTTACCGCCATTCGTGTGCCGAAACGTTCGGCTGTCGGCTCGTCCGCCTTCGTCAAGCTTGGCGCGCGGCGTTATCTCGTGATCTCGATCGCCATGGCGGCGGCGCGTCTCGTGATCGAAGATGGCGTGGTCGCCGATGCTGCTATCGCTGTCGGCGCCTGCTCCGCCGTCGCCCGTCGTCTTGCCGGCGTCGAGGCGGCCCTGCGCGGCCAGCCGGTTACCGCCGCGCTCGCCGATGCGGTGCTGTCCGCGCCGATCGACGAACTGTCGCCAATCGCCGATGTGCGCGGCAGCGCCGAATACCGGGAGCATGCGGCGCGCGAGATCGTTGTCCGCGCAGTGTGCGCTGCGACCAGCCTGGGCGAAGGCAAGGTGGCCGCATGACAATGGAGCGCACCGACATTGCCTTCGAGGTCAACGACGCGGCTGTCAGCGTGTCGGTGCCGCCGGTGCGGCGGCTCTCGCAGGTTCTCCGCGACGAGTTGCGGCTGACCGGCACCAAGGTCGGCTGCGACGCCGGCGATTGCGGCGCCTGCACCGTGCTGGTCGACGGCAATCCCGTCTGCGCCTGCCTTGTGCCGGCGGCCTCGGTCTCCGGCGCGGCCGTCACGACGGTCGAGGGCCTCGCCAACGGCAGGTTGTCGGCCTTGCAGGCCTCCTTCCTCGAACACGGCGCCGCGCAATGCGGCATCTGCACGCCGGGGCTGCTGGTGGCGGCTACCGCGCTGCTGGAGCGCAACCCAACGCCGAGTGAGGCCGAGACGCAGGATGCGCTGGGCGGCGTGCTCTGCCGCTGCACGGGGTATCGGAAAATCGTCGCGGCGGTGATGCATGCCTCGCAGCATATGGACGGTTTCGACCGTCGCCTGCCGGAGGTCGGCCGCGCCGTCGGCGCCTCGCCGATCCGGCTCGACGGCGTGCCGAAGGTTACCGGCGACGAAAAATTCGGCGGCGATTCCTTTCCGGACGACGCGCTGTCGGTGCTGGTCGTCCGCTCGCCCTACTATCACGCCGGTTTCAGCTTCGGAGATATCGACGCCTGGGCCAAAGAGCATCCCGGCATTGCCGGCGTCTTCACCGCCGCCGACATTCCGGGCAAGAACTGCTTCGGGGTCATCGGCCCCTTTGCTGATCAGCCGGCCCTTGCCGAAGGTTTCGCGCGCCTTCGCGGCGAGGCGATCGCGCTGGTGGCGGGCGAGCGCGAAGCCATCCTCGACCTCGACCTGACGGATTTTCCGATCGCCTGGACGGAGCTGCCGCATGTGCTGCAGCCCCGCGAGGCGAAAGCCGACGGCGCGGCGCTGATCCACCGGCATCGCCCGGCGAACCTGCTCACCTCCGGCTATGTCGAGCGTGGCGATCCCGACGGTGCCCTTGCCGCCGCTGCTGTCACCGTCTCCGGCGCCATCGAGACTTCCTTCGTCGAGCATGCCTACATCGAGCCGGAAGCCGGCTTCGCTTACATGGATGGCGATACGCTCGTTGTCGTTGCCTGCACGCAGGCGCCTTACATGGATCGCGACGACACGGCCAAGGTGCTCGGCCTCCCGGTCGAAAAGGTGCGCATCGTGCCGACCGCCACTGGCGGCGGCTTCGGCTCCAAGCTCGATGTCTCGCTGCAGCCTCTGATCGGCCTTGTGGCGATGAAGACCGGCAGGCCGGCGGCACTCGCCTACACGCGCAACGAATCCATGATGTCGACCACCAAGCGTCATCCGGCCGAGATGGAGGCGACCATCGGTGCCGATTCCGAGTGCCGCGTCACCGGCATGATCTTTGAGGGTGACTTCAACACCGGCGCCTATGCAAGCTGGGGCCCGACGGTTGCAAACCGCGTGCCGGTGCATGCCTCCGGCCCCTATCAGACGCCACACTACCGGGCGACGGGCAGGGCCATCCACACCAACGGCCCGATCGCCGGCGCCTTCCGCGGCTTCGGCGTGCCGCAAGCGACCATCATGCAGGAAACCCTCTACGACGAGCTCGCCGGCAAGCTTGGCATGGATCGGCTCGATTTCCGGCTAAAGAACTGCCTTCGGAACGGGTGCGAAACGGTCACTGGCCAGCGCCTGGAATCGGGCGTGGGCATCGGTGAATGCCTGGAGTTGCTTCAACCGCATTGGGCGCGCGCGCTTGGCGAGGCGGAAGCCTTCAACGCCGTCAACACCGCAAGCAAGCGCGGCGTCGGTGTCGCCTCTTGCTGGTATGGCTGCGGCAACACTTCGCTGCCCAATCCTTCGACGATCAAGGTCGGCATCTCTGCCTCCGGAGATGTCGTGCTCCACCAGGGCGCCGTCGACATCGGCCAAGGCTCGAACACGGTAATCACCCAGATCTGTGCCGATGCGCTCGGCCTGCCGCTGGACAAGTTCAGGCTGAAGAGCGCCGACACCGCCATCACGCCCGACGCCGGCAAGACATCCGCCTCGCGCCAGACTTTTGTCACCGGCAAGGCGGCGGAGAAGGCGGGCCGCGCGCTGCGCGAAAAGATCCTGCGTTTCGCCAATGTGTCCGATCAAGCAACGATCGCGCTCGACGGCGCAAGCATCTCCATCCGCGAGGGTGACGCGACGCGGCGCATCGATCTGCCAACACTGAAGATCGATGCCGATGGCTTGGTGTTCGTCGCGGAAGAGACCTACGATCCGCCCACGCTGCCGCTCGACGCCAAGGGCCAGGGCAAGCCCTACGCCGTCTATGGTTATGGCGCCCAGATCGCCGAGCTCGAGGTCGATCTCAAGCTGGGCACGGTGAAGCTGCTCAAGATCACCGCCGCGCATGATGTCGGCAAGGCCATCAACCCGGTACTGGTCGAGGGGCAGATCGAGGGCGGCATCGCGCAAGGCATCGGCATGGCACTGACGGAGGAATATATCCCCGGCCGCACCGAGAACCTGCACGACTACCTCATCCCGACCATCGGCGACGTGCCGCCGGTCGAGCACATATTGGTGGAAGTTCCGGACCCGGAAGGACCTTTCGGCGCCAAGGGTTTGGGGGAGCATGTGCTGATCCCGACCGCGCCGGCGATCCTCAACGCCATCCGACATGCCACCGGCGTTCTGGTCACTAAAGTCCCGGCGACGCCGAGCCGCATCCTGGCGGCGATCCGCGAAAAGGAGGCGCGCCGATGAGCGAGCTTGCCGAACGTTTCGAAACCCACGATCCCGGTGAGAAGCAGGTGGCGGAGAAGATCCGCTGCGATGCCTGTCCGGTGATGTGCTACATCGCCGACGGCCGCACCGGCGCCTGCGACCGCTACGGCAATGTCGGCGGGCGCATCGTGCGCATGGATCCCCTGACCATCCTCGACCACGCGGCCGAGACCGGCGGCGCGGTCCTGCCATTCGTCGCCGAGGGCGAGGAGTGGGGTGGCGAGCTGGTCAACACCGGCCGCCGCTTCGTCACCGCGATCGGGGCCGGCACCACCTACCCGGATTACAAGCCCGCACCTTTCATCGTCAGTCAGGAGGTCGAGGGCGTCGATCTCGTCACCGTCGTCACCGAGGGCATCTTCTCCTATTGCGGCGTCAAGGTGAAGATCGATACGGACCGCCACATCGGCGACGAGACGGCGACCGTGCGCTCGGAAGGCGAGGCGATCGGCCACGTCACCACTGGGGAATATGGCTCGCAGATGCTGTCGCTTGGCGGTGTGCATCACTTGACCGGCGGCTCCAAGGCTGAAGGCCGCGCGACTTGCGACGCGCTTCTCAACCTCTGCAACAGGAAGCCGGTCGAGCTCACCATCGACGGCGGTGCGACGGTCATTGTCGAGGCTGGCAAGGCGCCGGTCATCGACGGCAAGATCGAGCATCGCATGCGCGTCGGCTGCGGTTCGGCCACCATCGGCATGTTCGCCACGCAATGGCGCGGGCTCGTCGACGAGGTTGTGGTGGTTGACGACCATATCACCGGCGTCGTGTCGGAACATCAGGCCGGCAAGGTATTGGGCTGGGAGGATACCGGGATAAAGATCATCGGCCGCCGCTCGACCCCTGGCCGCTACTTCAAGGTTTCGGAGCCAGGTCTCGGCTGGGGCGGCACCACGATCTCGGATCCGCTTTCGATCCTTGGCGATTGGAACGCCAAGAAGGGTGCTCGCCCCGGCCTGTCGCTGCTGATGGTCTCGACCACGGGCGAACAGTTCGCTTATTACGAACTGGACGATCAGTTGAGGCCGGTCGAAAAACCGTTCCCGGAGCGGCTGCAGAAATCCGTCGGCCTGATCGAGGACAATTGCGAGCCGGCCCTGTGCACCGTGCTCTTCATCGGCGGCGCCGGCGGCTCGCTGCGCGCCGGCGTCACCGAAAACCCGGTCAATCTCACCCGCTCGGTTCAGGGCCTGAAGACCTATGTCACGGTCGGCGGCGCGCCGGTCTATGTCTGGCCGGGCGGCGGCATCACCCTGATGGTCGATGTCACCCGCGTGCCGGAAGGCGCATTCGGCTATGTGCCGACGCCGGCGCTGGTCGCGCCGATCGAATTCACCATGCGCCGCGACGACTACGTCCGGCTCGGCGGTTACGAGAACGAAATCCGCAGTGTCGAGGATATCCTCGCCAAAGGCGGCGAGTACCTTAATCCGCGCAGCAATGCCGGCGCGCCGGCCGGCAATCCCTGGCCGCCGTTGGCGCAATTGCGCCGCACCCCGGCCAATGGGGCCGACTGATGAACGGTCCGCAGGCGCATTGGCTCGCCGACGGCAGGCGGCTTCATCTCAACCACGGGCCGATCGACCTCATTATCGAGGCCTTTGGCGATGCAGCTGAACGCCGCGCCAGCTGCGTGCGGGCCGTCGCGCGCTTCCAGACGATCCTGACCGAACTGGTCGAAGAGCTTCCCGAATTGCGCCGTCCGGCGTCTTTGACGCCGCGCGTTTTTGCAGGTCCGACCGCGCGGCGGATGGAGGCCGCGGTCGCACCGCTCGCGGACAGCTTCATCACGCCAATGGCCGCCGTTGCGGGTTCGGTAGCCGACGAAGTTCTGGCCGCGCTTCTCGCCGGACGCCGGCTCGAGCGCGCCTACGTCAACAATGGCGGCGACAGCGCTATTCATCTCGGCAAGGGCGGCACGATAACGCTGGCGATCGCCGGCACCGGGCACGGCATGGCCGACCGCATCACGATCCGCGCCGAAGACGGCGTGCGCGGCGTCGCCACCAGTGGCTGGCGCGGCCGCTCCTTTTCGCTGGGCATCGCCGACGCAGTCACCGTGCTGGCGCGGACCGGCGCCGAGGCGGATGCCGCGGCGACGCTGATTGCCAACGCGGTCGACCTGCCTGGGCATCCGGCGGTTCATCGCGTGCCGGCGCGGGATCTTTCACCCGACAGCGATCTCGGCGAACGGCTGGTGACGCAGGGCGTCGGCGGGCTAGCGCCCGGCGAGGTGGCCCGGGCGCTGGATAACGGCCTTGCCGTCGCCGAAAATTTTCGCAGGCGCGGCCTGATCGCCGCGTCGGCGCTGTTCCTTGCCGGCCAAACCCGCATCAGTGGCTCCGTAGCGCTCGCTGCGCCCAACAAGCATAAAGCGAAGGAAACTGCCCATGCCTGAATTCCCGATCCGCAAGGTCGCGGTGCTGACCGAGGAGATCTTCCACGACGGCGGCCCCGCGGCGAAGGAGCCGCGCCTGCGCGCCGCGGCTCTCGCCGTGGTCAAGAACCCGTTTGCCGGTCGCTATGTCGAGGACCTGCAGGGCGCGATGGAGGACCTGAAGCCGCTCGGGCTGTTGCTTTCCGACAGGCTGATCGCAGCCCTTGGCGGCGATGTGAAAAAGATCGACGGTTACGGCAAGGGCGCCATCGTCGGCAGTGCCGGCGAACTGGAGCACGGCGCGCTCTGGCACGTGCCCGGCGGCTACGCCATGCGCGAGCGGCTCGGCGACGCCAAGGCGATCGTGCCATCGGCGAAGAAGGTCGGCGCCTTCGGCGCACGGCTCGATGTCCCGCTCGGCCACATCAACGCCGCCTATGTGCGCAGCCATTTCGACGCGATGGAAGTCGGCATCAGCGACGGCCCGCGTCCCGACGAGATCCTGTTCTGCCTCGCCATGACCTGCGGCCCGCGAGTCCACAACCGCATGGGCGGTCTTGCGGCCGCGGACATCAAGGCTTGGGACGGCTTGAGATGAGCGGCGAGGACAATCTGCTGCGGCTGGTCGAGGCCGAAGAGCTGGACGAGAACAACTACCATCTGCAGGACCAGGTCGGCTTCATCCTGCGCAAGGCGCATCAGCGCCATGTGGCGATCTTCGCCTCCCACATTGGCGATCTGACGCCGCCGCAATTCGCCGCTCTCGCCAAGCTCTACGATATCGGCGAGACCTCGCAGAACCAGCTCGGCACGCTGATCGCCATGGATGCCGCGACCGTAAAGGGCGTCATCGACCGGCTGAAGGCGCGCGGGCTGGTCGAGCTTTCCAAGCACGAGGTGGACAAGAGGCGGCTGCTGGTCAATCTGACGGCTGAAGGCCGCGACGCGATCGAGCGGCTGATCCCGCTTGCCCGCACCATCACCGAGGAAACGCTGGCGCCGCTCACGGCCAAGGAGGCTGCGACCTTCTTGCGGCTGCTGGCGAAGTTGGCCTGATCAAACCTCCGGATCGGCCCCGAACATCTCTCGCGCCTGCTCAGGCGTATAATAGCCGAGCCGGACATCTTCGGCGACCTGCTTCGGATCGCGCTCGCGCGGATCGCCATAGCCGCCGCCGCCGGGCGTGCCGACGCGCACGCGGTCGCCGGCCTTGAGCGCGATATCCTGCTCCTTCGACAGATGCGGCGGCACATGCGCTTCGCCGCCCCGAAACACGGTAACGCTGTTCGGCGCGCCGTCCCTGCCGCCAAGCGCGCCTTGCGGCCCGAAACGGCCATGGTCCATGACGAAGGACGCGCGCGCCTCGCCGCGCAGGATCTCGACTTCATAGGCGAGCCCGAAGCCGCCGCGATGTTTGCCGGCACCGCCGGAGCCTTCGCGCAGCGCGTAATGGCGGTAGAGCACCGGGAACGCCTGCTCCATGATCTCGACCGGCGGCGACTTCGAAATGCCGATCGTCGAGCAGCCATTGCTCAAGCCGTCATGGCCCGCATTGCCGCCATAGCCGCCGCCCGAAATCTGGTACATGACATAGTCGCGGCCGCGTGCCGGGTCGTTGCCGCCGAGCGCGAAATTGCCGCTGGAACCGGCGGGCGCTGCCGTCACTTTCTCCGGCAATGCCTGCACCATCGCCGCGAACACGGCCTCCGCAATACGCTGCGAAACCTCCGCCGCGCAGCCCGAGACCGGCCGCGGATACTTGGCGTCGAGGAAGGTATCTTCCGGCCGCTTGACATTGAGCGGCTCGAACGCGCCGGCGCTGATCGGCACTTCGGGGAAGATGTGGCGCATGGCGAGGTAGACTGACGACAGCGTCGTCGCCAGCACGCTGTTCATCGGGCCCGCGCAGGGCTTTGACGAGCCGGCGAAATCGAAGGTCAGGCTGTCGCCCTTCTTCTCGACGGCGAGATTGATGGTCAGCGGCTCGTTCACCACGCCGTCGGAATCGACAAAAGCCTGTGAGCGGTAGACGCCGTCCGGGATGACGGCGATCGAGGCGCGCATCTGTTCGGCGGCGCGGCGGCGCAGTTCGGCGATGGCCTCAATAACGGTTTCGTCGCCGTAACGATCGAGGATTTCATTGAGCCTGTCCTGGCCGATCAGCAGCGCCGCAGCCTGGGCGCGGATGTCGCCGATGCGCTGGTCGGCGACGCGGATGTTGGAGCAGATGATGGCGTAGATCTCGGGATCGAGCACGCCCCTCTTGAACAGCTTCACCGGTGGCAGCCGCAGACCTTCCTGCTCGACGGCGGTGGCCGAGGCCGAGAAGCCGCCAGGCACCGCGCCGCCGATATCCGGCCAATGGCCGGTGTTGGACAGCCAGCAGAAGATTTTGCCGTCGCGGTAGACCGGCATGACGAAGCGCACGTCCATCAGATGCGTGCCGCCGAGATAGGGGTCGTTGACGATGTAGATGTCGCCGGGCTCGGGGGTCAGGCAGCGCCCGTCGGCGATCATCTCGATCACCGTCTTGGTCGAATATTGCATGACGCCGACGAACACCGGCAGGCCCTGGCTGCCTTGCGCGATGAGCGAGCCGTCGACGGCGGAATAGATGCCGTCGGAGCGGTCATTGGCCTCGGCGATGACCGGCGAGAAGGCGGCGCGGGAAAACGTCAAATCCATCTCATCGCAAACTTGCTGCAGGGCGGCCTGCAGCACCGAAAGCGTGATCGTGTCGAGCTTTGCCCCTTCGACTGCCATTGTCAGGCCTCGCCGATGTCGATGATGATGTTGCCGTCGGCGTCCGAACGCGCATGATCGCCGGGCTCAAGCACGGTGGTGGCGTCCATCTGCTCGAGGATCGCCGGCCCTTCGATTGCTGCGTCGAGCGGCAGCCTTTCGCGCGCATAGACCGGCGTGTCGTGCCAGCGCCCGCTGTACCAGACCGGCCGGATCTCGCGCCGCGCCTCCTTGAGCGTCGCCGCGCGTCCTGCCGGGTCGATCAGCTGAGACAGGTCGATCTGCGGCCGCACGCCCGTCACCGAGGTGTTGAGGTTGACGAGATTGGCGCGGATCTCCGGCAGTTCAACCTTGAAACGCGCGAAATAGGCTTTTTCGAACAGCTGCTGCAGCGTCGCCCGTGAAACCGAGGATGACGGCAGCGGCACGTTGATGATGTGCGTCTGGCCGACGAATTGCATGTCGGCGGAGTGGGTGACGCGGATTGCATCGGGCTTCACTGCTTCCTTGCCGATCAGCGACTCGCCTTCGTTTCTGTGCCGTTCCAACAACTCGCGAAGCTTTGCTTCGTCGAGGCTCGCTACCGGCTGGTTGACCGTATTGACGAAGTCGTGCCTGAGGTCGGCGACGACGCAGCCGAGCGCGTTGGTGATACCCGGGCGTGCCGGCACCACCACTTTCGGCAGGCCGAGTTCGCGGGCCAGCGCCGTCGCGTGCAGCGGCCCGGCGCCGCCGAAGGCGAACAGCGCGAAATCGCGCGGGTCGTGGCCGCGCGACACCGAAACCATGCGGATGGCGCCCGCCATCTTCATGTTGCCGAGCCTCAAGATGGCACCGGCCGCCTCGACGCCGGAAAGGCCCGTGTGCCTGCCGATTCTGTCTTCGAAGATTGCGGTGACGCGCTCGACAGTGACCGGATTGTCGACCGCAAGCAGCTTCTTCGGCGCCAGCCGCCCGAGCACCAGATTGGCATCCGTGATGGTGGGTTCCGTGCCGCCGCGCCCGTAGCAGATCGGGCCGGGATTGGCACCGGCGCTTTCCGGACCGATCTGGATCAGGCCGGCGGCGTCGACGCGCGCGATCGAGCCGCCGCCGGCGCCGACGGTGTGCACCGCCACCATCGGCACATGGATCGGCATCGCATATTCGATCTCGATCTCGTTCGAGACCGCGGGCTCGGCGTTGCGGATCAGCGCCACGTCGGTCGAGGTGCCGCCCATATCGTAGGTCACCAGGTTGGCGAAGCCGGCACGCTTTCCCGTGTAAGCGGCGGCGATGACGCCGGAAGCCGGACCGGACATGACGGTCTTTGCCGATTCCTGCGTGACGAAGCGGGCCGAGATCATGCCGCCATTGCCGTTCATGATCAGGAAGTCGCGCGCATAGCCTTTCGCCGCGAGCTCCTTGCGCAGCCGCTCGACATAGCGCTCCAGGATCGGCTGCACCGAGGCGTTGACCGCCGCCGTCACGCCGCGTTCGAATTCGCGCGCCTCCGAAAGCAGCGCATGGCCGGTCGTGATGTGGCCGTTCGGCCAGAGCTCCGCCGCGATTTCGGCCGCGCGCCGCTCGTGCGAGGGGTTGGCGTAGGAATGCAGGAAATGGATGACGAGCGACTCGCAGCCGGCGTCGAGCAGCTTTTTCACGGCTTCGCGCATTTCGGCCGCGTCGAGCGGCAGGCGAACCGCGCCGGACGCCTCGACGCGCTCCGAAACTTCAAGCCGCAGATCGCGCGGAATGACCGGCACGAAGGTGCCCGTCATGCCATAGGCTTGCGGCCGCGTGCGCCGTCCAAGCTCGATCACGTCGCGGAAGCCGCGCGTCGTGATCATGCCGGTCCTGGCCAGCCGGCGCTCCAGCACGGCGTTTGTGGTGGTCGTCGTGCCGTGCACGATGAGGTCGATGCCCTCGACCGGAAAGCCGGTCGCGCCAAGTGCGGCGACCACGCCAAAGGCCTGATTTTCTACCGTCGTCGGGGTCTTGGCGATGTGCACCTTGCCGCCGGCCTTGCCGTCGATCAGGAGCAGATCGGTGAAGGTTCCCCCGACATCGATGCCGGCAACCACGCTTCCCGCCGACGCCGAAAATTTCTCATTCATTGCCGAAACCCGAAATGCCAGGACTACGGATATGCCTCGGTTTGGAAAGCCGTTTTACGCTGCCATCTTGACCTGAAGATCATTTGTATACTAATAAATTCCGGACACAAGAGCTTACCGCTTGGCAGTGTGCAGAGAGCACGTCGGAACCTGACCGTTCGGGCGCGCACGAGAAAGTTTGGCGCCAGCGCCTCGCGTCCGCGCCGGAAAGTTGGGTTTGATGAACACGACATCCGCGTTGAACCTCGCCGGCGCAAAGCCGCTGCAGTTCCCGATCCCGGCCAATGTCTATGCCGAGACCGTGGTGTCGGTGAAGCACTACACCGACCGCCTGTTCTCGTTTCGCATCACCCGCCCGCAGTCGCTGCGCTTCCGCTCCGGCGAGTTCGTCATGATCGGGCTGCCCAATGCCGAGAAGCCGATCTTCCGCGCCTATTCCGTTGCCAGCCCCGCCTGGGACGACGAACTCGAATTCTTCTCGATCAAGGTCCCGGACGGTCCTCTGACCTCCGAGTTGCAGAAGATTGAGGTCGGCGACACCGTCATCATGCGCCAGAAGTCGACCGGCACGCTGGTGCTCGACGCGCTGACGCCTGCAAAGCGCGTGTTCATGATCTCGACCGGCACCGGCATCGCGCCTTTCGCCAGCCTGCTGCGCGACCCCGACACCTATGAGAAGTTCGATCAGGTGATCCTCACCCACACCTGCCGCGACAACGCCGAGCTCACCTACGGCCAGGAACTGGTGGCTGCGCTCGAGACCGATCCGCTGATCGGCGAGCTGACCGGCGGGCGTGTCACGCTCTACAATTCGACGACCCGCGAGGAGTCGGCGCGCATGGGCCGGATCACGGCCCTGATCGGCTCGGGCAAGTTTTACTCCGACCTCGGCATCGACAAGCTCAATCCCGAGACCGACCGCATCATGATCTGCGGCTCGATGCACATGCTGAAGGACGTCAAGGAGCTCGCCGAAAGCCTCGGCTTCCAGGAGGGCTCGCTCAGCCATCCCGCCAGCTTCGTCGTCGAGCGCGCCTTCGTCGGCTGAGGCGCGTCTCCCAGTGTTTTGACCATGCGGTCAAAAACCTACTGCTTTTGCCGCCTTTTTCCGCTATGAGCCACTGAAGGACTCGTGAAGGACAACTTCGCGGGCTATCTTCAGTGCACGTCGCTGAATGAAGGGGCAGGAGATGAGCAGCACCATCCGCGAGGCCGGCTCAGGCGCGTCCAAGATCATGCCGCTGCCGGCGCGTGCCGCCGCCAACACGCCGATGCCGCTGGAGCACGGCATTGCTCGCAATCCTGGCATGAAGCTGGACCTCGGCTTCCTCGAATCGGTGCGCAGCGTCAACCGCTCGGCGCTGGAGCGCCGCGTCGCCACCCTCACCAAGCGGCGCTCGATCAAGGCCGACAACCAGGCCGCCTGGCTGCTGCGCGCGATCGCCTGCATGGACCTGACCACGCTGAATTCCAACGACACCGACGAGCGTGTGCGCCGGCTCTGCGCCAAAGCGATCAATCCGCTGCGCCGGGACATCGTCGAGGGCCTCGGCATCGCCGACGAAACGATCCGCCCCGCGGCGGTTTGTGTTTACCATCCCTTCGTGGCCACGGCCGTGGATGCGGTGCGTGGCACAGGCATCCATGTCGCGGCCGTCTCCACAGCGTTCCCGCACGGCCTTGCGCCGCTCTCGACCCGCCTGCAGGAGATCGAGGCCTCGGTGAAGGACGGGGCCGACGAGATCGACGTCGTCATCCCGCGCGGGCTGGTTTACGGCGCCAAATGGCGCGAACTGTTCAACGAGATCGTCGCCATGCGCGCCGCCTGCGGCGAAGCCCATCTCAAGGTCATTCTAGGCACGGGCGATCTCGCCACCCTGCGCAACGTCATGCTGGCCTCGATGGTGGCGATGATGGCGGGCGCCGATTTCATAAAAACCTCGACCGGCAAGGAAAGCGTCAACGCCACGCTTCCCGTCGGGCTTGCGATGGTGCGCGCCATCCGCGCCTATTTCGAGGAGACCGGCTATCTGATCGGCTTCAAGCCGGCGGGCGGCATTTCCACCGCGAAGGTCTCGCTCGACTGGCTGGTGCTGATGAAGGAAGAGCTTGGCCGGCCCTGGCTCGAGCCGCAGCTGTTCCGCTTCGGCGCCTCCAGCCTGCTCACCGACATCGAGCGCCAGCTCGAACATCATTTGACCGGCCACTATTCGGCCAACCATCGCCACGCGATGGCGTGAGGCACCCCCCTCCCCCTTGCGGGGAGGGTCGCCGCGAAGCGGCGGGGTGGGGGTCGAAAAACAAATCTGCCTGATCCATGCACCAGACCATCAGCCATTTACCCCCACCCCGATCGGCTTCGCCGATCGACCCTCCCCACACGGGGAAGGGTAAAGGAGCGACCCCATGAACATCCTAGAACGTTATCGCGCCATGGAGTACGGCCCGGCGCCGGAAGCCCGCAACGAGGCCGACGCCTGGCTCGCCGGCCGCGATTTTTCCAGGGCGCTGTTCATCGACGGCGCCTGGAAGGCGGCGGCAAGCGGCAAGACTTTCGATACCAGCGAGCCGTCCTCCGGCAAGCTGCTGGCGAAGATCTCGGATGCCGGCGCCGGCGACATCGACGCCGCGGTCGCGGCGGCCGCAAAGGCGCTGCCGAAATGGTCGGCATCCTCGGGCTACGCCAGAGCCAAAGTGCTCTATGCCATCGGCCGCGCCATGCAGCGTCATCAGCGCCTGTTCGCGGTGTTGGAATCGATCGACAACGGCAAGCCGATCCGCGAGAGCCGCGACATCGACGTGCCGTTGGCCATCCGACACTTCATCCATCATGCCGGCTGGGCGCAGACGCTCGAGAAGGATTTTCCCGACCACAAGCCGGTCGGCGTCGTCGGCCAGGTCATTCCGTGGAACTTCCCGCTGCTGATGCTGGCCTGGAAGATCGCGCCCGCGCTCGCGGCCGGCTGTACGGTGGTGCTGAAGCCGGCCGAATTCACGCCGCTCACCGCCATACTGTTCGCCGAGATCTGCGAGCGCGCCGGCGTGCCGAAAGGCGTCGTCAACATCGTTCAGGGCGGACCGGAGGCGGGTGCCGCCATCGTCAACCATCCGGGCGTGCAGAAGATCGCCTTCACCGGTTCCTCCGAGGTCGGCAAGATCATCCGCAAGGCAACCGCCGGATCGGGCAAGAAGCTGTCGCTGGAGCTCGGCGGCAAATCGGCCTTCGTCGTTTTCGAGGATGCCGACCTCGACAGCGCCGTCGAGGGACTGGTCGACGGCATTTGGTTCAACCAGGGCCAGGTCTGCTGCGCCGGCTCGCGGCTCCTGGTGCAGGAAGGCATCGCGGAGGCCTTCATCGCCAAGGTCAAGGTCAGGATGAGCCGCCTGCGCGTCGGCAGCCCGCTCGACAAGAACACCGACATCGGGCCGCTGGTCGACCGCACACAGCTCGACCGCGTCAAGGGCCTGATCGCCGAGGGCGCCAGGCAGGGCGCCGCTTGCTGGCAGCCGGACGCTGCCTTGCCGACGACGGGCTACTATCACTTGCCGACGCTCGCCACCTCTGTTTCGCCGGCTAATATCCTGGCGCAGGAGGAGGTGTTCGGGCCGGTGCTGGCGACGATGAGCTTCCGTAACACCGAGGAGGCGATCGAGCTAGCCAACAACACGCGTTACGGTCTTGCCGCTTCGGTGTGGAGCGAGAACGTCAATCTCGCTTTGCATGTCGCGCCGCAATTGAAGGCGGGCGTCGTCTGGGTCAACGGCACCAACATGTTCGATGCGGCCTGCGGCTTCGGCGGCTATCGCGAAAGCGGCTTCGGTCGCGAAGGCGGACGGGAAGGGATGTTCGAATATCTTGCCGCCAAGCTGCCGGTCGGCCCCGCCATCAAGCCGGCCGCAGTCGGCTCGGCGCAGGTCGTCGAGCAGGCTGACGGTATGGCCATCGACCGCACGGCAAAGCTGTTCATCGGTGGCAAGCAGGTGCGTCCGGACGGCAACTACTCGCTGGCCGTCGCCACCGCCAAGGGCAAGCTTGCCGGCGAAGTCGGCCTTGGCAACCGCAAGGATATCCGCGACGCGGTCGCCGCCGCGCGCGCCTGCAAGGCCTGGCCGGACGCGACGGCCTTCAACCGCAGCCAGGTGCTCTACTACTTCGCGGAAAACCTTTCGGGCCGTGCCGATGAGTTCGCTGCACGCCTTGTCCAACTCACCGGCGTGACGGCGAAGGCAGCGCGCGAGGAGGTAGAGCAGTCCATCGAGCGGCTGTTCCTTTATGCCGGCCTCACCGACAAGTTCGAGGGCCGCGTCCACCAGCCGCCGGCCCGCGCCGTGACGCTTGCGCTGCACGAGCCTGTCGGCGTCGTCGGCATCGTTGCGCCGGACAATCAGCCGCTCCTCAACTTCGTCTCGCTGGTGGCGCCGGCGCTCGCCATGGGCAACGCCGTGGTGGCCGTGCCGTCCGAGCGTCACCCGCTTTTAGCCACGGATCTCTACCAGGTCATCGAATATTCCGACATTCCGGCCGGCGCCATCAATATCGTGACCGGCCGCAGCGCCGAGCTCTGCGGCGTTCTGGCCAAGCACGACGACGTCGATGGGCTCTGGGTGTTTGCCGATGCCGACACCTGCGCCAAGGCGGAGGCCGATTCCATCGGCAACCTCAAGCGCGTCTGGACCGGCAATGGCCGCAGCCTCGACTGGACATCGAGCGAGGCGGCTGGCGAGGCCGTCCTGCGCCGCGCCATCGAGGTCAAGAACGTCTGGGTGCCTTACGGCGACTAAGCGCGTTCCAGACCGGGTCTGGTTTGACGACACTCGCGCCGCAAATTCGGCGCGTTTGCCGCAGGCTTCCAGGCTTGACGCATCGGCATGTGTTCTTTAACCAGAAAAAACAATTGGCCTGCGGAATAGCGGTCAGGCTCGCCTGGCACATTGCATCCCGTCTGGCCGCCACTAAGAAAGCTTGCGACATCGGAGAGAAGCATGGCGGATCTGGCAGGCAAAGTGGTCGTCATCACCGCGGCGGCGCAAGGCATTGGGCGGGCGAGCGCGCTGGCTTTCGCCAAGGCCGGCGCCACCGTTCATGCCACCGACATCAACGAGCAGCTTTTGGCCGAACTCGGCAAGACTTCCGGCATAAAAACCCGCAAGCTCGACGTGCTCGATGACGCAGCCGTGACATCGGCCTTCGCCGAGATCGGCCCGGTCGAAGTTCTGTTCAATTGCGCCGGCTTCGTCCATTCGGGGTCGATCCTCGAAATGACGGATGCCGATCTCGACTTCGCCCTGAATCTCAATGTCCGCTCTATGATCCGCACTATCCGCGCCGTGCTGCCCGGCATGCTGGAGCGCGGCGACGGCTCGATCATCAACATGGCATCGCTGGCAAGCTCGCAGAAGGGCGTGCCGAACCGTTTCGTCTACGGCCTGACCAAGGCGGCGGTCGTCGGCCTCACCAAGGCGGTGGCCGCCGACTATGTGGCTAAGGGCATCCGCTGCAACGCCATTTGTCCGGGGACGGTCGAGAGCCCGTCGCTGCAGGACCGCATGCATGCGCAGGGCGATTATGAGGCGGCGCGCGCCGCCTTCATCGCTCGCCAGCCGATGGGACGGCTGGGCACGCCGGAAGAAATCGCCGATCTCGCCGTCTATCTGGCGGGCGCCACCTACACTTCGGGGCAGGCCTACAATATTGATGGCGGCTGGTCGATCTGACTCCCGTTTCGAAAATAGGGCGGTTCGCAGTGGTAGTGGGCGAATAGGAAGATCGGATCGGGTCTACGCGTTCATCGGAAGCATCGAAAAGTCTGAAAAATCCAGCCTGCCGACCGACTGCGCGGAGTCCGCGCTTGCGGGGTACCAGGCTGATGGCTAGGGTCCGCCCGATTTTCGCAAGAGGTCGTGGCGGAAAGTTTTGCAAATCGGTCTTTGGCCGCAAGGTGGAGAGAAAAGATGAAGTTGCTGCGCTATGGCGAGGTGGGAAGCGAGCGTCCCGGCCTGCTCGATCAGGATGGCACGATCCGCGACCTTTCGGCCTATGTCGCCGACATCGCCGGCACGGCGCTGCATCCGGCTTCGCTGGAGATGCTGTCGAAGCTCGATCCGAAATCGCTGCCGGCTGTTTCCGGTAGCCCACGCATCGGCGCCTGCGTCGCCGGCACGGGGAAATTCATCTGCATCGGCCTCAACTATTCCGACCACGCTGCCGAGACCGGCGCCACAGTGCCGCCGGAGCCGATCATCTTCATGAAGGCGAGTTCGGCTATCGTCGGGCCGGATGACGACGTGCTCATCCCGCGCGGCTCGGTCAAGACCGACTGGGAAGTCGAGCTCGGCGTCGTCATCGGCAAGACGGCGAAGTATGTCAGCGAGGACGACGCGCTGGATTATGTTGCCGGCTATTGCGTCGCGCACGACGTTTCCGAGCGAGCCTTCCAGGCCGAGCGCCAAGGCCAGTGGACCAAGGGCAAGTCCTGCGACACGTTTGGCCCGATCGGCCCCTGGCTGGTGACCACGGACGAGATCGCCGACCCGCAGAACCTCAAAATGTGGCTGACGGTCAACGGCAAGACCATGCAGAACGGCTCGACCAAGACGATGGTCTACGGCGTGAAGTATCTGGTTTCCTATCTCAGCCAGTTCATGTCGCTGCATCCCGGCGACATCATCTCCACCGGAACGCCGCCCGGCGTCGGGCTGGGCATGAAGCCGCCGGTGTTCCTGAAGGCCGGCGACGTCGTCGAGCTCGGCATCGAGGGCATGGGCCAGCAGAAGCAGACCTTCAAGGCGGACGAGTAAGCGCAGACCTCGCCTTCTCCCCTTGTGGGAGAAGGTGGCCGCGAAGCGGCCGGATGAGGGGTGTTGGAACGATCTCTGCGTTGCAGAAGTAAGCGTCGCACTCCGCTGGAGCACCCCTCATCCGTCTCGGCGCTGCGCCCCGATCCACCTTCTCCCGCAAGGGGAGAAGGGGAGGCCGGCGCTACTTCAACACCCTTCCATCTGCCCCGAACCGATACGTCTTCGCCGGATCCGGCGTTGCATAGAGCGTCGCGCCCGGTTCGGCATTGTAGACGCCGAAGATCCGCACGGTGAGCAGCCCGGCCTTCTCGCAGTCGAGATAGAGGTTGGTGTCGGCGCCGAGATGCTCGGCATGCACCACCGTGCCTTTCCAGGCGCCGGATTTTGCATCGACGGTCAGATGTTCCGGGCGCACGCCGACGGTCTTCGCCGTCTCGCCAAGCTTGGCGCCGTCGATGAAATTCATCTTCGGCGAGCCGATGAAGCCGGCAACGAATTCATTGGCCGGCGCATTGTAGAGCTCCATCGGGCTGCCGATCTGCTCGATGCGGCCGGCATTGAGCACGACGATCTTGTCGGCCAGCGTCATCGCTTCGACCTGGTCGTGCGTGACGTAGATCATCGTTGCCTTTAGCCGCCGGTGCAGCTGCGCGATCTCCAGCCTGGTGTTGACGCGCAGTGCCGCGTCGAGATTGGACAGCGGCTCGTCGAACAGGAACAGCTTCGGCTCGCGCACCACGGCGCGGCCGATCGCGACGCGCTGGCGCTGCCCGCCCGACAGCTCCGCCGGCCGCCGCTCGAGATAGGGCTCGAGCGACAGCATCGCGGAAGCGATCTTGATGCGGCGCTCGATCTCGGCCGAAGGCGTGCCGGCCTGTTTCAGGCCGAGCCCCATATTGTTCTTCACCGTCAGATGCGGATAGAGCGCGTAGGTCTGGAACACCATGGCGATGCCGCGTTTTGCGGGCGGCGTGACGGAGACGTCGTCGCCGTCGATCAGCACGCGGCCGGAGGTCGAATCCTCTAACCCTGCGATCACGCGCAGCAGCGTCGACTTCCCGCAGCCGGACGGGCCGACGAAGACGACGAATTCGCCGTCATTGACCTCGAGGTCGATGCCCTTCAGCACCTCGACCGGCCCGAATGCCTTCTTCACGTTCTCGATGTTCAGCGAGCCCACGGCTTCGTCCTTGTTCTAGAGTTTGATTGGCGCGCCGGTGCGCACGCTCTGGTCGGCGGCGAGGCAGACGGCGAGCGACTTCACCGCGTCCTCCATGTGGCGGGTCAGGTCGATGTCCTCGCGGATGGCCTTGAGCAGGAAGGCCTGTTCGAGGTCGCAGAGTTCCTGGTGCCCCGGCTCGCCTTCCATCGACAGCAGTTCGTCCTCTTTGATGAACTTTCCGTCCGGCCCGGTCGCGGCGCTGTGCAGGCGGATGGTCGAGGTCTTGGTGTGCGTGTCGATGTCGTCGGACTTCACGCCCTCCTTCATGACGATCGACACAGAGCCTTTGGGCGACATCACGTCCTTCACGAAGAAGGCGGTCTCCGAAACCATCGGTCCCCAGCCGGCCTCGTACCAGCCGACCGAGCCGTCTTCGAACAGCACCTGCAGGTGACCGTAATTATACATCGAGGGCGCCACTTCATCGCTGAGCCGCACGCCCATGCCGCGCACCTCGACCGGTCTGGCGTCGGTGATCTGCAGCATCACGTCGAGATAATGCACGCCGCAATCGACGATCGGCGAGGTGGTCCGCATCAACTGCTTGTGCGTTTCCCAGCTGTGGCCGGAGGACTGCTGGTTGAGGTTCATGCGGAATACGTATGGCCCGCCGAGCTTGCGCGCCTCGGCGATCAGCCGCATCCAGGACGGATGGTGGCGCAGGATATAGCCGATCACCAGCTTCCTGCCGTTGGCTTTGGCGGCATCGACGACGCGCCTGGCGTCCGCCACCGTGGTCGCCAGCGGCTTCTCGACGAAGACATGGCAGCGGGCCTCGAACGCCCGCACCGCATAGTCGGCGTGGCTGTCGGAATAAGTAGCGATGACGGCGACGTCCGGTTTCTCGTCGCGCAGCACGTCCTCGAAGGAGCGCCTGATGCGATAGCCCGCGAGCCCATCCGGCAGCGGCACCTCGGAACGGTTGACGAGCGCGGCGATCTCGAAGCCCGGATTGGTGTGATAGGCCAGCGCATGGCTGCGGCCCATATTGCCAAGGCCGGCGACGACGACGCGAAGAGGCTGTTCTGCACTCACTTGACGGCTCCTGACGTGATGCCGCGGATCAGCTGCCGCGAGAAGATGACGTAGAGGATCAGCACCGGCAGGATCGCCAGCGAGAGCGCCGCCAGGATCGCGTTCCAGTTGGTGACGAACTGGCCGAGGAAGAGCTGCGCGCCGAGCGTCACCGTCTTGGTCTCTTCCGACGGCGCCAGGATCAGCGGGAACCACAGGTCGTTCCAGATCGGGATCATGGTGAAGACGGCGACCGTCGCCATCGACGGGCGCACCAGCGGCAGCACCAGCCGGAAGAAGATCGTGTACTCCGACAGCCCGTCGATCCTGCCGGCGTTCTTCAGGTCGTCGGACACCTGCTTCATGAACTCCGACAGAATGAAGATCGCGAGCGGCAGGCCTTGCGCCGTGTAGACCAGGATCAGCGCCGTCAGCGTGTTGACCAGCCCGCTCGCCACCATCAGCTGCAGGATGGCGACGGTGCCGAGGCGGATCGGGATCATGATGCCGAGCGCGAGATAGAGCCCCATCATCGTGTTGCCGCGGAAGCGGTATTCCGACAGTGCGAAAGCGGCCATGGCGCCGAACAGAAGCACGAAGAACAGCGAGGCGACCGTTACGACGAGGCTGTTCTGGAAATAATGCAGAAAGTCGCCCTGGCCGAACACGGTGGTGTAGCCGATCAGGTCGAAAGTTTTGGGCGTCGGCGGCGTCAGCGGCGCGCCAAAAATACCGGCGCGCGACTTGAACGAGTTCATGATGACCAGGATCACCGGGAACAGCGCGATCACCGTGTAGGTCAAAAGGACGGCATGGGCGCCGATGGTCCGGGGAAGCGAATGTGTTGCGGTGCTCATGGCGCGCCTCAGAACTGATAGCGACGCAGGCGCGTCTGGACGAGGAACAGGTAGACGCAGACGCCGGCGAGGATGATCAGGAACATGATCGTGGCGATCGCGGCACCCATGTTGGGATCGCCGACCTGCAGCTGGAAACCGAAGAAGGCGCGGTAGAGGAAGGTGCCGAGGATGTCGGTCGAATAATTCGGACCGGCGAGCGCCCCTTGCGCGGTGTAGATCAAGTCGAAGGCGTTGAAATTGCCCACGAAGGTCAGGATCGAAATGATGCCGATCGAAGGCAGGATCAGCGGCAGCTTGATCTTCCAGAACTGCGCCATACCAGTGACGCCGTCGCATTCGGCGGCCTCGATCACCTCGTCGGGGATCGACAGAAGCGCTGCATAGATCAGCATCATCGGGATGCCGACGAACTGCCAGACCGAGACGAGGCTGAGCGCGGTGAGCGCATATTGCTCTTTGCCGAGCCACGGCGTGAACAGGCTCTTCAGCCCGACGAAGTCGAGCAGGTGCGGCGCCACGCCCCAGATCGGCGACAGGATCAGCTTCCAGGCGAAGCCGACGATGACGAAGGACAGGATCGTCGGCACGAAGATCGCGGTCCGATAGAAGGCGGCAAACCGCAGTCTCGGGCTGGACAGAAGCGCCGCCAAGAGGATGCCGATCGGATTCTGCACCAGCATGTGGATGATGAAGAACCAGACATTATTCCGCAGCGCGTTCCAGAAATTCACCGACCAGTTGGGATCGCCGAACAGCGTGTGGAAATTGTCGAACCCGACGAACACTTGCGCCTGGTTGATGTTGCGGAACAGTGAAAGCTGCAGGGTGCCGAACAGCGGCAGGATCATGACTGCCGTGTAGACCAGCACCGCCGGCGCCAGGAAGACGCCGATATGCCAGCGGATCGGTTTCTTGGGTCGTGTTTGTGCGGCCATGAGTTCGGTCCCCGCCGTCTCTCGGTTCCAGGTCGATGGTGCTTGGCTGATGCCTCGATGCACGGCGGCCTGACTGTCCCCATGATGCGAGGGACAAGGCCAGCGACAGTGCGGCTTCGTCTTCCCGCAAGGGTGAGGGTAAGACCGAGAGGCGGCGCCGACAATCGCTATCTAGATCTGTCCGAAGGCCGGCCGGGCAGCGCCCGGCCGGTTCGAATGGCTAAAGTCTTACTTCGCCGGCTTGTACCAGCTGTCGAGGCCGTCCTGCAGCTTCTTGGCCGCGGCTTCCGGCGTGTCGGTGCCGTTGATCACGTTAGCCGATTCGACCCAGGTCTCGTTCTCGAGGTTTGGCGTGCCGCGCGACAGGATCTGGTAGGTCGAGCGGATCGTCGACTTGCACTTGCCGCGCCAGGAGACGAATTCCTGTGCCAGCGGGTCCTCCATCTTCACCGGGGTGTTGTTCAGGCTGAAGAAGCCCGGCAACGCATTGGCGTAGATGTTGGCGAAGTCCGGCGAAGCGACCCAGGACAGGAACTTCTTGGCTTCTTCCGGGTGCTTCGAGGCTGCGTTCAGGCCCATGCCGATATCGGTGTGGTCGGAGATGTAGCAGGTGTCACCGGCCTTCTGCACGGGCGGCGGGAAGGCGCCCATCTTGAACTGCGCCTGGGTGTTGAACAGGCCGATCTCCCAGGAGCCAGCCGGGTAGATGGCGGCGCGGCCGAGCGTGAACAGGTTCTGGCTGTCCGGATAGGTCTGCGCCTCAAAGCCGTCGCCGAGATAGGGCTTCCACTTGGCCAGTTCCTTGTAGGGTTCGACCCACTGCGGATCGGTCAGCTTCTGCTCGCCCTTGATCAGCGCCTGACGGCCTTCCTCGCCCTTCCAGTAGTTCGGGCCGATGTTCTGGTAGCCCATGGTCGCGGCTTCCCAGAGGTCCTTCGTGCCCATCGCCATCGGGATATAGGTGCCGTCCGCCTTGATCTTGTCGAGCACGGCGTAGAACTCTTCATTCGTCGTCGGCACCTTGAGGCCGAGCTTGTCGAAGGCGTCCTTGTTGTAGATGAAGCCGTGGATGACCGAAGCCATCGGCACGCAGAAGCTCGACTTTCCGTCGTCGGTCTGCCAGGCGGCCTTGGCGACCGGAGAGAAGTTGTCCATGCCTGGCAGCGACGAGAGGTCGGCGAGGTTGCCCTTCTTGAACAGCTCAAGCGACTTGTCGAAGGGGCGGCAGGTGATCAGGTCGCCCGCCGAGCCGGCAGAGAGCTTGGCGCCGAGTGCCGCGTCATACTCGGTCGGCGCCGAGGGCGCGAACACCACCTTGATGCCCGGGTTCTTGGCTTCGAAGGCCGGGATCAGCTTGTCCTTCCAGATGGTCAGGTCGTCGCCGCGCCAGCTCTCGATGTTGAGCGTGACGTCTTCGGCTAGGGCCATCCCGGTGGTGCCGAGAATGCTCGTGCCGATGAGAAGTGCCGTCAGTAGTTTGGTCGTCATGTCCAGTCTCCCTGTTGACCTTTTTCAGGTTCGGTTTTGATGAGAACAGCGGCTAGCGCGCCTTGCTCCCCTCGATCGCGGAAAGCGCCGGCCTGAGCTTCTGGCCGGTTTTTTCCAGTATCTTCTCGGCCGCATCGGCATTGGCAGCACCCGCGGCGAGCAGAATGGCAGTCTTGACGCCGCCACCGCTCTCTTCGAGCAGGCGCGCCGCATCTTCGCGGCTGCGTCCGCTGATGGCGGCCACCATGCGCACCGCGCGGTCACGCAGCTTGATGTTGTCGGCGGCAAGGTTGACCATGTAGCCGTCATGCACATGGCCGAGATGGACGGCAGCGAGCGTCGACAGCATGTTGAGCGCGATCTTTTGTGCAGTTCCCGCGCCCATGCGCGTCGAGCCGGCGATCAGCTCCGGCGGCGTCTCGAGCAGGATGGCGACGTCGGCCTCGCCGAACAGCGTCGCGCCGTTGTTGTTGGCTATCGCGATCGTCGCCGCGCCCCGGCGCCGGGCATCGCCGATCGCCTGGACGGCATAGGGCGTCGAGCCACTGGCCGAGATGGCGATCAGGCAGTCGCCCTTGCCGATATTGGCATTCGCCACGGCTGCCGCGGCTTCCTCGGTATCGTCTTCCGGTCCGCCGGCAAGCGTGTGAAACGCCTCGTCGCCGCCGGCGATCAGGATGGCGATGCGGTCACGCGCGATACCGAATGTGCCGGGAAGTTCCAGCGCATCGGCGACAGCCATGAGGCCGGAACTGCCGGCTGCCGCGTAGGCGAGCCTGCCTCCACCCTTCAATTGTCTGGCGACAAGCTCGGCGGCCTCGGCAATGGCCGGAATGGCGCCGTGCACGGCCCGGGCGGCCTCGATCTGCGCATTGGCGAGGAATGAAAGGATGGCATCCGGGGTCTGGACATCCAGCCCCGCGGCGTTCTGATGAAGCGCTTCCGTGCGCGTCTCGGCCATCCGCTTTCCTCCAACTGATCGAACAATACCAAAAAAATACCACTTGTCCACATCTCTCATTGCGTTTTCATGCTCCGGAGCGCGTCGGGAACAAATTTCCATGTCCTTTCAATCAAATACGCCTTAATCTTTTTTGAGCCGAAATTAACGCTTGGCTATTGGTATTTTATTGGTATTATCCGCGACGAGGAGAAAATCGCGTGAAATTCGTGCTTGGCATCGATGGCGGCGGCACAAGCTGCAGGGCGGCCCTTGCGACCGCCGACGGCGCTGTCGTTGGCCGCGCCAAGAGCGGCGCGGCCAATATCCGCACCGACCTTACCGGTGCGCGCGCAAACATCGTCGAGGCGGCAAGGCAAGCTTTCGTGGCCGCCGGTGAAGATCCGGAGCTGATCCCCGAGACGCCTGCCATTCTCGGCCTCGCCGGAGCCAATGTCGGCACCTACAGGCAGCAGCTGGAAGCGATCCTGCCGTTCAGCAAAAGCCGCGTCGAGACCGATGCCGAGATCGCGCTCGAAGGCGCCGTCGGCTCCGGCGACGGCGCCATGGCGATCCTGGGCACCGGCACCGCCTATATGGCGCGCAAAGCGGGCAAGTCGCGCGCCATCGGCGGCTGGGGTTTCCAGGTCGGCGACCAGGGCAGCGGCGCCCGTATCGGCCGCGACCTGCTCGAGCAGACGCTCCTTGCCTATGACGGCATCCGCCCCGGCTCGCCGCTGACGGATGCCATGCTTGCCGTCTTCCGCAACAATCCCGAGGACGTGGTCGAGTTCACCACCAACGCCAAGCCCGGCGACTTCGGCGGTTTCGCCCCAAAAGTCTTCGAGCATGCCGAAAAGGGCGATCTCGTCGCCAATTGGATCCTCGATAAGGCGGTTGCCGATGTCGAGGCTTCGCTGGGCGCGCTCGAACTCGCCGACGATGCTCCGCTATGCCTGCTCGGCGGCCTGGCGCCGCTCTACGCGCCGCGGCTGTCGGGGCGCTATCAGGCGCTGCTGAAGGCCCCGCTTGACGACGCGCTCGGCGGCGCGGTGCAGATGGCCGCGCGCATCTTCGCGGGCAAGTCCGGAGGCGCCCGATGAGCGCCGTCGACCGGATCTTCGCCATGCTGCCGGAGGCGCCGCGATGAGCGCCGCCGACCAGATCTTCGCTATGCTGAAAGAATCCTCGCAAAGCGGAGCGCCGCTTTACCTGCAGCTGAGAAAAAGCATCGAGGAAGCGGTCAATCGCGGCCTGATCGGGCCGGGTGACGCGCTGCCTTCAGAGCGCGATATAGCCAGCAAGGCCGACATTTCGCGCGTCACTGTGCGCAAGGCCGTGCAGGATCTCGTCAAGGGCGGCATCCTCGTCCAGCGCCATGGCTCCGGCACCTTTGTCGCCCCGCGCATGGAACGTGTCGAGCAGTCGCTGTCGCGGCTCACCTCCTTCACCGAGGATATGGCGCGCCGCGGCATGGTCGTGCGCTCGGCCTGGCTCGACCGCGGCCTCTATGCGCCCTCGCCGGACGAGATGATGGTGCTCGGCCTGTCGTCGAGCGAGCTGGTGGCGCGCGTGGCGCGCCTGCGCATCGCCAACGACACGCCGCTGGCGATCGAGCGCGCCGCGATTTCGGCGAGCGTGCTTCCCGACCCCGAAGCGATCGGCTCCTCGCTCTACGCGGCGCTGGAACTGACCGGCAACCGCCCGATGCGGGCCGTGCAGCGCATTTCGGCCGCCAATCTCGGCGACGGCGACGCGCGCCTTCTCGAAGTGCCGCCGGGGGTTGCCGGCCTGCACATCGAACGTATTTCCTATCTGGCGAGCGGCAAGGTGATCGAGTTCACGCGCTCGATCTACAGGGGCGACGCCTATGACTTCGTCGCGGAACTCCGGCTGACCGGGCCGGGAGAGGAGAGCCGGCCATGAGCGCAACCGCCACCCACATGCGGCGCGAGATCGAGGAGATCCCGCAGGCCACCGCCCGCCTGCTGGACGGCTCAGCCAAGGTGCTGGCCGAGGCCGGCCGCGGCCTTCGCGAGCGCGATCCGCATTTCGTCGTCACCGTGGCGCGCGGCTCGTCCGACCATGCCGCCACCTTCATGAAATATGCCGTGGAGCTGACGGCCGGCCTCGCCGTCGCTTCCGTCGGCCCGTCGATCGCTTCCATCTATGGCGCGAAGCTGAGGCTGCGCGGCTCGGCTTGCCTGGCGATCTCGCAGTCGGGCAAGAGTCCCGACATCGTCGCTATGGCCGAAACCGCGAGAACCGGCGGCGCGCTCACCGTCGCCATCACCAACACCGCCGACTCGCCACTGGCGCGCGCCTCGGATTACGCCATCGACATTCTCGCCGGCCCGGAGCGCAGCGTCGCGGCCACCAAGACCTTCGTCAATTCGGCCGTCGCGGCCCTGGCGCTGATGGCGCACAGCACTGGCGATGAGGCGCTGCTTGCTGCGCTCGCCCGCCTGCCGGAGCATTTCGACAAGGCGATCGCCTGCGACTGGATGGCGCTCGCCACGGCGCTCGAGACGCCGCGCTCGCTGTTCATCCTCGGCCGCGGCCCATCCTTCGCGATCGCCAGCGAGGCGGCGCTAAAATTCAAGGAAACTTGCGCCATGCATGCCGAGGCCTATAGCGCCGCCGAGGTCATGCATGGGCCGCTGGCGCTGGTCGGGCCGGGCTTCCCGGTCCTGGCGCTTGCTGCCCGGGACGCGTCGGAGCCTTCGGTGACCGAGGCGGCCGACAGCTTGACGGCCAAAGGCGCGGCCGCTTTCGTCACCTCCGATAATGCGAAGGCAGCCGGGCTGCTGCCGTATGTCGCAACCGGCCATCCGTTAACCGATCCGCTGCCGCTGATCGTGTCCTTCTATGGCTTCGTCGAGGCCTTCGCTCGCCATCGCGGTCTCGATCCGGATGCGCCACGCAATCTGCGCAAGGTGACGGAAACCGTATGAGCGACCGTTTCGCCCTCACCGGCGCCCGTATCTTCGACGGGGCCGACTGGCACGACGATACGGCCCTTGTCGTCAAGGACGGCGTGGTCGAGGCCATTCTGCCCGCCGGCGCCGTGCCGTCAGGCGTCTCCCATGTCGAGACCGGTGGCGGCCTCTTGGTTCCCGGCTTCGTCGACATCCAGGTCAATGGCGGTGGAGGCGTCATGCTCAACGACCATCCCGATGTCGCCTCGATCGAGACCATCTGCCGGGCGCACGCGCCCTTCGGCACCACGGCGCTCCTGCCGACGCTGATCACCGACACGCCGGCGATCACCGCCGCGGCGGTCGACGCCGGCGCCGAGGCCGCCCGGAAGAAGGTGCCGGCTTTTCTTGGGCTGCATCTCGAAGGCCCGCATCTGTCCGTCGCGCGCAAGGGCGCGCATGATCCGGCTCTTATCCGGCCAATGACGGACGCTGACCAGGCTGGGCTGGTCGCGGCGCGTCAGGGCTTGCCGGTGCTGCTCACCACGGTCGCACCGGAATCGGTCCAGCCGGCCCGGGTCACGGCGCTGGCCGCGGCCGGCATCGTTGTCAGCCTCGGCCACTCCGACACCGGCTATGCGACGGCAACGGCCTTCGCCGAGGCCGGCGCCACGGTCGTCACCCATCTCTTCAACGCCATGAGCCAGATCGGCAATCGTGAGCCGGGACTGGCCGGAGCGGCGATCGACACCGGCAGCTTCTACGCTGGCATCATCGCGGACGGAATCCATGTCCATCCCGGCACCATGACGCTTGCACTCAATGCCAAGAAAGGCCCGGGCAGGATCCTTTTGGTCACCGACGCCATGGCGACGATCGGCACCGACATGACATCCTTCACCCTCAACGGCCGTACCATCTACCGCAAGGACGGGAGTCTCAGGCTTGCCGACGGCACGCTGGCCGGCGCCGATCTAGACATGATTTCCGCCGTGCGCTTTGTCCATCGCGTGGTCGGGCTCGATCTCGACGAGGCGCTCCGCATGGCCTCGCTCTATCCCGCCGAAGCGATCGGCCAGGCGCATCGCCTCGGCCGCTTCGCCAACGGCACCGCAGCGGACATTGTCGGGCTGTCGGAAGACCTGGACGTCAAGAATGTCTGGATCGGCGGCGAGAAGGTTTTTGCGGCGTAGGCCTCTTCCTTCGTCATCCTCGGGATTGACCCGAGGATCCATGCCGTGACCTCTGCCGTGGGGCGCAACGGTGCAGAATTCTGTAATCGTTGCACGCTTTGGCGTTAAGGCATGGCTTCCAGGGTCTTCCCGCGTCGCTTCGCTCCTTGCTCCGCCCTAAAATGACGAAGCTGCCGGGCGTTTGCACTAGTCCTAGCTCTGCGGTCTGGATTGGTAGATATCCTTAAACGCCTCGCGCAAAACGTTCTTCTGCACCTTGCCCATCGTGTTGCGCGGCAATTCGTCGACGAAGATCACCTGCTTTGGATGCTTGTATTTGGCCAGCCGCCCGGCAATGGCGTCGGCGATATCGGCTGCGCTGATTGCCGAGCCCGGCTTGCGCACCACCACCGCCGTGACGCCTTCGCCGAAGTCGGGATGCGCAACCCCGATCACCGCGCTTTCGGCAACGCCGGCAAGCGCATCGATCTCCGTCTCGATCTCCTTGGGATAGACGTTGTAGCCGCCCGAGATGATCAGGTCCTTGCCGCGGCCGACGATGTGGACATAGCCGCCGGTATCGATCAGGCCGAGGTCGCCGGTGATGAAAAAGCCGTCGTCGCGGAACTCGGCTTTGGTCTTCTCTGGCATCCGCCAATAGCCGACAAATACGTTCGGGCCCCTCACCTCGATCATGCCGATCTCGCCCTGGGCCAGCGGCTTGCCGCTTTCGGGGTCGGCGACGCGCAGCGCGACACCCGGCAGCGGAAAGCCGACCGTGCCCGCGCGCCGTTCGCCGTCATAGGGGTTGGAGGTGTTCATGTTGGTTTCGGTCATGCCGTAGCGTTCGAGGATGGCGTGACCGGTGCGCTCGCGCCAGGCATTATGCGTCTCGCTAAGCAACGGCGCCGAACCGGAGATGAACAGCCGCATGCGGTTGGCCGCATCCTTCGTCAGGCCCTGCTGCTGCAGGAGCCGCACATAGAAGGTCGGCACGCCCATCAGCGCGGTCGCGCGCGGCAGAAGCGAAATCACACGGGCCGGGTCGAACTTCCGCTCGAACAGCATCTTTGCGCCGGCCAGCAGGATGACGTTGGTCGCGACGAACAGGCCGTGCGTGTGGAAGATCGGCAGCGCGTGGATGAGCACATCATCGCTGCTGAAGCGCCAGTAATCCACCAGCACGCGCGCGTTGGAGGCGAGGTTCTCGTGGCTGAGCATGGCGCCCTTGGAGCGGCCCGTCGTGCCCGATGTGTAAAGGATGGCGGCTAGATCGTCGGGGCCGCGCTCCACATCCGCAAAATCCGCCGGCTGCAGCGCCGCACGTTCCGCAAGCGTGCCCTGTCCGTCGCCGCCTAGCGTCAGCGTCGCGGCCCCCGCCGATGCGGCAAGCGGTTGCACATCCTTCACCTTTTCCGGATCGCACACGACCAGCCGCGGCTCCGCGTCGCGGAAGAAATAGTCGAGCTCCGGCAGCGTATAGGCGGTGTTGAGCGGCAGGAAGACGGCGCCGGCGCGCAGACAGGCGAGATAGAGGAGCAAAGCTTCAGGGGTCTTCTCCACCTGCACCGCGACGCGATCGCCGGGCAGCACACCAGCGGCGACCAGCGCGTGCGCAAACCGCGCGGACCACGCCAGCATGTCGGCATAGGAAATCGAACGCCCGTCATCCGTCTCCATCAGCACTTGGCCAGGCGCCGGCATGCTGGCGCGAAACGCGTCGAACAGGTGATTGGTCATGTCGTCCCCTGACGTCGAAAGCTCGGCCAGAGCGAATATCAGATTTGTCAGCGATGGGCAGCTATTTGCGACCGCGCGCGGCCTTGCCTGCGCGAGCCCGCGGACCGTCGCCTGGGCTGAGCTGCGCCATGCACATCTCCGCCGTCAGGCGGTAGTGACTGAGCAAGGCCTCGACCGCGCCGTCGGCGTCGCCGTCCATGGTCCGCTCGGCAATCGTCCGGTGCTCGCCGAAGTCGTCGCGTTCGGAGCCGGGGCCGCGCTGCGAGATCAGCCGGTAGCGGGAGGCCTGGTCGGAAAGCTGGTCGCAAAAGCCGATCAGCCAATGCGAGCGGCAGGCGCAGATCAGCGCGCGATGAAAGGCGCGGTGCAGCTTCTCCCATTCCGGATTGTTGGTTGCCGGGTCGTCGGGCCGGCGGCGTTCGGCGCGCGCCAGGCGGTGCAGGGCGAGCACCAGCTGTTCTTCCCATTCCGCCGTTCGGTGCGCAATGGATTCGCGTAATGCGCGTTCTTCCAGCCAGCACCGCGTGCGGGTGAGCTCCTCCAGCTCGGTCGCGTTGACCGGCATCACGAAGAAGCCGCGCTGGTCGTGGCGGCCGAGCAATCCCTCGGCGGCCAGACGGTTCAGCGCCTCGCGCACCGGCGAGGCGCCGGCGCCATACCGGGAAACGACCCATTCGACGCGCAGCTTGCCCTCGGCTTCCAAAGCTCCCCGCAGCAAGTCCTCGCGGAGCTGATGGTAGACCGAACTGGCCAGCGTGCTCTTGGCACCCTTGCCTTCGCCCGTATCGGCGTTCCCGTATGGCAATTTGACTCCTATTGCCGGCCCCTGTTTTGCAGGGCCCCTCGGCCAAGCAATTTCATACGATGTATCTTGCAGCCGAGCACTGCCGCCTAAAAACGTATGATGGCGATATTCGTACTTTAAGACAAGGCGGGGTCAATTATCGAATAAAGTAAAATCCACTTGAAAAAAGGCTGACGTCAGTGGGAGACTTGACATAACTCGGTATACTGAACAGCCCTTAGTTAGCGAGG
The DNA here is from genome assembly GCF_003997555.1 of Mesorhizobium sp. M1A.T.Ca.IN.004.03.1.1. Classification (NCBI taxonomy): domain Bacteria; kingdom Pseudomonadati; phylum Pseudomonadota; class Alphaproteobacteria; order Hyphomicrobiales; family Phyllobacteriaceae; genus Mesorhizobium; species Mesorhizobium sp. M1A.T.Ca.IN.004.03.1.1. The sequence goes on along the minus strand of NZ_RZTV01000007.1, from coordinate 195,283 downwards.
CGGCTTTTGGTAGGAACGCACTGTCGACGTCTTTAACGGGCGGCCTTGTCGGCGGCTGAGCGGATCGCTTCGATATTTGCCCGATAGGTTTCTACTGTGCCGCCTTTGAAAATGGCCGCGCCGGCCACCAGCACGCCGGCGCCGGCGGCCGTCACCAGCGGCGCCGTTTCCGGCGAGATGCCGCCGTCGATCTCGATGCGGATCGGGCGCTCGCCGATCAGCGCCTTGACCTTTCGCACCTTGTCGACGATCGCCGGGATGAAAGCCTGGCCGCCGAAGCCGGGATTGACGGTCATGATCAGGATGAGGTCGAGCCGGTCGAGCACATATTCGATCGCCGTTTCCGGCGTCGCCGGGTTGAGCGAGACACCGGCCTGCTTGCCGAGACCTTTGATGGATTGCAGCGAACGGTCGAGATGCGGGCCGGCCTCGGCATGCACCGTTATGCCGTCGCAGCCGGCCTCGGCAAAGGCCGCCAGGTAGGGGTCGGCAGGCGCGATCATGAGATGGCAGTCGAAGAAGGTTTTTGTCCGGTTGCGGATCGCCTTAATCACCGGTGGGCCGAAAGTGATGTTGGGCACGAAATGGCCGTCCATCACGTCGAGATGGATCCAATCGGCTCCGGCCGCCGCGACCGCTTCGACCTCGTCGCCGAGCTTCGAAAAGTCCGACGCCAGCACCGATGGTGCGATCAGGGTCTTCTTGCTCATGAAAGGCTTCTCCCGGCATCCTCATCGGCGCGCTGGGCTGCGCGCTGGCACGCGGGTCTGCCTAGACCATCGTCCGGCCAAGGGGAAGCGTGTTTTCCGCTTCGCTCGAGGGGCGCGCAAAAACGCGAGCTGCGATGCGGGAAAGAGAGAACCCGCTGGATTTCTCCGGCGGGTTCGCGGGCGCGGTAGTGATGGGCTGCCTTACTGAAGGTTGTCAGTCGCCGGGTTCCGCTGCAGCCTTGGTTGGCTTCTTGGCACCAACTGCTGCAGGATATTCGGATTGAGCAGCAGGTCCGGATCGATCTCCAAGCCTGGCCGCCTGCGGATCGGGAAGCAATCCGGATACCGGCCGGCCGTTCCGACCGGGCAGCGCCGCCTGATGATCGGCTGGCACATGCCATCGATCATCTCCGAGCCCGGCGCGCATTCAGCGTCTTCGAACCTGCCGCATCTACCTTCGATCACTTCGGTGCCGCGTGGACACACGCAGACGCCGCGTTTGTTGAGGAACTGGCCGCGGATGGAGCATGCTTGCGGCTTCCTGACCGGCACGCAGGCTTTGCCCTTCAACGCCGTCCCCCTCGGGCAGACGCAATCGCCATCGGCATTGCGCACCTGGCCACGAATGCGGCACTGGCTGGGCGGCTGCTGCCTGTCGGGCACGCAAGCCTTGGCGGCGCGGTCGACATGCGTGTCCTTGGGACAGGCGCAGCCATCCGGTGTCGGCACGGCGCCGCGGATAGTGCATTTCGGCGGAGCGACCCGGCAGACGCCGTTCACCAGCTCGCCGCGCCGGCATACGCAATTGCCGTCCTGGTCGCGGTACTGGCCGGGACGCAGCGTGCACTGCGGCTCCTGCGGCTGCTCGCTCTGAACGCATCTGCCGTTTTCCAGCTCGGCGCCGCGCGGGCAGACGCAGCGCCCGTCCTCGGTCCGGATCTGGCCCTTGAGCAGGACGCAGCGCTGCGGCACTGGCAGCGGCAGAAGCTTGGTGCCGCCGGACGAGCACTGACCGTTGCGGAATGTGGTGCCGTCCGGGCAGGCGCAGCGGCCGGCCGAGTTGAGCACCATGCCGCCCGAACACTGGTTCTTCACCTCACGCTTGATGGTGAAGGGGTGGCATGCATAGGCCCTGCCGCGGTCGCCCTGCGCGTTGGCTGGGGCGCGCGACAGCAGATCGCCGCCGCCCTGCACCGGCGTGTTTGGCGAGAGCACCCCGACGCAGTTCTGTCCGCTGACCGTACCCCGCAGAGTGGCAAGGCGCGCGTCGTCGGGAAGGACCACTGTGACATGATGCGTATGGCTTTCGCCGGCGCCCAGCCTCAGATTGGCGATGCAGGACGCCGGCAGCGTCGCCGGCTCCGGCGAGCAGCCGAAAGTCGGGTCGATCGCGGTGATCTTGACACCCTCCAGCCTGCCGAGACCGTCGATGCCGACCGCATCGCCGATGCGGACCGGACCGGAGAAGGCATTCGGCCCCTCATTCGTGATGGTGATCTCGAACGAGCAGGGCGCGCCTGGCTGGCATTCGCTGTCGCCGGTCTTCTCGACGCGGATCGTGGAGGCCCCACCGCCCTTCGCGCAAGCCTGGCCGATCGGATAGACGATGTCGTCGCGGGGCGCCGGCCCAAAAGAGCCGCGCGCGCAGTTCTCGAACGCGTCATTGCCGCCGACCGTCACGTCGAAGCGCCGGCTGGTTCCGGGCGTCATGACGGCGCCGGCAATCTGGCAAGACAGCATGTTGGCGGGCACTGGCCCGCAGTTCCAGTCGGCGCCGTCCGGGGTCACGGTCCGGACAGCGACCGGCGCGCCGCCCGACACCAGCGTGGCGGCATCGTTGACTCGCACCGGACCGGTGGGGGCAGCAGTGCCGGCATTGGTCACGGTGATGCGGCAGGATACCGAAGACGCACCGGCCAGCGAGCTCTCGCACGCCTTGGTGATGCGCAGGCCGGGCTTGGCGCCATTCGGACGGCGGATGCGCTCGGTCGCGCACGCCTTGTTGTTCGCGAGGTCGACCTCGCCGGCAATGGCCTTCACCTCGGCGCAGTTCTCGACCGTGTCCGGCCGGTAGTTTGCCGGCATGACCGCCTTGACCACGATGGGCGTTGAGGCGCCCGGCGGCAGCGAGATGCCGGCATTGTCGCAGCGGAACTGGCCGGGGCCGTTCGGCAAGCAGGTCCATGGCGGGCTGGGCCCGAAGGCCGAGGAGGTCGGCGCGTCGCCCGGATAGGTGTCGATCACGGTCAGCGGCCCGTGATAGGTGCTGGTGCCGTTGTTGATGATATCGATCACGAAGCTGCAGATGCCGTCCGGCGTGCAGACCGGCATGCGGGCGCGCTTCTTCAGCAGCAGGTCGACCTTCTTCTCGACCGCAGGCTGGCATTGCGGATCGCGATCGCCACGGCGGCAGACCGGGATCGAGGCGCAGCCGCGATCGTTCTGCTGGCTGCCGAACAGCGGCTTGCCGCTCGCCTGGTAGTCATAGGCGGCGCAATTGCGCAGCACGCTGCCCTGCCAGCCGCCGGCCGGCTTGAAGCCGAGCTTGAGGACGGCGGAGGCGCCCGGGTTGAGCGTGGTTGCCGGATGGGTGCAGGTCATCGGCGTCGTCCCGGGCGCGCAGACCCAGGGTGGGTTCGGTCCCGACGACAGCGCCGACCCGGCCGGCAATGTCACCTCGTCGAGCACGATCTTGCCGTTATAGGGCGCATCGCCGACATTGGTGACCGTGATGGTGAAGTCGCAGCCGCCGGACATCGTGCAGCGCGGCACCTCTGCCCACTTCTCCACCTTGAGGTCGGGCTGCTTTTGGGGCGGGCACCTGAGATCACGCGGAATGTCGATGTCGATCTCCTGCGTGCAGCAAAGTCCCCAGCCTTCCTTCGGCCCGGCATAGGTGTCGATGCCGATGACGACGAGATGGATGGCCTCGCCCGGCGAGGCGCCGATGATCTTCCAGTTCAACACGCCGCCGCCGGCAGGTACCTGCTGGGTGTCGGTGGCGATGGTGATGCCGGGTGTCGTCGTCGACAGCTGCACCCATTTGCCGGCCATCTCCGGACCGACCGGCATGTGATAGATGAAGGCGCCGCCGCCGGGCACGCAGTCGACCGTGCCGCGTTCGACCTTGAAGCATTCCTTGCTGGGAGGCGGAGGCGGCGGGTTGCACTTGCTCAGGTCGATCGTGATCGGGGTTTTCACGCCGGTGAGGAAATCGGCGTCGTCGGGCTTGTCTGGATCCTGCGAGGGGATCGTGGTTGCCGGGCCGCCCCTGAAGGCCACCTTCATCTCACCCTGGTTATCGACCGTTGCCGGCGCGGCGAAGGCGGCATGCTCTATCTTGGCCGTGATCCGGAAAGTGATCACGCGTTCGTCGGCAGCGCCGACGCCGTCGAGGTTCGAAGCGCTGATCCGGAAATTGGAAACGCTTGCCGTATCATTTGGACCGGCCGATGTGCTGATCGAAGCAGCGGGCAGCGGTCCGCCGGAAGCGCCCGTGCCGTCGCCGACGACGTCGACGCTGACGATCTGCAAGCCGTGCGGCAGCTGGTCCTTGAAGTCGAGCCTTGTCGCCTTCAGAAGGGCCGCCACGCTTGGCCGGTCGAAGTCCTGCGGGTCGCCATGGATGCCGAAGCTCAAGACGTATTCGACGCTATCGCAGCCTCTTAGGGCACCCTTCTTGGTGAAGAAGGGTATGATCCGCCCGAGCTCCGGATTGATGCCGCGCGATCCAGCCGTGATTTCCGGATTGGCGATCTGGCCAGCCGGTGCCTTGTCCTGCGCAACCGCCGGCACTGCCGGCATCATGGCGATCGCGACACCGGCCGCCATCAGCCAGCGTGCGCCGCGCCTGGCGTGTGACAGGGGTTTTATGACCGTGCCCATGACGGTTTTGCGCGGGGCAGGGCGGGAAAGGACGAGACCGCTCATCTGTCCCTCCTCGGCGCTTCGCACTCGACGGCCGGCGTCCTGAGCGGCAGCGTCATCTTGCAGCAAGGATAGTAGCCGCCCTTGTCCCGGTCGGACTTCCGGTAGAAGCAGAGCCCGACATTGACGGTGTCGCCCGGATTATGGCCGGTGATGCCGATCGTGTAGGGCTTGCCCGGCGCATGCGACATGGGTGAGGTCACCCCGACACCCGGTGTCTTGGACAAAGCCTTGATCGAATCGCCGCCAAAGCCGGCGTGGTCATCGAGATAGAGGTCGGCCCGGAGGCCGCGGGGCGTGCAGAAATACTGCACGTCCTCGACATCAAGGCATGGCGGCAGGTTGCCGGGCGGCGGGAAGTCCGGCGGATAGACGGGAGGCAGGAAGCCGCCGGGGATTTCCTCATAATAGCCGGCGCGGCCCTCGCAGGGGCGCCAGACCCGGACGTCGCCGACATGGCCCTGGACGTCCGGGTCTTCGAAATAGCCGTCGAAGTCGACGAACCAGGAGCCGAAGGGCGGCACGTTTACCGGCTTGACCAGCTTGCTTGGCGTGAGCTGGACGCCATGCACGGCAAGCGGCCCGCCGGCGGCGAGGCGCTCGGCAAGCTCCGGATTGTCGCGCAATTTGTCGCCGGTGTTCACGACCGTGTCGGTGCAGACCGAGGTGTCAAGATTGCCTTCGGGGTCGTAGCGGTATTGCAGGTCGACGCCGCCTGCCGACTGCCGGTTGCCCTGCGGGAAGCCGACCGCATATTCCTGCGGCACCTCGGCCCAGACCGATTCCGTTGCCGGATCGTCCGGATCCTCGCCCTGGTAGCGGATCACCTCGCCTTTGCCGGTATCGGCGAAGCGGCTGTAATCGTAGCGGTTCTCGACCGGGCCGCGCTGGGCAAGATACATGAAACCCTGATTGTCGAAGGCGATATCGGTGACGGCATAATCTTGGTCGGCCTTGACCGTCAGTTCCCAGCGCGGATCGCGGCCAAAACCCCCGTCGCTTGCAATGCCGACCGACCAGATTTCGGCTTTCTCGCCTACGGAATAGTAGAGCCGCCCGCCATGGTAGGCGACGGCCCAGACGCGGCGCGCATCCTGCGTATAGCCCCAGGTTCGGGGGTCTTCCGAATCGAAGGCAGTATCGTGGATGTCCATCACGGCGCCGTCGTCGGCGACCGGGGCCAGCCCATGCGCGGGACGCCCGGCAACGCCATGGTCGAAGCTGTCGATCAGATTGCCCTCGATATCGATGCGGTGGATGAGCCCGGTATCGAGATCCGAAGCGAAGAACTCACGATGGGTCGGATCGAAGGCGAGGTTGCCGATGCCGGGCCCGCTGTTGGTGTCGACGTCGGCGAATTTCGAGACGGCGCCCGAGATACCGTCGATCTTCCAGATGGTGCCCGGTCCGCCGCCATTTTCGATGCCGAACTGGCCGTTCATGAAGACAGCGCCGGCGGCGCCGCGGCGCTGTCGCTCAGGCCGCCCGTCCTCGTCGGCGTCCGGCGTGACGATCTCGATGCCGTGCAGCGAGGTCGCCGCCGTATAGAGGTCCGGAATGCCCGACGGCACGCCATCGCGCACGCCGTCGTCATAAGTGAGGCCGAAGACCTCGCCGATCTGGCCGGCTGTCACCTCGAAGGGCGGCGGCGTGTAGACGAGCTGGCCCGAAGCTGGGCCGCCGAGTTGCGAGACGTTGAAAATGCGCAACGAGGCCTGCGAAGTGTCGATGAAGGTTTCGTCGACCGGGTCGACGCCGGGCGGCAGGCCGCCCTTTTCGGAATCGGGAGAGCCGAAATCCGGGATGATCGTGCCGGGGAAGCCGGTCACCGCCATCGAGCCCGGATAGATGATCTGGGCTTCCTGAGCCTTTGCCACATCGCCGAGGCAAAAGCCGGTGGCCAGTGCCAGGGCAAGAATTCCGCTGGTGGTCACGATCGCGCGGCGCAAACCGCCGCCGCGAAAAGCCACGAACGAGCCGCGGTCGCGAGACATTGAGCTCCCCCCGAAGTCGTCGGAAGAACCCTCCGATTTCGCCGCGCAAAACAAGGTAAGTCGCAGCGTTCCGGCTCGTTCGTCCCTGATAGAATTGTCTGTTTTCCGCCTGTTCACGATACGCCGGGTGCCTGGCAGGGTCAACGGAATCAGCCGAAAGCCGAGCGCGTCGTCTCCATCCCGAAGCCGATGATCGCGCCGAGCTCCTGTTGCTTCCTCGGACCACCGCGGCTCTGGATTTCTGATCATACGGGCTCCCTTTCCGGCCCGCGCCATGCGGCGCCTGGCCGTCAGTCGCAGGCTGAGTCGGAAAGGTTCAATCCGGTCTAGAGCAATTCGAGAAAAAGTGTGAGCGGTTTTCCGTCCGGAATTGCGTCAGAACAACAAGCCCGAGCATTTCGTCGTTTCCGTGAAACGGTGAAATGCTCTAGGCGTCCGGCTGGTAGAGCTGTCTTTGCCCGTCTCATGCAAGTCGCCGAAAGGAGAGCAGCGATTTTGGCATCAGCCCCGAAGCGCGGCGCTTGAATTCTCGACGCCACGCGCTTTGGCAAAATCACCAGATCCACTCGCCTCTGCCGAGCACGGAGACCGCCTCGACGATGCGGGTGAAGCTCGCGCGAGCACGACCGACCGTATGCCGGGCTCTCAAATAGCTGTGCACCAGCCCCTGTTCTTCGAACCAGTAGGCATACCCGCCGGCCGCGACGACGCGGTCGCGATAGGCCTCGCCGTCTGAGGACAGCGGGTCGCATTGGGCAGTGATCAGCACCGTCGCCGGGAGATAGGCGAAATCGGCGTCGGCGAGCGGCGACAGCGTGATGTCGCCGGTCCGGTCCACGCCGCCGGTGCGAATGTTCAGGTAGAATTCGATATCACGCAGGGTCAGCATCGGCGCGTCAGCATGCGCCACATAGGAGCCGCGCGAGCGGTCGCCCCCGAGGCTGGGATAGATCAGCACCTGGCCGGCCGGCTTCTTGATGTGACCGCGCGTTGCGTGGGCAACGGCGGCGCAGAGGTTTCCGCCGGCGCTGTCGCCGCAAAGCAGGACAGGGCAATCATAGGTCTTGGCGGCCCATTCAAAGGCGCTTAGCACGTCGTCGAAGGCGGCCGGATGCAGATGTTCCGGCGCCAGCCGGTAATCGACCGAGACCACCTCGTAGCCGGTGCGGGCGCACAGCTCGGCGCAGACATCGTCATGGCTGTCCAGCCCGCCGAGGATGAATCCGCCGCCATGAACATAGAGCACCATTGCGGCGCTGTTCGATTCCGCGTTGCTATAGATGCGGATCGGGATGCTGGCGGTCGGCGTGGCGATGGCGGTCGTTTCGACAGTCACGCCTTGCGGATAGCCGGCGAAGAACTCGCGGCACATCCGGTCGTAGATCGCCCGCTGCTCTGCGATCGTGTAGTCGATCGTGTCGGGCGGGTAATAGGAATTGGTCTTCTCGATGAAAGCCCAGATCTCGGCGTCGATGAGGGTCTTGTAGTCGGTCATAGCGCTTGGGCCGATCGCGAAGGTCGAGCCTGAGCACCCCCCTCTGTCCTGCCGGACATCTCCCCCGCAGGGGGAGAGATTGGCAGCTTGGGCGCCGGCGATCCACCTGCGACGCTGGCAATTGGCGAAAGCGACCGTGACATCCGATCTCCCCCCTTGCGGGGGAGATGCCCGGCAGGGCAGAGGGGGGTGTGACGGAACGCCATCGTCTGCGGCCTATCTACCCTTCCACACCGGATCGCGCTTCTCCGCAAAGGCGCGGAAGCCTTCCATATTGTCCTCCGAGCCGTAGAGGATATCGACCGTCGGCAGTTGCCTGCGCGTCACCTTGTTCATGGCCTCCTGGAAGGTCAGCGCCTCGGCCACGCGCGCCGTCTCCTTGATCGCGGCGAAGACCAGCGGCGGGCCGCTGGCCAAAAGCCGCGCGATTTCCCAGACGCGGTCCTCCAGCTTCTCCTTGGGCAGCACCTCGTTGACCAGGCCCCAGCGATGCGCTTCCGCCACATCCATCCAACGGCCGGTGAGGAGAAGGTCCATGGCGATATGGTAGGGAATGCGTTTCGGCAGCTTGATCGTCGCGGCGTCGGCCAGCGTGCCGGCGCGGATCTCGGGCAGCGCGAAGGAAGAATGGTCAGAGGCGTAGATCAGGTCGCAGGACAGCGCCAGCTCGAAGCCGCCGCCCACCGCCATGCCGTTGACGCAGGCGATCACCGGCTTGTTGAGGTCACGCAGTTCCTGCAGCCCGGCAAAGCCGCCGACGCCGTAGTCGCCGTCGACCGCGTCGCCGGCCGCAGCCGCCTTCAGGTCCCAGCCGGCGCAGAAGAACTTGTCTCCGGCCGTCTTGACGATGGCGACGCGCAAGCCGGGATCGTCGCGGAACGCCTTGAACGTCTCGCCCATCAGTCGTGAGGTCTTGAGGTCGATGGCATTGGCCTTGGGCCGGTCGAGCGTGACTTCCAGGATCGTGCCTTCGCGGCGAGTGGTGATGACGTCAGCCATTCTTCTTTTCTCCAAGCACCAGCAGCGCGTCGGCGATCCAGGCGCCCTTGCCTTCGGCGCAGACGATCAGCGGGTTGATGTCGAGCTCTTCGATCTCGCCTTCATTCTTCTGCACGAAGTCGGCAATGCCGGCGATGGCGTCGATGGCGGCCTGGACGTCTGCCTTGGGCCTGCCGCGATAGCCCTCCAGCAGCGGATAGAGCTTCAAGCCACGCAGCGCCGCCTCGATGTCGTCGCGCGTCGCCGGCAGCATCAGGGTCACGCTGTCGCGCAGCAGCTCGACCAGCACGCCGCCGGTGCCGAGCGTCATCACCGCGCCGAACATCGGGTCGCGGGTGAAGCCGACGATCAGTTCGGCGACGCCGTCGCGCACCATGCGCTCGGCATAAAGCCCGGTGCCGAGCGGCAACAGGTCATGCGCGGCATTGCTGACGGATTCGGCGTCCTTGAGGTTCAGCCGCACCGCGCCGACCTCCGACTTGTGCGTCACGCCGAGCGTCTTCAGCGCCACCGGGAAACCGAGCGCCATGGACGCAATCACCGCCTCGACCGCGTTCGAGGCGCGCTCGCCCTTCGGCACCGGCAGCCCGGCCTCGATCAGACGCGCTTTGGCCTCGGCTTCGTCCGGCGTGACGTGGTCGCCGTCGGAAGCGCCCGCCGCCGTGGTGTCGACCGGCTGCGCCTGCGGCTCGCGCCAGGCCCAGCCGATGAAGGCGGCGGCCTGGGCGGCGTCCATCGCTTCCGAAATGCCGAACAAGGGCACCATGCCGCGCGCCATCAGCCCGGCGGTATATTCCTCCGGCAGGTTTTCCGGCAGCGAGGAGACGATCGCGCCCTGCGCCCTGTTGGTCTTCAGCGCCGCCTCGAAGGCACGCAGCGTCGCCCACCAGTCGGTGTCCGAGCAGCGGTCGGGGCGCGGGAAGTCGAGCACCAGCATGTTGAGGTCGAAGCCGCCCGACACCATGGCAGTGAAGGTGGCCGTCATCGCCGGCTCGTTGTTCCAGATGAAGGTGTGGTAGTCGAGCGGATTGGCGACCGCGACCAGCGGCCCGAGCGTCGATTTGACATGCGCGCGATGCTCGGCGCTTAGCGTCGGGAAATGCACCCAGCGTCCTTCCGCGCTGTCGGCCATCACGGAGGCTTCGCCGCCCGAGCAGCTCATCGACGACAGTCTGTAGCCGGGCAGCGGCCCGGTGATGTGCAAGAGCTTCAACGCCTCGATGAAGGCCGGTATGGAATCGACGCGCGCGATGCCCAGCCGCTTCAAGAACGCGCCCGAGGCGGCATCCGAACCGGCAAGCGACGCGGTATGGGAAACCGTCGCCTGCCGCGCCTGTTCCGAGCGGCCGACCTTCATGGCGATGATCGGCTTCTTCAGCTCGCGGGCTCTCACCGCCAATCGCTCGAAGCCGGCCACGGAATCGAAGGCCTCGATATGCAGGCCAAGCGACGTTACGCGCTCGTCCTCGATCAGACCGAGCGCCATTTCGGAAAGGCCGGTCTGCGCCTGGTTGCCGGCCGTCATCAGGAACGCGATCGGCAGACCGCGCTTCTGCATCGTCATGTTGATGGCGATGTTGGACGACTGAGTGATGATGGCGACGCCCTTGCCGCCCTCGGCCAGTCTGATCCCGCCATGCTGATCGGGCCACAAAAGCGCGCCGTCGGCATAGTTGATCAGGCCATAGCAGTTCGGGCCGATGATCGGCATCTCACCCGCGGCGGCGACCAGCTCGGCCTGCAGCCGCTCGCCGTCCTCGTCATAGGCCTCGGTCTCGAGGAAGCCGGCGGCAAAGCAGACGGCGCCGCCGGCGCCGCGCTCGGCCAATGCCTTGACCACTTCGATGGTGAGATGCCGGTTGACCCCGACAAAGGCGGCGTCCGGCGCGCCGGGCAAGTCGGCGACGGAACGGTAGGCCTTGCGGCCTGCGACCTCGTCTTTAGTCGGGTGCACCGGCCAGATTTCGCCGGCAAAGCCCATCTTGATTGATTGCGCGACGACGGCGGCGGCCTGCGCCCCGCCGAACACGGCGATCGATTTCGGGCGCAGGAGACGTTCGAGTTTATGCATGGTCATCTTTTCATTTGAGCACGATCGTTGCCAAAACCGGATCCCGGTTTTGGCGGATCATGCTCTAAGCCCCGAACGGGCGCAGCAACGCCCGCGAAATAATATGTCGCTGAATCTCCGAAGTGCCTTCCCAGATGCGCTCGACGCGCGCGTCGCGCCAGATGCGCTCCAGCGGCAGATCGTCCATCAGCCCCATGCCGCCATGGATCTGGATCGCCTCGTCGGCGACGAAAGCCAGCATCTCGGTAGCCTTCAGCTTGGCCATCGCCATGTCCTGATCGGTGACGGTGCCCTGATCGTACTTCCAGCCGGCTTCGAACACCATCAGGTCGGCCGCCTTCAATTCCGTCGCCATATCGGCGAGCTTGAACGACACACCCTGGAACTTGCCGATCTGCTGGCCGAACTGCTGGCGCTGCGCGGCATATTCGATGGCATGCGAAAGCGCGCGCTCTGCGCGGCCGAGGCAGGTGGCGCCGACCTGCAGGCGCGTGGCGCCGAGCCATGAATTCGCCACCTCGAAGCCCTTGTGCACTTCGCCGAGCACCTGGGAAGCCGGCAGCCGGCAGTCGTCGAATTCGAGGATCGAGTTGGTGTAGCCGCGATGCGAGACGTTGCGGTAGCCGTCGCGCACCGTGAAACCCTTGGTGCCCTTGTCGACGAAGAAGGCGGTGATCTTCTTGCGCTTGCCGCGCGGCGAATTCTCTTCGCCCGAAGCCATGAATACGATGGCAAAGTCGGCGATGTCGGCGTGGCTGATGAAGTGCTTGGTGCCGTTGAGCACCCAGTCCGAGCCGTCCTGGACCGCGGTCGCCTTCATGCCGCGCAGGTCGGAGCCGGCGCCGGGCTCGGTCATCGCAAGGCAGTCCCACTTTTCGCCGCGGATGCAGGGGAAGAGATATTTTTCACGCTGCTCCGGCGTGCCGGCGAGCAGGATGTTGGACGGGCGCGCCACGCAGGTCCAGTGCAGCGCGTAATTGGCGCGGCCAAGCTCCTTCTCGTAGAGCAGCCAGCTCACCGTATCGAGGCCGGCGCCGCCGACATCGGCCGGCATGTTGGCGGCGTAGAGCCCGGCCGCGATCGCCTTCGCCTTCAATTCCTCGATCAGCTCGCGGCGCAGTTCGCCGGTGCGTTCCACCTCGCGCTCATGCGGGTAAAGCTCGTTCTCGACAAAGGCACGCGTCGTCTCGACGATCAGTTTTTGTTCTTCCGAAAGACCGAAATGCATCGCCTCAGCCCTTCTTCTTGCTTGTTTTCGCCTTGTCGGCCTTCGTGGGCTTCTCGGCCTTTGCGGGCTTCGCCATCTTCTTCGCCGGCTTGGCGGCTTTTGCTTTGTCGCCTGCCTTGGCGGCCGGCTTCGCCGCCAGCTTGGCCAACTGCCTGGTATAGTCCTTGTGAAGCGCGCCGGCGCCCCAGCCCTTGCCCTTGTTCTGCTTCGACAGCGCATCCATGATGGCGACCAGATTGTCGTCGCGGATCTTTTCAAGCTCGCGGATCGAGAGGCCGTTTGCCTGCTCGTCCGACTGCGTGGCGATCAGGTCGACCAGCTCGTCGTTGAACTCCGGCACGTCCATCAGCTTGGTCCACGGCCATTTCAGGCAAGGTCCGAACTGCGCCATGAAGTGGCGCATGCCGGCTTCGCCGCCGGCGACGCGGTAGACCTGGAACATGCCCATTTGAGCCCAGCGCAGGCCAAAGGAATAGCGCATGATGTCGTCGAGTTCCTCGACGGTGCAGATGCCGTCCTTGACCAGCCACAGCGCCTCGCGCCACGCGGCCTCCAGGAGGCGATCGCCGACGAAGGCCTCGATTTCCTTGCGCACCACCACCGGCTTCATGCCGATCGAGGCGTAGATCTCCTTGGCGACCTCGATCGCCTCGGGAAAAGTCTGCTGGCCGCCGACGATCTCGACCAGCGGCAGAAGATAGACCGGGTTGAACGGGTGCCCGACGACCAGCCGCTCCGGGTGCTTCTTCATCGCCACCTGCATGTCGGTCGGCTTGATGCCAGAGGTCGAGGAGCCGATTATGGAGTTGGCCGGCGCATGGGCGTCGATCTCGGCCAGCACTTTGTGCTTGAGGTCGAGCCGCTCCGGCACGCTCTCCTGGATGAAGTCGGCATCCGCTACCGCCTCGCCGATCGTCTTGGCGAAGGTGAGCTTGCCTTCCTTGGGCAGGCCGCCGGGCAGCATCTGCTTGTAGGCGCGGCGTGCGCCCTTCATCACCTCGCCGACTTTGCGCGACGCCTCGGGATCGGGATCGAAGATCGAAACATCGATGCCGTTCAAGAGCAGGCGCGCCACCCAGCCGGCGCCGATGACGCCGCCGCCGACGGCGGCCGCCTTGTTGATGATGCTCATAGTCAGGCTCCGGTTCTGGTCTTGGCTGTTTCGGGATCGGAAAGCGGCACGCGCTCGCCGGCGCGGATCACGGCCGGGTCGTAGGCCTTTCGGGCGAAGACTTCGAGCACGAAGGGCCGGAAGAACTCGATCGGCAGCGTCTCGTAGTCGGGATCGAAGCTCGACTGGTCCCAGCGCTCGCAAAACTGGTCGCAGTCGTCGAAATAGAGATGGCCGGCGAAGCGGTCGCGGGCATGCTGGTTGCCGCCCAAATGATGCGCGTAGTAGAGGCGCTGGAAGTCGCCGTGCTTTTCCACCACCCAGGTGCATTGCTCGCGCACGAACGGCTTCAGGATCGTGGCGGCATATTCGTCATGATTGTAGGGCGCGTAGATGTCGCCGATGTCGTGCAGCAGCGCGGAGACGATCCAGTCAGTGTCGGCGCCGTCCCGCCAGGCGCGAGTCGCCGCCTGCAGCGAATGGCCGAGCCGGGTGATCTTATAGCCGGACAAACCTTCGTCCAGCTGCACCAGCGCGGAAAGCAGCCGATCCCCCGTCCTGGCGGCATAGTCGATCTCGTGGGCGGTCAGGAATTCGTAGTCTTCCTTGTCGCCGTCCTTCATCGCGGTGAATTTGACGGTAGCCATCTCGACCTCCCGCTTTTCAATGTTGTTTGAGCATGATCTTTTCCGAACCGCAGGTCAGCGAAGCAAAAACCGGTTCCCCACTTTTCGGGGTCATGCTCATGCCGCGATCGGAGCCCGCTTGGTGAGGTTGAGCTTCTTGCGCACTTCCTCCGGTCCGAGCACGCGCGCACCGAGATTGGAGACGATGCTCACCGCGCGCTCGACGAGCTGCGCATTGGTCGCCAGCACGCCCTTGTCCAGCCACAGATTGTCTTCCAGCCCGACACGGACATTGCCGCCGGCCAGCACCGCCGCCGCGACATAGGCCATTTGGTTGCGGCCGATCGAGAAGGCCGACCAGTTCCAGGTCGACGGCACGTTGTTGACCATCGCCATGAAGGTGTTGAGGTCGTCCGGTGCGCCCCAAGGCACACCCATGCACAGCTGCACCAGCGCATCCGGCTTCAGCACCTGTTCCTCGACCAGCTGCTTGGCGAACCACAGATGCCCGGTATCGAAAGCCTCGATCTCGGGCTTCACGCCGAGCGCCGTCATCATGCCGCCCATGGCGCGCAGCATGCCGGGCGTGTTGGTCATCACATAGTCGGCTTCGGCGAAGTTCATCGTGCCGCAATCAAGCGTGCAGATCTCCGGCAGGCACTGGCGCACATGCTCCATGCGGTTGGTGGCGCCGCCCATGTCGGTGCCCTTCTCGTTGAGCGGCAGCGGCGCTTCCGGCGAGCCGAACACCATGTCGCCGCCCATGCCGGCGGTGAGGTTCAGCACCACGTCCACGTTCGCCTCGCGGATGCGCTCGGTGACCTCACGGTAGAGATGGACGTCACGCCTGGGCTTGCCGGTTTCGGGGTCGCGCACATGGCAATGGACGATCGCAGCACCCGCCTTGGCGGCCTCGATCGCCGAATCGGCGATCTGCTTGGGCGAGCGCGGCACGTTCGGGCTGCGGTCCTGCGTCCCGCCCGAACCGGTCACGGCACAGGTAATGAAAACCTCACGGTTCATCGCGAGCGGCATCGTCTTTCCTCCCAAATTCGATCAGCCATTGATGAAGCCGGAAACCGGCTTTGCTATGACGACCTGCGCCGAAGCTGGCCAAGCATGACCGACTTGCCGGAAACTGTTTTGCATTTTACGAAGTCACCATGACTAAAAGCGAAAAACCGACGATCTTTCGCGCCGAGCGGGAAACGCTCAAGGTGACGTTTCTGGTGTTCTCGGGCTCGTCGATCATGTGCGTGGCCTCGGCGGTCGACCCGCTGCGCGCCGCCAACCGCATTTCCGGCGAGACTTTGTTCGACTTCAAGCTGGTCTCGCTCACCGGGGAGGCGCCGGTGACGACCTGCGGCTTGCCGGTCGCCGTCGGCGGCCGCTTCGATGCCGCCGAAGCGACCGACATGCTGGTCGTCGTCGCCGGCTTCGGAACGCAGAACTATGCGACGTCGGCGTTGCTGGCCGGGTTGCGCCGCGCGGCGCGTGCAGCCCGCGCCTGCGGCGGCGTCGAGGCCGGCACCTGGCTGGTGGCGCGCGCCGGCCTGCTCGAAGGCCGCAGCGCCACCACGCATTGGGAAGACATGGAGGATTTCTCCGCCGCCTTTCCGGGCGTCGATGTGCGCCCTGACCGCTATGTCATCGACGGGCCGGTCTTCACCTCGGGCGGTGCCTCGCCCACCTTCGACCTGATGCTGCATCTGGTCCGCACCCGGCTCGGCATGGCGGCCGCGCTCGATGTGGCGAGCGTCTTCATCTACGATCAGACGCGCGCGGCGACCGACGCCCAGCCGCTGGTCTCGCTCGGCCGGCTCGACGGCTACGATCCGCGCCTGGCGCAGGCGATCCGGCTGATGGAAGCGCATGTCGATGAGCCGCTGACCATCGATGCCGTGGCCAAGCGCGCCGGCGTCACGGCGCGCACACTCGAGAGCATCTTCCGCAACTCGATCGGCGAGACGCCGGGTGCCTATTATCTGCGGCTGCGGCTCGCCGCCGCCCGACGTCTGGTGGTCGACACGCGCATCGCCATGGCCGACATTGCCGGGCGTACGGGTTTTTCATCAGCCGCGGCGTTTTCCAGGGCGTTTTCCCGCGCGTTCGGCGAAGCGCCGGTCAGGCTGCGGCGCGGCTGAGGATCCAGTCCACCGCCGCGCTGAGGTCGTCGACCAGCGCCGTGGGCGCCGGGTCGAAGCGTGTCTCGTCACCGGGGCGATACTTGCCGGTGCGTACGAGCAGCGCCGCGCCGAGCCCGGCGCTGAGCGCGCCGGCGACATCGCTTTCCGCGTCGTCGCCGACCATCACCGCGTCGGTCTGCGGGCAATTCAAGCCGGCAAGCGCCGAGAGGAAGAAATCGGGCGACGGCTTGCCGAGCACGATAGGTCTTCGGCCGCTGGCGAATTCGAGCGCTGCCACGAAGGCGCCGGCATCGAGGCTGAGCTCACCGTCGGCATCCTTGAAGCTGCGATTGGCGGCGAGAGCCAGAAAATCGGCTCCGGCAACAAGTTCGCGGAACGCTCGGTTTAGGCCGGCATAGTCGAAGGCCTCGCCGGCGTCGCCGACGACGACAGCGGGGCTCTTGCCGCCTTCCAGGCCGGTAAACTCTGCTTCGAGGTTGGGATGGACGAGCAGGTGAGGCTGCCGGTCATGCCCTCGCAGCCATTCGAGCGCAGCGCGCGCCGGCGTCAGCAATTCTTCATCCCTCACCTCGACACCCATTGCGGCGAGCTGCGCGATGATTTTATGGCGCGGCGAACGTGTCGTGTTGCTGACGAAGCGGAGCGGCAGTCCGGCCTTGCGCAAACGCTCGACCGCAGCCACAGCGCCTGCGATCGGGGTGTCGCCATCATAGACGACACCCGCGAGATCGAGCAGCACCGCGCGTATCATCGGTGCAGGATGGAGAAACAGTCTCCGTTCGTCAAACTGCCGAAAATAGGCCCACGGACACAGGGGCCGAAGAATCAGGCGGCGTCGCGGCCTTCGCGCACAATGCGCGAGCGCATGCTCTTGGCCAGCGCCGTTTCCAACCGCGCGGCGACCGCGCGATCCCATTCATTTGCTTCGCCGGCGCCATCCTTCGGATGCGGCAGCGCCATCAGCCGATCGATGATCGAACCAGCCTCGCCGGAAGAGAGCAGGGCGTCGATTTCGCGTTCGTGCTGCATACGTTTCGCCTCCTTCTTTCCTTCCCGCCGCATGTCGACAATATACGCGATTCGTGACGGCTGTTTGAAGGCAAGAGCGCGGCGATTGAGGGGCAGCGCGGGGCAAAACCTTGTCGTGTAGGTTCACCCCGCGTGGAATGCAATTTCAGCTCTGCGGCGCTCGATTCGGGCGCCGCAGGAAAGCCTCAGACGTAGCGGTTGACGATGTTTTCAAGGAGCTCCTGCCGGCCGGAGCGCGGCTGCGGCTCGATCTTGTCCGCCACCACGCGTTCGGCGATCTCCTCCAGTGTACGCTTGCCGGAAAGCATCGCCTTGCCTTCGGCCGTGTTCCAGCCGGCATAGCGTTCGCTAAGCGGACCCGACAGCGCCTTGTCTCCGATCATCCTGGCCGCCGCCTTGAGCCCGCGCGCGCAGGCGTCCATGCCGCCGATATGGCCGATCAGCAGATCCTCCGGGTCGAGCGACTGGCGGCGCAGCTTGGCGTCGAAATTGGTGCCGCCGGTCTTGAAGCCGCCACCCTGCAGGATCTGGTAATAGGCCAAAGCCATCTCCGGCACATTGTTGGGGAACTGGTCGGTGTCCCAGCCGGACTGATAGTCGTTGCGGTTCATGTCGATCGAACCGAAGATGCCGAGCGCGTTGGCCAAGGCCAGCTCATGCTCGAAGGAGTGGCCGGCAAGGATCGCATGGCCCTGCTCGATGTTGACCTTCACCTCCTTCTCCAGCCCGAAGCGCTTCAGGAAGCCGTAGACGGTGGCGACATCGTAGTCGTACTGGTGCTTGGTCGGCTCCTGCGGTTTCGGCTCGATCAGGATCGTGCCCTCGAAACCTATTTTGTATTTGTAATCCACGACGAGGTTGAGGAAGCGGCCGGCCTGCTCTTGCTCTCGCGCGAGGTCGGTGTTGAGCAGCGTCTCATAGCCTTCGCGCCCGCCCCACAGCACATAGTTCTCGCCCTTCAGCTTGTTGGTCACGTCGATGCATTTCTTCACCGTCGCCGCCGCATAGGCGAACACGTCCGGATCGGGATTGGTGGCGGCGCCCGCCATGAAGCGCCGATGCGAGAAAAGATTCGCCGTGCCCCAGAGCAGCTTGACGCCGGTCTGGTTCATCTTGGCCGAAAAATAATCGGCGATCTCGTCGAGGCGCGCCGCGCTTTCGGAGAACTCCTTGCCTTCCGGGCGAACGTCGGCGTCGTGGAAGCAGAAATAGGGCACGCCGAGCAGCGAGAACATCTCGAAGGCGACGTCGGCCTTCAGTTTCGCGAGTTCCATCGTGTCGATGCCGCCGGGCTTGGCGAACCAGGGTCGGTCGAAGGTCTGGCCGCCGAACGGGTCGCCGCCCTGCCAGGCGAAGGAATGCCAATAGGCGACGGCAAAGCGCAGATGGTCCTCCAGCCGCTTTCCACCTACCACCTCGTCCGGATTGTAATATCGGTAGGCCAGTGGATTGGTTGAATCCGGCCCTTCATATTTGATGGTCTTGATGTCGCCGAAAAATCCGCTGCTCATGGTTTCCTTCCTCTCCAAGTGCTTTCGCCGATTACCTCAGGCGTAATTGGTTTGGCGCTTCCGTGGGTCCAAAAGGGTCATGTCGAACGATCCAATGAAGGATGAAGACCATGACCGACCTCAACGCAATCGCCCGCAACTACATCACCGCCTGGAACGAGAGCGATGCGGCGCGCCGCAAGGCCCTGCTCGAGGCCGTCTTCACCAGCGACGTCAGCTATCGCGACCCGATCATGCAAGGCGACGGCCACGACGGCATCGCCGCGCTGATCGACGGCGTGCAGCAGCAGTTCGCCGGCTTCCGCTTCTCCCTGAAGGGTGAGCCGGACGGTTTTGCCGACCGCATCCGCTTTTCGTGGAATCTGGGCCCCGAAGGCGCAGAATCCGTCATCGAAGGCACCGATATTTGCGTCATCGAGAACGGCCGCCTGAAGAGCGTCACCGGCTTCCTCGACAAGGTGCCGGCGCAGCGAGGCTAACTGGGTAAGGGAGGCGCGAGGCACCCCCCTGTGGCCTGCCGGCCATCTCCCCCGCAAGCGGGGAGATCGGCTTTCATCTAGGATTTCGCCAATCTCCAACGCTGCAAAAGGGAGCGAGGCGCCCAAGCTGCCAATCTCCCCCCTTGAGGGGGAGATGCCCGGCAGGGCAGAGGGGGGTGCCTCGCGCATACTCACGCGGTTACCGCCCTGATCGCCGGATAGAGCGCACGATAGCGTTGATAAGCATCTGCATACGCCCCACCAAGCGCGGCATCCGGTTCGATCGTCGCATCGGTCGCCGGCGCGGTGCAAACGGCAAGCGGATCGGCGCCGGTCGCGGCGATCAGCCCGAGACGCGCCGCGCCGAAGGCGGCGCCGAAATCGCCGTCGGCCGGGATGTCGACCGGCAGCTGCAACGCGGTGGCGATCGCCTTCAGCCAGTAGCGCGAGCGCGAGCCGCCGCCGATCGCCGTCACTCTGGTCAGGGTCGTGCCGGCCGTTTTCAGCGCCTCGAGGCTGTCGCGGAAGGCAAACGCCACGCCTTCGAGCACGGCCTGGGTCAGCACGGCGCGGCTCGATTGATGCGCGAGGCCGGTGAAGGAACCACGAATGGCCGCATCATTATGTGGCGTGCGTTCGCCGGAGAGATAAGGCAGGAAAGCGATGCCTGTCGGCGCCTTGAGCTTGTCGCCGAGCTCGCCGGTCAGGTCGCCGGCGCCTTTGCCGGTGATCTCCGACAGCCAGTTGAGCGAATCGGTGGCCGACAGGATGACCCCCATCTGGTGCCAGGTGTTGGGCAGCGCATGGCAGAAGGTGTGCACCGCGCTTTCCGGATTGGGCAGATAGGAGGCGTTGGCGGCAAACAGCACCCCCGACGTGCCGAGCGACACGAAGGCGTGGCCGGCGCCCACGGTGCCCATGCCGCAGGCCGACGCCGCATTGTCACCGGCACCGCCGGCGACCGGAATGCCTGAAGCAATGCCCCATTTCGAGGCAAGCTCGCCGCGCAAGCCGCCGGCCTTTGCCGTGCCTTCGACCAGCGACGGCATATGCTTCTCGTCGAGCGTTGTCGCGGCGAGCAGTTCGGAGGACCACCGCCGCTTGCCGACGTCGAGCCAGGACGTGCCAGCCGAATCCGACATCTCCGAAATATGCTGGCCGGTCAGCCAGAGCCGCAGATAGTCCTTGGGCAGGAGCACCTTGGCGACAGCGGCAAAAACACTGGGCTCGTTGTCCTTCACCCACACCAGCTTCGGCGCCGTGAAGCCCGGGAAGACGATGTTGCCGGTGAGCTTGCGGAAACGCGGGTCGGCGTCGAGCGCCGCTGCCTCGACATGGCTGCGGGTGTCGTTCCAAAGGATGCAGGGACGCAGCACCTTGTCCGAGGCGTCGAGCAGGGTCGCGCCATGCATCTGGCCGGAGAGGCCGATACCCTTGACCGCTGCAAGCTCCTTGGGATGGGAAGTCTTGAGCTCGGCAATCGCTGTCTGGCAGGCTTCGATCCAGTGCGCCGGATTCTGTTCGGACCAGCCGGCATGCGGCCGCGAGACGTCCAGCGAGCCGTGGCCGGACCCGACGACCGTCTGGCGATCATCGATCAGGAGCGCCTTGACGCCCGAGGTGCCCAGGTCGAGGCCAAGATACATGATTTCCTCCCGATGCCATTAATTTTTTCGGGTCTCGAAAAAATCTGGCTTGGCCAGTTCTTAAGCCAAGATCCGCCTCCGGTCAATTCTCTGACAAATCGGCCGCGCGGCGCGAGAACAGCGCCGACAGCGGGCTGTCCGGCCGCGCCAGCTGACGCTCGGCGGTCAGCGCCCGCGCCAGCGCGCTGTCACCGGCACGCAGCGCCGCCTCGATCAGCATCAGGTCGATCACGTCGCGTTGTGCATGGCTGCCGCCGAAGCGGTGCGCGATCCAGCGGATTGGCCGGATCAGGCGCACCACTTCTCCGTAGTTGCCCTCGCCGAATGCTTTGATCGCCAAGGTGAGAGGGTGGCCGACGTCGCGCGTGAATGCGGCGTTATCGTCATCGCCGCGCATTGCTTCGCGCTGCGCTTCGAGCAGGGTCTGGGCCGGCGCGTGCAGCCCGGCGCCGACAAAGGCCATCATCGCATGCGCATCGTTGAAGGCGTAATTGCCGGCGGCCGCCTTTGGCGCCCAGTTCGCCGCAAGCGCCGCCCAGCGGTCGCCGACGTCGACGCCGTGGAGGTAAAGTCGCCACAGGATCGCCGAGGCGTCGACCATGTTGAGCGCCAGCGTCGAGCGGTCGCCGTAGATCGGCCCGTCATAGAGCTGGAGCACCTCGTTTGTCTCGCCGAGATCGTAGTGGAACAGCGCCAGATGCCACCAATTATGGATCTTGAGGAAGCTGTCCTTCGTCCACGCCTCCGGATTGGCGCGCATCCAGGCGATGCCCTCCCTTTGCCGGCTTTGCATTTCCATGACATGCGCGACCGCGTGCTGCGCCCAGCCGTCGCGCGGCTCGATCTCGATGGCCTGCCGGCCGAAGGCTTCGGCGCGCGCATAGTCGCCCATTTCCTCCAGCCCGAAAGCCTGCATGCCGAGAACGGCATGGTAGCCCGGCATGCCCTTCTCCCAAGCCGGCAACGCCCGACCGATGCGGTCGCGCAGCATGCGCGCATTGCCGATGAAGAAGTCGATCTGGTGGCCAACCTGCAGCGCCACCGCATCGAGCGGGTTGTCGATGGCGACGTCCTCGAGGATGCGGGCGGCGTCATGCCAGCGGCCGCTGGCAAGACGGCCGAGCGCCGCGACATGCGCGCGCTCGCGCGCGGTGCCGGCGAGCGGCAGCGCCGCCGCATGGCAGGTTTGCGCAATCGCCATCGCCTCCCGCTCGGTGGCGAGGCCGAACAGATAGCCCTTGAACACATGCGCCATCACGAAGCTGGGCTCATCGGCGATCGCGCTATCGATGGAGCCGACCGGGTCGCCGATGAAGCATTGCAGCTCGCGGACGGCTCTGGCGTAGGACGAAAGCGCGGCTTCGGTCGCGCCTGAATGCGTCAGGCCGAATGCGTCCTTCAGCGCCATAGCCGCGTCCTTTGATGCCTATTCGTCCGGTCGAACCGATGCGATCCTAGAACATCGACCGTCGACCCGCCAACCGGCGAGGGCTTCGACGGTGTCGAACCGGACTTCTCCTCAATTCCCCGAACGCATCGCCACCGTGGCGATGCCGGCGCCGACAAGCAATGTCCCGCCGGTGCGGTTGAAGATACGGATCGCCCTTGGGTTGCGCACCATGGCGCGCGCTCGCGAAGCAATCAGCGCATAGCCGAAGGCATTGCTGAATGCGAGCGCCAGGAAGGTCGCTTCGAAGATCAGCATCTGCGTCCAGAAATCGGCATGCCGGTCGAGAAACTGCGGCAGGAAGGCGACGAAGAACGTGATGCTCTTCGGGTTGAGCGCCGTGACCAGCCAGGCATGCGCCATCATCCTTGCCGCCGACACGGCGTCGGTGCGCGGTTCGGCCTTCAGCGCGCCGCCGGCGCGGAACAGTTTTATGCCGAGATAGATGAGGTAGCCGGCGCCGATCACCTTGAGCACGGTGAACACAGTGGCCGAAGCCGCAAGCAACGCGCCGATGCCGAGCATCGAAAGAGTCATGGCGGTGAAATCGCCGAGCGCGACGCCGACTGCCATCGGCAGCGCCGTACGCCAGCCCTGGCCGAGCGCATAGGAGACGACCAAGAGGATCGTCGGGCCCGGGATGACGAGGAGGATGGCGGAGGCAGCGGCAAAGGCAGCCCAGTTTTCGAAGGACATTTCCCTACTCCTTGAGCGCAAAGAACAGGATAAATCCTGGGGTACGCGAGATTGTAAAGAGGCGTTGGAGAAAATCTTCGGCGCCGGCCTGCCCTGGCACCTGGCCCGGACAACGCCCTGTCAGGGTTAAGTGCGGGCAAAGTTCTTTCACCCTTTTTCAACCATGACTGACGAAAATTGCAGCCATTCGGCCGGACCGTGCTTCCCGCCGACAGCGTAGGGTTTGGTGTATGCGCGAGTTGCCGCAAAGTCTGACGCCGCCTTCGAGCGGCGAAACCGTCGAAACCGAAGTTCCGCTTTCCCGCCGCGCCATGCTTTCAGGCATGGGCGCCATGGCGCTGCTCGGCATGGCCGGCTGCGGCACCACCGACACGCTCGACCTGCCGCAATTGCAGATCGACGACACCACCACGGGATCGGTGCCGATCCGACCGGCGATCAGCGTCGACAAGAACATCACCGGTCCCGACGTGATGTATGCTGCCTTGACCGACAACGGCTTCCAGGTTCCGGCGGTGCCCTACCAGAAGATCAAGCCGGAGTTCCGTCGCCAGATCGTCGTCGACAAGACCGGCGAAGCGCCCGGCACCATCGTCGTGCATTTGCAGGAGCGCATGCTTTATCTCGTCCAGCCCGGCGGCGACGCCATCCGCTACGGCGTCGGCATCGGCAAGGACGGCTTCCGCTGGTCGGGCCGCGCCAACATCCAGTACGGCAAGGAATGGCCGGTCTGGACGCCGCCGCCGGAGATGGTCAAGCGCAAGCCGGAACTGGTGAAATGGCAGGGCGGCCAGCCCGGCGGCCTGACCAATCCGCTGGGCGCCCGCGCGCTTTACATCTACCAGAACGGCAAGGACACCGGTTACCGCTTCCACGGCTCGCCCGAATGGTGGACCATCGGCCAGGCGATGTCGTCGGGCTGCGTGCGGCTGATCAACCAAGACATCATCGACCTCTACAACAGGGTATCGAAGAAGAACCCAGTCGTCGTCGTCGTCTGATTTTTTCGGCGGTCAGCACGGCCGCTATTTTTCGGGACCATGCTCCTCCTTTCTCCCGTTGCGTGATGCCGCAAGACAGGCGAAGGTGCTCTGAAAAGCTTCGCCTCGGGAGAGAACGATCATGGCCGGAACCTTTGTCATCGCGCAGGGCGGCGGCCCGACCGCCGTCATCAATCAGACGGTCGTCGGCGCCACGCTGGAGATCCGCAAGCGGCATCACGGCGCCAAGGTGCTCGGCTCGATCCATGGCGTGCGCGGCATTCGCGACGGCAACTATGTCGACCTCTCAGCCATCCCCCAAGATCGGCTGCGGCTGATCGCCGGCACCCCGAGCGCCGCCCTTGGCTCGACCCGCGACAAGCCCGACGCGGCCTATTGCGAGGTCATCCTCAACGGCCTCAAGAAGGCCGGCGCCGATGCCTTCATCTATATCGGCGGCAACGACACTTCGGGCACCCAGCAGATCCTGACCGACGCCGCCGGCGGCGCGATCGCCTTCGTGCATGCGCCGAAAACCATCGACAACGATCTCGAGGAGAACGACCATACGCCGGGCTTCATCTCGGCGGCCGAATTCGTCGCCGGCGCTTTCCTGTCGGTCGATTTGGATTTCCGCGCGTTGCCCGGCATTTATGTCGGCATCGTCATGGGCCGGCACGCCGGCTTCCTGACTGCCGCGGCCGCCGCCTGGCAGCTCGATCCGGATAGCGGTCCGCATCTGGTCTATGTACCGGAGCGCGCCTTCTCCGCCGAACGTTTCATCGATGATGTCCGCAGGACGCTCGACCGCCACAAGCGCTGCATCGTCGCCGTCTCGGAAGGCGTCAGCACCGCCGACGGCAAGGCGTTGGTCGAGAGCCTAGTGCCTCCGGAAAAGCTCGAGCGCGACCAGCACGGCAACGTCAAATTGTCGGGCAGCGATCTGCCGGCGGCGCTCGAACGCGCTTTGGCGGAAGGCCTGCCGGGCAAGCGGGCGCGCGTCGATGCCCTGGGCTATATGCCGCGCGGCTATGTCGGCGCGATCAGCCCCGTGGACGCCAAGGAAGCCTTCGAAGCCGGCGCGTTCGCGGTCGCCGTCGCCGGGGAGGGTGGCGGCTCGGTGGCGCTGCAATATGACGGTACCAAGACCGTGCTGAAGAAGGTGCCGCTCGAGGCTGTGGCCGGCAAGACCCGCCACATGCCGGACAATTTCATGAAGCCGGACGTCAACCAGTTGTCCGAGGCCGGCATGGCCTATCTGAAGCGGCTGGTGCCGGAAAAATACAAGGTCGGAAAGCCGTTCGTCTGATGGGCGACCTTGTGGTGGGCGACTGGTTCGGCAAATCCGTTGTCGATGCCAGAACGACGATGCTGACCGAGCCATTCGTGCACGATTTCGTGCGCGCCAATATTTGGCATTTCAAGGGCCGGGACGCCGACCTGCTGGTCGACACCGGCATGGGCATCTGCCCGCTGGCGCCCGAGATCGACACCCCGGCCGGCAAGCCGCTGATCGTCGTCGCCACCCACATTCATCTCGACCATGTCGGCTCGCTGCACGAATTCCCGCTGAGGATGGGGCCGAAGGTCAGCGCGGGGGAGTTCGATGGCATGGATGATGCCGTCACCTACGCCAACATGTTCCACAATCTCGACGATGCGGTATCCAAATTGCCGGCGCCCGGCTGGAAGGCGGCTGACTATCGCATCCCTTCCGCACCGTTGACGCGAATGCTCGACGAGGGCGACATCGTCGACCTCGGCGACCGGAAGTTCCGCGTGCTGCATCTGCCCGGACATTCGCCGGATTCGATCGCGCTGTTCGATGAGGCCGACGGCCTGTTCTTCGCCGGCGACGCCATCTATGACGGCATGCTGATCGACGACCTGCCGGATTCGGACCGCGCCGCCTATTGCCGCACCATGCAGCGGTTGCTCGAACTGCCGATACGCATCGGCCATGGCGGCCATGGCCCGAGTTTCGGCCGCGCGAGGATGGGAGAGATCGCGTCTTCCTACCTACGCCGCCGAGAGCGCTTCGTGAGCGCTGTCTGAATTAAATCTTTGTAAGGTCGCGCCAAAACCCTAATTCGGACCATTCCACGCCCTAAATGCGTGGCTGTCGATCCGGCCGGCTGCCATGCATGGCGAGACGGGCAATCCCGGCCGTCGACACGCCGACGGGCGCGTCCTTGGAGAGAGCCGTCCGCGGCGCCGGATCAACTCTCGCCCGGACAGAAACGACCATGTCACCATTTAGCATTCTTCGCAGACATCGCGTCGCGGCCCTGCTGGGCGCTGCGCTGATCATCTCCCCCGTCGTTGTTTCCTTTGCGCAAAATCCCGGCAATGCCGGCCTGAGCAACGTGGTCGCGACGACACAGACGCCGGTCGCCGGCATTACCGCCCCGAACGGCTCGTTCGCGCCGGTTGTCGCCACCACCAAGCCGGCAGTCGTGACCGTGACGACCGTGATGAAAGCCCAGCCCGGCGCGACGGACGACGGCTCGCCTTTCGACGGCAATTCGCCCTTCGACCAGTATTTCCAGCAGTTCTTCGGCGACCAGGGCATCCCGATGCCCAAGACGCCGCCGCAGCAGGCGCCGCGGCAGGAGGCTTTGGGCTCCGGCTTCATCGTCGGGTCCGATGGCACCATCGTCACCAACAACCACGTCATCGACGGCGCGACCTCGATCAAGGTGACGCTCGACGACGGCACCGAGCTTCCCGCCAAGCTCGTCGGCCACGACGCAAAGAACGATCTGGCGGTGCTCAAGGTCAAGGCGAGCAAGCCGCTGCCGACCGTCAAATGGGGCGATTCCGACAAGCTGATGACCGGCGACCAGGTGCTGGCGATCGGCAATCCGTTCGGCATCGGCACCACGGTCACCGCCGGCATCGTCTCGGCGCGCGGCCGCGACCTGCACAGCGGGCCGTTCGACGATTTCATCCAGATCGACGCGCCGATCAACCACGGCAATTCCGGCGGCCCGCTTGTCGACGTGAAGGGCGATGTGGTCGGCATCAACACGGCGATCTATTCGCCCAATGGCGGCAGCGTCGGCGTCGGCTTCGCCATTCCTTCGGACCAGGCGCAAAAAGTGGTCGACAAGCTTATGAAGGGCGGTGACATCGAATACGGCTATCTTGGCGTGCAGATCCAGCCGGTCACGCAGGACGTCGCCAGCGCCATCGGCCTCGACCATCCGGGCGGCGCGCTGGTCGCGGCGGTCACCGAGGGCTCGCCGGCGGCCAAGGCCGGCATCGAGACCGGCGACGTCATCACCGGCTTCGCCGGCCAGGAGATCAAGGACCCCAAGGATCTGTCGCGCGCCGTCGCCGACGTCTCGCCCGGCAGCAAGGAAACGCTGAATGTCTGGCGCAACGGCAAGGCGATGCAGATCTCGGCCGATGTCGGCCGCAATGCCGAAGACCAGAAGACCGCCTCGAACGGCGAAGGAGGCAAGCCATCGGCCGAACAGGGCCTGCGCGTGCCCTCGCTCGGCCTTGGCCTTACGGACCTCACGCCGGACATCCGGGAGCAGCTCAACCTGGCCGACAACCAGCGCGGCGCCGTGGTCGAGCGCGTCAACCCGGACAAGGCGGCCTCCGCGGCCGGCATTGAACCCGGCGATGTCATCGTCGCCGTCGACCGCACGCCGGTGAAAAACGCAAGGCAAGCGAACCAGGCGATCGCCGAGGCCGGCAAGTCCGGCAGGAAGTCGGTGCTGCTGCTGGTCGATCGCGGCGACGCGCAGATATTCGTCGCCGTGCCTTTCGCCGCCGGCTGAGAAAACTTCCAAGGAGCCTGCCGGCCTCTTCGGCAGGTTCCGCCGACAAGATTTCGGTTGCCCGCAAACGAGGTCGACTTCCGCGACGAGTTGATTGAACCGGACGATCGTCGCGACGGCTTCGATCTGGTGCTGACGCTGACGCGCGAGCAGGCTCGGCGCCCGGCCGGCGCGATCCTTCCAGATCGGAGAGAAGGTCTTCAGACGACGCTGCGCCCAGAGTTGCCGACGCCTTTGACCCCGTGGACGCCAAGGCTTCCGAATCGACCCGGCAGGTCCAAGATGGTTAAGCGGTATCGGAAAGTGACTATTAGGAGATTCTAAAATCGAACCGAACAGTTCGTTTCTGTTGACGGTGCGTGCAGGACGGGGTGAACACTCGGCGCGCGTATACACTTGGTGAGCCAAATGGATAAATGCGATAACCAACTGATTCAACAGTGTAAAAACCGATCGTGGCGGGGCGATTGGTACAATTTCAAGATGGGGATTCATGGGCCAGCCGAAACAACTTCGTGATTGGAATCCGGCAGCCGGCTCACCCACATCGGGGCTGTCCGAACGACGCGATTTTCACTCCCAAGACACGCCGCTAGACGGACGAAAAAAACATACTGGAGTACCAAAAATGAAAAAGATTGTTCTCACTGCCGCCGCCCTTCTGGCCATTTCCGGCAGCGCCTTCGCTGGTAGCGACAACTACGGTTCCAACGCCGCCAATCAGCCGGCCGCCGCGGTCGACACTTCTCGCACGGCCTCGACCCACAGGTCGGAAGCGGCCGCTCAGAAGCCCGTCACCCAGGGCGCGGACCACAACCTCTTCGGCAACAACTAAACTGCCGAACCTGGCAATGATCCATGAGGGGCCATGGCCGACAGGAGACAGACGCTGGGTTCACCCGCCGCGTCCCAAGGCATGTCGCCCAAAAGTGTACCCCAGTTTTGGAAACGACATCAGGTTAAGAATTCAGGAGTATTGAAATGAAGAAGATCGTTCTTGCCGCAACGGCCGTTCTGGCCCTCTCCGGCGCAGCTTTCGCAGGCAGCGACAATTACGGCTCGGCTGGCGCCAGCCAGCAGGCCCCTGCCGTCGACACGACCCGCACTTCGTCGGTGGGCACCGACTCGCCGGTCTATAAGCTGCTGAACTCGTCGAATGACGTGCACAAGTCGGCCCCGCAGGGCAGCGACCGCAATCTGTTCGGCCGCTAACAGCCGCAAGCAGTTGACGAAAAAGGAGCGGCGAGGCCAAACCTCGCCGCTCTTTCTTTATCCGGACCGACTCGTGCCTCATGGCCGAAACGGCAGCACCGAGCGTCAGGCCGCCTTCGCCTCGTCGCGATGCAGCGTGAAGGAATGCCCCTCCGCGTCGAAGATGTGCAGATCCCCGGCGCCGGCATTGAGCCGCAGCGTCTCGCCGCGCTTGACCTCGACATTTCCCGGCAGTTTGGCCACCAGCGGCAGATCGGCGCGGCCGATGTCGACATAGACGAGCTGAACCTCGCCGAGCTGCTCGATATAATCGACCTTGCCTTCGAACAGGTAATCCGTCCCGGTCGCGATCGCGAGATCCTCGGGCCGCACGCCGAAGCTCACCGCCGCGCCGTTCGCCGAAGCGGGCGTTGTGATCGGCACCGTCGCCTTGCGGTCGCCGACATGGCTGACCACGGTCGGATTGCCGGCCTTCTCGATCTTCGCCGGCAATATGTTCATGGCCGGCGATCCGATGAACTGCGCGACGAAGAGATTGCCCGGCCGCTTGTAGAGCTCCATCGGCGTGCCGACCTGCTCGACGACGCCTTCCTTCAGCACCACGATGCGGTCCGCCAGCGTCATCGCCTCGACCTGGTCGTGCGTGACGTAGATCATCGTCGTGTTCGGCATCGATTCTTTCAGCTTGGCGATCTCGATGCGGGTGGCGACGCGCAGTGCCGCATCGAGATTCGACAGCGGCTCGTCGAAGAGGAACACCTTCGGATTGCGCACAATGGCACGGCCGATGGCGACGCGCTGGCGCTGGCCGCCCGACATCGCCTTGGGCAGGCGGTCGAGATACTTGGTGAGCTGCAGGATCTCGGCCGCCTGGCGCACGCGCTTGTCGATCTCGGCCTTGCTTTCCTTACCGATCTTCATCGAGAAGGCCATGTTGTCGTAAACGGTCATATGCGGATAGAGCGCATAGGACTGGAACACCATGGCGATGCCCCGCTTCGAAGGCGGCACGTCGTTCACAACTTCGCCGTCGATCTGGAGCACGCCGGAGGTGATTTCCTCGAGACCGGCAATCGACCTCAGCAAGGTCGACTTGCCGCAGCCCGACGGCCCGACGAACACGATGAACTCGCCCGATTTGATGTCGAGGTCGATGCCGTGGAGAATGTTGAGGTTGCCGTATGATTTCTTCACCTGGTTCAGCGTGACATCGGCCATGGTTTCCTCTCCAGTGATTGTCTGTTCTCAACTCAGTCGATCCGCCCGAACCAGGCACCATAGCCGCCAAGGCGGATGGGCCCGGTGCCACCTTGTCCCGAAAAGCCGTGTCCCGGCAAGGGCTGCAGCGAGCCCTTGCCGAGATCAACTTCGGCCGGCTTGCTGCCGAGGTTGAAGACGCAGGCGATGCGCTCGTTGCCTTCGCGGCGCGTGAAGGCGACGGTGTCGCCATCGCTTTCGATAAAGTCGATTTCGCCCTTGCCCAGCGCCGGATGCTGACGCCGGAAGGCGAGAAAGCGCCGGTAATGCTCGAGCAGCGAGCCCGGATCGCCCTGCTGCACATTCACGGCTTGCGCCAGATGCTTGCCGGGCACCGGCAGCCAGGGCTTGGCGGTCGAGAAGCCGCCATTCTTGGCCGCCGCATCCCACACCATCGGCGTGCGGCAGCCGTCGCGGCCCTTGAATTCCGGCCAGAAACGGATGCCGTAGGGGTCTTGCAGGTCCTCGAATTTGAGTTCCGCCTCGCCGAGGCCGAGCTCTTCGCCCTGATAGATGCAGACCGAGCCGCGCAGCGACATCAACAGCGCCGAGATCACCTTGAGATAAGCGCTCGGGTCCGCTTCGTTGGCGGCCCAGCGCGAGGCCACGCGCATCACGTCATGATTGGAGAAGGCCCAGCACGACCAGCCGTCGCTGGCGACCCGGCCGAAAGCCTCCAGTACCGCCCGCACCTTGGCGGCGCTGATCTTCTCCGGTGCCAGGAAGTCGAAGGAATAGCACATGTGAACGCGCTTGCCGTCGGCGGTGTAGGCGGCCACCACTTCCAGCCCGCGCTGCGAATCCCCGACCTCGCCGACGGCGGCTTGCGCCGGATATTCGTCGAGCAGCGCGCGGAAGCGCTCAAGGAAACCGAGATTCTCCGGCCGGCTCTTGTCGTAGATATGGTCCTGGTAATTGTAGGGGTTCACGGCCGGCGCCGTCTGGTCGTTGCGCTCTTCCGGCGGCAGCGGCGGGTTGTCCTCCAGCCCCAGGCTGTGGAAGTAGAAATTGATGGTGTCGAGCCGAAAGCCGTCGACGCCGCGCTCCAGCCAGAAGCGGGTGATGTTGAGTAGCGCGTCCTGGACCTCGGCGTTGTGGAAGTTGAGATCGGGCTGCTCGGCCAGGAAATTATGCATGTAATATTGCTGGCGGCTTGTATCCCATTGCCAGGCCGAGCCGCCGAAGATCGACAGCCAGTTGTTGGGCGGCGTGCCGTCGGGCTTGGCGTCCGCCCACACATACCAGTCGGCTTTCGGATTGGTCCGGCTGGAGCGGCTTTCATTGAACCAGGGGTGGATGTCGGCGGTGTGCGACAGCACCTCGTCGATCATCACCTTGAGGCCCAACCGATGGGCTTCCGCCACCAGCGCGTCGAAGTCGGCCAGCGTGCCGAACATCGGATCGACGTCGCAATAGTCCGACACGTCGTAGCCGAAATCCTTCATCGGCGATTTGAAGAAGGGCGAGATCCAGATGGCGTCGACGCCGAGCCAGGCGATGTAGGGCAGCCGCCGGACAATGCCTTGCAGGTCGCCGATGCCGTCGCCGTTCGAGTCCTGATAAGAGCGCGGATAGATCTGGTAGATCACCGCGCCCCGCCACCAGTCGCGGTCTACGGCGGGGTCCGGTCTCGAACTCGTCTTCAAAGCCGATTGCATTGTCTCAACCTCCTTTCACCGAGCCGGCAAGCAGCCCGCGGACGAAATAGCGCTGCAGTGAGAAGAACACGATCAGCGGCACGATGATGGTGATGAAGGCCGATGTCGTGAGGATTTCCCAATTGCCGCCTCTCGAGCCGAGCAGCGCGTTGAGTTGCGCCGTCAGCACGATCTGGTCGGGCGCCGTGCCGAGGAAAACCATCGCCACCAACAGATCGTTCCACACCCACAGGAATTGAAAGATGGCGAAGGAGGCAAGCACCGGGAATGACAGCGGCAGCACGATCTTGACGAAGATCTCGAAATCGCTGGCGCCGTCGATCCGTGCCGATTCCATGATCTCGCGCGGCAGGCCGGCGATATAGCTTCTAAGCAGGTAGATGGCGAAGGGCAGGCCGAAGCCGGTATGCGCCAGCCAGATGCCGAGATAGGTTTTCGACGGCACACCGAAGAAGGTCCCGACGCCGTTGTAGAGCTTGAGCAGCGGGATCAGCGACATCTGCAGCGGCACCACGAGCAGGCCGATGATCACCGCAATCAGCAGCGCCCTTCCGGGAAAGCGCATCCAGGCCAACGCATAGGCGGCGAAGGCCGCGATCAGGATCGGGATCACCGTCGCCGGAATGGTCACGGTCAGCGAGTTCATGAAGGAGCGGCCGATACCTTGCGACAGAAGCACGTTCTCGTAGTTTTCCGTGGTGAATTTCGGCGGCGCCGAGGAGGCATAATAGACACGCTGGCCGCGATCGCCTTCGAAGGGCTTCGGCGAAGACAGCACGAACGTGCCGTCGGCGTTGACCTGCAGCGACACCCCATCGCCGAGATCGGCAGCCGTGCCGGCCTTGTATTGTGTCGGCGCCGCCGCCTTGGTGCCGAAGGCGCTGATCGCACGCTTGGCGCCGTCGCCGAAGACGTTGCCTTCGATGACGTATTTGCCGTCCTTCTGGGTTTGTGCGGACGCAGCCGGCAGACGCCCAGCCTCGGTCTGGCTGGAGCTTGAGAAGGAGTTCCACCAACCCGACGCGATGATCTGGTCCTTGTCGCGCAGCGACGACACGAGGATGCCGAGTGTCGGGATGGTCCAGATGACGACGAAGACCAGCACGGCGAGATGAACGCCGAATCGGCCGACGAAGGACTTTCCGCGGGTCGCAGCCATCTCAGTGTCCTCCCGTCTCTTTGTTGGCCTGGCGAATGTTCCAGACCATGATCGGGATGACCGCGATCATGATGATGATGGCGATCGTGGCACCGCGGCCGAAATCGCCGCCGCCGCGGAACATCCAGTCGAACATCAGATTGGCGAGCACCTGGCTGTTCCATTGGCCGTTGGTCATGGTCAGCACGATGTCGAACACTTTCAGCACCAGGATGGTGATGGTGGTCCAGACAACTGCGATCGTCCCCCAGATCTGCGGCACCATGATCTTCCAGAAGATCTGGAACGGGTTGGCGCCGTCGATCACGGCCGCCTCCAGCGTCTCTTCCGGAATGCCGCGCAAGGCCGACGACAGGATCACCATGGCGAACCCTGTCTGGATCCAGATCAGGATCACCATCAGGAAGAAATTGTTCCAGAACGGCAGCGATATCCAGACCTGCGGCTGGCCGCCGAAATACTGGATGATGGCGTTGAGCAGGCCGATCTGCACCTGCCCCTCGCCGCGATACTCGTAGATGAATTTCCAGATCACGCTGGCGCCGACGAAAGAGATCGCCAGCGGCAGGAAGATCAGGCTCTTGGCGATCGTCCCCCACCAGATCTTGTCGGTGAGCACGGCGATGATCAGGCCGAGGAAGGTGCAGGCCGCCGGCACCACCGCCAGCCATAGGATGTTGTTGAAAATCGAGTTGCGGAAATCCTGGTCGCTGAACGCCCATTGGTAGTTGGCGAGGCCGACGAAGTGCTCGCCGCCGCGGTCGAGAAAAGAGAGCCGCAGCGTCTCGATCACCGGATAGATCAGATAGATGGTCAGGATGATCATCGCCGGCCCGACGAACAGCCATGGCCGCACCAGCCCTTGCCGGCGCAGATTGTCGACGGCGGCGCTGCCGGAGACGCCGCGCGACGGAAAGATGAGATCGAGCAGCTTGTTGGCGCCCCAGAAATACGCGACACAGCCGCCGACGCCGATGATGATGACGAATATGGCCGAGAAAATCTGAGCCGCCATGGGTCCCTCTCCCTGGGCATGACCGGCCGGCCAAGGCTGGCAGCCGCATGCGCCGACTTTCAGTTATTCGGAACGCGAAGGCTTCCGGCGTGCGTTGCCGGTCGGACCCGGGCCGTAGCCCGGATCCAGTAGGAGGATGAGGAAAGTCTCGGGTCGCGCGCGGCGGCCTCTCTGCTTACTTGATGGCATCCCAGCTCTTCTGGATATCGGCGGCGACGTCCTGGGCGGACTTGCCGCCGACCAGGTCGATCATGCCGGTCCAGAAGGAGCCTGCGCCGACCTTGCCGGGCATCAGGTCCGAGCCGTCGAAACGCACCGTGGTGGCCCCGACCAGGATCTCGCCCTGCTTCTTCAGCGCGTCGCTGCCATAGGCGTCCTTGTTGGCTCCTTTGAAGGGCGTGACGAAGCTCTTCTGCGCCATCCACAATTCATGCGCGAGCGGCATCTCGAGGAACTTGATGAACTCACGCGAAGCCTTGGAATCCTTGGTGATCATCACCAGCGTTCCGGCCACTTCCAGCGGCGTGCCCAGTTCCGGCTTCGAGGCATAGGGCGGGTAGGGGAAGAAGTCCGCATCCTGGCCGAGCTTCACATTCTCCGGGAAGAACGAAGGAATGAACGATGCCTGATGGTGCATGTAGCACTTCGGCGGCA
Source organism: Mesorhizobium sp. M1A.T.Ca.IN.004.03.1.1 (assembly GCF_003997555.1). Taxonomy (NCBI): domain Bacteria; kingdom Pseudomonadati; phylum Pseudomonadota; class Alphaproteobacteria; order Hyphomicrobiales; family Phyllobacteriaceae; genus Mesorhizobium; species Mesorhizobium sp. M1A.T.Ca.IN.004.03.1.1. Next base: position 160,441 of record NZ_RZTV01000007.1, on the reverse strand, counting down.
CCGTAAAGAGGCCCTTCGGGCTGTCGCGGAAGTCGGTTGCGGCGACTGCCTTGGCACCGCCGTCGACCATCTTGTCGTCGGTTGCGATCTTGCCGAAGATGTCGAGGGCGTTGACCACGGCCGGATCGGTGAAGGGAATCTCGTTCTTCACCCATTTGTCGTAGACTTCCGGCGGCTGGGTGCGCAGCATGATGTCCTCGACCCAGTCGGTCGCCGGCCAGCCGGTGGCGCCGCCCGAACCCAGGCCGATGCACCAGGGCTTGCCGCCGTCGGCAATGATCTTCTTTTCGAGATCGGCCAGTTCCTCCTGAGTCTTCGGAACTTTGTAGCCTGCCTCCTCGAAATTATCTGGCGAGTACCAGACCAGACCTTTCACGTCGATCTTGTAGGGAAAGGCATAGAAGCCCGGCTTGCCGTCCTTGCCCGTATAGGTGCCGAGCTTGGCCCAGGAGTCGCCGGCGGCATAATTTTCCTTGATCCAGGCGGCGACGTCGTCGCCCAGCGGGGTCAGCACACCCTTGGAAGCGAGATCCTGGATCAGTCCCGGCTGTGGCAGGATGGCGATGTTGGGCGGGCTGCCGGCCTGTGTGTCGATGACGATCTGCTGCTCATAATTCTCGGACGAGGAGTATTTGACCTCCGCTCCCGTCGCCTCGGAGAAATAGTCGAGCACCGAACGCACGAGCGTCTCGTCCTCGCCGCGCCACGGACCGAAGATGGTCAGCGTTTCGCCCTTGAGGTCGACCTTTTTGAGATCGTCGTAATTCGCCCAATGAAACTTCGAATCCTCGCCCGGCTTGAATTTCAGTTCGGCATGTGCCGGCAGGCCAAGGGTGAGCGCAGCGAACGCAGCACCCAAGAGAAGCATTTTCTTCATGGCAGTCCTCCCAGTGTTGAGACAGTTCGGACGAAACCTCCATCTCGTCCGCCGACGCCCACGGAACTGTGACTCAGCGAGAAGGCAACCGCAACCTTTCGAAGAGTCTTCCAAAGCGCTTTGGCTAAATCTGATCTCGCCATTGAATCATGCGGAAGTCAAGAGGTCGGCCGTGCTAATCGATTTAAACCCGCTTGCGAGTGAAGGAAAAAGTGCAATGCAGCAAGCTTTTTTGGCGCTGCAGCAGCAATTTCGGCTTCAAACTGCCTGTGGCGGCCCCTAAGGTCATGACGTTCCGACGACGGTGCCAGCGATCCTCGGATCGATTCAAATTGAAAGCGCTTTGAGGCTGGAGGCCCTCGATGAACCTCAAGCAACTCTCGCACATGCTGTCGCTTTCGCAAACCACGGTAAGCCGGGCGCTGAACGGCTACCCGGAGGTCAGCGAGGAGACGCGGCGTCGCGTGATGGATGCCGCTAAGCGCCACGGCTACCGGCCGAACCCCAGCGCGAGGCGGCTGGCCACCGGCAAATCGGGAATGATCGGCTATGTGCTGCCGACCGGCAACGCCGTCGACATCGATCCGCATTTCGTCGAGTTTCTTTCGGGTCTCGGCGACTATGCCCGCTCGCACGAGCTCGATCTGGTGCTCTCGCCGGCCGACGCCGACGACCAGGAGACGACCTATCGGCGCATCGTCGCCAACCGGCAGGTCGACGCCGTCTACATTTCCTCGCCACGCCCGGCCGACCGCCGGCTGGCGCTGGTCAACACGCTGGACATCCCCTTCATCGTCCATGGCCGCAGCGAGGGCTTTGAGTTCGACTATCCCTATCTCGATATCGACAACGAGGGCGCCTTCCACGAAGCGGCCAGGCTTCTCGTCCAGCTCGGCCACAAGCGGCTGGCGCTGATCAACGGCGATGACCGCGAGACCTTCGCCATCCATCGCGAGCGCGGCGTGCGCCGGGCGCTTGCCGCCAGCGGACTGACACTGGGCGAGCGCCACATCTGTTCCACGACCATGACCGAGGAAAATGGCTATCGCGCCGCCCGCCGCCTGCTCGAAGAAAGCGGAGCCCCGACGGCGATCGTCTGCTCCAGTCTCATCATGGCGCTCGGCGTCGTCCGCGCCGTGCGCGATCTCGGCCTGACCATTCCGGGCGATCTGTCGCTGGTCGCCCATGACGACGTCTTTCCCTGGCTGCGGCCGGAGAATTTCCCGGTGCCGCTGTCGACCACGCGCTCCTCGATCCGCCTTGCCGGCGCGCGTGTTGCCGAGCGGTTGGCGGCGCGCATATCAGGGCTGGAAGAGGGCGCGCGCGGCGAGGTCTGGCCGGTCGATCTGGTGGTGCGGGGGTCGGTGGCCGGCGCGCCGGTGTAGGTATCGTGTTCCGACAGACGAGACGCGTTGAGTTCCGTCGCACCCCCCTCTGTCCTGCCGGACATCTCCCCCGCAAGGGGGGAGATTGGACGTCGCAGCCGTATTCGCCAATACTCGACTTTGAGGAGCGGGGTCGGCGCTGAAACTGCTGATCTCCCCCCTTGCGGGGGAGATGGCCGGCAGGCCAGAGGGGGGTGCTGTCCCGCCGGCGCCACAGATTTTCGGGAGCCTATTTCTTCGCAGCCCCAGCTGCTTTTATATCCAACAGCCCATAGCCGAAGTCATTGTCCCGCCCCTTCGGGCCGAGATCCTTGGCCGTGGCCGCCAGCGCCTTCTCGATCTCATCGGCCGAGCGGTCGGGCGCGGCATGGATCAGGTTGGCGATCGCGCCTGAGACGATCGCGGCGGCGAAGGAGGTGCCGGTCACCACGTCCGAGCCGGTGCCGCTCGGCGCAACCATCTCAACGCCCGGCGCCGAGAGGAAGACATAGGCGCCGCGATTGGCTTGCGGCATCAGCCCGTCCTTGGCGTCGGTCGCGGTGACCGCGATGACCCCGTCGAAGGCTGCCGGATAGCCGTAAGGCGCTTTCGGCCCGTTGTTGCCGGCCGCTGCGACCAGCACCATGCCGAGCGCGCGCGCATTGCGGCAGGCGGTGCCGAGGAGGTCGTTCTTCGGCCCGACGAAGCTCATATTGATGATGCGCACGTCCTGTTCCGCCGCCCAGTCGAGCGCCGACAGGATGACATCCATACTCGACTTGCCGCCCTCGAAGGCCCGTGCGTGATAGATCTTGGCGCCCGGCGCGATGCCTTCCAGCGCGCCGACGCCGGCGATCAGCCCGTCGACGGAGGTGCCGTGGTCGCGCTTCTTGATCGGCACGTTCGGCATGGCGTCGAACTGACCGGCGATCACGCCTTTCAGTGCTGGGTTTGTATCGTCGATGCCGGTGTCGATGACGGCAATGCGCACGTTCTCGCCGCTCGCCTGTTTCGAATCGAGCGCGATGCGCTCGAAGGCATAGTTCACGATGCCGGCGGCCTGCTGCAGCGAATAGATGTGGTTGGGCTCACGCCGCTGCGTACGCCCGTCGGCGGCAAGCTGCGCCAGCACGACGCCGACCGGCCGTCCGTCCGGAATGCCGTAGCGCACCAGCGTTGTGCCGAGCAGCCGCGACTGGCGCTGCGAGCGCACCTGAAGGCCCAAGGTGGTGGCGATCTGCTGCACCGCGCCGGCATCGCCGGCGACCGTCACCAGCACCTCGTCGGGCACGAACTCGCCACTGACCGCACGCGGCGGCGCGGCGAGATTGAGCCCGGTAGGCGGTGTGATGGGGCCGCTTGGCGGCGGAGCGGGCGCCGCTGTGCTTGTTGGGCTCTTTGGGGGCGCCGGCTGCGTTGGCGCAGGCGTCGGCCGTGCAGGCGGATTCGGGAACAGGTCGACGATCAGCGACGGCAGGAACACGGCGCCGCCGACGGCATTGCCCGCGCCGGATTGCCCGCCGCCGTCCTTGTCGCAGTCAGCGCCGGCCGCCGTCGTGCGGCTGAGGCAGTCGATCTGCTTTTGCGAGAGGTTCGGATCGTTGGTCTGCGCAACGGCGCGAGCGCCTACAAATGTCGCCGCGAGGATTGCCGCATGAAGAACGACCGCCTTAGCCGCCATCGACCGGTTTCCTTCCCTGCACCACAGCTTCCGCGAAAGGCTGGGCGGCAATAAGGCCGACGAGCTTGTCGTAGTCGGCCGCCGTGCTGGCCGGGATTGTCACGTGAAACAGATCGTCGGCGGTCGGCCCGCCGGCGATCTTCAGCCCGTTCTGCCCAAGGAAGGCGGCGATATCCGACATCCTGGCATCCGGCTTGAACTTGACCAGGGCGAAGGGCAGGTTTGCTAGATCATCCTGAGCGCCGGCGATTTCAAAGTCGTTGCGCTTGCCGCCCGGCCGCTCGAAAGACTGCGCGACGACCAGTGCAAGCAGCGCCGCGGCCGCCGCCCAAGCGACACCCGACGGGATTGCCGTGACCCGGCCGAAGACCTTCGCCAGCCATGACTGGCCGGGGGGCGTGCGCGCCGGACCGGCCTCGGCGTCGAGCGCCCTTGCAAAGCGGGAGAGCGCGTCGGCCGGCGGTCGGATCGCCTCGTTGGCGGCGGCGGTGCCGGAGAATTCGGCTTCCGCCTCGCCGAGCGCGGCCATCGCCGCAGGATCGGAGGCCAGCCATTCCTCGACGGCTTCGAGTTCTGCGCCTTCCAGCGAACCGTTGAGGTAAAACGGCAGCAACGTCTCCATCTCGTCGCGGCGCGACATCTTTTCAGCGGCGCTCATGGCCACCCCCTGTCGTAACCGGCCGCCTTGAGGGCCTCACCGAGTTTCTTGCGGGCGTAGAACATCCTGGTCTTGACAGTGGCAACCGGGATGTTGAGCACCTCGCCGATCTCGGTCACCGACTGGCCATGGTAATAGGCAAGGTCGATCACCGTGCGGTGTTCCTCCGGCAAGGCATCGACAAAGCGGCGCAAGGCGGCGGCCTTGTCTTCCTTCATGGTGACCACTTCCGGCGTGTCGGCGCTGTCGGGAACCTGCGCCGCGTCATCGTCGTCGATCCAGTCTTCCTTCTTCTTGCGCAGCAAGGACAGTGCCTTGAAGCGGGCGATGCCGAGCAGCCAGGTCGAGACTTCGGAGCGGCCTTCGAAGCTCGGCGCTTGGCGCCACAGCTCGAGAAAGACCTCGTTGGTGATATCATCGGCCATCATTTCCGATCCCGTCTGGCGCGCCACGAAACGGTAGATCCGCGCGTGGTGACGCATGAACAGGAGCCGCACGGCGGCCCGGTCGCCCTTCGCGACCCGGTCTACAAGCGCGCGATCGGTTTCGGTCGCCGCGTTCATGGCCGGTCGAGCCGCCTGGCTCCTCGTGGCTCTGTCGCTGGTCGGTCCAAAAAGGTTCATCCTCCGCCAAGGAATTTTCGGAAGCTAACCGAAGAGCTGAGAGGTTGCCAGAGGTGGCGCCCCCTTCTCCCCTTGTGGGAGAAGGTGGATCGGCGCGGAGCGCCGAGACGGTTGAGGGGTGTTCCAGCGGAGTGAGGCGTTGGCGTTCACTGGAACACCCCTCATCCGTCGCCTTTGGCGACACCTTCTCCCACAAGGGGAGAAGGGGGAGAGCTAAATCAAAAACACCTTCCCCTTCATTGTCGCCGGCACCTCCACGCCGAGCCGGCTCAGCACCGTCGGCGCGAGCTGCAGCTGGTCGAGCAGCGCGTCGGCTTCTGGACCCTTCGCCGGCCCGAAATAGTAGAGGGCGAAATCCTGCATCTCGTCGTCATGCCCGCCGTGATGGCCGCGGTCGGTCTGGCCGTGATCGGCGGTGACGATGACTTCATAGCCGGCTTCGCGCCAACCGGGCAGGAAGGCGGCGAGCATACCGTCCATCGCGTAGCAGGCATGATCCATCTCGTGGCAGTTGTGGCCGAAGCGATGGCCCATCGAGTCCAGCGTGCAGCTGTGCAGGATGCCGTAGTCGATGCCGTGGCGGCGGGTAAGCATGGTCAATGTCGCGAAAAGGTCGACATCGCTCGGCGTCATCTGGTTCTTGAGATTGTAGCCGGTCATGGTGTGGAAGCGGCCATGCGTGATCGGCCCGCCAGGCTCGTCGAATTCCATGTCCTCGACGAGATCGAATGGATAGGAGCGGAAGAATTCCGACCAGTAGGAATGCGTCACCGCCCCGGTCCTGCCGCCGGCCTTGCTGACCTCCGAGAAGATATCGGGCTGCCTGACCCGGAACCGGTTCTCGTTGGAGAGGATGCCATGAACCTGCGGCGTGACCCCGGTATGGATCGAGGCGTAGCAGCAGGCCGATGTTGACGGCAGCACGGAGCGCATTCTCCACACTTGCGCCTCACCAGACTGTACCCAGCCTTCGAGATTGCCCATGAGCCGGCGCCAGTTCCGGTAGGGCACGCCGTCAAGGATGATGAGCAGCAATTTGGATTTAAGCGCCACGGGCAATTCCATGCGGTCTGGCGGGAGAGATCGGCGGGCTTGACCGGTCCGGCCAAGTCCGAGAAGTGCAGCGAAGAGCTAGCCAGCTTAGTTGCCGGCGCTTTCCATGCGCCGGCCGGCAATCGCCTTCTCCAGCCAGCCGATCTCCATTTCGGGGACGGAGGACAAGAGAAGGTCGGTATAGGCATCGAAGGGCGGCGCCAGCACCTTGCTCTTGGAGCCGTAGCGGACGACCTCGCCGCGATACATGACCGCGATCGAATCGGCGATCGACTTCACTGTCGCGAGGTCGTGGGTGATGAAGAGATAAGCCACTTTCTCGATCTGCTGCAGGTTGAGCAGCAGCTTGAGGATGCCGTGGGCGACCAGCGGATCGAGCGCCGAGGTCACCTCGTCGCAGATGATCAGCTTCGGCTTGGCGGCCAGCGAACGGGCGATGCAGACGCGCTGCTTCTGGCCGCCCGAAAGCTCGGCCGGATAGCGGTCGATGAAGCCCTTTCCCATCTCGATCTGGTCGAGCAGCTCGGCGACGCGCTTGTCGCGCTCGCGGCCTCTTATGCCGAAATAGAACTCGAGCGGCCGGCCGATGATCGTTCCCACGGTCTGGCGCGGGTTCATCGCGACATCGGCCATCTGGTAGATCATCTGCAACTGGCGCAGATCCTCCTTCGGCCGGTCGGCGAGCCTGTTGCCAAGCGTTCGGCCGTCGAAGAAGACGCTGCCCTGCTCGGGCGGCAGGAGGCCGGTGATGGCGCGCGCCAGCGTCGATTTGCCGGAACCGCTCTCGCCGACGACGGCCAGCGTCTGGCCCGGGTAGATGTCGACCGAGACGTTCTTCAGCACCTTGACGAGACCGCCGCCATAGGCGGCCGTCACGTTCTTCACCGAGAGCATCGGTGTGGTGCCGGGCTGCTGTTCGTTGTGCTCGATCTCATGCACCGAGACCAGCGCGTTGGTATATTCCTGGCGCGGCTCCTTGATGATCTGGCGAGTACCGCCCCATTCGACCAGCCGGCCATGGCGCAGCACCATGATCTCGTCCGCTACCTGCGCCACCACGGCGAGGTCGTGGGTGATGTATAAAGCCGCCACATGGGTATCGCGGATGGCGTCCTTGATCGCCGCCAGCACATCGATCTGCGTCGTCACGTCGAGCGCCGTGGTCGGCTCGTCGAAGACGATCAGGTCGGGCTCGGAGCAAAGCGCCATCGCCGTCATGACGCGCTGCAACTGGCCGCCGGAGACCTGGTGGGGGAAGCGCTCACCGATCGTTTCCGGATTGGGCAGGCTGAGCTTCTTGAACAGCGCGACGGCTCGCTTTTCGGCCTCGGCCCGGGTTGCCGTGCCGTGCAGAAGCGTCGCCTCCACCACCTGGTCCATCAGCCGGTGCGCCGGATTGAAGGCCGCCGCCGCCGACTGGGCGACATAGCACACTTCGCGGCCGCGCAGCTTGCGCAAGCCCTCCTTGCCGCCCTTCAGTATATCGCGGCCGTTGAGGATCACCTCGCCGCCGGTAATGCGCACGCCGCCCCGGCCATAGCCCATGGAGGACAGGCCGATCGTCGACTTGCCGGCGCCGGATTCGCCGATCAAGCCGAGCACCTTGCCCTTCTCCAGCGTCAGCGAGACATCATGGACAAGGGTGATGGTTTTCGGCGCCTCGCCGGGCGGGTAGACGGTCGCCTCGATGCGCAGATTGCGGATGTCGAGGAGTCGGCCGGAGTTTGCTTTGCTGTCAGCCATCACCCGCGCCCTCCCTTCAGGCTGGTCGTGCGGTTGAGCACCCAGTCGGCGACAAGGTTGACCGAGATCGCCAGCGCTGCGATCGCTGCGGCCGGGATGAGCGCCGCCGGGATGCCGAAGACGATGCCGTCCTTGTTCTCCTTCACCATGCCGCCCCAGTCGGCGTCCGGCGGCTGCACTCCGAGGCCGAGGAAGGAGAGCGTCGACAGGAAAAGCACCGCATAGATGAAGCGCAGGCCGAGTTCCGAGACCAGGGGCGACAGCGCGTTCGGCAGAATCTCGCGGAAAATGATCCAGCCGCTGCCTTCGCCGCGCAGTTTCGCGGCCTCGACATAGTCCATGACGTTGATGTCGACCGCCACCGCGCGCGACAAGCGGTAGACGCGGGTCGAATCGAGGATGCCCATCACCAGGATCAGCGTCACCAGGTTGGACGGCAGCACCGACAGGACGACCAGGCCCATGATCAGCGTCGGGATCGACATCAGCAGGTCGACGAGGCGCGACAGCATCGTGTCGAACCAGCCGCCGAACACCGCCGCCGAAAAGCCCAGAATGGCGCCGAGCGAAAAGGACAGCGCGGTGGCCAGCACGGCGATGAACAGCGTGATGCGGGCGCCATAGATCATGCGGGACAGGAGATCGCGGCCGAGATTGTCGGTGCCCAACAGGTGCACCGATGACATCGGTTCCCAAGGGACGTCGCTGACGATCTCGGCATTGCCGTGCGGGGCGATCCATGGCGCCAAGACCGCCGCCAGCACGAACAGCGTCGTCAGCACAATGCCGATCAGCGCCGCGACAGGAGTGCGTCTGATATCGAGCATACCGGCGCCCCCTACTTCGGATGCCTGAGCCGCGGATTGGCGACGATCGCCGCAATGTCCGCGATGATGTTGAGGGCGATATAGACGGCCGCAAAGATCAGGCCGACCGCCTGGACGACCGGAACGTCACGCTTGGTGACATGGTCGACGAGATATTGCCCCATGCCCGGATAGACGAAGATCACCTCGACCACGACGACGCCGACCACGAGATAGGCGAGGTTCAGCATGACGACATTGATGATCGGCGCGATCGCGTTCGGGAAGGCATGCTTGCGGATGACCGCGAAAGCCGAAAGCCCCTTGAGTTCCGCCGTCTCGACATAGGCCGATTGCATGACGTTGAGGATCGCCGCTCGCGTCATGCGCATCATGTGGGCCAGCACCACCAGCGTCAGCGCCGCCGCCGGCAGCGCGATCGCCTGCAACCGCTCGCCTAACGACATTCCGTCATAGACGGTCGAGATGGCTGGGAACCATTGATGCTCGACCGCGAAGTAGAAGACCAGCAGGTAGCCGATGAAGAATTCGGGGAACGAGGTCGAGGCGAGCGCCACGCCGGAGATCATCTTGTCGACCCAGCCATTGCGGTAGCGCACCGCGATCAGGCCAAGCGTGATCGCCAGCGGAATGGCCACGATTGCCGCCCAGAAGGCCAGGAACAAGGTGTTCCACAGCCGTTCCTTGATCGATGTCGCGATGTCCTGGCCGCTCGACATGGCAGTGCCGAGATCGCCGGTGAGCACGCCGCCCAGCCAGTGGAAGTAGCGGATATAGGCAGGCTGATTGAGCCCGAGCTGTTCGCGCAGATTGGCGAGCGACTCCGGCGTCGCCGATTGTCCGAGGATGGCTTGGGCGACGTCGCCGGGCAGGATCTGCGTGCCGGCGAAGATCAGGACCGAAACGGCCAGCAGAAGGAGGATGCCCAGCGCAACGCGCTGGGCCACCAGTTTCACGACGGGTGAGGACATCTCCGCAAGGCCGGACCTTAGGCTTCCATCCAGCACTTCGCCAAGGCGTAGCCGTTCATCAGCTCCTGATGCGGATCGTCCACCCAGCCACCGACCTTGGGACCAGTTGCGTCGATGAACTGGTTGAACATCGGCAGAATCAAGCCGCCCTCGTCACGCACCATCACAGCCATGTCATGGTACATCTGCTTGCGCTTGGCCTCGTCGAGCTCGGCGCGCGCCGCCAGCACCATCTTGTCGAAGTCCGGCCGCTTGAACCGCGTGTCGTTCCAGTCGGCGCTCGACAGGTAGGCGGTCGAGTACATTTGGTCCTGCGTCGAGCGGCCGCCCCAATAGGAAGCGCAGAAGGGCTGCTTGTTCCAGACTTCGTTCCAGTAGCCGTCGCCGGGCTCGCGCTTGATTTCCAGCTTGATGCCGGCCTTGGCCGCGCTCTGCTGATAGAGCTGCGCGGCATCGACCGCGCCGGGGAAGGCGACGTCCGACGTCCTGAGCAGCACGGCGCCGTCGTGACCCGACTTCTTGTAGTGGAACTTGGCCTTGTCGGGATCGTATTTGCGCTGCTCGATCTCTGTGAACAGCGGGTAGGAGGCGTTGATCGGGAAGTCGTTGCCAAGCGAGCCGTAGCCGCGCAGCACCTTGTTCAGCATCTCTTCGCGGTTGATCGCCAGCTTCAGCGCCATCCTGAGGTCGTTGTTGTCGAACGGCGCCGTGTTGCAATGCATGATGAACACGTAGTGGCCGGGACCGGAGTGGTTGCGGATGGTGACGCCCCGCACGCGCTTGATCAGGTCGACGATCTTCGGCTCGACGCGGTTGATCATGTTGACCTGACCGCCCTGCAGGGCCGCCGTGCGCGCCGTCGCGTCGTTGATGACGACGACTTCGACCTGGTCGGCATGGCCCATCTTGTCGCCCTGCCAGTAGTTGGCGAAGCGTTCGCCGACATGGCGCACGCCGGGCTCGTTGACCTTGACCTTGTAAGGGCCGGCGCTGATGCCGGCGTCGGGTTTGTCCTTGCCGCCATTCGGCTGGACGATCAGGTGATAGTCGCTGAGCAGATAGGGAAGGTCGGCGTTGGCTTCCTTGAGGGTCAGCACCACTTCCTTGCCGTTGACCTTGATGGTCTCGATGCCCTTCATGTAGCCGAGCGCGCCGGACTTCGACTTCTCGTCCGAATGGCGCTCCAGCGTGGCGGCCACGTCCTGGGCGGTCACCGTCTTGCCGTTGTGGAATTCGATGCCGTCGCGGATCTTGAGCGTCCAGACCTTGGCGTCGTCGGAAGAGCCGATTTCCTCGGCGATGCGGTTCTCGAGCTTGCCGTCGGGCGACAGCTCGACGATCATTTCGCCCCAGCACTTGCCGAAGGCGAAGGGCACCTGGGTCATCATCAGGGCCGGGTCGAGGCTGTTGGTGGATTCACCGCCCACTAGGCCGGCCTTCAGCGTGCCGCCCTTGACGGGGCCGGCAGCCCGGGCAGCGCTCGAAAGCAGCGAGTTGGCGAAGGGCGCGGTGACGCCGAGCGCGGCGGCGCGGCCAAGGAAGTCGCGGCGGCTGAGCTTTCCGGCAGCGACGCGCCGGCTGAGATAGTCGAGTTCGTTTGTCATTATGGGTTCCTCACTCTGATGGTACGACCATGTGGTCGGTTCTTGTTCTTGTGAGGGATAATGAGCGCAACGGAAAGCTGTAAGCAAGACCGAATGCGACATGCCGTGGCGTAAATGGCGCGTCGCATTTGGACCAATCTTGTCAGCTCTCACACGAGAGCGCGGGGAATCGTCTGTTTGAAATCGCGCTCGAACACCAGTTTTTCGCCCTCATAGGCCTCGATTCTGGCGCTGAGGATGAAGTCTTGCGCGTCCGAGCGCATCTCGGCGAAGGTCTCGGTCCGCACCGACCATTCATTTCGCGACAATGTCTGCGTCCAATGCGTGCTGCCCGTCGCCGACAGGGGATCGTCGGGTTGGATCGCCCATGTCTCCCTGACCATGCTGCCGTGGACCAGCCCGTGCTCCAGGTCGCGCACCTCGCCGAAATCGTCCGTTACGGCAAGCGTGACGACGCCGGTCTTTTCGTTGCGGTGGATATGCCGCTCGGAATTGGTCGGCCTGATCGTCTCGGTCGCCCAGGGCGTAGCCCCTTCCGGTTCGAGGAACGACACCTCGTCGGCCGTCGCCGGCGGGCGCAGCGGCAGCTTGAGCGTCGCGGCCGACAGTTCGAGCGTCGCCGGCTCCGGCGAAGGCCAGATCATCGGCCAGTAGGCGGTCGAGACGGCGACCCGCAGCCGGTGGCCGGCCGGCACCCGATAGGCGCACTGGTCGAGCACGACGCGTGCCGAGACCGTCTCGCCTGGCACCAGCGCTTCCGGGAACTCGTGCGAGTTGCGGTGGGTGAGGTTGAGCACGCCATAGGAGATCAGCTCCGAGGCGCCGTCCGGATGCACGTCGCAGAGACGCACCGCGAGGTTGGCCTGGCGGCGGTCCGAGGCAACCCGTACTTCGACTTCAGGCGCGCCGACGATGTCGATCGCCTCCTCGAGTTCGACCTGGTCGAAGCATACCGAAAGCGCGTCGTCGGAGCGCTGGTCGCCCGGCAGTTCCGGACCGAAGGTGAAGGGAAAATACTCGCCGCCGGCAAGCCCGCAACTTTGCGGCGAGGCGACGATTGCCGGCCCGACGCCCTCGGGAATGAGCCCGGTTGCCTTGATCTTGATGTTGGGCGAGGGCCATTGCTGTTCCGCAATCCAGCGGCCTGGCCGTTCGGGATGCCAGCGGGCCGGACGCACGCTATCCATCACATAGGCGCGGTAGTCCGGGTCGGCCTCGACGCCGGTCGCCGCGCCCTTCAGCCAGCGGTCCCACCAGCGCAGCGCCTCCTGCAGGAAACCGATGGCCGGATTGGGTGCCGCGTAATGCGGATATTTGTGGATCCAGGGGCCGACGATGCCCTTCACCGGCGCCTGGATGTTGGTGACGAGATTGGAGATCGTGTTGCGGTAGCCGTCATGCCAACCGCCGATCGACAGCACTGCCGCCTTAACGGCCGAAAAGTGCTCGCAGATCGAGCCGCGTTTCCAGTAGGCATCGCGATGCTGGTGGCTGAGCCATAGCGGCGCGAGAAAAGGCTGGTTCTCCAGACGGCTCAGCCACAGATCGCGCCAGCGGTTGCCGCCGGCGATTTCCGGATCCGGCGGCCGCGACGAGTAGGAGAGCATCGTCGAGGCCCAGCCGAAATTCTCGAGCAGCAGGCAGCCGCCCTTGTAGTGAATGTCGTCGGCATAGCGGTCGACGGTCGAGCACAGGCTGATCACCGCCTTCAGCGCCGGCGGCTGCTTTGCCGCGACCTGCAGGCAGTTGAAGCCGCCCCAGGATATGCCCATCATGCCGACATTGCCGTTGCACCAGGGCTGCGCGGCCGCCCAGGCGATGACGTCGCAGGCGTCCTGCAATTCCTGCTCGGAATATTCGTCGTCCATCAGCCCTTCGGAATCGCCGTTGCCGCGCATGTCGACGCGGATCGAGGCATAGCCGTGTCCGGCGAAATAAGGATGCGTCAGCTGATCGCGGAAGATGGTGCCGTCGCGCTTGCGGTAGGGCAAATGCTCGAGGACCGCCGGCACCGGGTTGTCGCCGGCATCCTCAGGCATCCATATGCGCGCCGACAGCCGGCAGCCATCCGGCATGACGATGCCCATGTCGGGAAATTCGACGACCTTGCGGGGGAATTCTGCGACGGTTTTCATGCAAGGCACATGATGGAACCGTCGCCGAGGCGTCGTGGGCCAGCCGGCGAAATCGGCTGGTCAATAAGCGTCAGTTCAAAGCGTCAGTTCAGCGGAATGTCGTTGTCGGCCTTGCTCGCCTGGTATGTGCCGGACAGCGCGTCATAGCGTGCGGAGATCTTGGCAATGCGCGCCTCCAGCCGCCTGCGTTCCGCCTCGGGCAAAGCGCGCACCAGCCGGCGTATGGAAAAGCTCTTCCAATAGGCGTTCTCGGCGTTGTAGCCGCCGGGATCGAGTGTGAAGACCTCCTTCAGGATCTTCAGGTCATGCGGGATGGCGAAGCTGTCGCGCGAGTCCTCGTGGCTGAAGAGGTAGTAGAAATTGTCGAAGCCGGTCCAGGTGATCGCCGACAGGCACAGCGAGCAGGGCTCGTGCGTGGCCAGGAACAGCGCATCCCTGGTGTCGACGCGCTGGGCCCTGGGCATTTCGTAAAATCGCTTCAGGCAGTGCATTTCGCCATGCCAGAGCGGATTTTCGATCTCGTTGTTGGTTTCGGCAATCACCAGCGAGCGGTCGTCTTTCCGCAGGATGGCGGCGCCGAAGAGTTTGTTGCCATGGGCAACGCCTTCAGCGGTCTTCGGCACGATATCGTGCTCGATAACGTCGAGCAGGCGGTCGATCAGCGAAATGTCTGTCATCGGGAAAACTGGCGGCTTTCAGGGAAGATGGATCTCGTAAGGGTGCGAGAAATGGCACTCTTCGAGGTTGGAGCCGTCGCCGCCGCGGTCGACGATGAGGAAGTCCTGTTCCTCGCCGATCGGCGTCAGCACGCCGTGCCAGAGGTTGCGCCGGTAGTTGATGCCCTGCCCGGGCGCGGTGATGAAGGCGTGCGGCTCGCCTGGGCCGTCCTGAGTGTCATGGCAGACGACAACCAGGAATGGCCGCGGCGACAACGGAATGAAGGCCTGGCTGCCGAGCGGATGGCGCTCGACCATGGTCAGTTTCAGAGGCATCTCGTAGGGGGTGCCGCGCACCATCGAGATCAGCACCTTGGCATTCGGCCCGGTGGCCTCGGCAGTGGCGAGATCGTGGTAGCGCATCGCCTTGCCGCCATTGATCGGGTAGCGGTTCTCGCCGCCCATATCGATCACGTCGCCAAACGGCGCGAAGTTTTCGCGTGTCAGCGGCTGGGCCACGATTTGGGTCACCGCGCGCGAGCCCCAAGGGCGCCGCCAAGCTTGGCGTGCCGGTTGACGTCCTTGTATAGCAGGTAGCGGAAATTCCCGGGACCGCCGGCGTAGCAGGCCTGCGGGCAAAAGGCGCGCAGCCACATGAAGTCGCCGGCCTCGACCTCGACCCAGTCCTGATTGAGGCGATAGACTGCCTTGCCTTCGAGCACATAGAGCCCATGCTCCATGACATGGGTCTCGGCGAAGGGGATGACCGCGCCGGGTTTGAGCGTGACGATGGTGACATGCATATCGTGGCGCATGTCGGCCGGGTCGACGAAGCGCGTCGTCGCCCAGTGGCCTCCCGTGCCGGGCATCGGGCTCGGCTCGACCTCCTTGTCGCTGCTGAAGAAGGCTTCCGGAACGTCGAGGCCGTCGACCGCCTCATAGGCCTTGCGGACCCAGTGGAAGCGGACCGCACCGCTGCTCTCATTGCGCACCGTCCAGCCGCTGCCCGGCGAGAGGAAGGCGAAGCCGCCTGGGCGAAGCACATGGTTCTTGCCGGCAAGCGAGACCGTAAGCTCGCCCTCGACCACGAACAGCACGCCCTCGGCTTCGGGGTCGAGCTCAGGCCGGTCGCTGCCGCCGCCGGGCAGGACCTCGACGATGTACTGCGAAAAGGTCTCGGCGAAACCCGAAAGCGGTCTTGCGATGATCCAGGCCCTCGTCTTGTCCCAGAACGGCAGCGGGCTGGTGACGATGTCCTGCATCACGCCCTTGGGGATCACCGCATAGGCTTCGGTGAAGACGGCGCGGCCGGTCAACAGCTCGTGCTGACCGGGATGGCCGCCATGCGGCGCGTAATAGGTTCGCTCGGCCATGTTCATCCTGTCCATGTGTTGAAGCCTATTTTGGAAGCATGTCTTTGAGCCGAAGCAGCGCGATGCGCTCGACTTGTTTGCACGCGGTGTCGAATTCATTGCTGCGGCTGTTGCCGATGCGCGCCTCGAACTCCGCCAGGATCTGGTCCTTGGTCTTGCCCTTGACCGCGATGATGAAGGGAAAGCCGAAGGTCGTGACATAGGCGGCGTTGAGCTTCGAAAACAGCTCGCGCTCCTTGTCGGTCAGCGCGTCGAGCCCGGCGGAGGCCTGTTCCTTGGCCGATTCCGCCGTCAGCCCCTTGGCCGCCGCCAGCTTGCCGGCGAGGTCGGGATGGGCGTTGAGCACGGAAAGCCGCTCGGCTTCGGTCGCCGCGCGGAAGACGCGGCAGAGCGCGTTGTGCAGGCCGCCGGCGCTGTCATGGGCCGGGCCGAGCTCCAGCTCGTAGGCCCGCTCGGCGATCCACGGCGAATGCTCGAACACCCCGCCGAAGGCATGCACGAATTCCTCGAATTCCATCCGGGACGGGCGCAGCGCCGGCGCCTGGTAGGGGTGCGTCTCGCGCCAGTGTTTGGCGATATCGATGCGCCGGGTCAGCCACACCTTGTCATGCGACTTCACATAGTCGATGAAGCGCTTCAGCGCCGCCACGCGGCCCGGACGGCCGACCAGCCGGCAATGCAGGCCGATGTTCATCATGCGCGGCCGCCCCGCCTTGCCCTCCGCATAGAGCGTGTCGAAACTGTCCTTCAGATAGGCGAAGAACTGGTCGCCCGAATTGAAGCCCTGCGGCGTGGCAAAGCGCATGTCGTTGGCGTCGAGCGTGTAGGGGATGATGAGCTGCGGCTTCTCCAGACCACCCCGGTCGAACCAGTAGGGCAATTCGTCGTCATATGTGTCGGAGACGTAATCGAAGCCGCCTTCCTCGGCGACGAGTCGCACCGTGTTGACCGAAGTGCGGCCGGTGTACCAGCCGGTCGGCCGCGCGCCGGTCACTTCGTAATGCAGACGGATCGTCTCTTCGAGGTCGCGTCGCTCGTCCTCCGCGCTATGGTCGCGGTAGTCGATCCATTTCAGCCCGTGCGAGGCGATCTCCCAGCCGGCCTCCTGCATCGCCGCGACCTGATCGGGGGAGCGTGCCAGCGCCGTGGCGACGCCGTAGCAGGTCACCGGCACCTCAGCTTGCGTGAACAGCCGGTAGAGCCGCCAGAAGCCGGCGCGGGCGCCGTATTCATAGATCGATTCCATGTTCCAGTGGCGCTGGCCGAGCCAGGGGGCGGCGCCGACGATCTCGGATAGGAAGGCTTCGGAAGCCTTGTCGCCGTGCAGCACGCAGTTCTCGCCGCCTTCTTCGTAATTGACGACGAACTGCACCGCGACATAGGCGCCGCCGGGCCATTTCGGGTCTGGCGGATTGGCTCCGTAACCGCGCATGTCCCGTTCGTAACGCATGATCGCTCCTGCCCGACTGTTGAGATGAAGATATCGAAAGGAGTGCTCGTGCATTCCCCCGAAAATTTTTGAAAGTGCTTTTTGCCGCACTCCGCTCGACCGGGGCTTATGCATCGCGTTTAATTGGCGCACAATTGACCTGAAAACGTTCGACTACTTGGGATGGGAGGCGGCCAGTGGCAGAAACGTCGAAAGCCGATGGCGGGCGTCTGACGACCCATGTCCTCGATACCGCGACCGGCAGGCCGGCAAAGGGCCTTTCGATCGGGCTTTTCCGCCTCGAAGGCCAGGCCCGCACGCATTTGAAGACCGTCACCACCAATGATGACGGCCGCTGCGACGCGCCGTTGCTTGCCGGCGCCGACTTCCGCACCGGCGAGTACGAGCTGGTCTTCGCTGCCGGCGATTATCTGCGCGGGCAGGGCGCCAGCCTGCCGGAGCCGGCTTTCCTCGACACCGTGCCGATCCGCTTCGGCATGGCGGAGGAGCGGCATTATCATGTGCCGCTCTTGATCTCGCCCTACGGCTACTCGACCTATCGCGGGAGCTGAGACATGGCCGACAAGGCCCGTAAACAGATACGCTTCATCCTGAACGGCGACGATGTCGCGCTGAACGACATCGCCCCCGACGCGACCCTGCTCGACTGGCTGCGGTTGAACCGCTCGCTGCGCGGCACCAAGGAAGGCTGCGCCGAGGGCGATTGCGGCGCCTGCACGGTGCTGGTCGGCAAGCTGTCGGTCGAGGGCCTGGTCTATGAAAGCGTCAATGCTTGCATCCGCTTCATGGGCTCGCTCGACGGCACGCATGTCGTCACCGTTGAGCACCTGCGCGGCAATGGCGAACAGCTTCACCCCGTGCAGCAGGCGATGGTCGATTTCCATGGCTCGCAATGCGGCTTCTGCACGCCCGGTTTCGTCATGTCACTCTATGCGCTCTGGATGAAGACGCCCAATCCGTCCGACGCGGCGATCGAAAAGGCGCTGCAGGGCAATCTCTGCCGCTGTACCGGCTACGAGGCGATCATGCGCGCGGCGCGCGCCATATCAAGCTACGGCAAGGCGGCGAAGGACCCGCTGGCAGTGGAGCGCAAGGATATCACCGCACGGCTGGGAGCGCTGCGCGACGGCGCCAGGGTCGAGGTCGGTTCGGGTAGGCAGCGGCTGATCGTGCCGGCTGACGTCGACGATTTCGCCATGGTGCTCGAGAAGGAGCCTGGCGCCACCATCGTTGCCGGCTCGACCGATGTCGGGCTGTGGGTCACCAAGCATATGCGCGACATCTCGCCGGCTATCTTCATCGGCGGCCTCGACGGCTTGCGCATGATCTCGGAGACCGATGGCGTGATTACGATCGGCGCCGGCGTGACTTACAGCGAAGCCTTCGCAACGCTTTCCCGGCGTATCCCGGCCTTGGGACCGCTGGTCGACCGCATCGGCGGCGAGCAGGTGCGCAACATGGGCACCATCGGCGGCAACATCGCCAACGGCTCTCCGATCGGCGACACGCCGCCGCCGCTGATCGCGCTCGGCGCGCGGCTCACGCTCCGCAAGGGCAATGCCCGACGCACGATCCCGCTCGAAACCTTCTTCATTGCCTATGGCAAGCAGGATCGGCAGCCCGGCGAATTCGTCGAGGCCGTCCATGTGCCCGTGCCGGCAGAGGGCACGAAATTTGCCGTCTACAAGGTCACCAAGCGCCGCGACGAGGACATTACCGCTACCCTCGGCGCCTTCTATCTGACCGAGGCCAAGGACGGCACCGTGGCGGATATCCGTATCGCCTATGGCGGTATGGCGCCGACGCCGAAGCGAGCGACCGCGGTTGAAACCGCCCTTATCGGCAAAGTCTGGAGCGAAGCAAGTGTCGAGTCCGCGATGGCCGAATATGCCATAGACTTCACGCCAATTACCGATATGCGTGCAACCGCCGAGTATCGGGCGCTGGCGGCGAGAAATCTTTTGCTGCGCTTTTATGTCGAAACCACCGGCACCAGGGCGCCGTTCCAAGTGACCCGCAACGAGGCGGCCTGATGAACAAGCACGCCACTCCCAACCTCAAGGCCGAAAAAATCGTCGGCGGCGTCGCCACCGAGCAGCGGCACGATTCCGCGCACAAGCATGTCAGCGGCGCCGCCGTCTATATCGACGACATGCCTGAGCCTGCCGGCACGATTCATGTCGGCCTTGGCCTCGCCAAGGTCGCGCACGGCATGCTGAAGAGCATCGATCTGTCGGCGGTGCGCGCAGCGCCAGGCGTCCTCGATGTGCTGACCTGTGCCGACGTGCCCGGCGAGAACGACGTCTCGCCGAGCAACATGCATGACGATCCGGTGCTCGCCGAGCACAAGGTGCTATTCTACGGCCAGCCGATCTTCGCCGTGGTAGCTGAGACACGCGAGGCGGCGCGCCGCGCGGCACGCCTGGCTAGGATCGAATATGACGAGCTTCCGGCTGTGATCGACATCTGGGACCTCGACCCGGTCAAGGACAAGCAGGTCACCACGCCGCTGATCCTGAAGCGCGGCGATGCGGCCGCGGCGATTGCGGCGGCACCCCGCCGAATCAAGAACCGCATGTGGCTTGGCGGCCAGGACCATTTCTACCTCGAGGGCCAGGTCTCGCTGGCGATCCCCGGTGAGGACGACGAGGTGATCGTCTATTGCTCGACGCAGGGGCCGAGCGAGACGCAGCATCTGGTTGCGCATGCGCTCGGCGTGCCGAGCCATGCGGTGACGGTGGAAGTGCGCCGCATGGGCGGCGGCTTCGGCGGCAAGGAGACGCAGGCCAACCAATGCGCGGCCATAGCCGCCATCGCGGCCAAGAAGCTGGGGCGCGCGGTGAAGATCAGGCTCGACCGCGACGAGGACATGACCGCCACAGGCAAGCGGCATGATTTTGCCATCGACTACGAGGTCGGCTTCGACGACGAGGGCAACATCCTCGGCGTCGATTTCACCTATGCCCTGCGCTGCGGCTTCTCCGCCGACCTGTCCGGTCCGGTCGGCGACCGGGCGCTCTTCCATTGCGACAACGCTTACTTCTATCCGGCGGTGCACGCGAAATCGGCGCCGCTTTTCACCAACACGGTCTCGAACACCGCTTTCCGCGGCTTTGGCGGCCCGCAAGGCATGGTCGGCGCGGAGCGCGTCATCGACGAAGTGGCCTTCGCGGTCGGCAAGGATCCGCTCGAAATCCGCAAGCTCAATTTTTATGACCCGATGGATGCGATCGGCGAACGCTGCCTCACGCCCTATCACCAGAAGGTCGAGGACAACATCATCCACCGCATCGTCGCTGAGCTGGAGGAAAGCGCCAATTACGCGCGGCGGCGGCGCGAGATCAGCGCCTTCAACAACAACAGCCGCTTCATCAAGCGCGGCCTGGCGCTGACTCCGGTCAAGTTCGGCATTTCCTTCACAAAGACCGAGGCCAACCAGGCCGGCGCCCTGGTGCATGTCTATGCAGACGGCTCGGTGCATATGAACCATGGCGGCACCGAAATGGGCCAGGGCCTTCATCTCAAGGTGGCGCAGGTCGTCGCCGAGGAATTCCAGATCGATCTCGACCGGGTCAAGATCACCGCCACCACCACAGCCAAGGTGCCGAACACCTCGCCGACGGCGGCATCTTCCGGCGCCGACCTCAACGGCATGGCGGCGCAGGATGCCGCTCGGCAGATCCGCAAGCGGCTGACGGATTTCGCGGCCGAAAAATACCAGGTGCCGCTCGACCAGGTCGTGTTCTTGCCCAACCGGGTGCGCATCGGCAACCAGGAAATCGCCTTCAACGATCTGGTCAAGCAAGCCTACATGAACCGCGTCCAGCTCTCGGCGGCTGGCTTCTACAAAACGCCGAAGATCCATTGGGACCGCAGCAAGGGCCGCGGCCATGCCTTCTACTACTACGCCTATGGCGCGGCCTGCTCGGAAGTCTCGGTCGATACGCTGACGGGCGAATATGTCGTCGAGCGCACCGACATCCTGCACGATGCCGGCCGCTCGCTGAACAGCGCGATCGACCTCGGCCAGGTCGAGGGCGGCTTCATCCAGGGCATGGGCTGGCTGACGACGGAAGAGCTTTGGTGGGACAACGGCGGCCGGCTGCGCACGCATGCGCCGTCGACCTACAAGATCCCGCTCGCTTCCGACCGGCCAAAAATCTTCAACGTCAAGCTGACCGACTGGTCGTCGGCCTACGAGCCGACCATCCATCGCTCCAAGGCGGTCGGCGAGCCGCCACTGCCACACGGCATGTCGGTGCTGCATGCACTCTCCGACGCGGTGGCGAGTGTCGCCGATCACAGGATCTGCCCGCGCCTCGATGCCCCGGCGACGCCGGAACGGGTGCTGATGGCGATCGAAAGGCTGAAGCGGGAAGCCGCAAAGCCGGCCTGAACCGGCCAAAACGTGCAATTCGAGGTGCGAAACGCTATATGGGTGGAAATGCAGACGATGAACTCGAAAGTGCAAAGCCTGAAGGCGTTTCTCGGCCAGGCCGGCCGGGCCGCGCTCGTCGAGGTCGCGGCCACCAAGGGCTCGACCCCGCGCGAAGCCGGCGCCTTCATGCTCGTCTCACCATCGGCGATTTTCGGCACCATCGGCGGCGGCCAGCTTGAATTCATGGCGATCGACAAGGCGCGGCAGATGCTTTTCTCCTCCCTTGAGGGCGAGATGGCCGCGAAGCGGCCAGAGGGGGTGCTCTCAGAAGGCAAGCGAGCGCCGAGCACTGCCCCGGTGACCCAACCTGGCGGCTCCGCCGCCACCCTGCCCTGGAGGGGGAGGGAAGCCCGCATCGAGGTCGACGAAACCTGCGCGACCCTGGATGTTCCACTGGGTCCTGAAATCGGCCAATGCTGCGGCGGCCGCGTCGAGGTGCTGATCCGCTTGGTTGACGCTAGGATCGAACAGGAACTGATCGCCAAAGCCGAGGCCGAGGAGGCGCATCTGCCGCATGTCTATGTCTTTGGCGGCGGCCATGTCGGCCAGGCGCTGGCCGCGTCGTTGGCGCTGCTGCCCATTCATGTGGAGGTCGTCGAGACGCGGGCCGATGCGCTGGAAGGCATGCCGGAAACGGTTGAGACGCGGCTGACGCCGATGCCCGAAGCGGTGGTGCGCGAAGCCCGTGCGGGATCGGCCTTCGCCATCCTCACCCATGACCATGCGCTGGATTTCCTGATCGTCGCCGAGGCGCTGAAGCGCGACGACGCCGCCTATGTCGGCATGATCGGCTCGAAGACCAAGAAGGCGACGTTCAAGAACTGGTTCCTGAAGTCCGACGAGGGCAGCGAGGCCCAGTTCAACCGTCTCGTCTCGCCGATCGGCGGCAATGCCGTGAAGGACAAGCGCCCGCCGGTGATCGCCGCGCTCGCCGCCGCCGAAATCATGACGGCGCTGGTGTCGCATGCGGTCCAGGCCTCGGCCGCGCCCAAGGCGATGGCCGGCTGATTCAGCCGGCCATGGGAGGAGCCTAGCCGGCTATTCCTTTTCCTGCGTATGCGCTTCGAGGAACCACAGCAATTTGTCGAGCGAACGCGAGTAGGCGGTAAAAATGTCGGCGGTGTCGGCATCGCCGGCGTCGTCCGCCTCGTCGATCGCCTCACGCGCCAGCCTGGCAGCGGTGGCATAGCGGTCGATCAGCGCCGCCAGATGATCCTTGGTCTTGTGGATGTCGGTCGGATAGGGCTGGAGCTTCGTTGCCCTCGACACGTCCTGCGAGGTGCCGTGCGCGGTGCCGCCGAGCTGCACGGCGCGTTCTGCGATGATGTCGACATGACCGTCGATCTCCTCGCGGAATTCGTCGAGCATCTCATGGATGGCGATGAACTGCGGTCCCTTGACGTTCCAGTGCGCCTGCTTGGTGACCAGCGCCAGGTCGATGGCATCGGCAAGCCTGGCATTGAGAAGATCGATCGATTCCTTCTTGGCGTCGGATTTGAGGTCGTTCTTGGTGACAATGGCGTCCATGGTCGGCTCCTGTGGCGCTGGGTCGCTGCGAAAGCTGGGGACTGGTCTCGAAGGGCGGCCGTGCAGCCGCCAATCGCCAGAACGGCGACGGAGCGGGTTTCGTTCCGCATCGGCTGGAGGGGCGCACAGCTGGCGAAGGTATGACTGATGCTCACAGCTGCTCGTCGCTTTCTTCGTTTCCCAAACCGGATTGAACCGTGTTTTCTGCACGCCTGACGAACACGAATGACGAACACGGGACGAGCGACATGGATGTTTTGCGCATAGCGGCGTTTTCGGACGGCAACAGCGGCGGCAACCCGGCCGGCGTGGTGATTGGCGAGGTTCTGCCCGACGCCGCAGACATGCAGCGTGTCGCTGCAGAGGTCGGCTTTTCCGAGACCGCCTTTGCCGCACGTGAAGGGGAAGGCTGGCGTGTCCGCTACTTTTCGCCCGAATCGGAAGTGCCGTTCTGCGGCCACGCCACCATCGCGCTGGGCGCGGCGCTGGTCAGAAGGTTCGGCGGCGGAATTTTCAAGCTGCTCCTGAACCAGGCCGCCATCACCGTCGAAGGGTTTCGCGACGGCGCCAACTTTGCCGCCGCCCTGCAGTCGCCGCCGACGCGCAGCCGGGCGGCCCCGTCGGAGCTGGCCGGCGAGACACTTGATCTGTTCGGTTACGAGCCGGGCGATCTCGATCCCGCCATTCCGCCCGCGCTGATTCATGGCGGCGCCGACCATCTGGTGCTGGCCTTGAAGTCGCGCAAGGCGCTCGCCGCCATGGCCTATGACCTGAAACAGGGCCGGGCCCTGATGCGGCGCGAGGGACTGGTGACGATCCTGCTCGCCTATGCCGAAACGCCGCGTCTCTTCCACACGCGCAATCCCTTCGCTTCAGGCGGCGTCTATGAGGATCCGGCGACCGGCGCTGCCACCGCCGCCTTTGCCGGCTATCTGCGCGACATTGGCTGGCCGCATGGCGGCGCGATCGACATCGTTCAGGGCGAAGATATGGGCATGCGCTCGCGGCTGCATGCCGATATTCCGCCCACGCCCGGCACCTCGATCCGGGTATCCGGCACGGCCCGCCTGATGGACGAAGACTGAGTGTGGTCACCCGCGCGAAGGCGCGTGCCCGCCAACCCTACCTGCCGGCAAGAATGTCCTTGATCAGCCGCTGGCAGCGATCGGCCATGAAGTCGAGCAGCAGGCGGACCTTCGGATCCTGCAGCTTCTTGTGCGGATAGACGGCAGCGAACTGCACCGGCGTCGGCGGCGTCTTTGCCAGGATCACTCTCAGCCGCTGGTCGCGGATGAACGGCTCGACCTCGAAGCGCGGCTTGTTGATGATGCCGCGCCCCGACAGCGCCCAGCCTGTCAGCACATCGCCATCGTCCGTATCGTAGGGTCCATGCACCTCGAATTTCTGCGGACCGTTCGGCGTCTGCAGCGTCCAGACATATTCGCGCGTGCCGGAATAGCGCAGCATCAGGCAATCATGTTTCTTGCCGATCAGTTCCTGCGGCTCGACCGGCTCGCCGCGCGCGTCGAGGTATTTCGGCGCCGCCACCAGCACGCGCTCGCATTCCATGATGCCGCGCATCCGAAGGCTGGAATCCTCGATGATGCCGAGCCGGAAGGCGACGTCGATGCCTTCCTTCATGATGTCGACATTGTGGTCGGAGAGTCTCAGCCGCACCTCGATATCGGGGTATTTGTCGTGGAAATCCGGAATGCCCGAGGCGATCAGCCGCCGGCCGAGGCCGAGCGGCGCCGTCACCTTGATCGTGCCGCGCGGCTGGCCGGAAAGTGCTGCGACCGCGGCCTCCGCCTCGGTGATCGCGTCCAGCACCTGCTTGGCGCCGGTGTAGAACACCGTGCCGTGCTCGGTCGGCATCAGCTGCCTCGTGGTGCGGTTGAACAGCCGCACGCCGAGGTGCTTCTCCAACTCCTTGATGCGATTGGAGGCGACCGCCGGCGAGATGCGCATGTCGCGCCCGGCCGCCGACAGATTGCCGAGCTCGACGACGCGGACGAAGACGGCGATATTGTCGAGATAGGCCATGCGACGGTCGTGGCTCTCAAATGGCTGCGTGGGACGACCCTAGTATTTTCCATTTTTTTTTGAAAGTCATCGCGCGCCCCGCCTCTTTTCGTTTGCGCTCCAGACCGTAAAGTCGCCTGATCGGCAGGGACGATTTCCCAGGGGCGACTCGATGATGGATTTTGCGATTTTCTGGGACTGGCTGAGCTTCGCCGTCCGCTGGCTGCATGTCATCACCGGCATCGCCTGGATCGGCTCGTCCTTCTATTTCGTCGCCCTCGATCTCGGGCTGCGCCAGCGTCCCGGCCTGCCCGCCGGCGCCTTCGGCGAGGAGTGGCAGGTGCATGGCGGCGGCTTCTACCACATCCAGAAATATCTCGTGGCGCCGGCCGAAATGCCGGAGCACCTGACCTGGTTCAAATGGGAATCCTACGCCACCTGGCTGTCGGGCTTCGCCATGCTTTGCGTGGTCTACTATGCCGGCGCCGACCTCTTCCTGATCGACCCCAACGTGCTCAACATCTCGGTGCCCGTCGGCATCCTCTTGTCGCTCGCCACGATCGGCGTCGGCTGGATCGTCTACGACCTGCTCTGCCGCTCGCCGCTCGGCAAAAGCGATACCGGCCTGATGCTGGTGCTCTACTGCGTGCTGGTCTTCATCGCCTGGGGGCTGACCCACGTCTTCACCGGCCGCGCCGCCTTCCTGCATCTCGGCGCCATCACCGCCACGATCATGTCGGCCAATGTCTTCATGGTCATCATCCCCAACCAGAAGATCGTCGTCGCCGACCTGATCGCCGGCCGCAAGCCGGACCCGAAATACGGCAAGATTGCCAAGCAGCGCTCGCTGCACAACAACTACCTGACCTTGCCGGTGCTGTTTCTGATGCTGTCGAACCACTACCCGCTGGCCTTCGGCACGCAGTTCAACTGGGTCATCGCCTCGCTGGTCTTCATCATCGGCGTGCTGATCCGGCACTATTTCAACACCGTGCACGCGAGGAAGGGCAACCCGACCTGGACCTGGCTGGGTGCCGCCGTGCTGTTCATGATCGTCATCTGGCTGTCGACCGTGCCCAAGGTGCTGACAGCGGAGCCCAAGACCTCCGCCGCATCCGCCGCTGCCCAGGTCTACATCGCCTCGGCGCATTTTCCGGCCGTGCGCGACACCGTGCTCGGCCGTTGCTCGATGTGCCATACCGAAGAGCCGGCCTATGAAGGAATCTACCATGCGCCGAAGGGCGTGTTGCTCGACACCGACGCGCGCATCGCCGAGCATGCCCGGGAGATCTACCTCCAGGCCGGCCGCGCGCATGCCATGCCGCCCGCCAACGTCACTCAGATAACCGACCAGGAACGGGCCCTTTTGGTGGCCTGGTTCGAAGGCGCCGGAAAGTAAGCATGACCTCGAAACTCCTGCGCGGCCGCACGCTCTCCTTCCTGCGCTGGCCCGAAGCAATCGACGACCATTCCGCCTGGCGCTACGAGGAGGATGGCGGGCTGCTGATCGACGACGGCAAGATCATTGCCGCCGGTCCGTATGCCGAGATCGCCAAGCGCGCCGGCGCCGGCGTCGAGACGATCGATCATCGCCCGCATCTCATCCTGCCGGGCTTCATTGATGCGCATGTGCATGTTCCGCAGATGCAGATCATCGCGTCCTACGGCGCCGAGCTGCTCGACTGGCTGAACAAATACACCTTTCCGGAGGAGTCGAAATTCGCGAACGCGCAGCATGGCCGCCGCATCGCCAGGCTCTTCCTCGACGAGATGCTGCGCCAGGGCACGACGACGGTCGTCGCCTATTGCTCGGTGCACAAATCGTCGGCCGAAGCCTTCTTCGCCGAATCGCACGACCGCAATATGCTCAACATCGCCGGCAAGGTGATGATGGACCGCAATGCGCCGGAGGGCGTGCTGGACACGCCCCAGACCGGCTATGACGACAGCAAGGCGCTGATTGCCGAATGGCACGGCAAGGGCCGCCAGCTCTATGCCATCACCCCGCGCTTCGCCATCACCTCCTCGCCCGAGCAGATGGAGATGGCCGGCGCGCTCTGCCGTGAGCATCCCGATCTCCACATGCAGACGCATCTGTCGGAAAACCACGCCGAGATCGCCTTCACCCAGGAGCTTTACCCCTGGTCGCGCGACTACACCGACGTCTATGAGCATTACGGCCTGCTGGGCAAAAAGAGCCTTTTCGGCCACTGCATTCATCTTTCCGAGCGCGAAGCCGATGCGCTGTCGCAATCGGGTTCGGTTGCGGTGTTCTGCCCGACCTCCAACCTCTTCCTTGGCTCCGGCCTGTTCGACTACCAGCGCTACCGCCGCCGCGAAAAGCCGCTCAGCATCGCTGCCGCCAGCGATGTCGGCGGCGGCACCAACTATTCGATGCTGCGGACCATGGACGAGGGCTACAAAGTCATCGCGCTGAATGGCGAGAAGCTGAACCCCTTCCAGTCCTTCTGGCAGCTGACGCGCGGCAATGCCGAGGCGCTGTCTGTCGCCGAAAAAGTCGGCACGCTGGAAGAAGGCACGGATGCCGACATCGTCGTGCTCGATGCCAACGCCACGCCGGCGATGCGGCTGAGGATGGAGACGGTGGAGACCCTGGCGGAGGAGCTCTTCCTGCTGCAGACGCTGGGCGACGACCGCGCCGTGAGCGAGGTCTATGTGGCGGGCCGGCCGGCCAAGAGCGCGATTGTCGCATAGATTAAACGTGCTCGTCGCTTGACCCCGCGTCAGCCATCGGCCAAAGCGTGCGTCGACATTGACAGGGGAAACGCCATGGCTGCCGCCGACGACATCGCTCTGATCAAGAAACAGGAAGCCACGCTGGTCTTTCCGGCCTTCGACGAGGCCGTGGCCTTCCAGATAGGCGCGGCGATCAGGGAGCGGGCGCTCAACGAAAACTTGCCGATCATCGTCGATATCAGGACCTTCGACCGTCCGCTATTCTACGCCGCTATGCCGGGCTCCAACGCCTCCAACCCCGACTGGGCGCGGCGCAAGATCAATGTCGTCAAGCGCTATCTCAGAAGCACCTATCGCATGGTGCTGGAGCAGCAGCGACCCGACCGCACCTTCAAGGTCGGCGAAGCGCTCGACATTGCCGACTATGTGCTGGCCGGCGGCGGCTTTCCCGTCGCGGTGAAGGGCGCAGGCGTGATCGGCGTCATCGCCGTCTCCGGTCTGCCCGAACGAGAAGACCACGGTGTCGTTGTGGATGCGCTCTGCGCCCATCTCGGAGTCGATGCGAGCAAGCTCAAGTTGCCGCCGGAAGAGCAATGACCGATCCAAAAACTTTCCTTACGTCGATCTTCAACGCCGCCGTCGCCGCCGCCGATCCGGAAAAGACGATCCGCAATCATTTGCCGGCAAAACCGAAGGGCCGCACCATCGTTATCGGCGCCGGCAAGGGCTCGGCGCAGATGGCGGCGGCCTTCGAGAAGGTCTGGGATGGTCCGATCGATGGGCTGGTCGTGACCCGCTACGGCTATGGCGCCAGATGCGAGCGCATCGAGATCATCGAGGCGGCGCACCCGGTGCCGGACGCCGCCGGCCTCGAAGCCTCGCGTCGGCTGTTGAAGAAGGTGCGGGGACTGAGCGCGGACGATCTGGTCGTGGCGCTGATTTCGGGCGGCGGCTCGGCGCTGCTGCCGTCGCCCGCTCCCGGCCTGACTCTTGCCGACGAGATCGCCGTCAACGAGGCGCTGCTCGCTTCCGGCGCGCCGATCGCGGCGATGAACACCATCCGCAAGCACGTCTCGACCATAAAGGGCGGACGGCTGGCCGGCGCCGCACATCCGGCCCGGGTCGTATCGCTGGTCGTCTCCGACATTCCCGGCGACAATCCGGCGCTGGTGGCCTCGGGGCCGACCGTCCCCGACACCGGCAGCCGCGCGGATGCGCTGGCGTCGATCGCCGCCTACGGCATGTGCCTGCCGGATGCGGTCATGGCGCATATTCAGTCTCCCGCAGCCGATGCGCCACACTCAGACGATCCGCGCTTTGCCGGCAATGAAGTGCATCTCATCGCTTCGGCCGGCGTCTCGCTGGAAGCCGCGGCCGCCGAAGCGAAGCGGCAAGGCCTCGAGGCCGTCATCCTGTCGGATTCGATCGAGGGCGAGGCGCGCGAGGTCGGCGGCGTGCATGCCGCGATTGCCCGCGAGGTGGCGACCCGCAACCGGCCTTTCGAGAAGCCGATGCTGATCCTGTCCGGCGGTGAGACGACGGTGACGCTGCGGGCGAAAGGCAAGGGCGGCCGCAATTCCGAATTCCTGCTTGCCTTCGCCATCGGCATCGATGGGCTCAGCGGCATTCATGCTTTGGCCGCGGACACCGACGGCATCGACGGCTCCGAGGACAATGCCGGCGCCTTCGCCGACGGCGCGACCGTGGCGCGCATGCGTGCCGCAGGCGTCGATGCCAAGGCCATGCTTGCCGGCAACAATGCCTGGAGCGCCTTCAACGCGGTCGGCGATCTGTTCGTGCCCGGTCCGACCGGGACCAACGTCAATGATCTAAGGGCGATACTCGTCCGGTAGCGCAATAAACGCTGAAGTCGTCATTCCACGGCGAAGCAGGAGCGAAGCTCCGTCGCGGAGACCCTGGAATCCATTCCGTGACCTCGGGCATGGAATGCAGCGGAGCAGAATTGTGCATCGTTGCGACGCCTGCAGGTAACGGAATGATCCTCAGGTCTGCGCGCGTCGCTCCGCTCCTTGCTTCGCCCGTGGATGACGAGGCGACGGGCATCTCGCCCAATTCTCCCCAGTCGCACGACTCGTACAACAGCATCCGTCAAGCGCAAGGTCCCGTTCAGGCGCGCAGATCGGTCAAGCAGCCATCAGCTGCTTCACCTTCCTCATATCGGTGAGAAACCGCTCCCTCTCGGCCTCCTTGTCCTCATGCTCGCGGATGCGCAGGATGAAGGAGGGATGGATGGTGACAAAGACGCGCAAGCCGTCCTCGCGCTGGATGACGTCGCCGCGCATCCTGGTGATCGGCACCGCCTTGCCGAGCAGCGACTGCGCTGCTGTCGCGCCGAGCGCCACCGCAAGATTTGGCTTGATGATGTCGAGTTCCTTGTCGAGCCACCAGCGGCAGGCACGAATTTCGCCGGCATTGGGCTTTGAATGGATCCGCCTCTTGCCGCGCGGCTCGAACTTGAAATGCTTCACCGCATTGGTCACATAGACCTTGCGGCGGTCGATCTCGGCCTGGTCCAAAATGCTGTCGAACACCTTGCCCGCGGGCCCGACGAACGGCTTGCCGGCAAGGTCCTCTTGGTCGCCGGGCTGCTCTCCGACAAACACCACGTCGGCATTCTCCGGTCCCTCGCCGAACACGGTTTGCGTGGCATCGCGCCAGAGCGGGCAACGCCGGCAACCGCTCGCCTCTTCGCGCAATGCCGGAATATCCGTACTTTCGGGCTCCACCACATCCGCCGGCTTTGGCGAAGGCCAGTGTTTTGCCTTCACTTTGGCGTGGCGCGGCGCTGGGGAGGTTGGCATCCGGGCGATCATGGCTGTCGCGGCTCTGTCCGCTCCTGCTATCAGGTCTGGAATGAGCGAGGCCTCGGGAAGGTTCCGCCAATATTTCTTCGGCATCTCCTTCTGCATCGCCTTCACCTTGAGGCGGGCCGGGTTGAAGATATTCTCGAAATAGGTCCGCCACAGCGTCTCGGCGTCGTCTTCGGCCGGCGCGTCGCGCTTGCTGGCGCCTGGGCCGATCGCCAGCCGCTTGCCGTCCCATTCGGCCGAGGCGTGCGGCGTGAGAATCGTCCAGCGCATGCCGGCGAAGCGGCGCACAAAGAAATCGGCATTGCGCTCGACGATGAAATGGTCGGGTTCGAACCAGGCGACATAACGTTCTTCCGCGCCGTCGCCGATCTTCCGGAAGCGCACGAAGGCGCGCATCTTGTGAATGTCGCGCCAAACCGCCTTTTCCATGGACTCGAGCTTACGGGTATCCGGGTCGGAAGCGATCGACAGCAGCTTCGGTTCGACGCGCAACCGCCAGAGCAACCGATAGAGGAAATCAAAACGCTCGGGGTCCGAATGACAGATGACCGTCTCTGCACGTTCGATGAACTCGCGCGGCACGACAAGGCGCGCATCCTGTCGGCAAGCCGGCAAATCGTTGCCGCGATCATCATCGTCGTGGCCAACCTGCCACGCCACCTCTTCCGGCGGAATATCATTCGTGGCCAGCCGGCGCGCCGCATCGCGCCAACCGTCGAAATCGGTCTCGCTCTCGAGACGGGCGAGATGAGATGCGAGGCTGAGCTGGGTCCGTGCCATGGTCAAAACAGCGAAAGCTGCTCGCAAGATCGGGTGATGATCTCGCGCAAGCCCGACTTGTCGGTGAGCGCGCCTGGTGACCAGCCTTCCGCAGTGATGAAGGGGCGTACCTTGGCGACCGAATGGCAGAGCCGTCCGACATCTTCGAGACGCAGCCGGCGATGGCGGCGCGTCTGCAGAATCCTGTCGACCACCTTGGTGCCCAACCCCGGCACACGCAGCAGCGCCTCCCGATCGGCGCGATTGACGTCGACCGGGAACCGGCCGCGGTTGCGCAGCGCCCAGGCAAGTTTGGGATCGATGGCAAGGTCGAGCATGCCGTCATTGCTGCCGGCCAGGATTTCAGGCTGCGAGAAGCCGTAGAAGCGCATCAGCCAGTCCGCCTGGTAAAGCCGGTGCTCGCGCATCAAGGGCGGCTTCTGCAACGGCAGCGCCGCAGACGAATCCGGGATCGGACTGAAGGCGGAATAATAGATGCGGCGCAGATGATAGCTGCCATAAAGCCGGGCGCTGGCGCGCAGGATGCCGTCGTCGGACGTTTTGTCGGCGCCGACAATCATCTGCGTCGACTGGCCGCCCGGCGCAAAGCGCTCGCGTTTGCGGCTCTGCAACGTTGGTTCGGCCTTCTCTTCGATCTTGCAGCGCAGCTTGGCCATGGAAAGCCGGATCGTTTCCGGCTTCTTTTCCGGGGCCAGCTTCTTCACCCCTTCGTCGGTCGGCAGCTCGACATTGATCGACAGGCGATCGGCATAACGGCCTGCTTTTTCGATCAGTTCGGCTGACGCTTCGGGAATGGTCTTGAGGTGAATATAGCCGCCGAATTTCTCCTCGATCCTGAGCCGTCGCGCCACCTCGACCATCTCGCCCATCGTCTTGTCCGGCGAGCGGATGACGCCGGAAGACAGGAACAGACCCTCGATGTAGTTGCGGCGATAAAAATCCATGGTGAGCCGCACCACCTCGTCGACGCTGAAGCGGGCTCGCCGCACATTGGAGGAGGAGCGGTTGATGCAATAGCTGCAGTCGTAAATGCAGAAATTGGTGAGCAGGATCTTCAGCAGCGAAATGCAGCGCCCGTCCGGCGCGTAGGAATGGCAGATGCCCGAGCCTCGGTCGAACCGATGCCGCCCGATTTCAGCGAATCGCGTTTCGCCGAACCGGACGATGCGCAGGAGGCGTCGTATTTAGCGGCGTCGGACAGGATCGCCAGTTTCTCGCGGACGGAAAGCACAGCCATGCGTTCATGATATGTTCCAGAAAGTCGCCTGGCTATAACTTTTGAGTGTCGCGGCGAAACGTGATCACTCCGTCTGCGAGGCCAAGTCCTCAGACCTCGTGTAGGTAGAGGTGGTAGTCGAGTTCGCTGACGGTGCGTGCGACGCGCAGATATTCCGCCTGCTTGATCGCCACGAAGGTCCGGTGCAGGTCGGGACCGAGCGCCGATTTCAGGAATTCGGAGCCACGTGCGGCCTCGATCGCGGCGCGCCAATCGGTCGGCATGGTGGAGGCTTCCGTTGTCTGCTCGTAACCGTTGCCGGTCGTTTCCGGTCCGGGGTCAAGGGCCTCGTCGAGGCCCTTGACGATGCCCGCCAGCACCGTCGCCGCCACAAGATAAGGGTTGGCGTCGACGCCGGACGGCCGGTGCTCGATACGCCGGTTCATCGCATCGCCCGCCGGCACGCGCAACGCCACGGAGCGGTTGTTGACGCCCCAGGTCGGCGCCACCGGCGCATAGGATTGCGCCACGAAACGCCGCCATGAATTGGCATGCGGCGCAAACACCAGCATGGATTCCGCCATGGTGTGGATCAGACCGCCAAGCGCGTTGAGCAGGCTTGGCGACCATTTCTCGCCGGCAGCTTCGGTGAAGACGTTGCGGCCGGCATCGTCCTGCAGCGAGACGTGGAAATGCATGCCCGAACCGGCATAGGCCTCGATCGGCTTGGCCATGAAGCAGGCGGTGACGCCGTGCCGTCGCGCCTGCGCCCTCACCAGCCGCTTCAGCATGACCAGGTCGTCGGCCGCCCGCATCACGTCCTTGCGGTAGTTGAGCGTCAGCTCGTACTGTCCGGGCGCATATTCGGAAATCACCGTCTCGGCCGGAATGCCTTGCGCCCTGGCGGCGGCGTAGATGTCGGAAAACAGCGGCTCCATGCCGTGCAGGTGGTCGACTGAATAGACTTCCGTTTTGCCAGAGCGGCGGCCGTCGAGCAACGCGCGCGCCGCCTGCACCTTGCCGTCGGCGTCGCGCTCATTGGCGAGCAGAAAAAATTCCAGCTCGAAGGCGCCGGCCGGATGCAGCCCGCGCGCCGCCAGGATCTCGACTTGCCTTGCCAGCACCAGCCGCGGATCGGAGGTCATCGGCTGGCCGTCGAGATGATACATCGCCATCAGCACCTGGCCGCGCGGCGGCTTGGTGCCGTGCAGCGGCACCAGCGTGCCTGGAACCGGCCATGCCCTGAGGTCGCCGTCGCCGGTGTCCCAGATCAGCCCGGTCTCGTGGACATCCTCACCGGTGATGTCGAGGCCGAGGATCGAGATCGGCATATGCCTTCCGCCCTCGAAAATGCTCATCAGCTCGTGCCGGCGCACGATCTTGCCGCGGCCGATGCCGTTGGCGTCGGTGAGCACGATGTCGAAGGCCTCGATGTCGGGATGGGCGGCGAGAAACGCTTTCGCCTCGGCCGGCGTCGAGCCCGAAGGGGAGGTCACAACTGTGCTCGGATTGTCCATAGCCGCTTGTCTCATGCCGTAAGCCTGGCGGCAACCGCGGCGAAAGCCGCGATCAGGCGGCTTACCTGCGCCGCGGTCGTCGCCGGCGAGATCAGCATCATATTGTGGAACGGCGCGATCAGCACGCCGCGATTGACCAGCGCGACATGGACGGCGGCTTCGAGTTCCGGCGCATGTGCCTTCTCCGCCTCGCCGCCGTTCTTGAGCGGCCCGGGCGTGCAGATGAACTCGACGCGGGCGCCGATGCGCGCGACATGCCAAGGCAGCTTGTTTCGCTCGATGACGGCGGAGAGCCCCGCGTCGAGGCGGCGCGCCAGCCGGTCCATATGCGCATAGGCCTCCTCGGTCATTACCTCTTCGAGCGTCGCCCGCATCGCCGCGAATTGCAGCGGGTTGGCCGACAGCGTGGTGCCCATGCCGGAATAGCCGGGTTCCTTGCTGCGATTGTAGGTGCCGTAGCGCGTCGCGACCTCCTCGCTCATGCCCCAGATGCTGGCCGGCACGCCTCCGGCCACCGGCTTGCCGAGCACGAACAGGTCCGGCTCCAGCCCGTGCTTTCGCGTGTAACCGCCGGGCCCGGTTGAAATGGTGTGCGTCTCGTCGATCAAAAGCAGCGTGCCGGCGGCGCGGGTGAGGCGCCGCAGCGCGTCGTGGAAGCCGGGTTCCGGCAGCACCATGCAGGAATTGGTCAGCACCGGTTCGGTGATCACGCAGGCGATATCGCGGTCGCCAAGTGCCGTTTCCAATGCTGCAATATCGTTGAATTCGATAACCTTGGTTGCCCGTGTGAGATCGCGGAACTCGCCTGCCAGCCCAGGCCGGTTGACCGGCTTGCCGTCGATCAGTCGCACCATCGTCTCGTCGACCGAGCCGTGATAGCAGCCGTTGAAGACCAGGATCTTTTCGCGCCCCGTCACCGCGCGGGCGACCCGCAAGGCGAAGCGGTTGGCATCGGTGGCGGTGGTGGCGATCTGCCAATAGGGCAGGCCGAAGCGCTGCTGCAAGAGCGGACCGATCGCCAGCGCATCCTCGCTGGGCAGCATATAGGTCAGGCCGCGTGCTGCCTGCCGGCGGATGGCGCGGGCGACCGGCGGCGGCGAATGGCCGAGCATCGAGCCGGTGTCGCCCAGGCAGAAATCGTCGAGCTTGTTGCCGTCGACATCGGTAATCGTGGCACCCTTGGCGCTGTCGACCAGGATCGCAAATGGCGTCGGCCAGTCGGTCATCCAATGCATCGGCACGCCGCCGAGGAAGCCGGCCATGCCGTTGCCAACCTTGGCCTCGGACTTCGGCCGCGTCTTGCGGAAGGCGGCCGCCTCGGCCTCGCGCAGCTCGGCTATGCGGGCGGCGGCGATGCCGCCGATGGAAGTCCGGTCGATTGAATGCATGAAGCCCCTCTTTCTCGCGCGGCACTCTGCCAACCGGTCGGCAAAACCGCAATTGGCCGCGCAGGGGGCGGGCGTTGGCTCAGGCAGTAGGGATTAAGGGATGAAGAGATTAAGGGAGTAGGGCATTGGGAAGACAGCGGAGGAAGGCTTTCCTTTCCCTATTCCATTGCCGCCCTATTCCCCTAATCCCTTACGCCGTGATGTCGATCACGCCGCAATCGCCGGCCGCGCTGCCGAAGACGATGCGGCGCTCT
Source organism: Mesorhizobium sp. M1A.T.Ca.IN.004.03.1.1 (assembly GCF_003997555.1). Classification (NCBI taxonomy): domain Bacteria; kingdom Pseudomonadati; phylum Pseudomonadota; class Alphaproteobacteria; order Hyphomicrobiales; family Phyllobacteriaceae; genus Mesorhizobium; species Mesorhizobium sp. M1A.T.Ca.IN.004.03.1.1. Next base: position 124,756 of record NZ_RZTV01000007.1, on the reverse strand, counting down.
TCCTTGTCCCACATCATCGAGGTGATGGCGCCTTTGCCGGGACGACGCAGCAGCACTTCCTTGGCGTCGGCGAAGCGGGCCGCGATCACCATGCCGTCCTCATAGCCGATCGCGGTGACCTCCTGGCTGGGATGGCAGGCAACGCACGTCACCATGGTATTGCCGCGCGTGCCGAGCTCCAGCGGCGCCTTGCCCATCGGCCCGTCCTTGCTGGCGAAAGGCCACACGATCGCCGCCGGCGCGCCGGAGCTCGCCAGCCATTTGCCCTTCACGCTCCAGGACAGGCTTTTGACCTTGCCCGGATAGCCGCTCATGCGCATGTGCTTGCCGTCGGCCAGCTTCCAGCCATGCAGCGCGTTTTCCTGCATGGTGGTAATCAGGAAAGCGCCGTCCGGCGAAAAGCTGATCCCGGTATGGGCGCCGGCCCATTCGAGCTCGACCGGCTTGCCCTCCGCCGCAGGAAAATGCAGCGTCGCGCCGTTGTAGCGGGCAACGCCGAAGCGCATGCCCTTGGGCGAGAAGGCGAGCCCTTCCACCGAGCGCGGATGGGCGAATTCCTTGATCTTGCCGTCAGCGAAACGGACGAACGCCGTCTTGCCCGAGGCATAGGCGACCGCACCCTGAGGGCCCGCCGCAACGCTGGTGATCCATTTTCTGCAGGCGCTGGCAAGTTCGCTCGCCTCGCCGCCGGCCTTGACCTCAAACACCTTGCCGTCCTCGCCGCCGGTGATCAGGCGGTCGTTCGCCGCATCGTGGAAGGCGGCGAGCAGCCCGTCATTCGCCTGTACGGTCTTGTGCCCATTGTCGAGCCGATGGATCGCGCCGTCGGCCAAAGCGAAATGCGGCACGTCGCCGAGGAAGACGGCGGCGACGCAATGGCCTTCGAGATCAAGCGGGGCGACTGTCGGCATGGGGATGGTCCATTCGATTTCACCAGCCGGCGCGGCTAGGTGTGACTCCCCCTTCTCCCCTTGTGGGAGAAGGTGGATTGGCGCGTAGCGCCAAGACGGTTGAGGGGTGTTCGACGGAGTGCCGTCATCGCCAAGCTGGAACACCCCTCATCCGACCGAGCTTCGCTCGGCCACCTTCTCCCACAAGGGGAGAAGGAAAGTAGGGGCAGCGCTAACGCCTGAAAGTCCGGAAATCAAGCCGCCTGGCAAGCTTCAAAACTCTTCCTGAGGCGCTCGGCGTCGAGATCGCGGCCGATGAAGACCAGCCGGCTTTCATGCTTCTCGCCGTCCTTCCAGGCGCGCTGGTGGTCGCCTTCGAGGATCATGTGCACGCCTTGCAGGACATAGCGATCCTCGTCGCCCTTCAGCGCGATGATGCCCTTAAGCCTGAGGATGTTCGGCCCTTCCATCTGGGTCACCTTCTCGATCCAGGGGAAGAACTTCTTCGGATCCATCTCGCCGCCGCGCAGCGAGACCGACTTCACCGTGACATCATGGATGTCGGAAGGATGGCCGTGGTGATGGTGATCGTGCCCGTCGTGATGATGGTGGTGGTCGTGATCGCAATCCGGACCGCATTCATGGTCGTGATCGTGGTCGTGCGCCTCGAGGAAATGCGGATCGTTCTCCAGCGCGCGTGACAGGTCGAAGGCGCCGCGGTCGAGCACTTCGCCGAGCGCCACACCGGCGCGCTGGGTGCGATGGATCCTGGCCGCCGGGTTGATGGCGCGGATCGTCGCCTCGACCTTTTCGAGCTCTTCGGGAGTGACGAGATCGGTCTTGTTCAGCACCACCACATCGGCGAAGGCGATCTGGTCCTCGGCCTCCTTCGAGTCCTTCAGGCGCAGCGGCAGGTGCTTGGCGTCAACCAGCGCCACCACCGCGTCGAGCTTGGTTTTGGAGCGCACATCGTCGTCCATGAAGAAGGTCTGCGCCACCGGCACCGGGTCGGCCAGACCAGTGGTCTCGACCACGATGGCATCGAAACGGCCGGGCCGCCGCATCAGGCCCTCGACGACGCGGATCAGGTCGCCGCGCACCGTGCAGCACACGCAGCCATTGTTCATCTCATAGATTTCCTCGTCGGATTCGACGATCAGATCGTTGTCGATGCCGATCTCGCCGAACTCGTTGACGATGACCGCGTAACGCTTGCCGTGGTTCTCCGACAGGATGCGGTTGAGCAGCGTCGTCTTGCCCGCGCCGAGATAGCCGGTGAGAACGGTTACGGGGATCTGCGTCTGTGCATCGCTCATGGCCTGCCTCGAAAAATCTGTGCTCGAAGGATTTGTCGGCCCTCATATAGGACGTGAGCCGCGCTTTTGCACGCGCCAAACCGATGGGCCAGCCGGTCCCGATCGGGGCAGCCGCAGTGGGTTAAAGGAACAGGGCAGCCGCACGGCATCAGAGCCCCTCCGGGATGTTCCGCTGTGAATGCCGGCGGGCCAAAAGTCGTTTGTCATCTAACTGAAATAAACATCTGGCATCACCTGCGCGGGCAACGCAATGCTTGCCGGCAAAGTGTTTGCAGGCCGGACTCGTTAAATCGTCATTTGCCAGCCGCCGGACAGCCTCTATGCTGCCCGCGCCGGTTCGGCCGAAGAGGGAATGACCATGGCCAAGGCGGACAGAACGGCGACTATGAGCCGGCTGCATTCGGCAGCGCGGCTGGCGCGCACGGCGCTTGCTGCGCGCCTTCTGGCACATGGCTTCTACGCCGGCCAGGACCAGATCATGCTGGCGCTCGACCGCGAAGACGGCCAGACACCCGGCAATCTCGCCGACAAGCTCGGCGTACGTCCGCCGACGATCACAAAAACCATCAACAGGCTGCAGGCGCAGGGTTTTCTCGAAAAGCGCGCCTCCAACGCCGATGCCCGCCAGGCCCATATTTTCCTCACCGGCTCCGGCCGCGAAACCATCCGCGCCATCGAGAAATCGGTCAAGAAGACCGAGAAGCAGGCGCTAAGGGGTCTCGACAAGAAAGACCAGAAGGCGCTGTTCAAGCTGCTCGCCCGCATCGAGGCCAACCTGTCGAACGAGGTCCTGATCCTCATCGACGACGACGCCGAGCTGGATGATTAACGAGCGACGCGCAGCGTCGTCTCGAGGACGCGTGAGCGCGATGCGCAGCATCGTCGCTTAGCCGCTGGGCGTTGGTGACCACGAGCGACGCGTAAGCGTCGTCTCGAGCGACCCAAGCGCGATGCACAGCATCGTCGCCTCAGGCACCACCAAGCATCGGCTTGGCGGAAAGGGCGACGACGCTACGCGTCGCGCACCAGCGTCGCCCAGCGTCCCGGCGTCAGCCCGAACGCCTTCTTGAAATGCCGGTTGAAATGGCTCTGATCGCTGAAGCCGGCCGCAACAGCTGTTTGGGCAAGCTGCTCTCCCGCTTCGATCATGCGTCGCGCCCGCTGCAGCCGGCGCATCAACAGGAAGCGATGCGGGCTTGTCGAATAGGTCGCGCGGAAATGGCGCGACAGCGCGTAGCGGTCGAGGCCGGTAACCGCCTCCAGCTCGTCGGAGCGCACCGGCCGTTCAGCGTTTTCTTCGAGATAGTCGCGGGCCAGCGCGGCAGCCCGCCACGCGATTTTTCCCGCTGATTTTGCCGGCTGTCCGGCATGGCGTTTCAATTGCTGCGCCAGCTGCGCGATGAAATCCGCCACGAACAGGTCGTCGAGTTCCTCGGTGAGCGGTGTTAGCGCCGACAGCAGCGTGCCGCGCAACTGAGGGTCGCTCACCACAGCATCCTTAACGAAAGGGAGCGGCGAACCGTGGAGGCAGTCAAGCAGCAGCGACGGCTCGAGATAGAGAATCCTGTAGCGTAAGCCGTCCTCGGTGCCGGCGCCGCCGTCATGCAGTTCGTCGGGATGCAGCACGATCACCTGGCCGGGCACGCTGTGCCGAAGCGCGCCGCGATAGTGGAAGCGCTGCACGCCGTCCAGCGTCACGCCGATGGCGTAGGTGTCGTGGCGGTGCAATTCGAAGGCATTGCCGTGGAAACGCGCCTCGATGCGCTCGAGGCCCGTGGCACCGGGCGCCGAAACGATCCGGTCGTCCTCAGCGCACGAACGTTCAAGACCTCCCAGCGCCTCATTGCCTAGATCGTGCGCCATGGTCCCTCATGCACATCCGGGAGAAACATTTTGGTGTTCGATACGAAATTTGCAATCGTCCTCAAGGAAGATCTCGCCGTCTGGCAGAAGCTCAACGTTACCGCTTTCCTGACCAGCGGCATCGTCGCGCAATCTCCTCAAATCATCGGCGAGCCCTATTGCGACCGCGCCGGCAATCTCTTCAATCCGCTCTCGGTCCAGCCCGTTATCGTGCTGTCGGCGGACGAGCCGACGCTTGCTGCGATCCACCGCCGGGCCCTGGAGCGCGGCGTGACGACATCGGCCTATGTCGAGGAGATGTTCTCCACCGGCCATGACCTGGCCAACCGCGCCGTTTTCGCCGAATTCGCGCCGGACGACGCCAAGATCGTCGGCATCGCGCTGCGCGCCGAAAAGAAGCTGGTCGACAAGATTACCAAGGGCGCCCGCATGCATGCTTGACCCTCGGGGAGGATGCTCTTGGTGGCTGATTGACCATTCGTCCGGACGACGTCGCGCACGTTCGAGATTGGCCGCGACCTCCCTGCTTCGTCAGCCTGGGGTCTGCGCGCGTCGCGTCGCTCCTTGCTCCGCCCGGGATGACGAACCAGGAACGTTCTGCTGATCGCCAAGGCACTGCGCTCTAAGCCTGTCGACACGTCTTGTTGGGCCAGTCGCTTTTGGCTTGCCGGCCGGCGGCGATTGCCGCAAAAGGGTGGCGTCTACCTCTCCTCCGGCCCGATTTTGAGCGTTCCCAAAAATCACGACGACAGCGCGACGCCGCCCGCGGCGATGCTGTTGATGCTCTGCGTCTATGTCTGCTTCACCTTTCTCGACACCTCAAGCAAATATCTGGTGCTCGCCGGCGTCTCGGCGCTGATCGTCGCCTGGGCCCGCTTCATCGTGCATGTCCTGCTTGTCGGGGTTTTCCTTCGCGGCTGGCGCGAGCCGTCGCGCTTCCGCGCCAATAACCTGCCGGCGCACATTCTGCGCGGATGTCTGCTTTTCGGCTCGACCATGTTCAACATCCTGGCGCTCAGGACGCTGCAGCTCGCCGAGACCACCTCGATCTATTTCTTCGGCCCGATGGTGATCACCGCGTTGGCCGGCCCGCTGCTCGGCGAGTGGGCGGGCTGGCGGCGCTGGCTGGCGATCCTCACCGGCTTCGTCGGCGTCCTCATCATCACCCGGCCCGGCGTCGGCGTGTTCGGCATGGGCCATCTCTTCGCGCTGGGCTCGATTCTGTCGAACTCTTTTTACGTCATCATGACCCGGCGCATGTCGTCGACGGAGACATCCGAGAGCCTGATCCTGTTCTCGGCGCTGGCGCCGGCGGTGCTGCTCCTGCCCATGCTGCCCTTCTCATTGTCCCTGCCGCAGGACGGCTGGCACTGGGTGATCCTTTTGATGCTCGGCGTCTTCGGCGCCGGCGGCCATTGGCTCCTGGTCCAGGCCTATCGCCTGGCGACGACGACGGCGCTCGCGCCTTACCCCTATTCGCAGATGATTTGGATGATCATCTCCGGCTGGCTGATCTTCCACCAGTTTCCCGACCGCTGGACCCTGCTCGGGGCGACCATCATCGTCGCCAGCGGCCTCTACATCATCCACCGCGAGCACAGGCTTCGCCTGCGCAATTCCGCTTCCTTGGACACGGAAGCCGAGGGCTTTGGCAAAAAAACTTTGATTTGCCCTCAATCGATGGCATAAGCCCGTTTAAACAGTTTAAAGGCCTCGGGGACCAAGGCTGGCACAGAAGATCAAGCTTTCGACGATCGCGGATGCGCTTGGCGTATCCACGGCAACGGTGTCGCTGGCGCTGCGCGACAGCCCGCTGGTCGCGGGCTCGACGCGCGAGCGTATCAAGGAGCACGCGCGCGCCATCGGCTATATCTACAACCGACGGGCCGCGTCGCTCCGCACCTCGCGCTCCGGCATTGTCGGCGTCGTCGTGCACGACATCATGAACCCGTTCTTCGCCGAGATTCTGCGCTCGATAGAAAGCGAGCTCGACCGCAGCCGCCAGACCTTCATCCTGTCCAACCATTATGACCAGCTGGAAAAGCAGCGCACCTTCATCGACACGCTGCTGCAGCTCGGCGCCGACGGCGTCATCATGTCGCCGGCCATAGGCACGCCGGCCGAGGACATCATCATGGCCGAGGAAAACGGCCTTCCGGCGGTGCTGATCGCGCGCACCGTCACCGGCGCCGACGTGCCGGTCTTCCGCGGCGACGATGCCTATGGCACGGCACTTGCGACCAACCATCTCATCTCGCTCGGCCACAAACGCATCGCCATGATCGGCGGCACGGACCAGACCTCGACCGGCCGCGACCGCTACCAGGGCTATGTCAACGCCATGGAAGCGGCCGGGCTGGAGGTGAAGCCGTCCTGGCGCATTCCTGGACCGCGCACCAAGCAGGCCGGTTTCGAGGCTGCAGGACAGTTCTTGGCGCTGAAGGACAAGCCGACCGCCGCCTGCTGCTGGAATGATCTGGTTGCGATCGGGCTGATGAACGGCATCGCGCGCGCCGGTCTGGTGCCGGGCGTCGATATCTCCGTCACTGGTTACGACGACCTGGAGGAGGCTGCGATAGCAACGCCGGCCTTGACCACGGTCTGGAATGGCCAGCGCGAGGTCGGCCGCCGCGCCGCCAGCGCGCTGCTCGACAAGCTGAACGGGCAGGCCGTGCGGCCGTCGCAGGAATTGATCAAGCCGGAGCTGCACGTACGCCAGTCCACCGGCAAGCCGGTGGAGCGTCAATGACACAGACAGAAGCGAAGTCGCCGGTCGCCGTCCTGGTGCCGGGCCGTTTCAACGACCATGCCATCGGCCGGATCGACCAGGCGTTCAAGCGCGTGCGGATCGAGCGCGCCGATCCGTCGCTCGTCACCGGCGAGATGCGCGAGAGCGTGCGCGGCATCGCCTCCTTCGGCGGCATCAGCGCGGCCATGATCGACGCGCTGCCGAATCTCGAGATCATCGCCAATTTCGGCGTCGGCTATGACTCCGTCGACGCTCGTCATGCCGCGACCCGCGGCGTCATGGTCACCAACACGCCCGACGTGCTGACCGAGGAGGTTGCCGACACCACCATCGGGCTGTTGATCAACACGGTGCGCGAAATGTACGCTGCGGAGAAATGGCTGCGCGACGGCGACTGGGTGAAGAAGGGTGACTATCGCCTGAGCCGGCTCACCTTGCGCGGCCGCCGCGTCGGCATCTTCGGCATGGGCCGCATCGGCCTCGCCGTCGCCCGTCGCCTCGAGGCTTTCGGCCTGCCGATCGCCTATCACAACCGCCGCCAGGTCGATGACCTGTCCTACGAGTACCATGCGACGCTTAAGGGTCTGGCCGAAGCGGTCGACACGCTGATTTGTATCGCGCCGGGCGGGGCCGCGACGGAGAAAGCCATCAACGCGGCGGTCCTGGCGGCGCTCGGTCCCGACGGCGTCTTCGTCAATATCGGCCGCGGCAGCACGGTTGATGAGGCGGCTCTGGCTGCAGCACTCTCCAATGGCACCATCGCTGCTGCCGGGCTCGATGTCTTTGCCGACGAACCGAATGTGCCCAAAGCGCTGCTCGATGCGCCCAACACCTCCCTTCTGCCGCATGTCGGATCTGCGTCCGACCACACCCGCCGGGCCATGGCGGATCTGTGCGTCGACAATCTCATCTTCTGGTTCGGCGAGCACCGGCCGCTGACCCCGGTGCCGGAGACGATCAACGTCAAGCCACGCGCCTGAGCGGAAGGCCGGCCACATTTATTAACGCCTGCTTAACCATCATTCTGCATACTTCGTTATGCATGTTGTCCAAATCGGCGCGTGGTTTGCAGAACGGCATGGCACGGCAAGCCAGGATGTGGAGAGGCGGAGTGAAGCTGTTAGCCGGGTTGGTTGCGTCAGTCGCCCTATACGGGGCGTTCAGTCCCTGCACGACGGCAACGGCCAAAGCGTGGTCGAGCAAGCCGGCCCCTCCAGCAGCTATCGGCTGACGGCCAATGGCGACGAAGCGGCCTGCGCAGTCAAGCGCGGCGCCGAGGTCTCGGATGGCCTGTCGCTGCTGACAATTGCTCCGAACTGCAGCAAGCTGATGCCCGGCATCGAGCGTGTGAAATTCTGGCGCGAGCAGGCCGACGGCTCGGTCGCGTTCAGCGAGAACGGCATCGATCCGATCGTCACCTTCGGTGTTGCCGATGGCGACGGCTACGAATCCTATGCGCCGGCCGCCCCGCTTTTGGCGCTGAACGCGATGACCAGCGACTGAGCTGCTCGGGTTCGGCTATTCCGCCGCCGCGCGTGCACCGGCCTTCGCCGCCGCATGCAGGCGCACGGCATCGCCGAAGGCGCGGAAGATCTTTGCCGAGTTGCTGTCCGACTTCACCCAATATTCGGGGTGCCACTGGACGCCGACGGCGAAGGCGCGGGCCTCCTTGACCGAGACGGCCTCGATCGTGCCGTCGGTCGCCAAAGCCTCGACCTGCAGTTTCGATCCGAGCCGGTCGATCGCTTGGCGATGCAGCGAGTTGACCTTGATGTCGCCGGCGCCGAACACGCCGGCGAGGCAGGTTCCAGGCTTGATCGAAATCGTCTGGTGGATGCCGAAGCGCTCGTCCTGATTGTCGCTCACCGGCGCGCGGTGATCGAGCGAGCCTTCGCGCTCCTGGATCTCGGTGCCGAGCGTCCCGCCCAGCGCCACGTTGAGCTCCTGGATGCCGCGGCAGATGGCGAGCAGCGGCACGCCGCGCTCGATCGCCTTGCGGATCAGCGGCAGCGTGGTGGAGTCGCGCGCCGGGTCGTAGGGGCCGTTGGCCTCGCTGGGATCGCCGCCATAGAGCGAGGGATGCACATTGGATTTCGAACCCGTCACCATGACGCCGTCGACCGAGGACAGCAGCTCGTCGAAATCGAGCCGGTCGCCGAAGGACGGCACCAGGAGCGGGAACACGCCGGCGCCGGCGATCGCCGCCTCGATATATTGCTGGGGCGCGGCATGCCATGTGTAGTTGTCGAACTGGCGGACATCGGTTGAGACGGCAACGAGCGGCTGCTGCATTTTGGATACGGGTTCCATCGAGGGCTAACGAATTATTCTGCCTACAAAATAGGCGATCAGTCGGCACTTTGCCATGGCAAGTTTCGGTTCTCCGAATGGGCCAGGACGGTCGGCGTTAGACTATAGTTGCACGTTGCCCGCGGTGCTGGACTCGACATCTTGCCCGTGTATTGTTTCGCACAGCCGATCAGGGCACCGCGGATGTCCGAATATCGGTCTGTTGGTTCTAAACGGGAGGAAAATGCATGGATCGTCGTTCGTTCATCCGTAAGGCCGGTGCATCCGGTGTTGGTGTCGCGGCAGCGGCCGCCGCGCTTGCCACGCCGGCGATAGCCCAGTCCAATCCGAAAGTGACCTGGCGGCTGGCATCGTCCTTCCCGAAATCGCTCGACACGATCTATGGCGGTGCGGAAGTGTTCTCAAAAATGCTGTCGGAAGCGACCGACGGCAATTTCCAGGTTCAGGTCTTCGCCTCGGGCGAGCTCGTTCCCGGCCTGCAGGCGGCCGACGCCACCGCCGCAGGCACCGTCGAGGCATGCCACACGGTGGCATATTACTATTGGGGCAAGGACCCAACCTGGGCGCTGGGTGCCGCAGTGCCGTTCTCGCTTAACGCGCGCGGCATGAACGCTTGGCACTATCATGGCGGCGGCATTGACCTCTTCAACGAATTCCTTGCAACGCAAGGCCTATTCGGCCTGCCGGGCGGCAACACCGGCGTGCAGATGGGCGGCTGGTTCCGCAAGCAGATCAACACGGTCGCCGATCTTTCCGGCCTCAAGATGCGCATCGGCGGCTTTGCCGGCAAAGTGGTGCAGAAGCTCGGCGTCGTGCCGCAGCAGATCGCCGGCGGCGACATCTACCCGGCGCTGGAAAAGGGCACGATCGACGCCGCCGAATGGGTCGGCCCTTATGACGACGAGAAGCTCGGCTTCTACAAGGTCGCGCCCTACTACTACTATCCCGGCTGGTGGGAAGGCGGCCCGACCGTGCATCTGATGTTCAACAAGGCCAAATACGAGGAATTGTCGCCCGCCTACAAGTCGCTGGTGCACACGGCCGCGCAAGCCGCCGACGCCAACATGCTGCAGAAATACGACTACCTCAATCCGGCGGCGGTGAAGCGGCTGGTCGCCAGCGGCGCCAAGCTGGCCCCCTTCAGCCAGGAAATCATGGCTGCCTGCTTCGAAAAGGCCAACGAAGTCTATGCCGAAATGGAGGCCAACAACGCGCCGTTCAAGAAGATCTGGGAATCCATCAAAGGCTTCCGCAAGGAGCACTATCTCTGGGCCCAGGTCGCCGAATACAACTACGATACCTTCATGATGGTGCAGCAGCGTAACGGCAAGCTGTAGCCGGGGATTAGCCCTCTCCCCTATGGTGACGGGGAGAGGGCGCTGTCACCGCCGGTTTCGCCAATCGCCAACGTTGCAGGACTTCAGGTCCGGCCCGGCACGACCAGCACCTTGACCTCGCCGGGGGCGGCTGGGTTCGAGATCACCTGCGGCGCCTCTTCGAGTGGCACCTGCCTGGAAATCAGCTTGTCGATCTCGATCGCGCCGGACGCGATGAGGTCCGCGGCGCGTCGATGCGTGAAGGGATTGATGAAGGACCCGAGGACCTTCAACTCCCGGAACAGCACGTCGAAAGGCTCGAAAGCCACCTTCTGCCCCTGCGGCATCACGCCGACGATCACCACCGTGCCTCCGGCCTTGGCAATTCGCATCGACTGCTCGACCGTGTCGCGAACCCCGGCGCATTCCAGCACCACGTCGACGCCGCCCGGCACAAGCCCGGCTTTTCCGGCGATGGCCTCGATGGGATCGACGGCGCTGGGATCGACCGTAGCGGTCGCGCCGAGTTCTTCGGCCAGCGCGCGGCGCGAGGCCTGCCTGGTCGATAGGATGATGGTCGCGGCACCGGCAAGCTTCGCCAATTGCACGGTGAGCAGGCCGATGACGCCGCCGCCGAGCACCACCACCGAGTCGCCGGGCCTGATTCCGGCGAGGTCGATGCCGTGCAGGCAGCAGGCCAGCGGCTCGCAGAAGGCGCCATGCGTCGGCTGGAGGTTGCCGGGCAGGAGGAAGGCCTGGCCTTGCGGCATCACGACATAATCGGCGAAACCGCCGTCCCGGTGGATGCCGATGGCCCTGAGATTGCTGCACAAATTGACGCGGCCGGCCCGGCACTGGCTGCAGCGCCCGCAGGCGATGTTGGGGTCGCCCGTGACCCGATCGCCGACGGCGATGCCGGACACCGCGTCGCCGACCGCCTCGACGATGCCGCAGAATTCGTGGCCAAGCGTGACCGGCGGCGTGCACGGGAATTCGCCATGGAACAGGTGGCGGTCCGTGCCGCAGACGCCGCAGGCTTCGATCCGCACCAGAACATCCTCCGGCCCCGGCGCAGGTTTGTCGACCGCACGAAGGGCGATGCCGCCGATTGCTTCCAGCCGTACGGCTCTCATGACTTGGTCACCTCAGTTGAAACTCGGCGGCTTGGAAAGATCGGGTGCCGGCGTCGCCGGGTTGGCGGGGGCCGTATCGCCGAAATTCGGCGGCTGTGACAAGTCTGGGGTGCCAGGCGCGGCGGGCGCCGAGCCGCCACTGGCGGGCGCCGCGCCATTGTCGCCCGGCGGCGTGCCGAGCGGCGCAAGTCCCGGCATGTCCGGCAGCTTGAGGTCGATCGTGCTCGGCTCGACCGCGGTGCCCTTGTAGCGCATTACCATTTGCGGGAAGGCGATGGTAAGCCCGATCATGATCACCTGGATACAGACGAACGGCACCGCGCCCCAGTAGATCTGGCCGGTGGTGATCGGCGCGATCTGCTTGCCGGTGATGCGGTCGAGATAGGGCACGCGCGCCGCGACCGAACGCAGGTAGAACAGCGCGAAGCCGAACGGCGGATGCATGAAGCTGGTCTGCATGTTCACGCCAAGCAGCACGCCGAACCAGATCAGGTCGATGCCGAGCTTGTCGGCGGCGGGCGCCAGCAACGGCACGATGATGAAGGCGAGCTCGAAGAAGTCGAGGAAGAAGGCGAGCACGAAAACCAGCACGTTGACGCCGATCAGGAAGCCGGTCTCGCCGCCCGGCAGCGAGGTCAAGAGATGCTCGACCCAGATATGGCCGTTGACGCCGTAGAAGGTGAGCGAGAAGACGCGCGCGCCGATCAGGATGAACAGCACGAAGGCGGAGAGCCGCGTCGTCGAGGCCAGCGCCTGCTTGATGACATCCATCGTCAGTCGCCCCTTGAAGCCCGCCATGATCAGCGCGCCGACGGCGCCCATGGCGCCGCCCTCGGTTGGGGTGGCGATGCCGAGGAAGATGGTGCCCAGCACCAGGAAGATCAGCGCCAGCGGCGGGATCAGCACGATCACCACCTGCTGTGCCAGCTTGGACATCATGTTGATGTGGAGGCGCTGGTCGGCGATCGCCACGATGTAGATGACGATCACGCCGACGGTGGCGCCAAGGATGTCCGCATTGTCGCCATGAGTCGGCGCGAGGTAACGATAGGCCGCATAGGAAATCGCGCCGGTCACCAGCAGCGCCACGATCAGCGAAATCACGCCGTGGCCGAGCGTGCGGGCCTCGAGCGGCAATGCCGGCATCGAGTTCGGCCGGACGATCGACATGATCAGGATGTAGAGCATGTAGATGCCGGTCAAAACGAGGCCGGGGATCAGCGCGCCCGCATACATGTCGCCCACCGAGCGTCCAAGCTGGTCGGCCAGCACAATCAGCACCAGCGAGGGGGGGATGATCTGGGCCAGTGTGCCGGAAGCCGCGATAACGCCCGAGGCGAGGCGCCGGTCGTAGCCGTAGCGCAGCATGATCGGCAGCGAGATCAGCCCCATGGCGATGACGGAGGCCGCCACCACGCCGGTCGTTGCGGCAAGCAGTGCGCCGACGAAGATCACCGCATAGGCAAGCCCGCCGCGGATCGGGCCGAACAGCTGCCCGACCGTGTCGAGCAGGTCCTCGGCCATGCCGGATCGCTCCAGCACGATTCCCATGAAAGTGAAGAATGGAATGGCCAGCAGCGTGTCGTTCGACATCACCCTTGTGCCGTAGAAATTATCCGGCAGCGCATGCAGCAGCGGCCAGGCGAGGTTGATCGAGCCGCCGGAATAGGGCGACAAGAGCACGCCGATGAAGAAGAACAACAGGCCGTTCGCAGCGAGCGAGAAGGCGACGGGGTAGCCGATCAAAAGGAAGATGATCAGCGAGGCGAACATGATCGGCGCCATGTTCTGCGCGATGAACTCGATCATGAGCGCACCTCGCCGGACAGCGCCTTGGCTTCTTCGGCAAGCGCTTCGGCCTCGAGCTTGGCCTGGTCGTGGGCCGAGACATAGGGAGTGGGATCCTCCATGTCGCCGCGCATGATGGCGATCTTCTTGATGATCTCCGAGACACCCTGGATGGCCAGCAGGAAGAAGCCGACGAGCAGGATGGCCTTGGCCGGCCAGACGATCAGCCCGCCGGCATTGGTCGACATCTCGCCGCTGCGGAAGGACAGCGACACGTAAGGCACGAAGTAGATCACCATCAGCACCACGAACGGCATCAGGAAGAGGAGATGGCCGAGGAGGTCGATCCAGTGCTGCACGCGGCGGGGGAACATGCCGTAGACGATGTCGATGCGGATATGGTCGTTCTGTTTCAGCGTATAGGCGGCGGCCAACATGAAGGCGGCGCCGAACAGATACCACTGCAGTTCGAGCCAGGCGTTGGAGGAGATGTCGAACACCTTGCGGATGACTGCGTTGCCGGCGCTCACCAGGATCGCAAGCAGGATCAGCCACGAGATCCAGCGGCCGATGAACTCGTTGATGCGGTCGATCGTCGTGGATAGAGCGAGCAGCCCTGCCATGCATTTCCTCCCTCGCGCACCGGCCCCGAGAATCGCGATCGATTTCGGAAAGCACGATGCCTAAATCAAAGTGCTGGCGCCGCGCCCGAGTCCCCCTCCGGTGTCGCGCCGCTTGGCCCAACGGTATGCAGTGCGTGGCCCGGATGGTCAACATGGCAAAGCACGTGCCGGCGATCCACGCGGCGAGCAACGGTAAAAACCGGTCACCTCACGGCGCGTCATGCAACCAAAGTCTGATGGGTTTCAGGCGACCTTGGCCTGGTCGCGGCCGGCGCCGATCAGCACCAGCATGGCGACGAGGAAGAGGTATATCCAGCCGTCGCGCCATTCGAGCGGGAAATAACCGGCCCACAGCGATTCGGCCATGCCGAAGGCCGCGGCACCGAGAGCAGCCTTGAGCGGCGACATGTAGCCGCCGACCGCCGTCACGAACAGGATCTTGAGGCCGTAGACGAGGCCCGTGCCGAAGCTGATGTTGCCGTAATAGATGCCGGCGAGCATGCCGGCAAAAGCCGCGCAGAAGCCGCCATAGAGCACCGCGCGGCGGAACACCGCGGTCACATCGATGCCACACATCGCGGCCGCCTTCGGGTCGTCGGACACGGCCCGCCAGGCCCGTCCGAAGCGCGAATGCGAAAATAGCCAGGCGGCCACTGCCACCATCGCCATCACCGCCGCGCAATCCAAGAGCTGGATAACGGTCAGCGTCACCTTGAAGCCGGCACCCTGCGCGAAGACGACGGGCTGGGCGAGCATCGGCGGCAGCCAGAGATCATGCGTGTCGGCGGCGATGCGGCTTGCTTCCGACAGGAATAGCAAGATGCCGAGCGTCGTCACCACGATCGCATTAGGCGACCGGTCCGCCAGCCTCTCGAACACGCTGCGCGACAGCACCTGGCTGATCAGCACCGAATAGAGCAGGGCAGCAACGATACCTAGCGCGACCGAGGCAAACAGCGTCAGCCACAGCGCCTGATAGCCGAAGGCGGCGGTCAGGATCATGGTGTGGCCGCAAAAGGCAAACAGCGCGCCATAGGCAAGGTTGGTGCGGTGCAGGATGCCGTTGGTCAGCACGTAGCCGAAGGCGAGCAGCGCATAGAGCGCGCCCGAATGCAGCCCGTTCAGCACCTGCTGATAGAAATAGAGCATAGAGCATCCCTAGGGCCGCGCGAAATGGCCCTGTTTGGAGCGTTGCACCCGGAATCTAACTTGTCAAATACGTTTTATCGGTTAGATTTCCGGCATGACGGTTTCCTGGACCCCGCACCGCTTCACCGGCGGCATCCTCGCGCTCGACACGGCGAACACGGTCGTCCTGCGCAACGATCCCGGAAGGACCTTCGACCGTTTCGCTGATCCGGCCGAGATCGCCCGCTTCGCCGAGGCGGCGAGCGGCTTTCGCGCCGCCGAGCTTGGCGGCCGGCGGCTGGAGGCCCCTCAGCCGGGCGACATCGCCGCGGTCGTGCTGTCGATCCGCGAAGCGACGGACCGCCTGTTCCGCGATGCCATAGCGAAACGCGCGATCGCCGCCGGCCATCTGCCCGATTTCCTGACCGCCTGCGCCAAAGGCCTCTCCGGCAGCAGCATCGAAATCGGCGCGCCGGGCAGGCCCTTTGGCGATCCGGCGACGCCGATCGCTTTCGAGGCGGCTTTGGCCGTCTCGGCGCTTTCGCTGCTGCGCGACGACACCGTTGCCAGGCTCAGGATCTGTCCGAACTGCAGCTGGCTCTTCATCGACCGCAGCCGCAACTCAAGCCGCCTCTGGTGCGACATGGCCGTCTGCGGCAACCGCCAGAAAGCGAACCGCTACTATCGCCGCCGCACGGCGGCCAGGGAGGCCACCAATGCTTAGAAAATTCCGTTCGATCGCTCTCGGCGCGGCCCTGATCGCCGCGACGGCGCTCGGCGCCTGCCGCGACACCGGCAAGGAGCAGCTCTTCGCCATTTCCGGCAAGCTGTTCGAGTTCAACTACCGGCTTGGCATCGCCACCTATGTCATCACGCTGAGACCGCTGCGGCCGATGGGCGAGGGACAGATTGCGGTGGTGAATTTCCAGAATCCGGCCGGCGGCGACCCGCTCATCGTCAACCAGAAAATCTGGCCGAAGCTTCCGCATATCACCTTGACCAGCCCGCCGCTCACCTGCGTGGTCAAGGGCAAGCCCTATTCCGTCACGATCCGCATCGAGGATTCGAGCGGCACGTTGCTTCAAAGCCTCGAGACGACGATGACTTCCTCGGCGGACCAGACCATGCTGCCGGACCGGCCGCTGGTGATCGGGCCGAAATACGAGCTCAACCCGGACCTTGCCGGCCATCCCGACGGCAAGCTGCCGGATGCGCCCAAGCCGGATTGCTCGAAGGCGGCTTGAGGCCCGTTGACCGGTCGAAATTTTCGTGCGCTGCAAAGCGTTTAGCGTGCGATTGAATGCGGCGACCGCTTCCAGCGGGACCGTTTGTTGCGTGCGCTCTGGCCGCTGCGATTTCGTTTGACCTGTCCCGCAAGGGAAGAAAGACTGCGGCCTCTCACTCCGACGTTGGCCGCCGATCCGCGGCGCGCCTCCGCAGAGGACATGCCTGATGACGCTGCATGACGTCGCGCTCGACGACAAGTTCGACCTTGGCAAGGAGCGCGTTTTCCTGTCCGGGGCGCAAGCCGTCGTGCGCATGCTTTTGATGCAGCGTGAGCGCGACCGCCGCGCCGGCCTCAACACCGCAGGCTTCGTCTCCGGCTATCGCGGCTCACCGCTCGGCGGCCTCGACATGCAGCTGTGGAAGGCGAAGCGGCAGCTTGCGCAGGCCGACATCGTCTTTCAGCCGGGCCTCAACGAAGAGCTCGCCGCCACCGCCTGCTGGGGCTCGCAGCAGACCGAGCTGCTCGGCGAAGGCACCCATGACGGCGTCTTTGCCGTCTGGTACGGCAAGGGGCCGGGCGTCGACCGCTCCGGCGACGTTTTCCGCCACGCCAATCTCGCCGGCTCGTCGAAAAATGGCGGCGTTCTCGCCCTGATGGGCGACGACCACATGGCCGAATCCTCGACGAACGCACATGCCACCGAATTCCTGTTCGTCGACACCATGGTGCCGATCCTCAACCCCGCCGGCGTCCAGGAGATCATCGACTACGGTCTCTTTGGCTTCGCCATGTCGCGTTTCGCCGGCACCTGGGCGGCGATCAAATGCGTCAAGGACAACATCGAATCGACCGCTTCGGTCGACGCCTCGATCGCGCGGCTGAACATCGTCATTCCCGACTTCGACATGCCGCCGGGCGGTCTGAACATCCGCCACGAGATCGACATGCTCGGCCAGGAGGAGCGCCTGCATGAGCACAAGCGCGCCGCCGCCTCCGCCTTCATCCACGCCAACGGGCTCAATCGGACCGTCTATTCGGGCGGCCGCAACCCGAAGCTCGGCATCATCACCATAGGCAAGAGCTATCTCGACGTCCGCCAGGCGCTGGAGGATATCGGCATCGACGAAAATGCGGCCAATCGCATCGGTATCCGCCTGTTCAAGGTCGGCTGCCCCTGGCCGCTCGATTATCAGCATGTCGCCGACTTCGCCCGCGGCCTCGAGACCATCGTCGTCGTCGAGGAGAAGCGCTCGTTGATCGAGGTGCAGTTGCGCGAGAACCTCTACGGCTCCGCTATTCAGCCTGCCATCGTCGGCAAGAAGGACGAGCGCGGGGACTGGCTGTTTCCGGCAAAGGGCGCGCTCGACCCGAACGAGATCGCGATCGCGCTCGGCGAGCGTATCCTGCGCACCATCGGCCCCTCGGAGGAGATCGCGGCGCGGGTGGCGAAGCTGCGCCAGTTCCAGGCGATGCTCGCCGATACCGTCGACATCGGTTCGCGCACGCCGTTTTTCTGCTCGGGCTGCCCGCACAATTCCTCGACCAAGGTGCCGGAGGGCTCGCTTGCCGCCGCCGGCATCGGCTGCCACTTCATGGCGCTGTGGATGGACCGGAACACGGTCGGCTTCACCGCCATGGGCGGCGAGGGCGCGCAATGGGTCGGCCAGGCGCCGTTCTCCAAGCGCGGCCATATCTTCCAGAATCTCGGCGACGGCACCTACAACCACTCCGGCGCGCTGGCGATCCGCTTTGCGCTCTCCTCAGGCGCCAACATCACCTACAAGATCCTCTACAATGACGCAGTCGCCATGACCGGCGGCCAGCCGCACGAAGGTGGCCTCACCGTCGATATGATCGCCAAACAGGTGCGCGCCGAGGGCGTCGAGCGCATCGCCGTCGTCACCGACGAGCCGGCTAAATATGCCGGCAAGGCCGATTTCCCGCCCGGCGCCACGATCCATCACCGCGACGACCTCGACCTCGTCCAGCGCGAGCTGCGCGAGGTCAAGGGCGTGTCGGTGCTTCTCTATGACCAGACCTGCGCCGCGGAAAAGCGCCGGCGCCGCAAGCGCGGCACCTTCCCCGATCCCGACAAGCGCGTCTTCATCAACGAACTGGTCTGCGAAGGCTGCGGCGATTGCGGCGTGCAGTCGAACTGCGTCTCGATCCAGCCGGTCGAGACCGAATTCGGCCGCAAGCGCCGGATCGACCAGTCGAGCTGCAACAAGGATTTTTCCTGCCTCAACGGCTTCTGCCCCTCTTTCGTGACGGTGCATGGCGGCAAGATCAGGAAGGCCGAGGGGATTGCCGGCAAGAGCGATCCGCTCGAAGGCGTGCCGTCACCCGCCGAATTTCCACTCGGATCTCAGGGCTGGGCGGCGATCATCGACGGTGTCGGCGGCACCGGCGTCGTCACCATCGGCGCGGTGCTGGGCATGGCTGCCCATATCGAGGGCAAGGGCTGCGGCATGATCGACATGGCGGGCCTTGCCCAGAAGGGCGGCTCGGTCTTCACTCATGTCCGCATCGCCCCGACGCCCGAGGACATCCACGCCATCCGCGTTTCCGCCGGCCAGGCCGATCTTGTGCTTGGCTGCGACCTCGTCGTCTCCGGCGCCAAAAAGGTGCTCGCCGCGGTGCGCGAGGGCCATACCATGTTCCTCGCCAACACCGCCGAGATCATGCCCGGCGAATTCACCCGTTCCGCCGATTTTTCGCTGCCGGTCGAGCGGCTGAAGAAGGCGATCCGTGCCGCCGCCGGCGACGACAAGGCCCACTTCTTCGATGCCACCCGCACGGCGACCGCGCTGTTCGGCAATTCGCTCGGCGCCAACATGTTCATGCTCGGCTTCGCCTTCCAGCATGGCGGGCTACCGCTCTCGGCCGAAGCCGTTGAAAAAGCGATAGAATTGAACGGCGAAGCGGTGGTGATGAACATCGCCGCCTTCCGCTGGGGCCGTCGCGCCGCGCACCAGCCGGATTTCGTGCGCGGCTTGGTCGGTCGTACCGGCAAGCCGGCGTCGGCACCGGAAACGCTCGACGACATTGTCGCCCGGCGGGTGGCTTTCCTCACCGCCTACCAGAACGCCGCCTATGGCAAGCGCTATGCCAACAGGATCGCGGCGCTGCGCGCAACCGAGGCGACAGCGGTTCCCGGCTCAACGGCCGTCACCGAGGCGGCCGCGAAAAACCTCTTCAAGCTGATGGCGATCAAGGACGAGTATGAGGTGGCCCGGCTTTACACCGACGGCAGCTTCGCCGCCGATCTCGCAAGGCAGTTCCAAAGCTACGAAAAGCTGGAATTTCACCTCGCGCCGCCGATCCTCGGGCGGCGCGGCAATGACGGCAAGCCGAGGAAGTCGAGTTTCGGCCCGTGGATGATGAAGGCATTTCGCCTGCTTGCTGTCATGAGAGGCCTGCGCGGCACCGCGTTCGACCTGTTCGGCCATACCGCCGAACGGCGCGCCGAGCGGCAACTGCTTGCGCAATACGAGGCCGATCTCGATCTGATCGCCGCAGCACTTGCGCCGGGCAAGGTCGAGGCCGCCGCCGCTCTGGCCTCCGTTCCGGCGCTCATCCGCGGCTATGGCCATGTCCAGCAGGCCAGCGCCGCCAAGGCGTCCGAAGAGCGCTCCAGGCTGCTGCAGCGGCTGACCGAGGCCGCTCCGGTGCCCGTTCTCAGCGCTGCCGAGTGATTGCGCCAGACCAATCCCGAAGTTTTCGTCGGTCGGCCTAAAGTGCCTCGCGTCGAAATGGATCCAGGCGAGGCGCTTTAGGCCTTTGTTCGATGCAGGTCGTTCTCCCAAAACCGCTGCGCACTTGTGGGTGACATGCGTTAGGTCCTTTGCGGCCCTTGGCCGGCAGACCGAAGCCGCTGCTCAAGGCGGTTCTGTTCTAAGCCTTTCTTAAGGCGGTTGTGTCATGACAAGGCTTAGCGTTGGGCCGACCCTATGGGCAAAACAAAGACCGAAAGCATCCCAGCGGATGTTTATATCCAATTTGTGCGGTCGTTGTTCGACAACGCGCACATGTTGTTGATCGGTGGCGCGTGCTACTGGATCCTCGGATTCATGATCTATCTGCGCACCCACAATCCCCTGTTCCTGGCGTTTTCTTTTGCCCTGCTTTCCGTCAGCCTTATCCGTTACTTCGGCATTCGCGGCTTCCTGAGGACAGGCGGCGCGATTGCCGATGTCGAACACGCGCAGCGGTTGGAGCGCAGCTACATCCTGAAGGGCTGCTTTCAGGGTCTCGGATTGGGCGCGCTGTGTTTCGTGTCGATCTACATATATCCCGAACCGTTCGCCGAGCTCGCGGCAATGTCGCTCACGCTGGCGACCCTGGTCACCGTTGTCGCCCGCAACTATGGGTCGCCGCGCATGGTGCGGATCTTTTCCGTGACCTTCATCGGTCCGGCGGCTCTCGCGCTCCTGCTGCGCATGGACGCGCCCTCCGTCGTCCTCGGCCTGATGATCATCCCGATGACGTTCATCACCATCACCGGCGCCGATCATGTCCGCAACGTGCTGTTCTCGGCGGTCATCGGCCACAAGCAGGCGAGAAACCTGACGCGCAGGTTCGACCGCGCGCTCAACACGATGTCGCACGGCCTGGTCATGCTCGGCCCCGACGGGCGCGTCGCCGTCGCCAATGCCGAGGCCGCCCATCTGATGTCGCTGAAATCGGCCGACGCGCTGCTCGGGCGCTCGATCCACGGCCTTCTGATGCGCGGCGTCGCCGGCGGCATGCTGGCACCGAAGGATTGCCGCTACATCGAGGCGCAGCTGACGCGCGCCTTGCGCGAGGGCCGGGACCGCAAGGTGCTCGTGTCGCTCGCCAATGGCCAGCACTACGAGTTCTCCGCGCGCGAAGGCAGCCAGGAACTCGGCGTCATCACCTTCGAGGACGTCACGGCCCGGGTCGAGGCGGAGGAAAAGATCCGCTTCATGGCGCGCTACGACAACCTCACCGGCCTGCCGAACCGTGCCTACTTCCACGAGCTGGTCGGCGAAGCCATGGCGTCCGGCGACCGCGACCGGCTCTGCGGCTTGGCGGTGCTCGACCTCGATGATTTCAAGAGCGTCAACGACACGCTCGGCCACCCGGTCGGCGACGGTCTGATCTACGCCGTAGCCGAGCGCCTGGCAGCGGTCGCCGGGCCGGGCATCAATGTCAGCCGCTTCGGCGGCGACGAATTCATGATCTATTTCGACCGCGTCGAGGATGAGAGCCATCTCAGCAGCCTGCTCGACGAGATCTTCGCCGGCCTGCAGGGCGAAGTCGACGTCGCCGGTCACGGCCTGCGCATCCAGACCAGTGGCGGCGCGGTGTTGTCCGTGGTCAAGGACACCGACGTCGACGGCATGATCGTCAAGGCGGACCTCGCGCTCTACAAAGCCAAGGAGCTCGGCAAGAACAGCTGGCGGCTGTTCGAGGCATCGATGGACGCCGCCTTCCGCAATCGCCAGCTGATGAAGGCCGATCTGCGCAGCGCCGTGCAAGCCAAGGAGTTGCGCGTCGTCTACCAGCCGATCGTGTCGATGAGCACCATGCGCATCGCCAGCTGCGAGGCGCTCTGCCGCTGGGATCATCCCGATCTCGGCCCGATTTCGCCGGGCGTCTTCATTCCGCTGGCCGAGGAGATGGGCATCATCTCCGAGATCAGCTCTTTCGTGCTGCAGGCGGCCTGCGCCGAATGCGCCAAATGGCCGGCCCAGACCAGCGTTTCGATCAACCTGTCGGCCAAGGACTTCCGCAACCGCGACGTCGTGCAGAAGGTGCGTGATGCGCTGGCGGCGTCGGGCCTTGCGCCGCACCGGCTCGAGATCGAGGTGACGGAGACTGCCCTGCTCGACGACAAATCACTGACCCGCGAGCTGATCGAAGAGCTGAAAGCGCTGGGCGTCCGCATCGCGCTCGACGACTTCGGCACCGGCTATTCCAGCCTCAGCTACCTGCACAAGCTGCCGCTCGACAAGATCAAGATTGATCGCTCCTTCCTGATCGACGTGACCCAGAGCCCCCAGTCGCTCGATCTTCTGAAGGGTATCGTCGGCTTGACCCGGACGCTGGGCCTGGTCGTCACGATCGAAGGGGTGGAGACTTTCGAGCAGCTGAAGATATTGGTGCGTTCGGTCAAGCCAGACCTCGTGCAAGGCTTCCTGTTCGGCGCCGCGCTCAGCGCGTCCGGCATCGAGACGATGTCGAACGTCACCTGGCCATTCGCCGCGGACCTGCGCCTCGCCCCCCGACGGTCGGCCAGATAGGGAATTTCATCATTCAGGATTAAGAATGCGCGTTGCGTTGGCTACGCAGCAATTTTCGTCCAATCGGAAGGTTTTGACCCGATTGTTCAGGATCAAAAGCTCACATTTGTTTTCTCTAAGCAATTCAATACGGCAAAGTATTTTGGCTTGATGCCCTATATTACCGGTAGCTGCGGCAGCCAAGTCCTTTCAGCTCTGGCATCTGTGAACTCCTTGACATCGGATGCGTGCCAAGGTCCGAGTGTGCGGTCGACTTTTCCGCGCAACCCTTTCCGGCGCATTGTTAAGGTTAACGGAAGGTAAACCAGCAGTATCGAATTTTCGGCTTGTGTCTCATTTTGACTCGAATAGCCTGTTTACAGGCGGATACGAGGACTTGAGGATGGATGCTGCAAGAAACGATGCGCAGGCTGACGCCGGCGCAAATGCTGGCTCGGCGCTGAATCGTTCGATCATGCAATTGCTGGAGCATGTCGATTATCGTTTGATCACGGGGGGCGAGGATCTGGAGGCGATCTACCGCCTTCGCTATCAGTCCTACCTGCGCTCAGGCATGTGCGGCCCGATCGCCAGCGGGATGTTCGAGGATCGCTGGGACAACCTGCCGAATTCCTACCGGTTCGGCGTCTATTTCGATGGCCACTTGGTCAGCACGCTGCGGCTCCATTACATTTCCCGCGAGCACCCCTATTCGCCCTCTGTCGACGCCTATCCGGAAATCTTGGCAGAGCGGCTTGCCCGCGGAGAAACCTTCATAGACGGAACCCGGTTCGCAACCGACGCGGATAGCGCGCCCGCGCCCGGAGTCCTGCCTTTCCTGACGCTGAGGCTCGGCATGGTGGCTTCCAGCTATTTTGGCCAGACGGCCGTGCTGACGCCGGTCAAGGTCGAACATTCCGCCTACTACGCCCGCATCTTCCATGCCGTGCAGCGGACAGAAGGCAAGGTGTTTCCGGGTGTCCTTGCGCCGATCGCCTTGTTCGAGATCCCCTGCGGTGAAAACTTGCGCCAGACGCTCGACCGCTTCCCGTTCTTCAAGTCGACGCCGGTGGAGCAGCGGATGATGTTCGCCAATCCGGCCATCAACCGGCTCACCCCTCTGTCGATCGTACCGACGGCCAAATACTATCGCGATGCCGCCTGAACGGGCGTCCTACCGCGCCTCATGAACCTTCCCCGCGGCTCCCGCGTTACGAGTACCGGCGTCACTGATCATCGGCGGCGCCGCATTCTTGACCCCCAGGCTTGTCGCCGGCTCAAATCGGGTTTTTCACGGGAAGGAGTACGATTATGACCATCCACTCGCTTGCGCTCACGCCCCTGATCTCGCTGATCGCCGGCATATTGATCCTGGTGATGCCGCGCCTGCTCAACTACATCGTCGCGCTCTATCTGATCGTGGTCGGCCTGCTCGGCCTGTTTCCGCACCTCGCCGCCTAATGCAATCTCGCCCGGAACCGTGCAGCGGTTCTGGGCAACGGCACCCATCAAAACGAGCTTTGAAGCGTCTCGCCTGAATCCGATTCAGCGCGACGCGCTTTAAAGGCCCACGATGCCCCTCGCCACGGCGAGGGCCTGCCATCGCAATTTTAGCTTCCGCCCATTTCAACTTTCGTTTGAGGCTGTTGTCGCCGGCCGTGCGGCAATAGCGCCATTGCTCTTGCTCCGGCTTTTCGCTATGTGCCTCGAAGGCATTTTCGAAGGGGTATTCCTATGGCTGATCACACGCCGACCGGTCCTGTCGAACTGGGCGCGCAGATGGACTATGCCGAGCATGATCGTACCTACAACGCATTCCTCGCGCTGGCCAAATACGGCTCGCTCGTCTGCGCCGCCATTCTGCTGGCCATGGCCTTCGGCTTCTTCGCGGGCGGCTTCTTCTCGGCGACCATCCTGTTCATCGTGATCATGGCCGTCGGCTATTTCATTCTGCGGTAGACTCTCCAAGCCATTGCGTTTGACGTTCCGCCGGAGGTCCCGGCCGACGCCTTGCGCAGCAAGGTTCCAGCCGAAAGGATCATGCGGTGGGGCAGACGGTATTCATCCCTCGTGAGCTTGACGCGAACGAGCCGAGAGTCGCGGCCTCGCCCGAGACGGTGAAAAGGATGGCGGGCCTGGGCTTCGAGGTGATCGTCGAGAAGGGCGCCGGCCTGGGCTCGCGCATTACCGATCAGGAATTTGTCACCGCCGGCGGCACGATTGGAACTGCCGGGGACGCCAAGAACGCCGATGTGGTGCTGAAGGTGCGCCGGCCGACCGATGCCGAGCTCAAGGGCTACAAATCGGGCGCGGCCGTCATCGCCATCATGGATCCTTACGGCAACGATGCGGCGCTTGCCGCGATGGCCAGTGCCGGCATCACCGCCTTCTCGATGGAGTTCATGCCGCGCATCACCCGCGCGCAGGTGATGGACGTGCTTTCCTCGCAGGCCAATCTTGCCGGCTACCAGGCGGTGGTCGATGCGGCGGCCGAATATGACCGCGCGCTGCCGATGATGATGACGGCGGCGGGCACGGTGCCGGCAGCAAAAACCTTCATCATGGGCGTCGGCGTCGCCGGTCTGCAGGCGATCGCCACAGCGCGCCGTCTCGGCGCCGTCGTCACCGCCACCGACGTGCGTCCGGCGGTGAAGGAGCAGGTGCAGTCGCTCGGCGCAAAGTTCCTGGCGGTCGAGGACGAGGAGTTCAAGGCGGCGGAGACCGCCGGCGGCTACGCCAAGGAAATGTCGAAGGAATATCAGGCCAAGCAGGCGGCCCTGACCGCAGAGCACATCGCCAAGCAGGATATCGTCATCACCACGGCGCTGATCCCTGGACGTCCGGCGCCGAAGCTGGTGTCGGCCGCCATGGTCGCCTCGATGAAGCCGGGCTCGGTGATCGTCGACCTTGCGGTCGAACGCGGCGGCAATGTCGAAGGCGCTCAACCCGGCAGGGTCGTGACGACGGAAAACGGCGTCAAGATCGTCGGCCATCTCAATGTGCCCGGTCGTGTCGCGGCATCCGCCTCGCTGCTCTATGCCAAGAACCTCTACGCCTTCCTCGAGACAATGGTCGACAAGGTGACGAAGACCCTTGCCATCAAGCGCGATGACGAGCTGGTCAAGGCGACGATGCTGACCGATGCCGGCCAAATCGTGCACCCCAGTTTCGCCAAGGCCGCCGGGCAGCCGCGCACCGAGCCGGCTGCGATCCCGGCCACGGTCCTGGTCGCGGATGCCGCCGACAAGAAACCGGCGCCCAGGAGGAGGGCCGCAGCCAAGTCACCCTCGCCTAAGCCAGAAGGGACCGCGTGATGGAACAGCTGCAGAAAGCCCTCGACCAGCTCGATCAGGCGACCGCTGCCGTACGCCTCGCGGTGCAGGATCTCGCCAATGCGCCCGCCGGCGCCGAGGCTGCCGGCAACGCCGCGCACGCGCTCTCGGGCGGCGCCATCGATCCCTTTGTCTTCCGCTTCGCCATCTTCGTGCTGGCGATCTTCGTCGGCTATTATGTCGTCTGGTCGGTGACGCCGGCGCTGCACACGCCGCTGATGGCCGTCACCAACGCCATCTCCTCGGTCATCGTCGTCGGCGCGCTGCTTGCCGTCGGCATCGCCGCCTCCGGCCTTGCGGCGGGCTTCGGCTTCATCGCCCTGGTGCTGGTCTCGGTCAACATCTTCGGCGGCTTCCTCGTCACCCAGCGCATGCTCGCCATGTACAAGAAGAAGGAAAAGTGACGTGACCGTCAATCTCGCTTCCTTCCTCTATCTGGTCTCCGGCATCCTGTTCATCCTGGCGCTGCGCGGCCTGTCGCATCCGACCACCAGCCGCCAGGGCAATCTCTACGGCATGATCGGCATGGGCATTGCCATCGCCACCACGCTGGCGCTGGCGCTGCCCTCGGCTGGCCGCTTCGGCCTGATCGTGCTCGGGCTTGCCATCGGCGGCGGCGTCGGCGCTTATGTGGCGCGCCGCATCGCCATGACCTCGATGCCGCAGCTGGTCGCCGCCTTCCACTCGCTCGTCGGTTTCGCCGCCGTCATGGTGGCGGCGGCAGCAATCTACGCGCCGGAAAGCTTCGGCATCGGCACGGCCGGCGACATCCATGCCCAGGCGCTCATCGAGATGAGCCTCGGCGTCGCGATCGGTGCCATCACCTTCACCGGCTCGGTCATCGCCTTCCTCAAGCTCGACGGCCGCATGTCCGGCAAGCCGATCATGATCGGCGGCCGCCACCTGATCAACATCGCGCTCGGCGTAGCCCTCGTGGTGCTGATCGTGCTGCTCGTCACCACCGAATCCAAGCTAATCTTCTGGCTGATCGTCGCCGCTTCGCTGGTGCTCGGCGTGCTTCTGATCATCCCGATCGGCGGCGCCGACATGCCGGTCGTGGTGTCGATGCTGAATTCCTATTCCGGTTGGGCGGCAGCGGCGCTCGGCTTCACGCTCGGCAATCTGGCGCTGATCATCACCGGTGCGCTGGTCGGTTCTTCCGGTGCGATCCTGTCCTACATCATGTGCAAGGGCATGAACCGCTCCTTCATCTCCGTCATTCTCGGCGGCTTCGGCGGCGAGACGGCTGCGGCTGCCGACGACGGCATCGAGCGCACCGTCAAGCAGGGCTCGGCCGACGACGCCGCCTATCTGATGATGAACGCGCAGAAGGTCATCATCGTGCCCGGCTACGGCATGGCGGTCGCGCAGGCGCAGCATGCGCTGCGCGAGATGGCCGACAAGCTCAAGGCCAACGGTGTCGAGGTCAAATACGCCATCCATCCGGTTGCCGGCCGCATGCCCGGCCACATGAACGTGCTGCTCGCCGAGGCCAATGTGCCCTATGACGAGGTGTTCGAGTTGGAGGACATCAACTCCGAATTCGCCCAGGCCGATGTCGCCTATGTCATCGGCGCCAACGACGTCACCAACCCGTCCGCGCGAGATGACAAGAGCAGCCCGATCTACGGCATGCCGATCCTCGACGTCGACAAGGCCCGCACCTGCCTGTTCGTCAAGCGCTCGCTGGGTTCGGGCTATGCCGGCATCGACAACACGCTGTTCTACAAGGACGGCACCATGATGCTGCTCGGCGACGCCAAGAAGATGACCGAGGAAATCGTCAAGGCCTTCGATCACTGATCCGGCTTGCCATCTCAAAGACCGAAAAGCCCGGCCGTGAGCCGGGCTTTGTCTTTCAATCACCGGATGGTTCAGTCTAGCCTTTGGACAGGAAAAGCGCCTCGTCTTCGTCGCGCTGCTTGCCGCCGAGAGCTGCGGCAGCGCTGGCGATGAAGGCGCCGATGACCAACGCCAAGGCGCCGATCAGGGCAAATGAGGCCGTTGCCTTCCTGGCCGTGTCTGCCGCCTGCTTGGCCTTGGTCTTAGCCTCCTCCACCTTTACAAGCACCGCATCGACACGGGCCTTTGCGTCGGCTTCCGGAAGGCCTGTGCGGGCAGTCACAAGCTGCGCCAGGTAGGTCTTGTCGTCGGCCGACACCTCACCGGAGGCGGCACTTGCGACCAGGATGCGAGACGCTTGCGCCGTGGTCGCCGCGTCGTTCTGCGGATTGGCGGCTGCAAGCTTGCTCGCATCCGCCGGACGGAACAGCGTGTCGACGAAATACGATGTCGCATTGTCGACCGAGGCGCCGTTGGCGTTTGCCGACGCGCCTGCCGAGGCACCCATCGCGGCGCCCGACGCGACAGTGGATGCCGCCTGCACGCCCGTCCCAACTGCAGCCGACAGGACCGAGCCGAGAACACCGGCGACAAGCAACGTGGCCAGCGCCCAGGCAAGGAAGCCGTGGGTGGTGTCGCGGAAATAGACCTCGTCAGTGTGGACGCCAACCCATTTGGTCCGCAACCGCCCGGCAAGATAACCGCCTAGGCCCGCCGACAGCCATTGCACGACGATTAACCAGGCGCCGGTGGTAGCCGCGAAGGTGGTGACCGAAGGATTCGACGCGGACCAGGGCGAAACCATCGTCAGCCCGAGTCCGGAGCCGAGCAAGGTAAGGATGAGAGTCAAAGCCGAGGCTGCGAAAGCGCCAGCGATGATCGGCCCCCAACTGACGGCGGTGGCGGAGGATTCTAGCGTACCGGGAGCATCGGTTGCCGATAGGGTGGGCTGCATCGAAGCCTCCTAGCGGGCAAAAAGCATGATGAGAATGATGATCGGAATCGGAACCCCGAGCAACCAGAGCAAGATACCGCGGCCCATCGAAACCTCCTGAAACAAGTTGTGATCGATCTGTCACAATGTTTCAGGAGACCTTCTGTTCCGGTCGGATCACCCCATCCGCCACGGACGGCGGACCGACGGCAGGCTGAGAGGGCCGATGGCAGGCCGTCAAATATCCAGATTGGCCACCGACAGCGCATTGTCCTGGATGAACTCGCGCCGTGGCTCCACCTCGTCGCCCATCAGCCGTGAGAACAGGCTGTCGGCGTCGGTCGCGTCGGCCACCTTGACCTGAAGCAGCGAGCGCACATTCGGATCCAGCGTGGTTTCCCAGAGCTGTTCGGCGTTCATCTCGCCAAGGCCCTTGTAGCGCTGCATGGTCAGTCCCTTGCGGCCAGCCGCGAACACCGCGTTGAGCAGCGCCAGCGGTCCGGAAAGGAGCTCGGAAGTCTCCTTGCGGCGCAGCGTCGGCTGCTCGCCATAGACTTCCGCCAGGCGCGCTGCATAGCGGTCGAGCTGGCGCGCATCGGCCGAGTTGATCAGCCCGGCATCGAGCTGGACCGCGTCCTTGACGCCGCGCACGGTGCGTTCGAAGACATAGCCGCCCGACCCGTCATTGGAGGTCGACAGCCGTCCGCTCCAGCCGCGCTCGGTCTCCTCGGCGATCATGTCGAGCCGCCTGGCGACGTGTTCGGCCATGGCGGTGGCGCGGCCGAGATCGGCGAGCACGTCGGCATTGAGCGCGCCGGCGATCGCCGCCTGCTCGACGACACTGCGGTTGTAGCGCGTGTGCAGCCCGTTGATCAGGTGCCGCAC
Organism: Mesorhizobium sp. M1A.T.Ca.IN.004.03.1.1; assembly: GCF_003997555.1. Classification (NCBI taxonomy): domain Bacteria; kingdom Pseudomonadati; phylum Pseudomonadota; class Alphaproteobacteria; order Hyphomicrobiales; family Phyllobacteriaceae; genus Mesorhizobium; species Mesorhizobium sp. M1A.T.Ca.IN.004.03.1.1. The sequence goes on along the minus strand of NZ_RZTV01000007.1, from coordinate 95,174 downwards.
CGCCAACGCGTCGTCGACCGCGCCGCGCAGGTCCTGTCCGGTCCGCACCTCGCCGGAGGCGAGCGTCAGTGAAGCCTCTTCCAGCCCGGACTCGATCAGATATTCCTCATAGGCGCTTTCGTCCTTGAGATATTGCGAGCTCTTGCCCCGCGTCACTTTGTAGAGCGGCGGCTGGGCGATGTAGAGATGGCCGCGCTCGATCAGCTCCGGCATCTGCCGGAAGAAGAAGGTGAGCAGCAGCGTGCGGATGTGGGCGCCGTCGACGTCGGCGTCCGTCATCAGGATGATCTTGTGGTAGCGCAGCTTGTCGGCGTTGAACTCGTCCTTGCCGATCGAGGTGCCGAGCGCCGTGATCAGCGTGCCGATCATGTCGGAGCTGAGCATACGGTCGAAGCGCGCCCGCTCGACATTCAGGATCTTGCCCCGCAGCGGCAGGATCGCCTGGTTCTGGCGCGAGCGCCCGCCCTTGGCCGAGCCGCCGGCCGAGTCGCCCTCAACGATGAAGATTTCCGATTTCGCGGGATCGCGCTCTTGGCAGTCGGCAAGCTTGCCGGGCAGCGAGGTGACGCCGAGCGTGCTCTTGCGGGTTATGTCGCGCGCCTTGCGCGCGGCTTCGCGCGCGGCGGCCGCCTGGATCACCTTCTCCACCACCACCTTGCCTTCGCTTGGATGCTCTTCCAGCCAGGTGCCCAGCGCCTCGTTGACCAGGCTTTCCACCACCGGCCGGACTTCCGAGGAGACCAGCTTGTCCTTGGTCTGCGAGGAGAATTTCGGATCCGGAACCTTGACCGACAGAACGGCCGTCAGGCCTTCGCGGCAGTCGTCGCCGGTGAGCGAAACCTTTTCCTTCTTGGTCTGGCCGGAGGACTCGCCATAGCCGGTGATCTGCCTGGTCAGCGCGGCGCGGAATCCGGCCAGATGCGTGCCGCCGTCGCGCTGCGGGATGTTGTTGGTGAAGGCCAGCACGTTCTCGTGGTAACTGTCGTTCCACCACATCGCCACCTCGACGGTGATGCCGTCGCGCTCGGCGCGAATGGCGATCGGCTTCTCGATCAGCGGCTTCTTCACCCGGTCGAGATACTTGACGAATTCCTCTAGGCCGCCGTCATAATGCAATTCGTGGCGCACGAGGTCGGCATGGCGCGCGTCGGTCAGCACGATGCGCACGCCGGAATTGAGGAAGGCGAGCTCGCGCAGCCGGTGCTCGAGCGTGTTGTAGTCGAATTCGACCATGGTGAAGGTTTCGGCTGACGGGAAGAAGGTGATCTCGCTGCCGCTGCGGCCTTCATAGGTCCCCGGTCGCTTGTCCTGCTCGTAGGTGCCGGTCACCTTCAGCGGAGCGTCGGCATTGCCATGCGTGAAGCTCATCTCGAAGATTTCGCCGTTGCGACGGATCTTGAGCTTGAGCCATGCCGAAAGAGCGTTGACCACCGAGACGCCGACGCCGTGCAGGCCGCCCGAAACCTTGTAGGAGTTCTGGTCGAATTTGCCGCCGGCATGCAGCTGGGTCATGATCACTTCGGCCGCCGAGACGCCCTCGCTGGGATGGATATCGGTCGGAATCCCGCGGCCATTGTCGATGACGGTCACCGAGCCGTCGGGGTTGAGCGTCACCGAGACGAGGTCGGCATGCCCGGCCAGCGCCTCGTCGATGGCGTTGTCCACCACCTCATAGACCATGTGATGCAGGCCCGAGCCGTCGTCGGTGTCGCCGATATACATGCCCGGCCGCTTGCGGACAGCGTCCAACCCCTTCAAAACTTTGATGGAATCGGCGCCATACTCGGCTTCCGCGCCAATGGCGCTTTCGGTCTGATCGCTCATAAATACCTGTCTGATTGATGTCGCTGATCCGGCGCGGAAAAATGGTCCCGAATCGCGCCGTTTTGATGTCCTAGATATAGGCGCAAATGGCCGTTTTTCCAAGGTTTGCAGGCGTTTTGCCGGCTTGGCGAGCGGCCGTTGGCAGGCCGGGCGCGATACTCCGGGAAGCGCGGGGCGGGCAGCGGGCTATGCCGGCGCGAAAGCCTCGCCCGCGTGCGGCGTTGCAGCAGTCATATCGGGACGTCTGCTATTCCGCCCGGAGGCCGGCGCGCAGCGCCTTCAGCGCCTCGCTCCAGCGGAACAACTCGTCCAGCATGGTCTTGGCGCCGCCCAGCACCTGCTCGCCCGGATGATACGCGCCCTCCTTGTCGAGCAAGGTCCTGTAGGAAGGCAGCGCCACGCCTTCCGGGATCGGCATGACGCCGACCGAGGTCAGCAGCGGCTTCAGCGCCTGTGCCGCGCGCAGGCCGCCGGACACCCCGCCATAGCTGAAGATGGCGGCGGGCTTGTAGCGCCACTCCTTGAGCAGATAGTCGACGGCGTTAACAATCGCCGGAGCGGCGAAGTAGTTGTATTCCGGCGCCACGAAGACGAAGGCGTCGGCGGCGTCGATCGCCTTCGACCAGGCCTTGGTGTGGTCGTTCTCGTATTTGCGCAGGCGTGGATGATGCGGCTCGTCGAGCAGCGGCAGCTTGAAGGCGGCAATGTCGGCGAGCACCGGCTCGAACTTGCCGTGCTCGCGCGCGAACCCCTCCAGCCACTCGGCGAAGATCGGTCCGGCGCGTCCCGGTCGCGTGCTGCCGATGATGATGCTCAACTGGTGCTTCACGGGTGGCTCCTCGATTGACGGTATCCGTTGGCGACTAAAGGAACCGGTCACGGTCAACAAGCAGCCATCGAAGGGCGCCGTTCACATTCAGGCGAGGCGGTCTCTCCATGGGCTTTCCGTTCGGTCACATGGACGCCCGCTTTGCCGCGCATTACATTTGCCGTCGTAGCGGAGCATCCGATGGACACAAAGCCCGCCCCCTTCGTGCCGCCTGCGCCGAAGCCGCGCACCCAGCCGCCCTCGACGCTGGAGATGATGCGCATCGTCTACCGCAACCCGCTCGAGCTGTGGGGCGAGCATACCTACAACGAGCCCTGGATCTCGGTGACCGGTATCGGCGGGCCGCTGGTCATCGCCAACGATCCCGGCCTCATCCGCCACGTGCTGGTCGACAACGCCAGGAACTACAAGATGGCGACGGTGCGCCAGCTGATCCTGCGCCCGATCCTGCGCGACGGCTTGCTCACCGCCGAGGGCGAGGTGTGGAAGCGCTCGCGCAAGGCGATGGCGCCGGTGTTCACGCCGCGCCACATCTTCGGTTTCGCCGAGCCGATGCTGAAGCGCACGCTGGAATTCGCCACCCGCTACGAGGCCGGCGGTACGACCGACGTCGCCCGCGACATGACGATGCTCACCTATGATATGCTGGCCGAGACGCTGTTTTCTGGCGAGATCGCCGGCGAGCCCGGCAGCTTCGCCAAGGAGATCGACCGCCTGTTCGAGACCATGGGCCGGGTCGATCCGCTCGACCTGTTGCGCGCCCCGGAATGGCTGCCGCGGCTGACCCGCATCCGCGGCCGCAAGACCATGGCGTATTTCCGCAACATCGTTGCCAACACGGTGAAAATGCGCGAGGAGCGGCTGAAGCGCGATCCCGACGGCGTGCCGCAGGATTTCCTGACGCTACTCCTGAAAGCCGAGGGGCCGGACGGCCTGACCCGCGCCGAGGTCGAGGACAACATCATCACCTTCATCGGCGCCGGGCACGAGACCACGGCGCGCGCGCTCGGCTGGACGATCTACTGTCTCGCCGAAGCGCCCTGGGAGCGCGACAAGGTCGAGCAGGAGATCGATGCGATGCTAGCGCGCGAGCCCGATCCGACAAGATGGCTGGACGCCATGCCGCTCACCCGCGCCGCCTTCGAGGAAGCGCTGAGGCTTTATCCGCCAGCGCCCTCGATCAATCGCGAGCCGATCGAGCCGGAGACCTGGAACGGCCTCTATATCCCGAGATACGCCGCCGTGCTGGTGATGCCCTGGGTGGTGCATCGCCATCGCAAGCTATGGGACAGGCCGGACGCCTTCATGCCGGAGCGCTTCCATCCGGAGAACCGCGAACGGATCGACCGCTTCCAGTATCTGCCTTTCGGCGCCGGGCCGCGCGTCTGCATCGGCGCCAGCTTCGCCATGCAGGAGGCGATCATTGCTTTGGCCATCCTGTTGTCGCGCTTCCGTTTCGACGTAACGTCACAAACCCGGCCATGGCCGGTGCAGAAGCTGACCACGCAGCCGCAGGGCGGCCTGCCGATGCAGATTTCCCGCCGCGCCTGATTGGAACGGGTCCCGATCGGAACAGTCTACCGGTCGGCGATCGGCCGGCGCTGCTGGAACTGGCCGGCGGCGCGGAAGCGCCAGAGATAGCTCGGCAGGATCGCGGCGATCGCCTGCGGCTGGATGCCGAGGCCATTGATCGTTCTGTTCGCCTGGGCGGCGGCTTCGGAGACGACGTTGTGCTCGCGCAGCTGCAGCACCTGGTCCTTGGTCAGCAGCGGATTGGGCAACAGCTGCAGGATCGAGGCTTGGATATTGGCCATCCACCACGGCACCGGCACCAGGAGGCGTCTGCGGTCGATAACGGCGAGCAGCTCCTGCATGCATTCCTTGAAGGTCAACACCTGCGGGCCGCCGAGCTCATAGGTCTGGCCACGCTCGACCTTGCCGTCGACCGAGCGTGCCACCGCCTCGGCAACGTCGCCGACATAGATCGGCTGGAATTTCGTCTCCCCGCCGCCGATCAGCGGCAGCACGGGCGAGAAGCGCGCCATGTTGGCGAAGCGGTTGAAGAAGGCGTCCTCGGGTCCGAAATTGATCGAGGGCCGCAAGACGACGGCGTCGGGCACCGTCTCGAACACTGCTTTCTCGCCGAGAGCCTTGGTGCGGGCATATCCCGACGGCGAGTTGAGGTCGGCGCCGAGCGCCGATATATGGGTGAGGCCGGCGCCGACCGATCGCGCGGCCTCGGCGACGGCGCGCGCGCCGAACTCGTGCACGGAGCCGAATTTCTGCCGGCCGCTCTCATGCAGTATGGCGACGAGGTTGACGACGTGGTCGGCGCCCTGAACGGCGCGGTCGACCGACCAGCGCACGCGCACATTGGCCTGCACCGGCTGGATCTGGCCGACATTGCCGAGCGGCTGCACATGGCCGGCAAGGTCGGGCCGCCGGCAGGCGACCCGGATGCGATAGCCGCGCTTGGCGAGCGCGCGAACGACATGACGGCCGACGAATCCCGAGCCGCCGAACACGACGACGAGCTTGGGGGTCTGCAGGATTTCGGTCATGGCTGGCTCCGCGCGCAAAAGCTTGGCTGAGCCGCTTCTTAATCCGTTTCGCGTCAAAGGCAAAGAGCGCCGCCGCCTTGTTTTTTAGTAATTCCAGGAAAGTGTGGAGCGGTTTTCCGTGCCGAATTGCGTCAGGGTAAAAGCCGCTCAGAACGCCCGGCCGATGCGCGCGTCGACCGAATGCCGGTTGCCGCCTCGGATGACGAAGAAGGCGAGGATTGCCGCCCAGAGCAGCGACTTTTCCGCGCCCGAAAAGCCCTGGCCCATGGTGACCCAGTGGAACCATACCGTGACCAGAAGCACGATCAGGCCGGCGAAAGCGGCCGGGCGGGTGACGAGGCCGATGGCAATCAAAATGCCGCCGAAGAATTCGGTGCAGGCGAGCAGCGGCGACCAGAAGACGCCAGGATAGAAGCCCAGACCTTCGACCATTTCCGTGGCGCCAAACGGATTGACGATCTCCTGCGAGCCATGAATGGCGAGGAACGCCCCGGCAACGGCGCGCAGCAGCGTTTCGGCCGCATTGTTCAGCGTCGCATAGAGTCCGCCTAGGGCCGGAACGATAAGCCTTGGTCTGGACGTGTCGGTGCTGGCGAACATGCGGTCTCCTTTTTGCTGATTTGACGGACGCAAAGGCGTCCACTCCGTCAAAGAGAATAAACCTGACGAACTTTCGCATGTTTTATTGCCGCAGTGAGAAACAGAAAACCCCGCCGAGGCGGGGTTTTCCGGGCAGTGAGCGCACCGAAACAGGGTCCAACGAGGCGGCCTGACCTGAGACGGTATCAAGGCGGCGTGAAGCAAGCACGCCCGCCCCGGCCCTGGACGCCCGGCGCGACGGCCGCCAATCGCAAGCCGCGACCCAAGCCACCCTTTTGCGGCTTGCGATGTGGGGTGCCGCTGATGGGTCGCTGCCGGGCTAAGAAAGGTTCAAAGCGGCGCGAAGCAAATGCGCGCCTTGTTGCCTGGCGATGCCTCGATCAGGCCGAGTAGCGTTCGGCGAATTCGGAAATGCGCTGCACGACCGCCTTCGGGATATCGACACCGCGCGCCGTCGCCTTTTCAGCGGCCTCTGCCCGGGCACGGCCGGGGATGTGCACGCCGTAGCGCCGCCGCAGCCGGTCGAGCTGGTCCTTCATGCGCTGCTCAAAATCCGGATCGACCAATTTGGGCTCGATAGCGAGCACGAAGAGCCCGGTTCCGGGGCTGTCCGGCCCGCCGGAGAACCAGGGTGCGTCGAGCGACCAGTTGGCGCCGGAAATCCCCGCCGCCAGCACCTCGACCATAAGCGCGATGTTGGCGCCGCGCTGGCCGCCGAAGGCGAGCATCGCGCCCTTCATCGCCGCCGCCGGATCGGTGGTCGGGTTGCCGCTGGCATCGAGTGCCCAGCCCTCGGGGATCTTCCTTCCGTCTTCCGCCGCCTTGCGGATGTTGACGAAGGCGGTGGCGCTCGACGATTGGTCGATCACCAACGGCGGCCCGTCCGCGGCAGGCGCGGCAAAGGACATCGGGTTGGTGCAGTAGACCGGCTTGACCGAGCCCGAGCCTGCAAGCACCGCCGGCCCGTTGGTGGCGGCGAACGAGACCAGCCCCTGCGCTGCCAGCCGTCCGGTGAAATAGCCGAGCGCGCCGCAGGTATAGGCGTTCCTCTGGGAGAAGATGGCGACGCCGAAAAGCCTCGCTGCCTTGACGAGGTCATCGATAGTGCGGTCGAAGCCGGTATGGGCAAGTCCGCCGCGCGCATCGGAGAGGTAGGCGGCCAGCGCCGGCCGGGTGACGACCGGATCGGCATTGCCGTCGATGCGGCCGTCCTCGATCGCCTCCAGATAGTCGATGAAATGCGACAGGCCGACCGCCGACAGGCCTTCTGCTTCCGCCGCGATGATCGAGGCAACCAGCGACTGCGTCGCTTCTTCATTGGCGCCGGCGCCGAGCGCCGCCATGCGGCAGAGCCCTGTTGCCTGGTCGAGAGTGAGTTGCATCGGAGCCGTCCTGAGGGAGTAAGGGAATAAGGGAGTAGGGGGAAATTGTGGAGCAAATAGCGAATGGGGATGGAAATGTGAATGCGGATCGTGGCTGAACACTCCCCTATTCCCCTATTCCCCTATTCCCCTACTAACCGATCTTGACCGGAATCCGGGCCTCGATGCGGCTGAAGATGAGAACCAGGATGCCGGTGATGGTCATGTAGATCAGCGCCAGCAGCAGCAAGGGCTCGTAGGTGAGATAAGTGTCCTGCCGCACCTTGGACGAGACGGCGAAGATATCGATGACGCTGATCGTCGCCACCAGCGGCGTCGACTTGAGCTGCAGCACGGTTTCGCCGGTCAGTGTCGGAAGCGCGCGGAAGAAGGCCTGCGGCAGCCAGATGCGGCGGAAGATCTTGAAGCGGCTCATGCCGAAGGCGCGCGCGGCTTCCAGCTGCCCTTTCGGCACGCCGGCGAAGGCGCCGCGCATCACCTCGCCTTCATAGCCGGCAAATGACAAGGTCAACGCCAATACGCCGTAGGGCCAGGCTTGCCTGAGATAGAGCCACATCCAGGACTCGCGGATCCATGGATATTGCGGAAAAAGCGATCCCAGCCCGTAGTAGAGCAGCCACAGTTGCAGCAGCAGCGGCGTACCGCGGATGATGGTGCAGAAGATCTTGGCCGGTGCGGCGAGCCAGAACGGCCCACCGGCCTGCGCCAGCCCAAGCGGTACGGCCAGTATAAAGCCCAGCGCGCAGGTCACGACGAGGATCCACAGCGACCGCCAGATGCCGAGCAGCCCCATCTGCCAATATTGCGGCAGCCAGTCCCAGCGCATGAAGAAGGCCGCGCAGAGGACCAATCCCAGCGCGATTAGGATCAGCACGATGCGGTGCGGCTTCAGCCAGAGCGAGGCACGCGCCGCCATGTTGATCGCGGTCGCTTCGGCCGACATCAGCGCGCCTCCTTGACGGAAGGCATGCCGCGCCGCGACCAGGCCTCGACGCGGCCGATGATCACGTTGGAAAACAGCGTCAGCGCCAGATAAAGCGCGCCGGCAGCAAGATAGAAGACCAGATAGGCCTTGGTGACGCCGGCCGCCTGACGCGTCGCCAGCGTCAGTTCGAAGAAGCCAACGACGGCAAGCAACGCGGTGTCCTTGGTGGCGATCAGCCAGAGATTGGCAAGGCCGGGAATGGCGAAAGGCAGCATTGCCGGCAATGTTATGCGCCTCAACATCAGGCCGGGCGGCATGCCATAGGCGCGGGCGGCCTCGATCTGGCCTTGTGGGATGGACAGGATGGCGCCGCGGATGACTTCCGTCGAATAGGCGCCCTGCACGACGCCAAGGACAAAAATGCCGGCGGCCAGCCCGCTGATGTCGACGCGCTGGTAACCCATCGCGGTCAGCAGCTGATTGATGAGATCGGTGCCGGCGTAATAGAGCAGCAGGATCAGCACCAGTTCCGGCACGGCGCGCACCACCGTGGTGTAGACGGCGAGCAGATCGCGCGTCACCGGTCCGCCGTAAAGCTTGCCCCAGGCGCCGCCGGTGCCGATCAAAAGGCCAAGGCAGGTGGCGCCGATGGCGATCTCGATCGAATGCAGCAATCCGACCAGCAGGGTGCCGCCCCAGCCGGGCGGCACGGGCGACAGGAGCTCGATGATGCCGGCCGCCGAGGCCGGAAGAAAGGCATTGATCAGCTTCGCCCCCGAATTGCTGGCAGCCGCCGACCGCAGCGTTCAGCGGCGGGCATGCGTGGCAAGGTTTGGGCCAAGGGGCATGGCGCTGGCCATGCCCCCAACATCAAAAGGAGGCGTCAGTTCGACTGCGTGGCGCCGCCATAGATGTCGAAGTCGAAGTATTTCTTCGAGATCTCATCGTACTTACCGTTGGCGCGGATGGCCTTGATGCCGGCGTTGATCTTTTCCTTGAGCGCGGTGTCTTCCTTGCGCACGCCGGCGCCGACGCCCGGTCCCAGCACCTCGTCGTCCGGCGCGACCATGCCCTTCAGATCGCAGCAGGCCTTGCCCTGGTCCGTCTTGAGGAATTCGCCGAGCGCGATGGAGTCGGCCTGCACCGCATCGAGACGGCCGGCGGCGAGATCGTTGTTGGCCTCGTCCTGCGTCTGGTATTCCTTGATCTCCTGCGCGCCGGTGAAGTGCTTCTTGGCGTAGACGGCATGCACGGTCGACACCTGAACGCCGATCACCTTGCCTTTAAGATCGTCCGGCGTGGCGCCGAACTTCTGATCCTTCGGTCCGATGATTGCTGTCGGCGTGTTGTAGTACTTATCCGAGAAGTCGATCGTCTTCTTGCGCTCGTCGGTGATCGACATCGAGGAGACGATGAGGTCGATCTTCTTGGTGGTGAGCGCCGGAATGATGCCGTCCCAGGCAACGGGCGTGATGACGCAGTCGAGCTTCTCCTCGGCGCAGACGGCGTCGATGAAATCGATCTCCCAGCCGACCCACTTGCCCGTCGCATCCGGCGAGGTGAACGGCGGGTAGGGCTCGGCGGCGACGCCGATCTTGACCTGATCGGCCTTGGCCACGCCCATCGCGGCGACGCCGAACAGCAGCGCCGCGGCGAAGGTCTTGAGAACAGTCTTCATTTCAGGACTCCCAGTTTGTTGTCGTTCCCGGTTTTCGCTCCGCTTGACGCCGGCCCTAGCCGACATTGCGGAGGAATTGCTTGAGCCTTTCGGATTTCGGCGCGCCGAACAGCTGTTCCGGCGGGCCTTCTTCCTCGACCAGCCCGTTGTAGAGGTAGACGACATGGGTCGCGACCTCGCGGGCGAATTTCATTTCATGCGTCACCAGCACCATGGTGCGCCCCTCGCGCGCCAGGTCGCCGATCACCTTCAGCACCTCGCCGACCAGTTCCGGATCGAGCGCGGAGGTCGGCTCGTCGAACAGCATGACGCGCGGATTGATCGCCAGCGCCCTGGCGATCGCGGCGCGCTGCTGCTGGCCGCCCGACAGGAATGCCGGGTAGACGTCACGCTTCTCCGCCAGCCCGACCCGGGCGAGCAGCTTCTCGGCCTGGGCGATCGCCTCGTCGCGCTTGACGCCGAGCACGTGCACCGGAACCTCGATGACGTTCTCGATCAGCGTCATGTGGCTCCACAGGTTGAAGTTTTGGAACACCATGCCGAGTCTCGAGCGGATGCGCTCGATCTGCTTGCGGTCGGCAGGAACCGTATGGCCGTGGCTCTCGGCCTTCAGCTTGATCTCCTCGCCATTGACACGGATGATGCCGCTGGTCGGGTTTTCCAGGCAGTTGATGCAGCGCAGCAGCGTCGACTTGCCGGAGCCCGAGCCGCCGATGATGGCGATCACCTCGCCGTCGCGCGCCGACAGCGAAACGCCCTTCAGCACATGCAACTGGCCGAACTTCTTGTGCAGGTTCTCGACATGGATGGCTTCGGCGGCGCCGCTCTGCGCTTGGCCGGCTGGGACTGCGGCGGCTTCCACCGCGCTCACCGGGTAACCTCTATGGGGGCGACGGCAGTTCGTCGAACGTCCATCCGGCTCATCAACATACGCTGTACTGTCCCGCTCCTCACTTCAGCATGGACCCGGCAGCGCGAGCCCGTCAATCCCGTTCATTACGGCACTTGCGACCTTGTTGCGCAAGTGTATAAATAGCCGTTCATGAAATTTTTTCGGTTTTTTTCATCTTAAAAGGGCATTGATGAGCGCTTTCGGATCACAATCCATGGCGGCGCCACTGCGGCGCGTGCTCATGCGGTCGGCGGCGAACGCCATGCGCGACGCCGACAGAGCTCAATGGCACTATGGCCCCGGGTTCAACCCGGCGAAGGCAGCGTCGCAGCACGCGGCCCTTGCTGAACTGGTCGCGGCTTCCGGCGCCGAAATCGAATGGATCGAGGACAAGGCCGACGGCCTTTCGGATTCGTTGTTCACGCACGACCCATCGCTGATGACCGAGCACGGTGCGCTGATCCTGTCCATGGGCAAGCCATTGCGCGCCAGGGAACCCTCTCTGCATGAGGAAACCTACAGAGGGCTGGGTATTCCGATCCTCGGCCGCGTCGAGGCTCCTGGCCAGGTCGAAGGCGGTGATTGCGTATGGGTGGATGCCCGCACGCTGGCGATCGGGCGCGGGGTCCGCTCCAACCAGGAAGGCATCCAGCAGGTTTCGAACCTGCTGACGCCGCTGGGAATTTCCGTCTACGGTTTTGATCTGCCGCTGTGGCAGGGGGAAGAGGCGTGCCTGCATCTGATGTCGGTGATCAGCCCGCTGGCCGACGATCTCGCGCTGGTCTATTCGCCGCTGTTGCCGGCTCCGTTCTATCAGATGCTGAAGGCGCGCGGCATCAGGCTGGTCGAAGGCGACGCCGGAGAATTCGCCGCTTCCAACGGCCTCAGCCTGAACGTGCTGCCGACCAGCCCGCACAAGGTCATTGCCGTTGCGGGCTTTCCCAAGACCAAAGCCGCGATGGAGGCCGCCGGCTGCACGGTTGAGATTTTCGAGGCGGATGCGCTCTGTATCGCCTGCGAAGGCGGGCCGACATGCCTGACGCGGCCGATCCTGCGCCGATGACGGCGCGCCGCAAGTTCCGTCGCGAGGGCGAGGAGCGGCGGCGGCAGGATCTGATCGAAGCGACTCTGGACTGCGTGGCGGAATATGGCCTGCAGGGCGCCACTTTGCGCACCATCGCATTGCGTGCCGGCGTCACCGCCGGCCTGATCCGGCACTATTTCCCCGGCAAGGAAGAATTGCTGCAGGGGGCCTATACGGCGCTGGTCGGCCGCATGACCGAGCAGGCGAAAGCGGCATTGGTCATGGAAGAGGCGTCGCCTCGCCAACGCCTTGCCGCTTTCGTCACCGCCAATCTCAGCGCGCCGATCATCGACCAGCGGGTGTTTTCGCTCTGGGCGACCTTCATCGGCCGTGCCGGTGCGGATCCGACGCTCGCCCGCGCTCACCGCGAAGGCTATCTTGGCTTTCGTAACGAGGTGGAAGCGGTCGTCGCCGAGGTGCTCGCCGCCGAACAGCGCGAACCGGACGCAAGTCAGCTTCGCCGTCATGCCATCGCCATCAATGCGATCATCGACGGGCTTTGGATCGAAGGCTGCCTGGCCGGTGAGATGTTCTCGCCCGGCGAGTTGGCGGCGATTGGCATCAAGGCTGTCGAGGCCGAACTCGGCCTCGCGCCGCTGAAGCATGATTCCGAAAAGTAGGAACGAGTTTTCGGAGAAAGATCATGCTCAACAAAGGTTAGATCGGGAAGGCAATTCAACGAAACGCCATCACGGTCTAGAGCAATTCCAGGAAAAGGTGAGGAGCGGTTTCCCGTCCGGAATTGCGTAACAAACAAAGAGATAGAGCGGATCACTGTTTCCGTTAACAGTGATCCTCTCCAAAGGGAGAAAACCAATGACCACGCTCGGCGAAGCGCTCATAACCTTGCTCGAGGCGCATGGCGTCGACACCGTCTTCGGCATTCCGGGCGTGCATACGGTCGAGCTTTATCGCGGCCTGGCGCGTTCGAATATCCGCCACATCACGCCGCGCCACGAGCAGGGCGCCGGCTTCATGGCCGACGGCTACGCCCGCGCCGGCGGCCGGCCGGGCGTGGCTTTCGTCATCACCGGGCCCGGCCTCACCAACACCATCACCGCGATGGGCCAGGCGCGCGCCGATTCGGTGCCGATGCTGGTGATCTCCGGTGTCAATGCCACCGATACGCTCGGCAAGGGTTTGGGCTTCCTGCACGAACTGCCGGACCAGCGCGGCATGATGGAGAAGGTGGCGCTGTCTTCCGAGCGTGTCACCGAGGCCGAGGAACTGCCGGGTGCGCTCGCCCGAGCCTTCGCCGTCTTCTCCTCGTCGCGGCCGGGTCCGGTTCACATCGAGATCCCGACAAACGTCATGGTGAAGCCCGCCGAGGGGCTCGCGCCGGTGCTCGGCAACGCCGCGCCGCCCGCTCCGGACGCGGCGGCTGTTGCCGAGGCTGCGAGGTTGATCAAGGCGGCTCGCCGTCCGCTGATTCTTGCCGGTGGCGGTGCCAAGAAAGCCGACGCGGCGCTGACGCGTTTCGCCGAAGCGCTCGGCGCGCCGGTGGTCGAGACCGCCAATGCGCGCGGCCTGCTGCATGGCCACCCGCTCTTGGTGCCCGCAAGCCCAAGCCTCAAGGCGGTGCGCGCGATGATGGCGGACGCCGATCTGGTGATCGCCGCCGGCACCGAATTCGGCCCCACCGACTATGACGGCTACGGCGATGGCGGCTTCGTGCTGCCGCCGAGCCTCATCCGCATCGATATCGGCGCCGACCAGCTCGCGCGCCGTCCGGTGACGGTTGGCATCCACGCCGATTGTGCCGAGGCGCTTTCTGCCCTGCTGGCTGCACTCGGCGCCGCTCATGTCGCCGCGAAAGACGGCGAAGCCCGCGCTGCCGCAGGGCGAGAGGCCGCTCTGGCGGAGCTGCGGCCGGACTACCTGGCGCAACTGCGCGCGGTGGAGACGATCCGTGACGCGCTGCCCGGCGCCATCATCGTCGGCGACTCGACGCAACCGATCTACGCCGCCAACCTCTATTACGACCACGACCGTCCGGCCGGCTGGTTCAATGCCGCGACCGGTTTCGGCGCGCTGGGCTACGGTCCGCCGGCGGCGATCGGTGCCGCCCTTGCCGTGCCCGAAGCGCCGGTCGTGTGCCTCACCGGCGACGGCGGCTTCCAGTTCACCTTGCCGGAGCTCGGCGCGGCGCTCGACGCCGAGGCGCCGGTGATCTTCGTCGTCTGGAACAATCGCGGCTATCGCGAGATCGAGACCTCGATGCTTGATGCCGGCGTCGAGCCGGTCGGCGTGTCGCCGGCACCGCCGGATTTCTGCAAGCTCGCCGAGGCCTACGGCATCGAAGCCGAGCGGCTGACAGGGGTCGGTGACCTGGCCGGTGCGCTGAAGCGCGCGCGGGCGGGCGGCAAGCCGCGGGTTATAGAAATCACCGTCGATTGAGGCTCCTGGCGATCGTCCCATCCGGCCGAGACGCGGCCCGCGTCACGTCACGCGGCTGCGTGTCGACGCATGCAAAGACGGGACGCCTGCCATGTCGATATTTCAATTGAGTGACAACGCGAAAGGCGCGACGTTCGAGGCTGGGGCGGCATAACCATAAGAATACGACAGGAGCAGTCGAAATATGACGGAAACGCTTAACGGCAGGCATGTCGTGGTGACGGGCGGCACCGGGGCGCTCGGCGGCGCGGTTGTCGGCAGGTTGCTGGAGCAGGGCGCGATTTGCCACGTGCCCAATGCGCATGCCGCGGCTCCGCCGCATTTTCCCTACGCGGCTCACGCCAGCGTCCATCTGGCACACAATGTCGACCTGTCGGACTCCGCCAAGGTCGAGGCCTTCTACCATCAGGTTCCGGAGCTTTGGGCTTCGATCCATCTTGCCGGCGGTTTCACCATGGCGCCGGTCGAAAAGATCGAGACGGCATCCTTTGTCGAGATGATGGACACCAATGCGCGGACCACCTTCCTTTGCAGCCGCGCCGCGGTGCGCTCGATGCTGACGTCGGGCACCGCGGGGCGCATCGTCAACGTCAGCGCGCGCGCCGGGCTTGAGCCCAGGCGCGGCGCCGGAATGGTCGCCTACGCCGCGAGCAAGGCGGCGGTCGCCGCGATGACCCAGGCGATGGCCGAGGAGCTGAAGCACAAGGGCATCCTGGTCAATGCGGTCGCGCCCTCGACGCTCGACACGCCCGCCACCCGCGCCGACATGCCCGACGCCGATTTCACCAAATGGGTCAGCCTCGAGGCCGCCGCCGAGGCGATCGCCTATCTCGCTTCGCCCGCCAATCAGGCGATGAGCGGCACGCTGGTGCCGCTCTATGGGCGAGCCTGACCTCATAGATCAAAGTGCAATGAAAAACCCCGCCGGATCGCTCCGGCGGGGTTTTTGCTTTCGGCAAAGGATTAGTTGCCCTGCTTCTTCAGCGCCGCGCCCAGGATGTCTCCCAGCGAGGCGCCGGAGTCGGTCGAGCCGTACTGGGCGACCGCTTCCTTCTCCTCGGCGATTTCCAGCGCCTTGATCGAGACCTGCAGCTTGCGGGTCTTCTTGTCGAAGGCGATGACGCGGGCGTCGACCTTCTGGCCGACGGTGAAGCGCTCGGGGCGCTGCTCGTCGCGGTCACGGGAAAGGTCCGAACGCTTGATGAAGGTATCGAGGCCGCTGTCGACCAGCCGTACTTCCAGACCGCCATCCTTCACCGCGGTGACCTCGCAGGTAACGACGGCGTTCTTGCGCAGCTCGCCGCTGCTCGCCGCCTCGCCGACCGTGTCGCGGGCCAGCTGCTTGATGCCGAGCGAGATGCGCTCCTTCTCGATGTCGACGTCGAGCACCTGCGCCTTGACCATGTCGCCGCGATTGTACTCTTCGATCACCTGCTCGCCCGGACGTGTCCAGTCGAGGTCGGAGAGGTGCACCATGCCGTCCACGTCGCCTTCCAGGCCGATGAACAGGCCGAACTCGGTCTTGTTCTTGACCTCGCCCTCGACCTGGCTGCCGACCGGATGGTTGCGCGCGAAGGCTTCCCACGGGTTCTCCAGCGTCTGCTTGAGACCGAGCGAGATGCGGCGCTTGGCCGGATCGACCTCGAGCACCACCACGTCGACTTCCTGCGTCGTCGACAGGATCTTGCCGGGATGCACGTTCTTCTTCGTCCACGACATTTCCGAAACGTGGATGAGGCCCTCGATGCCCGGCTCCAGCTCGACGAACGCGCCGTAGTCGGTGATGTTGGTGACGGTGCCCTTGATCTTCTTGCCGATCGGGAACTTGGTGCCGATATCCGACCACGGATCGCTCTCGAGCTGCTTCATGCCGAGCGAAATGCGATGGGTTTCCTGGTTGATGCGGATGATCTGCACCTTGACCGTCTGGCCGATGTTGAGGATCTCGGTCGGATGGTTGACGCGGCGCCATGCCATGTCGGTGACATGCAGCAGGCCGTCGATGCCGCCGAGGTCGACGAACGCACCGTAGTCGGTGATGTTCTTGACCACGCCCTCGACCACCTGGCCTTCCTCGAGGTTCTGCACGATTTCCGAACGCTGTTCGGCGCGGCTCTCCTCGAGCACGGTGCGGCGCGACACCACGATGTTGCCGCGGCGGCGATCCATCTTGAGGATCTCGAAGGGCTGCGGGTTGTGCATCAGCGGCGAGACGTCGCGGATCGGACGGATGTCGACCTGGCTGCGCGGCAGGAACGCCACGGCGCCGTCGAGATCGACGGTGAAGCCGCCCTTGACCTGGTTGAAGATGACGCCTTCGACGCGCTCACCCTTGGTGAACTTCTCTTCGAGGCGCACCCAGCTCTCCTCGCGGCGGGCCTTCTCGCGCGACAGCATGGCCTCGCCAAGCGCGTTCTCGATGCGCTCGACATAGACCTCGACGGTGTCGCCGACCTTGAGGGAGGAATCCTTGCCCTTGGCGCCGAATTCCTTCAGCGGCACGCGGCCTTCGACCTTGAGGCCGACATCGATGATGGCCATGTCCTTTTCGATCGCGGTGATCGTGCCCCGGACAACCTGGCCCTCGCCGGAATGGCCGGCGGTGAATGATTCTTCGAGCATGCTCGCGAAATCATCGCGAGTGGGATTTGCAGCTGACATTGTTTCTCCTGGAATGCTTCGCACAACAAGCGAAGCGGGCGCCGTGGGTTAGCGTTGCGTGAGCCTGCCGGCGTTCCGGGCTGAAGAGCCCTCGGCCGCTTAAGCGGCAAGTCCGGCGCATAGAGAATGCTGGCAGGCTGGTTCGTGCCCGATATGGGTATTTTCATCGCCTCCGGCAACGGAAAACACGAGGAAAACCCTGATCAGGCCTTGTTTCTCTTGGCCAGCAGTCTTTGATGGTTAGCCATGGCCGCCAGAAACGCGGTCTCTATAGACACTTCGCCGGTGTCAGGCAAGTGCGCGTCGCGGCGGTGCGCGTGCTCCGCCCGAATGTTTTTGCGATTACGCGTTCGCGGTTGCAGTTCTTCTTGCCGACATGGATGGTCACGGGGAGCATCACTATGCAGTCAAGCGCCACTTTCAACATCTTCCTGCCAGTTGCCCTCGTCATCATCATGCTGGGGCTTGGCCTGTCGCTCAAGCTCCAGGACTTCTTGCAGGTGGTGCTGCGACCGAAGGCCCTCCTGGTGGCTCTTATCGTGCAGATACTGGTTCTTCCCGTCCTTTGCTTCGGCATCGTGTCGGTTTCGGCTTTGCCGCCTGCCATGGCGGTCGGCATGATGCTGCTCGCGGCCAGTCCCGGCGCCCCGTCCGCGGTCCTCTTCACTCACCTTGCCAAGGGCGATACGGCGCTCAGCCTGACGCTGACGGCGATCAGCTCAATGGTGGCGCTGGTGTCGGTGCCATTGATCACCAATTTTTCGCTGCTGCATTTCTATGGCGCCGGGCACGTCATCCCGCTGCCGATCGAGAAATTCCTGCAGTTCTTTGCCGTTGTGCTTGTCCCGGTTTCGATCGGAGTTGCCGTCCGGCACCGCTACACGGCCTTGGCCGAGCGCCTGGAGGGGCCCGTCAAGCTACTGGCGACGCTTTTTCTTGCGGCGGTCGTTATTTTTGCCGTCGTCGATCAGCGGCAGGTCATCGTGACCTGGGGGCCCATTGTCGGCTTTGCCGCCTTTGCCTTCAACGTGGTGAGCATGGCGCTCGGCTACGCCGTTCCGTCGCTGCTGCGCCTGGAAAGGCGGCAGGCGGTCGCCATCACCATGGCAACGGCCATCCACAACGCCGCGTTCGTTATAGCCTTGGCGCTTAGCGAATATCTCCTCAACAACGCCGAAATGGCGATCCCGCCAGCGCTTTACGCCTTGATTGCCTATGTCACCGCGGCGGTTTTCGTAGCCGTCGTGAGCAGGTCAGGCAGACATGCGATCGAAGGCACGATCCGGTCGTGATAGCCAAGCTCAGGCGAGGTCTTTCGCGGCCATGGCTCGGTCAACGATTGCCATGGCCGCCAGAAACGCGGCCTCGATTGCCATGTCGCTGGTGTCGAGCAAGTACGCGTCCGCCGCCGGCTTGAGCGGCGAGTCGGCACGGCCCATATCGCGCTCGTCGCGGCGCTCGATGTCGGCGAGGATCGTGGCAAAATCGGCGCTGCCGCCCATGCTCTCGATCTCGGCCAGCCGGCGCCTTCCCCGCACTTCAGCGCTCGCTGTGACATAGAGCTTGATATCGGCGTCGGGACACACGACCGTGCCGATGTCGCGGCCATCGAGCACCGCGCCCGGCGGCGCCTTGGCGAACTCGCGCTGCTTGTCGACCAGGATGCGCCGGACCGACGGAATGACGGCGACCTTTGAGGCGGCCTCGCCTACCGCATGCGCCGAAAGCACCGTGCGGTCGAGGTTCGAAAGGTCGACTTGGCGTGCCGCGGTTTCCGCCGCCGAGACATTGTCGAGCGGCAGGCCGAGCTCGAGCAGCTTATGGGCGACGGCGCGATAGGTGAGGCCGGTATCGAGCAGGTTCAGCCGGTAATGATCGGCGAGCCGGCGGGCGAGTGTGCCCTTGCCGGCGCCGGCGGGGCCGTCGATTGCGATGGTGAAGGGGTGAGTCATGGGTCGGCCGACGTAGTCGTAGAGCGCGATGAATATGACAAGCGCCGCGATCCTTCACACCCCCCTCTGTCCTGCCGGACATCTCCCCCGCAAGGGGGGAGATTGGCAGTTCCGATACCGGCGCATTCCGTCTGGCGTCGGAGATTGGCGAAAGCCTGCGCGACATCTGATCTCCCCCCTTGCGGGGGAGATGTCCGGCCGGAAAAAGCGGGGTGCTGTTCCAGCTGCATCTCGGTTCGGCTCCAACCCATCGCCCGTCACTCGATCTCGGCGCCGAGCCCCTTCATCAGCCCCATGAATTCCGGAAAGCTGGTCGCGACCATGTTGGCGTCGTCGGTGGTCACCGGCTTTTCCGTCGCCAGCCCCATCACCAGAAAACTCATGGCGATGCGGTGGTCGAGATGCGTCTTCACCGCCGTGTCCGGCCCGTTGGGATGAGCGCCCAGGCCCTTGCCGCCGGGCTTGCCGCGCACGGCAAGCGAGGCTTCGCCCTCGCTGCAGTCGACGCCGTTGAGCTTCAGCCCGTTGGCCACCGCCGACAACCGGTCGGATTCCTTGACGCGCAATTCCTCCAGACCCTGCATCAGCGTCTCGCCTTCGGCGAAAACAGCGGCAACCGCCAGCACCGGATATTCGTCGATCATCGACGGCGCCCGCTCCGGCGGCACCACGACACCTTTGAGGTCGGAGGAGCGCACGCGCAGGTCCGCCACGTCCTCGCCGCCGGCATTGCGGGGGTTGAGGATGTCGATGCGGCCGCCCATCTCCTGCAATGTGAGGAGCAGCCCGGTGCGGGTCGGGTTCATCAGCACGTTCTCGATCACGATATCCGAGCCCGGCACGATGAGCGCCGCCACCAGCGGGAAGCCGGCCGAGGACGGGTCGCCGGGCACGGCGATGGTCTGCCCCGTCAGCTTGCCCTGGCCTTCGATGAAGATGTGGCGCACGCCGCGCTCGTCGGTCTCGACGGTGAGGTTGGCGCCGAAGCCTTTCAGCATCTTTTCGGTGTGATCGCGCGTCATCACCGGCTCGATCACGGTCGTGATGCCGGGCGTGTTGAGCCCGGCAAGCAGCACCGCCGACTTCACCTGTGCCGAGGCCATCGGCACGCGATAGGTGATGGGCGCGGCGTGTTTCGGGCCGCGCAGCGTGATCGGCATGCGGTCGCCGGGCGCCGCCTTCAGCACCTGCACGCCCATCTGCCGCAGCGGCTCCAGCACCCGGCCCATCGGCCGGCCGGAGAGCGAGGCGTCGCCGATGAAGGTCGTCTCCATGTCGTAGGTGCCGACCAGGCCCATGGTGAGCCGCGAGCCGGTGCCGGCATTGCCGAAATCGAGCGGGCCTTCCGGCTCGAGCAGCGCGCCGTTGCCGGTGCCGCGGATCACCCATTCGGCGCCCTTCTTTTCGATATGCGCGCCCATCGCCTTCATGGCCGCGCCCGTGCGCATCACGTCCTCGCCTTCCAGCAGGCCGGTGATGCGCGTCTCGCCGGAAGCCAGGCCGCCGAACATGAAGGAGCGGTGCGAGATCGACTTGTCGCCGGGCACCCGCGCCGTGCCGGCAAGGGCAGGGGATTTGCGGGCCGTAGCCGGCTTCGGGGCGGCAGCGTGAGACATTGTCTGTTCCAAATGCGGGCGCCGGCGGGCCGGCTCAATTCGTCGTGTTGCGGCGGTCTCGTATCACGGCACGCCGCAATGGTCATCCCCTCACGCGGGCCTTCGAATGCAAGGTTTTGCGATGCCGGCTTTTGGCTTTGACAGCGCGGAAAACTGCGGTTAAGGGGACCATTCTTTTTTTGACGAGGCTTGCTGTGGCAAAACCTGAACTTGGCACAAAACGTGTCGACCCCGAAACGGGGCGGAAATTCTACGATCTGAACAAGGACCCGATCGTCTCGCCCTACACCGGCAAGAGCTATCCGCGCTCCTATTTCGAGGAAGGCAAGATTTCCGCGATCGAGGACGATGAGGACGTCGCCGACAAGGAAGTCGACTCCGAGGAGGAAGAAGGCGCCGAAATCGTCTCGCTCGAAGATGCGGACGAGGAGACCAAGGGCGGCGGCGACGATCTGCCCGATCTCGGCGACGACGAGGATGATGTCGATCTCGGTGACGATGACGATGACACCTTCCTTGCCGACGAGGAAGAAGAGGACGACGACGTTTCCGATATGATCGGCGTCGGCGACGACGAGGACGAGGTCTGATTTCGGCCCCGGCGCGATTGTTTGCCGGCCATTTTGACCTGTGACGAAAAAGCGGCTTTTCAAGGCTTGATCTTGACCGAAGGCGGCGCTAGAAGCCGCCAGCACTAAACGACGGCGCGGTGCCCAACTGCGCCGGATCTCTTCGCCGGAAACGGCGCCGGCTGACTGCCGGGAGTGGGGCCATAGCTCAGTTGGGAGAGCGCTTGAATGGCATTCAAGAGGTCGTCGGTTCGATTCCGATTGGCTCCACCAAACAGTCTTTCTGTGATGCTCGGTTTCGCGGCATTGGCGCTTGTCGCTTGTGAATCGGTATCCGAGGCCCCGCCTCCTCCTCAACCTGCCCCGGCTGCTGTCGCGGCTCCCGCTGTCCCGGACACTGCGGTGCTCGACCAAACCGTGGCGATCACGCCTCCGGGCAAGAGTGTCCCCGCCCGATATGCGGCGTTTTCAGGCATTTGGGCGGGACAGCTGGATGGCACCTTTGAAGGCAAGCTGGCCGTGCTGACCGTTTCACCGGCCGGGCAGGTGACGGTCAGCTACGCGTGGGGCGATATGGCCGACAACAAGCCGGGGATCGCCGACGGCGCCGGCAGGATCGCCGGGAACACATTAAAGCTTGGACGCCTGCCGAACGGCGCAGACATCACGTTTACGATGCAGCCTGACGGAACGCTTGCCGGCACCTACACGCTTGCCGGCCAGACCTATAGGGGCCAGTTCGCCAAGCAATAGCGGCGGGCGGTCGCGTCGCCTTCTGCCGTGTCGGCCGGGCTCGAATCGGCTATGCCTCTCCCATGCAGGAAACGTCCCTCTATGCACCGGTGAAGCGGTTCCTCGAGAGCCTCGACTTCACCGTCAAAGGCGAGGTCGGCGGCTGCGACATCGTCGGGTTGCGCGAAGGCGAGCCGCCCGTGGTCGTCATCTGCGAGCTGAAGCTGCAGTTCAATCTCGAGCTCGTTCTGCAAGGCGTCGATCGGGCGGCGGCCTGCGACGAGGTCTGGCTCGCCGCGCGGATGTCGGCGCGCGGCAAGGGCCGCGAGCACGATCGACGTTTTCGCGCGCTCTGCCGCCGGCTCGGCTTCGGCCTGCTCGCGGTCGATGGGAAAGGCAAGGTCGAGTTGCTGCTCAGCCCGGCCGCCGTGCCGCCGCGGCGCGACCCGAAGCGGCGCTCGCGGCTGGTCGAGGAGCATCACCGCCGCAAGGGCGATCCGTCCATCGGCGGCAGCACGCGGCAAAAGCCGATCATGACCGCATACCGCCAGGAAGCAATTGCCTGCGCCGCCGCCATGGCCGACGGCCCGAAGCGGCCGCGCGATTTGAAACTCGTTGCCCCCCGCGCGGCCAGCATCCTGCTGCACAACTATTATGGCTGGTTCGCCAGGGCCGAGCGCGGCATCTACGCTCTGACCGAACTCGGGCAGGCTGCCTTGCAGTCGCAAGGGGTCCTCGACGGTCCGCCGCAGGTCGCTCCGTTTCAAGTCGAGCAACTTGGAGCGAAGCTCGGCGCGTGAGCGGCTGACGCCGCTCGCGCAGTGTCGGCTACCGATCGAAATCGTCGAATCGCACCATGCGTGGTTGACTCACCTCTTCGTTCATGCAGAAATTGGTTGGACCATTGAACCACTTTCGGAATTCACCAGCGTGACCGACCCTCTCCCGCCGATCCAGACGACGGCCCGCGATGATGCGGTCCTGAAGGCGTTGGCCGGCTTCGTGCGGCAGGAGGCGTTGGGTCCCGGTGAAAAACTGCCGACCGAGCGCATCCTGGCCGAGCGCCTTAAGGTCAGCCGCAACACGGTTCGCGAGGCACTCACCCGCTGGGAGGGGCTGGGCCTCGTAGAGCGGCGCCAGGGCAGCGGCACTTACCTCAAGGCGGCGGTTTCGCCCGACATGCTGCACATGCCGCTGACCCTTGCCGGCGGCAACGACTTTGCCGGCCTGATGCGCACCCTGGAGATCCGCCGCGCGCTGGAGGCCGAGGCCGCCGCTCTTTGCGCCGTCCGCGCCGGCAAGGCTGAGGTCGCCGAGATCGAAAGCAAGCTCGACATCATGGAAGAAGCCTTCCACAGCCGCGCCGGCATGTCGTCGGAGGAAGACTGGGAGTTCCACCAGTCGGTCTACCGCGCCTCCGGCAATCCGCTGTTCGAGCAGATCATCAGCGCCATGCACGAGCTGTTCCACCGCTTCTGGGAGCATCCGCTCGGCGTGCGCGATTTCGGCCATGCCAGCTTTCCCTATCACCGCACCATCTTCGACCGCATCGCCGCGCACGACCCGGAGGGAGCCCGGGCCGAAGCGCTGAAGCTCATCGCTACTGTCGAAAACGACCTCAAGCGCGGCGCCGCCAACCTCAAGCTTTTGGACCGCAAATGAACGAGCATCCCACAGGGTTCGACCCGGCTTCTTTGGCCAGCGACTATCTCGGCGAGGCGGCGACTCTTCTCGCGCATGACGATCCGTTCCCCGGCGGCGCTGTGGTGCCGCCGATCTACCAGACATCGCTCTTCACCTTCGACAATTACGCCGACATGGCCGACACCTTTGCCGGCAGGAGAAGGCAGCCGATCTATTCGCGCGGCGACAACCCAACGGTGATGGAATTCGAGGCGCGTGTTGCGGCCTTGGAAGGCGCGGAAGCCGCGCGGGGCTTCTCCAGCGGCATGGCGGCTATCAGCGCCACCGTGCTCGCCTTCGTCGGCGCCGGCGAGCGGATCGTTGCCGTACGCAACTGCTATGGCGACGCTTACCGCCTGTTCGAGCGCCTGTTCCCGCGCTTGCAAATCAAGGTCGACTATGTCGACGGCTCGGACCCCGATGCGGTGGCGGCAGCACTTCCCGGCGCCAAGCTGCTCTACCTCGAAAGCCCGACCTCGATGATGTTCGAGCTGCAGGACATTGAGCACCTGACGCGGCTGGCAAAGGGTGAGGGCATCGTCACCACCATCGACAATTCCTGGGCGACGCCCGTCTTCCAGAAGCCGATTTCGCATGGTGTCGATCTGGTGCTGCACTCGGCCTCGAAATATCTCGGCGGCCACAGCGACACCGTCGCCGGGGTGGTGGCGGGCTCGGCCGCGCATATCAAGCACATTAACGAGCAGACCTATTCATCGCTTGGCGGCAAGCTGTCGCCTTTCGAGGGCTGGCTTCTGCTGCGCGGCCTGCGCACGCTGCCGCTGCGGTTGCCGCATCATATGAAGAGCGGTCTCACGCTCGCCGAGCGGCTGAAGGCGCATGGCAAGGTCGAGCGGGTCAACCATCCCGCCTACTCCAATCATCCCGGCAAGAAGACGCTTGCCGGCTATGCCGGGCTGTTCTCTTTCGAGGTCGCGGAGGATGTCGACATTCCGGCTTTCATCGACGCGCTGAAGCTGTTCCGCATCGGCGTCAGCTGGGGCGGCCATGAAAGCCTGGTCGTGCCCGCCAAGGCCTCGCTCGAGCAGACGCCGGGTCTCAATTCGATGGCGCGCTTCGGCGTCAGCCCCCGAACCATCCGCTTCAACGTCGGATTGGAGAATGTCGAGGATCTTTGGGCCGACATCGCCCAGGCCTTCGACAAGGCAAAAAAATAAGGTGTTCAAAATGGGAGTTCCGAACATGAAAAGACTGACAATCCTGCTTGCCGCCGCTGCCGGCCTCGCGATTTCCGCCGGGGCCGCGCTGGCCGACACCACCATCAAGATGGTCGAGGTCATCACCAGCCCGCCGCGCACCGAATTCCTGAAGAAGCAGATCGCCGAATTCGAGCAGGCCAATCCCGGGATCAAGGTCGAGCTCGTCTCGCTGCCCTGGGGCCAGGCGTTCGAGAAGTTTCTCACCATGGTTCAGGCCGGCGACACGCCCGACGTGGTCGAGATGCCGGAGCGCTGGATGGGCCTCTATGCCAACAACGGCCAGCTCGAGGATCTCGGCCCCTACATGGCCAAATGGGACGACGCCAAGACGCTCGGCGACCGGGCCAAGCAGTTCGGCTCGACAGTCAACAACACCCAGTTCATGATCCCTTACGGCTACTATGTGAACGCGCTGTTCTGGAACAAGAAGCTGTTCAAGGAAGCGGGTCTTGACCGTCCGCCGGAAAACCTCGACGAGTTCGTCGAGTTCTCCAAAAAGATCTCCGCCATCCCCGGCAAATACGGCTATTGCCTGCGCGGCGGGCCCGGCGCCTTCAACGGCATGCACATGTTCATGAACATCGCCAACGGCAAGGGGGGCTACTTCACCGAGGACGGCACTTCGACCATCAACGAGGAGGGCTCGGTCAAGGGGCTGCAGATGCTGGCCGACATGTACAAGAACGGCCTGGCGCCGAAGGATTCCGTGAGCTGGGGCTTCAACGAGACGGTGACCGGCTTCTATTCCGGCACCTGCGCCATGCTCAACCAGGATCCGGACGCGCTGCTCGGCATCGCCGACAAGATGAGCGCCGACGACTTTGCGGTCGCGCCGCTGCCGGTCGGCCCGAGCGGCAAATCCTATCCGACGCTGGGCTATGCCGGCTGGGCGATGTTCGCCAATTCGCAGCACAAGGACGAAGCCTGGAAGCTGATGGCGACGCTGCTGTCGCCCAAGGACAATCTGGAATGGGCCAAGGAAGTCGGCGTCGTCCCGATCCACAACGGCGCCGATCAGGACGCCCACTTCAAGACCGAGCAGTTCAAGGGCTGGTTCACCGAGCTCAACGACAGCTCGAAATATGAAATGGTGACGCCGCCGACCCATCTGGAAAACCTCGGCAACTTCGTCGACCAGGTGGCGATCAAGAACTTCCAGGAAGTGCTGCTTGGCCAGAAGCCGGCCAAGCAGGTGGCCGACGAGTGGGCGGCGTTCCTGACCAAGGAGCAGCAGGCCTGGCTAGCCAAGAACAAGAAGTGACCTTTCTTCCTTCTCCCCGCTTGCGGGGAGAAGGTGTCACCCGATGAATGTCGCCCAAAAGTGCGAAGCGGTTTTGGGAGAACGACATTCACGGACAAGTGACGGATGAGGGCAGCGCCGAATCCTGAAAGTCGCCTCCGCTCCTCATCTGCCTGCCCTCCTCCGCAGCAGCTGCGCTGCAGCTACGGAGGGTGAACCGGCGTCTTCTCCCCGTGAACGGGGAGAAGGACGCTGTCGCCACGCTGGCCTCACCATCACCCGTAGAGCCAAATCGAATGACCTACGCAGTGTCCGAAATCCGATCGACCGGCCGGCCGCGCAAGAAGCGGCTGAGCAAGGCCGCGATCGAGCCCTGGCTCTATCTTTCGCCGGCTATCGTCCTGCTGGTCGTCGTGCTCCTGGTGCCGCTGATCATCGGCATCAGCTATTCCTTCCGCAAATTCTCCGCCTTCAAATCGGAATATGTCGGGCTCGGCCAGTACCAAGCGATGCTCTCCGACGCGGTGCTCGGCCAGGCGCTGGTCAACACGCTTTGGTGGACGGCCGCCAGCCTGTTCTTCCAGTTCTTCCTCGGGCTTGGTCTGGCGCTGCTGCTCGACAAGCCCTTTTATGGCCGCAAGGTCGTGCAGGCCGTGGTGTTCCTGCCCTGGGCGGTGCCGTCCTTTCTTTCCGGCCTTACCTGGGCCTGGCTGTTCAACCCGATCATCGGCCCGCTGCCGCACTGGCTTTTCGCGCTCGGCCTGAAGGCCGAGCCGACCAACGTGCTTTCCGATCCGGCCACAGCTATGTGGGGGCCGATCGTCGCCAACATCTGGTTCGGCATTCCCTTCTTCGCCATCACTCTGCTTGCGGCGTTGAAGTCGATCCCGTCGGAACTGCATGAGGCGGCAGCCATCGACGGCGCCTCGCCCTGGCAGCGCTTCACCAAGGTGACGCTGCCGTTCCTGGCGCCGACCATCGTCATCACCGTCATGCTGCGCACCATCTGGATCGCGACCTTCGCCGACCTGATCTTCGTCATGACCGAGGGCGGACCGGCAGGCTCGACCAGCACGGTGCCGGTCTACATCTATGTCAGCGCCTTCAAGTCGCTGGACAAAGGCTATGCGTCCGCAGTCGCGGTGCTGCTGCTGGTGCTGCTCATTGCCTATGCGGTTGGCCTGATCGCCATCCGCCGCACGCTTGTGAGGCATGTCTGATGATTGCCGGCCGCTCCACCTCCTCGCGCATCGCTGGCGGCATCGGCCTCTACGCCGCGATCGCCGCCTATGTCGTCTTCGCGCTGTTCCCGATCTTCTGGACGCTGAAGATCTCTGTGACGCCGGAGCGGCTGCTCTATTCCGAAGGCATAACCTTCTGGCCATCGGAAATGACGCTCAAGAACTTCGACACCGTGCTGGAGGCTTCCGACTTCCCGCGCTACTTCTTGAACAGCGTCATCGTCTCGGTGTCGACGGCGGCACTGGTCACGGTCATCGCCACGCTTGCCGGCTATGCGATGTCGCGCTTTACCTTCCGCGGCAAGGCGACTTTAGCGATCCTGCTCTTGCTGACCCAGACTTTCCCGTTGGTCATGGTCATCCCGCCGATCTACCGCATCATGGGCGATCTCGGCCTGACCAACAGCCTGACCGGGCTGATCATCATCTACACCGCCTTCAACACCGCCTTCGCCACCTTCCTCATGCAGTCCTTCTTCGACAGCATTCCGAAGGATCTGGAGGAGGCGGCGATGATCGACGGCTGCACGCGCGCCCAGGCCATGCGCCGGGTGATCGTGCCGCTCACCTTGCCCGGCATGGGGGCGACGCTCGGCTTCGTCTTCACCGCCGCTTGGAGCGAATTGCTGTTCGCGCTGATGCTGATCTCCAGCGACGAGCAGAAGACCTTTGCCGTCGGCCTGCTCACCTTCATCGGCAAGTTCGCCGTCGACTGGGGGCAGATGATGGCGGCCTCCATCCTGGCGCTGATCCCGGTCTGCATCTTCTTCGCCTTCCTGCAACGCTATCTCGTCACCGGCCTTACCGCCGGCGCTGTCAAAGGATAATCGATGGCTTCCGTCACGCTGCAACATGTCGAGAAGGACTATGGAGCGCTGCGCATCCTGCACGGCGTCGATCTCGAGATCGCCGACGGCGAGTTCGTCGTGCTGGTCGGCCCGTCCGGCTGTGGCAAGTCAACGCTGCTGCGCATGATCGCCGGCCTGGAGGAGGTCACCGGCGGCGAGATCCGAATCGGCGAGCGGCTGGTCAACGATGTGGCGCCGAAGGACCGCGACATCGCTATGGTGTTTCAGTCCTATGCGCTCTACCCGCATATGGACGTCTCCTCGAACATGGGCTTCAGCCTGATGCTGAAGAAGGCCGAGAAGACGACGATCGACGGCAGGGTGGGCGCCGCCGCCAAGCGCCTCGGTCTGGAGACGTTTCTCGGCCGCCTGCCGCGCCAGCTTTCCGGCGGTCAGCGCCAGCGCGTCGCCATGGGCCGCGCCATCGTGCGCGATCCCAAAGTCTTCCTGTTCGACGAGCCGCTGTCGAACCTCGACGCCAAGCTGCGCGTCCACATGCGCGCCGAGATCAAGGCGCTGCACCAGCAGCTGAAGACGACCTCGGTCTATGTCACGCACGACCAGGTCGAGGCGATGACCATGGCCGACCGCATCGTCGTCATGCATGACGGCTATGTGCAGCAGGTCGGTCATCCGCTGGAGCTCTACGATCGTCCCGCCAACACTTTCGTCGCCGGGTTCATCGGCTCGCCCGGCATGAATTTTTTGCCGGCAAAGGTCGCCAAGGGCGGCAAGGTCGATGCCGTGCTGGCCGACGGCCAGAAGCTGAGGCTGCCGGACGGATTGCCGCTGAAGGATGGCGGTGCGCTGACCGTCGGGCTGCGGCCGGAACACATCCGGCTGGCCGACGACGGCCCGCTGAAAGGTCAGGTCGAGGTCGTCGAGCCGCTCGGCCTGTCGACGCAATTCTATGTCAGGCTGGCCAACCAGCAGATCTGCGTCTTCGTCATGGGCCGCAGCAATGTCAAACCGGGCGACGCGGTCCGCCTCGCCGCCGACCCAGCGGCGCTGCATCTGTTCGATCCGGCAAGCGGCGCTCGCATCGGATAGGTCAGCGCCGGCGGAAGGCGTCCAATGTGTAATCGGGCCGGTCAGGTCGCCTAGATCGGCCAATATCCCGGACAAGACCAGCGTCGTCGCCACGCCTGCACCGGCCCCGCCTGCGCTGTCGTGCTCGACGCGAATCCTTCTCCTCCGAGATCGTCGGCGAGAACCTCTTGAGGAAGACGGCGATCTGGCGCAATTGTGGACCGACAACATGGAATTGGCCCGCCATGCGCGCCGCTTCATCGACGTCGGCCTGGAGACCGCCCGGCGCAAGGCCGAACTCCACTCGGCCTCGCAAGAGCCCTGACGCTTCGATACTGCCGCGAGGTGAATTGCGGTTTTCGGCAGCCGCGCTCTGCTAGAATCCCGTGATTCGTCTCGACAGGGAACGGCATGAGCAAGGCTCTCGGCACATTCGCATTGGTCACGGTTCTGAGCGCCTTGCTGATGGCGCTGTCGCTGGCGGTCGCCAAGCACGGCTACCCTCAAGGCGCCTTCGGCGTTAAGCGCCTCGACGGCATTGCCGACGCGGGTTCGTTCCTGGCCATCGCCGCCATTTATTTCTTCAGCGCGCTGTTGATGTTGATCCTGCCCATCCGCGCCGCCGGGGTTGTGCTTACGCATGCCGCCGACGCGATCTTCTGGGCAACGATCGTGCTGTTCGCCGCCATTGTCGGTTCGCTTCTCGCTCGATGGGCGCTCGGCCAGCGTGAGGTGCCTTGGACCCTTCTCAACTGGCGCTTCCTGTTCGTCCCGGCGATCGTCGGCGCGCATCTCGCCATGAATGAGCTTCGCCGCAACATCTTGCTCAGAAGCCTGTTCTTCGTCATCTTCGCCGCGGCAACGCTCGCCTGCCTGTTCTGGTCGTTTTCCGTCTGAAGGAGGCCGTCAGGGCTTTGTCGTGACAGGGGGCGCGGACGAAGCCGGTGGACTTCCACCGCCGCGCGCCTACCTTTATCGAAAGCTTCTCGGGTAGACGTTTCCGCAGACCATGGCTATTTCATTTGTCTGACAAATGACCGGCGCTTTGCCACGCCAGCCAATCTCGAAGAAGCAAGCCAATCTCGAAGGAATGAAGATGACCGTGCTCCGCAAGAACCTGATCGACGGCGAGTGGCTGGGCGAGGCCGGCTCGCGCAACATCAAC
This sequence comes from Mesorhizobium sp. M1A.T.Ca.IN.004.03.1.1, assembly GCF_003997555.1. Lineage (NCBI taxonomy): Bacteria > Pseudomonadati > Pseudomonadota > Alphaproteobacteria > Hyphomicrobiales > Phyllobacteriaceae > Mesorhizobium > Mesorhizobium sp. M1A.T.Ca.IN.004.03.1.1. The sequence goes on along the minus strand of NZ_RZTV01000007.1, from coordinate 65,046 downwards.
CCGTCGAACACCAACGATGTGGTCGGCGAATACGCCTCGGCCGGGCCGGAGGAGGCCAAGCAGGCCATCGCGGCCGCCAAGGCGGCCTTCCCGGCCTGGTCGCGCTCCGGCCCGCTGGCGCGCCATGCCGTGCTGAAGAAGACTTCCGACGAGATCATGGCGCGCAAGGACGAGATCGGCCGGTCTCTCGCTCGCGAAGAAGGCAAGACCCTGGCCGAAGGCGTCGGCGAAACCATCCGCGCCGCGCAGATCTTCGACTTCTTCGCCGGCGAGACGCTGCGGCTGTCTGGTGAGCTTGTGCCGAGCGTGCGCCCCGGCGTCGGTGTCGAGATGACCCGCGAAGGCGTCGGCGTGGTTGGCATCATCACGCCGTGGAACTTCCCGATCGCCATTCCCGCCTGGAAGATTGCGCCTGCGCTGGCCTACGGCAACACCATCGTCTTCAAGCCGGCGGAACTGGTCCCCGAAAGTGCCTGGACCATCGTCGACATCCTGCATCGTGCCGGGCTGCCGAAGGGCGTTCTCAACCTCGTCATGGGCAAGGGCTCTGTCGTCGGCCAGGCCATGCTCGACAGCCCGGACGTCAACGCCATCTCCTTCACCGGCTCTGTCGGCACAGGCAAGCGTGTCGCCGCGGCGAGTGTCGAGCATATGCGCAAGTTCCAGCTCGAGATGGGCGGCAAGAACCCGCTGGTCGTGCTCGACGATGCGGACCTTGCGGTGGCCGTCGATTGTGCCGTCAACGGCGCCTATTTCTCGACCGGCCAGCGTTGCACCGCGTCCTCGCGCCTCATCGTCACCGAAGGGATCCACGACCGCTTCGTCGACGCCATGAAGGAACGCCTGGACAAGCTGGTGATCGGCGACGCGCTGGACGCCAAGACCCAGATCGGCCCGGTCGTCGACCAGACCCAGCTCAAACAGGATGAGGACTATATCGCCATCGGCCGCCAGGAAGGCGCTGAACTCGCCTTCGGCGGCGAGCGGCTGGAGCGCGAAACTCCCGGCTTCTATCTCAGGCCGGCGCTGTTTACCGGCGCCACCAACGCCATGCGCATCTCGCGCGAAGAAATCTTCGGCCCGGTCGCCAATGTCATCCGCGTCAAGGATTATGACGAGGCGCTGACTGTGGCCAACGACACGCCGTTCGGCCTGACCTCCGGCATCTGCACGACCAGCCTGAAGCACGCGACGCATTTCAAGCGCAATTCCGAAGCCGGCATGGTGATGGTCAACCTGCCGACGGCGGGCGTCGACTTCCATGTGCCGTTCGGCGGCCGCAAGGGCTCGAGCTACGGCCCGCGCGAGCAGGGCCGCTACGCCATGGAGTTCTACACCACCGTCAAGACGGCCTATACGTTCGCCGGCTGACGGGCAGGCGTCATGACCTCTGACTTTGCCGGAATGGCCTGGCTCAACCCGCCGCCGCACCATGTGTTCGGCGACGGGACGCTGCATGTCCGCACCGGCAAGGAGACCGATTTTTGGCGCGAGACCTTCTACGGCTTCCGCCGCGACAATGGCCATTTCCTCTATCGTCCCGTCGCGGGCGACTTCAGCGCCGGGGTCACCGTCAAGGGCGAATACAAGGCGCTCTACGATCAGGGCGGGCTGATGCTGCGGCTCAGCGAAACGCACTGGATCAAGGCCGGCATCGAATACACGGACGGCCTCGCCTATTTTTCCGTTGTCGTCACCAACGACACCTCCGACTGGTCGCTGGTCAGCATTCCGACAGACCCCGACGGCGTGAGGATTCGTCTGACCCGCCACGCCGAAGCCATTCGCGTTCAGTACCTCGATGCCGCGGACGGCCGCTGGAAACCGGTGCGGCTGGCCCATTTCCCGGTCTCGCGGAGCGTCGACGTCGGCATGATGTGCTGCTCGCCGCAGCGCGAAGGCTTCGAGGTGATGTTCTCGGGCTTCAGCGTTGGCCCGCCAATCGCGAGAGAGTTGCACGATTGATGGTCGCGCGGCGCTGCCCTCTTGCGCAGTTCGCAGGTCGATGCCCCCAGCGCGGCATGGGCGCGGTGACTGGCCGGCCGTCGGCCGTTCAGCGGTCGAGCGTCCGGCGAATTCGGTTGCGATGCTGGAAGGCTGCCCTTCGCGGCCGGCTGTTTCTGGAGGGAAACTGGGAAAGGCGGGGCCTCACCAGGGGACGTGCTGTATCTCCAGCCGCGGCAGTCCGATCGGCCTGATGCCGAGATCGTTCGCCAGGGCACCGAAACCCTCGGTCTCGATCAGGTCGCGATAGGGGATCTCCGGAAAGCGAAGGCCGCCGCGATGCAAGGCGGCATCGACCAAGAGCATGGTGCCGCCGACACCGTCCAGGCCGATGCTGTCGAGGTGGCGGACATCGCTCATATGCAGCCTTGCATGTGTGTGCCGCGGAGGCTGATAGAGACCGTCGTGAACATGGCGGAAGTAGTTATGATCTCTGTTGTGCCGCACAGTGACGAAACTGTTGAGGTCGAAGCTGTCGCCGCCTGGGACTTTCACGCAGTGCGGCGCGACGATGCGGTGCCCCCTTGCAATCAGCCGGGTCACGACGTCCGCTGGAAAACGCCAGACATCGATGTCGATCCACAGCGCCCAGTCGTCCTCGTCTCTCAGCCCATGATCGATCAGATGGTTACGCACCTTGGCGATGCCGCTGCGCCTGAAGCGTTGCAGCTGCCGGTTCGCTCGCTTGTCGCGGTCAAGCTCGGTGCCGAGTTTTTTCCGCAGCAGCACGACATCGCGATAGTCCTTGCCCAGGGCTGCAGTGGCGCCTTGCAACCGCTCCCAGCTGCCATCTGAACTGTCGCCTTCGCAAAAGACGAGCTTCATCTTGTCTCTTGGGAAGTCGAGCTGCCGCAACGCGGCGAGGAATGGCTCTATGTGTTGGGCCGCATCGCGCAGCGGCACCAGCACGGCGAGGTTGGATCCCAATGGCGGCGGCGCCGCGATGGCCGCTTGGCTGACGCTTTGCCGGGCGGCTTGCTCATCGGAAACAGTCCCGCGCGTCAGGCGGTGTCGGGCCTGGTAGATCAACTTGCGCAGCCTATGCCGCAACCGGGTGGGCCTCTCCGGCGTCCACCATGTGCCCGCCCAGTGGTGGATCGACAACGTCATGCCGCCGCTGCCCGCCCGCTTTCCCGACGAATCGAGAGGCGAGTACAACTCGGCCGGATGGATCGCAAACGCCGTCTGGTCAGGATAGCCGAGTTGCGCGGAGGTAAGCACGCACGGCCCGGTGGCGTCGATCGCCTGTTTTGCGCGGACGAGCCCGGGCAGGAACGACAGCAAATGAAGCCAGAACGGGTGCCCCGGCGGGCTGGCCATGGTCCCGTTGAACAGAAGGTAAGGCAATCCGCGAAAGTCCGCCTGCACGCGTGCGTGGGCGTCCGGCTCCGTGCAGAACACGATCCGATCCTCGCCCAGGAGCGGATCGAACGGCGCCACGCATTCGCAATCGATATCGGCATAGACGCCGCCGAAATGGTGGAGAAGCAGATAGCGGCCCGCGTCGGCGCGCAGGATACCATACTCGTAGCTGCAAAAGGTCGGCAGGAAGCTGGGATAGTGTGCGGCCACGAACTCGAGCAAAGTCCGATCGTTCCAGAACATCATCGTCCAGTCCGGATGATGCCGCTTCCAGCTGTCGACATAGCCTTGGAAACGGGGTGGGACGATGTCGGTCTTCCACGTCTGGTGCAGGATTTTCGGGATCATCCGCGGCTCACGGCTTGAACTTGGTCACAGTCGGCGTCGACGCGGGTGCCATCCAGGCCCAGGCCCTGACCGACGGCCTCGCGGATCGCTTGCGGCCCGAACCGCGACCATGCGGCGTCGTGGGCCCGGGCGCGAAGGCTGGCCATGCGCGCATGGTCGGAACAAAGTCTGACCGCCATGTCGGCCAATCCCTCGTCGGTGTCCGACAGATGCACCTCGTCGCCCTCGATCAGGTCGAGACCCTCGGCTGCCAGCGGCGTTGCAATGACCGGGACCCCCCAGGCCATTGCTTCGAGGATCTTGATCCGCGTGCCGCCGCCCATGGCGAGCGGGACGATGCTGAGATGGGCAACGGACAATAGAGGTCTGATATCGTCCGGATCCTCGACCAGACTGACCCCATCCAGTCCTGCCAGGGCGCGAACGCGCGACGCGGGCGAACGGCCGGCAAGAACGAGCTTCGCGGTCGGCAGCGTCTGGCGAATGCGGGGCAAAATGGTATGCCCCAGCCGCTCGGCGGCGTCGACGTTCGGCTGATAGCTCAGATGGCCAACATAAAGGATGAGCGGAAACGCATCCGAGACGGCTCGCTGCAGCGGCAGTAGCCGCGGCAGCTCGTCCGCTCGCGGGATGCCGTTTGGCACGATGTGGACGGGGACTTGCAGCCGGACAAACGCCTCCAGCCGCTGACGGTCCCGTTGCGAGCACACCCAGATACGGTCGACGATGGCAGCCGCCTTTCTCTCAAGCGCCCTGAGGTCTGAGGAAAACGGCCGCCAACGCTTCTTGCGCGGCAACTGACCGGCGAGATCCGATTCGACATTGTGCATGTCCAGAACGAGTTGCCGGACCATCGGCCGCAACGGAGCGAGAAATCTGAACAGACCAACGCCTTCGACGACAATAGTATCCGGGCGAAAATCCGCTACGAGCGCCTTGAGCCGCGCCAACGCCGGGAGCGGTATCCGGCTCTCGCCCTTGGCCCTCCAGCGGGCGAGCGAAGGCGCTCGCGGTTCGGACTTGTTCATGAGCTCGGTCACGCGAATGTCCGGCTCGGCAGGTTGGACGTCGCTGCTTGGCGGCAGGAGCGAGGCCAGGCAGACCGGGCCGAACGCGGTTGCCGCCGTGGCGTTGCCGAAATTCCGGAGATCGGCGCCGGACCTTGGCGGAAACGGCGGGTCGTGGCATATGATCAGCGTGCGGCGCGACGTCGCTGAATTGGGCATTGGCGACATCCTAGCCTCAGTCTCGGTCAGTCGCCCGATGCGGATCCTGGCCAGATATCGCATCGCCTTCCAACTGCGGCCCAGCTCCTTATGCGCTCGGACCGCGCGCATCATGCCGCCAGCATCGGCGAACTTGCGGTGCCTGATCAACTGTCGGGCGATCCGCTGAGCTATCCAGGCCTTGCGCCACTGCAACGCCTCCCGTTCGACCCCGGCGGCAGCCAGCCCGTTCAGTTCCAGCGCTATGGCAAGGAAGGTACTGCGCGGTGCCGTGATGAAGCGGCGCGCCATACGTTCTTCGTCATGGTGGTAGAGCAGCACCGGGGTCTCGACGGTAACCACGTCGGCACGGGCCAGCACGGCGGTCCAGTAGCAGGTGTCCTCATCGAGGCCGATCGTTTCCGGAAAGCGGAGGTTTGCGGTCGCCCAGCCGGCGACCAGGGCGCTTCCCATCGCGATTGGCCACACTTCGTTGCGAAGGTAGCGCCGCACATTCTCTCGCCTGTCCGGGACGTAGCCCTGCGGTGCCTTGAGCTTGTCCGGCCGGCCTTTTGTGCGCCGTATGCTGGCCCCGACGGCAAGGCCGGCGCGAGGCCGGCCTGCCAGCGCCGCGCTCAGCCGCGACAGGCTGCCGGGCATCACCTCGTCGTCGGCATCGAGAAAGAATATGGATGTGCCGCTTGCCCGCTCGAGTCCGACATTGCGCGCGGCGCCCGCTTTGCGCAGTCGAACGCTCACCACCTCCAGAGGCAAGCCATGACGTTGCGCGCTTTGCCTCGCCATCGCAGCTGTCTGGTCGTTCGACCCGTCGTCGATCACGAGAATCTCGCGGATGACCGCTCTGTCGGAAGCCAGACTGCCGACTGCCGCTTCGATGGTTGCAGCCGCATTTCTTGCCGGGATAACGACGGTAATGTCAGCCGCCACAGGTGAGCCGCTCATTGCTGTTCGAAGAAGCCACGCTTGAGCAGGCGGTCATAGCAATGCTTGAGCACCGACACGGGGCGCAGCGAAAGACTGTCAAGATTGCCCACCACCTGAGGTTCCATGTCGAATGGCGAGTGGCCTTCGATCCAGCTGTAGGAGGAGCCGTCCTTCAGCTCCGATGGGCAGCCCACGACATAACCGCCCAGCGCCTTCGCGTGACCCACCCGGCGCAAGCCGAAATGGAGGCTGGAAGAGACCACCGGTTCCCGCGTTCTTAGATAGACATGAAATCCGCTCGGCGATTTTGCTATTGGCGTGCCGTTCGCAATTGCCTTGTGACCGGACCGCCAGGCACGGTAGCCGGCGTCGTCATCGAAATCGAGGATCATCAGGTTCGCAAATCCACCCAATATGCCGACATTGCCGGCAAAGTCGCCAAACCAGCGCGCGATGTCGCTGCGGCCCGGCGGCTTCTGCGCCAGTTGGAAGGTGATGGAGGTGAACGCCAGTTCCTTCAGGTCCTTGCGCAACGTCCGCAGGTGCAACGGATCATACTCCATGGCCGCGAGGTCGAGATGCTTGCCGCCGGCACGAAGCGGCAGGCAGATATAGCCGCGCTCGAACAGCCTTATGGTATAGTCGGTCAGTGCCCCAGCCTGCATCCGCCAAATGTTCCGGGATCGAGACGTTCCCGACAATCTGTTGAGCCGAACGGTCCGTTCGTCAAGCGCCGGCGCCTTCGCCGCGACTGCCAGCACTGTCGTCAGACATTCTTGATCGACTTCCAGTGACTTAGCCGTTCTGCGATCAACTCCACGCGCCGCTGATTGTCGTTCCCGTCCAGGATGGTTAAGTCCTGCGGATCGGCGCGCAGATAGACGCCGGACGTTCGCGCATTCACCTCCGGATTCGTGTCCGAACGTGTCGTGAAATATCCGGACGCGCGCTCGGCGGATTCCAGCCGGATTTCGCCTGTCCCGTGCAGCTGCGGCGCGTTGGCGTCTAACGGCCGTTCCCCGTTCCAGTAGTAGAAGATGCCCGAAGACTCTCCTTTCTCCTTCGACGCCTCGCTCCAGTATCTGGCTGACAGGCTGCCATTCTCTTGCCATGAGCGGCCGTTCAGCTCCAGTGCGCCGTTGCGGTCCCGCGAGATCCTGAGCAGACTGACCGCGGAAGGCTCCCTTGCTGTGCGCTCTGACAGGGAGAACTGCCACCAAAACCCCTCTATGCGGGCGACTCGCCCCTCATTTTCGATGGCATTTCGCAGTTTTTGATTGATCGCTCTGGTCTCCGCGGCGGTCGCTGCCTCGCCGTAGCGTACCGACGTCAGGCCGAGCAGATCGCTGGGAAGCTTGGCACCATTCGCATGCAGGATGAAGGTCCGGCGCATGCCGAGAACCCCGCCGAACAGGCCGGCCTCGAAAACCACATTGTCTCGCGGAGAAGCCTGGGCGGGAACAGTGGTGGTCGATTCCGGCTGGCTCGCGCTCGTCCAGTCGTCCTGGGCGAACACGAAAGCGGCGAAGTCGACCTCGCGCGTCAGCTCGAGGAGACGCCCCAGTGTTGTCGTCCCGGGATTGAAGGATGTCGTCCAAGGTTCGACATTGGCAATATCTTCAAGGCCACGCTGCAGCGCCTGCAACAGCTTCTTCTGTTTTCCTGACGAGCCCAGGAAGATTCGCGGTTTGCCCATTCGTCTCTCTCCGGCGCAATAGACTCCTCACAGCGTAGGCGGTTGTCCTATCTCATTGCAACGACCGCATTACCATGGCAGCCTCCAGCTACACCTCCGCGCGGTGCTGGAAGAACTGCAGGAAGAGCTCGCGCTCGGTGGTGATGCTCGGGGACCTGTTCTCGCATGAGCCGATAATCGAAATCGATTTTCGGGAAGGATCATCCGCCAACGAGCAACAGGCCGCCCCATTCCGGCCTTTTCGCTGTGCAATATGCCTGTGATAACGCCTCTTTGCCCGTGGCAACATTTCCGGTTGAGCCACCGGCGATAGGGCGATAGATTATGCTGCAGTGCACAATGAACCCGGTAGGGCCGAACGTCGGCTCGTGCCGGCTATCAGACACTGAACCGCGCTAACTGTGTTTACGCAATTCCCGACGAAAGACAGTCACACACTTTTCCTGGAATTGCTCCAAGGCTGAACGGACGAAAAATCCGGCATGAAGATTCCAAAATCCATTCTGCTCGATCCGGAGGCAAACAAGGCCTATGGCGCCTTTGCCGTCGCGGTTTCCGTTCTTGCCTTTGCCTATTCCAGCAATTTCGGTCAGGTCCTGATCCTCGCCTATTACGCGGTCTGGCTGCCGCTGTTCTTCGTCGACTACCGGCGTTTCACCTGGAAGCTCTCAAACGCTTGGCTGCCGATACTCTTCGCGACCTATGTCTGCCTGTCGGTCTTCTGGTCGCAGGCCGCCGGCATCAGCGCGCGTGCGGCGGTGCAATATTCCTCGCATATCGTCTGTGCCTATATCGCGGCCCGCACCATCAGCGTGCGGACGCTGGTCCTGGGATCGCTGATCGGGATATTCGTCGTCCTGCTCTACTCGCTGAAAGTCAACGCTTACGCGCTGGACATAATGGACGGCACTTTCAATTTCGTCGGCGCCTTCGCCTCCAAGAACCAGGTCGGGTTCTTCTCGTCGTTCGGCATCTTTTTGTCTTTCGTCTTCCTGATGTTTTACCGGCGCAACTGGCTGAGCTTCTTCTGGACCGCGCCGATCATCCTGATGTCGGCATACATGCTGGCAATCTCCCACTCGGCGACATCCGTCGCCTCGCTGCCGGCGGTGCTCGGCATCGTCATCTTGCTCACCATGAGCAGGGTCCTGTCGCGGCGCTACCGCCGCGTGCTGTTCGTGGTCGGCGGCGGCGCGTTGGTAGCCGGCGTGGTGGCCGCGCTGAACCTCGGCCTGCTGGACGTCGTGCTCGGCATCTTCGGCAAGGATTCGACGCTGACCGGCCGCACCTATCTCTGGCAGCAGGGTTGGGAGGCGGCGCAGCTGCACCCGCTGCTCGGCTACGGCTATGCCGCCTACTGGGTGCAAGGGTTCGCCGATCCGGAACGGTTGTGGGCCGAGTTCTACATCACGACCCGCACCGGCTTCCATTTCCACAACACCTATATCGAGACCCTGGTCGAGATCGGCTTCGTCGGCGTCACCATGCTGGCGCTGATCATCCTGCGCGCCTTCTACGGCCATATCTCGAAGGTGGTGTTCGGGGTCTGGAGCGCCGATTCGGTGGTGCTCGCCGGCGCCGTCGGGCTGATGCTGATCCGCTCCTTCTTCGAGGTCGAGATCCTCGGCCCTTACTTCATGGCCTCCTTCATCGTCTATTATGGCCTGTTCAAGCTGAACCCGCTGCCGGTTGCCCGGCGACGGCGGGTTGCCATTCCTGTCCAGGATGAAAAGCCGGCCAACGGCCACATGCCGGCGCCGGTCTGATCGCGGTTTTCGCCTCGGTCGCGTCGAGGAGTTAAAGCATGTCCCACGAAAGCGAGAACCGATTTCGGGTCAAAGACATGCGTAAGACCAACCTAAAAGAGCGCGGAGCAAATCTGAAAGATTGCGACGCGCTTTAGGCCACGGCTCGCGAGCGCTGCATTTGCCGCTGCAGGAAGCGGCGCACCGGCTCGTCATAGATGCGGGTGGCAATGTCGGCGATGACGATAACCGCAGCGGCCATGACGATGCCGAACCAGGGATGATGCGCGAACGGGTCGACCGACGCCGCCTTGCCGGCCCCGGCGATGATCATCAGCAGCGGCGTGTGGATGATGTAGATCGGGTAGGAGACCCGCCCCAGCCAGCCATAGAAGCTAGCCAGTCGCGGCGCGGTCGGCGCCACCGCGCCGGTCACCACCATGAGCGGGAAAACGACGGCGATAGAGGCGAGGTCGTAAGCGACACGCCCGGCAGCACCCGCAGGCGCGATGGCGAAGACGATCAGCGTAAGCAGGATCGCGGCCTCGACCCACCAGCCGCGCCGCAGAAAGCCGAGGCCATCCTGGTAGCGCGCCATCGACCGGCAGAGCAGCACGCCGAGGAAGAAGGAGAACCAGACGCGCGGCAGCCCGCTGATGATGGTCTTGCCGGTCATGCCGAAATCGAGCGTGCCGGCAAGTGCCGAGGCGACGATCAGCAGCACCAGGCTGACAGCCACCAGCACCGTCAGCACACGTTTCGACAGCAGTAAGAAGACGGCGGCATAGGCGATGTTGACGATCAGCTCGAAGAACAGCGACCACGAAGCGGGATTGAGCGGAAAGATCGTATGGTAGGCATCGCCGACCAGCGGAATGAAGAGCATGCCTGTCGTGAGCTGCGTGCCGATCTCCGACAACGGCATGTATTCCGTCGCAATCAGCCTGTTCTTGATCAGCAGATAGAAGCAGCCGAGCAACGTGCCGGCGAGGTAGAGCGGGTAGAGGCGTATCAGGCGGATGGCCAGGAAGGTGCCGAAGCCCATGCCGTTCTCGATCTTGCGGTCGTAAGCGTGGGCGATGACGAAGCCGCTGAGCAGGAAGAACAGGTCGACCGCAAGATAGCTCGACGGCAGCACTTTGCCGTCGGCCAGGAACGGCGAGAAGTGATAGAGCATCACGCTGATCGCCGCCACGCCGCGGATGGCGTCGAGGTTGAGGTAGACGTGACGCGGAGCGGCAGGCTGCATTCTATGCCTTCAAGCGGTCCAAACAGATTGCTCGCCCGCACCTTGGTGCGAACGAGCCTGACTTGTTCCTCCCGCGGACCGCGCTGAGCGAGGCCCGGGCGCCCGGCTACTGGCTGGCCATGGGTGGGCCGCCGGCACTCGGCGCCAGCTTCACCTTGATGACGTCGCCCGGCAGCACCGGCGTGTCTTCCTTGGCGTCGATCTCGCTGGTCTTGCCGTCGGCGACACGCACCAGCGAATACAGCAGGGCCGGTTCCTGGCCCCCTGTTATGGCAGCCGCCATTGCGGGATCCGAGGCCGCGGCGATCAGGCCCTTCTGCATGGCAGTCCTCAGCGTCGCCTCGTTCAGGTCGGCCTCGGCCTGCTGCCGGCTCGCGGCCAGGTTGGAATTGAGCGTGTTGCGGGCATCGATGGCGTCCTGATCAGCTTTGCTGATCGATTGCTTGGCGGTGAGGATGGCCGTCTCATAATCCAGGATCTTGCCCTGCAGGTCCGCCACCGACTGTTTCGAATCGAGCAGTCGCGCATTGGCGACAAGGCCCTTCTGGGCTAACGGACCGATGCTGGTGAGCTGCTGCTGCGCCAGATCCACCTGCTGCTGCTGGTTGGCGATTTTCTTCTGCAGCGATTCGATCTCGCCTTCGAGCACGCCTTTCAGGTCATCAAGCGCGTCCAGCTTCAGCTTCAGCGCCTTCTGGTCGGCCGTGAGGATCTGCATTTCGTCGGCAACGATGGCCTGCGTTCTCGGGTCGTCCGCAGCTTCCTTCGGAATCTCGAAGCTCGTCTTGCCGGCAAGGTCTGCGTCGATGCGGGCACGCTTTATGATCAACCGCAGCCGCTGGTCGTCATAGATATCGAAACTGCCCTTGGCGGTGACCAGGTCCTTGCCGAGCTGAGGGCCGTAATCGGCGTTGCGCCGGATGCCGCCGGCGATGCTCACCGCCTTCAGTACCGTAAGGTCCGGCACGTAGGGGAACTGGCCAGGGTTCTGCACTTCGCCCGAAATGTAGAATGGCCGGAACTGCGCCATCTCGACCGAGGCTTCAGGCTTGTCGGGCAGTGCCAGCTTGCGCTGCAGCGCGAGACCGATCGCGGCAGCGATCTCCGAGGTCGTCTTGCCGGCCGCCTGTATCTCGCCGACGAACGGTACCGAGAGCGTGCCGGCGGGGCCGACCGAATAGTCGCCGTTGATGGATGACCAGTCGCGGAACGTGCCGTCGACCGTCTGCCACTCGGCAATGCGGATGTTGAGCTTGTCCTGCGGCCCGAGACGATAGTCTCCAGCCACCGCCATGGTGGGAATCGCAAGAGACAGGGCAAGCGCCACGGCCGCAAACCGGCTGGGCGCCTTGGAAAGGAGTCCGAGGGGGTGGTTTTTCAATGAACGTTTCCGATCCGCGTTAGCCCCATCCGCCCGATGAGATTACTGCCGGACGCCTGTCCCGAGATTGGCGGGACAGGCCTGGCGGTCAATAGCTGCCGCGCGCCATCCACACGGCAGGCACGGTTTTGACGATGATGCGAATGTCCTCGACCATCGACCAGTTCTCGACATAGTGGCGATCGAAGGCGACGCGCGTGTCGTAGGACACGTCGTTGCGCCCGCTCACCTGCCACAGCCCAGTGAGGCCCGGGCGCGACTTCAGATAATAGACTGCGGCGCTGCCGTAGATCTCGAGCTCGTCGCGTACAACAGGGCGGGGCCCGACCAGGCTCATGTCGCCCTGCAGGATGTTGATGATTTGCGGCAGCTCGTCGAGGCTGAGCTTCCGCAGCACCGCGCCGACACGCGTCACGCGCGGATCGTCCTTCAGCTTGCGCGTCGCCGCCCATTCGGCGGCGGCATCCGGATTGGCGGCCAGGTGCGCGGCGAGCACCTTCTCGCCATCCTGCACCATGGTGCGGAATTTGAGGCAGGCAAAAATCCTTCCGCCGCGACCGATCCGCTTGTGGCCGTAGAAAATCGGGCCGCGGTCGGAAAGCTTGACCAGCAGGGCGACCATCAGGAAAAGCGGGCTGAGCAGGACCAGACCCGCCAGGGAACCGACGATATCGAAACTGCGTTTGAGCAGACCGCCGATGGGGGGTGGAAAATCAATGCCGGCCTGCGAAAAACCCGCATTAGCCGGCTTGGCGACGTCCCTCATGCAAAAGCTCCATACGTTGAACGGATGGTTTACGGCACGATACCAAAAAAATGCTGCAGCGCAACACACAATTTCCCATTCGCGTGAAATGTTCCCGTCATGAATTGATCAAATAATAAACCTGCCCTGCCCAAATTTTGGCCTTTGTGGCATGTTTATGACAAGGTGAGACGTTTTTTGGGAGATGTAGTACAGCTTTTGGGCTGATTTTGGGCAATGCATTCTTTGCTGCAGACGAACGACGGTTGCATGTCGTAGGAATCACTCGCTCAGGTAAGTTCTTCGCATTAAATACTGGTTAATGTTTCGGGTTCTACTGTCGAGGATTTCGCTATAGTGAATAGGTGGCGATGCAGGGGTGTGCGCCGCAGCATGGCAGAGTCGATGCCGCGAAACCCTTGGCTTCATGTGCATTTGGCCTTGCCGCAAAGGTCTCGCCTTAATAGAGTGGCAAACTGTTGCTGTCATAGTCTGGATGGGTCGGAAAGGCCGGAAGCAACCGGCCTGATTGGGCAGCCAGAAATAGCTCTCTGGCGGAACGGGGAGTTACGCCGGTGGGTAGACCACAGCTTTTGCTTGCGCGTGCCGGTTGACGGGCCGACGAGCATGTCTTTGCCAAAGTTCATCGTCGGGATGATATTCACGCTCGCTGTTGTAGTCGGCTGGTCCTGGCTCGACGGCGAATCGCTTGGCACCATCATCATGCGCGCCGTGATTTGCGCTGTCGTCATTCAGGTGGGGTACTTCGTTCTGGTGTTCGCCATGATCGCAAGGAGCGGGCCGATACCCGCCGACAAGGCGCGGCAGGCCGACCGCGGCATCAAGGTGCCCGATGGCGAAAAGCTAACCGCCCGGCGCGGCAGCCTCCGCTGATCTTTCAGCCGGCGCCGGGGGCGGCGTATTGTCGGCCAATGTTGCCGTTTCCCGTTCGGCCCGTTCGCCGGTGAGCATCCTGGCCAGCCGGCTGCCCGACTTTGCTTTCAGCCGCTGATATTGCCCGACCTCGACGATGCGGCCGCCCTCGATGGCCACGACCCAGTCGGCAAAGGCGATCATCGACGGCCGATGCGCGATGGTGAGGATAGTCATCTTGCCGCGCAATTCCTCGATCGATTGAGCGATCAGCGACTGATTCTGCCAGTCGAGCGCGCTCGTCGCCTCGTCGAGGATGAGCAGCGAGGGTTCGCGCAGCAGCGCCCGTGCCAGCGCGATGCGCTGACGTTCGCCGCCGGAAAGCCTGACGCCGCGATCGCCCACCACCGTTTCGAGCCTCCCGTCGAGCCGCTCGACGAAGTCGGCCGCATGAGCCTTGCGCAGCGCAGCCCAAAGCTCCTCGTCGCCGGCCTGCGGCGCCGCCAGGCGCAGATTGGCGCCAATGGTGTCGTGCAACAGAAACACGTCCTGCGGCACATAGGCCACCTGGCCGCGCCAGGCCCTGCGGTTTTGCGCGGTGATCTCGACACCGTCCGCCAGGATCTTGCCCTGGCTCGGCTCGAGCAGCCCAAGCAGCATGTCGGCGATCGTGCTCTTGCCCGAACCGGACGGGCCGATCAGCGCCGTCACCTCGCCGGCGGGAAGGCCGAAGCTAATGCCGCTCACCACCGGCCTTCCATCGCCGTCGCCATAGGCGAACGAGACGTCGCGGATATCGAGGCCCCTGTCGAGCGACAGCCTTGCGTTCGGCGCGGCATCGCCGGGCTCCATCTCGCGCTCGGCATCGAAGCGCGCCTGCAGGGCCTGCATGGCGGTGTAGGCCGGCAGGTTGATCAGCATCTGCTGCGCCTGCACCTGCATGTCCATGAAGCGGGGCGCGACCCGCATGAAGACCAGGAGCAGCACGACGATTTCCGCAAGGGAGAGATGGAAGCGGACCAGCGCGATGTAGATGAACAGGCTGAGCCCGATCACGCTCGCGACCTGGAACAGCGCGGTGCCGATGGTGCTGTTGCGGACATAGGCGACATTGTCCGCCTTCATCTTGTCCAGCGTCGCGCGGAGCTGCGCGAAATAGCTCGTCTCGACATTCAGGCTCTTGGCCACCTTGATGCCGCCGAGGAACTCCGACACCGTGCGGTATTGGTCCTGGCGGCTGCCGGTCAGCACGCGACCGTAGGCGGTGGCGCGCGCGCGAAAGGGCTGCAGCGCGATGAACAAGAGCACGCCGATCAGGATCGCGAAGCACGTCATCACCGGCGAGATGAACACCGACACCACGAGATAGCCGGCAAGCAGCAGCGCCGTCTGGGCAAGCATCAGCAGCGAGAAGGCTGCGGCCTGAACGCGGTCGATGTCGCCGGTCAGCGCGTGGTCGAGATCGGAGCTGCGCATGCGGGTGAAGACACCCCAGCGCGCCTTGCCGATGCTCTCGAACAGGTTCATGCGCACCCGGTTGATGAAGTCGTAGAGCAGCCGCGCCATGTAGAGCGACTTGAAGCGGTTGAACATAGCCTGCAGCGCCACCAGAGCGACGAGCAGGCAGAGCACCGTCGCCAGCGAGAGCGTCCCGCCCGGCACCAGCCAGCGCAAGGCGCCCGGTACGCGCACGGCGAAATCCTGGTCGGCACTGCCGATCAGATGGAAGAGCGGGATCAAAAGCAGGATCGAAAGGCCCTCGGTCAGACTCCCGAGCACCAGGAAAGCAAGCGCCGTCAGCGTGCGCTGCCCGCCGATATGCGCCATGACACCACCGAAGCCGGCCACGTCCCGCAAAAGTGTCAGGCGAAGTTTCGAGGACCACGCCATGCTGCTGCTCACTTTGCCCGCGCGCCGACGGCTAGATCGCGCTCGATCACGGCGACGGCCTCGTCGATCCGCTCCAGGCCTGCCGGCACTTCGAGCCGGCTGACGCCGATCCGGCCGGCCAGCTGCGCGCTTTGTTCGAGAAGCGTGGACGCGAAATCGCCGACCAGCGCCTGCCGGCCGAACCGAGTGACATAGGAGAACTTGATGATCGCCGGCAGGGCGGCGGTGCCCTTTAGCGGCGTGATCGCCGCCTGCCCGTCGCGCCCCAGCACATAGATCCGGGCCGCCGGCACGGCTACGCCGGAGAATCCATCTCGCAGCCGATGCTGCGCCTTCTCGATCTGCGGATGCACCTGCGGCCGCACCTCCGCTCGGCCGATCCTGATGGCGTTCGCGGCATCCGCTGCAAGCTTGAGCTGCGGAAAGCCGGGCAGGATCATCGGCCGTGAAGGATCGGACAGGTCCAGCGCCACGACATCGTCGGTAAGCAGAAGGTGACCGGCGCGGATCATCGCGCCCGCCGTGGTCGACTTGCCGGCACCCTTGTCGCCCATGAAGATCACGCTTTGCCCGCCAACGGCGATCGCGCTGGCGTGGAGGACGAGCAGGCCACGCTGATGCAGCGTGAGCGCCAGCACCGGACCCAAAAGTGGGAAGGCAAGCAGCGGATCATCGACGCCCGGCGCCGGATCGACATCGATCCGGGAGGCATCGCTGATCAGGAAAGTGCCGACGGCTTGCCAGGACAGGTACTTGCGTGTCGGCTCGAAGCGAAAGGCCGCGGCGTTCGCCAATGCAGCCTCCGGAAAATCGATCGGCCCAACAGCGATCTCGATGTCCGGTGTTGCCGGCGCGGTCGGTTCCAGTTCCGGCAAAGCCACCTCCGACCCGATCGTCAGGCCGTACGCCTTGTAGAACCGACGGGCACGCCCGTTTCGAGGGGCCGCTTCGATGGCGGAGCCGGGCCTCGCGGCAAGAGAAGCGGCTGGAGAGTTCATGCAGGGCTTCCATGCTGTTGGACCTGCCGCAGCCATAGCGACAGTGAGGCCGAACGCCAGATATGCTGGACGTCGGGCAGCGTCGCCTGCTCGGGCCGCTGCAGCATGCGCGCATAGACCGCGTTCACCTCGGGCAGATTGACATAAGGCGCGATCAAGTCGTTGTCCGACACCAGCAGCCGGTCCAGGAGATCGCGATGGTTGACGATCATGCCTTTGACCAGGTTGGCGGTGAAATCGATCTTGTCGCGCCGCCACTGCACCGCCGGCGGCAGCACGCCTTCCATCGCCCGGCGCAGCACATGGCGGCCGAAGCCGTTGCGCAGCTTTTCCTCGCCCGGCAGTGCCAGGCAGAATTCGACCAGCGGCTTGTCCCAGAACGGATAGCGCGGTTCGATGGCGAAGTTGGCGGCGGCCTTGTCGAGAACCTCGAAAGCATGGGGCACCAGCCCGGTGGACAGAAGCCAGCGATGGGTGAGCGCTTCGCTGGTGCTGACATAGGCGGGCATATAGGCCGCGCAATGGAAACGTTCGGCGAGATCGGTACGCCTGGCAAGCTCCGGATTGACCAGTCCTGCCCACGCCGCGCGCGGTGCATCGAAGCGTCTGCGCCGCAGTTTTCCGAGAAGGCGCCTGGCCTTCGCCCTCATCCTGGCAATCCGCCAGGCCGGCCCGTAGGCGGCGAGGAACTTGAAGTAAAGAGGCAGCATCCCGTCGCCATAGGTGTTGGCGGCACTGTGCAGCTCGCGCCACAGCTCCAGCCACCTGCCGCGATGGGCGAGCTCATGCAGATGCCCATGACCTTGCGATACGACCTCGTCACCGCCGTGGCCGTCGAGAAGCACTGTGACGCCCTTGGCGCTCGCGGTGCGATAGACGCTGCGGGTCAAGGACAGACCGGGCGCCAGGAAGGTCCCTTCCTGTTCCCCCAGAATGCGATCAAACTCGGCGAAGGGCGCATAGTCGCCGACCGCGATCAGGGTGCCGTCGAGCCCATATTGCTCCAGCACTGCATCGATGAAGGGCCGCTCGTCCATCGAAGACCCCCTCTCGAACACCAGCGAGAAAGTTTTGAGCTTCGGCTTCTGCGTCGCCGCAGCTTGAAGTCCGGCCATGCAGGCGATCGAGGACGAATCGAGCCCACCACTCAGCATGGCACCGACGGACGGAGTGCCCCGCATCCGGTTTTCAACCGATCGCGCGAAAAGATGCAGGAACTCGTCCGCCGCATCCGAACGCGGCGGCCTTTGTGACGGCTCAATCTCCCAGTAGCGGCTCAGCACGACCTGATTGTTGGTCACCGTCATGCTGTGCCGAGCGGGCAAGCGAAAGATCTCGGCATAGAGCGTGGATCGTGGATCGTCCGGCAGGCCGGCGAGAAAGCCGGAAATCTGATGCTCGCTGAGAGCCCTGCCGACACCATCCAGCGCCAGAAGTGGGCCGATCTCCGAGGCGAAGGCAAAGCGCCTGTCGGCGCAGTGGTAGTAGAAAGGTTTGACGCCGAAATGGTCGCGCGCGCAAAACAGCGCCCGGCGCTCGGCGTCCCAGACCGCGAAGGCGAAATCGCCTTGCAGGTAGGTCGGACAGGCCTCGCCCCATTTGAGATAGGCCTGCATCAGCAGCATGGCGTCGGCGGCCGATCGGTCGCACACGCCAAGTTGCGCCAGAAGCTCCTCGCGGTTGTCCAGCCGGCAATCGGCCGTAATGGCGAGCTTGCCGCCGGCCATTGTCAGCGGCCCAGGGCCCTGCTCGCCGGTCGTGTTGAGCCAGGCATGGCCTAGTGCTGCGTGTCTGTCCGTCCACCATGAGCTGCCGTCGCGCGCCCGGTGGCGCATGCGCGCCAGCATCTGCTGGATGTCGGCCGCCTCCGCTGGGCTGCCATCCTGTCTGAGCAGAATTCCGGCGACGCCGCTCATCGCCTAGTGTCCGTGATCGACAAGATGGGCAAAGCCGTTGATGGAGCCGCCAAGCACGATGTGGTCGCCGCTGATCAGCCAGGCATGCGCCTTGAGATCGGCGCCGGGGTCGCGCGCGATGCCGATGCTGATCGTGGAGGCCTTGCCCTGGCGGGCAAGCAGATACTGTCCGGCGAGCGCCTGGGTAAGGCAGCTGGCGCCCGGCACGTATCGCGCAGCAGCGGCAACGCCCCATGCGACGCGCCGCAGATCGGCGATGGCAGCGTCATTCCTCGCTTCCAGTCGAGTCACCAGAGCGCGCATGCGATTATAGGACGAAAGCGTAAGCCCCAGCCGCACGAGGCTGACCACTGCCAGGCAGCGCGCCAGAAACAGCGCCTCCAGCCCGCTAAGCGAGAGGACCCTAGGCCAGTTCCTCATGGTGGAACCTCGCAAGCCCGGCTTCGATCAGTCCCTTGAGCAAGCCCTCGACATCGGCCTTGCAGCGTTCTGTATCGACATCATAGCGGGCGAGCACCGCGCTTGTTATGTCGGGGATCGGTCGTGGCTCCTGGATCAGCTCCCAAATGTAGGCGCCGACGCCGTTCAGGCTGTAGTAGATGTTGGATTTAAGATGGAGCAGCGCCAGTCCGTTGCCGAATTCACAAGCCACGGCATCGCCGCTCGCGACCACGCGGTCATGGTTCGATGGGTTCCAGTGCATCCTAAAACCTCATTGTTGAACGCTTGCGTGACCTCGACCGGGATCGGTTGCCTGCGATCCTCAGGGAGCCCAGGACAGGGCCCCGGTTCACCGTTTGAAGAAAGAGAACGCCCGGAGCCCCAACTGCGACAACTCCGGGCGCTGCAAGCTCAGGAGAAGGTGAGCTCACCGACCGGTGTGTGCGCGGGAAATGCCGCGTCAAGCGCCGTGGTCCCGGAGGCACCCTGCGTGATCGTTTCGATCGAACCGTGAACCGTCAGGCTTGGGGTCTCGTACTCTTGCTTTTCAACATTCTGTTCCATTCTATTCTCCAATTAAGACTGGAAGCGGCGTCGGAATGCCGCCAGCATATTGCTATGCTGCATTGCAATTGCTGCACGGCAACATTTATGAGTCAAGCCTGATTTACCAGGCAGTAATCAATTCTTGGTTGCGCATGCCTGCGTCGGTGATGACACCGTCGGCTTTTTGCATCTCGGGCGAACACCACTCGAACGTTCAACATCGCCTTTTTGCCGTCTAAGTAAGCATATGATTTGATTGAGGTAAATTCGTGAGCTTAAGTGGCTATGTGGGAATTGCGATGAAAACACTTCAGAAAATAGCAGATTGCCGGCTCACTTCGCCGCCGCCGGATTTGTCTTCAAAAGTGATCGGCGATGAGCGGATATGAACGCTCAGGTTGCAGGCGCGAGGCGGCTTGGGAAGGCGCTGGATGGCGCTCCTGATTTTTTGGCGATGCTTTTCTTCGCAGTTGCGGTATAAACGCCGCCGCGGGCGGTTTTGCGGAGAGACGACAACGGGCATGGCCGTGCAGGACGCTTCTTACGACAGGCTGCGTGCGGCCGGCAGTGCCGACGAAGTCGCCTATGTGCAGGCCTGTCTGCGGCTGTTCTTCAATCCAACAGTGCGAGCAGTCGACCATGGCGGTATGCCGGCTCCGGCAATCTGCGTGGCCGACGTTACCGACATTGCGAGGTTGAACAAGGTCGCGGTCTTTTTGCTCAAGGCTCTCTCGCATGGGGCCACCGGCCCGACGCCTCCCGAATTGCTCGCATGGCTCGATGGGTATCGCCGGCGTACCATGTCGATGAATGCCGCCTCCATCGGCGATTCGATCGCCATCCATCAGGTGTTGCAGGACAGGCAGATCGACTTCGTCTTCCTGAAGGGACCGCTCCAGCAGCAACTGCTCTACGGCGACCATTTCATGAAGCCGTCCGGCGACGTCGATATTCTGGTTTGCCCGTCCGGCTTCGCTGCCGCCCGCGAAGCCCTTCGCTCGGCCGGCTACGAGGTCGCCGGCAAGTCCCGGTCGGTCTGGTGGGTGCGTTTCCTCGGCGAGCAGCACATGGTCCGCGACGATGGCGTGCGGGCCGCAACGGTCGATCTCCATTATCGGCTGCAGCAGCCGGGCTCGCCGAGCCCGCGCGACATCGACGGCTTCCTGCGCCGCAAGCGCGAGGTCAAGGTTGCGGGCGCCTCCATGCCCCTGATATCGGCGTCCGACACGTTGCTCTTGTCCTGCATCAGCGTCGCCAAAGCCTTCTTCAACCGCGAGCCCTGCGCCGGCTATGTCTGCGACGTCAGAGCCGCGGCCGGCCGGCTGAACGAAGCCGAGCAGCAGAAACTGCTCGACCATGCCGCTGAGCAGGGCCTCGCCGACACGCTGCTGCTTGCTTTGCGCGCGGCCGATGTTCTGCTTGGCGGTACCGGCACGCTGCTTTCGGACCGCGCCACCCGGATCCTGGCGCGCATCGACAATGCCGACCTCTTCCACATGGTGATCGCGCCCTGGCTGTCCTCGTTGCGCTGGCCGCAGCGGCGGACGGTGCTGTGGGAGCTCTG
Organism: Mesorhizobium sp. M1A.T.Ca.IN.004.03.1.1; assembly: GCF_003997555.1. Lineage (NCBI taxonomy): Bacteria > Pseudomonadati > Pseudomonadota > Alphaproteobacteria > Hyphomicrobiales > Phyllobacteriaceae > Mesorhizobium > Mesorhizobium sp. M1A.T.Ca.IN.004.03.1.1. Next base: position 44,138 of record NZ_RZTV01000007.1, on the reverse strand, counting down.
CGGTCGCGAGCCCGTGCGCTATCTGACTGAGGCCGGCTGGGCGGCTTCCGCCGATCTCAGCCGGCGGATCTTCGAGCGGCCGGCCGCGGCCGCGCCGGTGCGGGGCAACGCATGAAGATCGGTTTTGCATTCATAGGCGGGCTGTCACTCACGCAATCGAAAGGTGAATCATGGCCGTGACGACCCCAAGGGTCTGCGTCATCATCGCCGCCCGCAACGCGGCGCGGACCATACCGGTCGCCATCGCTTCGGCTCTGCGCGAGCCGGAGGTGGCGGAAGTCGTCGTGGTCGACGACGCCTCCACCGACGACACACAGAATGTGGCGCGCGCCGCCGATGATGGCAGCGGCCGGCTCAAGGTGATGCGTCTCGACGTCAACCATGGTCCGTCCTTTGCGCGCAACGCCGCGATCAAGGCTTCCGTTTCGCCTTTCATCAGCATCCTCGACGCCGACGATTTCTTCCTCGAAGGGCGTTTCCGCCGGCTGTTTGCCAGCCCCGACTGGGATTTCGCGGCGGACAACATCATGCTGATCAGGGACGATGCCGCGACCGACCCCACCAAGGTCGCGGCTCCCTCCTTCGCGCCAGAACCACAATTCCTCGACTTCGAGCGTTTCATCGAAGGCAACATTTCCCGTCGCCGCGTGCTGCGCGGCGAACTGGGCTTCCTCAAGCCGGTGATCAGCCGGGCGTTCCTCGATCGTCACGGGCTGAGCTACGATGAAAACCTGCGGCTCGGTGAGGACTACGAGCTCTATGCGCGCGCGGTCGCCCGCGGCGCGCGTTTCAAGATCATCAAGACCTGCGGCTATGGTGCGATCGTTCGCGCCGATTCGCTGAGCGGCCGCCACAGGACGCAGGATCTGAAGCGGCTTGCCGATGCCGACCTGGCCTTGCTGGCGCTGGGCAACCTGCCGGAGGGCTCGAAGGCCGCGTTGCGGCGCCACGAGCGCCATGTGCGCGACAAATACCGGCTACGGAATTTCCTTGACGTGAAGGCGGAGCGCGGCCTGGCATCGGCCGCCGCCTATGCCTTGGCCAGCCAGTCCAATCTGATCCCGATCGTTCGCGGCGTGGCGGCCGACAAGCTGGACGCCTTGCTCCGCCGCGCCGGCATTGCTGCGAAGCAGCAGGTGCCGCCGATGCGCATCCTGTTGCCGGCAACAAGTGCCGCGACGGAATGATCCGACAAAGGCGGTCAGCGCGGGCGCCGTTCCCAAAAAAATCCGCTTTCCGAAACTACGAGGTTGCCTACTTGCCCCGAGAATGGCAAGCTATGCTGCGGTGCAGCAATTTCGAAAGGCCGATCGAATGGCTTCGATTTTTGGCTTCAGATCCAGGGATCCGGCTCGTGACCGGCAGACCGATCTCCAGCGGCTCGACCGTCTGGCGAAGCTGTTCGACCAGATCTCTGCCGAGATCGAAGCGGAAAAGACCGGGCTGGAGAACCGCTATCGGTCGACGGCGACCAACGCCGCTTTCCTGGTCGAGGCAATGGAGAACGGCTCCGCGTCGACAGACAAGTCGTCGGATGTCAACACGATGACCGGCGCGATCCTGAATTACGAGCGGCGCATCGCCGAACTCACGCGTCAGAAAGGTCTGATGAAGGAACTGCGTCACTCGCTCGACGCGATTGTCGAAGATGGTGTCGGGCAACCCGGTTCGCAGGCCGCACAGGCAAGGTCTGCGGGCAGAGGCTGACAGCGCTTCCAGGCGCTGTCATAGCTGCAAAACATTTGAGGAGTAAGAGGCGGAGGATTAGAAGCGGCTCTCTGGAGGCGGGCTAGGAATGACTTTGGGTTGGGGCGGACAGCACAAAGGTAAGTTTGTCATGAACGCATATCCGAACGACACCTCCACCGCGGCTGCTTGCAGCATGCCGCGCGCGAATTCGAACAGGTCGAAGACGCTTAAGCTCTGGCTCGCCGGCGCGTTGCTTGCGGCCGCAGCCGCCATTGTGGCACCACCCCATTCGGTGCATGCCGAGGAGATGCAGAGCGCGCCGTCCTTCGTCGACAATTTTTCGAATTTCGACCGTTCGCGCTGGTTCGTCTCCGACGGCTGGAGCAACGGCAATCATCAGAACTGCACATGGTCGAAGGACCTTGTCCGGCTTTCGGACGGCGTGCTGTCGCTGAGCTTCGAAAAGCGCAAGCTGAAGGATCGCGAGTTCGCCTGCGCCGAGGTCCAGACCAAGCAGCGCTATGGCTACGGCGTCTATGAGGCGCGGATGAAGACCGATACCGGATCCGGCCTCAACGCCGCCTTTTTCACCTATATCGGACCGCAGGACAAAAAGCCCTGGGACGAGATCGACTTCGAGGTCCTCACCAAGGATCCGACCAAAGTCCAGGTGAACAGCTACATCCAAGGCAAGCCGAAGAACGGCAAGCTGGTCGACGTCGAAGGCGGCGCCGATAAAGGCTTCAACGACTATGGCTTCGTCTGGGAGAAGGACCGGCTGCGCTGGTATGTCAACGGCAAGCTGGTCAACGAGGTGACCAACCCGGACGAATTGCCGACCAATCCGCAAAAAATATTCTTCAGCTTGTGGGGCAGCGACAAACTGACCAACTGGATGGGCGCCTTCGCCGATCCCGGCCGCAAGGTGACCATGCAGGTCAAGCGCATCGCTTTCACAGCGCTCGGCCAGCCGTGCCAGTTCCCGGAGTCGCTGGCATGCACCATAACCAACAGCAACTAGGCATGTCCCCCAAAGTAGGAACTGGTTTTGGGATGCGGATCATGCCGAATATCTAGGCCTCATGGGCCTGGGGGACATCTTAACTGGCCGGGCCGTCTTTGCGGCCCGGCCTTAAACAGGAATAGAACCAAATGAATTTGACGGTGTTTGGAATTGGCTATGTCGGTCTCGTCCAGGCCGCGGTGCTTGCGGAAGTCGGGCACGAGGTGGTGTGCGTCGACATCGACGAAGCGAAGGTGGACCGGCTCAACCAGGGCTTCATCCCGATTTTCGAGCCCGGACTGGAAGCTCTCGTCAAGGAGAACCACGCCGCCGGCCGCATCCGCTTCACCACCGACGCGGCCGCGGCGGTCAAGCATGGCCAGATCCAGATGATCGCGGTCGGCACGCCCCCTGGCGAGGATGGCTCGGCCGACCTGAAATACGTGCTTGCCGTCGCCGAGGCCATCGGCCGCGAGATGGACGCGCCCAAGATTGTCGTCGGCAAGTCCACCGTGCCGGTCGGCACCTGCGAGAAGATCAAGGAAAGGGTCGCCCAGACGCTGAAGGCGCGCGGCCGCGAGGACCTGACCTTCGACGTTGCTTCGAATCCGGAATTCCTCAAGGAAGGCTCGGCGGTCGCCGACTGCATGAAGCCGGACCGCATCATCGTCGGGACGTCGAGCGAGGACACCGAGGCGGTGATGCGCGAGCTTTACGCGCCGTTCAACCGCAACCACGAGAAGATGATTGTGATGGATGTCCGCAGCGCCGAGTTCACAAAGTATGCGGCCAACTGCATGCTGGCGACCAAGATCAGCTTCATGAACGAGATGGCGAACCTCGCCGAGCAATTGGGCGCCGACATAGAGGAGGTGCGCAAGGGCATCGGCAGCGATCCGCGCATCGGCTACCATTTCATCTATCCCGGCCTGGGCTATGGCGGCTCCTGCTTCCCGAAGGATGTACGCGCGCTGATCAAGACCGCCGAGGGCGTCAAGTTCGACGCCAAGCTGCTGCGCGCCGTCGAAGAGCGCAACAACGCGCAGAAATCGGTGCTGTTCGACAAGGTCAACCGCTATTTCCAGGGCGCCCTCAAGGGCAAGACATTTGCGCTGTGGGGCCTGGCCTTCAAGCCGAACACCGACGACATGCGCGAGGCTCCGTCGCGCACGCTGATGGAGGCGCTTTGGGCCGCCGGCGCCAAGGTGCAGGCTTACGATCCGGAGGCCATGCAGGAGTGCCAGGCCATCTACGGCCAGCGCGAGGACCTTCTCTTGTGCGGCACCAAGGAAGCGGCCCTGCGCGGCGCCGACGCGCTTCTCATCTGTACCGAATGGAAGAGCTTCAGGGCTCCCTCCTTCGACGCGCTCAAGGACGCGCTGTCGACACCGGTCATCTTCGACGGCCGCAACCTCTACGACCCGAAGGTCATCGCCCGCTACGGCATCGAATACCACTCGATCGGCAGGATGGCGGCATGACAGTGTCCGCCGCCGGCTCCCGCCGCATGGCTCCGGCGAACGGACAGTCGGACCGACAATGATGGAGGGTCGATAATGATCGTGCGCGTTTCGGGAGATTCGATCTGATGGTGATGGACGTTCAGCCCGAACAAATCGCCAACGAGCATTTCGACCTCGTCGTCATCGGTTCCGGGTTCGGTTCAGCCTTTTTCCTGCATGAGTTCCTGAAGCGGCGCAAAGCCCGGGTCTTGGTGCTGGAATGGGGCCGCCACAACACGCATGAATGGCAGCTTGACCAGAACGCCAACACCGACATAGACGACGAGAGCACTTATAAGACCGACAATGCCGACAAGCCGTGGAACTACACGATCGGCCTCGGCGGTGGCACCAACTGCTGGTTCGCGCAGACGCCGCGTTTCCATCCCAACGACTTCAGGCTGAAGAGCACATACGGCGTCGGCAACGACTGGCCGATCAGCTATGACGAGCTGGAGCCGTTCTACTGCGACGCCGAGGAGGTCATGTCGATCTCCGGCGACCCCGACATGGCCCGGATGCTGCCGCGTTCGCGGCCGTTTCCGCAGCCGCCGCACCGCATGTCGACGCCGGACCGGATGATGAAGGCGGCGCAGCCGGAGCAGCATTTCGTCATGCCGACCGCCCGCGCCCGCGTCGCGACGGCGCAGCGCAACTCATGCTGCGCCAACCTCAGATGCTGGCTGTGTCCGGCCGACGCCAAGTTCACCGCCAACAATGGTTTGATGCACGTCTTCCAGCACGCGGACGTGTCGGTTTGCTTGGGCGCCGAAGTGCGGCGGCTCGACCATTCAGCCGGCTCGGTGCGTTCGGTTGCCTTCCTGCGCGACGGCAAGGAATATTCGGTCAGCGGCGAACTCGTCATCCTTGGCGCCAACGCCATCCAGAGCCCTGCAATCATGTTGCGCTCGGGGCTCGGCGGCGAATTCGTCGGGCTCGGCCTGCACGAATCCTATGGCTGGAACTACGAGGTCTATCTCGACGGCGTCGACAATTTCGACGGCAGCACCATCACCACCGGCTTGAATTTCGGCCTCTATGACGGCCCGCATCGCGCCGAGCACGCGGCGGCGCTGGTCTATTTCGAGAACCGCTGGCAGCACGGCATGCGAGCCGAGAAGGGGCGGCTGCGGCAGGCGCTGCCGCTGGTCATTGTCACCGAAAACCTGCTCGACCCGGAAAACCGGGTGATCCTCGACAAGAACGAGAACGCTTTCGTCAGCTTCAAGGGAGCCTCCGACTATGCAACCAAGGGCATGGCCAAGGCGCTCGAGAGGCTGCCGGCGCTGCTCAACCCTCTTCCGGTCGAGCAGATATTCGATCGCGGCATAAGGCCGACCGAATCGCATGTGCAGGGCACCTTGCGGATGGGCACCGGCCCCGCCGACTCGGTGGTCGACCGCGACATGATCCACCACCAGCTCCGGAACCTCGTCGTCGTCGGTACCAGCACCTATCCGAGCTGTTCCTGCGCCAACCCAAGCCTGACCGCCGCGGCGCTTTCGCTGCGGGCGGCGAGCCGGCTGGCATGAAGGAGGGGTCGATGAAGATCACGCGACGCACCGCATTGGCCGTTGTTGCCGGCGGCATTGCTTCGACCGGCATCGCCGCTGCGGCCGTATCGTCCTTCTCGGATGAGGATCTGGTCCGCCTCACGCTCGAGAAATACTTCGGCCCGCTCAACATGCGCATCGAGCACCTGCAGCAATTCGTGCTCGAATTCCGCAACCGCAACCCGTGGATATTCCCGAGCGAAAAGCTGGCGGACGCGGTGACGCTTTTGGAGACCGTGAGGCTCGACAGGGCGCGCGAATTGCTGCCCAGGCGCAAGCAGCAGGATGTCGGCAATTTCGAGCGCTGGGTCATCGCCGAGTTCCACATGCTGACCGATTATGCCTGGCGCAGCTCGCCCAATGATCCGATCCGCTTCACCGGCTGGCATCCATGCACCAATCCGTTCGCCAATCTCGAGCAGCAGACTGCCTGACACTGCCCGCCGGTATGCTTGCCGGCAAGCCAGGAAAACTGGCCAAGAAAATGTGACAAGGAGCCGAACCATGAAAGTTCTCTTCGCAGGCGGAAACGGCTATCCGCCGCAATTCAGCGGCGGCGTCCAGTCGAGCACCCATCATCTGGCGGAGCAATTGATCGAACACGGTCATGAGGCATCGGTGCTTGCGGCCTTGTTCGGCCAGGGCATGTTCGGATACAAGGCGCGCGCCAAGATGAAGCTCCTCGGTCAGCGCGCCGTCATCGACAATTTCCCCGGCTATCCGGTGGTGCGCGCCTGGTTCCCCTGGGAAGCGGCCGCCTTTGCCGTAAAGAAGCTGCAGCCGGACGTAGCGGTCGTGCAGTGTCACAAATCGGTTCCGCTCGGCAAGGCGCTGGAGGCCGAGGGCGTGCCGCTGGTGGTCTATCTCAGGAATGTTGAATTCCATGAACTCGGGGGCGATCTGCGCGAGCTGAACTCGGCGTCTTACATCGCCAATTCCGAGTTCACGGCGCGCACTTACAAGCGCGAGTTTGGCATCGATTCCACGGTAATCCCGCCGACGATCAATCCGGCCTCTTACAGCACGCCGACGACGGGCGAGTACGTCACCTTTATCAATCCCTACGAGGAAAAGGGTTTCGAGCTGGCGGTCCGGATCGCGGCCGCCTGCAGGGAGATCCCTTTCCTGTTCGTCGAGAGCTGGAAGCTGGATGACGATCACCGCGCCCGCATCGCGGAAACGATCGCGCCGTTCTCCAATATCAAGCTCGAAAACCGCACCGACGACATGAAGACTCTCTACGGCCGCACCAGGATCCTGCTGGCGCCGAGCAAATGGGAAGAGGCGTGGGGTCGCGTTGCCTCGGAGGCCCATTGCAGCGGTATTCCCGTCGTCGGCTCGCGGCGCGGCGGACTGCCCGAAGCGATCGGCTCCGGCGGCGTCGTGCTGGACTATGACGCGCCGCTCGAGGACTGGGTCACGGCGCTCAGGCGGCTGTGGAACGATCGCGAGGAATATGAGCGAGTCTCGGAAGCCGCGCTCACGTTCTCGCAGCGCCCGGAACTCGATCCCGAGCGCCAATTCGCCACCTTCTTCGCCTTGCTGGACAGGGCTGCCCGGCAGCGCGCCCGGCGCGCTGCTTGATGCATTTCGCCCAGAAGTATGCAGCGGTTCTGGGCGCGACAGGCATCGAAACAAAGACTGAAAAGCGCGTCGACTGAATTCGATTCGGCGCGAGGCACCTCAGTTCCGCGTAAGGCTTTGCTTACGCTGGCCTTTTGACCCGGCTCTTCAGCATTTCATAGGCGCGTTCGCCGAGCAGGGCGCGCGCGGCGGTCTTGATGACCTTCTTGCGCCCTTCGGGCGAATTGATCTGCCTGAGCCGTGCCGGCAGGTTGCGGGCCGCCTGCTCCAGCGCCGGCAGGGAAAACGCGTCGGGAAAGCTCACGATGTTGGTTTCGACGCACAGCACGGGCTTGCCCGATAGCTTGGCGATCTTGAGCGCCTGCTCGTGCTCGCTCTCGATGAACAGGATGGCGTCCGACTTGCGATAGAACTCGGCCTTGAAGCTGCCATGCGCGCCAAGCCGCTGCCGCTCGGCCTTGCTCGGCAGGTCGAGCATGACGAGATGGTCGTATTTGATCTCGTGCTTGGCCAGCCAGGCTTCAGTCAGCTTGCGATACTTTTCCAGCCGGCTGGTCACCAGCCAGCCGATCTTGCGCGTCGGCCCGAGAAGCGGCCGCGCCTCGCTGAGGAATTTTTCGTAGGCCGGCCCGTCGTCATTCTCGTCCGCCGTCGGATCGAGGCAAAGCACGCCGTCTATGTCGACGCAGCATTGCTCGAGGAAGACGTGGTGCATGAAGTTCCACTGGAACATCCTGGGATGCGGCACGACCTCGAAGACGATGTCGGTTTCGTTGTGCTGCGAAAGCAGGCCGAACACGGCCGCGTAGACGAAATCGCCCGGGATGCCGGCAGCCGCGATTTTGCTGCGCGCATCGCGCATGGCGTTGCCGCCGCTGACGCTGTCGTCGATCACCAGGATCTTGCGCATTTCGGAATGCTGCCGATCGAGCGCCGCACGCCGCTTGGTGATCCCCGAGGTGTAGATCTTGCCGGCGAGAAAGCTGTCGAGATCGGTCATCGGGATATTCGCCGTCAGGCTGACCAGCGTCGCGGCGAGGATGCCGCTTCGCGGCACGCCAACCACCAGGTCGATGTCGCGCGGCAGCCGGTGCAGGTTCCGCGCGATCGCGTCGTTCATGTCTGAGATCGATCGGTAATTCATGCTGTTGCCTAACCCTCAAGAATCAGCAGTTTTGGGCTGTCCGGCGGCGGCCGGAATGCCTGGCGGTTTGCGCCGGCAAGGTCATTTCGCCTCACTGGGCGCGGGCGAAAACCCGCGCGCCGGGATCAGCCGCAGGGCCTCCCGAAGCGCCTCGCGGCCGGCGCCGAAGGCGAGCGCGACGATGATGGTGACGACATAGGACAGCACCGCGCCGCCTGCGAGAGCGATGATGGGCTGCGCCGGCAGCATCGGCTTGGCGACCCAGACCAGGGCCAGCGCCAGATGCGCGCCGAGCACGAAGGGGGCGGCTGCGTGCAGCACATGGCTCGCCTGCAGCGGCCCGGCCTTGCCGACATAGAGCCAGAGGAAAGGCGTCCGCAGATATTCGCTGACCGCATAGGCGACCGCGACGCCGAGCGCGCCATAAGGCAGGCCGATGGCGAAGGCCAGCACCGAGGTGACGGCGGTGATGATGCCCCAGCGCATGAAATCGCCCGAACGGCCCTGGCTGACGAACAGCCATCCGGCCGGATTGTTGAGCGGCTGCAGCAGGCCGGCGAAGCCCAGCGCGAGGAAAATGTTGGCGCTCTCCCGCCATTGCGGGCCGAGCACGAAAGGAATGAGCGTATCCGACATGGCGGTGGCGAAGGCCACGCCCGGCAACGCCACCAGGAGGATCAGCGGCATGACGCGCAGATAGGCGCTGCGATAACGGTCCGGCTCGTCCTTCAGCCGCGAAAGTGCCGGCACCATCACCTTCGACAGCGGGTTGGTGATCTGGCTGAGCGGGAAAAGCAGCAGCTTGTAGGCGCGGTCGTAGAGGCCGAGCTGCGCCTCGCCCCAATATTTGCCGATCAGCACATTGTCGAGGTTGCGGGCGAAGAAATTGGCGAAGTTGAAGCCGGTGATGCCGGCGCCGAAATTGATCAGCTGGCTGATGCCTTCGACCTTGCGCGGCAGCCCCGGACGCCAGCGCGATGACACCCAGTAGCAAAGCGTCGGCAACACGGCGCCGGTCAGCGTACCGGCAAAAAGCGCCCAATAGGAGCGGTCGATGAAGGTCCAGGCGATCGAGACCACAAGGCCCGTAACGGCGCTGGCGACGTCGATGACGGCGAGCCGGCTGAATTCCATGCGGCGCGTCAGCAACGCCAGATGCTGGGCGCCGAGACCATAGGCCATGATCTGCAGGCCGAAGGCGGCAACCAGCCCCGTGACGCGCGGCTCGCCGTAGAAGGCGGCCACCAGGGGAGCCGCCGCAGCAAGCACGAAGGCCAGGATCGCGCTCACCGCCGTGTTGATCCAGAAGAGGTAGTTGACCTCTTCGTGCCCGATGCCGGTTTTCTGGATCGTCGCCTGGGTCAGGCCGAAATCCTGGAACAGCGCGATGAAGGCGAGCACCGGCGCGCACATCGCCACGACGCCGAAATCCTGCGGCGACAAAAGCCGCGACAGCACGATGACCGACACGATTTGGGTGGCGACCCGCACGCCCTGCGCCATCGCGGTGACGACGGCGCCGCGCCCGACCGATCTGCGCAGGGAGCCCTCGGGCGGATCGAATGCACTGGTTTCCAAATTCTGGATTCCTGATTTTGCGCCAGTCATCGTCGCGACCGGCGCCCGCCGCCATGCACAAACTACCGCAAGAAGTTTTTGCAGCGCAACAAAAAATGTGCGCCGATTGCTACGCTGCACCAAAAATGTTGCGATGCAGCAAAAGCTGTACTAGCATCCCCTCTTGGGTGGCGGGCCCAAAAGCGGTCGAGTTTCATGCTGCATGTCTTGTACCTTGTGCATGACATATCCGACCCGGCGGTGCGCCGGAGGATAAAAATGCTCAGGGCAGGCGGCGCCGGGATAACCCTGGCGGGCTTCCGTCGCACCTCCAATCCGATCGCCGAGATCGAGGGCATCAGGCCCGTCGACCTCGGACCGACGCGCGATGGCCGATTCGCCCAGCGCATCGGCGCAGTTGCCAAGGCCGCCATGTCGATCGGCGCCAAATTCGCGGGCCTGGCGCGACCCGACCTGATCATCGCGCGCAATCTCGAGATGCTGGCGCTTGCCAGCCGCGCCAGGCGCGCTTTCGGCGCCAGCGTGCCGATCGTCTACGAGTGCCTCGACATCCATCGGCTGGTGTTGCGCAACGACCTGATCGGCAAGACGTTGCGCGGCGCCGAACGCCATCTGGCCCGCGACGTCAAGCTTCTGGTGACCAGCTCTCCCGCCTTCGTTGCCAATTATTTCAAGCCGTTCGGGCAAATCGCGGCGCCGGTCGAGCTGATCGAGAACAAATATTTCGACACCATGCCCGTGCCGGCGGATCATCGCCGCGAGGACGACAGTCCGGCGGCGCCGCCTTGGCGCATCGGCTGGTTCGGCGCGCTGCGCTGCCGGCGCTCGCTGGAACTCCTGGCCGAGTTCACCCGCCGGCAAGACGGACGCTTTGAAGTGGTGCTCAGGGGGCGTCCCGCGCTCTCCGAATTCCCGGATTTTCATGCCTTTGTCGAAGCCGAGCCCTGGCTTTCCTTCCGCGGTCCCTATCGCAATCCGGAGGACATGCCGGCGATCTACCGCGAGGTGCATTTCTCCTGGGCGATCGATTTCTTCGAGCAGGGCCAGAATTCCGAATGGCTGCTTCCCAACCGCCTCTACGAAGGCTGCCGCTTCGGCGCCGTGCCGATCTCGATGGCGAGCACCGAAACCGGCCGGTTCCTCAAGCAGCAGGACATCGGTGTGCTTTTGTCCGAGGCGACGTCCGAAGGACTCGACACCGCGCTCGGCCGAATGGGTCAGGAACACTACGGCAAGCTGAAGTCGCGGGTGCTGGCACGCAATCCGCGGACTTGGAGCTACGACCGCAGCGATTGCCTGGCTTTTGTCGACAAGCTGCGCGGCCTGACCGCCGGTCGCGGGAGCTTTGCGACCGAGGCGCTGGCATAGGATGGCTAAGAATGGACAAAACCCGATGACGCGCACGACGGCATCGAGCCTGATCGTCATCCCGTGCCTCAACGAGGCCGCTCATATCGGCGGGCTGCTCCAGCGGCTGCGGCCGGCCGCGGCGCGGCTCGGCGCGCGCATCGTCGTGGCCGACGGCGGCAGCACCGATGGCACACAAGGCATCGTCGAAGAACTCGCTGCGGAGGATCCACGCGTCATCCTGATCGCCAATCCGAAGCGCATCCAGAGCGCGGCGATCAACCTTGCGGTGGCGACCTTCGGCGACGACGCCGACTATCTCATCCGCATCGATGCGCATGGCGGATATCCCGCCGATTATTGCGACAGGCTGGTCGAGGAAGCGCAAGCTACGGGTGCCGATTCGGTCGTCGTTTCGATGCTGACCAGCGGCACGGGCGCGGTACAGAAGGCCGTGGCGGCGGCGCAGAATTCCAGGCTCGGCACCGGCGGCTCCAAGCACCGCCACATGTCGGCCGGCGAGTGGGTCGACCACGGCCACCATGCGCTGATGCGCATTGCCGCGTTCCGCGCGGTCGGCGGCTATGACGAGAGCTTCAGCCATAACGAGGACGCCGAGCTCGATCACCGCCTCCGTCTGGCCGGCTACCGCATCTGGATGAGCGGCAAGACGCAGATGGTTTATTATCCGCGCTCCACCTTGAAGAGCCTGTTTTTCCAATATCTCGGCTATGGCCGCGGCCGCGCCAGGAACGTGCTCAAGCATCGCATGATGCCGAAGCTGCGGCAGATGATCCCGCTGCTGGTGTTTCCGGTGGTCCTGATGGCGCTCTTGTCTCCGATCTTTGTTCTGGCGGCCGTGCCGTTTCTGGTGTGGGCGGGTGTCTGCCTCGGTTACGGCGTCCGGACCGCGATCAGCCAGCGGAATCCCGCCATAGCGCTGGCCGGCGTGTCGGTGATGGTCATGCATCTGGGCTGGTCCATGGGCTTCTGGCTGCAACTCTTCGGCCCGCAGCCGTCGCGCGAGGCGGCGTGATGGCTGCGAAGAAGAGCGGCAGCATCGACATCTGCATCTGCACTTTCCGCAGGCCGGAGCTTGCCGACACGCTGCGCTCCATCGCCGCGCTGGAGAACCCCGCCGGTTTCGAGATCGGCATCGTCGTTGCCGACAATGACGACGAGCCGAGCGCGCAGCCGCTGGTGAAGGCGCTGGCGCAGGAACTGAAGCTGCCGATCCGCTATCGCCACGCGCCGGCGCGCAACATCTCGATCGCTCGCAACGCCTGCCTCGATGCCAGCGTCTCGGGCCTCGTCGCCTTCATCGACGACGACGAGACGGCTTCGCCGGGCTGGCTCGTCGAACTCCTGGCGACCGCGGAGGCGACCGGCGCGACGGCCGTGCTCGGGCCGGTCCGCGCGACATATCGCCAGGACGCGCCGGACTGGATGCGCAAAGGCGATTTCCACTCGACCTTGCCCGTCTGGGTGCGCGGCGAGATCCGCACCGGCTACACCTGCAACGTCCTGCTCAGGATGACCGAGGAAAGCCTGCGCAACCGGCGCTTCAGCCTGGCGCGTGGCCAGACCGGCGGCGAGGACACCGAATTCTTCGATTCAGTGGTCAAGTCCGGCGGGCGCATCGCCTTTGCCTCCCAGGCCTTCGTCGACGAGGTGGTGCCGAGCTCGAGGGCCGCCTTCGACTGGCTGCGCCGCCGCCGCTTCCGCTTCGGGCAGACGCACGGCCATCTCATCGGGCGCAACATCGGCGGCCTGCGCCGCGTCTGCCAGATCGGTCTCGCCTCGGCGAAGGCGGGCTACTGCTTCGGTATGGCGCTTTTGGCCGCAGTCAGCCCGGTGCGACGGAACCGCAGCATCCTGCGCGGCATTATGCATCTCGGCGTCGTCAGCGGTTTGGTCGGAGTCCGCGAAATCCGCCAGTACGGCATCACTCAGCAGGAAGGGGAAAAGCGTGCAGCCTGACGTCAGCTTCGTCATCGCCGCTTACAACGCCGAGGCAACTCTCGACCGGGCGATCGCCAGCGCGATGGCCCAGCGCGATGTCGCGATCGAAGTCATCGTCGTCGACGACCGGTCGAGCGACCGCACGCTCGATGTCGCGCGCGCTTATCCTCGGGACATCGTCAAGGTGGTCGCGCTTCCTGCCAACCGCGGCCCCGGCGGCGCCAGGAATGCCGGGCTCGATCTGGCCCGCGGCCGCTGGGTCGCCGTGCTCGATTCCGACGATGCCGTCCTGCCCGGCAGACTGGCGGCCATGATCGCGCGGGCGGAGAAGGCGGGTGCCGAGATCGCGGTCGACAATGTCCAGGTCGTGCGCGAAGACGGCACGCCCGAAGACATCATGTTCCCGACCGGGTACCTCGAAGGGCTCGGCGAAATCTCGCTGACCGACTATATCGCCGGCAACATCGTTTTCGACTCGCGCTTCAACCTCGGCTATCTGAAGCCGATCTTCCAGCGCCATTTCCTGGACGAAAATCAGCTCCGCTACGACGAGAAGCTGCGCATCGGCGAAGACTACATTCTTCTGGCGAGCGCGCTGGCCAAAGGCGGCCGCTGCGTGGTCGAGCCGACCGTCGGCTATGTCTACCATATCCGCAGCGGCTCGATCTCGCGCGTGCTCGAGTTGCATCATGTCGAGGCGATGGCCGAGGCCGATGCCGCCTTCGCGGCCGAGCATTTCATGGACGACGGCGCCAAGGCGGCTTTCGCCAGACGCGGCCGCAGCTTGCGCAAGGCGGCCTCGTTCCTGTCATTGGTGCAGCACATCAAGGCGCGTGCGCCGCTGAAGGCGATACGCACGGCGCTCAGCGATCCGGCCGCGGTCCGGCATATGTCGATGCCGATCGCGGTTCGGCTGAGAAGGGTTGCGGCACAGTTTGCCGTGGGCACGGGGAGGTGAAGCATGCAGGCGCATGGAATGCGGTTTCATAGCCAGCGATAGGTAAAAAAGCGATATCCTCAGAAGGAATAAGCGATGCAGAAAGTCAGGAAGGCAGTCATACCGGTGGCGGGGCTCGGAACGCGGTTCCTGCCGGCGACCAAGTCGATGCCGAAGGAAATGCTGCCCGTCGTCGACAAGCCTGTCGTGCAATATGCCGTGGACGAGGCCTTCGAGGCCGGCATCGAGCACATCGTCTTCGTCACCGGGCGCAACAAGGCGGTCATCGAAGACTATTTCGACCTGCACCCTGAACTGATCGGGACGCTCGAGCAGACCGGCAAGAAGGCGCAGCTCCAATCGCTGGAAAGCTTGCTGCCGGTGGCCGGCGCCACCTCCTTCATCCGCCAGCAGTCGCCGCACGGTCTCGGCCATGCCGTATGGTGCGCACGCGACGTGATCGGCAACGAGCCCTTCGCGCTGCTGCTCCCCGACATGGTGTCCTTCGGCGCGCCGGGCTGCCTAGCGGAAACCGTCGACCTCTATCAGCGGACCGGCGGCAACGTCATCGCCGTCGAGCGCTGCGATCCTTCGGAAACCAGCAAATACGGCATCGTCGGCCGCGGCGCCGAGGTGGCCTCGGGCTTCGAAGTGACCGCCATGGTCGAGAAGCCGGCCCCCGCCAACGCGCCGTCGAACTTCTACATCAACGGCCGCTATATCCTGCAGCCGGAGATCTTCGCCCTGCTCGGCACCCAGCAACGCGGCGCCGGCAACGAGATCCAACTCACCGACGCCATGGTTCGACTGGCTGAAAGCCAGCCTTTCTTTGCCCAGCCCTTCAACGGCCGCATGTTCGACTGCGGCTCCAAGGAGGGCTTCATCGAGGCCACCATCGCCTTTGCTCTGGCGCGCGACGACATGAAAGGACCTGTCTTCGAAATGCTGCAGCAATTCGTCCGGTCGCACGAGCGCCGGGAAGTAGCCGCATAATGCCCAAATTTTGGGTGCATATGCGAAATCGCGATGGCGCGACAGCCGCGCAAGCGCTTGGCCTTCTTGGCCGGGCGCTCCGTGGCACGAATGTTGCGTGGCCTTTTCTGGTAACGACGACACTCTTCGAAGGCCGGTAGCGCCTGCAACCTGGAATTGGACCGACGATGAATTATGCCAACTTTCCTCTCGACAAGAGGATGCCATTGCCCAGCACCGAACCGGAAAAGGGTGAAGACTTCATCG
This sequence comes from Mesorhizobium sp. M1A.T.Ca.IN.004.03.1.1, assembly GCF_003997555.1. Classification (NCBI taxonomy): domain Bacteria; kingdom Pseudomonadati; phylum Pseudomonadota; class Alphaproteobacteria; order Hyphomicrobiales; family Phyllobacteriaceae; genus Mesorhizobium; species Mesorhizobium sp. M1A.T.Ca.IN.004.03.1.1. The sequence continues at coordinate 28,600 of NZ_RZTV01000007.1, read as the reverse complement.
ACATCGAGCGTCTGCTTGGCATGGCCGCCCGGCAGGCCAAGGTGGTGGCGGTCTGCGCCGTCATCGGTCTGTTCCTGGGTGTGATTTATCTCCAGACGACGCCCAAGCAATACACCTCCCTTGCGAGCGTGCTGATCGACGACGGCCTGAACAAGGTCGTGGACGACATTTCGGCTGTCAGTGCCACGCAGCAGACGGACGCGACGATCCTCAGCCAGATCGAGATACTCAACTCGGCGCGGCTGGCATCGGAGGTGGTCGACAAGCTGAAGCTGGACCAGAACCAGGAATTCATGAACCCGCCGCAATCGGCTTTGGCCCAGGGAATCGGATTCTTGCGCGGCATCGTCGGCTATTTCCGCAGCGGCGGCGGCAACCAAATCCCCGGGATCGAGAATGTCGATGCCGCAACGCGCGAAGCCATGATGAAGGCGGCAACCCATGACTACGCGGTCCTCGTGCTGCAAACCGGATTGATGGCGGATCGCAACGGCCGCAGCAATGTCATCAGCATCGGCTATCAGTCGACCAATCCGGCTTTGGCCACGGCCATCACCAAGGCCTATGCGGACGCCTACCTTGCCGACCAGCTCAACGCCAGCTTCGACGCCACCGAGCGCGCGGCCGTTTGGCTGCAGGGCCGGCTGACCGAACTGCGCGAAAGCTCGCAGGCAGCTGCGCTGGCGGTCGAGAAGTTCAGGGCCGAGCACGGGCTTTCGGCAAACAGCGACGGCCAGTTGCTCAGCGACAAGCAACTCGCCGACCTGAACGCCCAGCTCATCGTCGCGCAGGCCGATACAGCCCGCGCCAGCGCCCGCTACCAGCAGTACAAGGCAATCGTCGACAGCGGCTCCGAAAGCGCCTTCAACGATTCCGCGATAGCGGCCGATCAGCCGAGCAGCTCGGTCATCATCGCGCTGAAAACCCGCTATCTCGCGATCGCCAAGCGGTTGCAGGACGTCGAGAACAACTTCGGCAAGGATCACCCGCAGGCGGTTGCGCTGGCCAAGGAGAAGGCCGACGTCTCGGCGCAGATCTTCGGACAGCTGAAACAGATCACCGAAAGCTACCGAAACGACTATCAGGTGGCGCAGGCGCGCGAGACCGCGCTTAGGGAGAAAATCGCCACCCAGGCAGGCAAGAGCTCGATCGACAACCAGTCGCAGGTCAGGCTGAAGGAGCTCGATCAGCAGGCGCAGGCGCTGACCACGCTCTATCAGACCTTCCTTAGCCGTTACGAGGAAGCGTCGCAGCAGCAGTCATTCCCGGTCGGCAAGGTCCGCATCATCTCCGACGCGTCGATGCCTCTCACCGCCTCGGCTCCGCGCACCTTGCGCGTGCTGGCGCTCTCGCTGGTGCTTGGCCTCATGCTCGGCGCCGGCTGCGGAGGCCTGAACGAATTCAACGAGCGCTTCTTCCGGACAGGCGAGGACATTCGCGACCGTGTCGGCCTGAAGTTCCTCGGCTATCTGCCGACGATCGGCGGCGGCAAGGCCAAGGAGTCGAAGCCGGACGACTTGCCGGCCGACGGCAAGGTCACCAGCCTGTCGGCCGCCGAGAAACGGGCGCGCATGCGGGTGAGCCTCGATGCGCCGGCCTCGATGTTCGCCGAGACGCTCCGCAACGCCAAGATCGCTTTCGACGTGGTGATGGAAGACAAGGGCAGCCGGGTGATCGGCGTCATCTCCGTCCTGCCCGGCGAAGGCAAGTCGACGGTTGCGGCGAACCTCGCCGGTCTGCTCGCCGCCAACGGCGCCAAGACTTTGCTGATCGATGGCGACCTGCGCAATCCGGGCCTCAGCCGCAGCCTCGGCATGGAGTCGGAGCACGGGCTGATGGAGGCGGTGGTCAATGGACAGACCTGGCAGTCGGTCGGCAAGGTCGACCGCCAGACCAAGCTGGCGATCATCCCGGCGGTGGTGCGCGGTCAGTTCTCGCACACCAGCGAGCTTCTCGGCTCCGCCGGCATGCGGCGTTTCATCGAGAACGCCAAGGAGACGTTCGAATACATCATCGTCGACCTGCCGCCGCTCGGCCCGGTGGTCGACGCCAAGGCCTTCGCGCCGTTGGTCGACGGCTTCGTGCTCGTCACCGAGTGGGGCCGCACGCCACGCGCCATGGTGCGCTCGATGCTGGAGTCCGAACCCTACATCGCCGAAAAGATCACCGGCGCGGTGCTCAACAAGGTCGAGCTGAAGAAGCTGGCGAAATACGGCTCTCTCGGCGGTTCGGAGAAGTTCTTCGACCGCTATTCGAGTTACTACCTCGAGAAGTCGGAATCGCGCGCCAAGCAGGCCGCCTAAAGCAGTTCATTCGACGAAAAGCCGCGGCGGTTATTCTCCAGTCGACAGCAGCCGCCCATATTTGCCGACGATCCTGAGGGCGGTCAGCCGGCCGCTCTGGAAGGCGCCGGTGTCGATGCCGAGCCGCCGCCCGTCGAGCGTCGGAACGTCCACGATCGTATGCCCGTGCACGACCCAGCGGTCGAGGCGGTGCGCCGCCGCCAGGAACTCGGATCGTATGTTGAGCAGGTCGGCCTCGTCCTGCGCTTCGAGCGCGATGCCGGGCCGGATGCCGGCATGGACGAAAAGGAACCGCTCCGAACAGATCATCACCGGCAGCGTGCGCATGAAGGCGACGTGGGTGGCCGGAACGGCCTCGCGGATACGCTCGTCTACCTCTTCGCTCGATCCGTAGAGATCGCCCAGGCGGTCGGGATCGATACCGTAGGAGAACAGCGTTTCCCGTCCGCCGACGCGGAGCCACGGCTCCAGTGACAGATGGCCGTCGAGATAGGCGAGCATCGCCACTTCGTGGTTCCCGGCAAGGCACACGCGCATGAAACCTTCTGGCGGCGGTGCCATCAGATGCTCGACCACGCGCCGCGAATTGGGCCCGCGGTCGACATAGTCGCCGAGCATGATGATGATCTTGCGGCCGCGGAACTGCAGCGCGTCGAGCTCGATCTTCTGCTCCAGCGTGCGCAGCTCGTCGTAGCAGCCATGCACGTCGCCGATCGCGTAGACCACCGTGTCGCGCATGTCCATCATCAGCCGTTCGCGCGGCAAGGGCCGGGGTCGTCTCGATCGCTGGAACAGGCTCACGGATTGAGGCTCGGTACTCAAACTAGGGTCATGCCACGGAGCGTGGACCAAGCCTCGATATCATGTCGAATGCAAACATTTCCACACCGGGCTGCTCGATGCACATCGCCAAAAAGGCGCAGCGGTCTTGGCAAAACGACGTGCATCAATACCCCGAAAAGCGTCGCCTGACTCCGTTTCAGCGCGATGCGCTTTAGGCCGCTTTGAGCCGATAGCGGAAAAGCGTGCGGTCGAGCAGCATGCGGACGCGCGGCTCGGCCTCGGCCGCCACCAGCCAGCTTGCCGCGATCATGGCCATACCGACGATCGGGATCGAAACGAGATATGGCACGCCGGCGCGGATCAGCACGCCGAGCAGCGCCGCGCCGACGACATCGTGGATGAGGTAGAGCGGATAGGTCATCAGCCCGATCCGGCGCCAGCCGCGCCAGGAAAGGTTGAGGCGCAGCGACCAAGCCATCAGCGCCACCGCGGCCAGGAAGATGATGATCGGCGGCGCATAGGGCATCGCCGCTTCCACCTTGATGCTGTGCACGTCGACCGAGCTTACGATCTGCAGCGCTCCGCCGGCGAGAAACAGCGCCGAGAAGCAGAGCCGTGCCGCTGTCACCGCCTTGAAGCGCATCAGCCAGATGAGCACGCCGACCGCGAAGAACGCGCCGTGATGCACCAGGGTGAGCTGCAGCCAGCGCGCCTCCGCGAGATCGGTCCAGCCGAAGGCGAAATAGAGGCACCAGAACAGCGTGCTGAGCAGGCCGATGATGACGGCGACAGCTTCCATCAGGTCGAATCGTTCGAACCGCAGCAGGGTCCAGACGATGGCGTAGAAGGCGATCTCGATGCCGAGCGTCCAGTAGACACTGTCGACCCATGGCTCGAACGGCACGAACAGCGCCGTGCGGGCAAGTCGCACCACGGCATCGGTCGGCCAGGAAAGACCGACCATCAGCAGCACGATCGCGGAGATGGGCGCGCAGACCCAGACCGCCGGCGCCAGCCGTCTGACACGGGCTTCGAAGAACTTCAGCGGCGTCGAATTCTCGGCGCTGAATGCGATGACGAAGCCGCTGATGACGAAGAACACCTGAACGCCGACCCAGCCGGAGCCGACAAACGCCATTTCGGGATGGGCAGGGATGCCGCCGGTCGAGCGCGCCGACACGCCGTCGGGAAACGCCCATACCCAGAAGCCGTAGTGATAGAACATCACCATGACGGCGGCGAGGAAACGCAAAATGTCCACGCCGCCGAATGTGGTCTTGTGCTGAGCCATGCCGTGCCTTCGGAACGGCCCCCCGGGCAGACTTCTAGGGGGTGCTGCTGCATTGCACAACAGTCGATTGCAGCGCAGGATGAATTCGCTAGGCCGCCTCGCGTTGCGATCCCGCGAGACGGCTAGATCCCGATGCCGCGCCCCTTGAGCGCCGCCGTGATCTCGTCGAGGATCGCAGGATCGTCGATGGTCGCCGGCATCGTCCATTCCTCCTTGTCGGCGATCTTCTGCATCGTGCCGCGCAGGATCTTGCCGGAGCGCGTCTTCGGCAGCCGCTTGATCGTCACCACCGTCTTGAGGGCTGCGACCGGGCCGATCCGCTCGCGCACCAGGCCCACCACCTCGCTTTCGATGGCGCCGGTGTCGCGCGCCACACCGGCGTTGAGCACGACGAAGCCGAGCGGCACCTGGCCTTTCATCGCGTCGGCGATGCCGATCACGGCGCATTCGGCGACGTCCGGATGCGCGGCCAGCACCTCCTCCATCGCGCCGGTCGAGAGGCGGTGCCCGGCGACGTTGATGATGTCGTCGGTGCGGGCCATGACGTAGAGATAGCCGTCCTCGTCCATCATGCCGGCGTCGGCCGTCTTGTAGAAACCGGGGAACTCCTCGAGATAGGCTTGGCGGAAGCGGGCGTCGGCGTTCCAGAGCGTCGGCAGGCAGCCTGCCGGCAGCGGCAGCTTGACCACGACATTGCCGAGCGTGCCGCGCGGCACCTCGTGGCCGGCATCGTCGAGAATACGAATATCGTAGCCCGGCATCGGCACGCCCGGCGAGCCGTATTTCACCGGCAATAGCCCGAGCCCGGCCGGGTTGATGGTCATTGGCGAGCCGGTCTCGGTCTGCCACCAATGGTCGATCACCGGACGGTTGAGCTTCTGCTCCGCCCATTTGATGGTCTCGGGGTCGGCGCGCTCGCCGGCGAGGAACAGCGTGCGGAATTTCGACAGATCGTATTTCGGCACGAACTCGCCGCGCGGATCCTGCCCCTTGATGGCGCGAAAGGCGGTCGGCGCCGTGAACAGCGCCACCACACCGTGTTCCGAGATCACCCGCCAGTAGGTGCCGGCGTCCGGCGTGCCGATCGGCTTGCCTTCGAAGAGCACGCTGGTGCAGCCATGCAGAAGCGGCCCGTAGACGATGTAGGAATGGCCGACCACCCAGCCGACGTCGGAGGCCGCCCAGAACACCTCGCCGGGGTTGACGCCGAACTCGTTGTCCATCGTCCATTTCAGCGCGACCATGTGACCGCCATTGTCGCGCACGATGCCCTTCGGCTGCCCGGTCGTGCCGGAGGTATAGATGATGTAGAGCGGGTCGGTGGCCAAGACCGGCACGCAGTCGACATTGGCGCCGGCGGCGCGCTCGCGGGCGACCCCATCGGCATAGTCGATGTCGTAATTGTCCTTCATCTCACAGTGCAATTGCTCGCGCTGCAGGATCAGGCAGGCATCGGGCTTGTGCTTCGACATCTCGATCGCCTTGTCGAGCAGCGGCTTGTAGGCGACGACGCGTCCCGGCTCCAGGCCGCAGGAAGCGGTGATGATCAGCTTCGGCCTGGCGTCGTCGATGCGGGTCGCGAGCTCATGCGAAGCGAAGCCGCCGAACACCACTGAATGCACGGCGCCGATGCGGGCCGAGGCGAGCATGGCGATCGCCGCTTCCGTCACCATCGGCATGTAGATAATCACCCGATCGCCCTTGCCGATGCCACGGTTCTTGAGGACAGAGGCGAGCGCGACCACCTCGCGCTTCAGTTCGGCATAGGTGAATTTCCGGATCGTGCCGGTGATCGCGCTGTCATGGATCAGCGCCAGCTGGTCGGCGCGCCCCCCCGCCACGTGGCGGTCGATGGCATTGAAGCAGGTGTTGCAGGTGGCGCCTGTGAACCAGCGGCCATAGACGCCCGCCGCCGGATCGAAGACCTTTTCGGCTGGCGAATACCAGTCGATCGCTTTGGCCGCTTCGGCCCAGAACGCTATGGGGTCGCGTTTCCAGCCCTCATAGACTTCGTGGTAGCGTGAGGCCATCGACTTTTCCTCCCCAGGAACATTCCGTCGTATGGCAATAGCCTAAGCCGCTTTGGCCGGCCATGTCTCCTCGCATTTTGGTCGGCGTTGCCGGCAAACGGATCCAGCCGCTCCCGGAGCGCGCTATGACGTCAGCAAGTGAATTCGGCTTAGAGCGGCAGTGCTGCCAGCATCAGCCCGACACCGCCGGCTATTAGAATGGCGGCCGCCAATGCCTTCCGATGGCGTTCGAATGCCGTCGGAGCGCGATCCCAGTTGTAACGCATACTGTCCACTCCCCAAAAAGCCGGCAGACTCTTAGCTTACTTATGGGAAAGATGGCAACCCTGGCGCGAACGGCGGCTTTGATAGTGGTTCCAGCTCACCATCATTCTCGCGCGAGTTGGATAGTCTTTCCGGGGAAGTTTTGATGGAAAGAACTTACGAAAAACCGGTTCCGGTCAGGCGCGGGAAGCTGTCGAGCATCGTTGCGGGCCCGAGCGGCCCGATAGGCCCGGCCGTCTGACACGCAGCGTAGCCCGCTTGGCAATGGACAGCGGCGGCATGCCGCGCTAATTGCAGTTCGGCATAGAGAGCGGGCGTATGGCTGAAATCGCCTTTGAAACGGTTCTGCGGATGGCGGACGACGCCTCCGTGCAGCATGTCGGCGACGGCGCCGTGGTGCTTCTGGCGCGCAGCGGCCAGCTTTACACCTGCAACGGCACCACCGAAGCGTTCCTCGACAAGGTCGACGGCGCCCGCAGCCTCGACCACATCGTCGATCTGCTGTCGGAAGAATTCGAGGTCGACAAGGCGACGCTCGGCGACGACATGACGGCGCTGGCCGCCGAGCTGGTGGCCGAAGGCATCCTTGCCGACCCGGGCGCGTGATGGCCGGCGGACCGTTCCTGCGCGCCCTGTTCCGCACTCATCTGTGGCTCAGCGCCCGGCTGATACCGGTACTGGTCGCCCGGCGCGATTTCGAAAGCGTGCTGAAATTGGCGCCGCTGCAATTGCCCACACCCTATCGTGGCCTGCCATGCAGCTACGTCGTCGGCCGCGTCAACCGCACGGTTCGGCATCCCTGGGTGATGCGTGATCGCAGATGCCTGAGGGAAGGGCTGCTCGGTTTCCGCTTCCTGCGGATGGCGGGCTTCAACCCCGACCTCCATTTCGGTGTCGATGCCAAATCGATGCATGAGCCGCGCCTGTCGGCGCATTGCTGGGTTTGCCTCGACGGCAAGCCGGTGGTCAGCGACAGCCTTCCCGACATGGTTGAAATCTATCGCCACCCCGGCGGCAGCGTGAAGGCGCGCGCCGCTTGACCGGCGCCGCAGCCACCGTTTGCTATGACCTCAACGGCCAGGTCATCGGCATATCGGCAGAGCGCGCCGAGCTCTGGCCGAGCTTCGATCTGATGCTCGGCACATTGCGCGTCAATGAAGCGGTCGAACCCGGCTTTCGCATCGATATCCTCGAAACGTCGGCGCTGCCCGAAAACCCGGAAGGGGAGCTCGCCTTCGACGGCGAAGTGCCGCTGGACGGCCATTGCCGCATCATCGACGCCGGCGACGTGGTCCATCTGGTCTTTCCCGGCCTCCAGACGGCCTCGATCCGTGCCGACGAGGGTGCGGCCGAAATCCGCGTTCATCCCGACAGCAAGGTCAAATGGACGCTGCTGATGATGGTGCTGGATGCCGCGCTCGAGTCCGGCGGGCAGCACATGCTCCATACCGCCGGTCTGACGCTGCCCGATAGCGGGGCGCTCGTGCTGATCCATGCGCCGAGCGGCACTGGCAAGTCGACGACTTCAATGGCGCTGGCATCGCAGGGCTTCGGCCTATGCTCGGACGATGTGATGATCCTCGGTGCGACATCTGAAGGCACCCTGGCCTGGGGCATGCCGCGCAAGGTGAAGATCCATCGCAACACCGCGGCGATGCTGCCATTCCTCTCGCCCTGCCTTGGCGACAGATGGGACGCCGAGGGCGAGCAGGCCGTCTCGCTGGAGCGTCTCGCCGAGATCATTCGCATCGAGGACGTCCGTCCCAGGCCGGTCTCGGCGCTGCTGCATCTGGCGCGCTCGACCGACGGCCACACCCGGCTCACGCCCTTGGCCAGGACCGATGCGATGGTCGCGCTTGCCACCGACAATGTCAGGACCGGCCTGACCGGCCTGTTGCCGATGCAGCAACGGCGGATGGCGTCGATCGCGGCACTGGTCAGGGCCGTCCCCACTTTCACCCTGGAAGTCGGCTCGAGCCCGGCCGATGCAGCGGGGCTGATCCGCGGCGCGGTGGAGGAGTAGATCTCCAAACGGGCCTTCAGGCCGGATAGGGCCTTGGCCGGGCAAGCCGCTGGACCCAGCGGAAGGCGTCGCGGCTAAGGCGCGAGCGCATCTTGTCCCGCGAATTGACCCTGATCAGCATGTTGCCGGTGATCAGCCATTTGGCGAGCCGTATCGACAGATCGGGCTCGATGCGGTTGGCAAGGGCGATCGCGCGCGGCTCGTCGAACAGCCGCCCGGTCACATTGAGCACGGTCGCCAGCTCGAGTTCGATGCCGGTCATACGCGCGGCATCGAGAAGGCGCGCTTCGGATTCCGGCGATTGCAGAGCGCGCACACCTTGCAGCACGTCGATACAGAGCTGCAGCCGGTGGAATTTGTGGCCTCCGGCGGCATGAACGATGGCGATGGTGAGCAGCGACGCCGGCGTGTCGGCCTCGCCGCCGTCAATGATCTGCAACTCGCGGAAGCCGAGCGACAGGCGCCGCCGCATGCCGGTGTCATGCACCAGATTGCCGTGCAGCTCGATCAGCAGACTGGAGTTCTCCTTCTCCAGCCACTTGAACTCCTGCAACTCATGCGATTCGGCCTCGCCGCTGCCAAGCGTGAAGCCGCATTCGGCGATCACGTTGTTGGCCTCGCCGATGCTGGCCGGATCGACAAGTATGTCGATGTCGGTGAACGGCCGATCGGCAGCATGGCGATAAAGCTTGCGCGCGAACACCGGGCCCTTGACGATGCGAGCCGCAACGCCTTTCGCGGCCAAGGCCTTCATGATGCGGTCGCCGTGATATTGCAGCAGCATCGACTGCCCGGTCGCCAGTGTCGCCTGATCGCGAAGCTCGGAGAGTTTTTGCCGCAGGGCGGCATCGTTCGGCAGATCGGCCTCGCCGATTTCCCGAAGCTTGCGCAGCATGATCGGCAGCACGCCGTGGAACTCGGCATTGGCGAGCAGCGCGATGAGGCTGCTTGCCGAGAGGGCCCCGCCCCGCTCGGACGGCGCCTCCGGATCGGCAAATTCGAGCAGCAGCTTTTCTTCGGCAGGTGAAAGCGGGAGCAGCATCAACCGGGCAATATCGCGAACAACAGGCGACCATGGTCGCAGAAAAGCCCGCGCGACGCTACATCCCCCAGCGCAGCGCCGCCGTGTGCACCGGAGCGTCCCAAAGCGCCGTCGTCTCATCCTCGAGCATCGTCAGCGTGATCGAGCAGCCTGCCATGTCGAGCGAGGTGACATAGGAGCCGACCAGCGAGCGGGTCACCGTCACGCCTCTCTTCTCGAAGATTTTTCGCGCGCTGTTGTACATCAGATAAAGCTCCATCGATGGCGTGCCGCCGAAGCCGTTGACGAAAAGCAGCGCCGGTCCCCAGGCGCGGTCACCAAGATCGCCGAGGATTGCCGTGCAGATCTCCTCGGCGATGGCGTCGGCACCCTTCAGATCATCGCGCCGCCGGCCGGGCTCGCCATGGATGCCGACGCCGAATTCCATCTCGTTGTCGCCAATGTCGAAGGTCGGCCTGCCCGCAGCCGGCACCGTGCAACTGGTCAGCGCCACGCCCATCGAGCGCGTCGCGGCGTTGACGCGGTCGCCCAGCGCCTTGAGCTCGGGCAGTGGCATGCCTTGCTCGGCCGCGGCGCCGACGATCTTCTCCACCACCAGCGTGCCGGCCACGCCGCGCCGACCGGTGGTGTAGGACGAATTCTCGACCGCGACGTCGTCATTGGTCACCACCTGCAGAACGCCGTCCGACATTTCGGCGGCCATGTCGAAATTCATCACGTCGCCTTCATAGTTTTTGACGATAAACAGGCAGCCGGCGCCGGTGTCGACGGCTTGCGCGGCCGCGAGCATCTGGTCGGGCGTCGGCGAGGTGAAGACCTGGCCGGGGCAGGCGGCGTCGAGCATGCCGTGGCCAACCAGCCCGCCATGCAGCGGCTCGTGGCCGGAGCCGCCACCCGAGATCAGCGCCACCTTGCCCGGTTTCAGCGTCTTGCGGCGAACGAATTTGTGCTCGTCGCCGATCGCGAGGATGTCGGAATGCGCGGCGACGAAGCCATCGAGGCTTTCGGTGAGGACCGTGTCCACCGAATTCAGAAACTTCTTCATGGCAGTCCTCCCGAATAGAGATCGCTCAGCCGCTGCCCCTGCCGGCGATGCTGGTGATCTTCTGGATGAATTCGTTGATCGCTCGGTCGAGCGCTGCGTTCTGCTTGTCGTCGCCGAAATCCGGCACGATGAGCGAGACGTGGCGCGTCTTGCGCGGACCCGAAGCCGCCGGCAGCTTGCCCGGATGCGCCTGGTGGTAGGCGGCCAGGAACTGGTCGCGCTCGGCCGGGCTGAAATGGCAGACGGAAAAGATAGCCGGCAAATGCTTCGACGGGATCGGGATCGAATAGGCCGGGCTGGAGATTTGCGTGACGAAACTGCGATGCTTGCCGAGCGCATCGGCAAGTCGCTGGCGCATGCCGGAAGGCCGCTGGTCGATGACTTGCGACAGGATGGTCTTATACGCGCGGATCGCGTCTTCCGCGCCGGCTTCTTGTATCTTGGCAGGCTTGGCCATGCTGTGCTTACACCGGAACGTCCGCTATGGCCGCCTTGGCCATGGCGAGTTGCGCCGGAGCCACCGATAGGTCGCGCAGGCCGGCCTCAATCAGTGCCGGAATGGCGGCCGGATCGCCGCCGGCATCGCCGCAGAGGCTGACCGGAATTCCTTTCTCGCGCCCGAAGGCCGCGACCGAAGCGATCAGCCGCATCACAGCCGGATGGCGGACAGCGTTGAGATGTGCAACGGCGGCGTTGTCACGCGCGGCTGCCATCACATATTGCGTCAGGTCGTTGGAGCCGATCGAGAAGAAGGCAACGTCGGCAAAAGCCTCCGGCGCGATGGCCACCGAAGGGACCTCGACCATGATGCCCAGCGGCGGCAGCTTGTGCGCAACACCGCGCGACGCGAGAGCGGCCTCCTCCTCCGCAAACAACGCGGCGGCCTGCCTGTGCTCTTCGGCCCTGGCGATCATCGGAAACATCACCTTCAGATTGCCGTGGACGGCGGCGCGCAGCAATGCCCGGATTTGCACCCGGAAGATGTCGCTCCGCGCCAGCGACAGCCTGATACCGCGCAGGCCGAGAAACGGGTTGGTCTCCTCGACGGTGAAGTCGGGGATCGGTTTGTCGCCGCCGGCATCGATGGTGCGGATGGTCACCGGTTTTTCTCCGGCCCATTCCAGCACCTTGCGGTAGGCTTGGTACTGTGTCTCTTCGTCCGGCAGGGCCTTGCCGAACAGGAATTCGGTGCGCATGAGCCCGACGCCATCACAGGTCGCAATGTCGATGCCGTCGACATCGGAAGGGTAGGCAATGTTTACCTGCACCCGCACGCAAGTGCCGGCCTTGGTCGCCGCCGGCTGGGCGAGAAAAGTCTGCGCCTGGCCTTGGCGCGCCGCGAAGGAGGAGGATGATTGCCGGAACGCCTCGATCTCCTTCGGCGAGGGCGAGAGCACGATGCCGCCATGCTCGGCGTCGAGCAGCGCGTTTCCGGTGGGCTCGTCCGCAAAGGCACCAAGCCCCACCACCATCGGCACGCCGCGCGAGCGTGCCAGCATGGCGGCATGGCTGGCGGTGCTGCCGGCCTCGAGCGCAATGCCGCCGCCTCTGCTCCAGTCGGTTTCGAGGAAACGCGTCGGCGCGATGTCCAGGCCATAGAGGATGGCGCCGAGGGGCGCCGCGGTCTCGCTATCCTCGCTCAGCGCTCGCAGCACCTGGTCGCGGATGTCGCGCAAGTCCGCGGCGCGTGCCCGGAAATAGTCCTGGTCGGACGCCTCATAGCCGGCGATCTCGGCATCCAGTGCTTGCCGCCAGGCAGCGTCGGCCGGCTCTCCGGAGCCGAGCGCCGCGAAGGCGGGCGCGCTCAGCGCGACGTCCTCCAGCATGGCGATGTGGAATTCGAGGATGCCGGCGGCATCGCCATCGGCCGTCTCGACAAGCGAGGTCAGCCGGCTCACCGCCTTGCCGATGGCCGCCTTCAGCGCTGCTTTCTCCTCCGCCTCGCTCGCCTTGGCCACATAAGCAGCCGGTGGACGGTCGAGGTTGAACAGCGGCCCTTCGGCGTAGCCGGGAGAGGCAGGGATGCCCTCAATCCGCATGGCCCGCATTCCTTGCGGATTGAGAGGGCGGCAGACCCGGCTCAAGCGGAGCGGGCATGATCCGCATCCTCGTCGAAATCGCGCTGCACCAGGCCGACCAGCGCTTCGACCGCGTTGCTTGCGCCGTCGCCTCGCGCCCTTATGTGCAGCACGGTTCCTTTCGGCGCCTTGGCCGCCATGACCTTGACGATGCTCTTGGCATCGAACCAGGGGCCGTTGGCGGCGACTGCCACCTCCACCTCGGCCGTGAACGACTTGGCGAGCTTGGTGAACTTCACCGAAGGGCGCGCGTGCAGGCCCACCTCGTGGGTGATCAGAACCGTGGCTTCGGCGGATGCGGACATTCAGTCGATTCCCGTTCACTCACGACGACGACAATTCATGCGCCGTCGCCACCACTTCCTTGAGCGATGCGCCGCCGGACGATTCCGTCGCCGCCATCACCGCACCCTCGACGATCGGCGCATTGCAGACGACTATTCTGCGGGATCGCGGCTCGCCGATCATTTCGACCGCCATCTCGCTGTTGGTCTCGGCGCCGCCGAGATCGACTAGGATGGCGACGCCCGCTTCCGACCAGGCCTTGTCGATCGCGCCCATGATCGCCTCGACGCTGGTGCCGAGCCCGCCATGGCCGTTTCCGCCGCACCATGCAAGCGGCACTTCGTCGCCCACCATCTGGCGCACCATGTCGGCCGTGCCTTCGGCGACAAGCGGCGAATGCGAGACGATGACGATACCGACATTGCTCATCAAGAACCCTCGATCGCTTCAGCGACTGCGCGCACCAAGAGCGCGGTCGAGCGCGCCCCGGCGTCCATATGCCCGATCGAGCGCTCCCCCAGGAAAGAGGCGCGCCCACGCAAGGCCTTCATCGGCACGGTGGCTTCGGCCGCCTTGTCGGCAGCGTCTGCGATTGCGGCAGCCGTCTTGCCCTGCGCCAGTGCCTCATACACCGGCTGCAGCACGTCGAGCATCGTTTTTTGCCCCGGCTGCGATTTGCCGCGCGCCGAAACCGCCTCGATCGCCTTACCCAGCGCCGCTGTCAGCGCGGCGCGGTCGGGCGTGCCGGACAGTTCCTTGCCGAGCGCCATGAACAGAGTACCGAACAAGGGCCCGGAGGCTCCACCGACGGTCATCACCAGCTTGGTGCCGACCGCGGTCAGCGCGTCCGGCAGCGGTTTTGCCGCGATTGCGGCCTTTTCGGCGCGCACCGCATCGAAGCCGCGCTTCATGTTCAGACCATGGTCGCCGTCGCCGATCGCCTGGTCGAGCGCGGTCAGCTCGTCGGCATGCGCCGCGATCGTATCCGCAGTCGCCGCGATCAATTGTGAGAAATCGGATGCGGCCATCGCCTGTCCTTCATGCCGGGGCGAACATGGCCACCACGGCCGCGAACGCCTCGGCAACTGCAAACGCGCCCGGATCCGTTATGTCAAGCTGGCGGCCGATATAGGCCGAGCGACCGGCCTTCGCCTTCTGCATCGCCACCGTCGCCTGCGCGCCGCTCCGCGCGGCCGAAGCAGCCGCCTCCAGCCCGTTCGTGTCGAGCGCCTTCAGAGCCGGCTCCAGCGCGTCGACCATTGTGCGGTCGCCGAGCTTCGCGCCGCCGTAGAAGGTCATGCGGTCAAGGCCGGCGAGCAGCGCCTTGCTGAGCGGCGCGCCGCCGTTGAGCGACTGTGCGGCAGCCGTGAAGAAGATCGACAAAAGCACGCCGCTGGAACCGCCCATGGAAGTTCCCAATGTATCGCCGATTGTGGCGAGAGTTGCGGCCTTGTCCGCAAGCGGCAGCGTGTCGACGCGGTCGAGCACGCTGCGTGCGCCGGTCGCCACCGTCGATCCGGTGTCGCCGTCGCCGGCTTTGGCGTCGAGGCCATTCAGAGCCTCCTCGAGCGAGATCAGCTTCTCGCAGACCGCAGCAATCAGCCGCTCGGCGCCGGCGTCACGGCTGGCCGCCTTGGCGATGTCGCGACCTGCCGGCTGGGCTGTGGCCACCACGACCGGCGGGCGAACCGGCCTGGCCGGCAGCCAGGCATGCGGGCCGACCGGCGCCAGCAGCGCCGCCTCGCGCTCCGCCTCGAGCCTGATCAGCGACAGCGAAAACCCGTTCATGTTGAGCGCGGTCATCAGATGTCCGGGACCGATCGTCAGCCTCACCGCCTTTGCCAGCGGCGAGGCCAGCACGGCATTGGCGATCAACGACATTTCGAGCGGCGGTACCGATCCGAGATTGTTGATCAGCAAGGCATAGCGGCTGCCGGCATCGAGCCGGGCCGCGAGGCGGTCGGCCATGATGGCGACGAGCGCACTGGCGCTCTGCAGGGTTATGCGCTCCACGCCCGGCTCGCCATGGATGCCGAGACCGATCTCGCCATCGCCGGCGCCGAAGCGGTCCTCGTGGGTCTGGCCGGGGATCGAGCAGGAGGAGAGCGAGATGCCGAGCGAAACAATATCCTTCGCCGCCGCCCGCGCTGCCGCCGCGACCGAGGCTAGGTCATGGCCGGATTCGGAAAGATGTCCGGCGATCTTGTGCACGAACAGCGTGCCGGCGATGCCGCGCGGCTGTGCGATGTCGGGCAGCGCGATGTCGTCGCCGACGATCACCATGTCGACCGCGAAGCCCTCGGCGCGGGCCTTTTCTGCGGCGAGGCCGAAGTTAAGGCGGTCGCCGGTGTAGTTCTTGACGATCAGCAGGCAGCCGGCCGGCCCGGTCGTCGCGCGGATCGCCGCCAGCACCGCCTCGACGCTCGGCGAAGCAAAGATCTCGCCGGAGACAGCCGCCGTCAGCATGCCGGCGCCGACGAAGCCCGCATGCGACGGCTCGTGCCCCGCGCCACCGCCCGAAACGACGCTGACCTTCGCCTTGTCCCAGTCGGCGCGCAGCACCACCTTGATCTCCGGATAGCCGTCGAGCCGCGCCAGCGCCCCGGAGCCGGCAGTGGCCAGATAACCGTCCAGCGCTTCGGTAACGACCGAGTCCTTGCGGTTGAAAAAGTGCTTCATGGATTTCGTCCAGTCCGTATCTGCGGGTCGTCAAAAAGTGCGGATGCGCCGGCTACATCAATCTTTGACCGTCCGACCCAAAATAAAGCGGCGAGCGATAGCGGATCGTCACTCTGTCCCCCTTTGCGAGCGGCGTGTCGGGATCGGTCAGCGTCACCAGCTTCTTGGCGCCCACCGTGACATGCAGATGGTTCTGGTCGCCGAGATGCTCGACCCAGTCGACGACGCCGTCGGCATGGCCGTTCGCCGCCTTTTCGATCGCGAGATGTTCGGTGCGCGCGCCGATCGTCGTCGTACCGGTGGGCGCGGCGCCGTCGGGCAGCAACCCTGCCGGCAGAAGGTTGATCGCCGGCTGGCCGAGGCGAGCCGCGACATGAAGGTTTGCCGGCTCGGAATAGATCGCGCGCGGCGTGCCGATCTGCACCAGCACGCCCTCGGAAAGGATGCCGATGCGGTCGGCCATGGTCATCGCCTCGATCTGGTCGTGCGTGACATAGAGCATGGTGGCGCCGAGCTCGGACTGGATGCGCTTCAGCTCGAGCCTGAGATCGGCGCGCAGCTTGGCGTCGAGCGAGGACAGCGGCTCGTCCATCAGATAGATCGAGGGCTTTCGCACCAGCGCGCGGCCGATGGCGACGCGTTGCATCTCGCCGCCCGAAA
Organism: Mesorhizobium sp. M1A.T.Ca.IN.004.03.1.1; assembly: GCF_003997555.1. Classification (NCBI taxonomy): domain Bacteria; kingdom Pseudomonadati; phylum Pseudomonadota; class Alphaproteobacteria; order Hyphomicrobiales; family Phyllobacteriaceae; genus Mesorhizobium; species Mesorhizobium sp. M1A.T.Ca.IN.004.03.1.1. Next base: position 12,117 of record NZ_RZTV01000007.1, on the reverse strand, counting down.
GCCTGGTCGAGCGGTTGTTGAGCTTGTGGTCGATGCGCACCATCCGCGCGACTTCCTCGACGCGGCGGCGGATTGCTTCCTCCGGAAAACGCCGCGCCGGCGAGCGCAGCGGGAAGGCGAGGTTGTCGAAGACCGAAAGATGCGGGTAGAGCGAATATTGCTGGAAGACGAAGGCCGTATCGCGCTCGGCCGGCGACAGCGCCGTCGCATCATGGCCGCCGATGTAAATCGTGCCGCTGTCCGGCCGCTCGAGCCCGGCGATCAGCCTGAGCGTCGTCGTCTTCCCGGCGCCGGTCGGCCCGAGCAGCACGACGAACTCACCGTCCTTGATCTGCAGGTCGAGATCGCTGACCGCGACTGTCTCGCCGAAGCTCTTGGTCACACCCTGAATCTGGACGTCAGCCATGGCGCGCCTCCACTGCCTGATCGTACATGGCGGTTTTCACCGCGCGTCCAGTGCCTTTCTCGAACAGCGACAGCCGCGTGCTGCTCAATGCCAGCCCTACCTGTTCGCCCGTATTTAGATGGATTCCGGCCGGCACCCGGGCCTTGATGATGCCGTCAGCCGTCTCCACCGCGACGATCTGCGTGGTGCCGAGATATTCGGTGCCGTAGATCGCGCCGCGCAGCTTCGAAGCATCATCGAAGCGGATGTGCTCGGGGCGGATGCCAAGCGCCATGTCGGCCGGCGCAATATCCTCGCGCACTTCCGGGACCGTCACCCTGGCGCCCTGCACGACGATCTCCTTCGCACCCTTCGGGAGCCCACCGCCGAAGCGCAAGAAGTTCATCGGCGGCGAGCCGATGAAATCGGCGACGAACATCGTGGCCGGCCGGTCGTAAATCTCGCGCGGGCTGCCGAACTGCTCGATGACGCCGTGGTTCATCACCGCTATCTTGTCGGCCATCGACATCGCTTCCATCTGGTCGTGCGTGACATAGACGGTGGTGGCGTGGATGCGGTTGTGCAGCTCGCGCAGCTCATGCACCATCAAATCGCGGAACTCGGTGTCCAGGGTCCCAAGCGGCTCATCCATCAGGAAACATTTCGGTCGCCTGACGATGGCGCGGCCGAGCGCGACGCGTTGACGGTCGCCGCCGGCAAGACCGGAGACCGACTTGTCGAGCAGGTGGTCGATGCGCAGCAGCTTCGCGGTCTCCTCGACGCGGGCGCGGATCTCGGCCGACGCCATGCCTTGCGCCAGCAGCGGGAAGCCGATGTTCTTGCGCACATTCATATGCGGATAGAGCGCGAAGAGCTGGAAGACGAAGGCGATGTCACGCTCGCGCGCCCGGCGCATGGTGACGTCCTCGCCGCCGAGCAGGATCTTGCCGCCGGTGGGCAGTTCGAGGCCGGCGATCATGCGGAGCGTCGTCGTCTTGCCGCAGCCCGACGGCCCGAGCATCACGAAGAACTCGCCGTCCTCGACAACGAAATTGGAATCCTGCACGGCAACGAACTCGCCGAAGGCTTTCCTCAGGTTCTGAACACGGATCTCGGCCATTTCTATTCCGGGAATTTCGAGACGACGATGAACATGGCGGTGCCGGCGAGCATGGTGACGAAGGAATAGCTGTAGAGCGACAGCGCGAAAGACTGGAACAGCATCAGGAAACCGATGGCGATGATCGCCGTGGCGATGTTTTCCATCAGGCCGCGTCTTGCCCAGACGGGCCAACGCGATTTGCGTTTTGCAGGCTGGATCGTGCTCATTTGCGCACCGCGCCGAAGGTAATGCCGCGCAGCAATTGCTTGCGGAGCAGGATGGTGAAGACCAGGATCGGCACCAGGAATATCGTCGTGCCGGCGGCGACTGCCGGCCAGTCCTGGCCGCCTTCGCCGATGATGGTCGGGATGAAGGGCGGCGCCGTCTGCGCCGTGCCGGAGGTCAGAAGCGCGGCGAACGCATATTCGTTCCAGGCAAAGATCAGGCAGAAGATGGCGGTCGCGGCAATGCCGGTGGTCGCCTGCGGCAGCACCGTGCGCCAGAAGGCCTGCAGCCGCGTATAGCCGTCGATCATCGCCGCTTCTTCGTATTCGCGCGGGATCTCGTCGATGAAGCCCTTGAGCAGCCAGACCGCCAGCGAGACGTTGACCGCGGTGTAGAGCAGGATCATGCCGAGCGCGGTGTCGGAGAGGCCGAGCTCGCGGTACATCAGATAGATCGGGATCGCGACGGCGATCGGCGGCATCATGCGCGTCGACAGGATGAAGAATAGGAGGTCGTCTGCCAAAGGCACCTTGAAGCGCGAGAAGCCGTAGGCCGAGAGCGTGCCGAGGAACACCGCGCAGAAGGTCGAGCCGAAGGCGATGATCAGCGAGTTGACGAAGCGCGGCAGGAAGTTGGACGGGCCGGCGATCACCATGTTGCGCTTGCGCACCGTCTCGTCGCAGAAGCCGGTCGCCGGTCCGAGCGAGTTTATGTATTCCGGCGTCTGCCTGGTGCGGGTCGTGAACAGGTTGCAGTAGCCTTCGATGCTAGGCTGGAAGACGATCTTCGGCGGATAGGCGATCGAATCCGGCGGCGTCTTGAAGCTGGTGGCGAAGATCCACAAGAGCGGCACGATCGAGATCAGCGCGTAGCCGACGACGAGCACGCCGGCGATCCGCTTCGAGTTCGTCGAAGGTGCGACGACGGAATGGGCGGCGGTCAGGCTCATCTCTGCTTCACCTTGTTGAGTGCCTTGACGTAGATGTTGGCAAGGCCGAACACCGCGACGAACAGGACGATGGCGAAAGCCGAGGAATAGCCGGTGCGCCAGCTTTCGAAGGCCTGCCGCTTCAGCGTGATCGAGGCGACCTCGGTGGTCGAGCCCGGTCCGCCGCCGGTGAGCAGGTTGACCATGTCGAACATCTTGAAGTTCTCGATGCCGCGAAACAGCACCGCCAGCATGATGAAGGGCAGCGCCATCGGCAGGGTGATCGACCAGAACTGCCGCCAGTTGGAGGCGCGGTCGACCTCGGCCGCTTCATAAATGTATTCTGGGATGGAACGCAGGCCGGCGAGGCAGATTAGCATCACGTAAGGCGTCCACATCCAGGTGTCGACGATGATGATCGCCCATGGCGCCAGCTCGACATTGGACAGCATCTGGACATTCGTCGGCGGGATGCCGGTGAGGAATGAGATGGCGTAGGCGAACAGTCCGATCTGCGGCTCGTAGAGGAAGCGCCAGAAATTGCCGACCACCGCCGGCGACAGCATCATCGGCACCAGGATGATCGTGGTCCAGAAGGCGTGGCCGCGGAATTTCCGGTCGATCAGCCAGGCGAGCGTGAAGCCGAGCACCGTCTGCAGCAGGATGGTCCAGAAGACGAAATGCGCCGTCGTCTGCATTGCGATCCAGATATCCTGGTCGCCGAGGATGCGCCTGTAGTTGGAAAGCCCGAGATTCTTGACCACTTCGTTCGGGCGGTTGGCGCGGTAATTGGTGAAGGAGAGGTAGATCGCCCAGAACAGCGGGAAGATGTTGATGGCTAAAAGCAGAAGGATCGTCGGCGAAATGAACAGCCAGGCGAGGCCCTTGTCGCTGATGCCCCGGATCTTCCTGGCCAACGGCTCGGGTGTGGCCCACGCAACGTTGTCCGCAGTCCGATTGAGCATGGTTAGTCCTGCATCGGTCACTGGTCAGCCTCGGCGATGAAATTTATCTGAACTGCGTCCCGTGCCAAGGCGGCACGGGACGCACCTGCTCGGGAGGAGCCTTACATCTTGCCGTCGTCCTGGAAGATCTGCGTCCAGTCCTTGACGAGGCCGTCGAGCGCATCCTTGGCCGAGCCCTGGCCGGCGACGACATAGTCGTGGAAGCGCTTCTGCGAGGCCTGCAGCAGCGGCGCGTAGCTCGGCTCTGCCCAGAAGTCCTTCACGATCGCCATGGAGTCGAGGAAGGCCTGCGCATAGGGCTGGCTGGACGGGAACTTCGGATCCTTGACGACGGAATTCAGGCAGGAATAGCCGCCGAGCGACCACCACTTGGCCTGCACGTCCTTGTTGGCGAACCACTTGATGTATTTCAGAGCCGATTCCTGCTTGTCGGAGTAGGAAACCACCGAGATGCCCTGGCCGCCGAGCTGCGCGAACTGGTCGCCGTCGGGACCTTTCGGATTGGCGAAGTAACCGATCTTGTCGCCGCCGACATTCTCGTCCTTCTGCAGGCCGGGCCAGGTGAAGGCGAAGTTCATGTGCATCGCCACCTGGCCGGATTTGAAGGCATCGACGCCTTCGCCCATGTAGCTGTTGGAGGCGCCGGGCGGTGTGCAGCAATCATAGAGCGCCTTGTAGAATTCCAGCCCCTTCACCGATTTCTCGGAATTGACGAAGCCGTCCATCTCATAGGGCTTCTCCGGGTTCTCGTACTGGAAGCCGTAGCTGTAGAGGACGTCCATGGCGCCCATGGTGATGCCTTCGGAGCCGCGCTCGGTGTAGATCGAGGCGCCATAGACGGTCTTGCCGTCGATCTGGCGCTTCTGGAAGAACTCGGCGATCTGCCTCAGCTGGTCGAAGGTCGTCGGCGGGGCGAGATCCCAGCCATACTTCTCCTTGAACTCCTTCTGCAGTTCCGGCCGCGAGAACCAGTCCTTGCGATAGGTCCAGCCGACCACGTCGCCCATGGCCGGCAGCGCCCAGTAGTTCGGCGTGTTCTTCGGCCATTCGGAATAGCCGACGACGGTCGCCGGCACGAAGTCGTCCATGCTGATCTTCTCCTTGTCGAAGAAGTCGTTCAGCTTGACGTAATGACCGTTCTCGGCCGCGCCGCCTATCCACTGGCTGTCGCCGATGATCAGGTCGCAGAGCTTGCCGTGTGAGTTGAGCTCGTTAAGGAAGCGGTCGGCATAGTTGGTCCACGGCACGAATTCGAACTTCATGCCGATGCCCGTTTCCTTGGTGAAGTCCTTGGACAGTTCAACCAGCGCGTTGGCCGGATCCCAGGCCGCCCAGCAAAGCGTCAGGTCTTCCGCATGCGCCGCGTTCGAGACGGCGGTCGACGCGAGTGCCGCCGAGGCCAGTCCCAACGCCAGTTTCAAGGTCGATTTCATGCCTTACCTCCCATTTGCGAAACGCGTCCGGATGACGGTTTCAAAAGCCTCAACCTCGCTCTTCCGAGGGCCTGAACATGGCGCGCGTCGCGCCGCCGATGTTTAGTAATTTGTTTAGTGATGCTCTTTTTACTAAACAACGCAAGCGAATTCGTTGCTGCGCCGCAGCATGACGAAAGCGGTGCTTGAAATCGTTGGGAAAACTGTGGGCTGCCTCGGCGGCTCGGCGTCAGCCGGCTACTTGGCGGTCTTCGGGCCCACCGTGACCGGCCGGATCCGCGGCGCCGGAGGCAGCAGCTCGCGGATGTCGGCAAAGGGGAAGACGGGCTGGAACCGAAACGCCTCGGCCAGCGCGCCGGGCCCGCCGTTGCATTGGCCGGCGCGGAACGCGTTCTGCATGCGTGCACCGTTGAGATAATGCTCGGGCCTCTGTGAGCGATGCGCGAGAATCGCCTGCGCCTTGAGGTCCCAGTGGCTGGAAATGTCGACGTAATGCGTCGGCGAGAAACCTGTGCCGCCGAGCGTGTCGGCATGCAGCACCGGTACCTCGAAGGACGCCGCGATGCGCACGCCATCCGACAGCGCGCGGTGGTCGCCGTGATAGTCGTTCGGCGCATGCGTGATCGCGAGGTCGGGTTGCACCTCGCCGATCAGCGCCTTGAGTGTGTCGATCAAAACGGCATCCGCAACCAGCGCCCCGTCGGGGAAACCGAGGAAACGCGGTGTGACGCCGAGCAGGCCGGCCGCCTCGGTCGCTTCCTCGCGCCGCGTTTTGACAAGCGACTTCGGATCGCCCTTGCCGCCCTTGGCTCCGTCCGTGGCTATCGCAAAAGTCAGCTCTGCGCCTAGCGCGGCATAGGCGGCCAGCGTACCGAACATGAATATCTCGATATCGTCGGGATGAGCCCCCAGCGCCAGTATCTTCACTTCTTTTCTCCCGGATATGGAACGTGCCGAACGGAATCCTGCTCGCCCTCGTCGCCTATGCAAGCTATTCGTGGAGCGATGCCGTCATCAAGAGCCTGGGCGGGCAGTTCACCGTCTTCGAGATCGGCTTCTTCGTAACCTTGTTTGCCGGCTGTTTCCTGTTCTTCACAAGGCCTGCCGATGAGCGCTGGCGCGACTTCTGGCGCACCAGCCGGCCCTGGGCCGTGCAGGCCCGCGCCTGGGCAGGCATCGCATCGGGCGTGCTCAGCGTCTATGCCTTCACCACCATTCCGCTGGCGGAAGTCTACGCGTTGATTTTCCTGGCGCCGTTGTTCGTCACCATCCTCTCCACTCTCATCCTGAAGGAGAAGGTTGGGCCGTGGCGATGGCTCGCCGTGGTCGCCGGCTTTGCCGGCGTCATGCTGGTTGTCAGGCCGGGTTTCCGCGAACTTCATCTCGGCCACCTCGCGGCCTTTGCCATCGCCTTTCTTGCCGCCACCAGCGTCATCCTGATGCGGTCGCTGGCGCAGCAGGAGAAGCGCACGACGATGCTCGGCGTGCTTGTCGGCTATGGCCTGCTCTTCAATGGCCTCGGTGTGGCGGCAACGTCGTTCACCTTGCCGGATGGCAATCAGCTGATCTGGCTGGTCATGGCCGGCGCCTTCACCGCCGGCGGTCAGCTGTTGCAGCTTCTCGCGGCCAAATACGCGCCCGCCAACCGGATCGCGCCGACGCATTATTCACAGATCGTCTGGGCGGTGGTGCTGGGCTCGTTGTTCTTCCGGGAAGATCCCGACCTGCTGACGCTGGCCGGCCTTGCGGTGCTCGGCGCCTCGGGCCTGCTGACCATGGTTCGCGAGGAGGTACGGCTGGGCACCGTGCGCTGGAACCCGTTCACGCGCACCAGGCTTTAGGCAATTCCGGGACAGGTTGCGCGCTCACCGTGGCCGCTGATATGCGGACGCCATGAACAGAGGAATTTTGCCGGAACTCCCGGTATCCGCCGTGCTGCCGGTGCTCGGCGAGGCGCTCGCCGGGCGCAACAGCGCCGTGCTGGTGGCGCCGCCCGGTGCCGGCAAGACGACGCTGGTGCCGCTGGCGCTGCTCGACGCGCCCTGGCTCGGCGAAGGCAGGATCGTGCTGCTGGAGCCGCGCAGGCTGGCAGCCCGCGCCGCCGCCCGTCGCATAGCCGAGCTTGTCGGCGAGGAGCCGGGTGGTACAGTCGGCTACGCGATGCGCATGGAGAACCGCACTTCAGCGCGGACAAAGATCCTCGTCGTCACCGAAGGCGTGCTGTCGCGCATGATCCTCGACGATCCCGAACTGCCCGGCGTTGCGGCGGTAATCTTCGATGAATTCCACGAGCGTTCGCTCGACGGCGATTTCGGCCTCGCGCTGGCGCTCGATGTTCAGGGCGCGCTGCGGCCGGATCTGCGCCTGCTGGTGATGTCGGCGACGCTCGACGGCGCGCGCGTCGCAAAACTACTGGCCGGGGCGCCGGTGGTCGAAAGCGAGGGCCGCGCCTTCCCGGTCGACATCCGCTATGACGAGCGGCCGGCCGGCATGGCGGTCGAGGACGCGATGGCCAGGGCGGTTCGCTCGGCTCTGGCCGCCGAGCAGGGCAGCGTGCTCGCTTTCCTGCCCGGACAGCGCGAGATCGAGCGCACCGCCGAGCGGCTAAAAGACCGCCTCGGTGATACAGACATCGTTCCGCTCTATGGCCAGTTGGACAACAGGGCGCAGGATGCCGCGATCAAGCCGGCGCCGGCTGGCCGCCGCAAAGTGGTGCTGGCGACCTCGATCGCCGAGACCTCGATCACCATCGACGGCGTGCGCGTCGTCATCGATTGCGGCCTGTCGCGCCTGCCGCGCTACGAGCCGGCAAGCGGCCTGACCCGGCTGGAAACGGTGCGCGTCAGCAAGGCTTCCGCCGATCAGCGGGCCGGCCGCGCCGGACGAACGCAGCCGGGCGTCGCCATCCGATTGTGGCGTGCCGAGCAGACGGCGGCGCTGCCCGCCTTCACACCGCCGGAAATCCTCGAGGCTGACCTTTCCGGCATGTTGCTCGACTGCGCCGCTTTCGGCGTCGCCGATCCGTCGAGCCTTTCCTTCCTCGACCCGCCGCCGGCGCCGGCGCTCAACGAAGCGAGGGTGTTGCTCAAAGCGCTGCATGCAATCGATGACGCCGGCCGCTTGACGGAGGCGGGCGCGGCGATGCGCAAGCTCGCTCTGCCCGTGCGGCTCGCGCACATGGTGGCCGAAGCGGCTGAGATCGGGCAGGCGCAGGAAGCGGCGATGCTTGCCGTGCTTTTGACGGAGCGCGGGCTTGGCGGCGACAGCGCAGATTTGGAACGGCGGCTGATCCGCTTCCGCGTCGAAAAATCGCCGCGCGCCGGTGCCGCCCGGCAACTTGCCGCACGCCTGGCCAAGCAGGCAGGCGGGGCAAGGGCAGACTCGCCAGCCGCGCCCGGCGCCTTGCTGATCCATGCCTGGCCGGATCGTGTCGCCAGAGCCCGCGGCGAGCGCGGCCGCTTCGTGCTCGCCAACGGTTCCGGCGCGATGGTCGATGCTGCCGATCCGCTTGCCGGCGAGAGCTGGCTGGTCGTCGCCGATCTGCAGGGCAAGGCGCAGAATGCCCGTATCACCGCCGCCGCGCCCGTCGACGAGGCCCTTATCCGCACCGCGCTTGCCGACCGCATCGAGACGAAGCGCGAGACGAGTTTCGACCGCGAGCGCCGCGTCGTGCGCGTGCGCGAGACCGCTCGCCTTGGCGCCATCACCCTTTCCGAGCGCATGCTGCCCGCACCTTCCGGTGCCGAGGCCGATCGGGCCATGCTGGACGCCCTGCGCGAGCACCGCCTGTCGCTGCTCGACTGGGGCAAGGAGGCGGAAACGCTGCGCCAGCGGCTCGGCTGGCTCTATCGCGGCCTCGGTTCTCCCTGGCCCGACGTCTCGGACCAGGCGCTTCTCGACCGTCTCGACGACTGGTTGCTGCCTTTCCTTGCCGGCGAGGCCTCCTTCGCGGCGATCAGGCCGACGGCGCTTGCGGCGGGGCTGATGTCGCTGGTCCCGCACGACCTGCAGCGCGAGGTCGACGCGCTGGCGCCGACCCATTTCGACGCGCCCTCGGGCAGCCATGTGCCGATCCGCTATGACGGCGAATGGCCGGTGCTGGCGATCCGCGTGCAGGAGCTGTTCGGTCTCGATCGCCATCCTTCGATCGCTGGCGGTAGGGTGCCGCTGACTCTGGAGCTCTTGTCGCCGGCGCACCGCCCGATCCAGACGACGCGCGATCTGCCCGGCTTCTGGCGCGGCTCGTGGGCGGATGTGCGCACCGATATGCGCGGCCGCTATCCCAAGCATGTCTGGCCGGAAAACCCGCTGCTGGCGGCCGCCACCAGCCGCGCCAAGCCGCGCGGGACATAGGTTCGTGCCGCTTTCGGCGGGCCATTCGCGTTAGTGGGCAACGCGCGTTGGCGATTGGCGCAAACGCCCATCACTTCGTCATCCTAGCGCCTGCGATCCGCTTCGCGTCGCTCCGCCCGTGGATGACGAAATCGCGAGGGGCCTCGGCCAATCATCAAGCCCTCATGATGGTGAACCGAAACAACGGCCGCTGACCGGTCAAGTCGCCGTCACAGCGCTACTAGCGCTCACCCTCCTGCGGCTATAATCGTAAGTCGATGATCAATATTCTGCGCGCGCCCGATTCCCAGCAGAGCCAGCGGCTGCGGCTCAACACGCTGATCCGCCTGCGCTGGCTGGCCATCGTCGGCCAGAGCATGGCGGTGCTTGTCGTCGCCTACGGGCTGAAATTCCCGCTTCCGGTCTCGCTGTGCTTCGCGCTGATTGCCTGCTCGGCCTGGATGAACCTCTGGCTCACCTTCCGCTATCCCGCGGCGCATCGGCTGACCCCGCTCTCGGCCTTCGTCATCCTTACCATCGACAGCCTGCAGCTCGCCGGCCTGCTCTATATGACTGGCGGCCTGACCAATCCGTTCTCGGTCCTGCTCTCGGTGCCCGTCGTCATTTCCGCCGCGTCGCTGCCGCTGCGCCTCACCGCGGTGCTCGGCGCGCTGGTTATCGCGGCGGCCACGCTGCTTGTGTTCTTCCATCTGCCGCTGCCCTGGTACGAAGGCGCGCCGCTGTCGATGCCCTTCATCTATGTCGCCGGCATGTGGATGGCGGTGTTCGCCTCGATCGCCTTCACCGCGATTTACGCCTTCCGCGTCGCGGCCGAGGCACGCCTGCTCGCCAACGCGCTCGCCGCCACCGAGCTGGTGCTGCAGCGCGAGCAGCATCTTTCGGCGCTCGACGGCCTCGCGGCGGCCGCCGCGCATGAGCTCGGCACGCCTTTGGCCACCATCACCGTCGTCGCCAAGGAAATGGAAAAGGCGCTGGGAGAAGATCCGAAATTCAGCGAGGACGTGAAGCTGCTGCGCTCGCAAAGCGAGCGTTGCCGCGAGATTTTGAAGCGGCTGACCAGCCTGTCCTCGGAAGGCGAGGCGCATCTTTCGCGCCTGCCGCTGACCTCGCTGGTCGAGGAAGTGACGGCGCCGCACCGCGACTTCGGCATCTCGATCCGGCTGCGCCCCGGCGAGCGCATCGGCCCGGAGCCGGTCGGGCAGCGCAGCCCCGGCGTCATCTACGGGCTCGGCAATCTGGTCGAGAACGCCGTCGACTTCGCCAAGAACACGGTCACCGTCAGCTGGAACTGGGACGGTGAGGAGGTCTCCTTCTCGATCATTGACGACGGGCCGGGCTTCCCGCCGGAAATCATCGACCGCATCGGCGAGCCCTATATGTCGACGCGCCAGGGGACGGAGGCCGGCGGCGGCCTCGGGCTCGGGCTTTTCATCGCCAAGACGTTGCTGGAGCGCTCGGGCGCGACGATCGATTTTCGCAATTCGAGCGGGCTCGGCGAGGGGGCGGTGGTGCAGATCACCTGGCCTCGCGGCGTCTTCCTCAATCCCGAGCATGCCCCGGGCACCGCATTCGACAATGCGTGAGCCTATGCATTTGGCGCATGGCAGCTTTGTTGCCGGGTGTAAAAATTGGACATTGCTGTTGCAGAATTGTATCTGCGTAAAAGTAAGGCAGTAGGATGCTGACGCAAATGAGCGCAGAAGAACCCACCGGCGCAATGGTAGAAGGCGAGGACACCTCGCTGCTGATCGTCGACGACGACAAGCCATTTCTCACCCGGCTTGCCCGCGCCATGGAAACCAGGGGCTTCGCGGTCGAGACGGCGGAAAGCGTGGAAGAGGCCGTCGCCAAGGCGCGCGCCCGCCCGCCGGCCTATGCGGTGGTCGACATGCGGCTCGGCGACGGCAACGGCCTCGACGTGGTCGCCGCCATCCGCGAGAAGCGCGACGATTCCCGCACCATCATCCTGACCGGCTACGGCAACATCGCCACCGCGGTGACGGCGGTGAAGCTCGGCGCTGTCGACTACCTGTCGAAGCCCGCCGATGCCGACGACGTCTTCGCCGCGCTGACCCGCACCGCGGGCGAGCGGGCAGCACCCCCGGAAAACCCAATGTCGGCCGACCGCGTGCGCTGGGAACATATCCAGCGCGTCTATGAAATGTGCGACCGCAACGTCTCCGAGACCGCGCGCCGGCTCAACATGCACCGGCGCACCCTGCAGCGGATTCTGGCAAAGCGGGCGCCGCGGTAACCTGCTTAAACGCGCGTACGGTGCTGCCGATGGCGAGTGTCGAAGGCAGCGCTGGCTGCCGCCTAGCAACGCTGGCGATTGGCGAAAACCGCGATGAGAGCGCCCCTCTCCCCGTCATACGGGGAGAGGATGCCGGCAGACAGGTGAGGGGCGGCGCCGGCGCTTGCAAGGAGGGCGACGGTGGCCGACCGGTCCATTGCTTGCCCGGTCGTTCAAGTTTGAGCATCATCGCGAAGGACACCGGCCGGCGGGCCATGTGACGGAGGGGGCATGCGCGACGAGCGGCCGAAATCGATGCTTCGCGAATTCCTCGACGGCGAGGCGGCCGGCGGCATCATCCTGATGGCGGCCGCCGCCCTTGCGCTCATCGTCGCAAACTCGCCGCTCGCCGAAACCTATTTCGCCGCCCTCCACGCCTATCTCGGTCCGCTCAGCGTCTCGCACTGGGTGAATGACGGGCTTATGGCGGTGT
>NZ_RZTV01000074.1:0-376 GCF_003997555.1 Mesorhizobium sp. M1A.T.Ca.IN.004.03.1.1 | reverse complement strand
GCTTCGACGGATTTGGGTCTAGAGAGCATTTCCCCGACATCTGAGTTAGTATTGCGACTGAGGAACCGAATTCAGCCACAGGAGAGCTGGTGTGGACGTTGCCGCTTGGTTGCGAGGAATCGGTGTCACAGCCCTTGAATAGCGTCGACCTCTGATAGTGGTGAAGCCTGCCGTCCACTTTTGCCTCGCGCTCCTTGATCGGAAAAGTCGAGATGGGTCGATACCCGAAATTCGAGAATGCTGAACAAGATTCGGGAGCACGCCAACAAGCAGAAATCGCATGAGCTTGATCTCTGCTATGGAATTTCAGCATAGCGGATGATGCTCTGATTTTGGACGTTGGCGACTAATTCATCAGAGCGAGACAAAAATCGGC
>NZ_RZTV01000789.1:0-249 GCF_003997555.1 Mesorhizobium sp. M1A.T.Ca.IN.004.03.1.1 | reverse complement strand
CCGCAACGCCCCTGTCATCGAGCGCTGGGCAGGGCTTCGCCCGAAGGCCATCGACCGCGATCCGATGATCGGCCGCCATCCCGTCCATCCCCGATTGATCGCACTGACCGGCGGTTTCAAGGTCAGCTTCGGACTGGCGCATCGGCTGGCGGAAGCTGCGATTTGTATCGCCGGCGATACAGATTGTGAATTTTCGCTGCCGGAAAGCTTCGCGATATCAAGCCATATTGCTGTCGCTTCATGTCAAAC
>NZ_RZTV01000788.1:0-249 GCF_003997555.1 Mesorhizobium sp. M1A.T.Ca.IN.004.03.1.1 | reverse complement strand
CGGTGCTGACGATATGGTCAACGGGATCGCTATTGCGGAAAAGCGCCGCTACCTCTTCCTCTCGCGATATATCGACGGCAAGCGTCGCCAATCCAGGGTGATCGCCGAGATCGCGCCGCGCCGCCGCAAGCCTGTCGGCGCTACGTCCCGCGATCGTCACCGACGCTCCCTCCTCAAGTAAGCGTGCAGCAAGCGCCAGTCCCATGCCGGAACTGCCGCCAACAATAATGATCTTCGCGCCTTCGATCC
>NZ_RZTV01000787.1:0-249 GCF_003997555.1 Mesorhizobium sp. M1A.T.Ca.IN.004.03.1.1 | reverse complement strand
CTTTCAGGTGCTGGGAAACGGCCGGGCGCGAGACGGGCAACCCGGCTGCCAATTCGTTCACTGTCTTGGGACCGCGGCGGAGCTCTTCCAAGAGATAACGCCGGTTAGGATCGGCTATCGCCACGAAGGCGTCGGAAAACATCATGCCTTATTTGTGAGGCAAAGTTTTCCAAATCTCAACTATCGGTTTCAACCTTTCTGCGCGGATCGAGCCGCAAAGCTTCCGGCGTGACGGCACGGTCGGCCGGC
>NZ_RZTV01000786.1:0-249 GCF_003997555.1 Mesorhizobium sp. M1A.T.Ca.IN.004.03.1.1 | reverse complement strand
AGGCGATGCAGCCAGATCCAGTTCTTGCCGAGCCGGCGGATCGAGAAATTGTTGGATGTCAGCGCCAGCGGAATGAGCATCGCAAGTCCGGCCATGCCGAACATGATGAAGGGGCGCTTCAGCACGTCGTTGATGACGGCGGCAATATCCATCGCCTGGTCGAGCACCATGTAGACGGTGAAATGCATCAGCGCGTAATAGAAGGTCAGCAGGCCAAGCGCGCGGCGGTAACGCAGATAGTTCCAGCCG
>NZ_RZTV01000785.1:0-249 GCF_003997555.1 Mesorhizobium sp. M1A.T.Ca.IN.004.03.1.1 | reverse complement strand
TTCTTTATTGGGTGCGAGGTTAAGAAACCGCTTTCGGCGGCCCCCCTTGCTCTCTCAGTGGCGTTCGGTGCTCGCGGGCAGGTTGAATTTACGGATATGTCGAGGGGCGAGAAATGATGGGAGGCTTTTCTAACCTGAATCTAAAAGCCGCCGCTGGACATCCTGGCCGAGGCGCGGCGGCAGCTGGCGCGTTATCCCACGATCAAGCTCGTCAGTGCCCGGGCCGAAAGTGTCTCCGGCGGCATCGAC
>NZ_RZTV01000784.1:0-249 GCF_003997555.1 Mesorhizobium sp. M1A.T.Ca.IN.004.03.1.1 | reverse complement strand
CATTCCACGGAGGGGTGCCGCGCAGGATGCGAACACCGTGCGCGTCCTGTCCGTTGAAGACCCATTCTTTTTCTCAATGAAGGCGCTGGTGCCAGAATACGAGAAGGAAACCGGCATCAAAGTCGAACTGGAGAGTCTCTCCTATGACGCCCTCCAATCGCGCCTCGTGTCTGCCTTTGTCGCCAAGACCTCCGACGCCGATGTCATCGTCGTCGACCAGATGTGGCTCGGGCAATATCTCGACAACGG
>NZ_RZTV01000783.1:0-249 GCF_003997555.1 Mesorhizobium sp. M1A.T.Ca.IN.004.03.1.1 | reverse complement strand
ATTTCACTGCCACATCGGGCAAGTGGGAAGTGCTCCTGAAGTGCGGCGATCCCTCGGTCGCGGCCGTCGGCGCGACCTTCTCGACCGAAACGACCAAGAACGGCTGGTTCGGCATGCCCGACAACTGCGCCGTCGATGCTGCCGGCCGCCTCTGGGTTTCGACCGACGGCAACAACAACAAGGCCACCGGCCGCACCGACGGTCTGTGGGCCGTCGATACGGAAGGGGCGGCGCGCGCCACTTCGAAGC
>NZ_RZTV01000782.1:0-249 GCF_003997555.1 Mesorhizobium sp. M1A.T.Ca.IN.004.03.1.1 | reverse complement strand
GGTCGACGCCTACCTCGATCGGCACGACGACCTGTCCGACCGCTGGGGTGCGGCCCATGCGCCGACGCGCATCCGCTCGCGCATCGCCGACACGAAGGCGCGCGGCTACGCGGTGAACCCGGGCCTCATCGTCGAGGGCAGTTGGGGCATCGGCGCGGCCGTCTTCACCAGTACGGGCGAACCGCAGTGGGCGCTGAGCCTGACGGGGGTCGAGTTCCGCTTCGGCGGCGAACGCCTCGCCGAGCTCGG
>NZ_RZTV01000781.1:0-249 GCF_003997555.1 Mesorhizobium sp. M1A.T.Ca.IN.004.03.1.1 | reverse complement strand
GGCTGCGTGCCATATCGGCCAAATGTATGTCGGATCTCTCCAAGGCCATCACCTCATCGCACCCCTACCGAGCCTACCGCTCACTCGTCCCAGGAAACACCGGAAAGCACATTGGAGGGAATCGGCTCGTTCTCCCATAGTCCCTTCAACTTCCTGTCCCAGACACCGAGTTTCGGCATGACGAAAAGGTAGAGCGCCGGCACGTCTTCGGCGAGAATCTTCTGCGCCTCCCCATAGATCGCATTCTGC
>NZ_RZTV01000780.1:0-249 GCF_003997555.1 Mesorhizobium sp. M1A.T.Ca.IN.004.03.1.1 | reverse complement strand
GGTCGGTCATGACGTAGACGTCCTTCGCGCCGATCGCGAGGTCCATCGCCCCGCCGACGGCCGGAATCGCCCCGGGCTCGCCGGTCGACCAGTTCGCCAGATCACCGGATGCCGAGACCTGGAACGCCCCCAGCACGCACACGTCGAGGTGCCCGCCGCGCATCATGGCGAAGGAGTCGGCGTGGTGGAAGTACGCGGCTCCGGCGAGCGCCGTGACCGGCTGCTTTCCGGCGTTGATGAGGTCGGGAT
>NZ_RZTV01000073.1:0-376 GCF_003997555.1 Mesorhizobium sp. M1A.T.Ca.IN.004.03.1.1 | reverse complement strand
GCGCAGGCCAAGGTGCGCGCCAATGCCGACGTCGCAAAAGCGCTCGAAGCCTATTATGGCGACAGCCGCAATCCGCTCGTCTGGGTCGAAGGCAACCAGATCAACGACCGCGCGAAGGCGGCGATGACGGCACTTGCCGATGCGGCCTCCGTCGGTCTCGACCCTGCCGACTACGCCGTCCAGACGCCGGCGATCGACCCGGCCAATCCCGATCCCGCCTTCCGCGACCGGGCGCTGACGCAGTTCGAGCTAGAACTCTCCGCCAAGGTCCTTGCCTTCGTGCAGGACACGGAGCGCGGCCGCATCGATCCGAACAAGATCTCCGGCTATCACGACTTCCAGCGCAAGGTCGTTAACCTGACGCCGGTGCTGAAGC
>NZ_RZTV01000779.1:0-249 GCF_003997555.1 Mesorhizobium sp. M1A.T.Ca.IN.004.03.1.1 | reverse complement strand
CTATGCCGGCGGGGATATCAAGCTTGCCGGCGACACCGGCCGGGTGATCCGCGTGAGCGAGCACCCTGAGCTAAAAAACCAGATCGGCAACGATATCGTAACGACCGATGGAACGACATTGCTCGGCGCTGATGACAAGGCCGGACTGGCCGAGATCATGACCGCGGCTCAGATGCTCGTCGGCAATCCTGATATCAGGCACGGGACGATCAAGATCTTGTTCACGCCCGACGAGGAAGTCGGGCGCGG
>NZ_RZTV01000778.1:0-250 GCF_003997555.1 Mesorhizobium sp. M1A.T.Ca.IN.004.03.1.1 | reverse complement strand
ATTCCGGCCGCACACCGCGCTGGCGCGGCGTCACACTTTTCCACGAACTGGCGGCAGCCGGCGTCGCAACGGCGGTCGCCTCCGACAATACCCGCGACCCCTTCTATGCCTATGGCGATCTCGATCCGGTGGAGGTCTTCCGCGAAGCGGTGCGGATTCTGCATCTCGACCACCCGCTCGATACCGCAGCGCGTGTCGTCACCACCTCGCCCGCCGCCATCGTCGGACGGCCGGACAAGGGCCGCATCGC
>NZ_RZTV01000777.1:0-250 GCF_003997555.1 Mesorhizobium sp. M1A.T.Ca.IN.004.03.1.1 | reverse complement strand
ATCGTCGCCTCGATCGCCACCATGAAGGTCGCGAGCATGATAGTGGCGACGATAAGCACGCGGTTCGAGCGTTGCGCTGCATTCGACATGACGATCCTCTTCGGGTGCTCCGCAGATGCCGGAAATATCGGCAGGCTGGCGAGATGTGGGGCGATGTGCCGCTTGCGGAGTGATGCCGTCCCTTTACGACCTCAAGTCCGGCCGGTAAAGCAGGCCGCGATAGGTTTCTGACAGCACCGGTTGTTTTCGC
>NZ_RZTV01000776.1:0-250 GCF_003997555.1 Mesorhizobium sp. M1A.T.Ca.IN.004.03.1.1 | reverse complement strand
GCTCGTTTGCGAAGCCATGAGGCGCCTCGGATCGCGCGCGAGCCAGACGGTGACCGTCAACCCCTGCCCGCCCTGCTGACCCGGATGAAGATCGACGACCTGCTCGACGTCGAGCCCGGCCTTGCGCAACCAGTCGGACATCGCCTGGTGCGAAAAGCCGAGACGGACATGGGCATGTTCGTCTCTGAGATATTCGAGCGTGTGCGGCGCGAGGTCGATGACCACGAGCCGCCCGCCCGGCCGCAGCATG
>NZ_RZTV01000775.1:0-250 GCF_003997555.1 Mesorhizobium sp. M1A.T.Ca.IN.004.03.1.1 | reverse complement strand
CGGCGATCCAAAACTTGTCATCTTCGACGAGCCCACGACGGCGCTTGATGTGACCACACAGATCGAAGTGCTGCGCGCCTTTAAATCCGTAATGCACAAGGGTCGCATCGGCGGCGTGTACGTCTCGCACGATCTCGCCGTGGTGGCTCAGATCGCCGATCGCATCGTTGTCCTCAAAGGAGGCGAAGTCCAGGAGATCGGAAGCACCGAGCAAATCCTAAGCAGACCGCAGCATCCTTATACCAAGGAG
>NZ_RZTV01000774.1:0-250 GCF_003997555.1 Mesorhizobium sp. M1A.T.Ca.IN.004.03.1.1 | reverse complement strand
GGGCGATACGCTCGAGTTCTGTCGTATCCATGGGCTCCTCGTGTGCATAAATATTCAGTTACCAATATTTTTGCACAACATATCGATTAGTCAACCCCTCTGGCGAAGCTCTCGAGAGCGTACGTGACCGGAAATGTTATTGACAGCCGGAAAGCAAGTTGTTAATGAATTTTCCAGCAGGCATGAATATTTATTCTGCAATGAACGAATAACGGATACAGGCCTAAAGCATAGGGAGGAGCAATGGTGG
>NZ_RZTV01000773.1:0-250 GCF_003997555.1 Mesorhizobium sp. M1A.T.Ca.IN.004.03.1.1 | reverse complement strand
GCAGGGTAAAGAGGCTTAGGATTTCGGACTTGATAGAAGTTTTTGCTCCCCGTCCCCAACTCGTTAAGGCGCTCCGTCACCCGCGCTAGCGCGGGTGTCTGTTTGTCAAGAAATCGCGATAGCAAATCCAACTGGAGAGGCCCCGATGGCGGATACAAATGCAGCAGGCCGAAGGCTGCGGCTTGGCATGGTGGGCGGTGGCGGCACCAATTCGATCGGTCCAAGCCATGCCTCGGCAGCGCGCCTGGAC
>NZ_RZTV01000772.1:0-250 GCF_003997555.1 Mesorhizobium sp. M1A.T.Ca.IN.004.03.1.1 | reverse complement strand
ATCAGCTTGGGTCGCGCCGTCCTCAGCACGCAGGCATTGCCCTGAGGTTGGTAGTCACGCTGCCAGGTCAGCTTGAAATTGGTCTGCGCGATCGCCCGCCGCCCATTGCCCGCGCTGTCCTTGCCGATCATCGGACCCCTGTCGCCGATCGAGACGTAGAGCGCCTCCACGGTCTGCCCGGAGATGGCATAGGTCTCGATCTTTTCGACCGGTTGCCAGTCGGCCAAGGCCGGCGTGGAGAAGAGCAGGG
>NZ_RZTV01000771.1:0-250 GCF_003997555.1 Mesorhizobium sp. M1A.T.Ca.IN.004.03.1.1 | reverse complement strand
CCAGGCGCCACTGCAGGAATTCGCGAAATTTCCTCAGCATATCGAATTGTTCGACAGGCTTGGTAACGTCGGCGCCTTTTGTCGCGATGATGAAAGGGGCGGCATCCATCCTGAAGCCGGAGACACCGAGCTGGATCCAGAAGCCCATGATCTTGAGGATTTCCGCCTGCACCTCGGGGTTCGATGTATTGAGATCGGGCTGATGATCGTAGAAGCGGTGAAAATAATAAGCCTTTGCCTTGTCGTCATA
>NZ_RZTV01000770.1:0-250 GCF_003997555.1 Mesorhizobium sp. M1A.T.Ca.IN.004.03.1.1 | reverse complement strand
GATGACCGCTGTTGGGCGCAATCCGGTCAGCTTGAACGCCTCGACAGGTCGTGCCGCGCTTGCCGCGCATCCAACAAAAAAGCCCGCGCGGCAATGCCGGCGGGCTCATATCCGTCCGAAGACGAATTCCGCGATTACGTCCCGAGATTGCGCTTGCCGAGCGTGCGCAGGCGCAGCGCGTTGAGCTTGATGAAGCCGGCCGCATCCTTCTGGTCGTAAGCGCCCTGGTCGTCCTCGAAGGTGACGAGCT
>NZ_RZTV01000072.1:0-379 GCF_003997555.1 Mesorhizobium sp. M1A.T.Ca.IN.004.03.1.1 | reverse complement strand
AGCCGACGAGAACGGCGAGCGGCGTCGCGAAGAACGCCACCGAGAGCAACAGCATCGGTACAACGTATGGAAAACCGCTCGCCTTCATCGTGCTCTCCTCAGCCTGCGACGAGAGCGTCGAATTGGCGGATCCAGTCGGCGCGGTTCTTGTTGATGGCGACCCAGTCCGGATAGACCATGTTGCCGAGCTGCTCGCGCGTCACATAGGCTTCGATCTCAGGCGTCAGCGCGACGTCCTTGTTGGTCGGGAACATCTCAGTCGGCGGCAGCTTCAGCTTGTCTTGCGCAGCCTTGGAGATGGCGGCATCCATATAGGCATAGGCCGCATCCAGGTTCTTCGCGCCCTTGGTAAGGTGGATGTTGACCGGGGCTGCCGGAG
>NZ_RZTV01000769.1:0-250 GCF_003997555.1 Mesorhizobium sp. M1A.T.Ca.IN.004.03.1.1 | reverse complement strand
GCCGGAAATCTTGTCGCTGGTGCTACCCATCTTGTGATGTCTCCTTGGTCGGCACGGGCGTCTTGTCCATGCTTGCCGAAATGAAACGTCACTTGCGGCTATTCGTTCCCGCTGCCGTCAGGTCAGGTGCTGTCAGGCAAGGCAGCCCCTCAAGCATGGCCGGCTTCGGCCGAAAGCATGGCAGCGGTCACGCCCATGCCGGCGAGCGCCCGCTCGTATTTATCATCGAGGCTGCGGTCGAAGATTAAAT
>NZ_RZTV01000768.1:0-250 GCF_003997555.1 Mesorhizobium sp. M1A.T.Ca.IN.004.03.1.1 | reverse complement strand
TAAAGCTGCCGGCCGAAGACCTCCTCGAGCACGCCTGCCATCGTCATCTGGAAGGCATCATTGCCAAGCACCGCGACCGGCCCTACCGCAGCGGTCGCACGGGCGATTGGCTGAAAATCAAATGCGTCCAGAGCGAGAGCTTCATGATCGTCGGTTATGAGCAGTCGGCATCCGCCCGCGGCGGCATCGGCAGGCTGCTGCTGGCCGGCAGACAAGGGCTCGACTGGATTTACGTTGGGTCGGTCGGAAC
>NZ_RZTV01000767.1:0-250 GCF_003997555.1 Mesorhizobium sp. M1A.T.Ca.IN.004.03.1.1 | reverse complement strand
CAAGGAGCAGTGGCACCGTCCCCAGAGCAGCGTAGCGCCGTGCCGCGTCTTCCGGAACCAGCGTCTTCCAGTCCGGGCCACCAAAGACATCGTCGCCAAAAGACAGCGAATATTTGAAATCGTCCTTTTCCATGATCCAGGGCGCCCGCAGACAACAGCCATTGAGGCCGTACTGAATGCCGAACTGCTCCAGCATCACCTCTTCCAGAACCTTGGAAAGCGCATAGCTTCCCGGATAAGCACGGTGGGG
>NZ_RZTV01000766.1:0-250 GCF_003997555.1 Mesorhizobium sp. M1A.T.Ca.IN.004.03.1.1 | reverse complement strand
AGGGTCTCCTAGTAGGGCTTATTCTCATGACCTCAAAAGTGTCACTCTTATTCCTTCACGTATCGAGAGCGTCGGTTAGATCCGTAGGTATCCAGAGAAGGGGTTTTGTTCGAGAGTGAGGGTCTTATTACGTCTGCGCCAGGACTCAGGGGATTATTCCCCCAAAAGCCCGAGAGCTGGGGTTTGGTCACGAAGGTCCGGAAACGAAGGAGCGCCAACGGCTGGGAATTCAGCCTAAAGCTGCGTTAAC
>NZ_RZTV01000765.1:0-250 GCF_003997555.1 Mesorhizobium sp. M1A.T.Ca.IN.004.03.1.1 | reverse complement strand
CCGAGCTTGAAACCCGGGTCCGCAAGATCTGCGCCAGCCTGCTCGAAAAGAACCCGGTGACGCTGAAGGCCGCCAAGGACACCTACAAGCGGGTGCGCAACCTGCCATGGGATCTCGCCGACGATTACATCTACGCCAAGCTGGAGCAGATGCTGTTTCTCGACAAGACCAAGGCGCGCGACGAGGGACTGAAACAGTTCCTCGACGACAAGACCTATCAGCCGGGGCTCGGCGCTTACAAGCGCGGCTG
>NZ_RZTV01000764.1:0-250 GCF_003997555.1 Mesorhizobium sp. M1A.T.Ca.IN.004.03.1.1 | reverse complement strand
GCGCACTGAATCTTTATTTGAGACACGGAGGTTGCGATCGTGAACAAACATGTGGGTGCAAAGCTCAAAATGCAGCCCGACTCTTCGCTCGCCGAGCGCGAGCCGCGGACGATCAATCTTGCGCTGCAGGGCGGCGGCGCACATGGCGCCTTCACGTGGGGAGTGCTCGATCGGTTGCTGGACGAGCCAAGCCTGTCATTCGAAGGCATTGTGGCAACCAGCGCAGGCGCGATGAATGCTGCGGTCGCAG
>NZ_RZTV01000763.1:0-250 GCF_003997555.1 Mesorhizobium sp. M1A.T.Ca.IN.004.03.1.1 | reverse complement strand
TCGGCGACGGCGGCCTGCGGGCCGGCGTGGCTGGCCGGTTGTGGTGCCGGTGCGGGTTCCTTGACGACTGGAGCGGGGGCGGCCGGAACAGGCGCAACCGGGATAGGCCGCGCGGTCATGGCGCCGAGCAGCGCGTTGAGCTCGTCTTCCAGGCTTCGCTCGGCAGAGGTTGCAGCCGGCTTGGCCGGCTCGGCTGCGGCGACCGGCGAAACCGGGGCCGAGACGGCCGGAGCAGGATCCTCGAATGACG
>NZ_RZTV01000762.1:0-250 GCF_003997555.1 Mesorhizobium sp. M1A.T.Ca.IN.004.03.1.1 | reverse complement strand
TTTGTCGTTGCCGGCATTGCCGTTGATCGTGTCGTTGCCGCCGCTACCATCGAAAATATCGTTGCCGTCGGTTCCCGTAAATATGTCGTCACCGGCGCCAGTCTTGACGTCAATACCGGAGACCGTGCCAAATATACTAGCCCGACTGTTTCCAAGCTCGTCGGAAAGATCGACATGGGCCTTGTCCGTCAATCTCAATATGGCGATGGAGGAGCCGAAAGCGTCCTTCGTTCCCGAGATTTTGTCAAAG
>NZ_RZTV01000761.1:0-250 GCF_003997555.1 Mesorhizobium sp. M1A.T.Ca.IN.004.03.1.1 | reverse complement strand
CGGCGATATCTTCACTGGTTCAGGGGACTTGGCCGGAGAGCGCGCCGGCACCGTCCGCAACGACGCCGATTTCGTCATCCTCATTCCCAAAGCCGCCGCCGGGCGTTTCGACTGATGGCCAGGGATCGCAAGCTCAGCGCCGATGAGAGGATCCTGTGGGGCAAGGTGGCCCGCAGCACGCGGCCGATGCCCGGAAAAGCGAACGAGTTGACCGAGCTTGACGCCTTTCTGGCCGAAGCGGAAGCGGCGG
>NZ_RZTV01000760.1:0-250 GCF_003997555.1 Mesorhizobium sp. M1A.T.Ca.IN.004.03.1.1 | reverse complement strand
CCGCCGAGCAGCAGGATCGTTTCGGAAAAAAGGTCGTTGGGCGCTGACATGCTGGCAATTTCTTTCGACGGCGGGAAACATCCTGGCAGCCCTGACAAAGAATCGGCGGCGGCGGCCTTGATGCCAGGGAGAGTGCACAATAAATGGATGCCGAAGGAAAGGCCAAATCATGTCCTCTGAAATCGATTCCTCGACACTTCTTTCCCGCGCAAGTCAATTGATCGATCTGGCAAGGAAGGCGGGCGCCGAC
>NZ_RZTV01000071.1:0-380 GCF_003997555.1 Mesorhizobium sp. M1A.T.Ca.IN.004.03.1.1 | reverse complement strand
CGCGCTGCGCACCCGCCGCGTCGACGGCGCCGTCGTCGTCACCATCGCCGACACCGGCATCGGCATTCCACGCTCGGCGCTGTCGAAGATCGGCCAGCCCTTCGAGCAGGGGCAGAGCCAATATGCCAAGAGCAAGGGCGGTTCCGGTCTCGGGCTCGCCATCTCCCGCTCGCTGACCTCGCTGCATGGCGGCCGCATGAAAATCCGCTCACGCGAAGCTGTGGGCACCGTGATCTCGCTGCGCATCCCCGACGATATTTAAAGGCCACGTCAAAATCCGACCGTTGTCAGCCGGCCGATGCGGCGGTGAAAACCGCCAACTGAGCGGCGAAAGCACGCATGTATGCAGGCCGCGCTTCGCCGCGGGCGACATAGGCGGA
>NZ_RZTV01000759.1:0-250 GCF_003997555.1 Mesorhizobium sp. M1A.T.Ca.IN.004.03.1.1 | reverse complement strand
AGCCCCTTCGGCGGCGGAGCACCCGTCTTGCCTGTACTCGATTTCACAGAGCTTGCGGCTTGTCCGCTTTGAAGGTCACAAAGGCGCCGCCCATGAAGCGGCCGTTGTCTGCCATCATCGCCGGCTTTCCCCGCTCGCGCTTTACGCCGACGATGTCCATGTCCTTTTCGGCGTAGCATTTTATCTTGCGCCAGTTCATGGTCGAGCTTCGATAGACGCTGTCCAGGCGCTTCGAGACAATGCCCTCAAG
>NZ_RZTV01000758.1:0-251 GCF_003997555.1 Mesorhizobium sp. M1A.T.Ca.IN.004.03.1.1 | reverse complement strand
CGGCCCTGACCTTCGCATGGCGGTGGTGGGATCGCCGTCCTACTTCCAGAACCGCACAATCCCGATGACGCCCCGCGATCTCGGCGACCACCGGGGTATTAGCTACCGGCAAACCACAGGAGGTGGATTGTATGCCTGGGAGTTCGAGCGCGACAGCGAGGAGCTTGTGGTCAGAATGAATGGGCCGCTCATCATCAACGATAGTTTGATGCTGGAAGCCGCTGCTTTGGATGGGCTCGGGCTTGCCTACA
>NZ_RZTV01000757.1:0-251 GCF_003997555.1 Mesorhizobium sp. M1A.T.Ca.IN.004.03.1.1 | reverse complement strand
GCCAAACTGTTCAGGTACTTCGACATGGATGTCGAGATGGGGCCGAAAAGCCGCCATCTCCTCGCCGACGCCGGTTTCGATAACATCAAGGTCGATTGCTTTATGGTCACGAATCTTGACGGGGATCCACAAGACTTTGCAGACATGATCGAAGCTTGGGAAAATGTCTATGCGGGCGAGATGGCCGTCAGACGGGGCGACTCATCAGATTTCATTCGCAGGTTCCGGCAGGGATTCAAGGATCATGTCTT
>NZ_RZTV01000756.1:0-251 GCF_003997555.1 Mesorhizobium sp. M1A.T.Ca.IN.004.03.1.1 | reverse complement strand
CTTGGCTCCGATCTCTTCCCATTCGGTCGATAGATGCTGACGAGCGGTCGGTGCGATGGCGTCCGGTCCACCGCGCCGCTGAATTAGCCAAAAGTTCTTTCAGCCTTCCCTTGGCAATCAACGCCAGCTTCCGTTCCTTGAGACACTTTGCGGGGCTCCCGATCTCCGGCGTGTCGATGCCGCTGACGAATGGAACGCCTTCCCCCAGCAATCGCGTGTTTTGCCCATCGCACTTGACGTGTCGCCGTCGA
>NZ_RZTV01000755.1:0-251 GCF_003997555.1 Mesorhizobium sp. M1A.T.Ca.IN.004.03.1.1 | reverse complement strand
TGTCGAGCGAGACATCGTGGAGCGCCGGAAAACGATCGAATTCCTTGCGGATGTTTTGAACGCGTACTTCCATTCCAGATCCTTCAGTGCCGCCGGCTGGCGGAGATTTCAGCGCTGTAGCGCATTTCCAGCAGCGTCTTCAAAACAAGAGTCACGAGCGCGAGCAAGGCCAAAAGCGTGGCGACGGCAAAAAGGTCTAGCTTCTCGACATTGGGCCGATCGCGCATGCACCCGTCGATTACGATGCCAGC
>NZ_RZTV01000754.1:0-251 GCF_003997555.1 Mesorhizobium sp. M1A.T.Ca.IN.004.03.1.1 | reverse complement strand
TGCAGATCAAGAAGCTCGAGGAACAGCTCGGCGCGACCCTGTTTTTGCGCGACGCCCGCTCGGTGACGCTGACACGCCACGGCGAGATGCTGCTTTCCTACGCCCGCAACATCCTCGCCCTGTCGAACGAGGCGGTGTCGCGCTTCATCATGCCGGAGCTCACCGGTGTCGTCAGGCTCGGCGCGCCTGAAGATATCGGCGAGCGGCTGCTGCCGAGGATCCTCAAGAGTTTTGCCGAAAGCTATCCCGGC
>NZ_RZTV01000753.1:0-251 GCF_003997555.1 Mesorhizobium sp. M1A.T.Ca.IN.004.03.1.1 | reverse complement strand
GGTCAGTCGATGAACAACACCGTCGGTTCGGTCGGCGACAGCGTCGGCGCCGGCCTGCCGGAAAGCCAGTAAAAATTCCACAGAGCAATTCGAGCAAAAGTGCACAACGGTTTTGCGTTTCGGAGAAAACGAAAAATCCCGTAGGCATCGCATCTTGATGTGATATATCAGATTCACGACGGCAATTCTGTCTGCCGTGCGATGGGTTGTTGGCATGGCGGATGAGACGAAGAAGAGCGTGGCTGTCGTCG
>NZ_RZTV01000752.1:0-251 GCF_003997555.1 Mesorhizobium sp. M1A.T.Ca.IN.004.03.1.1 | reverse complement strand
CTGGCGTCCGACCTGTTGCGCCGGATGCAGGTGAACCGCACGCAAATGGCGCTCGTCATCGACGAATATGGCGGCACCGACGGGCTTGCCTCGCATGAAGACATCGTCGAAATGGTGGTCGGCGACATCGACGACGAACATGACGACGAGGAGGTGATGTTCAAGCGCGTCGCCGAGGACATGTTCATCGCCGACGCCCGCGTCGAGCTGGAAGAGATCGCCCAAGCGATCGGGCCGGATTTCGACATCAG
>NZ_RZTV01000751.1:0-251 GCF_003997555.1 Mesorhizobium sp. M1A.T.Ca.IN.004.03.1.1 | reverse complement strand
ATCAGCAAGTCGTTCCGACGATGGCGAAATACCAAAACGACAGCGCCGGCGGCGATTACAGGAACGGGTAGGGCATATGGTCGATATCATCGAATGGCCGTTCTGCACCCTCACGCCCCAGCAAGTTGCCCCGTGCCTTGTGCCATTCACAAGGTCCGGCGGCAGATCGCTGGGTGGCGTCGAGCCTGTCGTCCGGACGGACCTGGGCTATTGGACCGTAGAATACTCTGGCATTGTCATCCAAAACCGAT
>NZ_RZTV01000750.1:0-251 GCF_003997555.1 Mesorhizobium sp. M1A.T.Ca.IN.004.03.1.1 | reverse complement strand
CGAAATCGTAGGAGATCGGTAGTTTCAGGAAGGGCTGCGGTGCGGTTGCGGTGAAGACCGGACCTATGGCCCGCCACTCCCGGTGGCCGACCACTTCGAAAAGCTTTGTCCAGTTGCCGACCTTGATGCCGACTGGCACCCGTTCCGCCGGGCGTCCACCCGGTGCATAGGCGCAGCCATTGGCAATCACGTCGCAGCGCGGCTTGCGGAAAGCAAAGTCGGTCTCCCACAGCGTCGCTGAGTAACCAGGC
>NZ_RZTV01000070.1:0-382 GCF_003997555.1 Mesorhizobium sp. M1A.T.Ca.IN.004.03.1.1 | reverse complement strand
GGCGAACCTAAGACCCGGCGACGAGGTCGTGGTGAAGGCGGGGACCTACAACGAAGCTATTAACATCGACACGGACGGCTCGGCGGCAGCCGACATCACGCTGCGCTCGGAAGTGCCCGGCGGGGCGCTGATCCGGCCGCCCGCGGGCTCGTGGAACGCGATCAGTGTCAACGCCAACCACGTGGTAATCGACGGCTTTGACATCGGCGGCGCCAAAGGCGACGGCATCGAAGCGAACAACGTCCACCACGTCCAGATCCTCAACAACAAGGTCCATGGCAGCGGGGAGTCGGGCATCCAGTTCAACCAGTCGGACTTCGTCCACATCGAAGGCAACGAGACTTACAATAACGCTTCGACAGGCTGGTTCTCGGGCATCTCC
>NZ_RZTV01000749.1:0-251 GCF_003997555.1 Mesorhizobium sp. M1A.T.Ca.IN.004.03.1.1 | reverse complement strand
CTTCCACGATGGCGGGATCTTCTTGTCAATGCGAGCGACCTGGCGCCAGGCACAATCCCATTCCTGCCAAGCGCCGTCCCAGATGTTTGGGTCGAACCCTTGAGAAAGGTCGGCCACCTGGCCGAGCGTGATCTTGTAGGCGGCAAGGGTGGCGGGCGGAGTGATGCTGGCACCCTGCTTGTATTCCTCCAACGCCGTCTGCGGCGCGCGGGACAGGTAAAGCGCTTCGACGCCTGGCCGGTTGAAACGAC
>NZ_RZTV01000748.1:0-251 GCF_003997555.1 Mesorhizobium sp. M1A.T.Ca.IN.004.03.1.1 | reverse complement strand
GGGTTTGAAGGTGCGGGAACCTTCAAGCTCAAAAGAGGATGAATTCTGCGGGATACGGCGAGCGCCGTAATTAAGCGCGTCCAAAAAATTCTCAAAAACTTCCAAAGGGACTAAACAGGTCTGCATAGAATTTTTCCCCGGCCAAAAGCCCTCACCACAGCAATTCCGCCGGACATCATCAGGACCATCTGGAAATGACCGCCTCGCCTTCCTTTCTTGGCCTTCCAAATCGCCTCGCCGACGGCCGTTTG
>NZ_RZTV01000747.1:0-251 GCF_003997555.1 Mesorhizobium sp. M1A.T.Ca.IN.004.03.1.1 | reverse complement strand
CCATCTTTCACTTCTGCGGCACTCTCACAGCTCCTCGTCGGCAGGCGAATGACTGATTGTCGTTGCCGGAGACCACGGCTAGAAATATCCGCCTGACTCGACTATTGGTTGATGTGGCAACCCCGGTGGTCATCGCCGTCCATTTGCCCGATTTCCGACCATAATCTGCGTCGGTCATTTGGAGGTTCGGAAATTAACAATCATATTCAGTGGCTTATAGAACATGGAATCACAGCTGAGCATATTGGCGA
>NZ_RZTV01000746.1:0-251 GCF_003997555.1 Mesorhizobium sp. M1A.T.Ca.IN.004.03.1.1 | reverse complement strand
GAAGCGGTGGGCGATCAGCACGGCGAGCGCCAGAACCAGCGAAAATGCCCCGAGCAGCCGCGAAAAGCGGGCGGCGCTGGAAACGGGGCGGTCGTAGCGGATGGCCATCAAACTTACCGGTTGCTCGTCGGCGCCGCGCTCTCAACCACGCAAATCGCCGTAACCCTGTTTAGAGCATGATGGCGAAACGTGTGAAGCGGTTTTCGGACGACATCTTGCTCTATTTCTTTGATTTAGATCCGGATTCAGAT
>NZ_RZTV01000745.1:0-251 GCF_003997555.1 Mesorhizobium sp. M1A.T.Ca.IN.004.03.1.1 | reverse complement strand
CAGAAGATCTATTTCCCGGCCGTTCACACCCGCGAACCCTATGCATCCGGCCGCAACGTCAAGCGCTCGCCCTTCTACGAGCGCGAAAAGGAGCTTGGCGGCTACTTCATGGAACTCGGCGGCTGGGAGCGTGCGCACGGCTATGCCGCCAACGAGCACCTTCTGGAGAAATATGCCGACCGTGTTCCGGTTCGCGAGAACGAATGGGACAGCCGCCATTTCTGGCGCGTGTCGAATGCCGAACATCTGGC
>NZ_RZTV01000744.1:0-251 GCF_003997555.1 Mesorhizobium sp. M1A.T.Ca.IN.004.03.1.1 | reverse complement strand
GCAGCCGCCGCAGCCGCCGCCGGAGAAATAGAAGCCGTAGGTATCGTCACCCAGCGCCCGGATCTTCTCGGCATTGGCGGTAATTTCGTCCCAATTCACAGGTGCCTTTTCCGGGTCGAGGCCGGCCTTCTTGTAGAGATCCTTGTTCCAGGCAAAGACGGATGTTTCGACCGACAGCGGCAGGCCGTAGATCCGGTCCTGATAGGTGCCGAGGCGAACATGCGATGGCGAAAGCGAGTTGAAATAGGGCA
>NZ_RZTV01000743.1:0-251 GCF_003997555.1 Mesorhizobium sp. M1A.T.Ca.IN.004.03.1.1 | reverse complement strand
ATTGGTCTCGACCGTACTCATCACCGTTGGAACGATCTTCTTCTACGAGGGTCGCGGATTCGTCTTCGGTGACGATTCCTGGTCGCCGGGAGCGTGGTCGTACGCCCGCGTCGAAACGTATGAGCAGCGTCTCGTCGCAAACCTCGCATTCGTCGGGTTTCCCGTAGCGCTCTGCACCCTTCTCTTGGCAATCAGGTTGCGGACCGCATCCAGGGGGCTGCGAATCTTCGCTGCGGTGGCTCCCTCGCTCC
>NZ_RZTV01000742.1:0-251 GCF_003997555.1 Mesorhizobium sp. M1A.T.Ca.IN.004.03.1.1 | reverse complement strand
GCCAAGGGCGTCTTCCAGGGCATGATCCGAGTGGCGCCCGATGCGCAGAAGACCGATGCCAAGATGGCCTGCAACACGCTGCTGATGTCCGACGACGCCGAATTCTCGGTCAAGCCCGAGCTTGAGATCTTCGCCGATGATGTCCAGTGCGGTCACGGCGCGACGGTGACCGATATCGACGCCAACCATCTCTATTACATGATGGCGCGCGGCATTCCGGAGAACAAGGCGCGGGCGATGCTCGTCAACGC
>NZ_RZTV01000741.1:0-251 GCF_003997555.1 Mesorhizobium sp. M1A.T.Ca.IN.004.03.1.1 | reverse complement strand
GCAAGATTTCTGCCAGTCGTGTCATGGCTAGCCTGCGCCTGATCTGCCTGCTGTTGAGGTGGAAATTCTGACCGTCGCCTATGCAATGTTCTTCGATCTTCTTCGTCGCAGCCGCTTGGAAGGTCGCCTGGTTCACCTTGTAAAAAGCGATACAGTCCTCCATGAGCGGAGACTTCCGCAGCACGGCGCGAAACGCCCTTCGATGAACGAGGCAGTTCCCGCCGTTACCGGCTGTGAACCGCAACGCGTCG
>NZ_RZTV01000740.1:0-251 GCF_003997555.1 Mesorhizobium sp. M1A.T.Ca.IN.004.03.1.1 | reverse complement strand
TGGGGTTTTCCGATGTGTGTCTCTTGCGGTCTCCATGGTTCTATCCCTCCCTATCGGCGAAGGATGAGCGGCGGCCGGCCAGGTGGCCGGCCGCCGCGCTCGTCAGCTTCTGATGGCGATGCGCTTGACCTGTGACTGCGCCTTTTCGGTCTTTGGCAAAGTGACAGCCAGAACGCCGTTCTTGAAGGTGGCGTCGACCTGGTCTTCCTTGACCTCGGTGCCGACCGGGATGCGTCGTTCGAAGCGGCCGT
>NZ_RZTV01000069.1:0-384 GCF_003997555.1 Mesorhizobium sp. M1A.T.Ca.IN.004.03.1.1 | reverse complement strand
GCGGCGATGATCGCAGCACCCGACCCGTCGCCTTCGGCATGGACGATGCGGCGGCGGTTATGGGCCGCCTCCAGCCCGAGCGACAGTTGGCCGGCGGCATTCCGGTCGAAACGCACACCGGCTCGCTCCAGCGCGGCAATTGCGGCTGGTGCTTCGGCGATGATGCCGGTGGTGGTCACGGGATCGCAGAGCCCGTCACCGGCGGCAAGCGTATCGGCAAGGTGCAGCGCCGCGCTGTCGTCGGCGCCCATGCTGGCGGCGATGCCGCCCTGCGCCCAGGCGCTCGACGTCTCCGCGCCAAGGGCGGCGCGGGTGACGATCACCGAGGGTTCGGGCGCCAACGTCAGTGCGGTCATCAGCCCCGCAAGGCCGCTGCCGACGATC
>NZ_RZTV01000739.1:0-251 GCF_003997555.1 Mesorhizobium sp. M1A.T.Ca.IN.004.03.1.1 | reverse complement strand
AGTCCATCGCTCAGCAGCGGGACTTTGTGCTTTCGGTCGCTCAGAAGTTCATTCCGCAACCACCCTCAAGGGAGATGCTGCAGTCCGACCCCTTGTCGTACATGCAGGCCAAGGCGGATTACGAAGAGCGCATGGCGGTATTCAACCAGCTTGCCTACCAGCAGGCGCCGGGATTCCTCCTGACGAAGCTGGTTGGTGGCCTCTGCCTGCTGTTCCGTCTGCCGGCCCTTCTCGGCCTGCTGCTGGTAGGC
>NZ_RZTV01000738.1:0-251 GCF_003997555.1 Mesorhizobium sp. M1A.T.Ca.IN.004.03.1.1 | reverse complement strand
GGGTCGTGCGGCAGATGTACTGAGTTGACCGCAGCGGCACGGTGGAAACCGGCGTCCGCGAGCTCGAGGAGCAAGACATCAGATGCTTGTCCAGCTTCAATATCTGCGCGCGGTTGCGGCGCTGATGGTCGTTTATTTCCATGCAATATTGCAGCTGGCCAAGGTCAATCCCGCCGTCGACGCCACGGCTTTTCTTTATGGCGAAACCGGCGTCGACATCTTCTTCGTGCTCAGCGGCTTCGTGATGTGGC
>NZ_RZTV01000737.1:0-251 GCF_003997555.1 Mesorhizobium sp. M1A.T.Ca.IN.004.03.1.1 | reverse complement strand
AATTGATGACTACACGCAAGAAAGAAGCAGCCGATCAGCGAAAGCTGGAGTTGCGGGCCAGCGACATCCTGGACCTGAACAACCAGATCGGCGTCAGGCTGCGGTCGCTCTATGCGGCTGCACAGGATGAGGCGATTCCCGATCGTTTTCTCGACCTTCTCGAAAAGCTCGACCATGCTGAAATGATGGCTTCTGCCAAGATGGCCGAATAGGATCGTCGCATGGAAGACAAATCGCAACCCAGCTTCAAG
>NZ_RZTV01000736.1:0-251 GCF_003997555.1 Mesorhizobium sp. M1A.T.Ca.IN.004.03.1.1 | reverse complement strand
TGGTGCAGCACATGCGGGACAGCGCAATAGACCGCATCGACTTCGGGATTGGCCAGAAGCTCCTTATAATCGGCGGTGAACTGGCGAACAGTCGGCACATGATCCCTGAACCAGTCGAGCAGCGTCGCGTTGCCATTGTCTTCGCGCAATTCCGGACGCAAGACCGCCGCGCAGTTTTGCTGGAGTTGCTTCAGGGGTAGGCCCAAGTTTTTGCTTTACTTTTTTGCTCTCCGCGTGAATGGTCTGCACGG
>NZ_RZTV01000735.1:0-251 GCF_003997555.1 Mesorhizobium sp. M1A.T.Ca.IN.004.03.1.1 | reverse complement strand
ATTGACGCTGGGCAGGAGATGGAATTCAGGCGCCTCGAATGGTTTGGAAGTCTTGGCTTTCGAACGATCTTTGCGACTTCAACCAATCAGGTGATCGCCGTGGCGCAAGACCGTCTCAAGACCACGCTAGATGCCATTCTCTACGTTTCACCGGCGGCACTGGAGAGTCCTGTCCGGGAGGAGATCGAGCTCATGGAGGCTGATGGCTCACTTACCGCGGATCAATCTCCAGCACTCCCCGTTTACGAACT
>NZ_RZTV01000734.1:0-251 GCF_003997555.1 Mesorhizobium sp. M1A.T.Ca.IN.004.03.1.1 | reverse complement strand
GTCGCAGGCCTCGGCTTCACGAAAGCCTTCGTCGGCTCGATGGCCTTCATTCCGGGCGATGTGATCAAGGCCGTCGTCGCCGCCCTGCTCGGCCGCGCCGTCATGGTCGGCTATCCCCTGCTGCCGGCGCGCGCTTGAGCGTTTAGGGCCTATCCATAGCGTCAGTGGCCGCCTTCCACCGAAGGTGGCCACTGCGTATTAGAGGATGTCGCATGGATGCTCGGGGCAAGCCCGAGCAGGACGGAGAGTGG
>NZ_RZTV01000733.1:0-252 GCF_003997555.1 Mesorhizobium sp. M1A.T.Ca.IN.004.03.1.1 | reverse complement strand
GTTCTTAGATAGGCACGGCCCGCAAACGCAGCAGACACTCCACCCCATTGAACGGATCTGACCCCGAACATCGGCGCAGGCGCGGCGGCCCGGCCATCGGGGCGTAGTGATCGAAAGCGCTTTCCATGGTCCCCGTCCCGCTGGTCAGCCCCGGCAATTGCTGCCGGACGCTCCGCACCATCTGAGATGCGATAGTGCCTTCCAGCCGAGCCACGCCATCGGCAATCACCGAATCCGTCGCCATGGCAGCAG
>NZ_RZTV01000732.1:0-252 GCF_003997555.1 Mesorhizobium sp. M1A.T.Ca.IN.004.03.1.1 | reverse complement strand
GGTGCCGGTGGATGGCTCCGTCCTCGAAGGCCAGTCCACCGTCGATGAATCGATGATGTCGGGCGAACCGCTGCCCGTAGAGAAATCAAAGGGCGATAGCCTGACCGGCGGCACGATCAACAAGAACGGCAGCCTCGTCATGGCCGCCGAGAAGGTCGGCGCAGACACGGTGCTGTCGCGTATCGTCGACATGGTCGCCAAGGCGCAACGCTCGCGGGCTCCGATCCAAGGTGCGGTCGACCGGGTCTCGGC
>NZ_RZTV01000731.1:0-252 GCF_003997555.1 Mesorhizobium sp. M1A.T.Ca.IN.004.03.1.1 | reverse complement strand
CTGACACCGCTGCAGGCGGGCAAGATCGATCTGCAGAGCGATGAGCGAGTCCAGACGATCGCCGGCGAATGCAGCGCCGAGGCGCAATAAAGGTTCGGCGCCACCCTGCGGCACGTCTCAGGTGGTAACGCCGATCTCGGCAAGGCGGCCGAGGCAGGCCTCTTCGATATTGTCGAGTTCGGTCAGCGTATCGTCTATGTCCTTGCGCTTCTGGCGCAGGTCCTCACGCTTCTCGTCGACGCGCTTCATCAG
>NZ_RZTV01000730.1:0-252 GCF_003997555.1 Mesorhizobium sp. M1A.T.Ca.IN.004.03.1.1 | reverse complement strand
CATCAACAAGACCATGGCGACCGGCGAGATCGAGCTTTACGCGCAGGAGATCGAAGTCCTCTCCGCCGCCAAGGAATTGCCGCTGCCGGTCTTCGGCGAGCCGGATTATCCCGAGGACGTCCGCCTCAAATACCGTTTCCTCGATCTTCGCCGCGAAACGCTGCACCGGAACATCGTCAAGCGCACCCAGGTCATCTCCGCCATGCGCCGCGAAATGGGCAATGTCGGCTTCACCGAATATACGACCCCGAT
>NZ_RZTV01000068.1:0-402 GCF_003997555.1 Mesorhizobium sp. M1A.T.Ca.IN.004.03.1.1 | reverse complement strand
GTCGAGTTCTTCGCTGTAGCGGCGCAGCGTGTAGCTTTCGCTGAGCTGGCCGATCACCTTGCGTTCGATCAGGTTGTTGACGACGGCGAGCGCTTCGCTTTCGCTCTTGTCGAAGATCGCCGCCGCCTGCCTGGCATTCATCTGCGGCTGCAGGAAATCGTTGCGATAGTGGATGAAATCGGCAAGCGTCTTGCCCTCGTCCTGCGCATCGGTCGGATTGGCGTAGATCTCCGGCACCAGCACAAGGCCCGCATATTTGTCGCTCTCCTCGACGAGGATGACGCGCTGGGTCGAGCCGATCGGGAAGGCCTGCTTGAATTCCTCCAGCGAGATGCCCGCCCTTGCCGTCTTGACGTCGGCGCGCATCAGCTTGTCGACCGTCAGATTGCGGATCCAGCCGAC
>NZ_RZTV01000729.1:0-252 GCF_003997555.1 Mesorhizobium sp. M1A.T.Ca.IN.004.03.1.1 | reverse complement strand
TTGGCCTTCGTTCGATTAGCACTCTTTAAGATATTCAATGCGACACTCGGGCGAACGTAACAGCGAGATTGCCTTGAGCAGCAAAAGATCCAGAACGAATGTCGAACTTGAAAATCTGCTTCGCCAGCTTGGCTTGG
Source organism: Mesorhizobium sp. M1A.T.Ca.IN.004.03.1.1 (assembly GCF_003997555.1). Taxonomy (NCBI): domain Bacteria; kingdom Pseudomonadati; phylum Pseudomonadota; class Alphaproteobacteria; order Hyphomicrobiales; family Phyllobacteriaceae; genus Mesorhizobium; species Mesorhizobium sp. M1A.T.Ca.IN.004.03.1.1. Next base: position 115 of record NZ_RZTV01000729.1, on the reverse strand, counting down.
CTCTTGAGGCATCCAGGATTGGCATCTGGCAGCACAATATCGCAAAAAATCAGACGCGCTGGGACGAGCCGCTCAAGCCGATCTATGGCGTGCCGAAAGCGCCGCTTGATGTTAT
>NZ_RZTV01000728.1:0-252 GCF_003997555.1 Mesorhizobium sp. M1A.T.Ca.IN.004.03.1.1 | reverse complement strand
ATCCATTTGACCGTGGAGAAGGCGACGGCGGAAGCGGCAAGTATGGCCGAGAGACCGAGTGCCGCCATCAGCACGTGCAGGCAGGCGCCGGACCAGACGCCGAACAGTGCGGAAAAACCGGCACGTTTTCCGCCTCTCATCGTGTGCCCGAGGATGAAGGCGATGTCGGGACCGGGCGAGAGATTGAGCAGAACCGCCGCCGACAGAAATGCAAGCCAGTGCGCAAACGAATAATCGAACATCTTTCACCCT
>NZ_RZTV01000727.1:0-252 GCF_003997555.1 Mesorhizobium sp. M1A.T.Ca.IN.004.03.1.1 | reverse complement strand
CGCCAAGCATCTTATCGGCCTCAACATCAAGGAATCTTTGAAGGAACTCGGCATCGAGACCGTGGCCTACCGGCCCGCTCGCGGGTGGGAAAAGGGCGCCGAGGAACACCTCTTCCACATCCTCGACAAAACCGTGGTCAATCGGCTTCCCGGCGCGACAGGCCGCTCGGTCGCCGAGCGTATGAAGTACGATGCCGAGCTGCAGAAGGCGATGCCGAAGATGACATTGCCGCAGATCCGAGGCTTCCTCAC
>NZ_RZTV01000726.1:0-252 GCF_003997555.1 Mesorhizobium sp. M1A.T.Ca.IN.004.03.1.1 | reverse complement strand
GCGGCCTGATCGAGGGCCGCGAGCGCCTTGGCCTCGGCTTCGACAGCATGGACGCGGCCGATCTGCGCCAGCCGCAAAACGCAAGGCCTGAAGCCTGTCACGGTCGAAAAGCGCGATCTTTTCCGTCGTCCGCTGATGACGCAGGAGTTCAAGCCCTATGACATGGTCGTCTTCGATCCGCCGCGGGCCGGCGCGGAGTTCCAATGCAAGGAGCTTGCCCGCTCGGCGGTCAAGAAAATCGCGGCCGTCAGC
>NZ_RZTV01000725.1:0-252 GCF_003997555.1 Mesorhizobium sp. M1A.T.Ca.IN.004.03.1.1 | reverse complement strand
CCAGGTTGCCGCGCTCCACGCCGATGGTTCAGGCGTCTCCAGGCCAATTGCGGCCCCGTCAAATTGTGATGTTGTGTCCGTCATTGATGGATCTCCTGTGTTCGGAGATCTTCATAGACGAAGTTGTCAGGATGATATGTGTCTCAAAATCCGAAATCCATATCCATTCGTCCGGAAGAACTTGTGCGACGCACAATCCCAGGTGAAACGTTTGTGACGCGCTTGAAGGCACGCGCGAAAGACGCCTCGGAC
>NZ_RZTV01000724.1:0-252 GCF_003997555.1 Mesorhizobium sp. M1A.T.Ca.IN.004.03.1.1 | reverse complement strand
GCAAGCAGGCGACGGGCGAGAAGTTTTCCGACTATTTCGACCATTCCGAACGCTGGGCGACTGCGCCGGGCCACCGCGCGCTCGCCATGCTGCGGGGCTGGAACGAGGAGGTGCTGACGCTGACGATCGAGGCCGACGCCGAAACCGCCTCTCCGAACAAGCCGGTCGAACGCATGATCGTGGCGGCTTACGAGATCGGTACGAGCCGTCCCGGCGACCGCTGGCTGATGGAGGTCGCAAGCTGGACCTGGC
>NZ_RZTV01000723.1:0-252 GCF_003997555.1 Mesorhizobium sp. M1A.T.Ca.IN.004.03.1.1 | reverse complement strand
AACGGCATTGATGCCGGTTGTCACAGGTGCGTCGGGGCGGATGCCGACGCTGCCGGGAAGCATGGCGCAGAAATTTTCGGCCTCGCCGTTGAGCGAGGCATAAGCTACCGTATTGGCGCCGAGGCGTTCGATGACCGTCGGGGTCACGGTGAAGACGATATCGCCGCCGTTCTGCCGGTGACCCCGCGCGATGGCATGGCCGGCAAGACGCTGACGCTCGGCATCCGGCCGGAGCACATCCAGCTGAACGGC
>NZ_RZTV01000722.1:0-252 GCF_003997555.1 Mesorhizobium sp. M1A.T.Ca.IN.004.03.1.1 | reverse complement strand
GCGCATCCAGATTGTCTGTATCGACCTGGATTACCTCGAAATTTTGATCCGCAAGATAGTCGTAGCGAGTTGGATCAGCCGACAAGGTAACTGGATCAAGACCAAGGTGTCGGGCTTGAACGAACGGCAGACCAGAACCCCGATGCCCTTCAAGCATGATGAGTGCTCTCCTTGCCATTGGCTGTCTCCTCCGTTGCGTGCCCTGCGACCTGCAGGAGCATAAATCGGCATCAGCTTGTTCGGCCGTGCCTG
>NZ_RZTV01000721.1:0-252 GCF_003997555.1 Mesorhizobium sp. M1A.T.Ca.IN.004.03.1.1 | reverse complement strand
CCCGCACCGATCAGCGATGCGTTTCGATCGACCATGCGCCGTTTCCCGGCGACGGTGACAGTCATTTCTGCTTGTCGCAACGGCGCGGATCATGGAATGACGGCGACCGCCGTCACATCACTTTCGATGGATCCGCCATCTCTCATCATCTGCCTGAACAATCGCACCTACCTGCATGACATGCTGCTTGAGGTGCCGGAATTCGCAGTCAGCATTCTGACCGACAGGCAGGCAGCCGTATCGGAAGGTTTC
>NZ_RZTV01000720.1:0-252 GCF_003997555.1 Mesorhizobium sp. M1A.T.Ca.IN.004.03.1.1 | reverse complement strand
GCCGAAGCGAAAGTATTGGGCTGCACCCCAGGCGGGCTCTCGCCTGCTTCGGACGTCGTGTCGAAATACTCGTTTCGCAACCCTGACTGCCGATAGTCGAGATCATCCTGAGGTCTGCCATCAGGGGCCGGGGGCCCGGCAGCCTGGGAAGAAGCAGGCTTGGCTGCAAGGTCGGCTGGGCGGTCCCAAGCCCAAGAAGCTTCATCGAGGGGAGTAATCCTGCTTTCGCTCAGGTACGCATTTGGTTTCGCG
>NZ_RZTV01000067.1:0-404 GCF_003997555.1 Mesorhizobium sp. M1A.T.Ca.IN.004.03.1.1 | reverse complement strand
CGGTAGCGGGTGATGGCGAAGCCGCCCGAAACGATCGATGAATAGAGACCCATGATCCGGCCCCGGCGCGGCGCCGGTGTGATCGAGATCAGCCAGGTTTCGCTGATCACGTAAAGCGGATTGGCGAAGACGCCGAGCAGGAAGCGCAGCGGCATCCAGGCCCAGACGTCCTGCCCCCAGGCAATCGTCATCAGGGTGAGCGCGGCCAGGCTCGAACACAGGATCGCCAGCCGCGCTCCGCCCACGCGCCGCGAAAGCGCCGGAATGAAGGGGGCCGACACAATGAAACCCAGCGGCGTCATCGCCGCCGACAGGCCAATCAGCCCGGATGTCGTTCCCTGTCGCTCCAGGATAAAACTGAGCAGCGGATAGGTCAGTCCCTGGGCCACGGCGAACACCGTGAC
>NZ_RZTV01000719.1:0-252 GCF_003997555.1 Mesorhizobium sp. M1A.T.Ca.IN.004.03.1.1 | reverse complement strand
GCCGACGGCATGGGCGATCAATTCCTTGGCCGAGGGATTGCCATCCGGGCGCTTGCCGTTGGCGCCGAAGTCGTGGCGATCGCGGGCAGTAAAGCACATGGCACTCGGATAGTCTCCGGGGGATCCGGTTTAAGGTATTCGCTAACTAGCAGCCTGACAACGAACTAATCCACAAGCGCTTCGCGGCCCGTCACTTTGTCTATGCTGATGGCGAAAGAAATGGGAAGGTATCCCGGTGGCTTTTCATCCGCG
>NZ_RZTV01000718.1:0-252 GCF_003997555.1 Mesorhizobium sp. M1A.T.Ca.IN.004.03.1.1 | reverse complement strand
AGCGAGAGCACGGCCTCGAGGCCTTTCAGGCCGACTTCGGTATCGATGTCGACGTGGCTGCGAACGGAAAGTGTGCCGTAGGCTGCGAGCTTCTCCAGCAGGGCGCCGCCGCGGGCTTCGACCGGCAGCGCCACCGTGCGCCGCAGGGATTTTTCCGCCTCGATGCGCTTGGCGACCGTGTCGCCCGGGATATGCGGGATGAATGGCAAGCCAATCAGCGTCTTGTCGAGATGAATATGGCCGTCGACGAAG
>NZ_RZTV01000717.1:0-252 GCF_003997555.1 Mesorhizobium sp. M1A.T.Ca.IN.004.03.1.1 | reverse complement strand
AGTGGTCGGGCGTTGAAACCCTGTGCGGCATGTAGAGCCATCCGGCCTTGACGTTGAAATACATAAGGCGGAGGCCCATCGGGACGAGCAAATTCGAAGGTTGGGAAATCCCAGGTGCTAGCGGGCTCGATTGAAACCGGGCCAATTACTAAGCGTTCTGCATCATCGGGCCAGCGCGACACACGGATTGTCAAATCGAGATCGTGGACTTGCCCAGCAGAGAGGCTATGAAACGTCTCAGCGGCGTTGCCG
>NZ_RZTV01000716.1:0-252 GCF_003997555.1 Mesorhizobium sp. M1A.T.Ca.IN.004.03.1.1 | reverse complement strand
GGCGATCTGCGTCACCGCTGGCTTTATTCTGGCGCTGACGCGCCATCGCCCGGAAAAACGTGCGCAGGACCGGAGCCTCTTCCGCGTCCCGCACGGAATGCCCGCGGAGTAGAGGTCATGAGCAAAGGCATCGTGCTGCTTGCCGCCGGGGGGACCGGCGGCCACGTGTTCCCGGCGGAGGCGCTGGCCTTCAAGCTGAAGGAGCGTGGTTATTCGGTGCATCTCGTCACCGACAGCCGAGCCGAACGTTAT
>NZ_RZTV01000715.1:0-253 GCF_003997555.1 Mesorhizobium sp. M1A.T.Ca.IN.004.03.1.1 | reverse complement strand
GCCAGCATGATGAGCTCCCGCGCCGACGACGCCAACGAACGGTCGGTCTGCGTCTCACTGAGGTTCGTCCCGGTCACACCGATCTCGGGATCGATGCCGAACGCCCCCGAGAACACCTGGTCGATGCCGAACTCGTCCAGGCCGGCGATCGTGAGATGTCCGAGAAGACTCATCTCCTGACGTCGGAGAAGCCCGCCGAGGACGATCAGGGCGATGTCGCTGTACTGGGCGAGACGGTTGACCACCATCAGGC
>NZ_RZTV01000714.1:0-253 GCF_003997555.1 Mesorhizobium sp. M1A.T.Ca.IN.004.03.1.1 | reverse complement strand
CGGCAATGCGGGTGAGGGCGGCGATCGCCGAGCTGGAAAAACAGCAGGCCGGCGCGATGGGCAGTGGGCGGACGCTGGCGATCGATATCGTCATGGAGACGCCGCAGCGGTTCAGCGATGCAGTGCGCGCCGCTTTCGAGGCCGAGATGGCGGCCTTCCTGCCCGGCGTTTTCCGCTGCCGTTTCCATTTTGCCGAGATGATGAAGCCGGCCGAACTGGTGCAGATTCTCGATCGTATCCGGCTGCGCGGCAC
>NZ_RZTV01000713.1:0-253 GCF_003997555.1 Mesorhizobium sp. M1A.T.Ca.IN.004.03.1.1 | reverse complement strand
CAAGGGCGGCGCCGCTCTTTCAGGAACGTGGAGGGCTATGGGGCGCGTGAACAATAGTGCCGGGTCCAACCGTCGCCGGCAAACGCTCTTCTTGAGGATCTAGTAATGGACTATCGCAACCCCGTTTATAACCAGTTCGGCGCAATTGATCTCGAGATTGAGCATCCTGCATTTGGCTGGATACCATTCACGGCGTCTCCTGATGATCCGGAGGAACTGGGCCGGGCTATGTTCGCCGAAGCAGCTGGGACGG
>NZ_RZTV01000712.1:0-253 GCF_003997555.1 Mesorhizobium sp. M1A.T.Ca.IN.004.03.1.1 | reverse complement strand
CAGAGCCAGAGCATGATCACACGGAAGATTTCGAAAGATTTGAAGCTCTTCTGGCACGGAAGGAAAAATTCGTTTTTCTCAGTCTGACGGCTGAAGAAGATGACCACGAGCACACCCAGGAGGAAAAGAAGCAAGTCTCTCTATGGATGAAAAAGCACAAGCAGGATCTTCGCACATACGTAAAAGGCATGGTTCATATTGAGCCCGGTGCAGCAAAACGCCTGGCGATGAGGGCGTTCGCGGGGGCCTTCTC
>NZ_RZTV01000711.1:0-253 GCF_003997555.1 Mesorhizobium sp. M1A.T.Ca.IN.004.03.1.1 | reverse complement strand
GTTCTTGTCGGAGTTTCCGTTATGTAGCGAATTTTCCATCGCCTTCGCCGACATCGTCGGCGAGACATATCGCGATCCGCTGAGGACGGTTTTAATCGCTTCGGCGAGACCGCGGGAACCGACACCTTTGAGAACGTAGCCCATCGCGCCCTGCTGCAGGGCTCCGAGCAGCGTGTCCACCTCTTCGGATACCGTCAACATCAGCACTTTCGTCCTGGCGCTCAGCCCGACGACGAAAGTGCTGATGTTGACG
>NZ_RZTV01000710.1:0-253 GCF_003997555.1 Mesorhizobium sp. M1A.T.Ca.IN.004.03.1.1 | reverse complement strand
GGATCGCCTTCACAGCCATCTGGGCGGTCGCCCGGCTGTTGATCCCCGGCGTGTTCATCAGGGCCGCAATGCCGCCCTCGCCGTTGCCGCCGCCCCAGGAGGCCGAGCCCATATTGCCGGTGCCGGCGCCGATGCGCACGCCGCCGAGCGGGAAGACCGAAGCCTTCGGGATGAAGGTCGCAGCCGCGATCAGCGCGTCGTACTGGCCCTTGTCGGTCTGCGGCAGGATCTCCGCTTCGGTGCTGAGATTCGG
>NZ_RZTV01000066.1:0-405 GCF_003997555.1 Mesorhizobium sp. M1A.T.Ca.IN.004.03.1.1 | reverse complement strand
GGCCGCCATCGCCCGGCGCTCGAAGGTCGAGATTTCGGCGGCGATATCGTCGAGCGAGGCTTCTTCGTCGGGAGTGATGCCGCCTTCGCCGAAACCGAGCGAACCGACGAGCGCGCGATGCACGATGAGATCGGCGTAGCGGCGGATCGGCGAGGTGAAGTGGGCGTATTTCATCAGGTTGAGGCCGAAATGTCCGATATTCTCGGGACTGTAGATCGCCTGGCTTTGCGAGCGCAGCACCATCTCATTGACCATGGTCTGGTGTGCCGTGCCGTCCGCCTTGGCCAGGATGCCGTTGAAGCTGTTGGCCCGCATATTGCCGCCCTTGGCGAGCGAGATGCCGAGTGTCGCCAGGAACTCGCGCAAAACTTCCTGCTTGGCAAGCGTCGGGCCGTCATGAATGCG
>NZ_RZTV01000709.1:0-253 GCF_003997555.1 Mesorhizobium sp. M1A.T.Ca.IN.004.03.1.1 | reverse complement strand
CAGAGAGCGAATAGGCCGGGAGTCCTTCGCTGACTCTTTAGCCGATGGCGGTCGGCAATGCTTTGACCAGAACTTTTGGCGGACCAAGCCGAGCCGCGCGTGCGAACTACTGTACCGGTACAGCCTGCCTTTACTCAGTGAACCGTTGGATTGCAGGGGTTTTTGATCGAAGATACCGACGCACCATCGGAAAAGAATGGCACGCCGAGGAAGATATCGGCCGAGCGCTGGTAGAGCTGGCAGGAAAGCTTGC
>NZ_RZTV01000708.1:0-253 GCF_003997555.1 Mesorhizobium sp. M1A.T.Ca.IN.004.03.1.1 | reverse complement strand
CTTACCAAGTGGTGGCACGGAGTCACTGGTGGAAGTGCACCGTTAGCTCTTTCCCCGCAGCAGCAAGCAGCTCAAGACTCAATAAGTAACGCGGGTTTTCCTGCGCTGCTTAACCAGCCTCGCGGCATCCGCAATAACAATCCAGGCAACCTCAATTATGCGGGTCAGTCTGGCGCCACAAAAGAAGGTGGTGAGAATGGCCGATTTGCAGTGTTCAGCAGCATGCGAGACGGGATCGCGGCTCTGTACAAGC
>NZ_RZTV01000707.1:0-253 GCF_003997555.1 Mesorhizobium sp. M1A.T.Ca.IN.004.03.1.1 | reverse complement strand
CAGCCCGCCAAGCACCGCGCTCGCGACAGGATCGCCGGCAACTTCTTCCTTGACCGAAACCGGAGCGCCCTCAAGGTTCAATGCAACCGCTGTCGCCAGCATCTCGATGTGGCCGAGTTCTTCCGCCGCCGTATTCATGAGGAGATCGCGAAACTTGGGATTGCCACGGGCGCCGCAGGCCTGAAAGAAATATTGCATGGCGACCCGGATCTCGCCTTCCACGCCGCCGATTGCCTGCTGCAAAGCTCTGGCG
>NZ_RZTV01000706.1:0-253 GCF_003997555.1 Mesorhizobium sp. M1A.T.Ca.IN.004.03.1.1 | reverse complement strand
CTGACTTCGGCGATCGGCTGAACAACTGCAGTCAGTGGCGGATGGGTGAAGCGGACGATCGGCGTATCGTCGAAGCTGACGAGCGATATGTCGTGCGGCACGTCGAGCCCGCGTTCGCGGACGGCGGCGAGCGCGGCGATCGACATTTGATCGTTGCTGGCGATCATCGCGGTCGGCGGTTTGGACAGATCGAGCAGTGCTCCGGCAGCGCGAAGGCCGGACTCATAGCTGAAATCGCCCTCAGCCAGCAGGC
>NZ_RZTV01000705.1:0-253 GCF_003997555.1 Mesorhizobium sp. M1A.T.Ca.IN.004.03.1.1 | reverse complement strand
CTGGCCTCGGCGAGTTTCGTCGGCATGGGCTTCGTGCACCGCGCCACCTTCGGCTTCTACGATTTTGACAAGAAGGCGTTCGATCCGAAGACCTTCTACGACACCGAACTCGCCAGCATGACCGGCACCATTGCATGGCAGAACGGCAAGCCCTCGATCCATGCCCATGGCGTGGTGTCCGACGCCACCTTTGCCGCTGTCGGCGGCCATGTGCTTGAGCTCGAGGTCGGCACTGGATCACTGGAGATCACGG
>NZ_RZTV01000704.1:0-253 GCF_003997555.1 Mesorhizobium sp. M1A.T.Ca.IN.004.03.1.1 | reverse complement strand
CCGCAAGGTCGGCTTGCCGCGCTTGCGGGCGAGATCGAGATTTTCGCCGCGATGCGGCCGGGACGGTTCGGTCACTCTGGGCTTTCCATGCTGGAATTGCCGATACAATAACACGATGACTCAGGTGCGCAATCCGGCAATGAAAACGATTTAAATTTTAACACCTCATTATCCTTTTGGACTATTTGAATGTAATTCAACAGGTTATGGCAATAGCCATATTTTTCTCGGGAGTCGAGAAAGGGCTTGACGA
>NZ_RZTV01000703.1:0-253 GCF_003997555.1 Mesorhizobium sp. M1A.T.Ca.IN.004.03.1.1 | reverse complement strand
GGCCATGACTGTCTCCTCAACGCTCGGCCAACATGGCGGCGGCGCGATGGATCGCGCGGCGGATGCGCGGGTAGGTCCCACAGCGGCAGATATTGGTGATCGCCTCATCAATGTCGGCGTCTGTCGGACGTGGCTTCGCCTCCAGCAGCGCCGTGGTGGCGACGATGAAGCCCGGTTGGCAAAATCCGCATTGCGGCACCTGCTCGTGGAGCCACGTCTGCTGCACTGCCGATAGGGCGCCGTTCGCCTGAGC
>NZ_RZTV01000702.1:0-253 GCF_003997555.1 Mesorhizobium sp. M1A.T.Ca.IN.004.03.1.1 | reverse complement strand
AAATTCACCTATCCGACGGGAGCCAAGGAAGCGATCGACATGGCAAAGAAGATCCTGCTCGACTGCGCTTCGTCCGTTGATGCGACCGTGACGGTGGATACCACCGCGATCACGCCGGAGAACGCCAAGCAGTTGGCCGGGAAATAGGGCAGGGCTCTCCATCCAAGTTGTTTGCGACAAGGCCCCGCACGGGGCCTTGTTTTTGGGATCTGAGCGCTGTGCGCTGACGGGCTCATCGGTATCGGCGGAGCCG
>NZ_RZTV01000701.1:0-253 GCF_003997555.1 Mesorhizobium sp. M1A.T.Ca.IN.004.03.1.1 | reverse complement strand
CGAGACCCTTAGCCCGCCAGTCTTCTGGGCGCTGCATGCGGCGATCCCGGCGGCGGCGGGCGCCCTGGTGCTTATCTTCGGCGGGGCTTTGCGGCGCGGATTGGCCCGAACCTAGGACGCCGCGCCGCAGCCTTGCGCGGGGTTTGATACGCGGGCCCTCGCCAGCTCCGCCTTGGCCAGTTTCATGTCGGCAAGGAAGGCTGGGTCGCGGTGGAGCCGGGCCACCACAGCCGCGCCGACGAGCCGCCCGGCC
>NZ_RZTV01000700.1:0-253 GCF_003997555.1 Mesorhizobium sp. M1A.T.Ca.IN.004.03.1.1 | reverse complement strand
CTCGTGGATGTTTTCACCCCACACAACGGTGCGAATGGTCACGTCGCTCTCTCCTTATAGTTAAGACGGATCGAGCCTTGGGAGGAACATCGACCCTGGGAAAATCATGCAGCCCGCATGGATGCTCGCTCAAGCGCCCGGCCCGACCGGTCGAAACGGTGAACGTGGCCGGCAAGCGGCACAAGGCCAAGTGTTTGACCGGGCGCGTGGCGGGAGACACCGGCTTCCCGCACGACGAACGGCTCATCCGCCC
>NZ_RZTV01000065.1:0-409 GCF_003997555.1 Mesorhizobium sp. M1A.T.Ca.IN.004.03.1.1 | reverse complement strand
CGATATTGTTGAGCTTCGCCGCCTGCTTGCGCAACTGCTCCGCCACCTTCATGTCGCGCTCGTAGCGCCGGGCTTCGGAAGCGTCGGCCTCGTCGAGGGCAGTGCGCGCCCGGCTATAGGGCAGGGCGAAGACCGGCGATTGCTCCGGCCGCAGGAACAACGTCCGGTTGGTCGTCGCATCGAGAAAGGCGCGGTCATGGCTGGAGAGAATGACCGGCACCTCGCGCGGCAGCGCATTCAGCCAGCTTTCCAGCTGCGCGATCCTTTCGAGATCGAGATGGTTGGTCGGTTCGTCGAGCAGAAGCACGTCAGGCTCGCTGACCCAGCTGCGGGCAAGCATCGCGAGCCGCTGCCAGCCGCCGCTCAATTGCTTCAGCGGCCGGCCGCGCATGACCTCCGGCACCTCGAG
>NZ_RZTV01000699.1:0-253 GCF_003997555.1 Mesorhizobium sp. M1A.T.Ca.IN.004.03.1.1 | reverse complement strand
GCCGATATGCGCGGGCGCTATCCCCGGCATCCCTGGCCGGAACGGCCGGAGGATGCGTTGCCGACGACACGGGCAAAACCGCGTGGTACATGAGGGCCATTCAAGGGAGCCGTCGGCATGATCGATAAGCCTGACATGATCGACAAGACGGAAGGCTATACGCTGGAGGACCGGCATAGTAGCCGCAGGCTGCGTCTGCAGACACTGGTGCGGCTGCGCTGGCTTGCCGTCGGCGGACAGGCGCTGACAGTTT
>NZ_RZTV01000698.1:0-253 GCF_003997555.1 Mesorhizobium sp. M1A.T.Ca.IN.004.03.1.1 | reverse complement strand
GTTACGCCAGTGCCGCCCTGATCTTTTCGGCATGTGCGGCAAGCACGGCGCCATCCTCCATCTTGCCGGAATGCGGCTTGAGCGCAGCACCCTCATGGCGCGGGATGACGTGGAAATGCAGATGAAACACCGTTTGCCCGGCGGCCGGTTCGTTGAACTGGGCGATGAAGACGCCGTCAGCGTCGAAGACGTCCTTAACCGCAATGGCGACCTTCTGGACGACTGATATCGCATGGGCGAGGGTGGCTGGATC
>NZ_RZTV01000697.1:0-253 GCF_003997555.1 Mesorhizobium sp. M1A.T.Ca.IN.004.03.1.1 | reverse complement strand
TGCGGCGCCAGCGCCACGTCGTAGGCTTCGGCCATCGCTGCGATCTTGCGGCATTCGGTGATGCCGCCGGCATGGGAGAGATCCGGCTGGATGATGTCGACGTAGCCGTCCGAAAGGACCTGCTTGAAGTCCCAGCGCGAAAAGAGGCGTTCACCGAGCGCGATCGGCGTCCCTCGGAAAGCGCGTTCAGCTACTTCGAGGCGCTGGAGCTTTATTTGAAGGATCACGGTGCTCCCGTTGCCTTCTATTCCGA
>NZ_RZTV01000696.1:0-253 GCF_003997555.1 Mesorhizobium sp. M1A.T.Ca.IN.004.03.1.1 | reverse complement strand
AAGAGCTGCACGTCCTGCGGCAGATAGCCGATGCTTTCGCCGAACTGGCGCTGGTCCCAGTTGCGCAGATCCATCAGGTCGAGGCGTACATTTCCCGATGTCGGGACGATCGAGCCGACGAGCATCTTGCCGAGCGTCGTCTTGCCGGACCCGGAATTACCGATGATCGCAAGCGATTCCCCCTTCCTGAGCGAGAAGGAGATGCCGTTGAGAATGACCTTCTTTTGCGGTGGCGGCACGAAGAGAATGCGTT
>NZ_RZTV01000695.1:0-253 GCF_003997555.1 Mesorhizobium sp. M1A.T.Ca.IN.004.03.1.1 | reverse complement strand
CGTCGTCGATCAGGACCAGCTCTTCGTTCGACAGATTGGCCTCGATGCGGGCGAGCAGCTTGAACAGCGCCTTCTGGTCCTTCTTGTCGAGGCCTTTCAGCGCCTGCTTCTCCGTCTTCTTGACCGACTTTTCGATGGCGCGGATGGTTTCGCGGCCGGCGTCGGTCAGGAAGATGTGCGCCTGGCGGGCATCGGCGTTGGAGGCGCGCTTTTCGAGGAAACCCTGCGCCTGCAGCCGGTTGATGGTCTTGGT
>NZ_RZTV01000694.1:0-253 GCF_003997555.1 Mesorhizobium sp. M1A.T.Ca.IN.004.03.1.1 | reverse complement strand
CAAAGCAATGCCGCGGTTCGATTTCGTCGGTCCGCCGCTATGGACCCATCCCATCCAGTGGTTCACGGCAAGCCAGCGATAGGCCTCGGCATAGTCCGGGTCGAGGGAGATTGCGCGTGTCAGCATCAGATGCACTTCCTCAGCCGCCTGCGGGGCATCGTCCATCATCTTGCGCGCCCGCACGCAGAGATCGTAAGCCTCGATGTTCTTCGGCCGATTGCGCGGCGGCAGTGCTCGGAGCCTGCCGAGCAGC
>NZ_RZTV01000693.1:0-254 GCF_003997555.1 Mesorhizobium sp. M1A.T.Ca.IN.004.03.1.1 | reverse complement strand
AGACCGGCAGCGTGCCGGCCGGATTGAGCGCCAGGAAATCCCGGCGCTTCTCCCATGTCTGCTCCTCGATCAGATCCGTCTGATAGCCGTATTCCGCCAGGATCAGCCGGACGAAGCGAGATGCGGATGACATGGGATGATGATAAAGCGTGGGCATCGATACTCGGGCTTTGTGATTGCTGTTACAGGACTGTGTGGCAGCTCAATTATAGCGCCCTAGTCATGACTCATTGCTTGAAGCTATAGGAGCTTGG
>NZ_RZTV01000692.1:0-254 GCF_003997555.1 Mesorhizobium sp. M1A.T.Ca.IN.004.03.1.1 | reverse complement strand
CCAGGCGCTCGCATCGGTCTTCGCCCTGCAGACCCTGGGTTCGCTCGTGCAGCCGCTGGGCATGGCAAAGGGCCATACCAAGATGCTGTTCATCCGCGACACGCAGATGCTGGTGGTTCGCGTTCCCATCATCATCGCTGGTCTCATGATGGCCGGGCTTCCTGGCGTCGTTTATGCGCGCGTGTTGACGGGCCTGATTTCCACCGTGGTCAACATGCTTCTCGTCAAGCGCTTGATCAACTTTCCATTCTTCC
>NZ_RZTV01000691.1:0-254 GCF_003997555.1 Mesorhizobium sp. M1A.T.Ca.IN.004.03.1.1 | reverse complement strand
GCTGGTCGGGCGTCGAGATGCCGATATCGTTGGCGAAGGCATCGGCGCTCTGATCGCGCACGGTGGCGTTTTGCGCCTTCCAGCCGAAACGACCGAGTGCGATCTTGCCGCTGCGATGGTCGCGCACGATCGCCGCCTTGCCCGAAATGCCGTCGCCGTCGGTATCGTCCGGGTCGGCGTGGGCAAGGATGTCAGCCTCGGGAATGGCCTCGATCAGCCCGAGCCCGATCATCGCAGGAGCGACACGCGCCGAG
>NZ_RZTV01000690.1:0-254 GCF_003997555.1 Mesorhizobium sp. M1A.T.Ca.IN.004.03.1.1 | reverse complement strand
CAGGCCCGTACAGCTCGAGGATCAGATCGGAATAGCCGTTGGTGACCAGCGGCGTCTCGTTGAAGCCAGGAGCGACGTTGACCATGGCGAAGACGCGAAGCCATGCCGTGACCCGATCGAGGTCCCCGACGGCCCGCTTGAGACTGGCGAGATGGGCGAGCGCAACGAGCCGCGCCGACGCGTAACCCTCCTCCGGCGAAACCTCGGCGCCAACCTTGCCAAGCGGATTTGCCAATGTTCCGTCGCGGTTGCAT
>NZ_RZTV01000006.1:0-284840 GCF_003997555.1 Mesorhizobium sp. M1A.T.Ca.IN.004.03.1.1 | reverse complement strand
CGGATCACCCGCCTTACCCGGCAACAGCGCAGCGATGCGCGCCCACTGGACGTTCGTCAGTTCGTACCGTTTGGCCAAGGTCATATTTGCGACGCCCCTCAGCTTTCACATAAAGGAGGTTGTCGGCGTTATCGTGTCCATCAGAAAAGCGGTCCCAATTCCGCACCCAGGTATCGAAGACAACAAGCAATGCAACGTCCCCAGGCTCCCGGAGGCGAGATAGAAAGGTGTCTCCCCCGTCATGAGGTGTTCCATCAACCGCACTGGAAAAGAACAAAGGCGGCGCCATCTTGGCCCCATTCCTTTGCATGATTAGGTCAATCTGGCAGTCGTTGATTATGGCAAACGGCGGGACCTTCAGGCCAATCCAGGCAGCAAGTTCTCCTGCCACCAATTCTGAAACGAGTATCGAGGAACCCATCGGGTTCCCGACCGATTTGAGGAATCCTTCGCCGGCATCTGTGTCTACCCGAATGGGGCTGGTGCTTGAGCCAAATGACTCTATTTCCCGCAGCACCTCCGCCGGTCGACATACCGCCCCACAAGAAAGAGCCATGATGCTCCACCCATCCCAATCATCGATTGCATACATCGCAACAGGAGCGGAATCGAGTCTTGAGAAGGTCGCCCCTTTGAGGCATTTGCTCGTGCTTCATACGTTGCAGTTAAAGCCGAATTGGTTTAACAGCCGCTTTGAATTCATTGGCAAATTTTGTTGGAAAACGGGACCGGTTTTGGAGCTAAGTCGTTGTATTAGCTATTTTACGCACAGCTTCCCAAGCTGAACGCGCGGGTTCGATTCCCGCTACCCGCTCCATCCCTCGCTACAGTGCCGCGCGGTCGCAGCGATCTGGCAGAGCGTCCTCAAGCGGCCGAAGGCGAATGCGATCGTTGCCGTTAGCGGTCATGCCAGCACGCCGCAGAGGGGAAGATGCTTTGCGGCCTCGGCGGCTTCCATCCGCACGATGGTGTGCGACAGGCCGCCGTGTTTCTCGATCCACAGGCGAACCCAGTCGGGATATTGCGAGATCAGGTACTGCGCGGCGATTGCGTTCTCATGGGCGCCGACGCCGTAAGGCAGATGGAAGCCGAAGGATGCACGCGGCGTGATGCAAAGCTGCTCGGCGGGCAAAGACAGATAGAGCGTGCAGGCGCTGTCGCAGGCACCGTCAAATTCCACAGGCTCGTTCGCGGCGCGCAGCTCGGCGACGTGCAAAGCGAAGATCACGATCTGACCGCCGGGATTTTCCTGCACCGTTTCGGCATCTGCGGGCAGCGTTGTCAGGGCGGCGGCGAGGAACGCTAGCGCCTTGGCTATCAGCCTCCGCTTAACCCGCGCGCGCGGCAGATCGGCGTGCATATTGGTGACCTCGCTCATCCGGCGAGTCCAAGGCTAACATTGCGATGGTTAACAACAGGCAGCTTTGAAAACATCGAACATCCAGATCGCCCAACTGCCCGCATCCTCTCAACAGCAGGGGGACTGGAAAATCAACGTGCTTTTTGACCGCACTCCGAAGGGAGCCACCTCGTTCGGCGAAAGCGCGCAAACGAAAGAGCCGCTCGAAAGGCGAGGGGCTTGGGCCCTAGAAGAGAATCGCCGCGCGATCTATGGCGAAAAAGAAGCCAGCCACCTTGCGGCGGCCGGCTCTGGACCGGTCCATGACCACGTCTCGGTCCGGAATTCCGTAAAAACAGTTCTTTACTGCGGGTGAGCGGCTCTTATCCAAAACTGAACCGCTATGGACCCCTAAAGCCAAAAGCCAATCCAAACACGTTCGCGCCAGCAGCGGCGACGCCAGCGGCCACGACGCCAGTAGCGGCGGCAAACACGTCTCCAAACGCGGCGCCGTCTGCGGCGGCGACGGCCGTGATGCCAATGACGATGGTAAACCTGCTCCACTTCAGCACGTTCGTCTCCATCCTCGAAGACGGCGGTATCGGGCTTATCGAGTTCATCGAGAATTCCGTTGCCGCTTGGAATTCCGGCAACCGCCCTACTGGGGCCAGCCAGGGTTGCAATTGCCGCTGCCCCCGCAACGCCAAGCATTCCAGTTAGAAACAAGCGACGTTCCATAAAAGACCTCCCGATAGTTCAGCATCGGCAGGTGGTTCCCTCACCCAAACGGGCTCCAGCGAACTGCCGATCTGTTTGAACGCACAGGTAGCATTCTCGTTCCATTACCCCACTTCGCGCAGGATGAAGTCGTGCAGCATCTTGGCGGCGGGCGAGAGCGCCCGGTTCCTGACCGTGATCAGGCTGTAGGGCCGGACCTCGATGTCGAACTCGGTCTGAACGACATCGATCGCTCCGGACAGCCCGTCGCCGCTCTGGATGAACTTGGCCACCTGCACCGAAACGGGGGCGATGGCGTCAGATTGCGCCACCATTACCAGCGTCAAGAGCAGCGACGAGGTGTTGAGGATGCGGTCGGGAAGCGGGATGTTGCGGTTCAAGAAATTGCTTTCCATCGCCTGGCGCAGGGGCGAGCCGCCGGACTGGAAGACCCAATCATAGGCAGCCGTCTCCTCCAGGCCGACCATCCCGCCGCCGGCAAGCGGATGGCCGCGGCGCACGATCAGGCAGGCCTTCTCGATGCCGATGACGCGCGATTCGAACAGCCGCGGATTGAGGTCATCGGGGATGCGGGCGATGATGAAGTCGTGGCGGGAGGCGATCAGCTCGCGAGCGAGCACGTTCGAGGTCTCGACCTGCATGGTGATCTCGATGCGCGGATAGATGCGGCGGATCTCGCGAATCGCCGGCACCGCCAGTTCGATCGCCGGCGCAGTCACGGCGCCGAGAAACACCGAGCCGCCCTTGCCTGCCTTGAGTTCCGAAATCTCGCGGTCGGCTTCGCGCATTTCGAGCAGGATCGAGCGGGCGCGCCTGGCGAGCGCCTGGCCGTAAGGGGTCAGCGTCACGCCGCGCGGCAGCCGCTCGCACAATTTCACGTCGAGCACCGCCTCCATCTCGGCGATCATGCGCGAGGCCGCCGGCTGGGAAATATTCATCACCTGGGCGGCGGCGCTCACCCGTCCGTGATCGTCGAGCGCGGCGATCATTCGCATATGGCGCAGGCTCAGGCCGCTGCGCAGGAGCGTTTCGCCGTCCCCCGGAAGCTTCTCGTAACTCCCTGAAATCGCATCAGGATCGCGCAGCGCCGCCATGATTTCCCAGCCTCTCCGGCAGTTCTCTGCTCTACGCTAAATCATACCAGTTTCGGTATAGCAACCAGCAAAGATCGCATTTGACAGTTATGTCAAAGGGACACACCCTTCGCGCGTTCCGAGACGCAGCGATCGGCAACGAGCAAAATCGTATCGATTGAAACTGCGTCGCGGGGCCGATTGGGAGGATACCGGAGATCGATAAAGCCGACAGAGGCGCGACTGCGCTCCTGTTCGACTGCGCGGCCCGCGAAGCCCCGAGGTGTCGCGTCCATCAACCAGGGAGAGTAAATGTGAAGATCATCAAGACGCTGGCCGCCGTCGCGGCCCTTGGCATTGCCGCCACGACCTATTCGGCGCACGCCGCCGACAAGGGTCTCGTCGGCGTGCTGATGCCGACCAAGACCTCGCAGCGCTGGATCAACGACGGCGACGCCGTCAAGTCCCAGCTCGAAGCGCTGGGCTACACGGTCGACCTGCAATACGCGCAGGACGACATCCCGAACCAGCTCAGCCAGCTGGAAAACGAGATCACGAAAGGCCCGAAAGCGCTGATCATCGCTTCGATCGACGGCACCACCATGGCCGATGCGCTGCAGAAGGCCAATGACGCAGGCGTCGTCACCATCGCCTATGACCGGCTGATCAAGAAGACCCCGAATGTTGACTACTACACCACCTTCGACAATTTCGGCGTCGGCGTGATCCAGGCGAATTCCCTGGTCAAGGGCCTCAAGGAGCGCTTCCCGAACACCAAGCCGTGGAACGTCGAGCTGTTCGGCGGCTCGCCCGACGACAACAACGCCTTCTTCTTCTACAACGGCGCGATGTCGGTCCTGCAGCCGCTGATCGACGACGGCTCGATCAAGATCAAGTCCGGCCAGATGGGCATGGACAAGGTCGGCACGCTGCGCTGGCTCGCCGCCACCGCCCAGGCCCGCATGGACAACCTGCTCTCGGCCAACTACTCGGACGGCAGCCGCGTCGATGGCGTTCTGTCGCCCTATGACGGCCTGTCGCGCGGCATCACCGCCTCGCTGCGCGCTGTCGGCTACGGCACGGATGCTCAGCCCTGGCCGATCGTGACCGGTCAGGACGCCGAGACCGCCTCGGTCAAGCTGATCATTTCGGGCGAGCAGTATTCGACCGTGTTCAAGGACACCCGCGAGCTGGCCAAGGCCACCGTGCAGCTGGTCGACAAGGTGCTCTCCGGCGGCAAGCCCGACGGCCTCGACACCAAGACCTACAACAACGACGTCAAGGTCGTTCCCTCGATCCTCTTGACGCCGCACGAGGTCGACAAGTCGAACTACAAGGCGCTGGTCGTCGACTCCGGCTACATCAAGGCCGAAGAGCTGAAGTAATCCAGCCTTTAAGGGAGGGGTCCTGCGCGACGCAGGGCCCCTTTTCGTTCAGAAGCGACCCCGATATTGTTTTTGCCGGCTTCTGCAGCGCCATGCGCCATCGCGGCGCGAGCCAGACTGCAGTATGTTGATTTCGCGCATAACGTTTTCCGGAAACGGCAGGCATGCGCCAGGGAGCGGAATTCCTGATGAGCTCGACGATTTTGGAGATGCGCGACATCACCAAGACGTTCCCCGGCGTGAAGGCGCTGTCGAACGTCAACCTCAGCGTCGAGGAAGGAGAAATCCACGCCATCGTCGGCGAGAACGGCGCCGGTAAATCGACGCTGATGAAGGTGCTGTCGGGCGTCTACCCGACCGGTACCTATGAAGGCGAGATCGTCTTTCGCGGCCAGGAATGCCACTTCAAGGGTATCCATGACAGCGAGCATATCGGCATCGTCATCATCCACCAGGAACTTGCCCTGGTGCCGATGCTGTCGATCGCGGAAAACATCTTCCTGGGCAACGAGCACGCCAGCTACGGCGTCATCGACTGGAACGCCAACGAGAAGCGCACCAAGGCCCTGCTCGACAAAGTCGGCTTGAAGGAAGATCCCAAGACGCTGATCACCAATATCGGCGTCGGCAAGCAGCAACTGGTCGAGATCGCCAAGGCGCTCAGCAAGGAAGTGAAGCTGCTGATCCTTGACGAGCCGACCGCCTCGCTCAGCGAAAAGGACAGCCAGGCGCTGCTCGATCTTCTGCTCGAGTTCAAGCGCCAGGGCATGACCTCGATCCTGATCTCGCACAAGCTCAACGAGGTGAACCGCGTCGCCGACAAGGTTACGGTGATCCGCGACGGGCGCACCATCGAGACCCTGCCCAGGAAGGACATCAGCGAGGACCGGATCATCACTTCGATGGTCGGCCGCTCGCTCGACGACCGCTACCCGCCGCGCGAGCCGCAGATCGGCGAGGTTATTTTCGAAGTGAAGAACTGGTCGGTGTACCATCCGATCCACGCCGAGCGGCAGGTGATCAAGAACGTCAACCTCAATGTGCGCAAGGGCGAGGTGGTCGGCATTGCCGGGCTGATGGGCGCCGGCCGCACCGAATTCGCGATGAGCCTGTTCGGCCGTTCCTATGGCCGGCATATCAGCGGCGAGGTCCTGCTCAGGGGTAAGCCTCTCGATCTTTCGACGGTGAGCAAGGCGGTGGAGAACCGGATCGCCTATGTCACCGAGGACCGCAAGACCTTTGGCCTCAACCTTATCGACCACATCAAGCACAACGTGACGCTGGCCAATTTGGGAGGCGTCTCCAGCCGCGGCGTCATCGACGACATGCGCGAGATGAGCGTCGCCAACGACTATCGCAAGAAGACCAACATCCGCGCATCCAGCGTCTATCAGTTGACCGGCAATCTTTCGGGCGGCAACCAGCAGAAGGTGGTGCTGTCGAAATGGCTGTTCGCCGACCCGGAAGTGCTGATCCTCGACGAACCGACGCGCGGCATTGACGTCGGCGCCAAGTACGAAATCTACACGATCATCGCCCGCCTCGCCGCAGAGGGAAAGGCAATCGTCGTCATCTCGTCGGAAATGCCGGAATTGCTCGGCATCACCGACCGCATCTATGTCATGAACGAAGGGCGTATCGTCGGCGAAATGGCGGCAAGCGACGCCAGCCAGGAAAAGATCATGCGCGCCATCGTTCGGGGAGAAGGAAAAAAAGCCTCATGAGCACAGAAAGCGCTCCCGCGCCGCAGAGCGGCGTCGCCGAAGACGTCAAGCATGGTCCGCGTGTCGCCGTTTCGGCGCTGACGACGAACCTGCGCGAATACGGACTGATCATCGCGCTGATCGTCATCATGCTGTTCTTCCAGTACACGACGTCCGGCACGCTGTTCAAACCGGTCAACCTCAGCAACCTGGTGCAGCAGAACTCGTTCATCATCGTGATGGCGCTTGGCATGCTGCTGGTGATCGTCGCCGGCTATATCGACCTCAGCGTGGGATCGGTCGCCGGCTTCATCGGCGCGCTTGCCGCAATGATGATGGTCATCTGGCCGCTCGGTATATTCAGCAATCCTCTGGTGGTCTCTATCGTTTGCTTGATCGTCGGTGCGCTTATCGGCGCGGCGCAAGGCTATTGGATCGCCTATCACCGAATACCGAGCTTCATCGTGACGCTGGCGGGCATGCTGATCTTCCGCGGCATCTGCCAGGCACTGCTTGGCGGCGGCTCCTCGGTAGGTCCGCTTCCCGACAGCTTCAAGGCGTTGAGCTCCGGCTTCATCCCCGACGTCATCGGCCCGCTGACGCTCATTCCGCCGACGGTGAATGCCGCCGGCAAGACCATCGTCGGCAGCGGCCTTACGCTGCACATGACGACGATCGTGCTCGGTCTGGTCGCGGTGCTCGCCTATGCCTATTTCGGCTTCAGAACACGGCGTAAGCGCGAACGGCATGGCTATGAGGCCGAGCCCTTCCCGCTGTTCGTCGTCAAGACGCTGGTGGGCAGCGCGCTGGCGCTGTTCCTGGTCTTCCAGTTCGCCAGCTACAGGGGCCTGCCGGTGGTGCTTCTGGTGATGGGCGTGCTGATCTCGCTGTTCGTCTTCGTCACCAAGCGCATGACCATCGGCCGCCGCATCTATGCGATGGGCGGCAACGCCAAGGCGGCGCAGCTGTCGGGCATCAACACCGAAAGGCTGACGCTGCTCGTCTTCATCAACATGGGCGTGCTGTCGGCGCTCGGCGGCCTGATCATCGCCGCTCGCCTCGGCCAGGCCGTCCCGGCCGCCGGTCTGGGCAGCGAGCTCGACGTGATCGCCGCGGTCTTCATCGGGGGCGCCTCGGCGATGGGCGGTGTCGGACAGGTCATCGGCGCCGTGGTCGGCGGCTTCATCATGGGCGTGATGAACAACGGCATGTCGATCATGGGCGTCAATGTCGACTGGCAGCAGGTGGTCAAAGGCCTGGTGCTGCTCGGTGCCGTCATCTTCGACGTCTACAACAAGAACAAGGCGTAGAGGCCGGAGGCAAGGACTAAGGAGGCATACGGGTTCTAGATCGCGAAGCTGCCGGCAACCCGTCGGCGCGAAGAAGTCCTGGAAGGACCAGGCTCGCGAGTGCAATCCGGACGAAGAGTTTCAACCGTGGCGCGGATCGGTTCCGGGCCGCGCCGGTCAGGGCTTGCCAATCGGCAGCCGGGCCAAGGCAAAAGAGAGAGGGTTCATCATGCTGATTTCCCAGATCCTCGATGACGCCGAGACGATCCGCGTCGTTGCCCGCAGCGGCGGCAAGACCCGGATCATCAACGGCGCGCGCAGCGTCTATTCGCTGGCGATGGAGGCAGCCCGCACCGGCACCGGGCTCGAGGCGCTGATCGAGCGCAAGGGCTATGGCGAAACGGTAGACCTCGACGCTGTCTACAAGAAGGGACGCCTGGTATCGCCAATCAACCATCCCGACCCCGCGCATCTCCATCTTACCGGCACCGGGCTCACACATCTCGGCTCCGCCGCGACGCGCGATTCCATGCACAAGAAGCTCAGCGACGGCGAGGAGCAACTCACCGATTCCATGAAGATGTTCCGCATGGGGCTGGAGGGCGGCAAGCCGGCAAAGGGCCAGATCGGCGTGCAGCCGGAATGGTTCTACAAGGGCAACGGCACCATGGCGGTGGCGCCGGGTGCCGCGCTGATGTCGCCGGCCTTCGCGCAGGACGCCGGCGAGGAGCCGGAGATCGCCGGCATATACGTGATCGGCGACGACGGCGCGCCGTTCCGAGTCGGCTTCACGCTGTCCAACGAGTTTTCCGACCATGTGACAGAGCGCGTGAACTATCTGTTCCTCGCCCATTCCAAGCTGCGCAACGCCTCGTTCGGACCGGAAATCCTGATCGGCGAGCTGCCCGCCGACATCAGGGGCTCTTCACGAATCTGGCGCGACGGCAAAGTGCTTTGGGAAAAGCCGTTCCTGTCCGGCGAGGCGAACATGTCGCACACCATCGCCAATCTCGAGCATCACCACTTCAAATATTCGGCCTTCCGCCAGCCGGGCGACGTGCATGTGCACATGTTCGGCACCGCCACACTCTCGTTCGCAGACGGCGTCAGGACCGAAGAAGGCGACACGTTCGAGATCGAGGCCAAGGATTTCGGCCTGCCGCTGCGCAACCCGCTCGAGATCGAGAAGCCAGTGAAGGTGGCGGTGAAGGCGCTGTGAGGTTAGAGCGTGATCTCCCCCACGAGGGGGGAGATTGGCAGCCTCAACCTCAATAAATATCGAAATCGAAATACTTCGACTGGATCTTCTTGTAGGTGCCGTCGGCAACAATGGCGTCGATTGCCGCGTTGAGGCGGTCGCGCAGGGCGGTGTCCTCCAGGCGCACGGCGATGCCGGCCTCGGTCTCGGTGCCCTTGACGTCGCCCACCAGCTTGCAGCAGCCGTCGCTCGCCTTCTTCATCCAGTCGACCAGCACGAACTTGTCCGAGATGACGGCGTCGAGCCGGCCGTTGAGCAGATCGGTGACCGCGTCTTCCTGGGTCGGGTAGAGCTTCGCCTCGGCGCCGGCCTTGGCGTAGACGTCCTGGACGTAGTTGGCCTGGGTGGTCGAGGCCTGGGCACCTACCGTCTTGCCGGCAAGCGAGGCCGGCTCGGTCGAGGCGATGTCGGCGTCCTTCAGGGCGACCAGCGCAAGCGGCGTGGTGTAGTATTTGTGGGTGAAGGCGACCTGCTTCTTGCGTTCCTCGGTGATGCTCATCGAGGCGATGATGGCGTCGAATTTCTTGGCCTGCAGGGCCGGAATGATGCCATCCCAATCCTGGGTGACGATCTCGCATTCGACCTTCATCTGCGCGCAGAGCGCATTGGCGACGTCGATGTCGAAGCCTTCGACCTTGCCGTCCGGCGTGATGGTGTTGAAGGGCGGATAGGCGCCCTCGGTGCCGATCTTGATCTTTTCGGCCGCGTCTACCGAACCGACGCCGAGCGCCAGCATGGCGGCGGCCGCGGCCGACAGGATCCATCTGGATGTCTGCATTTTCATCCCCTTGCGTTCAGTTGCTACATTGTCGGACGCAGCCAAGCACGGCACGCGAGGCCGGGCAAGCACAGCCTGGCGATCAGCGCGCGGCGCGAAAATGCTTGGAGAGCTTCAGCCCCTGCGCCTGATAGTTGGAGCCCAGCTCGCTGCCATAGAGTGCCTGCGGGCGCTTCAGCATATGCTCGTAGACGAGGCGACCGACGATCTGGCCGTGGTCGAGGATGAACGGCACCTCGTGGCTGCGCACTTCAAGCACCGCGCGACTGCCGCTGCCGCCGGCGGCGGAATGGCCGAAGCCCGGGTCGAAAAAGCCGGCATAGTGGACGCGGAACTCGCCGACCAGCGGATCGAAAGGCGTCATCTCGGCGGCATAGAGCGGCGGCACGTGCACGGCTTCGCGAGAGACCAGGATGTAGAACTCGTCCGGGTCGAGCACGAGCTCGCCGGCCCCGCTCTTGTAGAGCGGTTCCCAGAAGTCGACCACATCCTGAGCGGCGCGCTTGTCGACGTCGACGAGGCCGGTGTGGTGCTTGCCGCGATAGCCGACCAGGCCATCCTTGTCGCCGTCGAGATCGATAGAGAGCGCAATGCCGCCGCCGGAGATGTTGGGCGGCTCGGTCGCAACCAGCATCTCGGCGTGATGGAGGTCACGCAACTCATTCTCCGACAGCACGGCGTTGCCGGTGCGGAAGCGGATCTGCGACAGGCGCGAGCCGGCGCGCACGACGATCGGGAAGGTGCGCGGGCTGACCTCGAGGTAGAGCGGGCCATGATAGCCGGCGACGATCTTATCGAATTCATGGCCGCGGTCGGTCATGACACGCGTGAAAATGTCGAGCCGTCCGGTCGAGCTCTTCGGGTTGGCCGAAGCCGAGACTTCCGCTGGCAGCGCCAGGCTTTCCTGCAGCGGCACGATGTAGACGCAGCCCGTCTCCAGCACCGCACCCTCGGCGAGGTTGATCTCATGCAGCTTCAGCCGGTCCAGCTTGTCGGCCACCAGATGATCGGGACCGGGCAGAAAGGAAGCCCGCACGCGAAAGGCCTTGTCGCTAAGTCTGAGATCGAGGCTGGCCGGCTGGATCTGGTTGGTGTCGAGCGCGCGCGGCGACTTCAGCGCGCCCGACTGGAAGAGCGCCGCGATGTCCTGATCCGGAAGAATGCCTGTCTGCCGCAATGTCTGGCTCCGGGCGAAGTCATTGTCGTCGCAGTTTCCTGTCGCAAAACCGCGGGACACTTTTGCGGAGGCTGCCTGGTACAACCCTCTTAATCAAGCCGGCAATTGACGCAAGCGCGGTGCGGGTCTAAAGGGTCGTTATCCCGTGGTGATTTGGCCGGTCGGCTTGCAGCCACGTTAAACAAGTCGCTAAAGGACCGTCGGGCCGCAAGGCCGTATGGACCGGTTGCGACGTCGCGGCCGGTTTTTTTGTGTTTGGAAGCAGGGCGATGACCAAGACGCGTAACTGGAAACCTCAGACGGCACTCGTGCATGGCGGGACGCTGCGTTCCGGCTTCGGCGAGACCGCCGAGGCGATGTATCTCACCCAGGGCTATGTCTACGAGACGGCCCAGGCAGCGGAAGCCCGCTTCAAGGGCGAGGAACCCGGCTTCATCTATTCGCGCTACGCCAACCCGACCGTCGATATGTTCGAGAAGCGCATGTGCGCGCTGGAAGGCGCGGAAGACGCACGTGCCACCGCTTCCGGCATGGCCGCCGTGTCCGCCGCCCTGCTCTGCAGCGTCAAGGCCGGCGATCACATCGTTGCGGCGCGAGCCCTGTTCGGTTCCTGCCGCTGGGTGGTCGAGACGCTGGCGCCGCGCTATGGCATCGAGGCGACGCTGATCGACGGCACCGACATTGCCAATTGGGAAAAAGCGGTCAGGCCGAACACCAAGCTGTTCTTCCTGGAAAGCCCGACCAACCCGACGCTGGAAGTGGTCGATATCGCCGCTGTCGCCGCTTTAGCCAATTCGATCGGCGCACGCGTGATCGTCGACAACGTCTTTGCCACGCCGCTGCAGCAGAAGCCGCTGCAGCTCGGCGCCCATATCGTGGTCTACTCGGCGACCAAGCATATCGACGGACAAGGCCGCTGCCTCGGCGGCGTCATCCTGTCGGACAAGAAGTGGATCGACGAGAACTTGCACGACTATTTCCGGCACACCGGCCCGAGCCTGTCGCCATTCAACGCATGGACGCTGCTGAAGGGCCTCGAGACGCTGCCGCTGCGCGTGCGCCAGCAGACCGAAAGCGCCGGCAAGATCGCGGACTTCCTGGCTGGCCGGGCGGAGATCGCCCGCGTCATCTATCCGGGCCGGGCCGACCATCCCCAGGCGGATATCGTCAGGAAGCAGATGTCGGGCGGCTCGACGCTGATCTGCCTTGACGTCAAGGGCGGCAAGCAGGCGGCCTTCGCCTTGCAGAACGCGCTCGACATCGTGCTGATCTCGAACAACCTCGGCGACGCAAAGAGCCTGATCACGCATCCGGCGACGACGACGCACAAAAACCTCAGCGACGAGGCGCGCGCCGAGCTCGGCATCGGACCAGGCACGCTCAGGCTCTCCGTCGGGCTGGAGGATACCGACGACCTGCTCGCCGACATCGAACAGGCGCTCAAGGCGGCGAAGGAATGAACCGCCACGGCTGCAAAGAGCGCGCTTGAGCCGCAGCCGGCTCAAGCAATCTCTTCGAGTTCAGTCATCCCGCTGTTGCGGATGGTCATTGCGTTGCCACGCCATTCGACGGCTCCGCCAAGCCAGCCGCGCGCCCAGATGGCGGGAAGCATCACGTCGCGCACGATCATCGCGGTGACGCTGCGCGGCGACAGATACCAGCCCTTGGACCAGGCGAGCATGCATTCGGGCACATAGGCGATCGCCAGCACGCAGAGCGCGGTCGCGGGCAGGCTGACACCGGCGCTTGCCGCCGCGATCAGCGCCAGAAGCAGCGGCGCGACCACACCGGTCAGGATTTCGGGCGCGAAGAACAATGGGAAGGTGACGCGGCGCAGCCGCGCCCAGCGCGCCTGGCGCGACCAGATTTCGGCGAGCGTGCGCTGGCCGAGCGGCTGCTCGAAGGGCGCGGCCACGAGATTGACCCGAAGGCCAAGGCTGTTGACCAGCTTGGTCGCCGCCGCGTCCTCGGCGATTTCGGCGGCCAAAGCCTGGATGCCGCCATTTGCATCCAGCATCGGCTTGTTCCACAGCATGCTCTTGCCCTGGGCGAAGCCAAGGCCGAGCGCTTCGCCGGCATATTGCCAGCGCGCCTGCAGCGTGTTGAGGAAGACGCATTCGACTTCGGCCCAGAAACCGTCCGGCCGCGAGCCGATCGGCGTCGAGCAGACGAGGCCGGTGTCCGGTCCCCAGGCCGCCATCAGATGCTGGACATAGTCCTTGGGCATCAGCACGTTGGAATCGGCGAGGATCACCCAGTCGTGCCGCGCCGCCTGCCAGCCCTTGATGCAGTTGTTGAGCTTGGGATTGGCGCTGATCCTGTCATCGCCGACGAGGAGCCGCGCCGGAACATTCGGAAATCGCGCGATGGCGGCGTTGATCAGCTTGACCACGGGATCTTCGGCGTGCGCGACGCAGAAGATCATTTCGTAGCGCGGCCAATCGAGCGAGAAGGCGCGGTCGAGCGTCTCCTGCGTGAACGGCTCCACGCCGCGCGACGGCACGACGATCGAGACAGGCGGCTGTTTGCTGGAAGGCGGAGGAATGACCCGCCTGGGCTTCAGCCGCGACGATGCGAGCAGGATGCTGGCAAGGTTGGAAAAAAGAAGGGCCGAGGAAGCAAAGGCGGCTGCGAGGGTCAGTTCCATCGAGATCTGGTCACTCCGGAAAGGCCGCCCGCGGCCGTTTCATCACTCGACAAAGCGCCCGAGTCGCCCGCACGGTTTGTGCACACCAACATTGTCATGTGTCACTTAAATGACATTGTTTGTCGGCACTTGCGGTGGAAAAGCCGGCAGGCTGGCGACGCTGCGGAGGTAGAACCGCGAAGCGCGCTAAAATGTTCCCTGCGGCACCGGAGTGGCTCATGTATCGCGCCGTGACGCGCAACATCGAAGTGCAGGTCAGGCCGTTCTATCTGGAGGACCGTTCCGATCCGTCCGAGAACCGTTATGTATGGGGCTACCAGGTGACGATCGACAACCGGTCGGACGAGTTCGTGCAGCTTCTGTCGCGCTACTGGCACATCACCGACGGGCGTGGCCGAGTCGAAGAGGTGCGCGGCGAGGGCGTGGTCGGCGACCAGCCGGAGCTCAACCCCGGCGACAGCTATCAGTACACGTCGGGATGCCCGCTCTCGACGCCATCCGGCATCATGGTCGGCCACTACACGATGCGCAACGGCCGCGGCGAAACGTTCGACGTCGCCATTCCGGCTTTCTCGCTCGATATGCCGGGAACGAAAAGGACGGTGAATTAAAGAACTCGAGTTCCCGCCTCCGCAAAGCGGGGGCGAGGAACCGGAGCTTTCTCACTCCGCCGCAAACTCCGCCGGATCGAAGTCGTACTGCGTCGAGCAGAACTCGCAAGCGACATGGATGCCGCCGTCCTCGGTCGAGTCCTTGATCTCCTCGGCCGAAAAGCCTTCGAGAATGCCTCGGATTTTGTCGCGCGAGCAGGAGCACTGATCGGCGACCGGCACACCGCGGAAGACGCGCACGCCGTGCTCGTGGAACAGCCGGTAGAGCAGCCGCTCGGCGCCCACCGTCGGATCGATGAGCTCGGTCGGCTCGATGGTGCCGAGCAGCGCCAAGAGTTCCCGCCAGGAATTGTCGGCCGGTTCGTGCGCCACGTCTCG
Organism: Mesorhizobium sp. M1A.T.Ca.IN.004.03.1.1; assembly: GCF_003997555.1. Taxonomy (NCBI): domain Bacteria; kingdom Pseudomonadati; phylum Pseudomonadota; class Alphaproteobacteria; order Hyphomicrobiales; family Phyllobacteriaceae; genus Mesorhizobium; species Mesorhizobium sp. M1A.T.Ca.IN.004.03.1.1. The sequence goes on along the minus strand of NZ_RZTV01000006.1, from coordinate 270,464 downwards.
TGGATCGCCATCCCCGCCCGAAATGTCGGGCACGCGCATGCGTTCGGGCGCCTGCGGCAGGAACTGCGCCAGGATACCGCCGGCGCGCCATTGCTCGCGGGCCCCGCCCGGGCCCGGGGTCACCAGCTTCGCAACCGACATCCTCAGATCGGTCGGGATCTGCTCCGACTGGCGGAAATAGGTGCGCGCGGCTTCTTCCAGCGATGTGCCGTCGAGTTGGACGATGCCCTGATAGCGCTGCGTGTGCGCGCCCTGATCGATGGTCAGGGCCAGGACGCCGGTGCCGAGCAGCTTCTCCTGCGAGATCTCGCCCGAGGCAATCAGCGCCTGCAGCCGGTCGGCGTCGAAGCGCGCATAGGCGCGCAACGAATGCGGCGTGGTGAAGTCCGCCACCAGCATGTCGACCGGTCCGTCGGTGCGGGTCTGCAGGATGAACTTGCCCTCGAATTTCAGCGACGTGCCGAGCAGCACGGTGAGCACGCAGGCCTCCGCCAGCAGGCGCGCGACCGGCTCGGGATAATCGTGGCGGCTGAGAATGGCGTCGAGCATCGGCCCGAGCTGCACCGTGCGGCCGCGCACATCCAGGGGCGCTACTTCGTAAGGCACGACATGGTCGTCGCCTGCGAAGCCGAATTCGCCGAGTTTGGGTTGATGCTCAGCCAAGGAAAGCGTTTCCAGCATGACAAAACTCCGGGGCGCATCCATCCCGCTTTCCAGGCGGCATGGGTCGAAGCGCGTTCGATTTCAGTGATGGCCCGCAAATAGGCATCACACATCCCCGGATCAAGTTGGCGCGGATCAAGTCGACCCCGGTCAAGCGCCCAGGCACCATGCCAGCACCGCCTTCTGGGCGTGCAGCCGGTTCTCGGCCTCGTCGAAGACCACCGAATGCGGTCCGTCGATCACCTCGTCGGTGACCTCCTCGCCGCGATGCGCAGGCAGGCAGTGCATGAAAAGCGCGTCGGACTTCGCCCTCGCCATCAGCGCGGCGTTGACCTGGTAGGGCAGGAAGACGTTATGGCCGCGGGCGCGATGCTCCTGGCCCATCGATACCCAGCTGTCGGTGACGACGCAATCGGCCTGGTCGACGGCCTCTTCGGCCGAGCCGGCAAACCTCACCTTGCCGCCATTGGCCTTCGCCCAGTCGACATATTTCTCGAACGGCTCGCTGCCCTCCGGCACGGCGACATTGAGGTTGAAGCGGAACCGCGCCGAGGCTTCTAGAAGCGAGTGCAGCACATTGTTGCCGTCACCTGTCCAGGCGAAGGTCTTGCCGGCCACCGGACCGCGATGCTCCTCATAGGTCATGATGTCGGCCATCAGCTGGCAGGGATGGGTATCGTCGGTCAGCCCATTGATCACGGGCACGGTCGCGTTTTCGGTGAGTTCCAGCAACCGGTCATGCGAGGTGGTGCGGATCATGATGGCATCGACATAGCGCGACAGCACCTTGGCGGTGTCGGCGATGGTTTCAGAACGGCCGAGCTGCATCTCGGTGCCGGTCAGCATGATGGTCTCGCCGCCGAGTTGGCGCATGCCGACGTCGAAGGAAACGCGCGTGCGCGTCGAAGGCTTGTCGAAGATCATCGCCAGCACCTTGCCCTCGAGCGGCTTCGAACGCTCGCCGGCCTTGAGCCTGGTCTTTCGCGCCATCGCATCGTCCAGCATGATGCGCAGATCGCCTGCGGAAACGGCGGACAGATCGGTGAAGTGACGAACGCTCATCGGCAGATTCCAGAACTACTTCGCGGCTTCGGCCGCGATCGCGTCGGTCAGGCCCTTGGCGCCCGACCGAATGCGCTTCAGCGCCTCGCCGATCTCCTCGTCGGTGACGGTGAGCGGCGGCAAAAGCCGAATGACGTTGTCGCCCGCCGGCACCGCAAGCAAGTGCTGGTCGCGCAGCGCCATGTTAACCTTGGCGTTGGGCATGGCACATTTCAGCCCAAGCATCAGGCCGGTTCCCCGGATGCCTTCGATGACCTCGGGAAATTCGTCGCCGACCGCCGCCAGTCCCTGCTTCAGCAGCAACGCCTTGCGCTGAACGTCCTCGAGGAAGCCGTCGGCCAGCACGACGTCGAGCACGGCATTGCCCACCGCCATCGCCAGCGGATTGCCGCCGAAAGTGGTGCCGTGCACGCCGGCCGTCATGCCGGCCGCCGCTTCGTCGGTCGCGAGGCAGGCACCCATCGGAAACCCGCCGCCGATGCCCTTGGCGATCGCCATCAGGTCAGGCGTGACGCCCGCCCACTCATGCGCGAACAGCTTGCCGGTGCGCCCGATGCCGCACTGGACCTCGTCGAAGATCAGAAGCAGGCCGTGCCGGTCACAGAGCTGCCGAAGCCGCTTCAACGACTGCGTCGGCACCGGGCGGATGCCGCCCTCGCCCTGCACCGGTTCGATCAGGATAGCCGCGGTTTCCGGTGTGATCGCCTTCTCGGCGGCATCGATATCGTCGAACGCGACCTGGTCGAAGCCCTCGACCTTCGGACCGAAACCCTCGAGATATTTGTACTGACCGCCGGCAGCGATCGTCGCCAGCGTGCGGCCGTGGAAGGCGCCCTCGAAAGTGATGATGCGGAAACGCTCCGGATGGCCTTTGACGAACTGATAGCGCCTGGCCGACTTGATGGCGCATTCCAGAGCCTCGGCGCCCGAATTGGTGAAGAACACCTTGTCGGCGAAGGTTGCATCGACCAGCCTTTCGCCCAGCCGGCGCTGCTCCGGGATCTCGTAGAGATTGGAGACGTGCCACAGCTTGGCCGCCTGCCCGGTGAGCGCCGCGACCAGATGCGGATGGCTGTGGCCCAGCGAGTTCACGGCGATGCCGCCGGCGAAGTCGAGATATCGCTCGCCCTTGTCGGTGACCAGCCAGGTCCCCTCCCCGCGGTCGAAGGCCAGGGGTGCGCGAGCAAAAGTCTCGTAAAGCGCCGAACCGCTCATTATATGCGTCTCCGGAACCGGAAATCAAAAAAGCCGCCAATGCGGCGGCCTTTGCGGCTTATCATGTTTTTCGGCCATGAAGTCAACGAAAAGGTCGCGCAGAAGCGCGCGGCAAGGCTCCAGCGCCACGCCGGCCCATCAGCGGTTGGGCAAGTTGGGGAAAACCGTAAAAACCGAATCGGTGTTGCCCTGAGGACTCTTGTCACCGAGTCAGCGCATAAGGTAATTGTAGTCGAGAAATAACTAGATTTCGTGCGGCGGATCTAATCACCCGGTACATGTGGTGTCGTTTGCCCGGCGAGAGCCGGCTCGGGAAAGGATTCTGACCGCCGCACGCCTCAGCAGGAGCGCGGTCTCATGAACTGGACTGACGAGCGGGTCGAACTTCTCAGGAAATTGTGGTCGGAGGGTCTCAGCGCCAGCCAGATCGCCGCGCAGCTCGGCGGCGTGAGCCGCAATGCCGTCATCGGCAAGGTGCATCGCCTGAAACTGTCGGGCCGCGGCCGCGCGACCACGGCGCCGGCACGGCAGAAGAAGGCCACGCAGGGCGCCTCGATGCAGAAGTCCGTGGCTCGTGCCGCCAGCGCAGCCCGTCATGTGACGGCCTCCATCGGCGCGACCGCTCTGCAGGTGCAGTTCGAGGCGGAGCCGGTGGCGCGCCATTATATCCGCCCGGTCGAGAACGTTGTCGTGCCAATCTCGCGCAACCTGCAGCTCGTCGAGCTGACCGAGCGCACCTGCAAATGGCCCAACGGCGATCCGCTGTCGGAAGACTTCAGCTTCTGCGGCAACGACGCTGGCGAAACCGGGCCGTACTGCAAATACCATGCAAGGGTGGCGTTCCAGCCGGCGGCGGAAAGGCGCAGAAGCCGCTAAGCGAATAGCGAATAGCGAACGAAATAGGAATAACATCGGTATTCGAGTTCGGCACAAGCTTCTTTATCGCTATTCGCTATTTCACAGCCATCCATTCTTCCTGAACCGCCAATACAGAAACGCGCAGATCAGCGCGATGGCGGTCAGCACGGTCGGGTAGCCGTATTCCATCTTCAGTTCAGGCATGTCGTCGAAATTCATGCCGTAAATGCCGGCGAAGGCCGTCGGCACCGCCAGGATGGCCGCCCATGAGGCCAGCTTCTTGGAGATCGCCGTTTCCTGGCTCTGTCCGACCAGAAGGCTTGCCTCGAAGGCGAAGGCGAGCACCTCGCGCAGACTGTCGATCTTTTCCTGCACGGTGCGGATGTGGTCCGTCACGTCACGGAACAGCGGATGCATGGCGGCATGGATCTGCGGCAGCTCGGCGCTGGTCAGCCGCCGGCAGACCTCGACCAGCGGCAGCGCCGCGTTGCGCAGCCTGAGCAGATCGCGGCGCAGCATGTAGAGCCGCTCGATGTCGCCACCGCTCATCGGCTTCAGCAGCACCTTGTCCTCGATCTGCTCGACCTCGTCCTCGATCTGCTCGAGCACAGGCATGTAGTTGTCGACGATGAAGTCGAGAATTGCATAGAGGACGAAATCCTCGCCCTTGGCGAGCGAGGACGGGCAGCTTTCCCAGTGCTGGCGCACCGCGGCGTAAGAGGTCGACGGGCCATGCCTGACGCTGACGATATAGCCGGTGCCGACGAAGAGATGCGTCTCGCCGAAGGTGACGCGGCCATCGATCAGTTGCGCTGTGCGGGCGACGATGAACAAGGCATCGCCATACTGTTCGATTTTCGGCCGCTGATGCGGGTGTTCTGCGTCTTCGATCGCCAGATCGTGCAGGTGGAACTGCGCCTGCACCCTAAGCAGCAGGTTGCGGTCCGGCTCGAGCAGGCCGATCCAGACGACGTGCCCGGGCTTTGCCGCCCATAGGCCGGCCTCTTCGATCGTAATGTCAGCGACGCGCTTGCCGGCGGAATAGACGCTGGACGCAACAATGCCGGAGGTCGGCTGCGGGGCCGGGGTCAGGTTTCGAACTTGCTCCATCGCAAACCTCCCGAGACGGCGACTGACAAAATTGCTGCACCTGGAGGAGCTTAGCCTAAATTAGAAAGCCGTTCGAGTGGCCGCCCTTCACTTGGCCGATCTTGGGTCGCCGATACCGCGTCACCCGGCCGATAGTGGGCCAGGCAACACCACCTGGTCGGTCTTGTCGCCCTTCGGCCGCTCGGCCGGCATCTGGTCGCCGGTGACGATGTAATAGATGGTTTCGGCGATGTTGGTGGCGTGGTCGCCGATCCGCTCGATGTTCTTGGCGCAGAACAGCAAGTGGGTGCAGGGCGTGATGTTGCGCGGATCTTCCATCATATAGGTCAGAAGTTCGCGGAACAGCGAAGTGTACATGGCGTCGATCTGGTCGTCGCGGTCGCGCACGAAGCCGATCTTCTCGACCGAGCGCGAGGCATAGACGTCGAGCACTTCCTTAAGCTGCGTCAGCGCCAGATCGGCTAGCGCCTTCAAGCCGCGGAAGAGGCTGCTCGGCTGGCGGCCGTCAATGACCGCCGCGACGCGCTTGGCGACGTTCTTGCCGAGATCGCCGACGCGCTCGATGTCGGCCGAGATGCGGATGGCGCCGACGATCTCGCGCAGGTCCGTCGCCATCGGCTGACGCCTGGCGATGATGACGATCGCCTTGTCGTCGATCTCGCGCTGCCCCTCGTCGAGGACGAGATCGTCCTGGATGACTTTCTGTGCCAAGCCCGGATCGGCGTTCACGAGGGCGGCGACAGCCTGCTCGACCATGCGCTCGGCATGCCCGCCCATGGCGGCGATACGCTTCGACAGGAATTTCAGTTCTTCGTCATAGGCACTGACAATGTGGACGGACTGCATCGATATGCCTTCCCGGTTTCTGCCGGCTGGTGCGTTCCCTCAATCTGCCGCTGATACGCGAGCCGGATGACAGAAAAAAGAAAATGCCGGTTGCCAACCAATATAGGATCATTGAGCCGGCAAATGAACCGTGAACGCCGCGCCCTTGCCGACTTCCGACTTGATCGACAGCCTTGCGTTATGACGTGTCAATATATGCTTGACGATCGAAAGGCCAAGGCCGGTGCCTTTCTGGGTCCGGCTGTTTTCCACGTCGACGCGGTAGAAGCGCTCCGTGATGCGGGGGATGTGTTCCTCGGCAATGCCTGGACCATAGTCCCTTATGGTCACGTCGATGCCTGGGTCGTGGCCGTCCTCGGCGTGTGCGATCGACACGGTGACACGCCCGCCCGACTGGCCGTATTTGCAGGCATTCTCCAGCAGGTTCTCGAAAACCTGGAAGAGCTCGTCGCGGTCGCCTGGCACGGAAATCGGCCCATCGATGAAGTCGCGCTCGATGGCGATGCCGTTCTCGTTGGCCAGCGGCGCGAGCGAGTCGATGACGCTGTCGATGGTCTGTCGAAGGTCGACTTCGGTTCCCGGCCGCAGATAGGGTTTCATCTCCAGCCGCGACAGCGACAACAGGTCGTCGATCAGGCGCGCCATGCGGCCCGTCTGGTTCTGCATGATCTGCAGGAACTGGTCGCGCGCCGCCACGTCGTTGCGGGCAGGCCCGCGCAACGTCTCGATGAAGCCGGCGATCGAGGCGAGCGGGGTGCGCAGCTCATGGCTGGCATTGGCGATGAAGTCGGCGCGCATGCGGTCGATGCGGCGCGCCTCGCTCTGATCCTTGAACACCAGCACGTAAAGATGGGTGCCATGGCCGACCGAGGACGCGCTCACCCGGTATGTGCGCTCGACCGGCAGCTTTTCCGTGTAGTCGACGACATCGGACGCCATAGTTCCCGAGACGATCCCGTCAAGCAAAGCCTGCATTTCCGGAGCGCGGAATTTGAGCGACAGCGACATGCCGGGCGCCAGCCCACCGAAGGCGGCGAAGGCGGCGGCGTTGGCGTGGACGATAGTGGCGGTCCGGTCGAAGATGATCAGCGGATCGGCAACGGCGGCGGCCAGATATTCGCCGGACAGCCGCTGCAGCCCGCCGACTTCGACGGCGGCAGTCCCGCCGGCTGACTGGCGCTCGGCGGCGGTCGGCAGCATTGCGGCCGCGACCAGCAACGCGAGGGCCAGCAGAGGCACAAAGATCGAAAGGCCGCCGAAACCATAGACGCCGAGGACCGCGACCAGGGCCGCGGCCAGCGACCAGCGGCTGCGCCGCAGCCGGGCTATGGCTGCCTGCGTTGCGCCTTTCTGGTCTGCGCCCTTATCGACCATGCGCTGCCTCGTATCTCCCGTCGGTGAAAGGTCAGCCAACTGGACCTGCGCATGACCCCCAAAAATCGGAATCGATTTTCTCGAACGTTCATGCGCAAAATCAAAGTGCTACCGCGCGTCCGGTCGGACGCAACGCCTCAGAGGCTCCCATAGCACGAGTCCGCAAGCTGAAAAGGTTCGTCCCGATGAAAAAAGCCGAGGGAAATGCCGACGCGGCGCCTGCCGCAGGACCGATCAAGATGAGGATAGGCGGTAAGGAACGCGAGTTCGACATCGACAACCCGGTGCTGCCGGACTGGATCGAGGACAACAAGCTGACCGCCGGCGGCTATCCCTACGACAAGAAGATGAAGGGTGAAGAGTACGACGAGGAACTCGAGCGGCTGCAGATCGAATTGGTCAAGGCGCAGGCCTGGCTGCAGGCGACCGGCAAACGGGTGTTGGCGCTGTTCGAGGGGCGCGACGCGGCCGGCAAGGGCGGCACGATCTTCGTCCTGCGGCAGTACATGAACCCGCGCACGGCGCGCAACGTGGCGCTGACCAAGCCGACGCCGACGGAGCATGGCCAATGGTACTATCAGCGCTATGTCGACCATTTCCCGACCTCCGGCGAGTTCGTCACCTTCGACCGCTCCTGGTACAACCGCGCCGGCGTCGAGCCGGTCATGGGATTCTGCACCCTGGAGCAGCACGCGACATTCCTCGACGAGACGCCGCATTTCGAGCGGATGATCTGCAACGAGGGTATCCACTTCTTCAAATTCTGGCTGAACATCGGCCGCGAGACGCAGCTCGAACGGTTCCATGACCGCCGCTGGTCGCCATTGAAGAACTGGAAATTCTCGCCGATCGACATCGCCGGCATCAGCAAATGGGACGACTACACCAAGGCGCGCGACCTGATGTTCGATCGCACTCACAAGGAATTCGCGCCCTGGATCATCGTGCGCGCCAACGACAAGCGCCGTGCGCGGCTTGCGGTGATCCAGCGTATCCTTCTCTCCCTGCCTTATGACGGCCGCGACCTCGACGCCGTCGGCAAGCCCGATAAGAAGATCATCGGCGAAGGCCCGTCGTTCCTGGAGAAATAGCTTGCACCGTGCCCGCGGCCGGCGGCCAACATTACAGCGCCGCGCACCTTCTCGGGTACGCGGCGCTGATACTTCCACCAAGGTGTCACGCCGCGAGGCGGGCGATCCGCTGCAAACGCTTCAGCGTGGCGTCGTCCTGCAGCGCTTGCTGGAACAGCGATATCTCATGGTCGATGCGGTCGCACAGAACGTCCGTATCCCCCTTGAGCAGGCCGCGGGTCTGCAACAGCGCGGCAACCGGCTTCTTGGCGAGCTGCCTTGCCCGCGCCAAGGCCATTTCCTCGGCGCTGCCTTCCACGATCTCACCGACAAGGCCGAGCGCCTTGGCGTCGTCGACGCCCAGCGTGTCGCCCAGGCAGAAGAAGCGGAAGGCGCCGGCATAGCCGAGCTTCTGGGGCGCCAGGATGCTGGTCGCCGCGTCCGGCACCAGGCCGAAATCGACGAACGGCACCCTGAACGTGCTGCCCCTGGAGGCGATCACCATGTCGCAGTGGAACAGGATGGTGCAGCCGACGCCGACGGCGTCCCCGTCGACGCAGGCAAGGACCGGCTTGGGAAAGGTCGCAAGCCTGCGAAACATATCGGTGACGGCGGCAATCAGCTGCTGGTGCTTGGCGGCGTCGAGGAACTCCGAGAAGTCGCCGCCGAGGCAGAAGCAGCCGGCAAGGCCGCGCAGCACGACCACGCGAACCTCGTCATTGACGGCGGCCTCGTGGAAGGTCCTGGCGAGGCTCGCATAGGCGTGCCTGTCCAGCACCGGCCGGCCGTCATGCGAGGACACGGTGACGACCAGCGTGTGGCCGCGCAGCTCAGGTTCGGGGTGGAAGCTCATGACAACCTCCTCACGAAGCCTGTCTGAGGCCGAGCTGGCCGGGATAGCCTCTCATCAGCACCGGCGGGAAGTGGTTGCGGCGCTGGCGCACCACCTCCAGCGTATGCTCGGAAAAGGTGAGCAGCGTCGCCACCACCTGCTGGTTGCCATAGGTGCGCTGGTAACCGAGCGGCGTTGCCAGGAAGTGCAGCTGCAGCGCGCGCAGCACCCACATCGGTTCGAACTCGATGATGACCTGGTTGACGTTGCGCTTGAGGCCCCATTCGACGAAACCGGCGATCAGCTCGGTGCCGACCGTCGAGACGCCGCGCTTGCCATCACGGAAGCCCGGCGCCACCGCATAGCGGGTCAGCTCCCAGACTCGCGGCCCCGAGGGCGGCGTCCCCTCATAGAGGTCCGTCAGCACATCGGTCAGTAGATGCGGCCGCGTCGTCGGCAGCATGCGCTGATAGCCGGCTAGCTCGCCGTTGCGGATGACGAGGTGATGCTCGGCCTCGTCATGATCGAATTGGTCGATCTCGAGGCCGTCCGGGCGGTCGAGATCGGTCCAGCCCATCTCCTCGACGAAGATCTTGTAGCGCAGGCGGTGAACCGCTTCCCACAGATCGGGGCGCTCCATCAATTCCTGAGTTGTGAGGGAAAAAAGCATTAGCCGTCTCCTGGGCTTGAGAGGAAGATACGGCCGGGCTCTCCGGAAAATATTACGCGATCGCGTAGGCAAGAATTTTTAGGTCGGCACCGACCGACCCCGCCAATATAGCCGCGCCTAACTGCCTCCGCGACCGCCTGCACGCGGATGGCGACGCCCAGTTTGCTTTGGCGTTAAGAAAGTATTAGCCCTCTCTTAAGACAAGGACACCGCTCGCCCTTGCTTAAAATATTACGCGAATGCGCATGGGACCGTTTCTGGGCCAGCACGGCCGATTTAGCTAATATAGCCACGCCTGATCGCCTCGGCGACTGCCTGCACACGGTTAGCGGCGCCCAGTTTGCTCTTCGCGTTGAGAAGGTGTTTCTCGGAGGTATGCTCCGAAATGCCGAGAATCTGCGAAATTTCCCACTCGGACTTTCCGACAGCTGCCCATTGCAGGCATTCGCGCTCACGCGGTGTGAGTTCGATGTGGTCGACGACCTTGCCGGCCATCGTGTGAAGCTGCATGGCGCGGCCGATGGCGTAGGTGGACACCAGCGAGACCATTCCGAATTCGACGTCCGACAGTTCAACGGACTCGCCACCCAGCGAGACCATGACGATCTGGCCGTCGAGCGTGACCAGCGGGAAGGCGAGGCCGTCGCGCAGCTTGAACTCGCGGGCGTCGCCCATGACCTCGTCGCTGCTCTTGTCGATGACGATGGCCTGGGAAGCCTCCCGCCACTGGAACGGGGCCTGCAATTGCTTCATGTGGCTGACGACCGGATCATGGTCGACATAGTTGCGCGCCACATAGCGCTCCAGCCACTCGCCCGGCCAGTCGCAGAGCAGCACATGGTCCTTCTGCTGGCCGCGCGGCGTGCCGGGTTGCGGGACCGTTCCGGCCATCAGCGCCGTCAGCCCGAAACTCGAGGTGACGCCGAGCAGCCGCTCGCACACTGCCGCAGCAGTGTTGGCGTGCTGTAATTGGTCGATGTATTCCAGAGTTCTATCGAACATGCTCATCGCAACATCTACCCCATGTTGCTTCTGCTTTTCGTACCGATCGTAGATGCCCGAACCACCCTTCGCCATCAACCCCGGACCACAAGTTTCTTCGCGACACCTGCCCCTGTTGCGGGCGCGCGCTGAAACTTGCAAACGCACTAAACCATACGCCGAATTCGCCCGTTTGAAATCAAAAACAATTGTGCCTGCACTGTTTTCGTACGAAAAGCCAAGGACATGATTGGGCGGAGCGTTATCGTGCCATTCCGATGGATATTTCTGGCCCTCCTGTCGGCGCTGATCGGAGCGTTGCCATTTGCCGACGCGACTCGCGCGGCGGAGCCGCAGGTTCCGGTGCTGTGGGATGCCAAGGAGCGGCTGCCGAAGCCCGATCTTTCGGCGTTGCCGAGGCTGAGATTCCTCACCACCACCGATTTTCCGCCTTTCAACTTCCTCGACGGCTCCGGCCGGCTGTCGGGTTTCCACATCGACCTGGCGCGGGCGATCTGCGCCGAACTCGGCATCGTCGAGAAATGCCAGATCCAGGCGCTGCCCTGGAACGATCTCGACGACGCGCTGCGGAAAGGCGAAGGCGAGGCGATCATCGCCGGCATCGCGGCGACGCCGGAAAGCCGCGAGAAATACGCCTTCTCGCGTTCCTATCTGCAGTTCCCGGCGCGCTTCATCATGCCGAAGGCCAAGGCGTTTACCGAGCCGATCCTCGACAAGCTGCGCAGCAAGCGCGTGGGCGTCATCGCCGGCTCGGCGCATGAGAAGATGCTGCGCGACTATTTCAGCACGGTGCAGGTCGTGCCCTTCGACAAGGCCGAGGACCTCTACGCGGACCTCAAGGCCGGCAGGATCGACGCCGCCTTCGGCGACGGCATGCGCTTCGCCTTCTGGCTCGGCGGCTCGGAAGCCGCCGGCTGCTGCCGCTTCGCCGGCGGCCCTTATCTGGCGCCCGAATATCTGGGCTCGGGCATGGCGATCGCCACCAGGGCGGGCGACCCGGCGCTGGCCGCCGCCTTCGACTACGCGTTGCAGGAAATCTCGATCAAGGGAACCTTCGCCGAGTTCTACCTGCGCTATTTTCCGGTGAGCTTTTTCTAAGTCAGTGTGCGCAGGCGGGCCTTCGCCGCACGGGCGATCGCCGCCACGGTGAGCGTGTCGAGATCGAGCTTCCGTCGGATGAGCTGCAGCACCCTCAACTCCTCCATGCGCATTTCGAGATCGACTGCCGCGACCTCGAAAGCGGCGGCATAGGCGGTGTCACGCAACCGCTCCGGCAGCGCATCGGCGACGCGCGCGAGGACGCCTTCCAGCCCGTCCTTGTCGTGCAGAGCCTGCTGGCACGCTTGAGCCACGCCGACCAGGCTGTCGCTGTTGAAATCGACAAACACGGGCCAAGAACGGACGACGTCCCCGATCCGCGCCAGTTCGACATCGGTCATGTCGCGGTCGGATGCCGAAGTGATGACCATGAGATAGATCAGGGCTTCGTGCGGCGTCAAAGGCATTCAAAACTCCTTGATGGTGAGGCTTCAACGTAGGATTGGCAGTGAGGCGCCGCAAGGAAAAGCGCCGCAAATCGTTGACGCTCCGGCCCGTCGCGCCTAGAGACCGGGTGAAAATCTTTACGCGCCCAAGCCGACACATCTGGCCGGCAGATTACCTGGAAAGTGACATGACGGGATCAAACATCATCGATCTCAATGCCGAGATGCTTGCGGCCGCCGCCGAAAGCAAGGCATGGCCGTTCGAAGAAGCCAAGAAGATCATTGCCCGCTACAAGAACAGGGACTTTCCCGATACCGTCCTGTTCGAGACCGGCTACGGCCCGTCCGGCCTGCCGCATATCGGCACCTTCGGCGAGGTGGCGCGCACCACGATGGTGAGGCACGCCTTCCGCGTGCTGACGCAGGACACGGTCAAGACCAAGCTGTTGTGCTTCTCCGACGATATGGACGGCATGCGCAAGATTCCCGACAACGTGCCCGATCGCGCGGCGCTCGAGCCCTACCTGCACAAGCCGCTCACATCGGTGCCCAATCCGTTCGGCGGCGGCTATGCGAGCTTCGCCGACCACAACAACGCGATGCTCTGCCGCTTCCTCGACACGTTCGGCTTCGACTATGAGTTCGCCAGCGCGACCGAATACTACAAGTCCGGGCGCTTCGACGAAGTACTGCTGCGCGCCGCCGAGCGCTATGACGAGATCATGGCGGTGATGCTGCCGACGCTCGGCGAAGAGCGCCAGGCGACCTACAGCCCATTCCTGCCGATCTCGCCGAAAAGCGGCCGCGTGCTCTACGTGCCGATGAAGCATGTCGACGCCAAGGCCGGCACCATCACCTTCGACGACGAAGGCAGCGAGACCACGCTGCCGGTCACCGGCGGCCATGTGAAGCTGCAGTGGAAGCCGGATTTCGGCATGCGCTGGGCAGCGCTCGGCGTCGATTTCGAAATGTTCGGCAAGGACCACCAGACCAACGCGGCAATCTACGACCGCATCTGCAACATCCTCGGCGGCCGCGCGCCGGAGCATTTCGTCTACGAACTATTCCTCGACGAGAACGGCCAGAAGATCTCGAAGTCGAAGGGCAATGGGCTCACCATCGACGAATGGCTGACCTATGCGCCCACCGAGAGCCTCGGCCTCTACATGTACCAGCGGCCGCGGCAGGCCAAGAAGCTTTATTTCGACGTTATCCCGAAGGCGGTCGACGAATATTACGCCTTCCTGTCCGCCTATCCGCGCCAGGAGTGGAAGGAGCGGCTCGGCAACCCGGTCTGGCACATGCATGACGGCAATCCGCCGGCCATCGACCTGCCGGTCCCCTTCGCGCTGCTGCTCAATCTGGTCAGCGCCTCCAACGCGCATGACAAGGCGGTGCTGTGGGGTTTCATCTCGCGCCATGCGTCCGGGGTGACGCCGCAGACGCACCCCGAGCTCGACCGGCTGACCGGGTATGCCATCCGCTATTTCGACGACTTCGTGAAGCCGACCAAGGTCTATCGCGCCGCCGACGAGGTGGAGCGCGAGGCGCTGGCGAAGCTTTCGGAAGCGCTCGGCGAGCTGCCGCAGAGCGCGGACGGCGAGGCGATCCAGAACGCGGCGCTCAACGTCGCGCGGCGGATCGAGCGCTATCAGGACCATTCCAAGCAGAGCCCGGAAGGCGGACCCGGCGTGTCGGTCGCCTTCTTCCAGATGATCTATCAGGTGCTGATCGGACAGGAACGGGGGCCGCGTTTCGGCTCTTTCGCGGCGCTCTACGGCATTACGGAGACGCGCGCGCTCATTGAGCGGGCTCTGGCTGGTCAGCTGGCTGCGTAACGTCGCCATCTTCCGCCGGCAGGATGGAACTCGGCGCGGCGGGCGCCGGGCCGGTGGCGGCCGGCAATGCCGGCAGGCCGCCGAGATTCGGAGCGGCGCCGAAAATGCCTTTCCTCGCCGCGCGCGCCCTGTCGCCCGCCTCGACATAGGGGCCGCCTGGCGCCGCGCGGGCCCAGCCGTTTTCCACCAGCCACAGACCGACATCCTTGTTGCCGACCCAGCACTTGACCGCGATGGCCTTCTGCCCGTCTTGCGGCGGCACTGAGCAGACCAGGGTCCGGCCACGCAGGAAAGCGCGGAATGCCGTCCTGGCGCGAACCCCGCAGTCCCATGACTTGCCTTCGTCGCTGCAGGTCTCGTCCTCTTTGACGATGTCGATGCCCGACACGGCGATGGAATAATCCTTGGCCTTGATCAGGCCGGCGGCGGTGGCGACGGGCTGGAGCAACTTGGTGCCCTCCTCGCCATCCGGCAGTTTCGTTTTCCGCGGCCTGGGCGGACCGGCCAGCGCCAGATCGCTGAGCGGCGCGCGCGGCTCGACCCGTTCCAGTTCCTCGGCAGGCACTTCGGGTGGCGCCACCACGTCGGGATCGATCGCCCGCGAATGCGCCACTGGCTTCGGCGGCGCGGCGCGGCAGGCGCCAGAATGGCGGACGTCGCCGGTTCCGCAGTTATCGATTCCCGAGGCGCCACATCGGCGTCTTGCCCCGGAAGTGCACTGGCCGGATCGATCTGATCGACCGCGACGACGCTTTCGCTGCCCTTCAGCGAGTGGCCTCCGGCGACGACCAGCGCCGCCATTGCCGGAACCGCCACAAGCGCCAGGGCAAGATGGAGGACCCGCACCAGCCCGGACCTACTGGCTTGCCCAGACGATCCGCGCCACCCACTCGACCTCGCTCATCGGGATATCGCGGTCCGGGTGAGCGGGGTTGAGCGAGACCAGCACAACCGACTTCGCGGTCTGCCGGTCGAGCACCTTGGCCATCACCTCGCCGGCGGTGGTCTTGACGACGACGCGGTCGCCCTTGCGCGTCGGCGCGCCCGGCTCGACGATCAGCACGTCGCCATTGCGGTAGAGCGGCAGCATGGAATCGCCCTGGACCTTCAGCGCATAGGAGGTTTCCGCCGCCCGCGCCGGAAGCTCGACCAGATCCCAGCCCTGCCCTGAGGGATAGCCGGCATCGTCGAAGAAACCGCCGGCACCGGCCTGGGCGAAGCCAAGCAGCGGCACGGCCATACGCGGCGGCGGCGCGGCGGAGGCACCGTGACCCTCAACCAGCACGGTGAATTCTTCCAGCGAGGCGCCGGTGGCCTCGATGATCTTGGCCAGCGATTCGGTCGAAGGCCAGCGCGGCCGGCCGTCGGAGGACAGGCGCTTGGATTTGTTGAAGGCGGTCGAATCGAGGCCCGCGCGGCGGGCGAGACCAGAAGCCGAGAGCGAATAGCGTTCGGCAAGAGCATCGATTGCGGCCCAGACGCGATCGTGTGAGAGCAAGTCCGCTCTCCTTCGAAAAACAGGAAAAAATGCCTCACTGCTGTCTAACGCGCGACCATTCAATTGTCCACCGGCGCGAACAGCGGATTGCAGAGAAAGTCGCCGCTTCCGCAAGATTGACGGGCTCGATCCTGAGCCGGGCGCCGGCACCGACATGTCGCCGCGTGCGCGATGCATCGTTCGACCCCGGCCGAAACGTCTCGGTGCGCAAGCTTGGTAGGGTACGGTTCTCGAATTGCGAAGGACTGCTCATGTTGCCGAACCACCAATGCATCGCCCCATCCGTTCTGTATTTTGGGACGCCTGTCGTCCTGATGGTTACCCGAAACCATGACGGCACCGCCAACATTACACCCATGTCGTCCGCGTGGGCCTTGGGTTCATGCGTGGTCCTCGGCCTGAGGCTTGAGTTCGGCGACCCAGGGCGCCATCAATCTTCTGCAGGATGGCGAATGCACCCTCAATTTTCCCGCGGCCAGCCTCTGGGCGAATGTCGAACGGATCGCGCGCACCACGGGTGCGAATCCAGTTCCACCCCATAAGGCCGAATTGGGGTTCGTTCATGACGCCGACAAGTTCGCTTTAGGCGGCTTTGCGATCCAGCCCAGCGAATTGATCCTGACGCCGCGCATCGCAGAATGTCCCCTGCAGTTCGAAACACGCCTGCTGACCTGCCATCGCAGCGCGAAGCAGCAAGGCGCATCCTCGACGCACCTCATCATGGAGGTAGACGTGCAGCGAGTACATGCGCACAGCAGCATCGTCTTGCCGGGAACGAACCACATCGACACTGCGCGATGGAATCCGCTGTTCTATGTGTTCCGGCACTATTTTGGCGACGCGGTCGATCTGGGCAAAACCTTCCGGGCCGAACATTGAACGCTTGCTCGATCAGGCCCGCTTGGCCTCTTCGCGCAGGTTCCGGTGCGAGATCATGAGTGCCCGCTCGGGCTCGGTCGGCGGGCGCGGTTCCGCCGAATGGCCGAGCGCCGCGACGACCTCCTCAATTTCGAGAAAGCGGCCACCGCGCCGGTCATAGACGCCGCCGGTGGTCAGGATCAGCGCCGCCGTCTCCCCATTGTCGAGGACGAAGCGGTGCTTGCCGATCACCGAAGTGCCTTCCCAGGTCTCGATCGACGACACCACCTCGAAGCGGCGCCACAGCCTGATCTCGCGCACATAGGCCGATTGCAGCCCGCCGATCATCGGCGCCCAGCCGTTGCGTCGCGCGAGCCCGACAAGACCGATGCGAAGAAAGACATCGATGCGGCCAAGATCGGCCAGCATCATGTAACGGGCATTGTTGAGATGGCTGTTGAAATCGATGTCGGTCGGCAGGCAGCGAAAGGCCAGCCGGCTCTGATCGCCGATTTTATAAGGGCCACGGCTACGCGCCGTGGCCATCATGCGCGCGAGGCGCCGTCAGGCAGCCTTCTTGACCTCGCCCTTCTGGTAAGGGTCGAAGCGCTGGTAGAAAGTCTCGCCCTTCTCGGCCATGTCGAGCAAAAGCTTGGGCGTCTTGAACTCGGCCCCGTATTTCTTCTGCAGGCCCTTGGCGATCTTGACGAAACGCTTGGCGCCGATGCCGTCGATGTAGGAGAGAGCGCCGCCGGTGAACGGCGCGAAGCCGAAGGCGAGGATCGAGCCGACGTCCGCCTCGCGCGGATCGGTGACGATGCCCTCCTCCATGACGCGCACCGCCTCCAGGGCGATGGTGACCAGCAGGCGCTCTTTGAGCTCCTCGTAGTCGACCTTCTCGGGCTTCAGCTGCGGATAGAGATCCTTGAGACCCGGCCACAGCTTCTTCTTCGCCGGCTTGGCAGGATAGTCGTAGAAGCCCTTGCCGTTCTTGCGGCCGAAGCGGCCATGCGTGTCGACCATGGTGTTGATCAGCGCCATCTGCTTCGGGTCGACGGCTTTCTCGCCTAGATCCTTGATGGTCTGCTTCATGATCTTCTGGGCAAGGTCGATCGCCGTCTCGTCGGTCAGCGCCAGTGGGCCGACCGGCATGCCGGCGGCCTTGGCGGCGTTCTCGATCATCGCCGCAGGGACGCCTTCGATAAGCATCTTGTAGGCTTCCGACATATAGCGCAGCACGCAGCGATTGACGTAGAAGCCGCGCGTGTCGTTAACGACGATCGGCGTCTTCTTGATGGCGCGTACGAAGTCGATCGCGACCGCGAGCGCCTTGTCGCCGGTCTTCTTGCCGAGGATGATCTCGACCAGCATCATCTTGTCGACGGGCGAGAAGAAGTGGATGCCGATGAAGTTTTTCGGCCGCGCCGAGTTCTTCGCCAGCGAGGTGATCGGAATGGTGGAAGTGTTCGAGGCAAAGATCGCCGAGGACTTCAGCGCCGCTTCCGCTTTCTCGGTGGCGAGCTTCTTCACGCCTGAATCCTCGAACACCGCCTCGACGACAAGGTCGCAGCCGGCAAGATCGGCATAGTCGGCCGTCGGCGTGATCAGCGACAGCAACCTGTCTTTCTCTTCGGGCTTGGCGCGGCCCTTCTTCACCTGGTCCGAAATCAGGCTGTCGGAATGCGCCTTGCCCTTCTCGGCCGACTCCATGTCGCGGTCGAGCAGCACGACCGGAATGCCGGCCCTGGCCGTGACATAGGCAATGCCGGCGCCCATGAAGCCGGCGCCGAGTATGCCGATCTTCTTGAACTTGCTGTCCGGCACGCCGGTCGGGCGGCGCGCGCCCTTGTTCAGTTCCTGCAGCGACACGAAAAGCGAGCGGATCATCGCCGCCGCTTCTTTGGTCTGCATGATCTCGGTGAAGTAGCGCTGCTCGATCCGGAGCCCGGTGTCGAAGGGCACCAGCAGGCCCTCATAGACGCATTTCAGGATCGCGGCGGCCGCCGGATAGTTGCCAAAGGTCTCGCGGCGCAGGATGGCGATGGCCGGCGGCCAGAGATTGGCGCCGGCCGCCGAATAGATCGGACCGCCGGGCAGCTTGAAACCCTTTTCGTCCCATGGCGCCACCGGCTTCAGGCCGTTTTTGATCATCGCCTTGGCGGTCTCGACAAGCTTCTTCGGCTCGGCGATCTCGTGGATCAGGCCCATCGACTTCGCCTTTTGCGGCGTCAGATTCTGGCCGCTGGTCAGCATCTGCAGCGCCTGCTGCTGATCGGTCAGCCGCGGCACGCGCTGGGTGCCGCCGGCGCCCGGGAAGATGCCGATCTTCACCTCGGGAAGCGCCATCTTCACCTTGTCGGAATCGGCCGCGACGCGGCCGTGGCAGGCGAGCGACATCTCGAAGGCGCCGCCCATGCAGGTGCCGTTGATCGCCGACACCCACGGCTTGCCGCAGGTCTCGATCTTGCGGAACAGACCGGTCATGTAACCGGCATTGTCGAACAGCGCCTTGGTCGCCTTTTCGAGGTCCTTTTCCTTTTCGACGGCGAAGGTGGCGAGCATCTTCTGCAGCATGGTGATGTCGGCACCGCCGGAGAAGCTGTCCTTGCCGGAGGTGATGACCGCGCCTTTGATGGCGGCGTCGCCCGCCACACGATCGACGATGGCGTTGAGCTCGCGCATCGCCTCTTCGGTGAAGACGTTCATCGAGCGGCCCGGCATGTCCCAGGTGACCAGCGCGATCCCGTCGGCGTCCACGTCGAGGGTGAAATTGGTGTAGCTCATCTTTTCTCTCCCCGTCAGACGCGTTCGATGATGGTGGCGGTGCCCATGCCGGCGCCGATGCAGAGCGTGACCAGCGCGGTGTTCAGGTCCCGGCGCTCCAGCTCGTCCAGCACCGTGCCGAAGATCATCGCGCCGGTGGCGCCGAGCGGATGGCCCATGGCGATCGCGCCGCCATTGACGTTGATCTGGTCATGCGGGATGTCGAAGGCCTGCATATAGCGCAGCACAACGGAAGCGAAGGCCTCGTTGAGCTCGAAGAGGTCGATGTCCGACAGCTTCATTTTGGCACGCTTCAAGAGCTTTTCGGTGACGTCGACCGGGCCGGTCAGCATCAGCACCGGCTCGGAACCGATATTGGCGAACGAGCGGATGCGCGCGCGGGGCTTCAAGCCCATGGCCTTGCCGGCCTTCTTGGAGCCGAGCAGTACAGCAGCGGCGCCGTCCACGATGCCGGACGAGTTGCCGGCATGGTGGACGTGGTTCACTTCCTCGACTTCCGGATGCTTCTGCACGGCCACCGCATCGAAGCCGCCCATCTCGCCCGGCATGACGAAGGACGGATTGAGCGAGGCGAGCGACTGCATGTCGGTCGAAGGCCGCATGTGCTCGTCACGGTCGAGGATGGTGAGGCCGTTCTGGTCCTTGATCGGGACCACCGAATTCTTGAAGCGGCCGTCCTCCCACGCCTTGGCGGCGCGCTTCTGGCTCTCGACGGCGTAAGCGTCGACGTCGTCGCGGCTGAACCCGTATTTCGTCGCGATCAGGTCGGCCGAGATGCCCTGCGGCACGAACCAGCCGGGAAGCCCGACGGAGGGGTCCATGAACCAGGCGCCGCCGGACATGCCCATGCCGACACGCGACATGGATTCTACGCCCCCGGCAATGACGATCTCGTCCGCGCCTTGCGCGATCTTGGCGGCGCCGAAATTGATGGCATCGAGTCCGGAAGCGCAGAAGCGCGATATCTGCATGCCGGGCGCCTTGGTGTCGTAGCCGGCCTCGAAGGCGGCGGCGCGCGGAATGACCGAGCCCGCTTCGCCGACCGGATCGACGCAGCCGAAGATGATGTCGTCGACCGTGCCGGTGTCGAGCGCGTTGCGGTCACGCAGCGCCTCAAGCGTCTTTGCCGCGAGCCGCACCGCCGGCACCTCGTGCAGCGAGCCATCCTTCTTGCCTCTGCCGCGCGGCGTGCGCACGGCGTCATAGACGTAAGCTTCGGCCATTTTCGTGCTCCTTGGATTTGCCGGTCGCTGCGCTCAGAGAGAGCGCCCGATCAGCAATTTCATGATCTCGTTGGTGCCGCCGTAGATGCGCTGGACGCGGGCGTCGCGGAACATGCGGGCGATCGGATATTCGTTCATGTAGCCATAGCCGCCATGCAGTTGAAGGCATTCGTCGACGACTTTGCCCTGCAGGTCGGACAGCCAGTATTTGGCCATAGAGGCGGTGACCGGGTCGAGGCCGCCGTCGATGTGGCGGGCGACGCAGTCGTTGTAGAAGACGCGGCCGATCGTGGCCTCGGTCTTCAGCTCGGCCAGCTTGAACTGGGTGTTCTGGAAATCGATGATCGCCTTGCCGAAGGCCTTGCGCTCCTTGACGTAGTCGATGGTCAGCGCCAGCGCCCGCTCGATCATGGCGATCGCGCCGGTGCCGATCTGCAGCCGCTCCTGCGGCAATTGCTGCATCAGCTGGACGAAGCCCTTGCCTTCCTCATGGCCGAGCAGGTTGGAGGTCGGCACTCGCACGTCGTTGAAGAACAGCTCGGAGGTGTCGTTGGCCTTGAGCCCTATTTTGTCGAGGTTGCGACCGCGTTCGAAGCCCTCGACCTCGTCGGTCTCGACGACGATCAGCGAGGTGCCCTTGGCGCCCTTGTCCGGATCGGTCTTGGTGACGACGATGATCAGGTTGGCAAGCTGGCCGTTGGTGATGAAGGTCTTGGAGCCGTTGAGCTTGTAGTGATTGCCGTCCTTCTCCCCACGGGTCTTGACGCCCTGAAGGTCGGAGCCGGCGCCGGGCTCGGTCATAGCGATGGCGCCGATCAGCTCCCCGGTCGCCAGTTTCGGCAGCCATTTTCCTTTCTGCTCCTCGGAGCCGTAATGCAGGATGTATGGCGCGACGATCGAGTTGTGCAGGCCGATGCCGAAGCCGTCGACCCCGACGTGGCCGATAGCCTCGATGATGGCGCTCTCATGCGCGAAGGTGCCGCCGGAGCCGCCATATTTCTCCGGCATAGAGGCGCAGAGCAGGCCGGCGGCGCCCGCCTTCAGCCAGCTCTCGCGGTCGAAAATCTCGTTCTTCTCGAACTCTTCGTAGCGCGGCGCGATCTCCTCCGACATGAAGCGGCTCGCCATCTCGTAGAGCATGCCGACTTCGTCCGCCGCCCAGGCGGGCTTCGGCAGGCCAAGAACTTCGGCTGGATTTGTCATGCTGTTTCCTCCACTGCGCCGGCGTCCCCCTCCCCCTTGAGGGGAGGGTGGCCGCGAAGCGGCCGGGAGGGGTCGCCGATGAGGTGCTCGGCCTTGTCCTTAACAAACTGCGCCACATGCCATGCACTGTTAATGACATCAGGCTCATCAATCCTGACAACGACATACCCGAGTGACGGCAAACAGGCGTCGCGGTTCACATCATGGCGTCTGCCAGCTTCGGTTTCGTGCAGGTCGCCGTCGACCTCGACGATCAGTTTGACCTTCGGGCAGACGAAATCGACAATGTACGGGCCGATCGGCGATTGCCGCCTGAACTTCAGGCCATCAGCCGTCAGCTCGCGCAATTCGTACCACAGCAGGGACTCGGCCTTCGCCGTGTGCAGACGAAGCGAGCACGCTTTCTGTCGCATCTCGAAACTGACCCGCGTGCGGGGCATTGTGTTAGTCCTTCTCCCAGGGTGCGTCGCCAGAATTGGCGTCGAGTTCGTCGCGGGCGACCCCTCCCGGCCCCTCGGGCCACCCTCCCCTCAAGGGGAGGGGGACGCCGAGCATTTCTAGAACGCTTCCGCCGGCAGCGCCATTAGCGTATCCGCGCCACTGGAAATGCGGGCGAGGCGCGTCGCGCTCTCCGGCATGATCCGCTCCATGAAGAAGCGCGCCGTCACCAGCTTGTTGTCGTAGAACGACGCGGCCCCATTGGCACCTTCGGCGAGCTTCGTTTGGGCGGCCTTGGCCATCTGGCCCCACATGTAGCCCAATGCCACCAGGCCGAAGAGATGCATGTAGTCGGTCGAGGCGGCGCCCGCATTGTCGGGCTTGGCCATGGCATTCTGCACCAGCCACATGGTCGCCGCCTGCAGGTCGTTGAGGCCCTTCTTCAGCGCCTTGGTGAAGGGCGCCATCTTGTCGTCAGCGCGGTTTTCCTCGCAGAATTCGCCGACCTCCTTGAAGAAGGCCTGCACGGCGCGGCCGCCATTCTGCGCCAGCTTGCGGCCGACCAGATCAAGCGCCTGAATGCCGTTGGCGCCTTCATAGATCATGGCGATGCGGGCATCGCGGACGAACTGGCTCATGCCGTGTTCTTCGATGTAGCCGTGGCCGCCGAACACCTGCTGCGCCATCACGGCGTGATCGAAGCCCTTGTCAGTCAGCACGCCCTTGACCACCGGCGTCAGCAGACCGGTGTAGTCGTCGGCCGACTGGCGGTCCCTTTCGTCACCGGAGCGGTGCGCGACGTCCGACTTGATCGCCGTCCACAGCGCCAGCGCTCGGCCGCCCTCGTTGAACGCCTTCATGGTCATCAGCGAGCGGCGGATATCGGGATGGACGATGATCGGGTCGGCCTTCTTGTCCAGTGCCTTGATGCCCGACAGCGAGCGCCCCTGGAGGCGGTCCTTGGCGTAAGACACCGCGTTCTGATAGGCGATCTCCGAGACCGAGAGCCCTTGCAGACCAACGCCCAGGCGGGCCTCGTTCATCATCGTGAACATGGCCTTCAGGCCACCGTTCAACTCGCCGAGCAAAGTGCCTTCGGCCTCGTCATAGTTCATGACGCAGGTCGAGTTGCCGTGGATGCCCATCTTCTCCTCGATCGAGCCGCAGGAGAGCGCGTTGCGCGCGCTGACATTGCCCGAGTCGTCGAGCTTGAACTTCGGCACGATGAACAGCGAGATGCCTTTGACGCCTTCCGGCGCCCCTTCGACGCGGGCCAGCACCAGATGGACGATGTTGTCGGCCATGTCGTGCTCGCCGGCGGAGATGAATATCTTCTGGCCGGAAATCCTGTAGGTGCCGTCGCCATTGGGCACCGCCTTGGTGCGCAGCAGGCCGAGATCGGTGCCGCAATGCGGCTCGGTGAGATTCATGGTGCCGGTCCAGGCGCCCTCGATCAGCCTGGGCAACCAGGTGGCCTTCTGCTCGTCCGTGCCATGGGTGACAATGGCCGCGATCGCGCCCTGCGTGAGGCCGGGATACATCATCAGCGCCATATTGGCGGACACCATGTATTCGGAGACCGCGGTGTGGACTGTATAGGGCAGACCCTGGCCACCGAACTCGGCCGGTGCCGCTAGGCCCATCCAGCCGCCCTCGCGATACTGGCTGAAAGCGTCCTTGAATCCTTTGGGCGTGGTCACGCTACCGTCTTCATGGCGCACGCAGCCTTCCATATCGCCGACCCGGTTCAGCGGATGCATGACGTTTTCGGCTAGCTTGGCGCCTTCGGCAAGAATCGCCTCGACGACGTCCGGCGTAGCGTCCGAGAAGCCCGGAAGATTAGAATAGCGCTGGTAGCCGAGCACGTCGTTGAGCACGAACAGCGTGTCCTGGACGGGCGCCCTGTAGATCGTCATGCCCTCCTCCACCCTTGCGGTCCCGGCCGGCCAGCAAGTTTCCGATCCGGATGTGGATGGGAGGCCGAGCCAATGTCGATGCCCCCGATAGCAAATATTGACGTTTGCGTAAACGTCAACTTCGTCGCAGCCCGAAATTTTTGATTAGCGCTCGCTCCAAGGCAACAAAAAAGCCGCGCGGCTGCAGCCACGCGGCTTTCTCTATCCTAGGCTATGCCGTTAGCGTGAGATCAGCCGGCGGCGCTTGCCTGCGGCGCGGCCCGCTCGGCCAGCATCTGGCGAACGATCGCCATCGAATTGCTCAGGTCGCTGATAGCCTCATCGATCAGCGCGCGCTGCTTCTGCAAGCGGGCAAGCTGCTTCTCGGACTTGTCGAGCGCCAGCCGCAACTGCTTGGTGTTGGATCCGGTCGGATCGTAAAGATCCATCATCTGCTTGACGTCCCGCAGCGAGAAACCGACCTTGCGGCCGAGCAGGATCAGCTTCAGCCGGGCCTTGTCGCGGCGCGTGTAGAGCCGGGTCGAGCCGTCGCGCTTCGGATTGAGCAGGCCCTTGTCCTCGTAGAATCGCAGCGTGCGCAAGGTCACGCCGTACTTCTTGGCCATCTCGCCGATACGGACGAATTCTTCGTCGGTCTCGACCGATATGTGATTGCTATTGGCCGCGGCTTCGCCGGGCGAAACAAGTTTCATGGTCACTGGCTTTCCCCTGATGGCGTCGCGGTCACGGACCAAAACGTCGCCTGAGTGGAAGCGGGGGCGTGCTTCCAATCGTGGTTTCGACAATTCAATCGCAAGAGGCACGGCTTCGCACCTTTTACGTTTACGTCAATTCTATACCGACAGCCGGCACCTGACGCAAGGGCGTTGTCGGAAACACTCCTTTATGCCGCACTCGGATGCCATTGGGGCGGGCGGGTCAGGATTATGCGCCACTTCTTAAGCTTGGTTAACGCCTTGTTTACCACGTTGGGCGAAATGTGCGCATGTCGGTCACCCGTGTTTATCCTGTAGCGAATTTTTCACGGTTTTCGAAGCGTGGGTGAGAAACCCGGGAAGCCCGTCTTCCTCCGCAGCAAAACCGCGCGGACGCCTTCGTTCCCGGCAGACTCTGGGAAACCGGTCTCAGCCGGTCATTCTGAACACGGGCGCATCGATGAACAGCAAGCGGTCCTATCTCGATACACTCAACGCCGGTAGGCAGCGCCGGTCGCAGACCTCGCTGGAGGATCTGAGCCGCTCGCTCGAAACGCTGGAGCAGCGGCTGGAGCGGACGCGCAGCGACACGCCCGAGCGCCCCGATCCGCGGCGGCCGGCCCCCGAGCCGCGCTATGCGGCCGCGCAACCTTATGGTTCGCCCCGCTGGTACGAGGAACCCTACACCACGCAGAGGGACCAAAATCGCGGACCGCAAAACCGCGGGCCGCAGAACCCGGCGGCCGCAGCTTCCGACTTCGGCCCCAATTATCAGGCCATTGCCCGCGACATCGACCGGGTGCGCGGACAGGAAGACGGCGTCGCGATGGTTGGCAAGATCGCGGTCGAATTGCGCGGACTGCGCGAGGAGTTGCGCCATCAGATGACCGCCGGCCTGCAGCGCGAATTCGACGCGCTGCGTCAGGATATCGATCGCGCCATGCAGGCGGCGAGCCAGCATGGTGCCCCCGCCGACAAGAACAGCGCCGAGCTCGGCCTCGAGTTCGAACGGCTTTCCGGCGCCATCCACACGCTTGCCGAAAAAAGCGACGATCGCAGCGTCAACCTGCTGCGGCTGGAGTTGGAGCAGGTCAAGGCGGCGCTCGACACGCTGGCGCGCGAGGAAAGCGTGCGGGCCGTCGACCAAAGCGTGCAGGCCGTCGACCGCCGCTGGGACGATTTCGATCGCCGCTGGAGCGCCTTCGAGGATCGCGTCGACGCCGACCAGCGCCAGCGCGCCGAGGGTCCCAACCTTTCGGCGCTGACCGACCGCCTCGAACAGATCAGCAGCGCGGTCAACAACCTGCCGCAATCGCTGTCGCTCGCCTCGCTGGAGGAAAAGGTGCGCACCCTCGCCGGAGCGGTCGACCGTTTCGCCAGCCAGCAAACGATGCGCGGCGGCGAGACGCTTGCCATGATCGACGAGCGGCTGGACGAGATCTCGCGCGCCATCGTCGCCTCGACGGTGGCCGCGCAGGCCAATGCCTTCGATCCGGAAACCTTCGGGCGAATCGAGAAACGGATCGCCTCGCTGGCGGAGCAGATCGAGGAGGTCTCGCAGTCGCGTCCCGGCGCCGAGGTCATCGACCGCCTCAACCTTCTGTCCAGCCGTGTGGACGAGCTCGCCGGGCGCGCCCATCTGCCGGAGCAGGCGATGGAGCGTCTCGGCAAGCAGATTGCTTTGATCACCGACAAGATAGACCGCGCGCCGGCGATGCCCGACGCCGACCACATCTTCCAGGGCCTGGAGCAGCGCTTCGACGCGCTGTCCACGCTCCTCGAGCGCCGCCAGGGTGATGCCATCGAGCAGAGCAACCTGCTGTTCCGCGAACTCGAGCGGCGGCTGGACGAAGTCGCCGACAGGCTCGACCAGCGCATGCGGCAGGACGACGGCGCTGGCATCATGGAGGCGATCGACGCCCGCTTCACCGCGCTTGCCAAGCGCATCGAGACGCGCGCGCCCGATCCCGCCAACGAGATGGCGATCCGTGGCCTGGAAAGCCGGCTCGAGGACATCTCCAGCCGGCTGGAATCCTCCGCCGCGCAGGTCGCCGGCATTGATCCGGCACTGATCCGCAGCCTTGAGTCGCAGGTGACCGCCCTTTCGGCGCATCTTTCGAAGCCGAGCGCACCGCTTCCCGATTTCGAGGACATCAGCCCTCGCCTCGACGAGATCGAGAAGTCGCTGGCCGGCACGCGCGATTCCATCCTCACCGTCGCGCGCGAGGCTGCGGAGAACGCCGTGCGGTCGCTGGGCGAATCGAGTTCCGGCACGGCTGCTTCCAACGCAGCCGCCGTGAGCGGGCTCGCGCAGGACCTGAAGACGCTCGAAGCGCTCACCCGCCGTTCCGACGAGCGCAATTCGCGCACGTTCGAGGCGATCCACGACACGCTGCTCAAGATCGTCGACCGGCTCGGCTCGCTGGAGGCCGAAGGTCCCAGTGAAGCGGTCAGCGAACTGATCGACCCGCAGCCGGGCGGCAAGCGGGCCGCCCGCACCGGCAAGATCGCCGTCCAGGACGCGCCGTCGATGGATATCGACCAGCCGCTGCCACTGACCGGAGACATCGCCGATCTCGATGCGCGCTCCGCCTCCATCCTGCGCCACGATCCGGTTTCGCGAAACGAGCCGGCTGCACCGGGCGAACCTGTTACGCGTAGCGAACCTGTTACGCGTGGCGAATCTGTTACGCGTGGCGAACCTGTAATGCGCGGCGAAGCTGCCGCTCGCACGCCCGCCGAGGCCGCGGCCGCCGCCGCAATGGCTGCGCTCGGATCAGACGAAATTGGCGAGAAGGCTGAGACCACCGGCCGCAAGAAGTCGATGTTCAGCGGACTGGCGCGTGCCTTCAAGGGCAAGAAGAACGAGGACACACCGCCGCTTGCCGGCTCGGCACCGGCCGGCGACGTTCCGACCGTCGACATCGACGAACCGCTCGATCCGAGAGCCGCCAACCGGCCGCTCGAACCTGGTTCCGGCGCGCCGGACCTCAACGCCATCATGAAGCGCGTGCGCGACGAGCGCGGCGGTCAGCCGGCCAAGCGCAGCGAGACAGATGCCGCCAAATCCGATTTCATCGCGGCCGCCCGCCGCGCGGCGCAGGCCGCCGCCGCGGAAGCCGACGCGCTGAAGCGGCAGTCGACGATGACCGGCCCGGTGAAGGCGCTCAGAATCGGCGATCTGCTCAAGGCGCGGCGCAAGCCGATCCTGATGGCGGCGGCCGCGATCATGATGGCACTGGCCGGCCTGCAGCTCGGCAAGGCGTTCTTCTCCGACCCCGCGCCGGTCGCCAGCAACGACGTCGCGCCGATCGTCTCCACCCAATCGGTCGAAACCGCCTCGCTCGATGTCAGCACGCCCAAGCCCGACACGGGCACTGCGAAGCCCGAGAGCGCGCCGGCGCGTGCCGTCAGGCAGGCCGAGCCGTCGAAGGACGATCCAACGCCACAGGCCGCCTTTCAACCATCCGCACCCGAAATGCCCGCGGCCGCGGCGCCAGCCGAACCGGCGCCTGCTCCGGCGACTCCGTCCGCGCCAGCCCGGCCCGCGCCGATGGCTTCGGCGACACCCTCGGAGCCAGTCTCTCCGGCTGCGAACGGGCCTGCCATGGACACGGACGGCGACGCGCAGCCCACCATCGGCGCGCCGGCGAGCACAGCAATGCCCGGTGCCGCCGCAGCCGGTGCTTCCTCGGCCGGCACGCCGGCAACCACGTCCGCCGACACCACGGGCACCGTCCCGCCGGGCGGCGGCCAGACGGCAAGTTCGGCCGCCAAGATCGATGTCCCGGCCGATATCGGTCCGGTGGCGCTGCACGACGCGGCCGCAGGCGGTGACGCCAAGGCGCTGTTCGAGATCGGCTCGCGCTACGCGGAATCGCGCGGCGTCAAGGAAGACATGGCGGCGGCCGCCAAATGGTATGAGAAATCCGCCGAACTGGGCTTCGCACCGGCCGAATACCGCATCGGCAATTTTTACGAGAAGGGCATCGGCGTCGCGCGCGACATCAAGAAAGCCAAGACCTATTACCAACTCGCGGCGGAACAGGGCAACGCCAGCGCCATGCACAATCTGGCGGTTCTGTTCGCGATGGCGGCGGACGGCGTGACCGACAATGAGTCGGCGGCGCACTGGTTCCAGGAGGCGGCCGACCTCGGCGTCAAGGACAGCCAGTTCAATCTCGGCATCCTTTCGGCCAAGGGCGTCGGCATGAAGCAGAACCTGGAGGAATCCTACAAATGGTTCGCTCTCGTCGCCAAGACCGGCGACAAGGACGCTGCGGCCAAACGCGACGAGATCGCCAATGCGCTCAGGCCCGAGCAGCTCGAGCGGGCGCGCGCCGCCACGGACCTGTGGAAGGCCAAGCCGCTCAACGCGGCCAGCAACTCGGCCGACATTCCGGAATCCTGGCAGGACAGCACGCCGCAGACCACCGCCGGCATCGACATGAAGAAGGCGGTGAAGAACATCCAGCTGATCCTCAATAAGAACGGCTATGATGCCGGCGGCGCCGACGGCGTTATGGGCGACAAGACCAAGAACGCGATCATGGCCTTTCAGACCGACAACAAGATGAAGCCGACCGGCGAGATCGACGCGCCACTCGTCAAGGCGCTGCTTGCGCACAAATAACGGCAGGCGCGTCGCTTCCGCGACGGCTTGCCACAGATTTGCCTGTTAACTGATTGAGACGGTTTTCGTTTCGGCGCGGCGCCGGGGTTTGACCCCGGCGCCGCGCCGCGCAAGAAAAAATTGGCTTTTCGGTGCGAAACTGCCGGGGACGGCGGCATTCGCCGACAGGCAAACTGATCGAGACAGACGGGTGGGCATCTATCTCCCGATCGCGGAAATTTCCGTCAACGTGTTCGTGCTGCTCGCGATGGGCGCGGCGGTGGGTTTCCTGTCGGGCATGTTCGGGGTCGGCGGCGGCTTCCTGATCACGCCGCTCCTGATCTTCTACAACATCCCGCCGGCGATCGCGGTGGCCACGGGGGCCAACCAGGTCATAGCCTCCTCCTTCTCCGGCGCGCTGTCGCACTTCAAGCGCGGCACGCTCGACTTCAAGCTCGGCGGAGTGCTTCTGGCCGGCGGCATTGTCGGCTCGACCGCCGGCATCTATGTCTTTGCGCTGCTGCGCCGGCTCGGCCAATTGGACCTCTTCATTTCGCTGCTCTACGTCGCGCTGCTCGGCACCGTTGGCGGGCTGATGCTGGTCGAGAGCGTCAACGCGCTGCGCGCCTCGCGCAGCGGCGCGGCGCCGGTGCTGAAGAAATCCGGCCAGCACAACTGGATCCACCGGCTGCCGTTCAAGATGCGCTTCCGCGCCTCGAAGCTGTTCGTCAGTATCATCCCGGTGCTCGGCCTCGGCGCGGCAATCGGCTTCCTGTCGTCGATCATGGGCGTCGGCGGCGGCTTCATCATGGTGCCGGCGCTGATCTACCTGCTCAAGGTGCCGACCAACGTCGTTATCGGCACCTCGCTGTTCCAGATCATCTTCACCTCGGCCTACACCACGCTGGTGCATGCCACGACGAACCAGACGGTCGACGTGATCCTGGCCTTCCTGCTGATGGCGGGCGGCGTTGCCGGCGCGCAATATGGCGCCAAGGCGGGCCAGCGGCTGCGGGGCGAGCAGTTGCGGGCGCTTCTGGCGCTGTTGGTTCTGGCCGTCGCCATCCGTCTGGCCATCGACCTCTTCGTGACGCCTCCCAATCGCTATTCGCTCGCGGGCCTGACCTGATGGGGCCGTTGAGAGCGTTCGCAGCCGCCATCCTGTCGCTCGCTGCCGCAGCACTGCCGGCGGCGGCACAGACGCCGGCGACGGAAAGCATCCAGATCGGCCTGTCGACCGACGCCATTTCGATTACCGCCGGGTTTTCCGGCGCTGACCTCACCATTTTCGGCTCGCTCGAAAATCCCGATCCGCTGATCGCGCGCCAGGGACGCTACGATGTCATCGTCGTGCTGGAGGGTCCCGCCCGCCCCGTCGTCGTGCGCCGCAAGGACAGGGTGCTCGGCGTCTGGATCAATCTGGAATCGGAGACTTTCGAGAACGTGCCGGTATCCTACTCGGTGGCGACGACCCGCCCGCTGCAGGACATCACCGAGCCGAACAGCTACAAGCAGCTGTCGCTCGGCGCTTCGAACCTCTACATGCAACCGGCCGAGCCCAGCGACAGCCCGATCACGATCGAGGAATTCACCTCGGCACTTCGCGAGCGCAAGACGGCGACCGGCCTTTACAGCGAGAATGTCGGGGGCGTCCAGTTCCTGTCGCAGAACCTGTTCCGCGCCACCGTCCGGCTCGCGCCCAACATCCCGGTCGGCACCCATAAGGCACGCGCCTTCCTGTTCAAGAGCGGCATGTTCGTGAAGGAGAGCTCGGCCCAGCTCGAAATCCGCAAGTCCGGTTTCGAACAGTCGATCTTCCGCGTCGCGCACGACTATTCCTTCCTCTACGGCGTGTTCGCCGTGTCCCTGGCCATGCTCACCGGCTGGCTCGGACGCATCGTTTTCCGCAAGGATTGACGTTTTTCGCGCGAATGAGGGTTCCCCTGTTCCCGGATTTGGGATAAGTCGCCGCCTCCCAACTCGGGGACAAGCACACATTCAATTCGGCAGAGCGGTCCGGCGACCGGGTGACGGCGCGTTTTTCGACGCCGGCGATGCGCTGCGACGAAACCAATGACAGGAGGCTGCTATGCATCCAGCATTCGGCGGCATCGATTTCGGCACGTCCAATTCCACAGTGGGCGTGATCCGCCACGGCCGGGCGCAACTGGTAGCACTGGAGGGCGAACAGCCCACCTTGCCGAGCGCCGTCTTCTTCAACTTCGAGGACGGCCACACCTATTTCGGCCGCCGCGCAATCGCCGACTACACCGACAGCGTGGAGGGCCGGCTGATGCGCTCGCTGAAAAGCGTTCTCGGCAGCTCGCTCGCCAACGAGAAGACGCGCATCAAGGCGCGCCTGATCGGCTTCACCGACATCATCGGCTTATTCATCAGCCATTTGAAGAAGCGGCTGGAAGAGGATGCCGGCGGCCCGGTCGAACGCGTCGTGCTCGGCCGCCCCGTGCAGTTCGTCGATGACGATGCCGACGCCGACGCCAAGGCGCAAAGCGAGCTCGAAAAGGCGGCGCGCGCACAAGGGTTCAAGCACATCGCCTTCCAGTTCGAGCCGATCGCGGCGGCGCTCGACTACGAACAGAACGTCGCCCGTGAAGAGTTGGCGCTGATCGTCGACATGGGCGGCGGCACCTCCGACTTCTCGATCGTGCGCGTCTCGCCGGAGCGCGCCCGCTCGGACGACCGCAAGGGCGACATATTGGCCAATCGCGGCATCCATATCGGCGGCACGGATTTCGACCGGCTGCTTAGCATCGCCCATATCATGCCCGAGCTCGGCTATCTGACCCCGACCAAGGACGGCAAGCGCAATCTGCCGGCAAGTTATTTCATCGACCTCGCCACCTGGCAGCGCATCAATCTCATTTACACTGCGAAGGCGATGTCGGATTTGAAGCAGATCCGCTTCGAAGCCGAGCGCGCCGATCTCGTCGACCGCTTCATCCACATTGTCGAGCATCGTTACGGCCATGCGATGGCCGGCCTGGTCGAACGGGCCAAGATCGCGCTGACAGAACATTCCTGGGCCGAGGTGAAGGTGTCGCTGCCCGGCGTACGCTTCGCGGCCGGGATCACGCGCGCCGGCCTGGAAGAGACGATCGGCGGCGATATCGAACGGGTGGCCGCGACGGTCAGGCAAACGATTGCCGACGCAGGCGTTCCCGCTTCGGCCATCACCGCTGTGTTCCTCACCGGCGGTTCGACGGCGATCCCGCTGGCAAAGCGGCGGATCCTTTCGCTGGTGCCGCAGGCCTCGGTTATCGAAGGCGATATGTTCGGCTCGGTCGGGCTTGGGCTCGCGCTTGATGCGCGGCGCAAATTCGCCTGACGCTTCCTTGCTCTAGCCCCTCCCCGTTGACGACGCGTTCTGCTTGCCGGTGAGATGCGCCTTGAGCGCCATTTGCGCGAGGCTCGCCTGCCGGTCGCGATGGGTAATCATGGCGAAATCGCGTTTCGGCAGAATGACCGGCACGGATCGCAAGCTGCCTTCCGCCAGCGAACGCGCAATGACGAGCTCGGAAATTATAGTCGCGCCGGCACCAGCCTCCACCGCCTGACGCACAGCCTCGTTGCTGGGCAGAACAAGAAAGATCTGCAACTCCGCCGGCGGAACCCCTTCACTGCGCGCAAAATCCTCCAGCGCCTCGCGCGTGCCCGACCCGCCCTCCCTGATGATCCAGCGCAACGACCTGATGTCGAGGTTTCCAGCCGGCGTCGTCGGAAGCTCGGGATGTGAGCCCGCCACGACCAGCATGGGGCGATCCTCATCGACCGTGGCGCGCCGCAATATGTCGGACTCGGTGCGGCCCTCGACCAGCCCGAAATCGGCCCGGCCGTCCAGCACATTGGTCTCGACCTGCCGCGTGTTGCCGATGGTGACGCTCAGGCGCACCGCCGGATAGGCCTCGTGGAAGGACGCCAGGCGCCTCGGCAGCCAGTAGCTGGCGATGGTCTGGCTGGCCGATATCGACAGGCTGCCGGTGATGGTCTGGGAAACATGCTCCAGCACGTCGTGGGCAGCCGCTGCCCGTTCCAGAACAGCCTTGGCTTCGGGCAGGAAGCGGTGGCCGGTCTGCGCGAGCTCGATGTTGCGGCCGACCCGGTTGAACAGCCGCACGCCATGATGGCTTTCGAGCGCGCGGATGGCGGCAGAGGCGGCCGATTGCGAGATGCCGAGCAGGTCGGCCGCCTTGGTCATGTGGCCATGCTCGGCGACGGCGACGAAGATGCGAAGCTGATCGAGGGTCATGGCCAACTAAGAAGGAAAATCGATCGGAATTACAAGAGCGGCTTGTTAGACAGATCAATCGCTTTGTTCTAACTTTTTACCCGAGCTTGGAAAAAATTGGCCGTTCTGCCGCCAAGGTTGGAAATGATCGGGCGCTTCAAATCCCTTTTCGCGCATTGGAGCCGCCAGCTGAAGCGGCAGCTCGCCGGCGACCGCTACCATCCTGAGCTGCATTATATGCGCGGGCCCGGTCCGAAGACGAAGGCCAAGATGGCAAGCGGCAAGAGCGTTCGCGGATCATGAGCCTAGCTGAACCACGCGGCGCAAACTCCGCGCCCTCGCAGCGGCCGCTGGCCGACAGCCAGGCGCCTGACGAAGGCGACGGCGTCGAGACCTCGCCGAGCGTGTCCGACCGCATCGCCAAAACCACCTGCTACATGTGCGCCTGCCGCTGCGGCATCGACGTCCACATCAAGGACGGCAAGGTGCGCTACATCAACGGCAACAAAGACCACCCGGTGAACCGGGGCGTGATCTGCGGCAAGGGCAGCGCCGGCATCATGCAGCATTACAGCCCGGCGCGGCTGAGGAAGCCGCTGCTGCGCACAGGGCCTCGTGGCTCCGGCGAGTTTCGCGAGATCGAATGGGACGAAGCGCTCACCATCGCCACCGAGCGGCTGTCGGCGGTCCGCCGCACCGATCCGAGAAAGCTTGCCTTTTTCACCGGGCGCGACCAGTCGCAGTCGCTGACCGGCTGGTGGGCGAGCCAGTTCGGTACGCCCAACTTCGCCGCCCATGGCGGCTTCTGCTCGGTCAACATGGCGGCCGGTGGGCTCTACACGATCGGCGGCTCGTTCTGGGAGTTCGGCGAGCCCGACTGGGACAACACAAAATACTTCATGCTGTTCGGCGTCGCCGAGGATCACGATTCGAACCCGATCAAGATCGGCCTCGGCAAGCTCAAGGCGCGCGGCGCCAAGGTGGTGTCGATCAACCCTTGCCGCACCGGCTACAACGCGATTGCCGATGACTGGATCGGCATACGACCCGGCACGGACGGACTGTTCGTGCTGGCGCTCGTCCATGAGTTGCTCAAGGCCGGCCGCATAGATCTCGACTATCTGCTACGCTACACCAACGCGCCGGAGCTTGTCGTGCAGGAGCCCGGTTCCGCCGATGACGGATTGTTCATGCGCGATGATGACGGCAACCTGTTGGCTTGGGACAGGGTGGCGAAGGCGCCCGTCAATGCCGCCGACCCGGATGCCAAACCAGCACTGACCGGCAACTACACCGTCAATGGCCGCCGCTGCGCACCGGTATTTCAGCTGATCGCCGACCGATACCTGGACGAAAGCCATTCGCCGGAGGCGGTAGCGGAGCGCTGCGGGGTCGGCGCCGACACCATCCGACGGATCGCGGCGGAGCTGGCGCATATCGCCTTCGAGCAGGCGATCGAGCTGCCGGTCGCCTGGACCGATTGGGCCGGCCGCCGGCACGAGACGATGAAGGGCCGGCCGGTGTCGATGCATGCCATGCGCGGCATCTCGGCCCATTCCAACGGCTTTCATACTTGCCGCGCCATCCACCTGCTGCAGGTTCTGCTCGGCACGGTGGACGTGCCCGGCGGCTTCCGCTTCAAGCCGCCCTATCCGCGTTGCGCGC
Source organism: Mesorhizobium sp. M1A.T.Ca.IN.004.03.1.1 (assembly GCF_003997555.1). Taxonomy (NCBI): domain Bacteria; kingdom Pseudomonadati; phylum Pseudomonadota; class Alphaproteobacteria; order Hyphomicrobiales; family Phyllobacteriaceae; genus Mesorhizobium; species Mesorhizobium sp. M1A.T.Ca.IN.004.03.1.1. The sequence goes on along the minus strand of NZ_RZTV01000006.1, from coordinate 235,302 downwards.
CGCCGGGGCCAAAGCCCGCAGGCAAGAACGTCCGCCCGATGACGCCGCTGGAGGGTATGCCGCTCGGCTTCGTCTCAGGGCCCGACGATCTGCTCGTCGACGAGGTCGGCACACCGATCCGCATCGACAAGGCCTATTCCTGGGAGGCGCCGCTTGCGGCCCACGGCCTGATGCACAGCGTCATCCGCAATGCCTGGGCCGGCGATCCTTATCCGATCGACACGCTGATGATGTATATGTCGAACATGGCCTGGAACTCCTCGATGAATACCGTCGAGACGGTTCGTATGCTCACCGACAAGGACGAGGCGGGCGCCTACAAGATCCCCTTCATCATTTATTCCGACGCCTATTATTCCGAGACAGTGCCATTCGCCGACCTGGTGCTGCCCGACACGACCTATCTCGAGCGGCACGACTGCATCAGCCTGCTCGACCGGCCGATCAGCCATGCCGACGGGCCGGGCGACGCCATCCGCCACCCGGTCGTGCAGCCGGACCGCGACGTCAGGCCGTTCCAGTCGGTGCTGATCGAGATCGGCGCGCGGCTCGGCCTGCCCGGCTTCGTCAACGAAGGCGGTTCGGCGAAATACCGCGACTATGCCGACTACATCGTCAACCACGAGCGCACGCCCGGCATCGGCCCGCTTGCCGGCTGGCGCGGTAAGAACGGAGACGCGATCGGCAAGGGCGAGGTGAACCCGGACCAGCTGCAACGCTACATCGACAGTGGCGGCTTCTGGCACCACGAGTTCGCCGACGACCAGCGCTATTACAAGATGGGCAACCGCGCCTATCTCGACTTTGCCGTGCAGATGGGGTTCATCTCCAAGGCCGAGCCAATCATCTTCCAGCTCTATTCGGAGCCGATGCAGCGCTTTCGGCTCGCCGCGCGCGGTCATGGCGAGGTGCAGCCGCCAGAGGCCGAGCGCGACCGGATCGAAGCCTATATGGACCCGCTGCCGTTCTGGTACGCGCCCTTCGAAGACGACACCGTCGATCTCCAGAAATATCCGCTGCATGCGCTGACGCAGCGGCCGATGCACATGTACCATTCCTGGGGCTCGCAGAATGCGTGGCTGAGACAAATCACCAGCCAGAACCGGCTGTTCGTGCACCGGGAGACGGCAGCGAGGCTTGGGCTGGCCGACGACGACTGGGTGTGGATCGAAAGCATCAACGGCCGCGTGAAGGGTCAGATCAAGCTGATCGACGGCGTCAACCCGGACACTGTCTGGACCTGGAACGCTATCGGCAAGCGGCGCGGCAGCTGGGGGCTGAAGGACGACGCCGCAGAGAGCAATCGCGGCTTCTTGATCAATCACATCATCGGCGACCAGACCGCGGCTACCGTCAACGACAAGCGCTATTCGAACTCCGACCCCGTCACCGGACAGGCGGCATGGTTCGACGTGCGCGTGCGTATCGCCAAATGCGCGGCGGAAGAGGCCGGCTTCACCGAGCCGCAATTCGAGCGCTTGCGGCAGCCGCCAAATTTCGAGCCGTCACCGGATGTGCTTCGCTTCGGCGATGGATTCCGCATAAAAAGGGAAGCCGCCGAATGACCTGCCTTCCCGCCCAAACCGAGAAGAAGCTCGGCCTCGTCATCGACCTCGACACCTGCGTCGGCTGCCAGGCCTGCGTCACCGCTTGCAAGGAATGGAACACCGGCGGGCACATGGCGCCGCTGACCGACATCGATCCGTATGGCGGGCGTGTCGACGGCGTCTGGTTCAACCGCGTGCACAGCTATGAGCACACGACCGAACAAGGCGGCCGCACGGTGAACTTCCCGCGCTCCTGCCTGCATTGCGAGCAGCCAGCCTGCGTCACCGTCTGTCCGACCGGCGCCTCCTACAAGCGCGCCTCCGACGGCATCGTGCTGGTCGACGAGGACAAGTGCATCGGCTGCAAGCTGTGCAGCTGGGCCTGTCCCTATGGCGCCCGCGAATTCGATACGGATGTCGGCGTGATGAAGAAATGCACGCTTTGTGTGGACCGCATCTACAACGACAATCTGGCGGCAGGGGACCGCGTGCCGGCCTGCGTCGCCGCCTGCCCGACCAGCGCCCGGCATTTCGGCGATCTGGGCGATCCCGCCTCGGCAATCTCGCAACTGGTAGAAGAGCGTGGCGGCGTCGAGCTGATGCCCGAGCTTGGCTACAAGCCGACCAACAAATACCTTCCCCCGCGCGCCCGTACCGAGCGCGCGGCGAAGGTGGATGCACCGGCGCTGGAACCGATCCGGGCCGACGGAGGCTTCCTCGGCTGGATCGACCGCATGCTTTCGAACTGAATTCGCGCAGCCATGCATCCCGCCTATTCCGTCGTCTTCTTCACCACCGCCACCGGGGCCGGCTACGGCCTGCTGGCGCTGCTCGGCGTCCTTGGCGGGCTGGGATTCATCGCACCCGAGTTCTGGCTCGGGCTCGTCGGCATGGCGCTTTCGCTTGGCTTGATCGTGGCCGGCCTGCTCTCCTCGACCGGCCATCTCGGCCGCCCTGAACGCGCCTGGCGCGTCTTCTCGCAATGGCGAAGCTCCTGGCTGTCGCGCGAAGGGGTCGCCGCGGTCGCGACCTTCATCCCGGCCGGGCTGTTCGGCATTGGCTGGGTGCTGATGGGCAAAAGCGGCGGTTGGGTAGCCATCGTTGGCCTGATGGCTGCCGCCGGCGGCGTCGTGACAGTCTGTACGACCGGAATGATCTATGCCTCGCTGAAGCCGATCGCGCAGTGGCGCAGCCGCTATACTTTGCCGGCTTATCTTATCTTCTCGGCAATGACGGGTGGCGTGCTGCTCAACGGCCTGCTGCGAAGCTTCGGGGCCGGATCAACCTTGGTTCTGGCCGGCGCGCTGCTTGCCACGCTCGCCGGGTGGGGCTGGAAGCTTGCGACCTGGCATTACAACGACAGGCTGGAAATCCCGACCACGGCCAACACGGCGACCGGCCTCGCCGGCGGCACGGTGCGGTCCATCGAATGGCCGCACACCGAAGAAAACTACCTGCTCAAGGAGATGGGTTTTCGCATTGCGCGCAAACATAGCGCGAAGCTGAGGCGAATCACGCAGGTGCTGGCCTTCGCCGTGCCGGCCATCTTGCTCGTGATCGCCTTCGCCTTGCCATGGCCTTTCGCAGCAGCCGCATCACTGCTTGCAGCGCTTATGCAATTCGTGGGCATGCTGGTCGAACGCTGGCTGTTCTTCGCCGAGGCAAAGCACACCGTCACGCTCTATTACGGCAGATGAAGCCGCTTCAGCCCGGCCGCAGCATCGAGCCGGAAATGGCAAAGATGCGCTCCGCACCCAGCATGTAGGCAACAAGCGTTTCCAGGCGGAACAGTCCGGCATAGGCGCGGTCGAGCACGTTGAGCGAGCCGGTATAGGCGCCGAAGGCCGGCATGATCATGCGGCCGCCGTCACCGGCGAAGCAGCGCCGCCTGACCGAGCGGCCGCGCTGGACGATGCGGGCGCAGGGATGCAGATGGCCGGCGATCTCGCCCTCCACCCGCAGCTTGGATGGCTCATGGCGGAAAACAAGCGAACCAATCGCGAGTTCCCTCACCGTCTCGCCAGGCAGGTCGGCGGGAGCATCCGGATCATGATTGCCGGCAACCCAGAACCAGTCGCGGCCGGCCATCATCGCCTCCAGCCGCTCGCGGAAGCTTAGATGCATGCGCTCGGCGCCGCCGCCGTCGTGGAAGGAGTCGCCGAGGCTGACTACGATCCGCGGACCGTAGTCGGCGATCACAGCCTGCAGCCGCAGCAAGGTCGCACCTGTGTCATAAGGCGGGATCAGCGCGCCGCGCCTGGCGAAGGACGAGCCCTTTTCGAGATGCAGGTCGGAGACCGCAAGCAGCCGCAGATCGGGGAAATAGAGCACGCCGCGCCGGTCGCAAACCGCGCGTTCGCCGGCGATGCCGACGAAGTCGGCCTCGGCGACCAGCGTTGCGCGCGACAGCGAAAAATTCATCCCCTCTTGTCTTCTCTCAGTCGGCCATCTCCGGCCCCATGGCCTCTTCAACGAGGGTGGCGGCATCCATCAACAGCGTTTCATCCGCCTCGCCATGCACCGGCATCTTTCCGATTTCGAGCATGATCGGCACGGCTAGCGGCGATATCTGTTCCAGGTCCTTATGCACGATTCGACCGCGGATGCGCGAGAGCATCTCGGCAAGTCTGCTGACATCGAGCAATCCGGTCGCTCCATCGGCACGCGTCGCCTGGAGCAGGATGTGGTCGGGCTCGTGGCTGCGCAGCACGTCATAGATCAGGTCTGTCGAGACGGTGACCTGGCGGCCGCTTTTCTCCTTGCCGGGATGACGTTTCTCGATCAGTCCGGAGATCAGCGCGCAGTTGCGGAAGGTGCGCTTGAGCAGCCAACTGTCGGCAAACCATGCCTCGAGATCGTCCCCGAGCATGTCCTGATCGAAGAGCGCAGCCAGCGATGGTTTTTTGTTTTTGAACATCCAGCCCATGTCGGCCAGCGACCAAATAGCCAACGCATAGTCGGTGGCAACAAACCCGACCGGTTTGGCGCCCGCTCGATCCAGGCGGCGCGTCAGCAGCATGCCCAGCGTCTGATGCGCGAGCCTGCCTTCGAATGGATAGGCTACGAGATAGTGCCGGTTTCCGCGTGGAAAGGTCTCGATCAGCAGATCGTCCCGTTTCGGCAGGACGGATTTATCGGCCTGAAACCGCAGCCAATCGGCCACCTGCTCGGGCAGCTTCTTCCAGCGCTGCGGATCGTCGAGCATGGCGCGCACCTGCTCGGCGAGATAGGTCGAAAGCGGGAATTTGCCGCCGCCATAGTAGGGCACCTTTGCTTCGCTTCCGGGAGCATTCGACACGAAGCACTCATTGTCGCGGATACCCTCGAAGCGCAGAACCCTTCCGGCGAACATGAAAGTGTCGCCATAGGTCAAGGTCTCGAGAAACGCTTCCTCGATCTTTCCCAAGACTCTGCCGCCGCGCGAGGCCGCGCCCTTGCTTCCAGCCTGGACGTAACGAACGTTGAGGGCCGGCACTTCGATGATGGTCCCGACATTGAGCCGGTACTGTTGCGCCACGCGGGGATTGGATACTCGCCACAAGCCTTCCTTGGTTTGCCGGATACGGGCGTAGCGCTCGTAGTTTCTCAGCGCGTATCCGCCGGTGGCGACGAAGTCGATGACCCGGTCGAATGTCGGGCGGTCTAGGCTGACATAGGGCGCAGCCGATCTCACCTCGTCAAACAGCGCGTCGGCGTGGAACGGGGCACCGCAGGCGCAGCCGAGCACATGCTGCGCCAGCACGTCGAGCCCGCCATTGACCAAAGGCGGCGTGTCCTGCGCGCCGAGATAGTTGGCGTCGAGCGCGGCACGGCATTCAAGCACCTCAAACCGGTTGGCCGGGATCAGGATCGCCTTCGATGGCTCATCCATGCGGTGGTTGGCGCGGCCGATGCGCTGCGCCAGGCGGCTGGCCCCCTTCGGCGCGCCGACATGCACGACCAGATCGACATCGCCCCAGTCGATGCCCAGGTCCAATGTCGAGGTGGCGACGATAGCGCGCAAGGCGTTTTCGCCCATCGCCTTCTCGACCCGCCGCCGCTGGGCGACGTCGAGCGAGCCGTGATGCAAGGCGATCGGCAACGTGTCGTCGTTGACGCGCCACAGCTCCTGAAACAGCAGCTCGGCCTGGCTGCGCGTGTTGACAAAGAGCAGCGTCGTCTTGTGCCGCTTGACCTCGCGATAGATCTCCGGAGTGGCGTAGCGGGCGGAATGGCCAGCCCATGGCACCCGCTCTTCGGAATCGAGAATGGAGATGTCGGGCTTGGCGCCGCCTGTCACGACGATTAACTCGGACATGGCCTCAGGGGAAGCCTGGCTGACCAGCCAGCGCCGCAACTCATCCGGCTCGGCGACCGTAGCCGACAGGCCGATGGTCTGCAGCTCAGGGACGAAGGTGCGCAGCCGCGCCAGGCCTAGCGCCAAAAGATGCCCGCGCTTCGAGGTGACGAGCGAATGCAATTCGTCGAGGACGACATAACGCAAATCCTCGAAGAAGCGCCTGGCGTCGGCCGAGGCAATCAGAAGCGCGAGCTGTTCGGGGGTGGTGAGCAGGATGTCGGGCGGTGCGAGCTTTTGCCGCTGGCGCTTGTGCGAGGGCGTGTCGCCGGTGCGGGTTTCGATGGTGACCGGCAGTCCGATCTCCTCGACCGGCTTGCCGAGATTGCGCTCGATGTCGACGGCCAGCGCCTTGAGCGGCGAGATGTAGAGCGTGTGGATGCCACGATGCGCCCCACCGGGCTTGCGGCGCGGACGCCTGGCGAGCTCGGTAAGCGAGGGCAGGAATCCGGCCAGGGTCTTGCCGGCGCCGGTCGGCGCGATCAGCAGCGCCGATTGGCCGGCTTGAGCCTTCGCCAGCAGTTCGAGCTGGTGGGCGCGCGGCGACCAGCCTTTTGCAGCGAACCATTTTACGAACGGCTCGGGGAGAAGGACGGCGACATTCTGTTCGGCGAGGCGCGGCTGCTCTGTCACGCGCAAAGAGGTAGCGCGCTGGCAAGCGATCGCCAAGGAAAATCGGAACAAAAGGGGATCACTCTTCCCCTCTCCCCGTGTGGGAGAAGGTGGCCCGGCGCGCAGCGCCGAGACTAATGAGGGTGATCCAGCTTGGTGCTACTTACCCCTCATCCAGATTGCCAGCCGACTTGCGAAGAGCAAATCGGGGCAATCCCACTTCTCTCCCATGGGGAGAGGTTAGGGCGGCGCTAAGGCCTGCGGAACCCGGTCGGGCCGCCATAGAGATAGCCGATCCGCTCGACGGCATCCTTCAGCCCTTCGCGCGAGACCAGCATCGTGTGGCCATTGGCGTGGATCATGTCCTTCGCGTCGGTCATGATCGCGACGTGGCCCTTCCAGAAGACGAGGTCGCCGCGCTGCAGCCCGGAATACTCAGGGCATGGCTCGAGCGGCGTTCCGATCGATGCCGCCTGCATGTCGGAGTCGCGCAGCACATCCTTGCCGGCCATGCGCATCGACAGTTGCACGAGGCCGGAGCAGTCGATGCCGAAGCCGGAGACGCCGCCCCAGAGGTATGGCGTGCCGAGGAAGCTTTCGGCGACCGTCACAAAGTCGTCTGCAACCTCGGTAAGCGGCCGCAGATGGCGGGCAATGACGGCCTGGCCGGATGGCAGCAGCGCGTAGTGCGTGCCGCGCGTTTCGGCGGAACCCGTCACCGTCACCGCGGAGCCTATCGACAGTTGCCCGCCGATCGGGAAGCGCAGGTCCGGTCCGGGATAGAGGAAGGTGCGCGGCACGGAGACGATGTGGGTGGGCGCATGCTCACGTGCGCCGAGTACATTGTCGGCGGCATAGCCGACATAGCCGTCGCGCTCGGCCTGCACCCAGGCCCAGCCTTCCGCAACCTCGAAGACCAGCACGTCCTCGCCGAACAGCGCCTGCGTGTTGATGCCGGCATCGGGGCGCGGAGCCTTGCGCAGGTCGGCGACGGCGGCGGTGATCCGCGCCGGGCGGCCGGCGACAAAGCGGTCGGCGGCGACTTGCCCCTTCAGCCTGGCATCGGCGAGATCGGAACGAAAGGCGTGAAGGCGGGCATCCCTGGCGGTCAAATCGGTAGTCCAGTCAAATGGGTTTATCGGTCAGACAGACGAGTTGTCGGTCAGATGGGCAGCTCATGCGCCTTTGCGACGATACCATCACCGAAGCGCTCGACAAAGAGCGCGCCCTCCACCGTGCGCCGGATCAGCACGTTGCGCTTGTCGAGCTCGTCGCGGTGGCGCGAGACCAGCTTCAGCGCGCCCATCGTGTCGAGCGCGCGGGTGATGACCGGCTTGGTGACGTTGAGCCTCGCGGCCAGCCCGCGCACCGTATGCGGCGGCGGATCGAGGTAGATGGTGAGCAGGATGGCGGTCTGGCGCATGGTGAGGTCGGGCGCGTCGTCGCGCACCTGCGACAGCAATACCTGCTGCCACAGTCGCAAGGCCTGGCTCGGGCGCATCGAGATCGACATTTGCCAAGCATGACGGCAAATTGTTTCGCTTCCGTTTCAGTCCGCGGCGGCTTTTGCCAGTTTTCTCGTCACACTCACCAGAAGCGCTTCGAGATCACTCGTTCCAGCGCGCGAATGCCTTGCGCTTCACCCCCGGTCAAGCCGTATGGGCGATCACTCGGGTTCCAGGCGAAGATGTCGAGATGCGCCCAGCCGGGGGTCTTCTCGACAAAGCGCTTGAGGAAGAGCGCCGCCGTGATCGATCCGGCGAAGCCGTCCGTCGTGACATTGTTGACGTCGGCGATCTTCGAGGAAAGCTTCGCGTCATAGGGACGCCACAGCGGCATGCGCCACAGCGGATCCTCGACAGCAACCGAAGCCGCAGCCAGGTCGGACGCCAGTGCCTCGTCGCCGGTGTAGAAGGGCGGCAGATCGGGGCCGAGCGCAACACGGGCCGCTCCGGTCAAGGTCGCCATGTCGAACAGCAGGGCCGGCCTTTCCTCGTCGGCAAGCGCCAGAGCGTCGGCCAGCACTAGCCGGCCTTCAGCATCGGTGTTGCCGATCTCCACCGTTATCCCCTTGCGACTCCTCAGCACGTCGCCAGGCCGGAAGGCATTGCCGGCGATCGAATTCTCGACCGCAGGGATCAGCACGCGCAGCCGCACATTCCGTTTCGCCGCCATGATCATCGAGGCGAGACCCAGCACGTTGGCGGCGCCGCCCATGTCCTTCTTCATCAGCAGCATGCCCGACGACGGCTTGATGTCGAGGCCGCCGGTGTCGAAGCAGACGCCCTTGCCGACCAGCGTCACCTTCGGCGCGTCGCTCGGGCCCCAGGTCATGTCAATCAGCCTCGGCGCGCCGGCCGAGGCGCGGCCGACGGCATGGATCATCGGAAAATTCCGCGCCAGGAGATCGTCACCCTTGACGACGGAGACGTCGGCGCCGTGCCCGGCTGCCAATGCCCGGACAGCCTCCTCGAACTCATCCGGCCCCATGTCGCTCGTCGGCGTGTTGACGAGATCGCGCGTCAGGAAAATAGCCTCGGCGGTGCGGCGCACATGCGCGCCGTCGGCGCCCGACGGCAGCGCGAAGCGCAACGCCCTGCCGGGTTTCTTGCCGTAGCGGGTGAAGGCGTAGCCGCCGAGGACGACGGCCAGCGCCGCAAGATCGGGCGCTGGCAGATCCTGGGCGAAATGCCATTCACCCTCGGGCAGCGCCCGCGCCAGGGCGCCCACGGCAAGCTGGCTCTCGCCGTCGCCGGTGCCGAACAGCGCGCCGGCGAGACCGCCACCTTCGGCCGGCAGAACGAGCGTGCGGCCCGCCTCGCCGGAAAAGCCGTTGGCCCGTGCCCAAGCGATGACGGAAGGGGAAAGGCCAGTGCCGTCGAGGCCATCCTTTCCCACCAGGTAGACTGGCAAGGCTGCTTCCGGTTTCTGGTCAATAAGTTCGACAGGCATTCGATGGTCTCCGGCCGGCACGGCGAGTCGGCTTCTTAACGATCCGTTAGGGTTAACAGAATATTTCTGTGGGAGGGAAGACGGCCAGCTTAATGGCCGCGCAGGAATGGAGATAGGCGCCGATGCCGATCAAAGCGTTGACCTTCACAAGCAAGCGTCTGGTCACCACGGCATTGATGGCGGTGCTGGCGGCCAGCGTGGCCGGCTGCGGCAGTACCAGCAAGTTCACGACCGGCTCCATTTCCCGCTCCGACAACCGGCCCCTGGAAACGATGTCGGCCAGCGAACTGCACAGTGCCACGACCAGGCTCGGCGAATCCTACGCCCGGAACCCGAATGACAAACGCATCGCCACCAACTATGCCGCGGCGCTGCAGATGGATGGCGACGCCGACCAGTCGCTGGCGGTGATGCGCAAGCTCGCGATAGCCTACCCCAAGGACCGCGACGTGCTCGCCGCCTACGGCAAGGCGCTTGCCGCCAACGGGCAGTTCGAGCAGGCGCTCGATGCGGTGCGCCGCGCGCAGACGCCGGAATATCCGGACTGGCGCCTGGTTTCGGCTGAAGCCGCCATCCTTGACCAGATGGGGCAGCGGGACGAGGCACGTCAGGACTACCGGAAGGCGCTCGAGCTCAAGCCGAACGAACCCTCGATCCTTTCCAATCTCGGCATGTCCTATGTGCTGGAGGGGGATCTGCGCACCGCCGAGACCTATATGCGCTCGGCCGCGCAGCAACCCAACGCCGACAGCCGGGTGCGGCAGAACCTGGCGCTGGTCGTCGGCCTGCAGGGTCGTTTCGACGAGGCCGAAAAGATCGCCTCGCAGGAGCTTTCGCCGGAGCAGGCGCAGGCCAATATCGCCTATCTGCGCCAGATGCTTGCGCAGCAGAATGCCTGGAGCCAACTCAAGGATCAGGACAAGGGCAAGGCGAAGGTCGCGACCAACTGACTGCCCGGCACCTACAGAGGTCATCGTTCTACGGAAACCGCGAGTTGCTCTAGCTGTTTGTTTTTTCCGCAATTCTGGACGGAAAACCGTTACACACTTTTCCTGGAATTGCTTCAAGGCTGGGCCAGACAGCAAAGCCGCGCGGCGCCTGCCACGCGGCTTCTGTCATGACTTCGATGGCTTCGCCTATTGGCTGCTGGAATTGTGCTGATCGCCAAAGATGCCGCGCTGGCTGACCTGGATGCCGGCCGGCCCTAGAATGATGGCGAACAGAACCGGCAGGAAGAAGAGGATCATCGGCACGGTGAGCTTCGGCGGCAGTGCTGCGGCCTTCTTTTCGGCCGCATTCATACGCATGTCGCGGCTTTCTGAGGCGAGCACGCGCAGCGCATGCGCCACCGGCGTGCCGTAGCGCTCCGCCTGGACCAGGGCCTGAGTCACCGCCTTCACCGAATCTAGACCGGTGCGGCTTGCCAGGTTCTCGTAAGCGACCCTGCGGTCCTGCAGATAGGAGAGCTCGGCATTGGTGAGCACGAATTCCTCGGCGAGGGCGACGGACTGAGTACCGATCTCGTCGGCGACCTTGCGAAGCGCTGCTTCCACCGACATGCCGGATTCGACGCAGATCAGCATCAGGTCGAGCGCGTCCGGCCATGCCAGTTGGATCGACTGCTTGCGTTTGGTGGCGCGGTTGTTGACGTAGAGGATCGGCGCATAGAAGCCGCCATAGGCTACAAGAATGCAGACGAACAGCTTGATGAAGGCAGGCTGCTGCGCCAGACCGCCGAGAAGGAACAGGTAGATCGCCGCGAGCGCGAATCCGACAAAGGGCAGGATCAGACGAAAGAACAGGAAGCGCGTCAGCGGATTCTGGCCGCGGAAGCCTGCAACTTTCAACTTCTGCAGCGTGCCTTCGTCGGCAAGCGCGCGCTTGAGATCCAGCCGTTCGACGATGTTGCGCATGCCGATCGACTGTTCCTCGCGCAAACCCTTGCGGCGGCGATCGGCTTCATTGGCGAGCCGCTGACGCTGCTTGGCGCGCAGCTCATCACGCTCGAGCGCCACGGTTTTCATGCGCGCCTTGAGCTGATTGCCGCCAAGCGCAGGCAGGAGCGTGAAGACGGTCGCAAAAACCGCGATGCCGACCAGGAGCGCGATAAGAAACGAAGGATCGGTTAGCGTCTTGACGACCTGGTCTGTCATTGGATCCGCGTCCCTACACTTCGAAGTTCATCATCTTGCGCATCACCAGGATGCCGATCGACATCCAGACGCCAGAGCAGCCGAGGATCAGATTGCCGACGCTGGTGGTGAATAGCGGCATGATGTAGTTCGGACTTGTCAGATAGACGAGAAAGGCGACGACGAACGGCAGGGCGCCGATGATGACGGCGGATGCCTTTGCTTCCATCGACAGCGCCTGTACCTTGGCCTTCATCTTCTTGCGGTCGCGCAGCACGCGCGAAAGGTTGCCCAGCGCTTCGGAGAGATTGCCGCCGGCCTGCGACTGGATCTGGATGACGATGCCGAAGAAGCCGGCCTCGGTGCATGGCATGGTCTCGGACATGCGCATCGTGGCATCGGGGATCGACATACCCATCTGCTGGGAATCGACGATACGGCGGAATTCGGAGCGGACCGGCTCCGGGGATTCATTGGCGATCAGGCGGATCGCGTCGTTGAGCGGCAGACCAGACTTCACCGCACGCACGATGATGTCGAGGGCATTCGGGAATTCCTCCAGGAAGGCCTTCACCCGGCGCGCGCGACGAAACGAGACGAACCAGCGCGGCAGGCCGAGGGCTCCGGCCAAGAGAGCGCCGGGCAGGACCAGCAACGGCGCGCCGGCAAGAAAGGCGAGGATCGTAAGCACGATGCCGCAGATCACCGAGTAGATGTAGAAGCGCTCGAGGGAGACGGTCATGCCGGCCTGGCGGATCTGGGCCCTCAGCGGCGGTTTCTTGACGTTGCGGTCATTGGTTTTCTGCTTTTCATCGAGCTGCTTGAGCGAATCCTGAAGCGTCTTGCGCCGTCTGACCGCTTCCGCGGCGCGGTCGCGCGTAGCCTTCACCACCGATCGGTCGGTCTCGGCCGTCTTGATCGTTTCAAGGCGCTTGCCGGCCTGCTTCTCGTTATCGATGCGCTTGAACAGGAAGGCATAGGCTATCGCGCCGGCGCTGAGGCCCGCGAGCACGACGAAAGCCAGAACCGTGGTGTCAATTCCGAACATCGACCGGGGCCCCTACACCTCCAGATGCACTAGAGCGGTTCAGCTTTTTATAACAGCGCTGACCCGCTCTAAGTATTTGTTTTTACGCAATTCCGGACGGAAAACCGCTACGCACCTTCCCTGGAATTGCTCTAGTCAGCGCGTTTCTCCATGGCCTCGAGCGCGTTGGCGAGGCGCTGCTCCTCGCCATAGTAGCGGGCACGATCCCAGAAATGCGGCCGGCCGATGCCGGTGGAGACATGCTCGCCGATCAGACGGCCGCTCGCGTCCTCGCCCTTGATGTTGTAGAGGACGAGGTCCTGGGTGATGATGACGTCGCCTTCCATGCCGATCACCTCGGTGATGTGGGTGATGCGGCGCGAGCCGTCGCGCAGACGAGCCGCCTGGATGATCACGTCCACCGAGCCGACGACGATCTCGCGCACCGTCCTCTGCGGCAGTGAATAACCGCCCATGGCGATCATCGATTCAATACGGTTCAGGCATTCGCGCGGGCTGTTGGAGTGGATCGTTCCCATCGAGCCGTCATGGCCGGTGTTCATCGCCTGCAGAAGGTCGAACACTTCCGGTCCGCGCACCTCGCCGACGATGATCCGTTCGGGCCGCATGCGCAGGCAGTTCTTGACGAGATCGCGCATGGTCACCTCGCCCTCGCCTTCGAGATTGGGCGGCCTGGTTTCGAGACGCACCACGTGCGGCTGCTGCAGCTGCAGCTCGGCCGAGTCCTCGCAGGTGATGACCCGCTCCTCGCGATCGATGTAGTTGGTCAGGCAGTTGAGCAGCGTCGTTTTGCCCGAGCCGGTACCGCCCGAGATGACGACGTTGCAGCGGACGCGGCCGATGATCTTCAGGATCTCCGCGCCTTGCGGCGAGATGGCGCCGAACTTGACCAGCTGGTCGAGCGTCAGCTTGTCCTTCTTGAACTTGCGGATGGTGAGCGCGGTGCCATCAAGCGACAGCGGCGGCGCGATCACGTTGACGCGCGAGCCGTCGGGAAGGCGCGCGTCGCAGATCGGGCTCGATTCGTCGACGCGGCGGCCGACCTGGCTGACGATGCGCTGGCAGATGTTGAGCAGTTGCTGGTTGTCGCGGAAGCGAATGCTGGTCGGTTCGACCTTGCCGTTGACTTCGATGTAGACGTTCTTTGAACCGTTGACCATGATGTCGGCGATGTCGTCGCGCGCGAGCAGCGGCTCCAGCGGCCCATAGCCGAGCACGTCGTTGCAGATGTCCTCGAGCAGCTCTTCCTGCTCGGAGATCGACATCGCGAAATTCTTGATCGCGATGATGTCGTTGACGATGTCGCGGATTTCCTCGCGCGCGCTTTCCGGATCGAGCTTGGCGAGCTGCGAAAGATCGATCGTGTCGATGAGCGCGGAAAACACCTGGCTCTTGGTGTCATAGTAGGTTTCGCTGCGCTCGCGCTGGACCCTTTTCGGCGGCTCGGGCGCCATCGGCGGCGCCTCCACCGGACGGCGAACGGGGGACGCGGCGGGCGTGCTCGGCGCGGGCGCGGCCGGCCGATCGACAGCGATCGTCCCAGCCGGAGCGGGAGCGGCCGGAGGAGGTGCTGGCGGACGGAATTCGGGAGCTGCCCGGCTGCCGTCGTCTGTGCCTCTTTTACCAAACATGATCGACTACCCGATGCCGCTCAGCGAGCGTCACTTCTTGCTGCGTGAAAGCTTGCCGAGGATGGCTCCAAGGCTTGCCTTCTTCTTCGCCTTGATCTCGCTGCGCCCTGTCAGCACATGCGCTATTTCGTTGATCGTGCCGACGATCGGACTCTTGGCGTCCATTTCGCCGAGCATGCGGCCGTTGTTGGCCGCGTTGCCGAACAGCAGCGGCTCGAAATTGATCACCGCCATCGGCGTGATGCCGAGCGGTTCGGAAAAATCCGATGCAGCGATCTCCGGGCGTTTGGGAACGCCCGCCTGGTTGATGATCAGCTTCGGCGGCGGGTCGTTCGGACGCAGCCGCTTCAGCATGTCGACCATATTCTTGGTGTTGCGCAGATTGGCGAGTTCTGGCGTGGCCGTGATGACGATCTCGTCGGCCTTGATCAGCGTGCTCTTGGTCCAACCGCTCCAGACGTGAGGGACGTCGAGCACGAGCAAGGGCGCGCTGCGCTGCGCCGTTTCGATGACCTGGGAGAAGGCGTCAGGATCGAAATCATAGACGCGCTCGAGCGTGGAGGGTGCCGCAAGCAGCGACAGATGCTCGGCGCATTGCGCGAGCAGCCGGTCGAGATAGACCTCATCGACGCGCTCGGGCGAAAACACCGCCTCTGCGATGCCCTGCGCGGGGTCCCGGTCGAAGTTGATGTTGGCGGTGCCGAAGGCGAGGTCGAGATCGGCGACTACGACTTCGGACTTGAACAAGGACGACATCGCCCAGGCGACGTTGTGGGCGATCGTCGAGGAGCCGACGCCGCCCTTGGCGCCGATGAAGGCGATGGAGCGGCCGATCGGATCGGACTCGGGATCGACGAAGATCGACGAGACGACGCTGACGATATCGGTCATCGAGACCGGCGCGATGACATATTCGGAAATGCCCGAACGGATAAGCTCCCGGTAGAGTCCGACATCATTGTAATGGCCGATGACCACGACCTTCGAGGTCGGATCGCAATATTCGGCGAGCTGAGCGAGCTGCTCCAGCAGCTGTTTCGGCTCGCTGCGCGATTCCAGCAGGATCAGGTTTGGCGTCGGCGCCGACTGGTAGAACTCGATCGCGGTGGCGATGCCGCCCATATGGACCTTGAGATGGGCCTTGGCCATGCGGCGGTCCTCGCCGGCGCGCCCGATCGGATTTGCAACGCCTTCGGTCTCGCAGAAAGCCTGGATCGAGATGCGCGGCACCGGGCGCAGCGCCTGCATGGCGGCGATGTCCTGTTGCGAGAGATCGCCGGGATCGGCAGGCGTGTCGTAGGCAAGGTTGCTCATCGTCATGCTCTTTCCGTGATCCGGCGCGGGCTCAGTAAGTCACTTCCGAATTGCCGAGGAACTCATCCGAAATGCCTCTCGCCCGGTAGACGTCGATCACCGCGCCGCGATTTTCGGCATCGATGTCGGACTGCTTGCGCGGCCCGAGCAGATCGTTGGGATTGGCCATCTGGGCGGCGAGGTTGTTCTGATAGGAGCACCCGAAATCGGCGTAGTGCTTGTTCTCGGAAGTCTCGGTCAGATCCTCGGGCCAACGCCCGCATTTGTCGGTCTGTGCCCTCACCGCCACGAAGGCCACGCGGACCGGCGCCGAAGCCTCGGGCACGGCCGACTGATAGGAGGTCATGATGATATTGTTGCGCTTGACGCCTGCGGCCATCGCAAGTCTGGCGAAATCGCGGCTCGCGGCCTGGGCGGCGGCCTGGTTCGCGGAACCCACCGGGGCCGCGATCGTCAGCGCCGGCGCGGCGCTCCTGTCGTAGCCGTCGAGGAAGCCGAGCAGAGTGTCGCGCTGCGAAGCCGTCATGCCGCGATCACCGGCGCCGACCGGGAGGTCAATCTTCTGGTTCTTCTCGGCGATAACGATCGGATGATTGGTGCGGTAGTCGTCCGGAATGGAGCCCACTGTCACACTATCGCGATGGAAGTTGGCGCATCCGGTGAGCGACGCCGCAAGGGCGATCGCCAGGACCGGAGACGCCCCGCGGAATCGTCCGCGGCCGGATTGTGCCGCTGCGATCGTCATCGACTTGGTTGTTGAGTTGGACATGTCCGCTTTCCCGCTCACTTGTAGATGAAGCCGACGACGCCGTGGTAGCGGCCAGGTGGCCTATCGGTCTGCATGGTGCCGTAGACGCGATTGACGCGACCGAGGAACATGCCGGCGCCGTCGCTCGGCGCATTGAAATTATCGTCGGGCTTGGCCAATTCGTTGCGCGCCACTGGCCGCGCCAGATAGGGCGTGATGATGATGACGAGTTCGCTCTCGTTGCGCACGAAGTCGCGGCTGCGGAAGAGCGCGCCGAGGACCGGAATCTTGGTCAGTCCGGGCAATCCATTGACGGCCTGCCTGACGTCGTCGCGGACAAGGCCTGCGATCATCATCGAACCGCCGGAAGGCAGTTCCACCGTCGTATCGGCCAGGCGCTTACGCAGCGACAAAGCGTTCATACCGGGGCTTGTCCCGCCGTCGGACAGCGAAACCGATCCCTCGGTTGTCGGCTCGGAAACGGCAGTCCGCACCTTTAGGCTGATGCGGCCGGGTGACAGGACCACCGGCTGGAACTCCAATCCGATGCCGTATTCGATTTTCTCGATGGAATAGGTCTTCAGACCCGTCTGGTTGTCGGTGGAGACATTGGCCGAAACGCTGTTCACCATGTTGTATTCGCCGCCGACCTTGAAGGTCGCCTTCTCGCCGGACACCGCAGTGAGCGTCGGTTCTGCCAGCGTCTTCATAACGCCGGCCGATTCCATGGCATTGATGTAGGCCTGGATCGAGGACGTCCCGACATTGAAGCTCGAGTTGGACAGCTGCTTGCCGAGGCCGGTGAAATTGTCGCTGAGAGCGCCCCAGGAAATGCCGTTGCTGCCGCCGTTGCCGATCATATTGACGCCGAGCTGCTTCATCACCGAGCGGCTGACTTCGGCCACCGTCACCTTCAGCGTCACCTGATCGTCGCCGATGATCTGCAGCAGATTGACGATCTTGGAGACCCGGCGCTCCTGGTCGGGATTGTTGATGTCGACGCCGCCATTGGCGGACCCGCCGGCGGCCGTCTGCGAATATTGGCCGGTCGTCGCTTCACCGCCCGAGACGAAGATGGTGGCCAGGTCGACGGCGCGCTTGGCGTCGAGCGGGGTATCGACATTGCCGGTGAGAATCACGTTGTCGTTCAGCAGCTCGACCTTGATCTGCGACGTCGGGAGGAAGCGCTTGAGATAGTCTTCCAGCCCGGCCACATCGCGTTCGACCGCCAGGTCAAGACTGGCGATCTGCTCGCCGTTGGGACCGAAGACGAAGATGTTGGTTTCGCCGACCGCCTTGCCGAACAGATAGATGCGGCGCGCCGTGCGCGTCACTGCGTCGGCGACCGCGGGATTGGCGACGAGTATGTCGTAAGCGTCGCTCGGCAGGTCGATCACCACCGACTTATTGAGGCCGAGCTTGACGCGCTGCGAGGCAACCGAGGCCGTCACACCCGCCGCCCTGTTCGCGGCCTTTGCCTCGACGAGCCCAGGCGCATTGGTGCCGATCAGGAACAGGCCGATTGCGGCCGCCGCGATGGCGGGCAGTTTGCCGATTAGCCTCATTTCCTTGCTCCCACTTCGGAAACCTGGCCCGACTTGATCAATCGCACCGTGCCGCGCCGGCCATTGCCGTTCACCAGGTAGTCGGCCTCGCCCAGGTTCTTCTCATTCGTGTCGGTGATCGAACGCAGCGCCAGGGTCAGGCGGTCCGCCATCTGCTGCGCCACCGTGATGATCTCCGCCTGCTGCGGCGTGAGCTCCAGCGTCGCGGTCTGGCCGACCCTGGTCTTCTTGCCTTCCTCGTCCTCCTGGATGGTCTGGTCGATGGCCAGGACACGGATGTTCTTCAGGATGGTCTCGGTATTGAAGCCGCTGCCGCCATTGCTGGCGTCGGCCCGCCGGGTCATGATGACGTCGACGAAGTCATTGGGCAGGATGAAGCCGCCGGCGGACGTATCGGCCGATATGGCGGTCGCGACCGCGCGCATGCCGGACGGCAGGATCGAGGACATGAAGCTCTGCCCCTCGCCGACCAGCTTGGAGCGCCGCAACGGCTCACCGGCATACATGGCTACACGCGCCACCGAGCCCTTCAGCTTTTCGACTGCGTCCGGTTCGGCCGCACGGGTGATGAAATTAGCGTTGATGCCGCTCGCCGGCCACTGCTCCCACCTGATGTTGTCACCGAGCTGGCTGCCCATTGCGACATCGCCGGAAAGCGCCAGCACGTCCTGCAGCGCGATCGCCGGCTGCTTGGGAGCGTTGACGACGACTTGAGCCGGCGGCGCCACTACCATGTTCTTCGCGACATAACCCGCGCCACCCGCCGCGGCCACGGCCACGCTCAGAATAATCAGTCGGGATGCTGGCATTCGTCCGGACCCTTCGCCTCAAGGCAAACCACCTCGCCAAGCCGGACTTTGCAGCCACAATCGTCAAAACAAGGTTAATGCAATGCTTACGATCGTGATTAATTTAACGTTTACTCAAATTGGACCGAACCGCCTTGCCGTTAACAAAAAAGGCGGCCAAGTGCCGCGAGAACCCTTGTCACAGAAACTGATTTTCCGAAGGCAACAAGCTGTTTGGTAGGCGTAAAGCCAGACTCCGAAGCGCACCGAGCGCATCTGAAGATGGCGATATGCTTTAGGTCGTGAGCCTATCCAGCGCCCAGACCATCAACGAAGAATCCGGAAAGGTGAGGAGCCCGCCAAGACCAAGCGCGACGCCATAGGGAATGCCTGCGGTCTCGTCGGCGAAATGGCGGAGAAAACGGTTGTGGCCGGTGTAAACCGCAAATGGCGATTTCCGGTAGGCCAGAATGGCAACCGTCAGCAGGCCGCCGATCAATGTCGAGGTCACCAAGTAGCCGATGAGATTGATGTTGAGCCCCATCCATACGGCGGTCGCGGCCAGCAGCTTGGCATCGCCGCCGCCCATGCCGCCGAGCGCGAACAGTCCGAACGTCGCGGCCAGCACCAGGGCACCTGCCGCGAAATGCCCGCCATAAATGGCCCAGTCCATCCCGGTCAAAGGAGCGACCAGAGCGAACGTCGCCACGAGCAGCACCGGCACGCGGTTGGCGATCGTCATCGAAAGCATGTCGGAGATCGCCGCAAACAGCATGCAGAATGGAAAGACGACGAAGATTACAGCTTCAAGCATGAGACAACACAATGCCGTGAGAAAAGTAACACGCCCAGTCTAGCCACACGCCATTAACGGTCGGTGAGTGCCGACGATCAAATTCGCGCGCAACCAGATGCTGCAACGAACAAGGGCCGCCTCGAGGCGGCCCTTCTCGTCGAGAGCGACTTCGTCGTCCTCGGGTTGTTGTTAGTTGGAGTTTTGGACCGCGCTGGCAATTGCCTTGAACTTGGTGTTCAGGGCAGTGCCGAGCTGGCCGGCGCCGACCATGATGGCGAGCGCGATGAGGGCGGCGATCAGACCGTATTCGATGGCGGTCGCGCCGGATTCGTCCTTTACGAAACGTGCGATGAGGTTAGACATTCGAGAGCTCCTACTCCACGTGTTACAGCACTTCCGTCAACTTCTCTTGCCGGTTGATCGGATGTGCCAAATCTAGGGGGAAGCCCTTTCGATCGGCTTAATAAATACCCTTACCGATTCCTTTCCGGAGGCGATCCCGTTGCTTGGTTAACCGTGGCCTAAACCTCCAGAGGCGGAGTGGCGGGCAGGAAAAGCGCGGAGATCCGGCCCATCCGCGATTTCGCTAAAACAGCGTATGCTCTCAGGCTTATGACCGCCGAGCCGGCCAATCCTTATCGCGGCCATACGGCGCTTAACCGTCGGTTCACCAATTTCGTTCATGTTCCGTTGAACAGTCTGCCGCTCCGGAGCGCTTCAATGACCTCGTCGAGATCGCCATTTTCAGTCGTCGCGCTGTTGGCTGTCGCCGCATCCGTCATGCCGGCCAGCGCCGGCGCCGGCATCGAGGTCACCATGAATCAAGCAAAGATCGTCAAGTTGTCGCGCGCGGCCGATACGATCGTCGTCGGCAATCCGGCCATCGCCGATGCCGCCGTGCAGGACGCCTCGACGGTCGTTCTCACCGGCAAAGGTTTCGGCGTGACCAATCTGGTCGTGCTCGATTCCGATGGCAGCCCGATCATAGATGAGCAGGTGACGGTCGTCCGACAAGCCGCGTCCTCGGTGCGCATCTATCGACGCGCCGAAGTCCAGACCATGTCCTGCACGCCCTATTGCGAAAGCTCGTACAAGAGCGAGGCTGAGAAAACGTCCGAAACGGAAATGAACGCAGCCCGCTGAGCTTAAGGACGCAAGCGCCCGCAGGTTAACAGCGGGTTAAGGGCCGCCCACCGAGTTTAACGCTGATCCAAACCGGACCTCAATGGGTGGTCGATAGGTTGCAGCCGACATTGCAAGGGATCGGCAGGAACGGAACATGAGCAGGGCGCCCAAGGGTGGCATGGACGGCAAGGCCGAGGCAAAGCCACGCCCCGGTTTCTTCAGCGACAGGCGCGGCAGCACGGCATTGGAATTCGCAATGCTGGCCATGCCGTTCGCCTTGCTCGTTTTCGCCATCCTGGAGAGCTGCATCTCGTTCGCCGGCCAGGAAGTGATGGCCAACGCCACCGACGATATCGCGCGCCAGTTGCGAACCGGCCAGCTCAAGAAGGCCAACGTCACCGACGCCTCGATCAAGACGCTGATCTGCGACAGGCTGGAGATCATGGTCGCCACGAACTGCCCCGGGTCGGGGTCAGATGCTTCACTTCTGGTGGACCTGCGCGAATATCCGACCTTCGCCGACGCCGCGGCGGCGGGCTTCAAAATCCAGAACGGCGAAATCGTGCTGACAGGCACGAGCTCGACGACTTTCACGGTGTCGCCGGGGCTGGCGGAATCGAAGAACATGCTGCGGGTTTTCTACAAATGGCCGGTGATCACCGATTTCCTGGCCAAACAAATGGCCAATCTGAATGGCGGCAAGACGCTGCACTTCGCATCGGTGACCTGGCAGAACGAACCATTCGACGACTAAGGCAGGTCGCGTGACGCGACCTGCTTCAGCTTTTTGATTGTCGGCATGTCTCCCGAAACCGGGTCCACTTCGGGAGACATGCTTCAAGATTGCGGCCGGCCGAGACTTGAGGCGGTGTGGGGGCAGGATATGTACCGTGCGGGGGCACAGCGACGAATTTCGGCTTTCGTGGCCAAGGCGGCACGGTTTTGCCGCGATCGCCGCGGCGTCGCGGCAATCGAGTTCGCTTTCATCGTGCCGGTGCTGCTCATCATGTACTTCATCACGATGGAAGCCTCGCAGGCCATCGAGACCAGCAAGAAGGTCAGCCGCATCGGCAGCATGGTGGCGGATCTCGTCACGCAGCAGACCAGCGTCACGAAGGCCGATCTCGACGCGATCATGAAGATCGGTACCTCGACGCTGCAGCCCTACAATCGCTCTACGCCGACGATCATCATCACCGGGATCCAGATCTCCGACGAGGCATCGCCCAAGGCGACGGTGGCCTGGTCGCGCAAGCTCGTGGGCACCACCTATAGCGCCGACTCGGCGAAGACCAGTCCCACCACCGTTCCGCCGACGCTGAATATCCGCAACACCTTCCTTGTCCGGGTGGAAAGCGACCTCGGCTATAAGCCGATCATCACCTGGTCCGCCGACAGTTCGTCGACGCTTGGATTGACCTCGGCCTTCAACAACATATCGATGGGCGAAACATACTATCTGAGGCCGCGCCGCGGTCCTACGGTTCCTTGCACCGACTGCTGACGGACTAATCCCCGCCAGTTTCCCGCCGCACGATGGCCAGGGCCGTTGCATAGTCCTTTGAGACGGCCAGTTCGAAGCCGCCGGAGTGCGTCGGCTCCAGAAGATCGTAGACATCCGGGGTCAGCGACTTGAGATTGGTCAGAAACACGGTCAGCCGTCGCTTGGCTTCGGCGTCGAGATCGCTGCGCACCACATGAGGCCCATATCGCAGCGGAGCCGAGCTCCACAGCACCCGAAGCGACGTCTTCGGGACGCCGGCGGCCGCAAGCCGCATGATGGTGCCGCCCGTGTCGGTAGGCTGGCCGTCGGCGCCGATAGGCTCCCAGCCGAACAGGCCGTCGGCTTCTCCGTCGCCGAGCATCGCCTCGGCCGCGGTGGCCGACGAGGCGCGCGCCAGGAAAGGTGAATCCTGCGCGATCGGCACGCCTTCGCCGGCCAGTTCGGTCAGCGGCAGGAGGGAACCGACGACATTGTCGGCGGGCGCGATGGCGATCCGATGCGAGGCGATCGCTGTGAGGCCCGGCACTTTGCCGTCGCGCGTCACCAGCACGGAACGGACGCCGGCGGCTCCATCGGCATCGACAGGCGCCACCAGCGGCTCGACACAGCCGCAGCGCTCCGAAGCCGTAGCATAGGCGAGCGCCGAATAGACCGCATACTGTATGCGGCCGCTCGCCTGAGCCTCGATCAATGCCGCATAGTCGCGAGCAACGACGAACTCGACCTTCATGCCGAGAGCGTTCGTATAGGCATCCGTCAAGCGCGCCAGACCAGGTACCGTGTTGCCGCCTCCAGGCTCGGCGACGATTCCTATGCGAAACGTGCCGATGTCGGCGCGCCAGTCGGCATGCGCCGGCGGGGCCGCGGAGAGCACCGCGAGAGCCGCCGCGCAGGTCCTCAATGCCTGGCTTGCCGTCGATTTTGCGCCCATGCCCATTCTTGCCGCACTCCCTCGATCCGCACCACTTTGCACCAAGCCGTTGCGGTCTGGCATCCGATTTGCCAACGCCGCTGTGGAACTCTATGTCTGGCTGGTTAGATTGGCACGATGGCACCCCTATGGCGCGGGCTTTCCTATTCGTTCTCGATTCTTTCGGCATCGGCGGAGCGGCCGATGCCGAACGCTACGGCGATGCCGGCGCCGACACATTCGGACACATCGCGCAGACTTGCGCCGAGGGCCGCGCGGATCGTGGAGGCCTGCGCCGCGGACCGCTCGCCGTCCCCAACATGATGTCGCTCGGGCTTGCCCGCGCGGCCAAGACGGCAACCGGGCTGACGGTCGACCTCGACGCGCCGCTGCTTGCCGCGTCGTTCCATGGCGCTGCCCAGGAGGTCTCTAGCGGCAAGGACACGCCGTCGGGCCATTGGGAGATTGCCGGCCTGCCCGTGCGTTTCGACTGGGGTTATTTTCCCGACACCGTGCCCGCCTTCCCGGCCGAGCTGACCGGCGCGATCATCCGCGAAGGCAAGGTGCCGGGCATCCTCGGCGATTGCCATGCGCCAGGAACCGAGATCATCGAGCGCTTCGGCGAGGAACACATCCGGACCGGCAAGCCCATCTGTTACACATCGGTCGACTCCGTATTGCAAATCGCCGCGCACGAGACGCATTTCGGCCTGGAGCGGCTCTACGAGCTTTGCCTGACGGTGCGCCGGCTGGTCGATCCGCTCAACATCGGGCGGGTGATCGCGCGGCCCTTTGTCGGCGAGACAAGCGCCACCTTCCAGCGCACCCACAACCGCCGCGACTATGCCGTGCCGCCGCCGGAGCCGACCTTGCTCGACCGGCTGACCGAGCGCGGCAGCAAGGTCATCGCCGTCGGCAAGATCGGCGACATCTTCGCCCATCGCGGCATCGCTGAGGTGCGCAAGGCGGGCGGCAACATGGCGATGTTCGACAAGGCGCTCTCCGCCATGGACGACGCCGGCGAAGGCGATCTGGTCTTTGCCAATTTCGTCGATTTCGATACCGAGTTCGGCCATCGGCGCGATGTCGCCGGCTATGCCGGAGCGCTCGAGGCCTTCGATCGCCGGCTGCCGGAAGCGCTGTCGCGCATCAAGTCGGGCGACCTTCTCATCCTCACCGCCGACCACGGCAACGATCCGACCTGGCGCGGCACCGATCATACCCGCGAACGCGTTCCGGTGATCGGGATAGGGCCGGGAATGAAGGGCGGCGACATCGGGCTCAGGCCGACCTTCGCCGATATCGGCGAAACCGTCGCGGATCATCTCGGGCTTGCGCCTGGCCGCCACGGCACCTCTTTCCTCGCGACGATAGGCGGCCATGCCGGAACTGCCTGAAGTCGAAACGGTGCGGCGGGGGCTGCAGCCGGTTCTGGAAGGGGCGCGGCTCGTCAATGTCGAGGCGCGACGGCCAGACCTTCGCTTTCCCTTTCCGGAACGGTTCTCGGAGCGGCTTGCCGGCAAGACCGTGACGGCGCTTGGCAGGCGCGCCAAATATCTGACGATGCACATCGAAAACGGTCCGGTGCTGATCTGCCATCTCGGCATGTCGGGATCGTTCCGCGTCGAAACCGCTGGCAACGGCCGCATTCCCGGCAGCTTCCATCACGAGCGCTCGAAGAGCGAGGCGCATGACCACGTCGTATTCGATGTCGACTCCCCGAAGGGCGAGCGGTCCCGCGTCATCTTCAACGATCCGCGCCGTTTCGGCTTCATGCTGTTTGCCGAAGGCGCGCCGGACACGCATCCAATGCTGGCTGGGCTGGGCATCGAGCCGACCGGCAACGCGCTCGACGGTCCCCTGCTCGCCTCGCTGCTCGAAGGCCGCAGATCGCCGCTCAAGGCCGCGTTGCTCGACCAGCGGCTGATCGCCGGGCTCGGCAACATATATGTGTCGGAAGCGCTGTGGCGCGCCGGCCTGTCGCCGCTGCGCGAAGCCGGCACCATAGCCGGCTCCGGCAAGAGAGCGAAAGAGCAATGCGAACGCCTGGCCGCCGTCATCCGCTCGGTCATCGCCGACGCGATCGCCGCCGGCGGTTCCTCGCTGCGCGACTATGTCCAGGCAGACGGGTCGCTTGGCTATTTCCAGCATTCCTTCGCGGTCTATGACCGCGAAGACGAGCCATGTCCGAAACCGGGCTGCAGCGGCCATATCGAACGCATCGTGCAGAGCGGCCGATCGACCTTCTATTGCCGGACCTGTCAGCGGTGAGCTAGACCGGTCTCCTCAATCGAAGCGAGGAGACGATGCCATGGCCTATGAAACCATTCTCGTGGAGACACGCGGCAAGGTCGGGCTGATCACGCTGAACCGGCCGAAGGCGCTCAATGCCCTGAATTCGCAGGTGCTGGCCGAGATCGTGGCGGCGGTGAACACGTTCGGCGCCGATGCCGGCATCGGCGCAATGGTGCTCACGGGTTCGGAAAAAGCCTTCGCGGCCGGCGCCGACATCAAGGAAATGCAGGCGATCTCCTTTGTCGACGCCTATACTGGAGACTTCTTTGTCGGGTGGGAGGAGCTCACCCGGGCGCGCAAGCCGATCATCGCCGCGGTCGCCGGCTATGCGCTTGGCGGCGGCTGCGAGCTGGCCATGATGTGCGATTTCATCATCGCAGCCGACAACGCAAAGTTCGGCCAACCCGAGATCACGCTCGGCGTCATGCCGGGCATGGGAGGATCGCAGCGATTGACCCGCTTCGTCGGCAAGTCGAAGGCGATGGACATGTGCCTGACCGGGCGGATGATGGACGCTGCCGAGGCCGAGCGCTGCGGACTGGTGTCGCGAGTGGTGCCGGCGGCCGAGCTGGTCGAGGAGGCGCTGAAAGCGGCAGCGAAGATCGCCGAGTTTTCCCTGCCGTCGGTGATGATGACGAAGGAAGCCGTCAACCGCGCTTTCGAGACGACGCTTGCCGAGGGGCTGCGCTTCGAGCGCCGCCTTTTCCACTCGCTGTTTGCGCTCGATGACCAGAAGGAGGGTATGGCCGCCTTCGTCGAGAAGCGGAAGCCGAATTTCAGCAACCACTAGGGCTTGTCGGCCTAATGCGTGCCGCGATTTTGGCAAGAAGCCGGGCATGCACAAAGACAACGGCTTTAGGCGCGCAGACCCGTTTCAGCGAGGCGCGGCTTCAAGCCCAAAAAGACCGCGAAGCGGCGTTGACGCGCCGGAAAAGCTGAACTATAAGCCGCACCAACCGAGGCGGCCCGTGGCTGCCCGTTTGTTTTTTGCGCCCTGCGACCCGCTGGCGCCCACCAGATCAGAAGAGAGGCATCATGGCCAATACGTCCTCGGCCAAAAAGGCAACGCGCAAGATCGCCCGCCGGGCGGCGATCAACAAGAACCGTCGGTCCCGCGTCCGCACCTATGTTCGCCAGGTCGAAGAGGCGCTCGCCGCCGGCGACAAGGCTGCTGCGCTGGAGGCGTTCAAGGCCGCGGAGCCGGAATTGATGCGCGCCGCAACCAAGGGTGTCCTCCACAAGAACACGGCTTCCCGCAAGGTTTCGCGGCTGGCCCAGCGGGTCAAGGTGCTGTCGGCCTGACCGACTTCCCTTTAGAACCGTTATCCTTGAACCCGGCCGCACAGGCCGGGTTTTTTCGTTTGCCGGCAAGTACTTAAAAAGAACGGTCGGACAACGACGCTTGGGCCGAATTTCAAAGTAGCCAATGTTTTGCCGGCATATACATAATCGCTCATGTCGACGACCGCTGGATGCGGGCACGGCCATAGATGAGCCTGCCACAAAATCCATATATTTTTCAAAATCTTACAGACGGTCATCCACAGCTTGTTCAACTCGCGGAGGAGCGGCGGGGGACAAGGAGCTGTCAAGAGAATTATTTCAGAAAATTTCCGAAGGTGTGGCCTTTTTCACATTCCACGGAAAAGGGTTTGAATCACAATGGCTTTATGAAAATGGGCCGCAGTGGCACCTGCTTTGAACACGTCTCCGGTAACCAGATTCGTTAAAAATCCGTTAGACGTGGCCTTGCCCTATCCACAGCGATTTCGGTAATGTCCATCCATCGAAGGGACGGGCACCTGCCCTTAACCCAGCCTGAATCGGCCAGCAAAAAATGGCGGAATTCATGACGCGGAGCAATTCCGCGTGCGGCTTGGTTTGTCTCTTCGGTGCGGGTAGGGGACTGGCGTAATTGTACATGGCAGTCGACGTTGGGCCGGCATTTTCGCCGGGCGGTGTTGTATTGTCTTGGCATGATCAAGCCGGCTTGCGAGAGCCGGCAGAGGTCCCTTGCGCAACGTTGCAACGATATCGCCGGCGGCGGCGATAGAGGCGCAGCGAAAAACGTCGCCGGACCCAGGGTGCAGGAGGCGCACTCCCGGCGGAAAAAGGGTACGAGAGACAAGGAACTTGATCATGCAGAGCGGCATCGAGGGGGAGATTGCGGGCGAACTCCCATTCCCAGCAACTATCGTCGGAGGGGACGACATGGCGGCATCCAGCGACGCTGAACAGAAGTTCGAGCGGGTCAAGGCCCAATTGAAGGCGCGTCTGGGAGCCGAGGTCTATTCGAGCTGGTTCGGCCGCATGAAGGTTGCCGAGGCGTCGCGCGGCATGGTCCGCATCTCCGTACCGACCGCCTTCCTGCGGTCGTGGATCAACGGTCATTACCTTGATCTTATCGCCGAACTGTGGAGGCACGAGGATCCCGACCTTCTCAAGATCGAGATCGTGGTGCGGACCGCCACGCGGCAGGGCCGCAACAATGTCGAGCCGGAGATCGCACCGGCGCGCAAGATGACCAAGCAGGCCCAGACCGCGCTTGCCGCCGGCACCGCGAGCGCCGGTCGGGTGGAACGGACGCCGGCGCCCCGCCAGGGCGTGCCAGTGGAGACCGAGTTCCGCCACAATGTGCTGGGGTCGCCGCTCGACCCGCGCTACACTTTCACTTCGTTCATCGAAGGCCCTTCGAACCGTGTTGCTTTCGCGGCGGCCAAGGCGGTGGCGGAATCGCAGTCGAGCGCGGTGCGCTTCAACCCGCTCTTTCTCCATGCGACCGTCGGCCTGGGCAAGACGCATCTGTTGCAGGCGATCGCGGCGGAATCGCTGCGGCACAATCCGAAATCGCGCGTGGTCTACCTGACGGCGGAATATTTCATGTGGCGCTTCGCCACCGCGATCCGTGACAACAATGCGCTGACGCTCAAGGAGCAGCTGCGCGACATCGATCTGCTGATAATCGACGACATGCAGTTCCTGCAGGGCAAGTCGATCCAGCACGAGTTCTGCCATCTCATCAACATGCTGCTCGACAGCGCCAAGCAGGTGGTGGTCGCCGCCGACCGGCCGCCGTCTGAACTGGAGTCGCTGGAGCCGCGGGTGCGCTCGCGCCTCAACGGCGGCGTGGCGCTCGAAATGTCGGCGCCGGATTTCGGCATGCGCCTCGGCATGCTGAAGCTGCGCCTTGCCACTGCCAAGATCGACGATACCTCGCTCGACATTTCGGATGAGATCCTCGATCACGTCGCCAGAACGGTGACGGGCAGCGGGCGCGAGCTCGAAGGCGCCTTCAACCAGCTTCTGTTTCGCCAGTCCTTCGAGCCGCAGATCACTATCGACCGTATCGACGAGATCCTCGGTCATATTTACCGCTCGGGCGAGCCGAAGCGGGTGCGTATCGAGGACATCCAGCGCATCGTGGCGCGCCACTATAACGTTTCGAAGACGGAACTGCTCTCAAACCGCCGCACGCGCACCATCGTCAAACCGCGGCAGGTAGCGATGTATCTGTCCAAGGTGATGACGCCGCGCTCGCTGCCGGAGATCGGACGCCGTTTCGGCGGCCGCGATCACACGACGGTCCTACACGCCGTGCGCAAGATCGAGGATCTTTCCGGCGCCGACAACACGCTGGCGCAGGAACTCGAACTGCTCAGAAGGCTGATCAACGAGCAGGCCTGAGCGCTTCGCCCGCTTTATCCCCAGAAAGCCCGCGCAACCGGCTGGAACCGGTGGCGCGGGCTTGCGTTTGCAGGGTTTTTACTGTCAGCTTACATAGATTCTGAGCTTTTCGGAGCTTTTGCGGGGCGCCGCCGCCCGGTGACCCGCTCATTCATTGAAGCGAGCCTGTTTCGTCATGCGTGTTATCCTGGAACGATCCAATCTCCTGAAGTCCCTCAACCACGTCCATCGCGTGGTGGAGCGGCGCAACACCATACCGATCCTGTCGAATGTGCTGCTCAGCGCCGAGGGCGCCAGCCTGGAAATGAAGGCCACCGACCTCGACCTTGAAGTGACCGAAGCCACGCCGGCCAAGGTCGAGCGCGGCGGCGCGACGACGGTTCCGGCGCATCTGCTCTACGACATCGTGCGCAAGCTGGCCGACGGCGCCGAGGTGATGCTGAAGACCGACGAGGACGGCAACGCTATGACCGTCACGTCCGGGCGCTCCAGCTTCCGCCTGCAGTGCTTGCCGCAGTCCGATTTCCCGGAGCTTTCGGCCGGCTCCTTCTCGCACATCTTCCGGCTCGATTCGGTAGCGCTCAAGGGCCTGATCGAGAAGACGCAGTTCGCGATCTCGACCGAAGAGACGCGCTACTATCTCAACGGCATCTTCCTGCACACGTATGAGGCGGGCGGCAAGCTGAAGCTGCGCTCGGTCGCGACCGACGGGCACCGACTGGCGCGCGCCGAGATCGACGCGCCGGCAGGCTCGGAAGGCATGCCCGGCATCATCATCCCGCGCAAGACGGTGAGCGAGCTGCAGAAGCTGGTCGACGACCCGGATATCGCGGTGACGACGGAGCTGTCGGATACCAAGATCCGCTTCACCATCGGCAGCGTCATCCTGACCTCGAAGCTGATCGACGGCACCTTCCCCGATTATCAGCGCGTCATCCCGACCGGCAATGACAAGAAGCTGGTTATCGACCGCCAGAGCTTTGCCGCCGCCGTCGACCGCGTCTCGACCATTTCGTCCGAGCGCGGCCGAGCCGTGAAACTGTCGATCAATGACGGCCAGCTCACGCTCGCCGTCAACAATCCGGATTCCGGCAGCGCAACCGAGGAGCTGGCGGCCGACTACTCGTCCGACCCGATCGAGATCGGCTTCAACGCCAAATATCTGCTCGACGTCGCCGCCCAGCTCACCGGTTCGGAAGCCAAGTTCATGCTGGCGGATGCCGGGTCTCCGACGCTGATCCACGACATGGCCGACGAGACCGCGCTCTACGTGCTGATGCCGATGCGGGTCTAGGCTTTGTCTCTTTTGTTGACGCAATTCCAGACGGAAAACCGCTATGCACTTTTCCTGGAATTGCTCTAGCAGGCCTCACATGTCGCCGTGACCTCGGACGCCAAACAGCTTCGGCAGCAGAGCTATATAAGTAAGCTTACACTTACAAATTTTCGCAACTATGCGGGACTTTCGCTTGATCTCGGCCCCGGCGCTGTCGTGCTGTCCGGCGACAATGGCGCCGGCAAGACCAATCTGCTCGAAGCCGTTTCGCTGCTGACGCCGGGGCGCGGGCTGCGCCGCGCGCCTTACGCCGACGTCGCCCGCGAGGGCGGCGATGGCGGCTTTGCCTTGCATGCGCGCATCGAAGGACCGGAAGGTCAGGTCGAAATCGGCACCGGCATTGCCGGCGGCGATGGTGCCGCGGAAGGCGGCAGGCGCGTGCGCATCAACGGCGCGCCGACAAAATCGGCCGATGATATGCTCGAATGGCTGCGGGTCGTCTGGCTGACGCCGGCGATGGACGGGCTGTTTCCAGGGCCGGCCGCCGACCGCCGCCGCTTCCTCGACCGACTGGTGCTGGCGATCGACCCCGGCCACGGGCAGCGCGCGCTCGATTACGAGAAGGCGATGCGTGGCCGTAACCGTTTGCTTACGGAAGGCTCGCGCGACACCGGCTGGTTCGACGCGATCGAGATGCAGATGGCCGAAACCGGGGTGGCGATCGCGGCGGCCAGGGCCGAGCTGGTGCGGCTGCTTGCGGCCATGATCGACAAGCTGCCGGGCAGCGGCCCGTTTCCGCAGGCCGACATCAGCCTCGCCGGCGAATTGGAAAGCCAAATCGCGGTCACACCGGCAGTCGACGTCGAGGAGCGATTTCGCGCCATACTCGCCAATGGCCGCGAGCGCGACCGCGCCGCCGGCCGCACGCTCGACGGTCCGCACCGCTCCGACCTCGCGGTCCGCCACCGGCCGAAGTCGATGCCGGCCGAATTGTGCTCGACCGGCGAGCAGAAGGCGCTGCTTGTCGGCATCGTGCTGTCGCATGCGCGGCTGACCGGCGAGATGTCGGGCCTGACGCCGATCCTGTTGCTCGACGAGATCGCCGCGCATCTCGACAGCGGCCGGCGCACTGCGCTGTTTTCCATCCTCGAAGAGCTCAACTGCCAGGCCTTCATGACCGGCACCGACGCGGCGCTGTTTTCCAGCCTTGCCGGGCGGGCGCAATTCCTGACGGTCGATCACGGCAGCGTCGGCCCGACCGGCTGAACTGTCGAAGAGTTGAAAGCTCCTTGCACGACGATTTGTCCTGCGGGACAAGGCTTCGCCTTGCATGTGAGTGACAAAGCTTCGCTTTGCATATGCATGACAAGGCTTCGCCTTGCATGTCAGTGACAAGGCTTCGCCTTGCATGTGCATGACAAGGTTTCCTGCCCGCTATATGGTCCGGCCATGACGAATGCTGCACTCACCGACGAAGAGCTTGAGCGCTATGCCCGCCACATCGTGCTGCCCGAAATCGGCGGCCCCGGCCAGCAGAAGCTGAAGCGGGCGCGGGTGCTGGTGATCGGCGCCGGCGGGCTTGGGGCCCCTGTGCTCGAATATCTCGCGGCGGCCGGCGTCGGCACGCTCGGCATCGTCGACGACGATGATGTCTCCTTGTCCAACCTGCAGCGGCAGGTGATCCATGGCAGCGATACGATCGGCATGGCGAAGACCGACAGCGCTTCGGCTGCGATCATGCGCATCAACCCCAATGTCAGGGCGGAACTGCATCGCCTCAGACTGACCGAGCAAAATGCCCCTGCCCTCGTCGCCCAATACGATATCGTGGTCGACGGCTCCGACAATTTCGAGACACGCTATGCTCTGGCCGATGCCTGCGCGCAGGAAAAGAAGCCCCTGGTCACTGCCGCCGTTGGCCGCTTCGACGGCTCGGTGACGGTGCTGAAGCCATTTGAAACGGGGGCCAATGGCCAGCGCAATCCAGGCTACCGCGACCTTTTTCCGGAAGCGCCGCCCGAAGGGCTGGTGCCATCCTGCGCCGTTGCCGGCATCGTCGGCGCGCTGACGGGCGTCATCGGCACGCTGGAGGCAATGGAAGCGATTAAGCTGATCGCCGGCATCGGCGAGCCGCTGGTCGGCCGGCTGCTGCTTTACGACGGGCTGACCGCCCGTTTCGACACCGTCCGCTACAAGGCAGTCTGAGCGCATGGATCAGACGGCCACTCTCCTCGTCAGCGAGCTTCCGCCGGACTTTGCGCAGTGGGACGAATTGCTGGCGCTGATCCGGCGCGCCTTCGCCTATATGGACGGCGTCATCGACCCGCCGTCCTCGGCGCATCATCTCACACCCGAAAACCTCAAGAGCAAGGCCGGGCAAGAAACGCCGTTCCTGGCCATGGAGAACGGCCGGATCGTCGGCTGCGTCTTTGCGATGGAAAGGGCAGACGATTTCTATGTCGGCAAGCTTGCCGTCGAGCCTGGCCTTCAGGGGCGAGGCATAGGCGGACGGCTGATGCAGGCCGTCGACGATCTTGCCCACCGGCGCGGCAAGCAGGCCCTCGAGCTGCAGACGCGTATCGAGCTTACGGCGAACCACGCGGCCTTCGCCCGGCTCGGCTTTCGCGAGACCGGGCGCACCGCGCATGCGGGCTACGACAGGCCGACCTCGATCACCATGCGCAAGGTGCTGTCTTGAGCCTCGCGCTCAGCCCGGAGGAACAGGCAACCGCCGCCGGTAAGGACGGCGCGGGAATGGCGATGCGCATCGTCGCCGAGAGCGCGCGCCTGCTCGGCGCGCCGGGGCTGATCCCGATCTGTTCGGCGCATATCGACGGCGCGCTCTATCATGGCGATTCCGGCACGCTGTTCGCCGAGCGGCTGGTCGAAGGCGGCGCCAGTGTTGCCGTGCGCTCGACGCTCAATGTCGGGGCGCTCGACCTGACGGGCTGCTCGCGCATCCGCCTGGAAGAGCCGCAGCGCGGCATGGCGCGGCGGATGATGGATGCCTATCGCAAGCTCGGCTGCGAACAAAGCTGGACCTGCGCGCCCTATCAGGCCGGGCACAGGCCGGCACAGGGCAGCGATGTCGCCTGGGGCGAGTCCAATGCGGTGGTGTTCTGCAATTCGGTGCTGGGCGCCCGCACCAACCGCTACGGCGATTTCCTCGACATCGCCTGCGCCATCACCGGCCGCGCACCGGATTATGGCCTGCACCGGGCCGAGAACCGCCGGGCGCGGCTGGTGTTCGACGTCTCGGGCCTATTGCCTTCCTTCCTCGCTTCCGAGATCGCCTGGCCGGTGCTGGGCAGCCTCTATGGCCGCGAGGTCGGGGATACGATCGGCGTCGTCGTCGGCATCGCCAATCATCCCGGCGACGACGCGCTAAAGGCCTTCGGCGCCGCTGCCGCTTCCTCCGGCGCGGTCGGGCTGTTCCACATTGCAGGTGTCACGCCAGAGGCGCCGAACGTCGAAACCATTCTGGCCGAGCCGAAACCGGAGGCGGTGATCCACGTCACGCCGCAGATGGCGGCGAAGGCTCGCGCCGGCCTGTCGACGGCGGCGGTGCCGAAAACCATCGATGCGGTCGCCATTGGCAGCCCGCATCTGTCCTTTGCCGAGTTCGAGATGCTGGAGCGGCTGATTGCCGGAAGACGGCTCGCCGTGCCGATCTATGCCTGCACCGGCCGTCATGTGCTTGCCTTCCTGGAGCAGGACGGCCGGCGGAAGAGGCTCGAAGCGAGCGGGGTCGTCATCGTTGCCGACACATGCGTGGTGGTGACGCCGATCATGCCGGAACTTGCCGGCGGCGTGCTTATGACCAATTCGGGCAAGTTCGCGCATTACGCTCCGGGCAACACCGGCTATGCGGTGCTCTATGCCTCGCTCGCCGATTGCGTCGAAAGCGCGGTCGCCGGCAAGCCGCGCTTCACGGACCTCGCCGCATGAGCGCCGCCACGGAGATATTGGTACGGGGCAAGGCCGGTAAAGGCGAAGCGCTGGTGCTGACGGCGCCGATCAGCTTCTGGGGCGGCGTCGACCCGAAGACAGGCCGCATCGCCGATGTCCGCCACCCGCAGCATGGCGAGGTGATTTCCGGCCGGGTGCTGTTCCTGCCGGGCACCATCGGCTCCTCGTCGGCTTCGGCAGTGCTGATGGAACTGGTCCACAACGGCCGCGGGCCGGCAGCCCTTATCCTGCACGAGCCGGACGCCATTCTTCTGCTCGGCCTGATCGTCGCGCGCGAAATGGGCTGGGAAACGCCTATGGCGGTGCGGCTCGGACGCGGTGTGTTCGACGCCTATCGCGGAAGCACCGTCAAAGTCGACGACGACGGCGCCGTGAGCGTCGCCGCCTGAACAACCCGTGGTTTTTCAGGTCCTGAGCGGCAACACACGGTCCGGCGGGCGATGGCCGTCGAAGAAGGCGCGAATGTTGATGATCACCTTCTCGCCCATGTCGATGCGGCCTTCGAGCGTCGCCGAGCCCATATGCGGCAACAGAACGACCTTGCCCTTGTGGGCGAGCTTCAACAGCTTGCTGTTCAGCGCCGGCTCGTGCTCGTAGACGTCGAGGCCGGCGCCGGCGATCTTGCCGTCCTGGATGAGTTTGATCATCGACTCTTCGTCGATGATGTCGCCCCGCGCTGTGTTGACGATGTAGGCCGCCGGCTGCATCAGCGCCAGCCGCCGGGCCGACAGCAGATGAAAGGTCGCCGGCGTCGACGGGCAGTTGACCGAGATGATATCCATCCGGGCGAGCATCTGGTCGAGGCTTTCCCAATAGGTCGCTTCCAATTCGTCCTCGACCGCCGGCAGCACGCGGTGGCGGTTGTGGTAGTGGATGGACAGGCCGAACGCCTTGGCGCGCCTGGCGACCGCCGTGCCGATACGGCCCATGCCGACAATGCCCAGGCGCTTGCCCCAGATACGGCGGCCGAGCATCCAGGTCGGGGACCAGCCGGCCCATTTCTTCTCGCCGGTGAGCACGTTGGCGCCTTCGGCCAGCCTGCGCGGCACGGCGAGCATCAGCGCCATGGTCATGTCGGCGGTGTCTTCGGTGAGCACGTTCGGCGTGTTGGTGACGGTGATGCCTTTCTTGGCCGCCGCCGAGACGTCAATCTTGTCGACGCCGTTGCCGAAATTGGCGATCAGCTTGAGGTTCTCGCCGGCCTGGGCGATCAGCGCGGCATCGATGTGGTCGGTGATGGTCGGGACCAGCACGTCGGCTTCCTTGACCGCCGCAACCAGCTCAGGCTGGGTCATCGGCCGGTCCTCGACGTTGAGGCGCGCGTCGAACAGTTCGCGCATGCGGGTCTCCACCGGATCGGGCAGCTTGCGCGTGATGACGACGAGGGGCCGTTTTTTACCTGCCATTGTTTCCCCGAAGCTTCCTCGAAACCGATCTCGTTGAGACCTCTTTAACCAAGACAAGCGAAACTTGAAGCCAGTCGCGGTATCAGCCCACTCCTGTAACAAGCGGTGCCGCCGAAGACAAAGAAAAAGGGGCGCTCCTCCCACGGACCGGCGCCGAAAGGAATGAACGTGTCTGGTTTCGCCTCGCTCCGCCTGGCTTTCAGCGCAGCCGTTCTCGGCACTCTGCTTTGGGCGCCGCAGACATCCGCGCAAGGCGCGGCCACGTCGGCGCAGACCGTGACGCTGGGGCCGAGCGGCCTGCCGCTGCCGCGCTTCGTCAGCCTGAAATCCGGACGCGTCAACTCGCGCGTCGGTCCGGGCGCCAACTATTCCGTCGACTGGATGTACATGAAGGCCGGACTGCCGATGGAAATCATCCAGGAATTCGACACCTGGCGCCGCGTGCGTGACGCCGACGGCTCCGAAGGCTGGATCAACCAGTCGCTGCTTTCGGGCCGCCGCACCGCGATCGTCGCCCCCTGGCAGCGCGGCAAGGGCGGCCGAATCAATCTGCTCGACGATCCCGACAAGGACGCCGGCGTTGTCGCCATCCTTGAGCCAGGCGTGATGGGCTCGATCAAGAAGTGCGACGGTCAGTGGTGCGAGATGACCTTCGACGGCCATACCGGCTGGGTCGCCCAGTCGCAGGTCTGGGGCGCCTACCCGGGAGAAAAGGTCAAGAACTGATCTGGACCATGATCTGATCCAAACCGTAGGTCAGCGTAGCAAAACCGGTTCCGACTTTTCGCGATCATGGTCTTCGAGCCGCATCGCCAGATCGACAGGCCTCATCGCGGGCAGATCAGTCGCGGCGCTTGGGGCGCAGCCTCACCACGATATCGACGTTGGCGATCTCCATGCCTTCCGGAGGCTCCGGCAGGTTGGAGACGCTCACCGGGCCGCTGGCGATATCGAAGATCCGGTTCTCGCCCTCGACATAGAAGTGGTGGTGATCGGAAGTGTTGGTGTCGAAATACGTCTTCGACCCTTCGACGGCGAGGATGCGCAGCATGCCGGCCTGGGTGAATTGATGAAGGGCATTGTAGACGGTGGCCAGCGAAACCGGCACACCGGCGGCGATCGCCTCTTCATGCAATTCTTCGGCCGAAAGGTGACGGTCGCCCTTGGCGAAAAGCAGGTCGGCCAGCGCAATGCGCTGGCGCGTCGGCCTCAGGCCGGCTTCGCGAACCCGCTTGTCCACAGCGACATTTTCCTTCCGGCAGCCCGAATCCATCTATCCCGTCTAAGCTTGCAAGCCCCATAGACCGGTCCAGAATGGCAAAAAGAGGTCAATGCCAAAAACTGGACACCACCCGACATATATTCTGTCGCCCAAATGCGATCAATAGCGCGCATTGACCCAGGCAGGCGCACGGGTTAAGCGCAAACGCCGGTTTCCGGCCACAAACAGAGTGTGTTAGGAAACCAACGACATGGGCGCCCTGCCGCCCGGAACGAGAACGGGGACGGAATTAATGGCGGGTCAAAAGTCCAGCTACGACTACGAGGAACTGCTTGCCTGCGCCCGCGGCGAGCTGTTCGGACCGGGAAACGCCCAGCTGCCCTACCCGCCGATGCTGATGTTCGACCGGATCACCGAGATCAGCGAGACCGGCGGCGCCTTCGACAAGGGCTTCATCCGTGCCGAGTTCGACATCAAGCCGGATCTTTGGTTCTTCGCCTGCCATTTCATCGGCAATCCGATCATGCCGGGTTGCCTCGGCCTCGACGCCATGTGGCAATTGACCGGCTTCTATCTCGGCTGGCTCGGCGAACCCGGCAAAGGCATGGCGCTGTCGACCGGCGAGGTGAAGTTCAAGGGCATGGTGACGCCATCGGTCAAGAAGGTCGAATATGGCGTCGACTTCAAGCGCGTGATGCGTGGCCGCCTCGTGCTCGGCATCGCCGACGGCTGGCTCAAGGCGGATGGCGAACCCATATACGCGGCAACGGATCTGAAGGTGGGCCTGTCCAAGCAGTCCGCCGCCTGATCGCCATCGCCACGGGCCCTGGCGTGTCCGGCGGATGCGCAAGGACGCTGCGGCAGTTTATTTTGCGTATGATCGAAGGCGGAAACCAATTAGGTTTTTCGCCAAACTACGCCGGAAGGAGTTGCGAATGAGACGCGTCGTAGTGACAGGCCTTGGCATTGTGTCGTCGATCGGCAACAACGCCAATGAGGTGCAGGCCTCGCTTTACGATGCCAAGTCCGGCATCAGCTTTTCCAATTCCTTCGCCGAGCACGGTTTTCGCTGCCAGGTATGGGGCGCGCCGACGCTCGACCCGTCGGCGATGATCGACCGCCGCGCAATGCGTTTCCTGAGCCAAGGCGCTGCCTGGAACCATGTCGCCATGGATCAGGCGATCGCGGACGCCGGGCTCGGCGAGAGCGACATCACCAATGAGCGGACCGGCATCGTGATGGGCTCCGGCGGACCGTCTACCAGGACCATCGTGGAAGCCGCCGAAACGACGCTCAAGAACGGCAGCCCGAAGCGGATCGGTCCGTTCGCGGTGCCGAAGGCGATGTCGTCGACCGCTTCGGCCACCTTGGCAACCTGGTTCAAGATCCACGGCGTGAATTACTCGATCTCGTCCGCCTGCTCGACCTCCGCGCACTGCATCGGCAATGCCTGTGAGCTGATCCAGTGGGGCAAGCAGGATATGATGTTCGCCGGCGGCCACGAGGATCTCGACTGGACGATGTCGGACCTGTTCGACGCCATGGGCGCCATGTCGTCGAAATTCAACGACAAGGCATCGGCCGCTTCGCGCGCCTATGATGTCAACCGCGACGGCTTCGTCATCGCCGGCGGCGCGGGCGTTCTGGTGCTGGAAGAGCTGGAGCACGCCAAGGCGCGCGGCGCCAAGATCTATGCCGAGATCGTCGGCTACGGCGCGACCTCCGACGGCTACGACATGGTGGCGCCGTCCGGCGAAGGCGCCGTGCGCTGCATGCGGCAGGCGCTTGCAACCGTCTCGACGCCGGTCGACTACATCAACACGCACGGCACATCGACGCCGGTCGGCGATTCCAAGGAAATGGGCGCCATCCGCGAGGTGTTCGGCGACCAGATGCCGTATATCACCTCGACCAAGTCGCTGACCGGCCATTCGCTCGGCGCCGCCGGCGTCCAGGAATCGATCTACTCCATCCTGATGATGCAAGGCGGCTTCATCGGCGAGAGCGCCCATATCGAGGAGCTCGATCCCGAATTCGAGGGCATGCCGATCGTGCGCAAGCGCATCGACAACGCCAAGATCGACACCGTCCTGTCCAATTCCTTCGGTTTCGGTGGCACCAACGCAACGCTGATTTTCCAGCGCTATTCCGCATAAGGATTGCCTTTTATGGAAGGGTTGATGAAGGGCAAGCGCGGGCTTGTCATGGGGGTCGCCAACGATCATTCGATCGCCTGGGGCATCGCCAGGAAACTGTCCGAGCACGGGGCGGAGCTTGCCTTCACCTATCAGGGTGACGCCTTCGGGCGGCGGGTCAAGCCGCTGGCCGAGAAGCTCGGGGCCTCGCTGGTCGTGCCTTGCGACGTCGAGGACAGCGCCTCGGTCACCGCAACCTTCCAGACGTTTCGCGAAGCCTGGGGCGGCCTGGATTTCGTCGTTCACGCCATCGGCTTCTCCGACAAGAACGAGCTCAAGGGCCTCTACGCCGACACCAGCCGCGACAACTTCGTCCGCACCATGGTGATCTCCTGCTATTCCTTTACAGAGATCGCCCGCAATGCCGCCGCGCTGATGACCAATGGCGGCTCGATGATCACGCTGACCTATGCCGGGTCGGTGCGGGTCATGCCGAACTACAATGTCATGGGCGTCGCCAAGGCCGGACTGGAGGCGAGCGTGCGCTATCTCGCCAACGATTACGGCCCGCGCGGCATTCGGGTGAACGGCATCTCGGCAGGACCGGTGCGGACGCTCGCCGGCTCAGGCGTATCCGACGCACGCCACATGTTCTCCTATCAGCAGCGCAATTCGCCGCTACGGCGCACCGTCACCATCGACGAGGTTGGCGGCTCGGCGCTCTACCTGCTGTCCGATCTATCTTCGGGAGTCACAGGCGAGATCCACTATGTCGATTCCGGCTATCACATCGTCTCCATGCCGACGCTAGAGGAACTGAAGCAGAACGACGGCCCCCGCGAATAATTCGCTAACGAAAAAAGCACCTTCCAGTAAAATTGGAGGCATTGGCGGAAACCCATTTTAAGGAGGTATCCGCTAAACGGCCCCTGTAGTTCAGGGACCTTGCATGTCTGCAGTCAGCAACCCGAAGCGAACACCGCTGTTCCGGCTGATCACCATCGCCAGCTCGGCCATGGGCAGTTTTATCCTCGGACTCTGGGGGTTGCGCTTCGGCTTCGGCGACGGCCTGGCCGGCATGTCTGCCGGGACGATGGCGGGTATCATCGCCGCGCTCTGTGCCCTTTCCGCCGGCGGCGCCGCGATGTCCTTCTTCGCAGGCATCGATGAATCGGCCGAATACGTCTTCAAGGAAACCCATTTCGACAAGATGACCGGCCTGCTGACGCGCCAGGCGATCGTCGGAAAGGTCGCGGCGGCGGCAGCGGAAACGCTGGAGACCGGCGAACCGGTCTACTTGATCGATATCGACATCGACCGCTTCAAGCAGATCAACGACGCCATCGGCTACAGTCATGGCGACGAGCTGATCCGCGCCTTCACCAAAAGGCTGAAGGAGAGCATGCCGGAGGATGCCGTGATCGGGCGGCTCGGCGCCGGCGAATTCGCCGTGCTCTTGCCAGACCGTGAGATCCGGGGATATCTCGAACGGTTCCTCGAAACATTCATCAACCGCATGATGGAGCCCTACCAGCTCCAGACGCATCTGCAGTCGGTCAGCATGTCCGTCGGTATCGTGGCGATGCCGAAGGACGGCGTCGATCCAGTGCTCATCCTTCGCCGTTCAAACCTGGCGCTGCAGAATGCGCG
Source organism: Mesorhizobium sp. M1A.T.Ca.IN.004.03.1.1 (assembly GCF_003997555.1). Lineage (NCBI taxonomy): Bacteria > Pseudomonadati > Pseudomonadota > Alphaproteobacteria > Hyphomicrobiales > Phyllobacteriaceae > Mesorhizobium > Mesorhizobium sp. M1A.T.Ca.IN.004.03.1.1. Next base: position 194,657 of record NZ_RZTV01000006.1, on the reverse strand, counting down.
CGCAAGCGGCATCGGCAACTGGTCGGTCTTCCACGCCGACATGGGCCGCGTTGCGGACCACCGGCAATGGATTGAATCGGAGCTGAAAACCGCCTTCGACCGCGGCGACTTCAGCCTCCACTACCAGCCGCAATTCGACCTGCAGGGCGGCCGTGTCGTCGGCTATGAAGCGCTGATCCGGTGGAAGCATCCGGAACGCGGCATGATCCCGCCGATGGAATTCATTCCGATCGCCGAGGAAACCGGCATGATCAACCCGATCGGCGAATGGGTGCTGCGCAAGGCTTGCAGCGACGCCCAGTACCTGCCGGAGGATTGCTTCGTCGCCGTCAACATCTCGCCGGTCCAGTTCATGACCAGGGACTTCGTCGGCATCGTGCGCCAGACCATGGCATCGACCGGCATCAAGCCGTCGCGGCTGGAACTCGAAGTCACCGAAACGGCGATGATGCAGGACCGCGACCGCGCGGCCGTCATCCTGCGGCAACTCGCCGAGATGGGCATCTCGGTCGCCGTCGACGATTTCGGCACCGGCTATTCCAACCTGAGCTATCTGATCGACTTCTCGTTCGGCAAGCTGAAGATCGACCGCTCCTTCGTCAGCCGCATCGATACCGATTCCAGCTCGGGCGCTGTCGTCTCGACCATCGTCGGGCTATCGCGGGCGCTCGGCGTCGGCATCATCGCCGAAGGCGTCGAGACCGAGAACCAGGCGACGCTGCTGAGAGCCGCCGGTTGCGAGGTCGTGCAGGGCTATCTGTTCGGCCGCCCCGCGCCGCTCGAGATCGAGCTCGGCGCGTTGCGCCCTGTTCATGCCAGGCGCGAGCCGGCACGCCTCGTCAGCCTGCAGTAGGGCGCTGCATTCTTTTCCTGGAGCAATCACGGGGACGGAAAACCGTCTCACGCGCTTTTCCTGGAGTTGCTTTTAACGCCGCGCCGAAAACACCTTGAACATGCCATCGCGCGCAACCTCGGCGTGACTGGAGAAGGCTCCCGCCAGCACCTGTTCGTAGGGCAACTGCCGGTTCGCCACCATGAACAGGCGTCCACCTGGTTTCAGTGCCTTTGATGCCGCGCGGATCATGCCAGCGCCGATGCCCGGGTCGGCAGCCCTGCCGCTGTGGAAGGGCGGGTTCATGACGATCGCGTCGTAACCTCGCTCGACCGTTTCGGTCAGCAGATCGGTCCAGAAGAAGCGCGGCTCGACAGCGGTTGCGGGGATATTGACCCTTGCCGCCTCCAGGGCCTCGAAATCCGCTTCGTAGAGGTCGAGACCGGACAGCCCTGTCGAGCGTTCCATCACTTCGGCCGCCAGATAGCCCCAGCCGGCACAGAAATCGGCGACATTGCCCGCAAGCCCCTGCGGCAGGCTGTCCAGCAGAAGCTTCGATCCTGCGTCGACCCGATCGAAGGAGAACATGCCGGGCGCGGTGCGGAAGCGGCCTTCGACGACCAGATCAGGGTTGGCGGCGCGAAGCGCCCGGGCCGCATCCATGCCGGCCCGGCGGAACCAGAAGGCGACGCCGTGATGCTTCGGCAGGTGGGCTTCGAGCGGCGACAGCGCGCCCACGCGCTTGCGCAGGCTATCGATGCCGTCTTCCTTGCCGCCAGCGACGACGATCAACCCGCCGGGCGCGACGCGCTCGATGGCTTCGGCGATGCGCAGCTCGTTCTGGCCGCGATGCCGGCCGGCCAGCACAAGGGCAGCATCGAAGGCCGAGCCTTCCGCCTGCGGCGTGACCGAATAGCCGGCTGCCTGCAGGGCACGAAAATGCGGCCGAAAACCTTGCACGAGATGCAGCGCCGCAGTGACGCCGCCGGGCAAACGGAAACCAGGCTCAGCGCCAAGAAACAGGATGCGGGCATCGCTTCGCGGCCAAGGCAGCGCTTCGGCCTCGAACGGATAGAACAGCGTCTTCAGCGGCTCAGCGGCCATTCACCTACCCTTGAAGGGCGCTTGAAATAGAAACGGGCGCGACCTTGCAGCGCGCCCGTTTCAATCATGCGGTCAGGCCAATCAGGCGGCGTCTTCCTCGCCTTCCGGCTTCTTCTTTTCCTGAACGATTTCCTTGCCGGTCGCCTGGTCGACGACCTTCATCGACAGGCGCACCTTGCCGCGCTCGTCGAAGCCCATCAGCTTGACCCAAACCTTGTCGCCTTCCTTGACGACGTCGGAGGTCTTGGCGACGCGCTCATTGGCGAGCTGCGAGATGTGGACGAGGCCGTCGCGCGGGCCGAAGAAGTTGACGAAGGCGCCGAAGTCGGCCGTCTTAACGACGGTACCTTCGTAGATCTCGCCGACTTCCGGCTCGGCGACGATGGTGTGGATCCACTTCTTCGCCGCCTCGATCTCCTTGGCGTTGGCCGACGCGATCTTGACCGTGCCGTCATCCTCGATATTGATCTTGGCGCCGGTCTTCTCGACGATCTCGCGGATCACCTTGCCGCCGGAGCCGATGACGTCGCGGATCTTGTCGGTCGGGATGTGCATGACCTCGATGCGCGGCGCAAATTCGCCGAGCTCGGCGCGCGAGGAAGATATGGCATGCGCCATCTCGCCCAGGATGTGCAGCCGGCCTTCCTTGGCTTGGCCGAGCGCGATGCCCATGATCTCCTCGGTGATGCCATCGATCTTGATGTCCATCTGCAGCGAGGTGACGCCGTTGGCGGTGCCGGCGACCTTGAAGTCCATGTCGCCGAGATGATCCTCGTCGCCAAGGATGTCGGAGAGCACCGCGAAGCGCTCGCCTTCCTTGATCAGGCCCATGGCGATGCCGGCCACGGGCTTGGCGATCGGCACGCCGGCATCCATCAGCGCCAGCGAGGTGCCGCAGACCGTCGCCATCGAGGACGAGCCGTTCGACTCGGTGATCTCCGAGACGACGCGCAGCGTGTACGGGAACTGGTCCGCCGAAGGCAGCATCGGGTGGATCGCGCGCCAGGCAAGCTTGCCGTGGCCGATCTCGCGGCGGCCCGGCGAGCCCATGCGGCCGGTTTCGCCAACCGAATAGGGCGGGAAGTTGTAGTGGAGGAGGAACTTCTCCTTGTACATGCCGGTCAGCGAATCGACGAACTGCTCATCCTCGCCGGTGCCGAGCGTGGCAATGACCAGCGCCTGAGTCTCGCCGCGGGTGAACAGCGCCGAACCATGGGTACGCGGCAGGACGCCGACTTCGGCGACGATCTTGCGCACGGTCTTCAGGTCGCGGCCGTCGATGCGCGAGCCGGTGTCCAGGATGTTCCAGCGTACGACCTTGGCCTGGAGCTCCTTGAAGACGCTTGCGATCTGCTCGGAGGAGTATTTCGGATCCTCGCCTTCGGCCGGCGTGAACGCGGCCTTGACCTTCGCCTTGACGGCGTCGACGGCCGCGTAGCGGGACTGCTTCTCGATGATCTTGTAGGCGTCGCGAAGCTCGTCGCCGACAACCTTCAGCATCTCGCCTTCGAGCTGCGAATGGTCCGGCGCGGTGAAGTCGCGCGGATCCTTGGCGGCGACCTCGGCCAGCTTGATGATGGCGTCGATCACCGGCTGGAAGCTTTTGTGACCGAACACGACGGCGCCGAGCATGAGCTCCTCGCTGAGCTCCTTGGCCTCGGATTCGACCATCAGCACGGCGTCGGCGGTGCCGGCGACGACGAGGTCGAGCTTCGATTCCTCCATCTCGTCGATATGCGGATTGAGCACATACTCGCCGTTGATGTAGCCGACGCGGGCGCCGCCGATCGGGCCCATGAAGGGCACGCCGGACAGCGTGAGCGCGGCCGAGGTAGCGACGATCGACAGGATGTCCGGATCGTTCTCGAGATCATGCTGGACGACGGTGACGACGATCTGGGTGTCGTTCTTGTAGCCGTCAGCAAACAGCGGGCGGATCGGGCGGTCGATCAGGCGGGAAACCAGCGTTTCCTTCTCGCTCGGACGGCCCTCGCGCTTGAAGTAGCCGCCCGGAATTTTGCCGGCGGCATAGGTCTTTTCCTGGTAATTGACGGTGAGCGGGAAGAAATCGAGGCCGGGCTTCGGCTCCTTCATCGAAACGACGGTGGCGAGAACCACGGTCTCGCCGTAGGTGGCGAGCACCGCGCCGTCAGCCTGGCGAGCGATCTTGCCGGTTTCCAGGATGAGCGGACGGCCGCCCCATTCGATTTCCACTTTGTGTTGATTGAACATATCTTGTCCTTCATGTGCGGAAAGGGCCGCGCCGTCTCAACGGTCGCGGAGCATCCCTTCCCTGGCTTCCTTCGGGCAGCCACGGGCAAGACAACGGGAAGCTCGACAGGTGGCGATTGCCGAGCGAGCATCCTGCAATCCTGCCCCATGACCGTCCATGGGCGGTTCCGAACGGCCCTTTGCGCTCCCGGAACCGGGTCTGGCCGACCGGTCGGCCGGCCTTTTGCGCACGACGCCGGAAACCCCTGTTTCCGAGACGCGCCATGCGCGAATGCGAATTTCGAGAGCGCGGCGCGCTCCACTCCAGCATCGGGCACCGGAGCGACCGGTCCGCCAATGCGCGACCGGCGGGCTCTCCGCAGAGAGCCCGCCGGTCAATTCGTCAGCGACGGAGACCGAGCTTGTCGATCAGCGTCTGATAGCGCGTGTCATCCTTGCGCTTGAGGTAATCAAGCAGGCTGCGGCGCTGGGAAACGAGAGCAAGCAAACCACGGCGGGAATGGTTATCCTTCTTGTGGTCCTTGAAGTGCTCCGTCAGGTTCTTGATGCGCTCGGAAAGGATGGCAACCTGGACTTCCGGGGACCCGGTATCGCCCTTCGCGGTCGCGAATTCGGCCATCAGTTCTTTTTTGCGATCGGCAGTAATCGACATCGTGTTTTTCCTTATCTGTTCGAGGAAACGGGACGCCCTCAGCCGGGATGTCGTCCAGCAGGGGCCGGTGCAAGCAGCGCGTCAGGGCGCGAAGCTGCCGCGCATATAGTGCAATTTCCCGCAAAACACCAGCCTAATTGTCAAGCCGGCTTGTCGCATGTCCTGCCGCAAAAACAGAGGGTTCTGCTGCTACAGCCACTTCTTCCATTTGAAGAAGGCGACGAGCCCGACAGCAACGACCAGCATGAACAAAAGTGCCGCCGGGTAGCCGTAGTAGGCCTTGAGCTCCGGCATGTTCCAGGGCGAGCTATCCGGGTCGAAGTTCATGCCCCAGACACCGACGAGGAAGGTGAGCGGCATGAAGATCACCGAGACGATGGTCAGATAGGAGATGACGTCGTTGGTGCGTGCCTGGGTCAGCGACAGATGCATTTCGATCAAGCCGGTCAGCATGTCGCGCTGGGTCTCGACCAGTTCGATCAGCCGCAGCGCATGGTCGAGCGTGTCGTTGAAGAATATCTTGGTCTCGGCCTGCACGAAGGGCACGTCGTTGCGGATCAGCGTCGCCAGCGCGTCGCGCATCGGCCACAGCACGCCCTTCAGCACATTGGCGTCGCGCCGCAATTCGTGCAACTGCCGCATCTGGTGCTTGTGGGGCGTGCTGAGCATCTGGTCTTCGATGCCGTCGACCAATTCGCTCACCGTCTCGATCGGCGGGAAATAGCTGTCGACGATGGCGTCGATCAGCGCATAGGCGAGATAGTCGGCGCCGCGCGAGCGCAGCCGGTTGGGCATGGGAGCCGCGATGCGCTTGCGCACTGGATCGAACGGGTCGCCCTCGCGCTCCTGAAAGGTGACGACGAAATTCTCGCCGAAGAACACCGCGATCTGCTCGTAGCGATGCGCGGCGACATCGTCGATCATGCGCATGACGACGAAGGCGTGGTCCTCGAAGAAATCCACCTTCGGCCGCTGGCCGGTGTTGACGACATCCTCGAGCGCCAGCGGATGAAGGTCGAAAATCCGGCCGATCTCTTCGATCAGCGGGATGTTCGCGAGCCCCGTGCAATCAAGCCAGACGACCGGCCAGCGGTCGCAATGGGTGTTGAGCTCGTCGATGCTGGCATTGTCGATGGTTTTGTATTTCTCCGGGGAGATCAACGTCAGCCGAAGCTCGCTGCGCCGCGCCGCCGGATCGGCGATCAAGGTGCCGGGCGAAGCGCCGACCGGCGGCCGGCGGATTTTCAGCGGCGCCCGTTTTCCGACGGCCTCAGCCATTGCCATAATCCTCTGGGCCATGATTCCTCTGGGCCATGAGCTCCCCTGGGGCGCGACGTCATAGCAGTTCGGGGATCGCTGAACTGCTCTAACCGTCGGTTTTCATGCAATTCCGACGGGAACCGTTACACGTTTTCCTGGAACTGCGAGCCGAAACTAGCCGAGTGCCGTCAACCGGCAAAGACCCGCTTGGGCTTGAACATGCCCTGTTCTATGGCGCCGATGGCGACGAGCTTGCCGCGCGCCGTGGCACAGGCCTCCTCGGCCTCGACCGGCGCGTCGCGCCCTCGAATGATGACGGGATTGCCGAGGCGGATCTTGGTCGCGGCGTCGTCGCTGACGGCGACCTGCGGCAAGCAGTCAAGTGCTGCGGCGGTCTCGACCAGCAGCGCATCGATGGCGCCGAAATCGACCGACACCTCGGCTTCTTCGTCCGCATTCTCATCCGTCTTGCCGCCGAAGCGCGCCGCTTCGAGCTCGGCGACGGTGACGAAATCGTCCGCCGTGAACGGCTCGACCTCGACGCGGCGCAACTCGGAGATGTGGCCGAGGCAGCCCAGATCGCGACCCATGTCGCGCGCCAGCGAGCGCACATAGGTGCCCTTGCCGCACTCGACCTCGAAGACGGTTCTATCGACACCATGCTCGACGATGTCCAAACGGCCGATTTCGATCTCGCGGGCGGGAATGTCGACCGTCTCGCCGTCGCGGGCAAGATCGTAGGCGCGCTCGCCGGCAATCTTGACGGCAGAGAATTGCGGCGGCGTCTGCATGATGACGCCGGTGTATTTCGGCAGCAGCGCCCGCACCTCGGCCTCGGCCGGGCGGCGGTCCGAGCTGTTCGTCACCGGCCCTTCGAGGTCGTCGGTCGACCGCTCCTCGCCCCAGGCGACGGTGAAGCGGTAGACCTTGGCGCCATCCTGCACGTAAGGCACGGTCTTGGTCGCCTCGCCGAGCGCGATCGGCAGCATGCCGGAAGCCAACGGGTCGAGCGTGCCGGCATGGCCGGCCTTCTCCGCTTGGAACAGCCATTTGATCTTGGAGACGGCTTCGGTCGAGCCCATGCCGACCGGCTTGTCCAGCACCACCCAGCCGGAGACCGGCCGGCCCTTCTTCTTGCCGCGGCGCGCCACCTATTCCTCGTCCTTGTCGTTGTTTTTATTCTGGTGGTCGAGATCGCGCGCGACCTCGGGCGATTTCAGCAATTCGTTGATCCTGGCGAAATTGTCGAAAGACGTATCGAGCCGGAAGCGAAACTCGGGCATGTACTTCATCTGCCTGAGCGCGCCCGAGACGCGGCCGCGAATGAATTTCGCATGCCTGTTGAGCGCCCCGACCACGGCATCGGCGTCGCCGACACCAAGCGGAGAAACGAAAGCGGTGGCGATCTTGAGGTCGGGCGACATGCGTACTTCCGAGACCGAGACGACACTGTTCTCGATCACCGGGTCGATGATTTCGCCGCGCTGCAGGGTCTCGGATAGGGCGTGACGCACCTGCTCACCGACGCGCAGCATGCGCTGGGAGGGGCCTGATGTTGTCGAACGGGACATTTTTCTTCAGTCCTGAAATCGTGAAGCGCGGGATGGGACCGCGCCACATGTCTCAACTACGAAACAAGGATCTCGGGCGGCAGCCTTGCGGCCGCCGCCCGGTGAATTCCGGCAAGTATATCCGAAATTAGAGCGTCCGGCTCACCATCTCGACGCGGAAGCACTCGATGACGTCGCCGACGCGCATGTCCTCGTAGTTCTGGAAGGCCATGCCGCATTCCTGACCGCCCGGCACTTCCGAAACCTCGTCCTTGAAGCGCTTCAGCGTCTTCAGCGTGCCTTCGTGGACGACGACGTTGTCGCGGATCAGGCGCACGCCCGCGCCACGCTCGACCTTGCCTTCGGTGACGCGGCAGCCGGCGATCTTGCCGACCTTCGAGATGTCGAAGATCTCGAGGATCTCGGCATTGCCGATGAAGGTCTCGCGCCGCTCGGGCGAGAGCATGCCGGAAAGAGCTGCCTTAACGTCATCGACGAGGTTGTAGATGATCGAATAGTAGCGGATCTCGATGCCGGCAGCGGCAGCAGCCGTGCGCGCCTGCGCATTGGCGCGGACGTTGAAGCCGATGATCGCAGCGCCCGAGGTCTCGGCAAGCGAGACGTCGGTTTCTGTGATGCCGCCGGCACCCGAATGGACGATCCGTACCCTGACCTCGTCGTTGCCGAGCTTTTCGAGCGCAGCGTTGATCGCCTCGATCGAGCCCTGCACGTCGCCCTTGATGACCAGCGGAAACTCCTTCAGCCCGCTCGCTTGCAACTGCGACATCATCTGCTCGAGCGAGCCGCGCTGGCCGGCATGCTTGGCCACCGCCTTCTCGCGCGCCAGGCGCTGGCGATACTCGGTGATCTCACGCGCACGCGCCTCGTTGTTGACGACCGCGAAGCGGTCGCCTGCCTGCGGCGTGCCCTGGAGGCCGAGCACCTCGACCGGCATTGCCGGCGGCGCTTCCGGCACATGCTCGCCGCGATCGTTGACCAGCGCGCGGACACGGCCCCATTCGTTGCCGGCGACGATGATGTCGCCGGGCATCAGCGTGCCGGTCTGCACCAGCACGGTGGCGACCGGACCGCGGCCCTTGTCCAGCTGCGCCTCGATGACCGCGCCTTCGGCGGTGCGGTCGGGATTGGCCTTGAGGTCGAGGACTTCGGCTTGCAGCAGAATCGCTTCCAGCAGCTTGTCGAGATTGGTGCCCTTGGTCGCCGAAACCTCGACGTCCAGCACCTCACCGCCCATCGATTCCACGAACACTTCGTGGCGCAGCAGTTCAGTGCGCACCTTCTGCGGGTCGGCGTCGCGCTTGTCGATCTTGTTGATCGCCACGATGATCGGCACGCCGGCCGCCTTGGCGTGATTGATCGATTCGATCGTCTGGGGCATGACGCTGTCGTCGGCCGCCACCACCAGCACGGCGATGTCGGTCACCTGGGCGCCGCGAGCGCGCATCGCCGTGAAGGCGGCGTGGCCGGGCGTGTCGATGAAGGTGATCTTCTGACCGTTCTTCTCGATCTGGTAGGCGCCGATATGCTGGGTGATGCCGCCGGCCTCGCCTGAGACGACATTGGCGTTGCGGATGGCGTCGAGCAGCGAGGTCTTGCCGTGGTCGACATGGCCCATGATGGTCACCACGGGCGGACGCGACACCAGGTCTTCCGGACGGTCGGCGATGTTGAACAGGCCTTCCTCGATGTCGGACTCGGCGACGCGGCGGACCGTATGGCCGAATTCGGAAGCGACCAGCTCGGCCGTATCGGCGTCGATGACGTCGCCCGGCTTCAAGATCTGGCCCTGCTTCATGAAGAACTTGACCACGTCCACGGCGCGCTCGGACATGCGCTGCGCCAGTTCCTGGATGGTGATGGTTTCGGGCAGGATCACTTCGCGCATGACTTTCTCGCGCGGCTCGTTGTGCATCGCGCGCTTGAATTTTTCCTGGCGGCGGCGCATCGACGACAGCGAGCGGCCGCGCGCATCTTCATCCGACAGCGCGGTGTTCAGCGTCAGCTTGCCGCGGCGACGGTCTTCCTCGCCCTTGGTCGGCTTGGCCGGCCGCGCGACTTCCGGCGTGGCCAGACGGCGCACAGGCGCTCCGGCGCCGGCACCACCAGGGCGCCGCGGCTTGACCTCCTCTTCCTCGTCGGCCGTGGCCAGCTCGGCGGCTTGCGGGGCGCGGCGGCGCGCTTCTTCCTCGGCGCGGCGGCGGGATTCGGCCTCGGTTTGCAGACGTGCCTCCTCCTCGGCCTGACGGCGGGCGGACTCCTCACGCTCGCGCTTGCGGCGCTCTTCCTCCTCGGCGCGGCGCTTGGCCTCTTCCTGGGCGCGCTGACGATCTTCGATCTCACGCGCCTTGGAGCCTTCGAGCGCCCTGCGGCGCGCTTCCATCTCGCCGCGCGACAACTCGTTCAGCACCATTCCGGAGCGTTCCGGCTGCGGCGGCGCCTTCGGCGCTTCCGGCACGGCAGGCGCGGGTGCCGCGGCTGCGGGCTTCGGGGTGAAGACGGACGGCGCCACCGGCTCCGGCTTGTCGCCGGGCAGCGAGAACTTGCGCTTCTTGGTCTCGACCACGACCGACTTGGTGCGTCCGTGCGAGAAATTCTGGCGCACGGTGCCCTGCTCGAGGCCAGGGCGCTTCAGCGTCAAGGTCTTCTTCGGCGTAACGCTCAACGTCTTGTCGTCGCCCGATTTCGTATCGCTCATTCCATATCCTCTGCGGCATCATCATCGTCAGCAACGGCCGCAAGCATTGCCAAATCGTCCGGGGTTCCGCCCCGATAACGGTCGAGCGCAACCATGCGCTTCTCAACCGCCTTACCCGCATCCTGCGCGAGGACGGCAGCATGTATCACATTTGTACCCCCCAATGCCAAGCTCAACTCGGCTTCTGGGAAAAGTTTGTAGGCCGGTGTAGCGGGGCCGCCGAGATGAACGGTTGCCCGCCGCGCCTGACTGATCTTGCGCACGCCGTCGTCCGAGGCTTCCCTCGCGTGCAGCACGAAGAGCGCCTGCCCGTCGCGCACGGCAGCCTCTACCTTGGCGGCGCCCAGTACGACCGCTCCGGCCTTGCGAGCAAGACCCAACATGCCCAGGGCGGATCTGGAAAGCAGCCCGTCGACCATGTCGCCGAGTTCGGCTGGAACGGTGACCTGCGCCTTGAAGGCGCGGGCAAACAGGTTCTTCGCCGCTGCCTTGTCGATATGTAGGCGATCGGCGGTGACCCAGCAACCGCGGCCGGGCAGATTTCGCTTGATGTCCGGAACGACGGCCGAATCCGGGCCGACGACGAAGCGGATCAGTTCATCTGCTTCGGCCTGCCTGCGCGTGACGATGCAAGTGCGATCGTTCATGTCGTCCACGGGTTTTGCGATTGGTGGTCACCTCACGCACCGACGGTTTCACCGGCCGCTTCCTCAGCGGCCAGTTCTTCCTCGGAAATCCAGCCGGCCTTCTTGCGAGCGGTCAGCACCATCTGCTCGGCATCGGCGCGCGAGACGCCGTGATCGGCGAGCACACCGGGATAGACCTTGGTCTCGCCGTCCTTGCGTTCCTTCCAGCCGATCAGGTCATCGGCGGCATAGCCGGCGAAGTCCTCGATCGTCTTCACGCCGTCCTCGCCGAGGGTCACCATCATGGCCGTGGTGATGCCGGGGATTTCGCGCAGCTCGTCCTCGACGCCGAGCGCCTTGCGCTTCTCGTCGTGCTCGGCCTCGATCTTCTCCAGATATTCGCGGGCGCGCGACTGGATTTCCGAAGCGGTGTCCTCGTCGAAGCCGTCGATCGAGGAGATTTCGCCAGAATCGACATAGGCGACTTCCTCGACGCTGGTGAAGCCTTCCGAGGCAAGCACCTGACCGACCATCTCGTCGACATCGAGGGCTTCCATGAAGAGGGCCGAACGCTCGACGAATTCCTTCTGGCGGCGCTCGCTCTCTTCCTGCTCGGTCAGGATGTCGATGTCCCAGCCGGTGAGCTGCGAGGCAAGACGCACGTTCTGGCCGCGGCGGCCGATGGCCAGCGACAGCTGGTCGTCCGGCACGACCACCTCGATGCGCTCGGCATCCTCGTCGAGCACCACCTTGGCGACTTCCGCCGGCTGCAGCGCATTGACGATGAAGGAAGCGGCCGAAGGCGACCACGGAATGATATCGATCTTCTCGCCCTGCAATTCGCCGACCACCGCCTGGACGCGGCTGCCGCGCATGCCGACGCAGGCGCCGACCGGATCGATGGAGGAATCCCGCGAGATGACGGCGATCTTGGCGCGCGAGCCCGGATCGCGGGCGACTGACTTGATCTCGATGATGCCGTCGTAGATTTCCGGCACTTCCATGGTGAAGAGCTTGGCCATGAACTGCGGATGCGTGCGCGACAGGAAGATCTGCGGGCCGCGCTGCTCGCGGCGCACGTCGTAGACATAGGCGCGGACGCGGTCGCCATATTTGTAGTTCTCGCGCGGGATCAGCTCGTCGCGGCGGATGATCGCCTCGCCGCGGCCGAGGTCGACGATGACGTTGCCATATTCGACGCGTTTGACGGTGCCGTTGACGATCTCGCCGATGCGGTCCTTGTACTCGTCATACTGACGATCGCGCTCGGCCTCGCGCACCTTCTGGACGATGACCTGCTTGGCCGACTGCGCGGCGATGCGGCCGAAATCCATCGGCGGCAGCTGTTCGGCGATGAAGTCGCCGAGTTGGGCGTCGGGATTGCGCTCGCGCGCCGTGGAAAGGGCGATCTGCGTCGCGTAATCCTCGACCTTCTCGACCACTTCCATCAGCCGCTGCAGCTTCATCTCGCCCGTATTGGGATTGATGTCGGCACGGATATTGGTTTCCTGCCCATAACGCGAACGCGCCGCTTTCTGGATCGCATCGGCCATCGCCGCGATGACGATCTGCTTATCGATCGACTTTTCACGCGCGACCGCATCGGCGATCTGCAGCAGTTCGAGCCTGTTGGCGCTTACAACCATTGTCTTTCTCCCGACTTCGCTCCGGGCATCGGCCCTGAAGCTCGATCAACTTTCCTGTTCGGTTTCGCTTTCTTCGCCGGCGACTGCATCTTCTTCCGCTTCGCCTCGGCGTTTTTTTGCTTCCTTGCGGGCCCTGTTGTCCTTCGACAGGGCCTCGCGAATAAGATCGTCGGTCAGCACCAGACGCGCCTCGGCAATCGCGTCATAGGGCACGCGCACCGTCGGCTCTTCGCCATAGGCCGCCTTGTCGCGCTCCAGCAAGATGCCGTCGGAGTCCGCCTCGGCGATCTTGCCTTTGAAGCGCTTGCGGTCGCCGATGAGGACTGACGTCTCCATCTTGACCAGATGGCCGGTCCAGGTGGTGAAATCCGATTTGCGCACCAGCGGCCGGTCGATGCCCGGCGACGAGACTTCGAGATGATACGCCTTTTCGATCGGATCTTCGACATCGAGCGCGGGCGAAACCGCGCGGCTGACCTCTTCGCAATCCTCGACGGTCATGGTGCCGTCGTCGCGCTCGGCCATGATTTGCAGCGTCAGCCCGTTCTGGCCGGTCAGTTGCACCCGCACGAGGCGGAAGCCGATGGCCTTCAGCACCGGCTGTATGATCAGCGCAATGCGCGCATCGATACCGCTTTCGCGGATGATACGGTCGTCGGCCTCGCTTGCCGCTGCGGTCATAAGTTTCCTGTCGCCTTGTCGCTCCGGCCGGCAGGTAACAAAAAAGAGCGGGACCGGGTGGACCCACTCTTCGTCATACCGACCAAGAATTTGAGGCTGATATAAACGATCCCGTCCGGCGTTTCAAGCCTGACGATGCATCGGAAGCCCGACGGTAGCAGCGTTGCGTGCCGAGCATGGCAGCCATGCGCCGGCGCCTCTGTAACCTTCGCCTGCCGACAACCATCTATGTTGCGGTGCAGAAAGAAAGGTCGGGCGCACTGGCGCGCGAAAGTATTTGTCATGGACCGTGGATTGTTTTTTGTGATTGGCGATTTTCTTGGCACGTTCGGCAGCGCGGCTGCCGCATCGCGGGCCGTCGAGGCGAACCGCAAGCCGCGCCGCAGCGACCTGAAGAAACTCGGCATCGACCTGGCCGCTTTCGACAAGCTCGGCCGCTTTTAGGCCGCCCACGGAAGAAACGGACAATAGCTGAGTTCGAGCTTAAGCCTCGAGGCGCAGAATTCGTTGGCGGTCGCGGCTTCTTCGAGAGGCAGCCCTCGCCCCTACTTCTGGGCTTCTACGAGCGACGCAGCGATTGCAGCAATCGAACGGAACAAGACAAGCGGATCGTCCTTCGTCGGCAGAAATCCCCGTCTTTGCCAGAATTGCGCCGCCTCCCCGTCGATTGCATTGACCATGAGCGCACGTCCTCCAATCAGATCTGCAGCCTGAACGCAGCGCTGGAGCGCGTGCTTCAGCAAGCCAGTGCCGACACCGCGCCCAGCCCATTCTGTATCGGTCGCAAGCTGGCCAAGGAGAAGACAGGGCACCGGATCGGGCGGTTGCCCTGTGCGAATCGACCGGGGCAAGATCGACGGCACCACAGCCGTCGGCGCCAAGGCATAATATCCGACCACTCGGCCGGCCTCGTGGACAACGAGAACGGCCGTGAAGCCTTTCTCCTGATTGGAGAGCGCGCGCGTTTTCAGCCAGTGATCAAGTGTAGGTTTCCCGCAGGAAAACCCGGAAACGTCGTGAGCTGCGCCAAGCGGTTCGGGAGCCGATAAGGCCACGGCCTAGCGCTTTGCTGCGTAACCGGCTTCCCAGGGCGCGGGCCGCTTTGCCAATTCCACTATGTCGGGAACCGGAGCGACCGGGGCTGACAGAACCTCGATAAACTCCGCGAAGCCTTCCGGGCTCATGCGGATAAGGCGGCTGTCCATCAACACATCTTCGGCCGCGCGCACGGCAGCATCGCGCACGAAATCCGTGCGGGACCGGCCGCGGAGAGCGGCGGCACGATCAATGATCGCCACGTCGGCCTCCGGCAGGCGCATCGAGATCGGATATTCCTTACGTTCCACCGTGGCGGCCATAGTTAATCTCCCTGCCGTTAATATGGCAGCATGTAGCGCGAACTGCAATACATCAATCGTCCAAGCCGGCCGCAAGCCGAGTTTTCTCCGACCGGACGACCGCTTTGGCAGGTCCCCCCGCTGCTGAGCGGCTGGTTACCGGTCCCTGGGAAGTTAGTGCTCGATAGCGTCCGGCCTACTTCCGGATAAAGGTCAGATAGGCGGGCCGCCTTCCCGCGCGAAGGGCCTTTGCCTCGTAGCGGGTGCCGGGCCAGCCCTCATAGGGCGTGTGCCAGTCGGCAGCCTCGTTTGCCTGCCAGGCGAAACTGCTATTGGCGCTGCAGGCGAGCAGCGTCCAGTTCACATAGCTGTCGATATCGGAGGCGAAGCGGAATCTCCCGCCCGGCTTCAGCACCCGGGCCAACCGGTCGAGATTGGCGGGGCTGACAAAGCGCCGCTTCCAGTGCTTCTTCTTCGGCCAGGGATCGGGATAAAGCAGGTCGATGCCGTCGAGCGAGGCTGGCGGCAGCCAATCGAGCAGACGCGTGGCGTCGTCGTCATAGACTCTCAGATTGGCGAGCGGGCGCTTGTCGAGCGCCGTCATCATCTTGGCCATGCCGTTGACGAAGGGCTCGACGCCGATGAAACCGGTCGCCGGAGCCTCCGTCGCGCGATGCAGAAGATGTTCGCCGCCGCCGAAGCCGATCTCGAGCCGACAGGCTGAAACGTCCGCCTTGAACAGCGTTCCAAGGTCCGCGGGTGCCTCCGCCGTCAGGTCGAGGCGATAGGCGCGCAAGCCACGTTCAAGCGCCTCGGCCTGCTGCGGACGAATGGTCTTGCCGTGCCGGCGGCCGAAAAATCCTTCGGTCGCGCGGCTTGGCCTGTCGGTTGGCTCCATGAACAGGTCTGGCGACGCCGTCAGGCGGCAATCGCATCGGCAACCGCGTCCTTGAGCGCCTTGGCAAGGTCCGTCTTCTCCCAGGAGAAGGAACCGTCCCGGCCGGCCTTGCGGCCGAAATGGCCATAGGACGAGGTTTTCGCGTAGATCGGCTTGTTGAGGTCGAGATGACGGCGGATGCCGGAAGGCGAGAGGTCCATCACCTTGCGCAGCGCCTCCTCGAGCCTGGCCTCGTCGACCCTGCCGGTGCCGTGCAGGTCAACATAGACCGACAGGGGCTGGGCGACGCCGATGGCGTAGGAAAGCTGGATGGTGCAGCGGTCGGCGAGCTTGGCCGCTACCACGTTCTTGGCGAGATAGCGCGCCGCATAAGCAGCCGAACGGTCGACCTTGGTGGTATCCTTGCCGGAGAAGGCGCCGCCGCCATGGGGCGCAGCACCGCCATAGGTATCGACGATGATCTTGCGGCCGGTGAGGCCGGCATCGCCGTCGGGCCCGCCGATCACGAACTTGCCGGTCGGGTTGATGTACCAGTTGCAGTCGTCGGCGACCTTGAGTTCGCCAAGCGCCTCGCGGACGTAAGGCTCGACGACATTGCGGACCTTCTTCGAATCCCAGCTCGAGTCGAGGTGCTGGGTGGAAAGCACGATCTGCGTCACTTCCGCCGCCTTGCCGTTGGCATAGCGCACGGTGACCTGGCTCTTGGCGTCCGGGCCGAGCTTGGCGGCCTCGCCGTTGCCTTCGTGGCGCGCGGCGGCAAGCAATTCGAGGATCTTGTGACTGTAGTAGATCGGCGCCGGCATCAGGTCCGGCGTCTCGCGGCAAGCATAGCCGAACATGATGCCCTGGTCGCCCGCGCCTTCCTCGCCCTGGCGGTCGGCGGCATTGTCGACGCCCTGGCCAATGTCCGGCGACTGGCCGTGCAGCAGCACCTCGATCTTGGCCGTCCTCCAATGGAAGCCGGCTTGCTCGTAGCCGATCTCACGGATGGCCTTGCGGGCGACCGATTTGAACTTGGTCGGATTGACGACCGGGTGGCCCGCCGCATCCTTGAGGATGTTGCCTGCCTTGTCCTTCTTCAGCAGCGTCTCGGGAACCCTGACCTCGCCGGCGATGACGACGCGGTTGGTGGTGGCCAGCGTCTCGCAGGCAACGCGCACCTTCCACGGGTCCATGCCCGTCTTCCTGGCCTCGCGATAGACGAGATCGACGATCTCGTCGGAGATACGGTCACAGACTTTGTCGGGATGGCCTTCGGAGACGGATTCCGAGGTGAAGAGATAGTTCTGCCGCGTCACGGGTGTCCCCTCTTGAAAAGGATCGGCAAGGCTGCCGATTTTGGCGCGCCACGTGTTAGCGGTGCCGGGCGCCGCTCGTCAAGCGGCGCGACAGATCTGGCATGACTATCGGCACAATCAACTTGTGCCACCGGCGGCAGGGTACCGCCGGCGACATGAGCCTGGATTCACTCGGCGTCGTCCGGCGAAAGGGACTTCACAAGATCGATAATCCGGCGCCGCACCTTGACGTCGGGAATCTTGACGAAGGCACGATTGAGCTGAAGCCCTTCCGGGCTGCCGCAGAATTCGATCGCGAAAGTCATCGAGGCATCCTCGGCAAATCCCCGGTTGCCGGTGACCGCCTCCTGACCGGGGGCGTCCTCGAAGAAGAAGGCGACAGGGACGCTCAGGATGGAGGCGATTGCCTGCAGGCGGCTGGCGCCGACCCTGTTGGTCCCCTTTTCGTACTTCTGTATCTGCTGAAACGTGATGCCGAGATTTTCACCCAGCTTTTCCTGGCTCATTCCAAGCATATTGCGACGCAGCCGAATACGACTGCCGACATGAATGTCGATCGGATTCGGCTTCTTCTTGTTCTCTTCTGTCATTTTTTCCTCGCCGAATTTTTCCGGCTTTTTCTATTTTTGCCGCCCAAACGAAACCGGAGCCACCTGCCCCAACAGACCCCTCCAACCGACTTCGAGAAAATTTTAGGCGTTACAGTATGAGTTTCTAATGTGCCGACTGTCAATTCACCCGTAGCCGCTGCCTTACATTCAATGTGAGGGCCGCGAGGGCAAACAGCAACATGATCAGCAATCCGTTAATTCGCCGCTGATCGGCGGTTACCAGGGCGCGCCCGGAAACCGGCACATGGGCGTCGATGGCGCCGCGCGCATCGACTGCCAGGGCATCGACGATGCGCCCACGCGAATCGACAACGGCGGAGATGCCGTTGTTGGCCGCACGCAACAAAGGCACTCCATTCTCCACCGCACGAATCTGCGCCTGCCTGAAGTGCTGGTAAGGGCCTGGCGTGTGGCCAAACCAGGCGTCGTTGGTGACGTTCACAATAAGCTCGGATGACGCTGCATCGATTGCAACGAGGTCAGGAAAGATGGCCTCGTAACAGATGAACGGAACCGCGCGCAGGCCGTTCGGCACCGCGATCGGATGGCGTTCGTTGCCGGCGGCGAAATTCATCGGTCCGGCAACGAGCTGACCTATGCCGAAACGCTCGAACAGGCCGGCAAAAGGCAGATATTCGCCGAACGGCACCAGATGCACCTTGTCGACAGCATCGACGATCTCGCCCTTGTCGTTGATCGCCACCACGGAGTTGTAATAACGGCTGCCGGCATTGCCTGCGCCACCCTCCTCGCGCACCACGCCGGCAATCAGCATCTGGCCGTCGCCCAGCATATCCCCCAAGGCCGTCAGCGCGTCCGGACGCTCCGTGAACAGGAACGGCACGGACGTTTCCGGCCACAGGATCAGTTGCGGCTTGGCATGGCCTTGCTCCGGTGCCTTCGCCGAAATCCCCATCAGCGTGGCGAAGATGCGGTCGCGCACCGAGGCATCCCATTTCTCGGTGAGGTCGACGGCGGGCTGAACGATGCGCACGTCGATCGAGCGGGTGGCCGGCGGGGCTGGGACGGCAAGCCTGAAATAGCCGAAGCCGACGTGAGCGGCAACGAGAGCGACGAACAAGGCCAAGCCCAGCCTGAGATGCCGGCGCGCCGCGACAAGCGCCGGCAGGGAAAAGACAAAAACGGCGAGCGCGTTCATGCCGATCATGCCCGTCACCGACACGCTTTGCATCAGGAGGGGCACCGGCATTGCGGCATAGCCGACGGCATTCCAGGGAAAGCCGGTGAACAGGAAATCGCGCAGCCATTCCGCAAGGCCGAAGCCGAAGGCAAGTGCGGCGATGCGGCCGATATCACTGCTCCAGCAAAGCCGCGCCACGAGCGTCGCAAAACCATAGAAGAAGGCGAGCCCAAAGGGGATGCCGACGACGGCGAAGGGCAGCGCCCAGGCGAAGCTGTCGGCCTCGACAAGAAGGGCCTGGCCGATCCACCAGAGGCCGGCGAGGAAATAGCCGAAGCCGAACCACCATCCGATGGCGAAAGCCGGGCGAAGGCGACGCAGCCAGCCGTCGGAGGCTTCACCGGTGGCGCCGTCGAGCAGCCAGACAAGCACCGGAAACGAGACGAAACAGACGGCGAAGAAATCGTAAGGCGCCTGGGCGAGAACCGCGAGCGCTCCCGCGACAAACGCTACCAGCGACCGCCGCCACCCCCACAGCAGAATTATCCGGCCGGCAAAGCGCTGCATTCAACTTTCCAAGTCGCGCGAATCAGGCAGCCAGAGATTTAACAGGCCGAGCCGGATGCTCCAAACACGAGTAAGCGCAACCAAATTCACGGTCGCGCTAACGGTGCCACCCTTCAATGCTGAGGCCGCTCAGTCGCTCGGCCTCCTCTTTGGGCACAATGCGCACGGCCTGTGTGAAGGTCCAGACATGGCCTTCTGGATCGCGGGCTCGATATTGCCGTTCGCCGTAGAAGCGATCGATGGGCTCCTCAACGATTTCTGCCCCCGCGGCGCGCGCTTTCTCGCAATGGGCGCCGAGGTCTTCCCTCAATCGGATATAAACCGACTGCGTGTTCTTGCCGCCGACAGAGGCGGGGCTGGCAATATGCGCGGCCCATTCGCCATCGACGATGATATAGCCGTCGCCGAACCGCATTTCGGCATGAACAAGTCGCCCGTCGCTGTCGCTCGCCAGCATGCTCGGCTCGAAGCCGAACGCCGCCTGAAGCCAGGCCAAAGCCGCGCGGGGATCTTGATAGAAGACGCCGGAGCCGAGGACAGCGTGCTTGAACGGGTCGTCGATCGGCATGAGCGAATATCAGGCCTGCTCGGTGCGCGCCGCGCGGCGGCGCTGCCGTTCGCCCTTCGGGCTCTGCACGATGCGCACCCGCTTGACGCGGCGCGGATCGGCGTCGAGCACGTGGAATTCGAAGCCCGGTATGGCCTGCACCACTTCGCCACGGGCCGGAACCCGGCCGAGCGTGTTGAAGATCATGCCGCCGATGGTGTCGACATATTCGCCGTGCTCGCCGGCGGCGAAATCCTCGCCGATCATCTTGGCGACCTCGTCGATCTCGGCCTTGCCGTCGACCACGAACACGCCCTCTCCGATCCGGGTGATCATCGGCTCGTCGTCGTCGTGCTCGTCCTCGATGTCGCCGACCACCATCTCGACGATGTCTTCCAGCGAGGCGAGGCCGTCGGTGCCGCCATATTCGTCGATGACCAGCGCCATCTGGGTCCGCGTCGTCTGCATGCGCCCCATCAGGTCGGAAGCAAGCATCGATGGCGGCACGAACAGCACCGGACGGATCAGGTCGAGATCGCCGATGGTGCGGGCGAGATCGACCTGGGCCAGATCGAGGATGGTCGGCGCCTGGGTCTTCCTGTTCGCCCGGCCCTTCTTGACGCGGGCGACCTTGGTAATGTGGGCAAGAACGTCGCGTATGTGGACCATGCCGCGCGGATCGTCGAGCGTTTCGGAATAGACCGGCATGCGGGAATGACCGGACTGTTCGAAGAGGCCAAGCAGATCGCCAAGCGAGGTGGTGATCTCGACCGCCTCGATATCGGCACGCGGCACCATGACGTCCTCGACGCGCACTTCGCGCAGCCGCAGGATGTTGTTGAGCATCGCACGTTCGCCGGGCGAGAAGGATTCGGCATCGGTGGCCGTCTCGGCCAGCGCGTCGGCGATCTCCTCGCGCAGGTTGGTGCCGTTGCGGTGCCTGAACAGGCCTAGCACGCGATCGAAGAGAGAAGGACCGGCATGCGGAGGCTCGGCGGCCACGCTGCCGGTCGGAATACTCGGACTGGAGCCCTCTTCCGATTTTTCGGAAGGCTTGGCCGCACTGCCGGCGTCCGGACGGGCGGCAGTTTCTGGTTTATCGTTCATCGCCATCAGGTCAATTGGTCTTTTTTGTTACGCGTAGGGATCGGGAATGGCAAGCCTCGCAAGCGCCGCGCGCTCGATCGCTTCCATCTCCTCGGCCTCGGCGTCGGTCTCGTGATCATGGCCCAGAAGATGCAGCAGGCCATGGATGACGAGATGGGTGATATGGTTCGCCAGCGGCTTGTCTTCCAGTGCCGCCTCACGCGCAACGGTCTCGGAAGCAAGCACGATGTCGCCCAACATCGGCGGCAGCTCGGCGCCTTTCGGAACGGAAAAAGCTGGGAAAGACAGCACGTTGGTCGGCTTGTCCTTGCCGCGCCATTCGGCGTTGAGAGTGCGGATATGGGCGTCGTCGGAAAAAACGACGCTGAGCTCCGAAGCGCCGCTCGCGCCGGTTTCGGCAAAGGCGGCAGCGACGGCCTGATCGACCAGGTGCGCCAGCTCGGCCTCAGGGGGCCAGTCGCCGGCCTCGACGAAAATATCGATGTCGACCGGCGTCTTGCCGCTGGATCCCGGATTTTCAGCCATGGGGCTTGGATCAGCCCTCGGCGCCGAGGCCCCTGGCGAACTTGCCGTCCCGGTCATAGGCCTTGACGATCTCGGCAACCAGTGGATGGCGCACGACATCGCCCTCGTTGAAGCGGACCGTGACTATGCCCGGCACGCCGTCGAGGATGCGCAGCGCCTCGACCAGGCCCGACTTGGTGTTGGGCGGCAGGTCGATCTGGGTCGGATCGCCGGTGACGATCATGCGCGAGTTCTCGCCGAGACGGGTGAGGAACATCTTCATCTGCATCGGCGTGGTGTTCTGCGCCTCGTCGAGGATCACCGCGGCATGCGCCAGCGTGCGGCCGCGCATGAAGGCTAAAGGCGCGATCTCGATGACCTCGGCGGCAATCGCCCGCTCGACCTTGTCGGCCGGCATCATGTCGTATAGCGCGTCGTAGAGGGGCCGCAGATAGGGGTCGACCTTCTCCTTCATGTCGCCGGGCAGGAAGCCGAGCCGCTCGCCGGCTTCGACCGCCGGGCGCGACAGCACGATGCGCTCGACCATGCCGCGCTCGAGCAGCATCGCCGCATGGGCCACCGCCAGATAGGTCTTGCCGGTGCCGGCCGGGCCGATGCCGAAGACCATTTCGGAGCGCTCCAGCGCGCGCATATAGGCGTCCTGGTTGAGCGAGCGGGCATAGATCGTGCGCTTGCGCGTGGCGATCTGGGCGGCCGAAACCTTGCCCTTGCGCTCCATGGTGGGCAGCGTCAGCTGGTCGTCGGCGGCGATCGCCATGCGCACGGCGCCGTCGACGTCGGACTGGCCGATATCGACGCCCTTCTGCAGAATGCCGTAGAGCGTGTCGAGCGCGCGGCGCGCCTGCTCGGCGGCCGAAGCCGTGCCCTTGATCGCAAGCTGGTTACCGCGCGAACGGATGTCGACGCCGAGCTTCTGCTCGAGACGGGCCAGATTCTCGTCGAACTGGCCGTATAGGGCGCTGGCAAGCTTGTTGTTGTCGAAGGTCAGTACGATGTGCGCCATGTCGGAGGCCCCGGATGCCTGGTTCTGGGGCGGATTCTTCAGTTCAGCAGCGCTCAACCGTCTCTCCTCATCTGCCGAGGCTTGTGGCTATGCATGTCGTTGTCCCGAAACCGCGAGCACTTTTTGGGCGACATGCATCAGGCCAACTCGGCGAACAGGCTGTTGGGACCTGTCTTCGTGATTCGTACGTCGATAATGTCACCGATTCCGCCGGCCTTGTCGTCAACAATAACAGGCTGCAGCCAGGGCGAGCGGCCGACGATCTGACCGGCATGGCGGCCGGGCTTCTCGATCAGCGTGCTGACGGTGCGGCCGACCAGGCTGGCGATGAATGCCTTCTGCTGCTCGTTGACCAGCGCCTGCAGGCGCTGCAGCCGCTCGTCCTTCACGGCTTCCGACACATGGCCGTCCATCTCGGCGCCCGGCGTGCCGGGACGCGGCGAATATTTGAACGTGAAGGCCGAAGCGTAATTCACCTCGCGCACCAGTTCGAGCGTTGCCTCGAAATCCGCTTCCGTCTCGCCGGGGAAGCCGACGATGAAGTCGCCGGACATGGCGATATCGCCGCGGGCGGCGCGGATGCGATCGATGAGGGCCAGATAATCGCGTGCCGTATGCCTGCGGTTCATCGCCTTCAGTATCCGGTCGGAGCCAGACTGCACTGGTAAATGCAGATAGGGCATCAAGGCCGGCAGGTCACGGTGCGCGGCGATCAATTCATCATCCATGTCGCGCGGATGGCTGGTGGTGTAGCGCAGCCGCGCCAGGCCGGGAATTTTCGCCAGGCGGAAGAGCAGGCGGCCGAGGCCCCATTCCTCGCCGTTTTCGCCCTCGCCGTGCCAGGCGTTGACGTTCTGACCGAGCAGCGTCACCTCGCGCACGCCAGCCTCGGCGAGGCGCTCGGCCTCGGCGACGATCTGGGCCACCGGCCGTGAGACTTCGGAGCCGCGCGTATAGGGCACGACGCAGAAGGTGCAGAACTTGTCGCAGCCCTCCTGAACGGTAAGGAAAGCGGTGACGCCGCGCTTTGCCAGCTCGGCGCGCTTCGGCTGCGGCAGATGCTCGAATTTGTTCTCAATGGCGTAGTCGGTCTCGACGATCTTCTCGCCGCCGCGTACCCTCGCCAGCACGTCGGGCAGCCGGTGATAGGTCTGCGGGCCGATGACGAGATCGACGGCCGGCGCACGGCGTATGATTTCCGCCCCTTCGGCCTGTGCCACGCAGCCGGCGACGCCGATCAGCAGCTCACGGCCGGCCTCGGCGCGCTCGGCCTTCATGTCGCGGATGCGGCCAAGCTCCGAATAGACTTTTTCGGCTGCCTTCTCGCGGATGTGGCAGGTGTTGAGCAGCACCAGATCGGCGTCTTCGACGGCGTCGGTGGCGACATAGCCGTCGGCCGCCAGCGCATCGGTCATACGCTGGGAATCGTAGACATTCATCTGGCAGCCATAAGTCTTGACGAAGACTTTTTTCGCCGCCCCGGCATGCACCGGCTCGCGCTCAGGCGCGGTGCCGATGTCGTGGCTTTCAATCGTGTTCAATTCCATCGGGCGGCTTCTAACGCCTTTCCGCGACAAAAAACAGCCGATTCCGGCAGGCTACGGCGCCGCGTCGGTTTTTCAAGCTATGCGCTGACGACTGGGACGCGGCTCGGCGAGCGCAGCCTGCATCATCTCGCGCACCCTGGCTTCCATCAATCTTGCCGTTTCCTTGCGGTTTGAACCCTTGGAGAAGGGCACCGGATCACCGAAATGCACTTCGGCATCGAGCGAGCCTTCGGCAAGCAAACCCTTCAAATGCGGCATCAGGTCCTGGTCGCCGATCCAGGCGGCGATCGGCCGGTGACGGCGGCCCATCGGCACGCCATGCAGGCGCGTATAGGCGATCGCCACCGGCTGGATAAACACTTGGTCCGCCGCCCCTTCCGAAATCGCCATCGAGGCGGCACCGAACAAGGTGCTCTTGAACGGCAGCACCAGATTGCCGTCGCCGGTCGAACCCTCGGCGAACAGCACCATCGCATCGCCCTTGGCCATGCGTTTGGCGATCTCGCTCGCCTGGTCGCCGGAGGTGCGTTTGCGCTCGCGCTCGATGAAAACGGTGCGCTGCAGCTTGGACAGCATGCCGATCATCGGCCAGCCTTCCATGTCGGCCCTGGCGATGAACTTCACATCGACAAAGGAACCGAGCACCATGATGTCGGTCCAGGAGATGTGGTTGGCCGCGATGAGCAAGGGGCGCTCCTTCGAGAGCGCGCCTTTGACGTGCACGCGCATGCCGAGCGCCTTGAGGATCATGCTGTGCCAGATTTTGAGGACGACCGTCTCCGGCCAAAGCCTCGTCTTCATCGACAGGAGCTGCAGCGGCGCCAGCACCAGCGTGCCGGCGGCGACGAGGCCGAACGCCAGGAAAATCCGCAATTTCTTGATCATTCGCTCCGGCCCTATCCCACGGTCTGGCTAGCGAAGATCGCGGCGCATGACAAGCGCGCCGGTCGGGCCGTGCTCGGTCGACCGGTAGTAGTTCGGACGCTGGCCGACCTGACGGAAGCCCAGCCGGCGATAGAGCGCGATGGCCGGCGTATTGGTCTCGTCGACCTCGAGGAACAGCGCCTCGGCGCGCTGCGCATGCAATTCGCGCAGCACCGCATCGATCAATTGCCAGCCAAGCCCCTGGCGCCGATGGGCGCGAGCCACCGCGACCGTAAGGATCTCGCCCTCGCCTGCCGCGAGCCGCGCCAGCACGAAACCGACCGGCGGCTTCGCACCCTGCCCGGTCTCGCGCGCGGCGAAACCGAACACGGTTTCCTGTTCGAGCAATGCCGCGAACTCGCCATCGGTCCAAGGGCGAACGAAATCCTCGCGATGCAGCACCGCAACGGCGGCGCTGTCGTCAACCGTCAGCGGCTCCAGCGCATAATCCCTGCGGCGCGGCTGAAAGAAAGGTATGCGCATCAGGACTTTTTTCCCTTTGGTGCATGATCTTCTCCAGAACCCGGCTTTCCGGATTCATGGCTCCGCCTTGGCAGAATGAAACCAGCCTGCGGCTTGGCGTCGGTGCCGCGCAGATAGAGCGGCTTCGGCTTTGCGCCTGGCCCTTTCGCGGCGGCCAGTCGGGCATAGGTCGCTATGTCGGCTGTGGCAACGGCCGGCCCGGTGTCGAAGTCCGGCCCGGCCGCTGCCGCAATAAGCGGCGCGGCGGTGCCGGTGAGAACCGCTTTCGCATCGACTGCCATTCGGGTCGCTTGGGAAAGCGTGGCCACCCCTGGTCCGTAAGTCAGAATTAACGCTTCATCGAAAAGCGCCGTATGGAGTTCCTCGCGGCCGGCGTCGAGCGCCGCCAGCACGGCGCGGCCGGGAAAGGCATTCGCGGCCTCCGCCGCCAACGCTTCCAGCGTCGTCACGCCGATAGCCGGGATTTTCAGCGCCAGGGCCAAGCCGCGCGCGGTCGAGACACCGACGCGCAGGCCAGTGAAAGAACCGGGGCCGATCGAGACGGCTACAGCGTCCAAGCCTTGGTAGCCGATCCCGCCGGCCTTCAATGCCGCCTCGATGACGGCCATCAGATGCTCGGCATGGCCTTTGCCGAGGTCGAGCACCTGGCGGCCAAGCTCGATGCCAGCGTCAGCGTCGTGGACGCAGGCCGCGCAGAGATTGGCGGCGCAGTCGATGGCGAGCAGCTTCATAGGGCCGGTTAACCAACTGGATCAAAACACATTCCCTGTGCCCGGCATGGCCCGCCGCCGCAAGAGCCACGCCGCATAAATGTTATGCGGCGTGGCTTTAGCGCGACATCAGGAAGCTGGCCTTGACAGCGATCAGCCCGCAGCCGCGATGCGCAGCACGTGGTTGTCCCAGACATAGTCAGGTTCGGCGCGCGTCCCGCCCGCACCGCCGACGATCTCGCCAGCGCCGGTCGTTGCCATGAAGTCGGCGCCGTCCGGCGCGAGACCGCAAACTTCGACCAGCGACTTCGTCGCGACAACGCGTCCGCTGGCGGCATCGATGACGGCCAGCGAATTACCCTCCGGCGAGGTCACGGCGACGGTGCCGGCATCGGGATTGGCGGCAACCGAGCCGATATAGTTGCGGAAGCCCGACAGCACGTCCTGCGGCATTTCCAAAAGCTGGAGCTCCTTGCCGCGCGCGGCGCGGCCGACCAGCGCCGGCGGGTCGATCGCCGGCCCGCGATATTGGCAGCCGAACCAGACGGTGCCCGTCCGGTCGCGGTCCATGTGACGGATCGACAGCTGATGCAGCGCCGGCGGCAATTCGTGCTTTTCGATCAGGTCGCCAGTGACGCGGTCGACCAGCGTGTAGGAAGGCTTCATCGTTGCGATGTTGAGCTCGGCGCGGCCGAAATCCGGATGCGTTTCGATGCCGCCATTGGCGATGGCGAGCGTCCTGCCGTCGGCGAGCAGCAGCAGTTCGTGCGGACCCATGCCGTAGGTCGGGAACTCGCCGACGCGGCTGAACTTCGCCCGTGCGTCATAAACGCCGACGACGCCGGTGGCGTTGTCGAAATCATTTTCCGTTGCATAGAGCAGCGCCCCGTCGGGCGAGAACACGCCGTGACCGAAGAAGTGCCGGCCGGCGATGCTGGCGATGGTCAAAGGCTTCTCGCGGCCGGTGTGGTCGAAGACCATCGCGAAGATGCCGGGCTGGCGGGCGAAGACGATCGAGCGTTTCGACACCGGATCGAAGGCGACGTCGTGGCCACGGTCGGGCAGATCGAGCGTGTGCAGGATCTTGCCGGCCTCGGAGAGCACGGCGGCGCCGAAGCTGCCGTCGCGCCTGACGAAGGCCGTGGCGAAGACGGCGTCCGTTGCAAGCGTCTCCGCCCAGGCGCGCGGCGCCATCGCGGCGGCGAAGCCGGCGCCTGCGGCACGCAGAAAGTCGCGGCGATCGATGAGCGGCGTCGTCACGGCGTCAATCACCATCCAGCGACGAAAAGCCGGCGGTCAGGCCAAACTCGGCGGTCATCCTGGTGCCGATCAGGGTCGAGAGGCTGGAGGTGATCAGCGCGAGATGCTCGAGCTTGTCGCGTAGCGCCGGATCGGCGAGCGCCTTGTCGATCGGGCCGCTAACAGACTTCGCCGTCGCCACGCCGTTGGTCAGCTGGATGTGGATGGATTCGGCCATCCACCGCGCATCGGCGGGCAGCGCACCGCCAAGCTTCGAGGCCTGAAACAGCTTGTCGATGCCGGACAGATTTCCGGCCAGCGAATTCAGCGTGTTCTGCGAACGCCAGTAGATCGCCTGCTTCGGCTTGTCAGCATCGGGCTTCGCGCCAAGAAAACCTTTGAGCCGCACGTCGCGGATCATTTCCAGCTCATTGATGAAAACGCCGACCAGTTCCGTGACCGCTTCGGTGCCATCACGATAGAGCGGGTTCTTCGGCCCCGGATTGGCCCAGAGCGAGGCAAAACCATCGGGCTTGCTCCATGCTTCGCGGACCTCGCCGGCAATCGCCTGGATGTTGCTGGCCACCGCCGCCCCGTAGGCGCAGCGATAGGGATCGTCCTTACTGGCAAGCGTTTCGGCACCATCGCCGAACAGCACATATTCCAACGCACCGAGGCCCTGCATGGCAACGCTCTTTCGCGCGAGTTGCGCCGGATCGTCGGCGGATGGATCCTTGGCAACGAGGGTCGACTGCACCTGCCTCAATCCGATGCTCTTGCGGTCCGGCCAGTACAGCATGCGCTCCAGCCGGTTGTTTTCCTTGATGGGCCCGAAGGCGATGATCTCGGCCACCGACCAGGCTTCGACTGTGGCGGAAAACTCGGTACGCGCCGCGTCGAGATTTTGCTGGGACGGCGCATTGCAGAGCTGGCGCATCGCCTGGGTCAGGGTCCCGGCATGATCGTCGAGGCTGGCGTAGGCCGGGCGGACGAAGCCGTCGATCGCGCGTCCGATAAGATCGGAAGCTTTGACCGCGGCCTGGGTCGGCAAGGCCGCGGCCAGCAAGAAAGGAAGGGCAAGCGCGGCGGCACGTCGGTTAAACATCAGAGCGACTCCAGGAATTTGATCAGCGCATCGCGGTCGGCCGCAGCTGCGCCGGCAAAGCGGTCGCGCGCCTTCTGGCCCTCGCCGCCATGCCACAGGATCGCCTCTTCGAGCGTCCGCGCGCGGCCGTCATGCAGATAGAAGCTGTTGCCATTGACCGTGGCGGTCAGGCCGATGCCCCAGAGCGGGGGCGTGCGCCATTCGCTGCCGCTCGCTTCCCCCACGCGCTGCCCGTCGGCGAGACCCTCGCCCATGTCGTGCAGCAGGAAATCGGAATATGGCCAGATCAGTTGGAAGGCTTGCGCCTTGTTGGGCGTGCCGCGCATGGTGACGAATTTCGGCGTGTGGCAGGAAATGCAGCCCATCTCGTAGAACTGCTTCTTGCCGGAAAGAACCTCCGGCTTGTCGAGGTCGCGCCGCGCCGGCACAGCGAGGTTCTGCGAATAGAAGGTGACGAGGTCCATGACCGGGGGCGGCGCTTCCGCCGCGCCCAGGCGCTCTTGGACGCCATTCGGCAGGGTAAGGCACGCCTTCTCAGCCTCGGTGCAATCGCCCCAATGCTTCGGCACTTCAGGCGTCGAGATGCCGATATCGCCGGCAAAGGCATCGGCGGCCTGCTGCCGGATCGATGCGGCCTGAGCTTTCCAGCCGAAGCGGCCCAAAGTTATCGCGCCGCTCAACTCCTCGCGAACTATGTTCGGCCGGCCGGAGATGCCGTCGCTGTCGCGGTCATGCGGATCGGCAAGGGCAAGGATGTCGGCCGGGGCGATCTGCTCAATCAGGCCGAGCCCGATCATCGGCGGCGTCAGGCGCGGCGACAACGTCGTGCGCGGGTCGAGCGGGCCATAGCCCGGATTCTCGACCGAGTAGCGGGGCTTGCGCAGCAAAACGACGGCACCGTCGCCCAGCGTTACCTTCTCTTCCGAATAGTCGATGCGCATGCGGCCTTCACCCTTGAGGCCGGGAACGGCCAGATCCTGCAATTGCGAGCCATAGACAGGATCGGGGAAATTCAGCAGCTTATGGTTGGCAAGTTCGGCTCTCTCCTCGGCATTGCTTGCGTCGCGCGCCAGCCGCAAGAACATCGAGGTCGAGCCTGCGCCGCTTCCCGGCGGTCGGCCGCGACCATCCTTCAGATGGCAGTTCTGGCAGGCGCGTTCGTTGAACAGCGGACCGAGCCCGTCGGACGCCTGGGTCGATGACGGCGACGACACCCAGTTCTTGCGGAAAAGCGCATTGCCGAGCTTGAAGGTCCCTTCCTCCTCGAAGGTGATGTTGGCGGAAGGCTGCGAGAAGGCGTCGCGGTTGACGCCCTTCCTCGACGTGCCGGCGCCGCCCTGCATCAGCTCGAACGGTTCGGGCTTTGTAAAGTCGGTCGTAGGCTTGGTGACCGCCAACACCCGCGCCTGATCCTCCGGCGTCAGATCTGTGCGGCTCGTCGGCAGACCCGCCGGCTCGCCCGCCATGGCGGGAGCAGAAAGCGTGATTGCCAGCAGGAGCGTGGCACCGCGCCAGATCCGGTATCGCGGGTTCCTCGGGAGCAGCAGGCCGGCTATCTCGGCCCGCCATGAGCGGCGCGAAAAATCTATCGGGCGCCGCATTCCCGCATGTCCTTACTCCGCCTCGTTGGCCGAGTCGGCGTTGAGCTGGCCGTACTTTTCCTCGCCGATCGAGGCGAGCAGGTCGAGCTGACTCTCCAGGAAGTCGATGTGGCCTTCCTCGTCCGTCAGCAGATCCTCGAACAGTTTCATCGACACATAGTCGCCCGCATCCTGGCAAATCTCGCGCGAGCGCTTGTAGGAGGTGCGCGCGTCATATTCGCCGGCGAGATCGGATTCGAGCACTTCCTTTACATTCTGGCCGATACGCAACGGCGCGACCGACTGCAGGTTCGGATGGCCTTCGAGGAAGATGATGCGGGCAACCAGCCGGTCGGCGTGATGCATTTCTTCGATCGATTCCGCCCGCTCCTTCTTCGCCAGCTTGGTGTAGCCCCAGTCTTCGAGCAGACGATAATGGACCCAGTACTGATTGACGGCACCAAGCTCCAGAAACAGGGCTTCGTTAAGCCGCTCGATGACCTGCGGTTCGCCTTTCATGGGTTCTGCTCCCGAATTGGCCGCGCAGTCCTCTGACGCGGTCCAGGTGTGAAACGATATCCGCGCCGCTCCCCTCTGAACGGGCGTGGTAATTCTCGGTGACCCGAATGATCGTTTCCACCACATTTGGAAAGCAGCCGCAACAGCGGCCGCGCTTGCGCATGGCATGATAGACCTTGGCCGGCACGATAAGCTGCCAGGGATCTTCATCCAGCAGACCGATGATCGTCTGCTCGATCTCCTTCTCGGTGATGATGTTGCAATGGCAGATCAGCATTCACTTGCTCTGGCTGGCGGCACTGTTCTGGCGCCGTTTGGCTTGTTTCTCAATTGAGCATGATCTTGTCCAAAAACCGGCTTCCACTTTTTGGGATCATGCTCGGGTGCTACTTGAACACCTTGTCCGGAGCATCAAGGCTGTCGGAGCCCTCGAACGCGATGGCATTGAGCTTGAGTGAGCCGACCGCGCGTTCGATCGACTTGGTCTGGTCGATCAGCGCGTCGATCGCCGCCTGCACCGTGGCGTTGCCTTCCGCATTGCCCTCGGCGATCTGCTGGTCATAGGCCTCGCCGGCCAGCGCCCGCGCCTTGATCGCTTCCATCTTGGCGACCGAAGTATCGAGCTTGTCCGACAGTTCCTTGTCGATCGCCGGATCGGCCACCTTCATCATGTCCGACACCGACGGGCCGGAAACCACGGTGCCGTCGAGACGCGTATAGTTGGCGTGATAGGCGGCGCGGATGCCGATCGCATCATAGAGATGCGAGTTGTAGGTGTTGTCCGAGAAGCAGTCCTGCTCCTCCTCCGGATCGTGCAGCAAAAGGCCGAGCTTCATGCGCTCGCCGGCCAGTTCACCATAGGAGAGCGATCCCATGCCGGTGAGGATGGTGGAGATGCCGGAATTCGGCTCGCCATCGACGAGGGTCTTGCGCGCGGCGCCGTCTTCCTTCCAGTTGTTGACCATCTCCTGCAGGTCGGAGACCAGAAGGTCGCTTGCCGACTTCAGATATTCCGCGCGGCGGTCGCAATTGCCGCCAGTGCAGTTCTTGAGATCGTAGTCGGTGTACGGGCGCCCGCCGGCGCCTGGACCGGTGCCGTGCAAATCCTGGCCCCAAAGCAGGAATTCGATGGCGTGATAGCCGGTCGCGACATTGGCCTCGACGCCGCCGGCTTCCTGCAGCGTGCCTGACAGGAACTCCGGCGTCAGCTTCGAGGCGTCGACCTTCTTGCCGTTGATCTCGATCTCCTTGTTCGCAATGACGTTCGCCGTATAGAGCGAGTTCTCGTCCGACTCGGTGCCGTAGCTCTTGGCGACATAGTCGATCAGGCCTTCGTCCAGCGGCCAGGAATTCACCTTGCCTTCCCAGTCGTCCACGATCTTGTTGCCGAAGCGGTAGACCTCGGTCTGCTGGTAAGGCACGCGCGCCGCCTTCCAGGCGTCGCGTGCAGCGTTGAGCGTCTCTGCCGAGGGCTTGGCGAGAAGCGCGTCGACGGCCTTGTCGAGCGCCTCAGCCGTGATCAGCGAATCCTCGTATTTGGCGAGCGCGATGTCGGCATAGGTCTTGATCACCGCCTTCGCATCGGTTTCGGCCTTCGCCGGCAGCACGAACACGGCCGCCGTCAGCGCCGCGGTGGCGCCGATCGCGGCAAGCCTGGTGCCCCAACGTAGCGCAATAGTTCGCGGCGTGATTATCGCTTTCATCAATCCCATCTCCTCAAAAATTCAATGACATAGGCATGCGGCCGCCGGCGCGCGGCGCCAGCGCAAGCACGAATGACCGGAAAGGCAAAGTTGCCGCGCAATGGCGCGGCCAATCAGCAAAAGACACCGAAATGCCTCCAATCGAAAGGGTTCAAGGCCCAGACATCAAAGGAATGCGCCAGCGGCGCAGCCCTCCATAAAGCGGCGGAGCGGCTGGAAGTCAACTGGCGGTACAGAGAAAATTCAATTGAAACAACAGTTTAGAATTATTCTAAACTGGAATTATCAACTTTAAGGCGGCGCATGCGGCGGACATCCGGATTGACAGGCGGCCATCCTGGGTGCGACCCGGACCACGGCTCTTGCGGCGGCGGCAGACAATCGCCACTTGGCGGAAGATCCTAGATTTGAAGGCAAAAAGGGCTGCGATGAAGAACGGGGTGGTCATTGTCGGTGCGGGTCATGCGGGCGTGCAGGCGGCCGCTAGCCTGCGTGAGGAAGGCTATGACGGGCCGGTCATCCTGATCGGCGACGAGAACGAGCCGCCCTATCACAAGCCGCCGCTGTCCAAGACCTTCATCAAGGATGCCGACGCCAAGCCGCAGCCTTTGCGCGGCGAGGCCTTCTATTCCGGCAATGCCATCGACTACCGGCCGGGCGTTTGGATCGACAGGATCGATGGTGGCGAGCGCAGGCTGGACGTTTCCGGCGGCGGCACAATTGCCTTCGACCGGCTGGTGCTGGCCACCGGCTCGCGGCCGCGCCTCCTCAAGCTCGATGGCGCGGAGCTCGCCGGCGTGGTGTCGCTGCGCTCGCTGGCCGATGCGCGGCTGATCCGCGAGTTGAGCGCGCAGAGCGAAGAGGTCGTCATCCTCGGCGGCGGCTTCATCGGCCTCGAAATCGCAGCGACGCTGAGGGCCGCCGGCCGCAGGGTCACCGTCGTCGAGGCGCTCGACAGGCTTCTCGGCCGCGCCGTGGCGCCGGCAATCGCGGCGCATGTGCGCCAGCGCCTGGAGGCGATGGGCGTGCGCCTGCTCACCGGCACCACGGTTGCCCGTCTGGAAGGCGAAGGCGGCCGCGTTTCGGCCGCGATCACGTCAAGCGGCGAGCGCCTGCCGGCGCAACTGGTGATCATCGGCATCGGCGTGGTGCCCAATGTCGAGCTGGCCGAAGCCGCCGGCATCGCGATCGCCAACGGCATCCGCGTCGACCAGCATATGCAGAGCTCGATCCCGGAAATCCTCGCCGTCGGCGATGCCGCCTCCTACCGGCACTGGTTCACCGGCGGCGACGTGCGGCTGGAATCGGTGCAGAACGCCACCGACCAGGCGCGGCTTGCCGCGCGCACCATCGTCGGCCATGCCGAACCCTTCGCGGCCGTGCCTTGGTTCTGGTCGGATATCGGCGACATGAAGTTGCAGATGGTCGGCCTGACGCAAGGCGGCGACAGCCATGTCGTGCTGGGCGAGCCGGCCGAGAACAGGTTCTCGATCTACCACTATGCCGGCAACCGGCTGCTGGGCATCGAATCCGTCAACCGCCCGGCCGACCACATGCTCGGCCGCAAGATGCTCGGCGCCGGCTTCTCGCCCGCGCCTCACACCGTGGCAGCCGGGCCGGATGCGCTGAAGGCGGCGCTTGCGGCCTTCAGCCAGGACGAGCCGGCAAGGGCCAGCGCGTAGAGATTGCCAATTTTTGCCATCAGCCTTACATTGGTTGAATGAGCACGATGAATATCTCACTGCCCGACAGCTTGAAGCATTTTGTCGATCAGCAGGTGACGGAGCGCGGCTACGGCACGAGCAGCGAATATGTGCGTGAATTGATTCGCCACGATCAGGATCGTCAGCGTTTGCGCGGTCTGCTTCTTGAAGGCGCTTCGTCCGCGCCAGGCGCTCCTGTCGGTGACGACTATTTCGCGGCGCTGCGCAAGCGAGCGCTGGGCCAATAATTGGTTGCCGTAAAGGCAATTATTCCTCGTGCCCTTGCCTTGCGGGATATCGAAGACACTGTCGATTATTATGCACGCGAAGCTGGTTCGCACGTGGCGCTAGCCTATGTCGAGGATCTTCAAACTGCCTACAAAGTGATAGCCAACCATCCTGCATCGGGCTCGCTGAGATATAGCTATGCGATTGGACTACCCGGTCTGCGCAGTGTGCAATTGAAGCGCTATCCGTACCTGATTTTCTATGTCGAACAGGCCGATCATATCGATGTGTGGCGGGTCCTGCACGCCAAAATGGATATTCCAGCCTGGTTACAGAATCCGAACTCCTGACGGCGAGTTGCCGCACCGGCCTGGGCCGCCAGGAGAATCATTCGCACCGTCCGCCCCTTAGGCCGCGCGCGCCTCGCGGATCGAGGTCTCCAATATATCCAGCGCCTCCGTCATGACGCCGTCCTGGATGGTGATTGGCGACAGGAAGCGGATGACGTTGCCGTAGACGCCGCAGGTGAGCAGGATGAGGCCCTTGTCGAGCGCCTTCAGCCGCACCGCATTGGCTAATTCCGCCGAGGGCAGGCCCTTCTTCACATCATTGAACTCGACGGCGTTCATGAAGCCCGGGCCGCGGATGTCGACGATCTCCGGCACGTCCTCGCGGATCGACGCCAGCCGCTGCTTCAGCCTGGCGCCGAGCGCGTTGGCGCGCTCGCACAGCTTTTCTTCCTCGATGACGTCGAGCACGGCATGCGCCGCGGCGACGCCGATCGGGCTGCCGCCATAGGTGCCGCCGAGCCCGCCCGGTCCAGGCGCGTCCATGATCTCGGCGCGGCCGGTGACGGCCGACAGCGGGAACCCGCCGGCGAGGCTCTTGGCCATGGTGGTGAGATCCGGCGCCACGTCATGGTGCTCCATCGCGAACATCTTGCCGGTGCGGGCAAAGCCGGTCTGCACCTCGTCGGCGACAAGAAGGATGCCGTGCTGGTCGCAGGTCTTGCGCAGTGCCGTCATGAAATCGCGCGGCGCCTCGTAGAAGCCGCCCTCGCCCTGCACCGGCTCGACGATGATGGCCGCGACCCTGGCCGGATCGACATCGGCCTTGAACAGCTTGTCGAGCGCTGCAAGCGAATCCGCGACCGACACGCCGTGCAGCGCGACCGGGAACGGCGCATGGAAGACATCGGCCGGCATGGCGCCGAAGCCAACCTTGTAAGGCACGACCTTGCCGGTCAGCGCCATGCCCATGAAGGTGCGGCCGTGGAAGCCGCCGGAAAAGGCGATGACCGCCTGGCGACCGGTGGCGTTGCGCGCGATCTTGATGGCGTTCTCGACCGCCTCGGCGCCAGTGGTGACGAAGACGGTCCTCTTGTCGAACTTGCCGGGCAGCATGCCGTTCAGGCGCTCGGCGAGGCGCACATAGCTCTCGTAAGGAACGACCTGATGGCAAGTGTGGGTGAAGCGGTCGAGCTGCGCCTTGACCGCCTCGATCACTTTCGGATGGCGGTGACCCGTGTTGACCACCGCAATGCCCGACGAGAAGTCGATGTAGCGGCGGCCCTCGACGTCCCAGATTTCCGAATTCTCGGCACGATCGGCGTAGATCTGCGTGGTCATGCCGACGCCGCGCGAGATCGACTGGTTCTTGCGTTCGGAAATGGCTGAATTCTTCATCTCACACCTCATCGGGCCGGCGCCCGCTCCGTTTTGATGCCGTCAAAGCCTCTTCTGACCTTATTTCAGGTTTTCCTCAAGTCGGCACATTGGCCCAGTCGATTGGACCTGCCGCAAGGCCGAAATCGATCTCGACCAGCCAGTCGATCGTCAGGCAGAAACAGTTTCCTTTTCCGGCCGATCGATTATCCTCGCTGCAGCCGCGACGTGCCGCTGCCGGGAGCGGCTTCCCGCGGGCCGAGGGAACCATGAGCAGGAACGCGACATCGTCCGCCTTGCCGTCCTTGCCGCTCCGCCCTGCATGTCGGGTGCGGGATGGCGCCAAAGCAGACGTGATCGTTGCTGCGGAGAGTTAAAAGCCAGGTCGCACCCCGTCGCGAACCTGCGAGAGAAAACTACACCCTCACAAACCCCTCGCTCGCCCGAAGCAGGTTGCGCGTATAATCCTCGCTCACGCGGTGGCCGATCAGCTGGCTTGCGGTCAGCGTCTCCACCGCTTCGCCGTTCTGCATCACCATCAGCCGTTCGCACATATGGGTGATGATGGCGAGGTCGTGACTGACCATCAGAAAGGTGAGCTTGCGCCGCCGCCGCACCTCTTCGAGCAGGTTCAGCACCTCGGCCTGGACAGAAGCATCGAGCGCCGAGGTCGGCTCGTCGAGCAAAAGGATCGAAGGTTCGAGGATCAGCGCGCGGGCGATCGCGACACGCTGGCGCTGGCCGCCGGAGAGCTGGTGCGCATAGCGGAAGCGGAAACCCTTGCCGAGGCCGACTTCGTCCAGCGCGCGCTCGATGCGCTTCTCGCCATCCTGGATTGCGTGAATGGCGAGCGGTTCCTGCAGCAGCCGGTCGACGGTCTGGCGCGGATGCAGCGACCCATACGGATCTTGGAAGACCATCTGCACGTCGCGGTAAAAGGCCTTGTCGCGGGTCTTGCCAAGCGTCTTGCCGTTGATAGCGATGGTGCCGGCAGCGACAGGCGCAAGGCCGGTGATTGCCTTGAGCAGGGTCGACTTGCCGGAGCCGCTTTCGCCAACCAGGCCGTAGGACTCGCCTTCCCTGACTTCGAGTTTAACGCCCTTCAGCGCGCGGAAGCGGTCGAAAATCACCTCCAGCCCTTCGATGGTGATGGCGGCCGTCATGCCGCCCACTCCGGCTTGCGGTCGAGCACCGGCAGCGGGTGTCGCTCGAAGCCGATCCTCGGCATGCAGTTGAGCAGGCCGCGCGTATAGGGATGCTGGGCCTCGCGCAGCTCGGACGCCTTGAGCTGCTCGACCACCTTGCCGGCATACATGACGACCACGCGGTCGCAGAAGGAGGACACCAGGCGCAGATCATGCGAGATGAAGATCAGCCCCATGCCGCGCTCGGCGACCAGCCTATCGAGAATGTTCAGCACATCGAGCTGCACGGTGACGTCGAGCGCCGAGGTCGGCTCGTCGGCGATCATCAGTTCCGGCCCGGCGATCAGCATCATGGCGATCATCGCGCGCTGGCCCATGCCGCCCGAGACCTCATGCGGGTGAAGGTCGAAGACACGGGCCGGATCGCGAATCTGGACCGCCCGAAGCATCTCCAGCGCGCGCTCGCGCGCTTCGGCCTTTCCAACTTTCTCATGCGTGCGCAGCGTCTCGACGATCTGGCGGCCGATGGTCATCACCGGATCGAGCGAGTATTTCGGGTCCTGCAGGATCATGGCGATGCGGTTTCCCCGCAGCGCACGGCGCCGGCTGGATGACACCGAGAGCAGGTCGATGCCGTCGAAGCGCAGCTTTTTCGCCGACACCTCGGCCTGCGGCGGTGTCAGGCCCATGATGGCGCGGCCGGTCTGCGACTTGCCGGAGCCGCTCTCGCCGACGATGCCCAGCCGCTCGCGGCCGAGCGAGAAGGACACGCCGCGCACCGCCTGCACGATCCCGGTGCGTGTCGGGAAAGTGACGCGCAGATCGTCGACTTCGAGCAGCGTGCCTTTCGTTTGCCTATCGGAATTGCCGCTCATTGGTTGCCGCTCATCGGTCGCCACTCATTGGTCGCCGCTCCGGGGATCGAGCGCGTCGCGCAGGCCGTCACCGAGCAGGTTGAAGCCGAGGCTGACGATGAGGATGGCAACGCCTGGTGCGGCAGCCACCCACCACTGGTCGAGGATGAAGCGGCGGCCGGACGCGATCATCGCGCCCCATTCGGGCAGCGGCGGCTGCGCGCCGAGGCCGAGGAAGCCGAGGCCTGCGGCGGTGAGGATGATGCCCGCCATGTCGAGCGTCACCCGGATGATCAGCGAGGAGATGCAGAGCGGCATGATGTGGCGCAGCACGATGCGGAAGGGCGAGGCACCCATCAATTGCACCGCCTTGATGTAGTCGGAATTGCGCACCGTCAGCGTCTCGGCGCGCGCGATGCGCGCGTAAGGCGGCCAGGAGGTGATGGCGATCGCCAGCACCGCGTTCTCGATGCCGGGGCCGAGCGCCGCAACGAAGGCCAGCGCCAGCACCAGCTTCGGGAAAGCCAGGAAGATGTCGGTGATGCGCATCAAAATGGCATCGGTCCAGCCGCCGGCATAGCCTGCGACGGTGCCGACCAGCAGGCCGATGGGCGCGGCGATGATGGCGACGAGGATGACGACATAGAGCGTCCAGCGCGAGCCGTACAGGATGCGCGAGTAGATATCGCGGCCGAGGTCGTCGGTGCCGAACCAATGCGCGGCGCTCGGCGCCAGCAGACGGGCATTCTTCAGGTCACCCACGGTTGGCGAGTAGGGTGCCAGCACGCCGGCAAGCGCGGCTACCACCACCAACGCGAGAATGATGAGCAAACCGACGAGCGCGAGCCGGTTGGCTGTGAAGCGCCGCCAGGCCACATAGGCGCGGCCGAGCCTTGCCTGCATGCGCGAGGACGGCCGCTCGCTGAGCAGCCATTCGCGACGGGTTTGCATCGTCTCGGCGCTCATTCGACTTTCGTCCGTGGATCGAGGAGCCGATAGAGCAGGTCCGACAGAAGGTTGATGGCGATGAAGACCGAGCCGATGATGATGGTGCCGCCGAGCACCGCGTTCATGTCGGCGTTCTGCAATGAATTGGTGATGTAGAGGCCGATGCCCGGCCAGGAGAAGACGGTCTCGGTCAACACCGAGCCTTCGAGCAGGCTGGCATAGGAAAGCGCGATCACCGTCACCATCGGCACAGCGGCGTTGCGCAGCGCGTGGCCCCAGATGATGCGCGTCTCCGACAGGCCCTTGGCGCGCGCGGCGACGATATATTCCTGCGCCATCTCGTTCAGCATGAAGGAGCGCGTCATGCGGCTGATATAGGCGAGCGCGAAATAGCCAAGCAGGGAGGCCGGCAGGATGATGTGGCGGTAGGCGTCGTAGAAGACATCCCACTGTCCCTGCATGGCCGCATCGAGCAGGTAGAAGCCGGTGATCGGCGTGAAAGTGTATTCGTAGACGACGTCGAGCCGCGCCGGAAAGGCGACCCATTGCAGCTTGGCGTAGAACAGGACGAGGCCGAGCAGCCCCAGCCAGAAGATCGGCACGGAATAGCCGATAAGGCCGATGATGCGCACGATCTGGTCGATGAGGCTGCCGCGCCGCACCGCGGCCAGCACGCCGAGCGGCACGCCGATGACGGCGCCGATGATCGTGCCGAGCGTCGCCAGCTCGATGGTCGCCGGAAAGACGCGGCGGATGTCGGACATCACCGGATTGGTGGTCAGCACCGAAGTGCCGAAATCGCCGCTGAGCGCGTTTTTGACGTAGATGTAGAACTGCTGGATCAGCGGCAGGTCGAGCCCCATCTCGCGGCGCGTGCGCTCGACGACGGCTGTCGGGGCCCGGTCGCCGAGCACGGCCAGCACCGGATCGATCGGGATGACGCGGCCGATGAAGAAGGTCACCGCGAGAAGACCGAGATAGGTCGTCACCGCGATGACCAGGAAGCGGCCGATCGACGACAGAAGCGCGACGGCACGGGCGCCGCCGCGCCCCGCCGCCGCCTGGTTCTCAGCTACGCTCACGCGGCGCGTCCGAAAGCGCTATTCCTTCGAGACCGGCCAGACGAAGTTGGTGTCGAAGCTCGGGCCGAGCTTGAAGTCCTTCAGGTTCTTGCGCAGCCCCGCCACCTCCAGCTGCTGATGGATGATGACGAAGGGGCTGGTGTCGAGGACCTTCTTCTGCAGGTCCTTGTACATGTCGGCGCGCTTGGCGGAGTCCTTCTCGAGCAGCGCCGCCTCGGTTTCCTTGGTCAGGTCCGGAATATCCCAGGCATTGCGCCAGGCCAGTGTCTTGATCTTGGCACTGTCGGAATTGTCCGGGTTCGAGGCGAAAGTCTGCGCGTTGGAGTTGGGATCGAAATAGTCCTGGCCCCAATTGCCGATATAGATGTCGTGGTTGCGGGCGCGGTATTTGGTCAGCGTCTGCTTGCCGTCGCCGGGGATGATCTCAAGCTTGATACCGGCCTGGCCGAGCGTCTGCTGGATCGATTCCGCCATGCCGGTGGTCGGCTGGCCGGTGCGCACGTCCATGGTCACTTTGAAGCCATCAGCCAACCCGGCCTTTGCCAGCAGCTCCTTGGCCTTGGCGACGTCGAGCTTGAACGGATTGTCGTCGATCGCGCCGAGGTCGCCCTTGGGCAGGAAGGACTGGTGGATCTCGCCGATGCCCTTCAGGATGGTCGAGGCCATCGCATCATAGTCGATGAGATATTTGAACGCCTGACGCACCTCAGGCTTGGCGAGGTTCGGGTTCTTCTGGTTGAGGCTGATGTAATAGACCGTGCCCTTCGGCGCGCTTGTCGTGGTGAGATCGGCGTTTTTGGAGATGGCATCGAGATCGTTCGGTTCCAGATTGCGGGCGACATCGATGTCGCCGGCCTCCAGCGCCAGGCGCTGCGCCGAGCTCTCCTTCATGTTGCGGTAGATGACGCGGGCGAGCTTGGCCTTCTCGCCATTGTAATTGTCGTTACGCTCCAGCACGACAGCCTCGTTGGCGCGCCATTCGCGCAGCTTGTAGGGGCCAGAGCCGGCATAGCCGGTCTTCAGCCAGGCGTTGCCGAAGTCGTTGTCCCATTTGTAGTCGGCGCTCGGCGTGACGGCGGCGACATGCTCCTTGACCAGCTTGCTGTCGACGACCGAGGCGACGGTGGCCGACAGGCAGTTCAGCACGAAGCTCGGCGCATAGGCCTTGTCGACAACGAACTGGAAGGTGGTGTCGTCGACCGCTTTCGCCTTCTCGGTGACATTGTCGCCACTGATGCCGAACTGATTGATGATGAAGGCCGGGCTCTTATCGAGCTTGATGGCGCGCTCGAAGGAATAGGCGACATCGGCCGCGGTGATCGGATTGCCGGAGGCGAACTTCATGCCGGGCTTGAGCTTGAAGGTATAGGTCAGGCCGTCATCCGAAACGCTCCAGCTTTCGGCGAGATCGCCCTTAACCTTGGAAGTATCGTTGAGGTCGAGGCGGACCAGAAGATCATAAGTATTGCCGGTAACCTCGGCGGTCGACAGCTCGAACGCTTCGCCCGGATCCATCGAGATGATGTCGTCGATTGCGAAACCTTCGACCAGCGTGTCGGCAGGCGTGACCGCAAAGGCCGGCACCGCGAGCAGCGCCGACATCGCCACACCCGCGAGCAAGCCACGAGAGCGAAGAGCAAACCTTTCCAGCATCATGGTAGTCGTTCCCTGTTTTGTTGATTGTTGACCTGAGTTCCCGGCTCAGGGTTGCAGAATTCCTTGGGACCGATCGACGGCCCACCGACCTTACCGTCGTGGTTTTTGTCCAGTTGGTCAACACCCTATTCGGCGGCGTTCGAACCCGCAACGCGCATTTTTCGAGACAGCTTATTGGGCCAGAATGGGCCACCGCGAGTCGACCCAGGCGCCGGCTAGCCGAAGCCGTCGATTGGGAAAAATCTGCCAAATCTTGGCCGCTTGGAAGTCGCCCGTCATTTCAGCTGCGCGACCAGGTTCGCGTCCGGAAAGCAGGTGGCGGCCTTGCCGTTCTTCGCTTGCCAGACGCCGATCGAGCGGCGTGTCTTGAAGCCGGGCAGGCCGTCGGCACTGCCGACATCGTAGCCCTTGGCCTCCAGCGCCTGCTGGAGGGCAGCGATATCGGATCGGTGGAGATCGCCCACCCGCCCCCAGGTGCCGGCAAAGGTGGTGTCGCCTTTGGCGATGCGATCGGCGGCGTGGCCGATGAACAGCGCATAGAGATCGCTGGTGTTGTATTGCTTCAGCACATACAAATTCGGCGTGACGATGAAAGCGGGGCCGCTGCGTCCGGCCGGCATCAGCAGGAAACCCTCGGCCTTGAGTTCACTGGCCGGAAACGCCTTTCCGTCGACGCGCCTGATGCCCATCGCCACCCAGTCAGAAATCTTCTTGCCCTGGTCGGGTCCTTCGAGCGCGCAGGAGACGTTTGCCGGCGCAATCACCTCGGTCCCCCAGCCGCGCCCCCTCACCCAGCCATAGTGGACAAGATAGTTGGCGATGGAGGCGAGCACGTCCGGCGTCGAATTCCAGATGTCGGGCCGGCCGTCGCCGTCGAAATCGACGGCATGCTTGAGGAAGGACGTCGGCATGAATTGCGGCTGGCCGAGCGCGCCGGCCCAGGAGGACTTCATCGCATTGACCGGAGCGAGCCCGCGCTCGACGATCTCTAGTGCGGCCAGTACCTCGGTGCGGAAGAAATCCTTCTTCGTCGACATGAACGCCTTGGTGCCTAGCACCTCGAAGGCGTCGTATGCCATCTTGGCGGCGCCGAAGCCGGTCTCGCGACCCCAGATCGCCAGCACGATCTCGCCAGGCACGCCGTAGCGCTTCTCGATGAGCCCAAGCACGCGGGCGTTGGCGCTCTCGCGCGACCGTCCTCCGCCGGTGACGGCCCGAATGGTCTTCTCGGCGAAATAATTGGCGGGCGGACCGAACTCCGCCTGGTGCTGTTTTTGCGGCGTCGCCGGCTTCTCGCCGGGCATGACGAGATCCGGCAGTTTCAGGTTCGGCTTCACGCCGATGAAGGCGGCGTCGAAGGTCTTTTTGGAAATGCCTTTGGCCTTGGCCTCGGGCCAGAGGTCGTTTTGCAGCCAGGCCTGGAATTGGTTGTCGATGGGCGTGGCGCGAGCGGGCAGGGTGAGGAGGACGGCAAGCGCCGCAAGGAAAAATGCGAAGCCGAATTTGGAAAAGCCGCGTTCTGTCGCGCCCCCCTCTGTCTTGCCGGACATCTCCCCCACTTGCGGGGAGATTGGCTGTTTCGGTGCCCCGCCTCTTCCTGCGACCTTGGATATTGGCGAAAGCCGGCGTGACGTCTGATCTCCCCCCTTGCGGGGGAGATGTCCGGCAAGACAGAGGGGGGTGGGACGGAGTGCGGCCTTTCCGGGAAAAACGCCAGTCACCAATCCCCTCCCCTCAAAACGCCGTCCTCGAGCGCAGCGCCGCGGCAAGCGTGCCTTCGTCGAGATAGTCGAGTTCGCCGCCGACCGGAACGCCATGCGCGAGCCTAGTCACCTTGACCTCGAAACCCGAGAGCTGATCGGTCAGGTAGTGCGCCGTGGTCTGGCCCTCGACGGTGGCGTTTACGGCAAGGATCACCTCCTTCACCTCGCCGCCGGCGACACGGTCTACCAGCGAGCGGATGTTGAGCTGGTCCGGGCCGATGCCATCGAGCGGCGACAGCGTGCCGCCGAGCACGTGATAGCGCACATTCATGGCGGCGGCGCGTTCCAGCGCCCAGAGATCGGAGACGTCCTCGACGACGATAAGCGTGCCGGCATCGCGGCGTGGATCGGTGCAGATCATGCACGGGTCGGAGGTGTCGACATTGCCGCAGGTCGAGCAGATGCGCACTTTATCGGCCGCCTCGCCCATGGCTGCGGCTAAAGGCTCGAGCAGCTGCTCCTTCTTCTTGATGAGATGGAGAGCCGCGCGCCTTGCCGAACGCGGCCCGAGCCCCGGCACCTTGGCCAGGAGCTGGATCAGGCGTTCTATCTCTGGACCGGCGATTCTTTTCGACATCGCTCTGATCTAGAGCAATTCCGGGAAAAGTGCGAAACGGTTTTCAGAGCGCTTTGGTGACATCCGCAACAGGAAATGATCCGCCATGCCGTCAAGGCGGATCATTTGATGGCGGGTTGGCTCAGTAGGCTTCGAGCGGCCGGGACTGGCTGACAATCAGCGCGCCGATGGCGTCGGTGTTCTCAGGCGTCGACTGGAATCCCATCGCCGCTTCCTGCGGAGCGCTCGGAACGGAGGTGATGTAGCGACCTTTCAACGTGCCGCCGAAGCGGGAGGCGTCGGGCTCCTCCATCGGCTCCTGCATCGCCACCATGATCGGCTTCGCCGTGACGCGGCCGGCCTTCTGCCCTGGCGCGGCGGAGGCC
This sequence comes from Mesorhizobium sp. M1A.T.Ca.IN.004.03.1.1, assembly GCF_003997555.1. Taxonomy (NCBI): domain Bacteria; kingdom Pseudomonadati; phylum Pseudomonadota; class Alphaproteobacteria; order Hyphomicrobiales; family Phyllobacteriaceae; genus Mesorhizobium; species Mesorhizobium sp. M1A.T.Ca.IN.004.03.1.1. The sequence continues at coordinate 150,529 of NZ_RZTV01000006.1, read as the reverse complement.
GTCACATAGGTCTGCTGGGCAGCAACGGTTGTGGTCTTGGCCGGAAGCGCTGGCGCGGCAGCCGCGGTCGTAGCGGCCTGCTTGGCCGGATCAGCATGAACGATCGTCTTGACCACCGGCTCGGCGGAAGCGACGAGGACCGGAGCGGTGGGGTCGGTCTTCTGCGACTTGCCGGAGGCCATGGCGACCATCGGCTCATCCGGCAACGGCTGCCAGTTGCGGCCGCGCTTCTCATAGAAGGCATTGCCGCCGGCCACCATCGTGTAGTGCATGTTCTTGTAGGGGAAACGCAGGCCGGCGGTGTGGAAGAACATCGTGTTCTTGAGCTTGGCCTTGCGCTCGCCTTTCAGCACTGCCTCGGCGGCTTCTTCGACATCTGGCAATGCCCGCGAATTCATCGGGCGCGTCAGCACGCCCGGGGCGAACTGGCCCTTTTCGCCGACGACCTCGCAGATCGTGCTGCCATGCTGTCCCGAGCGTAGCCGATTCATCACGACCGTGCCGACGGCGATCATGCCGTCACGGCTCGACCGGTTGGACTCGAAGAACATCGCCCTTTGCAGGCACTCCTTGTCCTTCATCGAGTATTTATAGGAACGCGAGCTGAGGAAGCTCGGGGTGACGGCGTCGGTCAGGCTCGCCACCGACATGCCATGTGAAGCGGTCTGGCTGCAGCCGGCCAGGAGCAAGGGGGAAGCGGCGATGCCGATAAGCAGCAGCGGCGTCTTCCATCGCGTCGCGATCAACAAAAAAGCCTCATTTCCAGATGCCAGCCCGCCCCGAGATGTGGCAAGAATGAGACTCTTTCAGGCAAAAAGATGGCTAGATGGTTAGCAACCTCTGGACTTGGGTAAAACTTTATGAATGTCGCGAAATGAGCCCGTGAGCATGCCGGCAAAATGGTTAATATTGCGGCCCGGGCTCAATTTTCGTTCACAATCAATTAACTGGTGGCAGATGCCCTAGAACGGCAATTTCATTCCGGGCGGTATAGGCAAGCCCGCAGTCAATGCCTTGGTCTTTTCCTGCATGACCAGCTCGACCTTATTTTTGGCATCATTGTGAGCGGCCAACAGCAAGTCTTCGAGGATCTCCACCTCGTCGTCCTTCAGCAAGGACGGATCGATCTTCAGCGCCTTCATTTCGAACTTGCCGGTCAGGGTCACGCTGACCAGGCCGCCACCCGCCTGCCCAGTGGCTTCCAGGGTGGCGATCTCATCCTGCATGGCCTGGAACTTGGCCTGCATTTCCTTTGCCTTGCCCATCAGGCCGAGAAGATCCTTCATCGTGAAACTTCCTCTTGTTGGAATCTACGTTAACGCGAGTATGATCTTGACCGAAACCGGTCCGTACTCTTTCCCTGACGCGTTCGTCAGCTCTAAATCTCTTCGTCGTCGGCAGCCGGCTCAACCGGCAGGTCGGCGTCAGCGCCTTCCGCTTCCGGCACATCGGGAATGCGCACGTCGATGATCTTGGCGCCGGGAAAGCGGGCGAGGATGGCGGCGACGGTCGGATCGCTCCTGGCATCGGAGAAGGCGTTCTCGCGCTTTGTCGTCTCCATCTCGGCCAGCGTCTTGCTACCCTCTTCCTTCGACAGCGAGACCAGCCAGTTGCGGCCGGTCCAGGCACGCAGCTTGGAGGTCAGGTCGTTGAGCAGCATCTTGGGCGCATCGTCGGCCAGGCTGACGTCGATGCGGCCAGGCTCGATGCGCACCAGCCGCACGCAGCGCTTGACCAACACCTTGAAGGCGATGTCGCGGTTGGCATCGGCCAGGGCCGCGATGTCGGCCAGCGACTTCACCGGAACGGCCGGTGTTTCGATGACCGGTTCGGGCGCCGGGACGAAGGCGGCGGGCGCGGGCTGCATCTCGACCAGCCGCATGGTCTGCCCTCCGCCGTTAGAGGCCGGCATCCGCGCCGGCGCCACGGCATTTGTGCCGCCGCCACTGCTTGCCGGCGCTCCATTGGCGCGCGGAGCGCCATTCGGCACAGGGGCCGCCCCCTCGAGCGATTTCAGCGCTTCGTCCAGCGTCGGCAGGTCGGCGGCATGCGCCAGCCGGATCAGCACCATCTCGCCGGCGCTGACTGGACGGTTGGAGGACTGCACCTCGGGAATGCCTTTCAAGAGCATCTGCCAGGTTCGCGAGAGCACGCGCACCGACAGCGTGCTCGCAAATTCGGCGCCGCGCCGCCGCTCGTCCTCGGAGAGCGAGGCATCATTGGCCGCGGCCGGCACGAACCGCAGACGCGTAACGAGGTGGTTGAATTCCGCCAGGTCGGTGAGCACCGCGGCCGGATCGGCGCCGGTATCGTATTGCGCGCGGAATTCGGACAAAGCCGCTGCAACATCACCCTTCATGACGTGCTCGAACAGGTCGATGATACGGGCGCGGTCGGCCAAGCCCAGCATGGCGCGAACAGCGTCGGCGCTGACGGTGCCGCTGCCATGGGCGATCGCCTGATCGAGGATGGAGAGCGAATCGCGTGCCGAGCCCTCGGCGGCCCGCGCAATCATCGCCAAAGCCTCATCATCGACGGAAATACCTTCCTTCGCGGCAATCGAGGAAAGATGCGCGACGAGCGCGCTGGCATCGATGCGCCTCAGGTCGAAGCGCTGACAGCGCGATAGAACCGTGATCGGCACCTTGCGGATCTCGGTGGTGGCGAAGATGAATTTGACATGCGGCGGCGGCTCTTCCAGCGTCTTCAACAGGCCGTTGAAGGCCTGGGTGGAGAGCATGTGCACTTCGTCGATGATGTAGACCTTGTAGCGGGCCGAGACCGGCGCGTAGCGGACGCGGTCGATGATGTCCCTGATGTCGTCGATGCCGGTGTGGGAGGCCGCGTCCATCTCGATGACGTCGACATGGCGGCCTTCCATGATCGCCTGGCAATGCTCGCCGGGGGTCGAAAGGTCGACGGAGGGTTGGTCGACAGTGGCGGTTTTATAGTTCAGGGCGCGTGCGAGAATGCGCGCCGTCGTCGTCTTGCCGACACCGCGCACGCCGGTCAGCATCCAGGCCTGGGCGATGCGGCCAGTGGCGAAGGCATTGGTGAGCGTGCGGACCATCGGCTCCTGGCCGATCAGTTCGGAGAAATTGGAGGGGCGGTATTTGCGCGCCAGCACGCGATAGGCGCCGGCCTTACCTGTCTCCAGGCTTTCTGGCCCCGAATTTCCGGCTTCGCTCATTCGCCGTCAAAAGCTCCAAGGACCGCGACGGAAGGCGGCCGATTCCTGCGCATAGTCTCGCCCGCACGGCTCGGCGCCGTCAATGTCGCGGGAGAAAGGCGAAGAGGCGGGAGGCTGGAACAATGACCCGTTCCGGGCTCGTTAGGGCTGCTTCCTTCCGGACCTGACCCGGTTGGCGAGTGGATCGTCCACCACCAACCTCCCAAGCTCCATATCGGCAATTCAGCGGCGAAATGCAAGGGTCGTAGTGGATCAGCGGCCAGGCCATGCGGTGCAGACGACCTTCAAATCCGCAGGAGCGGTCAATGATTCGCTTGCAGCCACCTTGCCGTCGCTCTAGCGTTCAGGGTTTGAAGCATTCTCGAAAAGTGAGGGAAACGCCCATGCTGCCTGGCCTAAAGGCCGGTTTCACACTGGACGCCCGATTGGAGGCGGACAGTGAGCAGCTCATGTGGCTCGGCCTGTGCGAGCTCCGGCTGATGAACGATCGCCGCTGGCCGTGGCTGGTCCTGGTGCCGCAGCGGCCGGGCGTGGAGGAAATCCACGACCTGACGCCGCTCGACCAGACGATGCTGACCTTCGAGACCAATATGGTGGCGCACGCGCTGAAGCGGGTGACCGGCTGCACCAAGATCAACACCGGGGCGCTCGGCAACATCGTGCGCCAGCTGCACGTCCATGTCATCGCCCGCAGCGAGAGCGACCCCGGCTGGCCAGGGCCGGTCTGGGGGCATGGCATGCGCGAGCCGTATGAGCGCTCCGACATCCGCCGGTTTGCCGAAAAGATCAAGGCAGCGCTATAAAGCCATCAGTGTCCATTCCTGCCCCTCCTCGAGTCTCCTATGAACTTTCGTCTGTTTGACGCGCCTTTGCGCGAGCCGAGCCAATTCGTCGGTTTCGCCGGCAACCGGATCGACCGGCAATCGGAAAACCGCGCCGACGACGCGGTCGAGAAGGCGCTTGGCGAGCGATCGGCGCGGCTGATGCTGATGCATGGCGGCAGGCTTTATCTGAAGCTCGACGACGGCAAATTCGACCCATGGTTCGAAGCGGCGGAAAGCCAGGCCTTCGAGGTTTCGCTCGACGGCGGCGTGCTGCTCGGCCTTTCGGAGAGCGGCCCGGTGCTGGCCGTGCCCGCCGGCATCGAACCGGAAAATCTGCCGGAAACGGTGAAGGCGATCGACTACCGCTCCGTCTATATGCAGGGGCTGATAGACGAAGCGGCGGCCGGCGCGCTGGCGCAGGGCGCTGCGCTGCTCGCCTGGCATGCCAGCCACGCTTTCTGCAGCAAATGCGGCAATCGCTCGGAGATGCGCGCCGGCGGCTACAGGCGGCATTGCCCGGCCTGCGGCACCGACCATTTCCCGCGCACCGATCCGGTGGCGATCATGCTGACGGCGACGCGCGAGAAATGCCTGCTCGGGCGCGGCCGGCATTTCGGGCCGGGCATGTATTCGGCCCTTGCCGGCTTCATCGAGCCCGGCGAGACGATCGAGGCGGCGGTGCGCCGCGAGACGCTGGAGGAGGCCGGAATCCGGCTCGGCCGCGTCGTCTACCACGCCAGCCAGCCCTGGCCGTTCCCCTATTCGCTGATGATCGGCTGCTTCGGCGAGCCGCTCAACGAGGACATCCAGGCCGACCTGAACGAGCTCGAAGACTGCCGCTGGTTCTTCCGCGATGAGGTGCGCTCGATGCTGGAGAGGACGCACCCGGGCGGCCTGATCACGCCGCCGAAAGGGGCGATCGCCCACCACCTCATCCGCGCCTGGGTCGACAGCGAATAGGAGCCGAGAAATGATCCGTCATACCGTCGTGTTCACGCTGAAGCATCCGCCGCATTCGCTGGAGGCGAAGCGGTTCCTCCACGATGCCAAGAAGATCCTGACCGCGATCAAGGGTGTGACGCATTTCGAGCCGCTGCGCCAAGTGAGCCCGAAGAACGACTATCAGTTCGGCTTCTCGATGGAGTTCGCCGACCAGGCTGCCTACACCAGATACAACGAGCATCCCGACCACGTCGCGTTCGTGCGCGACCGCTGGCTGCCTGAGGTCGAGAAATTTCTCGAGATCGACTATGTCCCGCTCGGCTTTGGCTGAGATTGGATCGAGCGCCGGCGTCTAAGATTGACGCGGACCTCCATGAGGTCGTCATCCCAGGGCGGAGCGACGCGAAGCGGAGCGCAGACCCTGGGGATCCATGCCGTTACCTCAGTCGAGGGGCGCAGCGGAGCAGAATCTGGACCGTCCTAACGCGTTGAAGTCCGGGCATGGATCCTCGGGTCTGCGCCGCGTCGCTTCGCTCCTTGCTTCGCCCGTGGATGACGAAGCATCAAGGCCTTTGCCAATCTCGAAGGTCCTAGGAACCACCTAATCGGCGACCTTCCACTGCTCGCGCGACGCGCTTGCCGGATAGACGCCGAGAATGCGCATCTCGCGCGAGAAGAAGCGCAATTCGTCGAGCGCCAGCTTGACCAGCGGATCATCGGGGTGGCCCTCGATGTCGGCATAAAACAGCGTCGCTGTGAAAGCGCCGAGCTGGTAGCTCTCGAGCTTGGTCATGTTGATGCCGTTGGTGGCGAAGCCGCCCATGGCCTTGTAGAGCGCGGCCGGCACGTTGCGGACGCGGAAGATGAAGGTGGTCATCATCTTGGCTTCCAGCGAGGGGCGCTCGGCCCATTGCTTGTTCTTGGTCAGCACGACGAAGCGGGTGACGTTCGAGTCGGTGTCCTCGACATTCTTCTCGATGATGTCGAGGCCGTAGAGCTCGGCGGCAAGCGCAGGCGCAAGTGCCGCCATCGTGCGGTCCTTGACCTCGGAGACCATCTTGGCCGATCCCGCCGTGTCGCCGGCGACAACCGGCTTCCAGCCATTCTTGCGGATGTATTTGCGGCATTGGCCAAGGGCATGGATATGGCTGTGCACGCTTCTGATCTCTTCGCGTTTCACGCCCGGCAGCACCATCAGCTGGAAATGGATGGGCAGGAAATACTCGCCGACGATGTGCAGGCGCGATTCCGGCAAAAGATGATGGATGTCGGCGACGCGCCCGGCAATCGTGTTCTCGATCGGGATCATGGCGAGCTCGGCCTTGCCGGTCTCGACCGCGTTGAAGGCGTCTTCGAAGGTGGGACAGGGCAACGGCTCCATCGAGGGGAACATGTTGCGGCAAGCGGTATCGGAATTGGCGCCCGGCTCGCCCTGGAAGGATATTCTGTTGGTCTTTTCAGGCATGCGCCAAGGTCTCGCTTACGGATGTCTCAGTTTGAAAGAATTTGCCTGGCGCGCTCGAGATCGTCGGGCGTGTCGACGCCGAGCGGCAGCGACCGGACGATCTCGGCATCGATGCGCATGCCGGCTTCCAGCGCCCGCAGCTGCTCCAGCCGCTCGCGGCGTTCGAGCGGCGACGGCTTCAGCGCCACGAAGCGTTCCAGCGCTGTCCGGCGGTAGGCATAGAGGCCGATGTGGTGATAGAGCGGGCCCTCCCCCCACGGCGCCGTGGCGCGCGTGAAATAGAGCGCCTTCAGCCTTGTCGCCGAGAGCGGCGAGCCGACGATCTTGACCACGTTCGGATTGGTCCTTTCCTCGTCGCGCACAATCTCGACGCCGAGCGTGGCTATGTCGACCGACGGGTCGGCGAAGGGCCGCAGCGATGCGCCGATGATCTCAGGATCGATGGTCGGCAGATCGCCCTGGACGTTGACGATGGTTTCGACCTTTTTCTCGGGGTCCAGCAGGGTGAGGGCCTCGAAGATGCGGTCGGATCCCGATTCGTGGTCCGCGCGCGTCATCACCGCCTCGAAACCGTGATCCCTTACCGCCGAGGCGACCGCTTCGGTGTCGGTCGCCACCACCACACGGCCGAGCCCAGCCTCGGCGCCGCGGCGGGCGACATGGACGATCATCGGCGCGCCGGCGATGTCGGCCAGCGGCTTGCCCGGCAGGCGCGTCGAGGCCATGCGGGCGGGGATCAGGATCAATGTCGACATGGGACTTCTGGGACAGCCGGGGAAGCGGATGGAAAAGTGGCAAAACGTCTCACTGGAAGCGTCCTTATAGGTGTTGCAACGACGAAGCAAAAGACCTAGTTTCCGCGCGATTTAACGGGCCCGTTGGGGCCTTCGCTATACCGACGGACGGAGTGGACGGGACGGTCCGCCGGAAAAGGGAGCAAGGGGCGTATGGATTCCAACGAAGTCAACAAGCTGCTCGCCGGATTCCTCGGAACCTGTTTCGTCGTCTTTTCCGTGGGCATCGTTTCCGACGGGCTGTTTGCCTCCCCCGCTCCCGAGAAGCCGGGCTTCGCCATCGAGGCGGCCGAGCCGGCCGAAGGCGGCGGCGCTGCCGCGCCCGCGGCCGAAGCCAAGCCGATCGCCGACCTGCTCGCAACCGCCAATGCCGAGACGGGCGCCGCCATTTTCAAGAAGTGCCAGGCCTGCCATTCCGGCGAAAAGGGCGGCCCCAACAAGGTCGGTCCGGACCTCTGGGACATCATCGATCGCCCCGTCGCCGAGCATGAGGGCTTCGCCTATTCGGCCGGCATGAAGGATTTCTCCAAGGGCGGCGCCGAGAAGTGGACCTACGACAACCTCAACCACTTCATCAACGCGCCGAAGAAGTTCGTGAAGGGCACGGCGATGGGCTTTGCCGGCCTGCCGAAGGATGAGGACCGCGCCAACGTGATCGCCTATCTGCGCACGCTGTCGGACAATCCGAAGCCGCTGCCGCAGCCGGGCGCTTCGGCGGAAGCCAAGCCCGCCGAAGGCGCCGCCGCGGCGAAGCCGGCCGCAGGTGCGGCACCCGCCAAGCCGGCCGAAGGTGCGGCTCCGGCAAAGCCGGCCGAAGGTGCCGCCCCGGCCAAGCCGGTCGCGCCCGCGCAATAAACATTTCGTCATAAAGACACCTTGGAAAAGCCGGGTTCGTCCCGGCTTTTTTGTTCGGAAAGCCGCATATGCTGAGACAAAAGCCGGCGCTTGCGGTTTTCACCGGCGTCAAATGATCTAGATTGCCGGTGGGTACTGTTGCGACGAGGAGAACGCATGACGGTCGGCCGCTCCGGGACGTTTTTCGCATCGATGCTGGCGATCGCCTTCGCCGCCAGCCTGCAGGCCAGCCTCGCTGATGAGTGGCACACCACGTCCTCGCTGACCGGCCCGTCCAAATACGGCGAAAATTTCCAACGCTACGACTATGTCAATCCGGACGCTCCCAAGGGTGGCGCCCACGACTCCGTCGTTGTCGGCACTTTCGACAGCTTCAACCCCTATATCGTGTCGGGGTCGCCGGCCGCGGGGCTCGCCGGGTTCGGCGGCGGCCTGCTCTACGACACGCTGATGGACCAGGCGACCGACGAGGGGAGCGTCAGCCACCCGCTGGTTGCCGAGGCCTATAAATACCCGCCCGACTATTCCTCTGCGACCTACCGGCTCGACCGGCGCGCCAAATGGCATGACGGCCAGCCGATCACCGTCGACGATGTGGTCTGGTCGTTCCAGGTGCTGAAGGCCAACGCCCCCCAATACAACCGCTATTTCGAGAACGTTACCGACGCGGTGGCGATTTCCGACCGCGAGGTCGAGTTTCATTTCAACCAGAAGGGCAACCGCGAGCTGCCCAAGATTATCGGCGATCTGGTCGTCCTGCCGAAGCACTGGTGGGAGGGCACCGATGCCAGCGGCAAGAAGCGCGACATCACCAGGCCGACTCTCGAGCCGCCGCTGGGATCCGCCGCCTACAAGATCGCCAGCTTCAAGCCGGGTTCCGAGATCGTCTGGCAGCGCGTGGCTGATTACTGGGGCGCCAAGCTGCCGGTGAAGATCGGCCGGGAGAACTTCGACACCCAGCGCTTCACCTACATACTGGACGAGAATGCTGCGTGGCAGGCCTTTACCAAGGGTGGGCTAGACGACATCAAGGCCGAAAACAGCTCGCGGCGGTGGGCGACGGCTTACAACTTTCCGGCGGTGAACGCCGGCGACGTGATCAAAAAGGAATTCAAGACCACTTCGCCGGAGCCGATGCAGGCCTTCATGCTGAACCAGCGCCGGCCGCTGTTCCAGGATCGCCGGGTCCGCGAGGCGCTAACCTATCCCTATGACTTCGAGACGATGAACCGAACGCTGTTCTTCAATTCCAACACGCGCACCCAAAGCTATTTCCAAGGTACGGAACTCGCGTCGAGCGGTCTGCCGCAAGGCAAGGAACTCGAAATCCTCGAGAAGTATCGCGACAAGCTGCCGCCTGAACTGTTCACCCAGGAATTCAAGCTGCCGGTCTACGACTCACCGCAAGCGGAGCGGAAATATCTGAAGCAGGCTGTCGACCTCTTCGCCCAGGCCGGCTGGGTGATCAAGGGCGGCAAGATGATGAACGCCAAGAGCGGCGCGCCATTCAAATTCGAGATCCTCGGCACGTCCGACACGGATCAGATCCTCTCCGGCAACTATATCGCCAATCTGCGCAAGATCGGCGTCGATGCGACGCTGCGCATCATCGACCCCAGCCAGTACGTCAACCGCGTCAACAATTTCGACTACGATGTCATCACCAACGTGCTGCAGCAGTCGGATTCGCCCGGCAACGAACAGCGCGATTTCTGGAGTTCGAAGTCCGCCGATTCACCCGGATCGCGCAATTACTCCGGCATCAAGGATCCGGTCGTCGACGCGCTGGTGGACCGCGTCATCTTCGCCACCGACCGCGACGATCTCGTCGCCGCCACTCATGCGCTCGATCGCGTGCTGTTGTGGAACTACTATACCGTGCCGCAATACTACCGCGCGGTGGTCTGGCTTGCCTATTGGAACAAGTTCGGCATGCCCGAAAAGCAGCCCTCCTACCGTGGCGCCGATATCGACTCCTGGTGGATCGATACGGCGAAGGAAAAGGCATTGACCGCCAAATATAGGGGCAACTGATGAGGCGGCAGACATTGCTTCCTCGTCGCGACTTCCTGGCGCTCGGCGCGGCGGCGACTGCCGCAGCGCTGCTGCCGGGTCGGGCTTTCGCCCAGACCCCGACCGGTGTCAAATTGCATGGGCTGTCGGCGTTCGGCGATTTGAAATACAAGCCTGACTTCGCGCATTTCGACTATGTCAACGTCGATGCGCCGCAAGGCGGCACCTTCAATTTCTCGCCGCCCAACTGGGGCCAAAACCAGAGCCCTTTGACGTTCAACACGCTGAACTCCTTCGTGCCCAAGGGCGATGCGCCGCAGCGCATGGAAATGTGCTTCGATTCGCTGATGGTGCGGGCGCTCGACGAGCCTGACGCCGTCTATGGGCTGATCGCCGACGGGGTCACAATTTCCGACGACCGCAACGGCTTCACCTTCTCGCTGCGCCCGCAGGCGCGCTTCCATGACGGCACGCCGCTCACCGCCGACGATGTCGCCTTCACCTTCAAACTGCTGAAGGACAAGGGGCATCCGGATTATTCGCTGTCGTTGACGCATCTCGACAACGCGGTGGTGAAGGACGCCCATACGGTCGAGCTCAAGTTCTCCGGCAAGCAATCGGCCCGTACCATCCTGAACGTCGTCGCGTTTCCGATCCTGTCGAAGGCCTTCTTCACGGCCAACCCCTTCGATTCGTCGCAGCTCAACCCGCCGCTCGGCTCGAGCGCGTACAAGGTCGGGCGCTGGTCGGCGGGCGCCTGGATCGAGTACGAGCGGTTGGCCGATTATTGGGGCAACGACCTCCCGGTCAACCGCGGCCAGAACAATTTCGAGCGTATCCGCATCGAGTTCTACCAGGACCGCACGGCCGGCTTCGAAGCCTTCAAGAAGGGCGAGATCCTCTATCGCGAGGAATTCACCTCGCGCGTCTGGGCGACGGCTTACAACTTTCCGGCCTTTACCGCCGGCAAGGTGGTGAAGCACGAATTCCCGGCCGAGACGGTGCCGTCGATGCAGGCGACCGCCGTCAACCAACGGCGCGCGCAGTTCCGGGACCCGCGCGTGCGGCAAGCTATCGCGCTCTGCTTCGACTTCGAATGGACGCGGCGCAATTTCTTCTATGGCTCCTATGAGCGCTCGCAATCCTGCTTCGAGAAATCCGACTTTCGCGCCGAAGGCATGCCGCCGCCGCCAGAACTCGCGCTGATGGAGCCCCTGCGCGAGAAGCTGCCGCCGGAGGCCTTCGGCGAAGCGGTGACGCAGCCAGCCTCGGACGGCTCGGGACGCGACCGCAAACTGCTTGGTAAGGCGGCGAAGCTGCTTGCCGAAGCGGGCTGGAAACGCTCCAGCGATTTCGTCGTCAACGACAAGGGCGCGCGGTTGCCCGCCGAGTTCCTCGTGGAAGACGAGACCTTCGTGCAGGTCTATTCGCCCTGGGTCGCCAATATGAAGGCGATCGGCATCAACGCTTCGATCCGGCTGGTCGATTCCGCCCAATACCAGCTCAGGCAATCGACCTTCGATTTCGATCTGATCTCGGCCGCCTTCTCCTTCAGCGCCACGCCGACACGCGACGACCTCGAGATCTTCTTCCATTCGCGAAGCGCGTCGGTCTCAGGCTCTCGGAACCTGCCGGGCATAGCGAGTGCGGCTATAGACGCGCTGATCGACGCCGTCGGCGCGGCCAAGGACCGTGAGAGCCTCACCGTCGCCATGCGGGCGCTCGATCGGGCCTTGCGCGCTCGGCGCGATTGGATTCCAAGTTGGTATCTGGCGAATCACCGAAGCGCCTATTGGGACATGTTCGGCTTTCCCGAGCAGAAGCCCGATTTCGGGTTTCCGGTCGAAGCGCTGTGGTGGGTCGACAAGGGCAAGGCGGCGAAAATTGGCAAAGGGTGAATTTCTTGCGGGCGTCGGTGCCGCCCCTCACCTGCCTGCCGGCATCCTCTCCCCGTATAGTGACGGGGAGCGGGAAGCCTTCATCTATGGTTTCGCCAATCACAAGCGCCGTGGCGAACGTGCCGAGATCGCGGCCAGCCCCTTTCTCCCCGTCACTTTACGGGGAGAAATGTCCGGCAGGACGATGAGCGGCGGCGCCGACGCCGACAATTGGTCTGAAGCGATTGCCTCGGGGACGCCTCTAGGTACAGTGGTCTTCCCCAAGGAGGGCAACATCTGATGGGCGCCTATATCCTGCGCCGCATCCTTCTGATGATCCCGACGCTGTTCGGCATCATGGCGATCTCCTTCGCCGTCATCCAGTTCGCGCCGGGCGGCCCGGTCGAGCAGGTCATCGCCAAGCTCACCAACCAGGGCGGCACCGATCGCCTCGGCGGCGGCGGTGGCGACGCGGGCGCCACCAATTTCGACGTCGCCGGCGATGTCGGCTCGAAATATCGCGGGGCCCAAGGGTTGGACCCCGAATTCATCAAGAAGCTCGAAAAGCAGTTCGGCTTCGACAAGCCGCCGCTCGAGCGCTTCGGCATGATGCTGTGGAACTATGCCCGCTTCGACTTCGGCGACAGTTATTTCCGCGACATCTCGGTGCTCGACCTGATCCTGGAAAAGATGCCGGTGTCGATCTCGATCGGGCTCTGGATCACGCTGCTCTCCTACCTGATCTCGATCCCGCTCGGCATCCGCAAGGCGGTGCAGGACGGCTCGACCTTCGATGTCTGGACGAGCGGCGTGGTGATCGTCGGCTATGCCATCCCCGGCTTCCTGTTCGGCATCCTTTTGATGGTGCTGTTTGCCGGCGGCTCGTTCTGGGATTGGTTCCCGCTGCGCGGCATCGTTTCCGACAATTGGGACCAGCTGTCCTGGCCGGACAAGATCATCGACTATTTCTGGCACATGACGCTGCCGCTGACCGCACTTGTGCTGTCGGCCTTCGCCACGACGACGCTTTTGACCAAGAACTCGTTCCTCGAGGAGATCCGCAAGCAATATGTGGTGACGGCGCGCGCCAAGGGTCTGTCGGAGCGCAAGGTGCTTTATGGCCATGTCTTCCGCAACGCCATGCTGATCGTCATCGCAGGCTTCCCGGGCGCCTTCATCTCGGCCTTCTTCACCGGCTCGCTGCTGATCGAGAACATCTTCTCGCTCGACGGGCTCGGCCTGCTCGGCTTCAAGTCGGTGATCGACCGCGACTATCCGGTGGTCTTCGCCAATCTCTACATCTTCTCGCTGCTCGGCCTGTTCGTCGCCCTGCTCTCGGACCTGATCTACACCTGGGTCGATCCGCGCATCGATTTCGAGCGGAGAGACGTCTGATGACGGCAGCTTCGGCAGAAGCCAAGCCGGCCCGCGCCGCCCGGCCGTGGTTGTCGCCGCTCAATCAGCGGCGGCTGCAAAACTTCAAGGCGAACCGGCGCGGCTACTGGTCGCTGTGGATCTTCCTGTTGCTGTTCGTGCTGTCGCTGTTTTCCGAATTGATCGCCAACGACAAGCCCATCATCGCCTCCTACAAGGGCGAGATCCTGTTTCCGGTTCTGGTCGCCTACCCGGAAGAGAAATTCGGCGGCTTTTATGCCGTCACGGACTATCGCGATCCGGTGATTCAGGACGAGATCAATGCCAATGGCTGGATGATCTGGCCGCCGGTCCGCTACTCCTATCAAACGGTCAACAACGCCATCCCAGAAGCCGCACCCGCCAAGCCGTCCTGGCTTTACGACAAGAAGACGCGCTGCAGCCAGTATCCGCAGGGCGAAGCCGATCCGAACTGCGTCGTCGGCAACTGGAATTGGCTGGGCACCGACGACCAGGCGCGCGACGTGCTGGCACGCGTGCTTTACGGCTTCCGCATCTCGGTGCTGTTCGGGCTGATCCTGACGCTCGGCTCCTCGCTGATCGGCGTCGCGGCCGGCGCGGTGCAAGGCTATTTCGGCGGCTGGACGGACCTTCTGTTTCAACGCTTCATCGAGATCTGGTCGGCGATCCCGGTGCTTTATCTGCTGCTCATCGTCTCTGCGATCCTGCCGCCCGGCTTCTTCATCCTGCTCGGCCTGATGCTGCTGTTCTCCTGGGTGGCGCTGGTCGGCGTGGTGCGGGCCGAGTTTCTGCGCGCGCGCAACTTCGAATATGTCAACGCGGCGCGCGCGCTTGGCGTGCCCAACCTCACCATCATGTTCCGTCATCTCCTGCCCAACGCCATGGTGGCGACGCTGACCTTCCTGCCCTTCCTGCTCTCAGGCTCGATCTCGACGCTGACCTCGCTCGACTATCTCGGCTTCGGCCTGCCGCCGGGTTCGGCCTCGCTCGGCGAATTGCTGAAGCAGGCGCAGCGCAATCTCAACGCGCCCTGGCTCGGCATCTCCGGCTTCATCGTGATTTCGCTGATGCTGTCGCTGCTGGTCTTCATCGGCGAGGCGACGCGCGATGCCTTCGATCCGCGCAAGACGTTCAAATGAGCGAGCCTCTGCTTTCCGTCCGCGATTTGAGTGTCGCCTTCGCGCAAGGCGGCACGCAGTCGATTGCCGTCGACCACGTCTCCTTCGAGATCGGCAAGGGCGAGACGGTGGCGCTGGTCGGCGAATCCGGATCCGGCAAATCGGTCTCCGCGCTCTCGGTGCTGAAGCTGTTGCCCTATCCGTCGGCCAGCCACCCCTCGGGAAAGATCCTGTTCCACGGCGCCGACCTGCTCCACGCCAACGAAAGGACGCTGCGCGGCGTGCGCGGCAACAAGATCACCATGATCTTCCAGGAGCCGATGACCTCGCTCAATCCGCTGCACACGATCGAGCAGCAGATCGTCGAGGTGCTGAAGCTGCATCAGGGGCTGGGCGATCGCCAGGCCCACGCTCGCACGTTGGAGCTGCTCACCGAGGTCGGCATACGCGACCCGCAGAAGCGGCTCGATGCCTATCCGCACCAGCTCTCCGGCGGCCAGCGCCAGCGCGTCATGATCGCCATGGCCTTGGCCAACGAGCCGGAACTCTTGATCGCCGACGAGCCGACGACGGCGCTCGACGTGACCGTGCAGGCGCAGATCCTCGAACTGCTCGCCGGCCTGAAAAGCCGCAAGCGCATGTCGATGCTATTCATCACCCATGACCTCGGCATCGTCAGAAAGATCGCCGACCGCGTCTGCGTCATGACGAAGGGCAAAATAGTCGAGACCGGGCCGACCAAGGAGATCTTCGCCAACCCGCAACACGCCTATACCAAGCACCTCTTGGCCGCCGAGCCGAAGGGCAAACCGCCGGCGGCGAATGCCGATGCCACGGCGGTGATGACCGGCAAGGACATCAAGGTCTGGTTCCCGATCAAGCGGGGCTTCTTCCGCCGCACCGTCGACCATGTGAAGGCGGTGGACGGCATCGACGTTACAGTGCGCGCCGGCCAGACGCTCGGAGTCGTCGGTGAATCCGGCTCCGGCAAGACGACGCTAGGCCTGGCGCTCGCGCGGATGATCTCGTCCACGGGCGCGATCAACTTCAACGGGCGCGACATCAACCAGCTTTCCTTCAGCGCCATGCGGCCGCTGCGGCGCGAGCTGCAGATCGTCTTCCAGGACCCGTTCGGATCCTTGAGCCCGCGCATGTCGGTCGCGGAGATCATTGAGGAAGGGCTGAAGATCCACGCGCCGAAACTCTCGCCCGATGAGCGCGACGACAAGGTCGTCGAGGTGTTGAAGGAAGTCGGTCTCGACCCGGAGACGCGTCACCGCTATCCGCATGAATTCTCGGGCGGCCAGCGCCAGCGTGTCGCCATCGCACGCGCCATGGTGCTCAACCCGCGCTTCGTCATGCTCGACGAGCCGACTTCGGCGCTCGACATGAGCGTGCAGGCGCAAGTGGTCGATCTCTTGCGCAACCTGCAGGCCAGGCACAATCTCGCCTATCTCTTCATCAGCCACGACCTGAAGGTCATCCGCGCCCTTGCCAATGACGTGATCGTCATGCGCAATGGTCAGATCGTCGAAGCCGGGCCGTCCGAACAGATTTTCGACCGCCCGCAAACCGACTATACGAGGGCGCTGATCTCGGCCGCGTTCCGGATCGAAACGGCACCGACCGGGGTCGTCAGCGAGTAGGCTGGAAATACAGGAAAGACACTGCGCGAATGGAAAAAGGCAAAGTTCTGCTTGCCCTCACCGGCTTTCACCCGCAGCGCTGGCGCGAACTGCTCGCGGCCGAGCGCGAGGTGGTGCTGGAGCCTGATGGTCCGAGCGATCCCTCGATCGCTTATGCAGTGGTGTGGAAGCAGAAACCGAATCTGTTGTCGTCGCTGCCCAATTTGCGCGCCATCTTTTCGATCGGCGCAGGCGTCGACCATATCTTCGCCGACCCCGGCCTGCCCGAGGTGCCGATCGTCCGGGTCGTTGCCGACAATCTCACGCAATACATGACCGAGTATGTCGTCTGGCGCGTGCTCGACCACCATCGCCAGGGCATGCTCTACCGAGCGCAACAGCAGAAGAAGACCTGGCACGAGCCGCCGCAACGCCCGGCCGGCGACATCTCGGTCGGCATCATGGGTCTCGGCAACCTTGGCCGCGCCGCGGCATCGGTGCTTTTGGCGCTAGGCTTCGCCGTGAACGGCTGGTCGCGCACCGAGCACCCGATGCAGGGCGTGTCGACCTATTCCGGCGAAGGCGGGCTGATCCCCTTCCTCAACGCCACCGACATCCTGGTGGTGCTGTTGCCGCTGACGCCGCGCACGCAAGGCATCGTCAATTACGCCGTTCTGAAGGAATTGCGCAAACGCAACGGCCTCGGCGGCTCGGTGCTGATCAACGCCGGGCGCGGGCGGCTGCAGAAGGATGCCGACATCCTGCGCGCGCTGGACGACGGCACGCTGAAGGAAGCGAGCCTCGACGTGTTCGAGGTCGAGCCGCTGCCGAAGACGAGCCCGTTGTGGAACCATCCGAAAGTGTTCGTGACGCCGCATGCGGCGGCGACCTCGGACCCGGCCCATCTGGTGCCGATCATGCTTCGGCAAATGGCCGCCTTCGAGCGCGGCGAAAAGCTCGAAAACGTCGTCGATCGCGAAGCGGGTTACTGAGTAGACGCCGGCTTCGAGCCCGGCAGCGCGAACTTGTCCTTCTTCTTCGGCTTGCCGCAATCGCGCCGTTCGATCGAACGGTTCATTGCGTCGATCTCGCCGCTCGCCTTGTCGCTGTCGCGCTGCGCCCTGGAGCGCATGTCCGGCGTAAACGGGCCAAAACCCATCGCCGGATTGGAGAAAGCCGGTTTTGCGGTGACCGGCAGATTGTATTGCTGCGCCAGCGCGTTTCGATTGGCTAGCAGCTGGTCGCAGGGCACGCTGTCATATTGCAGCGAGGATTGGACGTTTTCGTCCTGGCGCTCCGCCATCGAAGTGCCGCCGACGCAGCCGGCCGTCATCAGGCAAGATGCCAACACAGCCATGGTCCAGCGCATGGTAATTCTCCGTGCCGTATCGCCACCCCTAAGCCGACACGCGATTCGGGCTTTTTCGCGAGCAGCCGTCGCCCTCATTCCGCCGGCTTGCGACGGGCTATCACCGCAAGGCCTCCTACTGGCTCGCCGCGGTCATGCCGGATGGTCGTGCTTTCCAGCGACAGGATCGCAAACCCGCTGTCGGCGAGAACGCGCCGCACATAGGCCACGGAATGCGCGTAGCGCCGCGAGGGCAGCAATGCAAAGTCATCGCCACAGGCAAGTGTCTCGACCGAGAACGCAAAGAGGCCTTCATCGACCAGACTGTTGGCAACTGCTCCAACAATGCGTTCGAGCGCCCCGACATAGATGAACACGTCGGCGGCGACCACGAGGTCGGCTTTCGAGCCAGGTCGAGAGAAATGCTGGAGATCGGACTTGGAGAGCTTGTCGTAGATGCCTTTGGCGCGCGCCTTCCGCAACATGCTGCTCGAAATGTCATAGCCTTCCAGCCGGTCGACGATCGGGCGCAGCCTTTCGCCCATCAGGCCGGTGCCGCAGCCGAGGTCGAGCGCCAGCCGGAACCGGCCCGGGCTCGCCGCGCGAATGGCGCGATCGAGAAACTCTGGCATTCCATAACCGAGTTTCCCGACCAGCGATTGCTCGAAATTGTCGGCATAGTGATCGAACAGGGTCTCGACGAAAGCACTGGGCGGAGCCGCTGCCACCGGCGCATGGCCGATCAGCTGCAGCTTGAGCGCGGAACCCAGCCGGTCCGCGGGATCGAGCTTCAAGGCCATCGCCCATGCCTGGGCTGCCTGGTCGGGAAAACGTGCGGCCTCCTGCATCTCGCCGAGCCGGAACCAGCCCGCCGCCCATTGCGGCGCCAGCTCCAGCGCGCCAAGCAAAAGCTCCGCCGCCTGCGCAGGCTCGCCGGAGGCCAGCAGCATCTCGGCAAAGTCGGCGCGACGGTCGGCGGTCAAATAGCCGGACGAGGCCTGAAGTGGTTTCATGGTTCCATTGGTCCCGCCGGTGTGCGAACCGGCGGCCGGCTGTAGGACGAGTCAGCAGTCTGTTGCAACAGGCTTCCCGCGTCGAATTCAGCCACTATGTTCAAGGCCATGCGCGCCAGCGACCTGCTCAAGCCACGACCCGAAGGGCTCTACTGCCCGCCAGGCGATTTCTTCATCGATCCGGTTCGGCCGGTCAGCCGCGCGCTGATCACGCACGGCCATTCCGATCATGCGCGCTCAGGCCACCGCTCGGTGCTTGCCACACAGCAAACGCTCGACATCATGGGCCTGCGCTATGGCGAGGATTTCGCCGAAACCACGCAGGCAGCAGTCATTGGCGAGACGATTGATATCAACGGCGTCTCCGTCACTTTCCATCCGGCCGGGCATGTGCTGGGTTCGGTGCAGATCGTCGTCGAGCATCAGGGCCTGCGCATCGTCGCCTCCGGCGACTACAAGCGCCAGAAGGACGCTACCTGCCTGCCGTTCGAGCCGGTGCCTTGCGATGTCTTCATCACCGAGGCGACCTTCGGACTGCCGGTGTTCCGGCACCCGCCGGACCATGAGGAGATCGCGCGCCTGCTCAAATCGGCGATGCAATTTCCCGAGCGTTCGCACCTGATCGGCGCCTATGCGCTCGGCAAGGCGCAGCGCGTCATGCGGCTGCTGCGCGAGGCCGGCTATGACAGGCCGATCTATATCCACGGCGCGCTCGCCAAGCTCAGCGAATATTACCAGAGCCAGGGCATCGATCTGGGGCAACTCGAACCGGCGACGGTGGAAAGCGGTGGCAAGGCCGATTTCGAAGGCGCCATAGTCGTCGGGCCGCCGGCCGCCTTCGCCGACCGCTGGGCGCGGCGCTTCCCCGACCCGATCGCCTGCTTCGCTTCAGGTTGGATGCGCATCCGTCAGCGCGCCAAGCAGGGCGGCGTCGAGCTGCCGCTGATCATTTCCGACCATGCCGACTGGGACGAGCTCATCGCCACGATCAAGGAAACGGGCGCCGAGGAGGTCTGGGTGACGCATGGCCGCGAGGAAGCGCTGGTGCGCTGGTGCGAGCTGGAGGGCATCGCCGCGCGGCCGCTGCATCTTGTTGGGTATGAGGACGAGGGCGATTGATGGAACAGTGTTCGCCAATCGCCGCCGCCGAGTTCTACGGCGCCACCCTCTGTCCTGCCGGACATCTCTCCCTCAAGGGGGGAGATTGGCAGTTTCAGCGCCGACGCATCTCCCGCGACGCGAGAGATTGGCGAAAGCCGGCGCGGCATCTGATTTCCCCCCTTGAGGGGGAGATGGCCGGCAGGACAGAGGGGGGCGCCTTGCGCCTGCTCTCGCGATTGGCATGGCGCAACCAACGATGAACCGCTTCGCCGAGCTCCTCGACCGGCTGGTGCTGACGCCTTCGCGCAACGGCAAGCTGACGCTGCTCACCGACTATTTCCGTAGCGTCGAGGATCCCGACCGCGGACTGGCGCTGGCGGCGATCACCGGCGATCTGTCGATCGCGGCGGTGAAGCCGGCGATGCTGCGCGGGCTGGTGGTCGAGCGGATGGACCCCGTGCTGTTCGGCTATTCCTACGATTATGTTGGCGATCTCGCCGAGACGGTGTCGCTGGTCTGGCCGCAGCCGGCCGGCCACATACCGAACCACGCGCCAACGCTCGCCGAAGTGGTCGGCAAGCTCCAGGCGGCGAGCCGCTCCGACGGGCCGCAGGTGCTCGCCAGGCTTCTCGACAGCGCCAGCATCTCTGCGCGCTTCGCCATCATCAAGCTGGTTACCGGCGGGTTGCGCATCGGCGTGTCGGCGCGGCTTGCCAAGCAGGCGTTGGCCGATCTCGGCCAAGTCGATGTCGTCGAGATCGAGGAGCTCTGGCACGGGCTGACGCCTCCCTACACGGCGCTCTTTGCGTGGCTGGAAGGCCGGGCGGAAAAACCGAGAAGCGCGGCGCTCGCATTGTTCCGGCCGGTGATGCTGTCCAACGCGGTCGATGACGGCGATTTGGAAAAGCTCGAACCGGCCGATTATGCGGCGGAGTGGAAATGGGACGGCATCCGCGTCCAGGCGGTGTGCGAGGGCGGCATCCGCCGGCTGTATTCGCGCACCGGCGACGATGTTTCCGGCGCCTTCCCGGACCTCGCCGCGACGATGGATTTCGAGGCGGCGCTCGACGGCGAATTGCTGGTCGGCGACCCGCGCGAGGCGACCGGAACCTTCTCCGACCTGCAGCAGCGGCTGAACCGCAAGAGCGTCTCGCCAAAAATCCAGCAGCAATATCCGGCCTTCATGCGCTGCTACGACGCGCTGCAAATCAACGGCGAGGATTTGCGCAGCCTCCCCTTCGCCGAGCGCCGCACCCGGCTCGGAGCCTTCGTCCAGACGCTCGATGCCAGCCGCTTCGACCTTTCGCCGCTGGTCGAATTTTCGGATTGGGAGACGCTGGAGCGGCTGCGCCAGGCGCCGCCGCATCCGATCATCGAAGGGGTGATGCTGAAGCGCTGGGATTCGCCCTATCTTGCCGGCCGGCCGAAAGGCCCCTGGTTCAAGTGGAAGCGCGATCCGCACACGATCGACGCGGTGCTGATGTATGCGCAGCGCGGCCACGGCAAGCGATCGAGCTTCTATTCCGACTACACTTTCGGGGTCTGGTCAGGCCCGGAGGGATCGGAAGAGCTGGTGCCGGTCGGCAAGGCCTATTTCGGCTTCACCGACGAGGAGCTGCGGCAAATCGACAAATATGTGCGCGACCATACGATCGAGCGGTTCGGGCCGGTGCGCTCGGTGCGCGCCGATCGCAAGAATGGGCTGGTGCTGGAAGTGGCCTTCGAAGGGCTCAACCGCTCGACGCGCCATAAATCTGGCGTCGCGATGCGCTTTCCGCGCATCTCACGGTTGCGCTGGGACAAGCCCTCCGCCGAGGCCGACCGGATCGAGACGCTGCAGGCGTTGCTCGACAGCTAGAAATCTGCCGACGCTTCACCCCACCCGGCGCTTCGCGCCGACCTTCCCATCAAGGGGAGGTCGGTCGCATCCCTGGAGATAGCCCCTCGCTGCCGATGCCGAGGTCACTCCGCGATCGATACGCGGATCTCGTAGATGTCGACGGACTTGCCCTGCTTGTCGAAGTCGGAGTTGACGGCGATGGTGCCGGCCGCACCCGGGTGCTTGTTCGGGAACTGCACGTCGAACAGGTATTCGTTGCGCTCGTGGCCAACGGCATAGCGCTTGCGGCCGCAATCGCCGAGCTCGCCGAAATTGCAGTCGACCGAGATCTGCGTCTCCTTGCCTTCTTCCGAGCGGGCGATGATGTCAAACATGGCATGCTTGCCGGCGAGCTTTTCCAGCACGCCCTGGCCGACATCGAAGGCAATGGCCGAGCCGGATGCGCCCGAGCGGACGCGCAGGAACTGGCCGGTGTCGTCCTTCATCACATCTGCGGCGGCGTCGGACGGTGTGCTGACATGGGTCGGATCGCTGGGCGAGAAGACGTTGATCCAGTTCTTCGACTGATCCGCCTCGCCGGGCTTTTGCGGCGAACCGGTGTCGGCTGGCTGCGAGGAGTCTTCGTCTTCCAGCGTCGGGGTCGGCTCTGGCGGACCGGTGTTGAGTTCAGCCGCCGTCTTGAAGACGCCGGTCTGCTTGGCGAAATAGAGGCCGATGCCGGCAGCCGCCAGCAGAGTCGCCGCGACAAAGATGGCGGTGAGCGGCAGGCGTCGGCCACGGATACGCCGTTCATCGCGATCCGGCGCCACTTCGGCGCCGTTGCCGATGGACGCTCCGGGGGAGTCATCAAGCGTCGGCGCGTTCGGAAGCGCCTCGTCCGGCATGATGTCGGGCACGCGGGGCAGCACGCGCGAGCGCGGCGCATCCGATGTGTCGGGCTGCACCGGACCGTCGACGGTAATCGACGGCGACGGTGCCCCCTGGTCGGGGCCCCGCGGGGCATCCACCGGCGGCGCGGGAGACTGGCTCGGCGTGTCGACCGCCGGCCCCGGCGCGGCGTTGCCGACGAATGGACCGCTGTCCAGCGGAAGCGTCACGTCAGGAACGGCCTGGACAGCCGGCAGGAATTCGGATTCGATCTCCGTGATCTTGGCCTGCACCGCCTTGCGGCGGTTGATGGCGGCTTCCACCGTCACATTCGGGTTGGCCTGCAGCACGCGATCGAGCGCGGCAAAGGCCGAGCGATAGACCTTCTCGCGAAACGCCCGGTCCTCGGGATTGCCTTTCTCGAAGGCGTTGCGGATCGCTTTCTCGATGGCGTCCAAGCGAGCTCCCTCTGCGCGTTCGCTCACAGTTATCGATCGTTAGCCGCAGGCGACCAGTCAATCAACGGGCGGGCGGCTGCCTTGCCGACGCATCCAATGCCCATTTCGGCGTTTTTTGTTGAAGAATCAACATTTTTTGTCGCCGCCGTCCGACCGGCCCGCAACGGAATCGGACGCCTGCCGGCGCGGGCCCGCAAGCCGTGCTGGCGCGGCGCTTGAGGCTGTCGCGCAGCGGCAAGCGACGGAATTGCCGCGCATGAGGGCAGGATTTCGCCGCCAGCCATCTTGAATTAGCTGGCGGTTGAGTCTATCAACCGGCGCATCTTGGAAGCCCAGCGGCTTCCCGGGCCGCTTTAGCTCAGTTGGTAGAGCACATCATTCGTAATGATGGGGTCGCGTGTTCGAGTCACGCAAGCGGCACCAGTTTCCTAAAAGCGTGTAATTCCAATACCATACCTGTCGGGTGGATTGGGTTCGCCCATAAACCCACCCAAGATCGCCCTAAGCCGAAACGCTGCGGCGTCGTACGGCAGCATTTCGCCGCTTGCCGACCTCAGCACCTCCAAGCGTGAGTGTTCGGTGTGATGCCGATACAAAAGCGCCGCCACGGTGGCGTCAACCGGTTACATAGGGCAGCCAACATCCCCGGCCTTCTGGAAGTGGCGTCAGCGTCCCCAGAGGCTGCGTGGGCGGGTCGTTGGTTGGCTGTAGCGCGCGACTGAACGCTCCACGCTTCGCAAGCTGGATAGCGGAATCTCGTGAGGGCAAGGTCAGGTTGCTCTCCGTTCCAGCGACGGGCGGAGATTGGGAAAGATGGATAGCGTGCAGGTGAGGCGCATGGAAACCGGCAGGACATGGACGCGGGACGGCCCGCGTGCAGGCGCCTGGCTGAGCCGTGCAATGAGCACGCAGCGCCACCTCGCAGCGATCCTGGCTTGCGACGTGGTTGGCTATTCGCGCCTGACGGAGCGCGACGAACGCGGCACGCTCGAGCGGCTGAAGGCCTACCGCAAGGACCTCCTCGAACCGCTGGTTTCCGAGAACCAGGGGCGCATCGTCAAGCTCACCGGCGACGGCATGCTCTGCGAATTCGCGAGCGTCGTCAATGCGGTGACATCGGCGGTGGCGATCCAGCAGGCTGTGGCGGAACACGAGGCGGAAACGCCGGAGGAAGAGCGGATTCGCTTGCGCATCGGCGTCAATCTCGGCGACGTGGTCTGCGAGGAGGACGGCGACCTCTACGGCGACGGGGTCAACATCGCCGCCCGCCTCGAAAGCGCCGCCGATCCCGGGACCGTGGTCGTCTCGGGCACCGCCTACGACCACCTCCAGGGCAAGCTCGACTGCGGCTTCACGCCGCTCGGCAACCTGCGCCTCAAGAACATCGAGCGGCCCGTGCGCGCCTACCGCGTCGAGACCGACGCCAGCGCCTCGGTGGCTGCACCGCCTCCCCTGCCCGAGAAGCCCTCGATCGCGGTTTTGCCTTTCACCAACATGAGCGGCGACCCTGACCAGGAATACTTCGCCGACGGGCTGGTCGAGGACATCATCACGGGATTGAGCCGGGTGAACTCCTTCTTCGTGATCGCCCGCAACTCGTCCTTCACCTACAAGGGCCGGGCGGTCGACCTGCGCCAGGTCGGGCGCGAGCTGGGCGTCCGCTACGTGCTCGAAGGCAGCATCCGCAGAGCCGGATCTCGCGTGCGCATCAGCGGGCAGTTGGTTGACGCGATCAGCGGTCACCATGTCTGGACCGGCCGCTTCGAAGGCGACGTGAGCGACATCTTCGACTTGCAGGACAAGGTGACCGAGAGCGTCGTCGGTGCTGTCGAGCCGAGCATCCGGCTGGAGGAGATCAAGCAGGCGCGCATGAAGCCGACCGACTACATCAGCGCCTACGACCTCTATCTTCGCGCACTGCCGCGCTTCTACAGCATGACGCGCGAAGGCTTTGCCGATGTACGCCGACTCACCAACGAGGCGCTCAGCATCGACCCGGGCTTCACCTTGGCGAAGGCACTCGGCGCCTATATCCGCAGCTTATCCGTGAGCCAGTGCTGGCACGAACCCGACGATGTGCGAGTCGCCGCGCGTATGGCGCGCGAGGTGCTGGCGGAAGCGCGCGACGACCCCACGAGCCTGCGCTTCGCGGCGCAGGTGATCGCCTATAGCGCGAAGGAATACGAGATGGCGCTGGGCACGATCGAACGGTCCCTGCTGCTCAACCCCAACTCGGCGCAGGGCCATACCGGCAGCGGCTGGGTGAACGCGCATTCCAGCCGCCCGCTCGTGGCGATCGAGCACTTTCACAGGGCGATGCGGCTGAGTCCGGTCGACCCCGAGAAAGGCATCGCGCTCTCCGGCATCGGGATGAGCTATCTGATGCTCGAGCGCTACGAGGAAGCGCTGGCATGGGGAGAACGCGCGCTGCACGAGATGCCGAACTACGGCTCCTCGCACCGCGTGGTGATCATGGCGCTGGTCAAGCTCAACCGGCTGGACGAGGCGCAGGCCGCGGCGCGCCGCCTGATGGAGGCGTTCCCGACCTTCACGCTCACCCTGCAGAGACAGATCAACCCGTGGCTGGACAAGGTGTTCGCCGAGCGCTACGTCGAGGCGCTGGGCATCGCCGGCGTGCCGGAGTGATCGCAGCGGCTGCAACGATGCCCTCTCCTGCGCGCCGCGTGCGGCCAGGCGACCTCCTTTATCCAGAGGCTGAAAGCGGAACGCACGCTCTTCCGGGCTTTGCAGCGAATCTCGGGCATTGTCGAGAATCGCTGTTGGTGGGAAACTCCCGGTCTCTAGCAAGGAGGCCAAAATGCCCAACACTTTCAAGACCGGTGACATCGTCAGGCTAAAATCCGGAGGCCCGGAGATGACGGTGAGTGATGGCGCTGCCTCGGGCACGTATCTGTGCCACTGGTTCAACCGTGACGGCGACGTCTGGACCCCGCAACATGCCGGCTTCAAGCCGGATCAGCTGATGGTGGTCGACGAACGGAAATAGTTTCGCTCACCCTCGTTCCCGATCGGCTCCGGCCCGGCTTCTTGCCGGACTCTTGCTAATTGTCTCGTCAGAAACGACCGACGGATTTTCCCTGTTGCCGCGTTTAACGGCTGAAGCGTGGCCGCCAATGGCCATGCGCAACCGGAGACGAGAGCATGATCCGCCGTTCGATATTTGTCGTTGCCCTTGGCCTGCAGGCCGCCGCGGCCGCCCAGACAGCGACGCCTGCCACCGCGCCGGCGCAGCCGGCGCCAATCGCGTCCGCCTCCGCCAGGCCCGGCATTACCCTGGAAAAGTTCGAGGCGCGCCGGGAAAAGACTTTCATGCGGGCGGACACCGACGGCGACGGCAAGGTCAGCCTCGCCGAGTGGACGGCGTTCCAGACCCAGCGCAAGGCCAAGGGCGATCCGGCCAAATCCTTCGCGCGGATGGACGCCAACAAGGACGGCTTCGTCGACAAATCGGAGCTCGACGCCTTCTTGGCCAAGCGCTTCGCCAGGCTCGACAAGAACGGCGATGGCGTGATGAGCGCCGAGGAACGGCCGGGCCACAAAACCGCTCCCAATCAGGAGCAATGACCGAGAGGTTATGCAGCACGATGATCATTGGGAGCGCCCCGATTGATGGGCGCCGATCCGGACGAGGAACTGGTACGGCGCATCGGTGCCGGCGATCAAGCCGCCGTGCAGGCGATGGTGGCGCGCAAGCTGCCGCGCCTGCTTTCGCTCGCCACCCGCATGCTCGGCGATGCCGCCGAGGCCGAGGACGTCGCCCAGGAGACCTTCGTGCGCATCTGGCGTCATGCCTCGGGCTGGCGCCAGGGTCATGCGCGTTTCGACACCTGGGTCCACCGGGTGGCGCTCAACCTCTGCTACGACCGGCTGCGGCGGCGCCGCGAATGGGTGACGGACGAACTGCCGGAGGCGGCGGATGAGGCACCGCTTCCCGACGCCGGAGACGAAGGCCGGCGCGTCCAGCAGGCGCTGCTGCGCATCGCGCCGCGCCAGCGCGAGGCGATCGTGCTCGTCTATTATCAGGAGATGTCCAACATCGAGGCCGCCGGCGCCATGCAGGTCAGCGTCGATGCGCTGGAAAGCCTGCTCGCGCGGGGTCGACGCTCGCTGCAAGCCATGCTCATCGGAG
The DNA here is from genome assembly GCF_003997555.1 of Mesorhizobium sp. M1A.T.Ca.IN.004.03.1.1. Lineage (NCBI taxonomy): Bacteria > Pseudomonadati > Pseudomonadota > Alphaproteobacteria > Hyphomicrobiales > Phyllobacteriaceae > Mesorhizobium > Mesorhizobium sp. M1A.T.Ca.IN.004.03.1.1. The sequence goes on along the minus strand of NZ_RZTV01000006.1, from coordinate 123,654 downwards.
ATGGCGATGACTGAGCAGCTGGCGGCGGTTGGGACCCGTGGAAGGGGAAACGAGATGGCTGACGAAAGAAAGGCCGCTGACGGGGCGATGAGTGTCCAACGCTTCGCTGCACTTGCGGACGCCTATGGCAGCGCCCTGCATCGCTGGCCGCGGGCCGACCAGGCTGCCGCCACGCTGTTTGCGGAGAGCGAAGAGGGTCGCGCCATTCTGGCGACCGCCGGCAGGCTCGATGCCATTCTCGACCGTCATCACGTCGAGGCCCCAAGCCGGACGCTGCATGGCGAGATTGTCGCACGGGCCACCACGCAGCTCAGCCAGGGGCGGCGCCGCCGGTTTTGGTGGCTGGGCTTTGGACTTGCCGGCGTCGGCCTTGCCGGCGCCGTGGTCGGGCTGGCGCTGGTCACCGTTGTCACGCCAGATGCCACGTCCGACCACTATGTGATGGATGCCAACGCAACGTCGTTCGGCGATGCCGGTCCCGACGCCGACACGGAGGACCTATGAGCGCTCGTCTTTTCGCGGCATCGCTGGTGCTGAACGTCTTCCTGATCGGTGCCGTCGCCGGCGGTGCAGGCTGGCTGATCGGCCGTTCCGGAGGCGGCTATTCGCTGGAATCGGCCGGCGGTCAGCTTCCCGCCAGCGACCGCAAGGTATTCCGCCAGGCGCTGCGCGAGGTTCGGCGCGAGTCGCGCGCAGTCATCCTCGACGGACAGCAGGCGCGGCGTGAGGCGGCCAACCTCTTGCAGCAGCCGACGCTCGACGCCAACGCTCTGGCCGCAGCCCTGGAGCGGGCGCGCAATGCCGACGCCACCATCCGCAGCCGGCTGGAACAGCGCATCGTCGAATTCGCCGCGTCGAGCCCGCTAGATGACCGTAAGCTGCTGGCCGACGCCCTATTGCGTCATGTCGGCAGGCAGCGGCCCATCCCGGCAAAAAATACGCCATAAGAGCGACGGAAAGCGCCGGCCGTCTCCGTTCAAAGAAAAAGAGGGACACGCCTGCCGCCACGCGAACGCGACGTGGCCGGTTCAACCTCGAGAAACTTCGGAGTATCCCATGAATGGTCTGACGAAATATTCTGTTGCGGCTGCGCTTGCCATCGGCGGGACTGCCGCGGCAAGTGCAGCCTCGGCAATGCCGCTTGCGGCGCCTGCGGCGCCTGCGATTGTCGAGCATGTGGCCTGGGGCTGCGGCCCCGGCTGGCACCCCAACCGGTGGGGTCGCTGCGTGCCCAACCGCCGCGTGATCTATCCGGGCTATTACTACTGGGGTGGCCCAAGCGTCTATATCGGCCCGGCCTGGCGTCCGTGGCACGGCGATCGTTACTGGCGCCGCTGGTAAGCCCCTGCCGGCCTCATCATGCCGACTCCGGCGTCATAAGGCCTTTCGACCGTGGATATTGCCGCCGACGCGACCTGCGTCGGTCCCCGACGGAGGCTCTGTTGGCTCTATCCGTTCCAAATGCCGTTCCGCCCGATCCAGCCTTGGTCGCGCTCAACCGCTTCGGGCTTGGCGCGAAACCTGGTGACGATCTCGGCAAGATTGCGGCCGATGCGAGCGGTTATCTGAAGGCCGAGCTCGAGCTGTTGGATGTCGCGCTTGTCTCGGCCGACGATTCAAAAAATGCCGGCTTGTTGGACAGCACCGCCGCGATCCAGGCCAGCATGGCTGCCGCCGCGGAGCGCAAGGCAGCGCGGGAGAAGCCAGCGCCCGCCATGCAGCCTGCGGCAGACACTTCGGACGGCTCAGCCGAGGCAAAACGCAAGTCAGGCGTGCCGCCGGTCGAGGCCGATATCTATCGGGATGAAGCGCAAGCCCGTTTCGACAAGGCGCTCGGTGCCGCACCGGGCTTTGTCGAAAGACTGGTCGGTTTCTGGTCGAACCATTTCTGCGTCTCGACCGCCAAGGGCCAACTCGTGCGGGCCTGCGCCGGCGCTTTCGAGCGCGAGGCTGTCCGCCCCTTCGTGCTCGGCCGCTTCGCCGACATGCTGCTGGCCGTCGAGCATCACCCGGCGATGCTGTTCTACCTCGACAACCGACAATCGGCCGGACCGGATTCGCGCGCCGGAAAAAGGCGCGGCCGCGGCCTCAACGAGAACCTCGCCCGCGAGATCCTGGAATTGCACACACTGGGCGTCGACGGCGGCTATAGCCAGGCGGATGTCACGAGTTTCGCGGGAGCGCTCACCGGCTGGACGATGGCCGGGCGGAAGGGCCGCCTCGGAGAGCCCGGCACATTTGTGTTCGACCCCGATGCGCATCAGCCTGGCGAGGCGGTGCTGCTCGGCAAGACCTACCCGGCCGGCGGCATGGTCCAGGCCGAGGCCGCGCTCAACGACATCGCCCGCCAGCCGGCGACCGCGCGCCACATCGCTACCAAGCTTGCCCGCCATTTCATTGCCGACGATCCGCCGGCGGCTGTAGTCGACCGCCTTGCCGAGATCTTCACCAAGACGGACGGCGACCTGCGCGCGCTCGCGCTTGCACTGGTCGATCTGCCTGAAGCCTGGTCGCTGCCGCTGACAAAATTGCGCTCGCCGTTGGACTATGCCGTAGCGGTCCGGCGGGCGATCGGCTCCACCACCGGGAAAGAGCCGCAACGAACGCTGCGCTGGCTAAGGGCGCTGGGCGAGCCGCTCTGGCAACCGCCCGGGCCGAACGCTTTTCCGACCGGACGGATAGCTGGGCGTCCGCCGAAGACCTCAAGACGCGCCTCGACATCGCCTGGCAAGCGGCTCGTCAGGCGAGCGACATCGGCAATCCCGATGACATGCTTTCCGCCGTGATCGGCGCCTCCGCCTCGGCCGAGACGCGCCAAGCGATCGCGCGCGCCGAGTCCAAACAGCAAGGCCTGGCGCTGCTGCTGATGGCGCCGGAATTTCAACGCCGGTGAACAATGGAGAAGCGGCATGAGTCTTCTTTGTGAAACGCCGAATCCATCTCGGCGCGCCGTGCTGACGACAGGCGGCGCGCTGTTTGCCTGGGCCTGTCTGCCACGCTTCGCCCGCGCCGCCGACCATCGCGATCCGCGCCTGATCGTCATCATATTGCGCGGCGCGCTGGATGGGCTGTCGACGATCGGCCCGCTCGGTGACCCCGACTATGCCGGCCTGCATGGCGACATCGCGCTGTCGCTCTCCGGCGCCAATGCGGCGCTGCCGCTCGACAGCTTCTTCGCGATCAATCCCGCGATGCCGGTGTTCGCGCGGCTGTTCAAGGCAGGTCAGGCGGCCGCGGTGCACGCGGCCGCGACCGGCTACCGCGACCGCTCGCATTTCGACGGCCAGGATGTGCTGGAGAGCGGCCTGCCGGGCCCTGGCAACGCCACAACCGGTTGGCTGAATCGGGCGATAGCCAGCCTCCCGGCAGGTGAAAGAGTGGCCAAGCTCGGCGGGCTGGCGGTGGGCCCATCGATGCCGCTGGTGATCCGTGGCGCAGCACCCGTGCTCGGCTGGGCGCCGCAGGCGCTGCCGACGCCCAGCGATGCGCTGGCGGAGCGTGTGCTCGACCTCTACAACCATCGCGACCCGGTGCTGGCAGCGGTGCTGCAGAAGGGCCTCGACGCCGACCGCATGGCGATGAGCGACCAGCTCGATGGCAGCACGATGAAACCCCGCGGCGGCCTCGCCAACGCTGCCGGCATGCGCCAGTCCGCGCAAGGCGCGGCGAAACTGATGGCGGCCGACGACGGGCCGCGCATTGCGGCGCTGGCCTTCGACGGCTGGGACACGCATGTCAACGAGGGCGGCGCCACCGGGCGGCTCGCCAAGCTGCTCGGCGGCCTCGATGGCGCCTTCGAGGAATTCGAGAAAGGGCTCGGCGAGCGCTGGAAGGACACCGCGATCGTCGCCATCACCGAATTCGGCCGCACCGCCCGCGTCAACGGCACCGTCGGCACGGACCACGGCACCGGCACGGTAGTGCTGCTCGCCGGCGGCGCGATCAAAGGTGGCCGCGTCATCGCCGACTGGCCGGGGCTGAAGCCGGCTCAGCTCTACCAAGGCCGCGACCTCGCGCCAACCAGCGATGTGCGCGCGGTGCTGAAGGGGTTGCTTGCCGAGCAGTTCGGGCTCTCCGCCGCCGTGCTCGGCGACAAGGTGTTTCCGGAGTCAGGAGGGGTGAAGCCGATGCGGGATTTGGTGGCGTGAGCCTCGACTTTGCCCATCGGTGACAGGTGCGGCGTCTGCTGTCATTCGTCATTGTCGGGCGGAGCAAGGAAGCGAAGCGACGCATGCAGATCCTAGCATCCATCCTGTGAAGTTGAGGCGTCGCTGCGAGGCAGAATTCTGCTCCGCTGGATTCTACGATTAAAGGTAACGGCATGGATGGGTCTCCGCGTCCGCTTCGCTCCCGCTCCGCCCGTGGATGACGAAGCCGAGGGACTTCAGCAAATTAGTCTAGGACCGCTTTCGGGAAGCCCTCCGACATGACTGCCTCGTGTAAGTCGAAAAAGCCCGCGCCGTTGCCGGCGCGGGCGTCGATGGCGATCCGACAGCGATCACCAGCTCCAATAGCCGGGATGCCAGCGGTGGTGATACCGGAAGCCCGGATGCCAGTGGCGCACGGGCCGGATGAACCGGCGACCGTTCGGCACGCATCTGCCCCAGTGATTCACGTGCCAACCAGGACCGCAGCGCCAGCCGATCGTCTCGACCGGCAGCGGCGCAGCGCTGGGCTTTGCCATCGGCATGGCCTGCGCGCCGGCGGAGAGCATCAAAGTGCCGGCGGCCAATGCGAACGGCAGCAAATATTTGGTGAGCATAAAGTTCGTCTCCGTGATTCATCCCTACCGCCGTGAAACGGACGACAGGGTCGAAATCCGTCGGAGGAGGATGGATCACATCCTCGTTATCGGGCGGCGTCGTCGAGCGTCGCCACGGTCTTCAGCGCGCCGTCGAGCACGTCGCCCTTTTCGTCCTTCAGCGCCGCTTCGCGCAGGCGGCGGATCCAGTCGGCGGCGTCTTCGCGGCCCTCGAGCATGACAAGCGCCGAGAGCACGCGGTCGAATTTCGACTGGGCACGGGCGTGGGTGTCGCTGTAGCCCTTGATCAGGCGGCGGCAATTCAGGATCTCCAGCCCAAGCGCATAGTTTTCGCGCGCATGGGCAAGCGCCAAGCCGTACCAGCGCTCCAGATGCTCGACCTCGACCTTGTGGCGCAGCAGGCGGCGGCGCCAGCGGCGCAGGCCGCCGATGAACCAGAGCATGGCGAAACCGGTGAAACTGTCGGTGCGGATATGGCGGCCGCGGTTGATGCGGCGGTCAAGGAAGGCGGCGAGCTTCGGGCGGTTCTCGATGTAACTGCCGATTGCTAGCGGCAGCGTGCCGCAGAATTCCTCGATGCGCGGATGGAAATATTCAGTGACCTGCAGGACCAAGCCTTCCCTGACACCGACTTCCTTGCGCACGCGCCTGTCGCGGGTCGAACGCGTCTTGAGGTCGGCGACGCGGATCATGTCGTCATAGCACATGGCGTTGGCCAGATGTTTCGCCGCCGCGACCGACAGCGCATGGCCACGCTCCGCATTGTCCAGCGCGATCGCCTTGTCCAGCCGGTCGAGATATTCGCCGCCATAGGCGATGTCCTGGAAGTCGACGACCTTCCTCAGGCCGCGCTCGGTCATGTCGCGCACCGGCGCGGGCAGCGCCGCAACGCGGGCGACGAGTTCCTGCCAGCCCTTCAGCAGCGTTTCGGGACCACTGATCTTCGCCGTTGGTGTGGTGTCGGGAGCGGCAGGCTTCCCGGTTGCGTTATCCCCGGCTGTCGCGACCGCGATGCCGCGCGCCCGGTCATAGGCGGCGCCGAAGGCGGAAAGGCTGGCCTTCACGCCACGGCCACCGGCGCCGATCGCCTGCTCGTAGTTTTCGCGCGCGAAGGGCAGCGCGTCAGAACCGGCCAGCGCGCCGAGCAGGCTGGCCGAGATCATCGTGCCGTGCTCGGCGGCGATCTTTTCCATGTCGAAGGCGATGAAGCGCTTGGCGGCCGCCTCGGCCGTCGCATGCACCTTTTCCGACGAGGCGCGGCCGTCGCCCGGCTCGATCTTTTCCGAGACGGCGGCGATGCGGTGCGAGGAGGCGATCAGCGTCGTGCGCTCGGGCGTGACGAAACCGCGGATGATGGCGCGGCCAGCCTCCATCAGCTCGGCGGCGATCAAGATGTCGACGTCGCCCTGCGACGGCGACAGCGCGAAGACCGGCAGCCGGCCGGTGTCGCGGGCCATCTCGATGTAATAGATCGTGGCCCCCGTGCGCTGGGCGACTCCCGCCACCGACGTCGATTGCGCAATGTAGCCGCTGCGCTCGGCGACGTCGGTGATCCAATCGGCGAGCACGCCGCCGCCCTGGCCGCCGACGGCAAGCACGGCGAGTTTTATCACCCGCTCGTCATCAGAGGCGCCCGGCTTCGGGCGCAGCGGTGAAGCCTGCTCAAGCATCGGCGAACATCAAACGGCGACTCTCGCGGCGGCGCTGCAACCGGCCGATCGCGGCGCGGCGCGCGCTTTCCAGGAAACGGTCCCAGCGGCTCGGATTGTGCACGACATCGGCGCGGTAGAAGGAGGGACAGAGCACGGCCGCATCCGCCACCTCGCCGCAATTGCCGCAGCCGACACAGTTCTGGTCGATCGAAGCGACCGGATCGTCGCGCAGCGGATCGTCGAGCGACTTCACCGAGAGCGACGGACAGCCGGAGAGCCGCATGCAGGCGTGGTCGCCGGTGCAGACGTCCTCGTCGACGCCGAATTTCGGCTTGACGACCCGCTCGCCGCCCTTGACCGCCTTGTCGACCAGCGGCCTCTCGCGGCGCTGGCGGTTCAGCATGCATTCGGACGAGGCGACGATGACCTTCGGCCCCTTCTCCTCGGTGGTCAGCGCCTCGCGCAGCGTGTCGCGCATCTTGCCGACGTCATAGGTGCGGTCGATGTGGCGCAGCCATTTGACGCCCATGCCTTTCACCGCTTCGGTGATCGGATGTTTTGTGGACTTGGTGCGGTTCGAGGCGCGCGAGGACAGGATGTCCTGGCCGCCGGTGGCGGCCGAGTAAAAATTGTCGACGATGACGATGACGCCGTCATTCTTGTTGAAGACGGCGTTGCCGATCGAGGAGGTGAGACCGTTATGCCAGAAGCCGCCGTCGCCGACGAAGGAGATCGAGCGGCGTTTCGCTTCCGGCGAATTGAAGGCTGAAGCCGAGGCCGGCCCGAGGCCGTAGCCCATGGTGGTGGCGCCGAGCTCGAAGGGCGGCATGATCGAGAACAGGTGGCAGCCGATGTCGGAAGCGATGTGGTGCTTGCCAAGCTCCTGCTCGACCAGCTTGGTCGCAGCGAAGATCGGCCGCTCCGGACAGCCGACGCAGAAGCCCGGCGGGCGGCCGGGAACGACATTGATGAGATCGGCCGTGTCGACGCCCTCGCCCAGCTTGTTCGGCGCGCGAACCTCGCCGGGCAGCAGATGCGGAGCATAGGCGCGCAGGAAGGAGCCAATGCCGTCCAGCATCACCTGCCCGGTATATTCGCCGGCCATCGGCAGATGCTCCTTGCCGACCAGCTTGGTGCCGCGCCCTGCCTTGTGCAGCATCGCGGCAAAGGCCTGCTCGATATAGTTGGGCTGGCCTTCTTCGACGACCAGCACCGCCTGTTTGCCCTCGCAGAAGGAAAGGAACTCGTCATCGACGAGCGGATAGACGGCGTTCAGCACATAAAGCGGCACGTCGGTGTCGCCATAGGTGTCGGCAAGGCCGAGCCGCTGCAGCGCGCGGACGACCGAATTGTACATGCCGCCCTGCATGACGATGCCGATCGAGCCATTGTCCGGCCCAAAGACCTCGTTGATCTTGCGGCTCTTGATGAAATCGACCGCCGCCGGCCAGCGCTTTGCGACCTTCTCCTTCTCGTGCAGGAAGGAGGCAGGCGGCAGCACGATGCGGCCGGTGTCGCGGCGCGGGGCCGACAGCGCATCGGCAACCGACATAGGCGGCCGCTTGTTATCCTTGGCGATGAAGTGGCCATGGACGTGGCAGCAGCGGATGCGCACCTGCAGCATGACCGGCGTGTTGGAGGCCTCCGACAGCTCGAAGCCATCCTCGACCGCCTTGACGATCGAGGGCAGGTTCGGGCGCGGATCGAGCAGCCAGACCTGGCTCTTCATGGCGAAGGCGTGGCTGCGCTCCTGCATGATGGAGGAGCCCTCGCCATAGTCCTCGCCGACGATGATCAGCGCGCCGCCGGTGACGCCGCCCGAGGCGAGGTTCGCCAAAGCGTCCGAGGCGACATTGGTGCCCACCGTCGACTTGAAGGTGGCGGCACCGCGGATCGGGTAGTGCACGGATGCGGCAAGCATGGCGGTGGCCGTTGCTTCCGAGGCGCTCGCCTCGAAGTGCACGCCGAGCTCGCCCAGAATGTCCTGCGCGTCGGCGAGCACATCCATCAGATGGCTGATCGGCGCGCCCTGGTAGCCGCCGACATAGCCGACGCCGCATTGCAGCAGCGCCTTGGTGATGGCGAGGATGCCCTCGCCCGCGAATTCCTGGCCGGCGCCAAGCCTCAGCTTTTCAACTTCCTTGGCAAAAGACCGTTCGGCCATCTCTGCCTCCTTCCGTACCGCCGTTTGGACGGCGGCGCGTACGTCAAACTCAAATGTCGTGCTTGCGGATGTTCTTCAGCATCTTCTGCAGAATCGCGATCAGCGCGGCATATTCGGCATCGTCGACGCCGTCGAACATCGCTTCGAAGGCATCATGCATGGCCGGCCAGGCGCGGGTGAAAAGCGCCCGGCCGTCATCGGTCAGGAACACATGGCGGAAGCGGCTGTCGGCGACGCCCTGCTCGCGCCGCACGAGGCCCTGGCCTTCCAGCGCGTCGAGCGTGCGACTCAAGGTCGATTGCTCGATCACCGTATAGACCGAGAGGTCGTTGACGGTGATGCCGTCGGTGACCGAGAGCACGGCCAACGTGCGCACCTGCGGAATGGTCAGGCCCTGCTTGCGAAAGTCTTCTCGCAGGGTGGCGTTGTAGCGGCCCATGATGCGGTTCATCAAATAGGGCGCGAATTGCTGCAGGCCGATCTGGCCGAGGGTCGAGATGCGCTGGCGCTTTTCCGGAAGCTTCTGTTCCATCAGAGCCTCTCCGCCAGCAGGAAGCCGGAGCCGCCGCCGAGCCCCGCGCCCGGGTGCGTCGAGGCGCCGATATGGTAGAGGCCCTTAATGCCTGTCTCGTGATTGCGGCTGGCCTTGAACGGCCGCCACAGGAAGGACTGGTCGATGGTGGACGAGCCGCCATAGGGATCGCCGCCGACCAGATTGATGTTCATCGCTTCCAGATCGGCAGGCGAATAGGCGCGGCGCGCGATGATGCTGTCGCGAAAACCATCGATGTGATGAGCGAGGATCGCCTCGACGCGGTCGGCGTAGGGCTCGCGCAGCGCCTCGCTCCAGCGGCCATCGGCTGGGGCCTCGAGCTTGCCGGCGGCATCGCCCTTGATGTGGCGCGGCGCTTCCGGAAGCTGCAGCCACAGGATTGCCTTGCCCGGCGGACAGCGCGACGGATCGAGCGCGTGGGGCTGGCCGACGCAGATCGTCGGCACTTCCGGCAACAGGCCGCGCACCGCTTCGTTGCAGGCTTTCGACACACCATCGAGTCCCGGCGTCAGATGCAGCAGCGCCACCTTGTCGAGGCCCTCGCCGCGCCAGGCCGGCGGCTTGTTCAGCGCGTAGTGGAGCTGGAAGTTGCCCTTGCCGTAGCGGTAGGACTGCGTGGCCTTGGTTGCTGCGTCGGGCGCATCGTTGCCGAGCAGACGGCCATAGAGCTGCGTCGGCGTGAGCGAGCAGATGATGCCCTTTGCCGCCGTCAGCGCCTCGCCGGAGGCGAGCCGGACGCCGGTGGCACGGCCACCGGCCTGGACGATCGAGGCGACGTCGGCGTTGACGCGGACTTCGCCGCCGCGCTCCTTGATCAATGCCTCGAAGGCGGCGAGCAGGGTCCTCGCCCCGCCCTTGACGATCGGTGCGCCGGCCGCCTCCAGCGCGAAGGCGATGACCTTGGCGATCTGCCCGGAGAAGGCGTCTTCCGGCCCAAGCCCGGCATGCAGCACCCAGGGCGCCCAGAGCGCGCGGACGGTGTCGGACTTGTACGCGGTCTCCAGCCAGCCCCGCGCCGGCACCAGCGCCTCGCCCAGGACGGCGGCAAGCTCGCGCGGACCGCGCCGCCACGCCTCGCCGGCCATGAGCTTCGTCGTCGGATAGGACCAGAGCGCGCCACCGAGCAGGCCGAAGAGCAGTCCGGCATTGCGTTCGATGTCGCCGACATCGCCGCCATGACGGTCGCCATCGCCGGAGGCAAATGCGTTCAGCGCCGCGATATTGGCGGCCCGGTCGGTGGTGAGCACGGCATGGCTGCCATCGGGCCGAAGCACGCCGGTGGGTGTGGTCGTGTGACAGAATTCCAGGCCGTGCCGCGCAAGATCCTTGCCGAGCGCGGCATAGGCCGGCGAGGTGATGAACAGGACGAAGGTCGTCGCCATCACGTCATGGACGAAGCCGGGCGCCGTGATCTCATCGGTGCGCATGCAGCCGCCGATGCGGTCGTTGCGTTCGAGCACGAGCACCTTGGCGCCCTTGGCGCCAAGCATCGCCGCGCAGACCAGGGCGTTGATGCCGCTGCCCACGATGATGTGATCGGCAGCGGTCATTGCGCACTCGCAATCGAGAAGTGAACGTCAATCGCACTAAGGCGAGTTCCTTCGCGCCCCCCTCTGTCCTGCCGGACATCTCCCCCACTTGGGGGGAGATTGGCAGTTTCGGCGCCCTGCTCAATCCTACGACGTCGGAGATTGGCGAAAGCGGAGGTGACGTGCAATCTCCCCCCTTGTGGGGGAGATGTCCGGCAGGACAGAGGGGGGCGCCGTAGAGCGCCAGCGTCGCTCCGATCCCACCTCTCCACTACTCCATTGCGCGCGAGCATGATCTTCTCCCGAAGACCGCCACCTCGCCTATTGGCCCGGCACCAGCGCCAGGGCGCGGATCGGGCTGCCGGTGCCGTGCTCGATCTTGAGCGGGGCGGCGATCAGGATCGCGCCTTTCGGCGGCAGCTGGTCGAGGTTGCAGAGGCTGGCCAGCCCATAGCGATTGGCTTTGTGCATCAGCGTGTGCGCCGGGAAAGGCGGCTCCATGCCGCCGGCCTTGCCGGCATCGGTGCCGATCGTCTCCGAGCCCCAGCCCTTGATGTCCTTGCTGATCAGGAACTGGATGGCTTCCGCTGTGGGTCCGGGCGTGTGCGGGCCGGTCTCGTTGGCGTTGAGGAAGTCGGCTTCCGAACCGTTGCGCTTGTACCAGTCGGTGCGCATCACCACCCATTCGCCGGCATTGATGGTGCCATGCTTGGCCTCCCACGTCTTGATGTGGTCGACGGTGAGAAGGAAATCGTGATCGGCGGCGGCTTCCACTGAGCAGTCGATGACATTGACCGGACCGACGAAATTCTGCGCCGGGATGGTGTCGGTGGCGCCGTCCGGATAGTCCTTGCCGGTGATCCAGTGCTGCGGCGCGTCGAAATGCGTGCCCGAATGCTCGCCGAGCTTCAGCCAGTTCCAGGCCCACCACGGACCATTCTTGTCATACTTTGAAATGGGGTGGATCTCGACCTTCGGCGTGTCGACGGCGAGTTCCGGCGGCAGCTTGATTAGCGGCGTGTTGGGCCCGAGCGGCGCCGACAGGTCGACCACCTTGATGGCGCCCGAAAGCAGCTGGCCGGCGACCTCGCCGAGGAGTTTCTGCGTGTCCATTGTCTTCGTTCCCTCTTGTTCGTGCTCATCAAGGCTCGTTGCGGCCCTTAATATCCTACTAGACGAAAACATATGCATCTGCAATTATCTTTAAGCATAAAGCATTTTGGGGCAGGGCGTGAGCGAGTTCGACGCCATCTTTGTCGGGGCGGGCCACAACAGTCTGGCCTGCGCCGCGCATCTGTCGCTCAAAGGCTGGAAAACCGCAGTTTTCGAGCGCAACACAACTATCGGCGGCGCGGTCCGGACCGCGGAATACACGCTTCCCGGTTTCAGGCACGACTTCGGCGCGATGAACCTGAGCCTGTTCGCTGGCTCGGCCTTCCACCGGAAATATGCAAATGAATTGAAAAGCCACGGGCTGGAATTCGCGCCCGTCACCGATTGTTTCGCCAGCGCCTTCCCGGATGGGAATTGGTTCGGCGTCAGCAACGATCTCGAAAAGACCGCGGCGCGGCTCGCCGCCTTCTCCGCGGCCGATGCCGCTACATGGCGTCGGCTGGTCGGCGCCTTCCCGGGCGAGGCGGAGCACCTGTTCCGGCTGCTCGGATCGCCGATGAACCCGCGGGCGCTCGCCGGCACGGCCTGGAATCTTTGGCGCAAGAAAGGCATTGGCGGCGCGCTCGATACCGGCCGCTTCTTGCTGTCCTCACCCCGCGCGTGGCTCGAGGACAATTTCGAGACGCCGCATGTGCAAGCCACGCTCGCCGCCTGGGGCATGCATCTCGACTTCGCGCCCGACATCGCCGGCGGCGCCGTGTTCCCCTATCTGGAATCAATGGCCAACCAGAGTTTTGGCATGGTGCTCGGCAAGGGCGGCGCCGACACCATCATCCGCGCGCTTGTCGGCATGGTCAAAGCGGCCGGTGGCAAGATCATGGCCGGCGCGGAGGTGGCGGAGATCACCGTCGCCGGCGGCCGCGCGACCGGCGTGCGGCTCGCCTCCGGCGATTTCCATGTCGCCAGTAAGGCCGTCATTGCCGGCGTCGCGCCCAAGGCGCTGACTGGCAAGCTGCTGCTGGACGGATCCGGCGATGCCGGCTTTGACGCGGCGATGAAAAAGTTCCGCCATGCGCCGGGCACGATGATGATCCATCTGGCACTGGACGATCTGCCGGACTGGAGCGGCGGCGCCGAGCTTCGCCACTTCGCCTATGTGCATCTGGCGCCGTCGCTCGATGCCATGTCGCGGACCTACCAGCAGGCGATGGCGGGCACCTTGCCCGACCAGCCGGTGCTCGTCGTCGGACAGCCGACTGCCGTCGATCCGTCGCGGGCGCCAGAAGGCAAGCACGTTCTCTGGGTCCAGGTGCGCGTGCTGCCGGCAGAAATCCTTGGCGATGCCGCCGGCAAGATCGCGCGCGGTTCCTGGGACGCGGTCAAGGACGCCTATGCCGAGCGCGTGCTCGACATCATCGAGAGCTATGCGGCTGGTTTGCGCCAGAAGATCCTCGGCCGCGCGATTTTCTCGCCGCTCGACCTCGAGCGCGAGAATCCGAACCTCGTCGGCGGCGACCAGATTTGCGGCAGCCACCATTTGGCGCAGAACTTTCTCTTCCGTCCGGCGCGCGGCTTCGCGCGCTGGAACACGCCGGTGTCAAACCTCTACCTCACCGGCGCCGCGACATGGCCCGGCGCCGGCACCGGTGCCGGATCCGGCTTCATGCTGGCGCAACAGCTGGGAGGGCACTAGCAGCAGAATTCCAGGATGGACAAGGCGCGGTTGCCCACCAGACCTTGCGAATGAACAACGCCGCGCGACAATGAAAGTCAAAAACCGACAACCAACAAGGGGAACGACCATGACCATCAACAGACGCGATTTGCTTGGGTTTGGCGCAGCAGCGCTTGGCGCGGCGACACTCGGACTGCCGAAGGCAGCCAAGGCGGCGGACGAGCTCACCATCGCCTACAACGTGAACCTGCCATCCTGGGACCCGACGACCGGGCCTTCGGCGGTGAACCCGACCATCCAAGGCCTCTACCAGTCGGTGTTCGACCAGTTCATCCCGCAGAAGCCGGACCTTTCCTTCACACCCGGCCTGCTCACCGAATGGGGTTGGAACGACGATCGCAGCAAGGTGACGATGACGGTCCGCGACGGCGTGAAATGGCATGACGGCTCGCCCTTCACCGCCGAGGACGTTGTCTGGTCGCTGCAGCGGGCGGGCGACGAGAAGACCGGCAATCCGATCCAGTTCGTCTGGAAGAACGTCAACAACTTCAAGATCGACGGCAACAAGATCACCGCCGACGTCGTGCAGTTCGATCCGGTCTATTTCAAATGGATGTCTTTCCTGACCGGCTACATCATGCCGAAGGCCTATTACGAGAAGGTAGGCGCGGAAGGCTTCGAGAAGGCGCCGATCGGCACCGGGCCCTATATGGTCGACAAATTCGAGCGCAACGCCTTCCTGCGGCTGAAGGCAAATCCGAATTACTGGGGTGCCAAGCCAGCCTTCGAGAACGTGACGATCAAGTTCGTCACCGACGCGGCAAGCCGCGTCGCCGAGGTCGAGTCCGGCTCCTCGCAGGTGACGCTCGAAATCCCCTATGAAGAATATGACCGGCTGATCGCCAAGGACGGACTCGCCGGCTCGATCAAGAATGTCTCCGACATCGGCATGATCTTCTTCAACGACATCGAGGCGATGCTCGACAAGAACGTCCGCCAGGCGGCTGTGATGGCGGTGGACAAGGAGCTCTTGGTCAAGCGGCTGCTGCGCGGCTACGGCCAGCCGATCGCCACGCTGGAGACGCCGGAATACACGGCCTTCGACGCGTCGATCAAAGTCGAGCACAATCCGGAAAAGGCCAAGGAACTGCTCGCCGCTTCAGGGTATTCGCCCAAGAAGCCGGTCAAGTTCACCATCCAAACGACCAAGGGCTTCAAGCCCAAGGATTATGAGATGATCCAGGCGATCGTCGGCATGTGGCGCAAGGTCGGCATCGAGGCCAATATCGAGGTCTACGAGATCGCCAAGCATTACGAGCTGCGGGCCGCCGACAAGCTGGCGCCGGCCGCCTTCTACAACTGGGGGAATGCGATCGGCGATCCGACCACCTCGACCGGCTTTGCCATGTATGGACCTAGCCCGCATTCGGTGTGGGACAGCCAGGACCTGATCGACATGATCAATCCGCTGTGGGGCGAGAAGGACGAGGCCAAGCGCATCGCCGGCTGGAAGGCCGTCGACAAATACATCGCCGAGCAGGCCTATGTGCTGCCGCTGATGCAGTATGCTCAGCCGATCGTGCACTCGAAGAAGGTCAATGTCGTGCAGCATGTATCGGGCGCGCTGCTGCCGGCGCTGATGACCCCGGCCTGATGACATCTGAGAAGCTGCGCTGGCGCAGCGCACCTTCTCCAACGACGCAGGCCCCCTCGTCCGGCCGGTGAGGGGCCGAATGCATTAGGCTCAGCGAGCATGCTGCTGCAGAGATTTCTTGTTCGTCTGATGACGATGCTGGTCACACTGTTCGGCGTCGCCGTCGTCGTCTTCGTCGTCATCCGCGTGGCGCCCGGCGACCCGATCGCGATGATGCTGCCACCCGGCGCCAGCAATGACGACATAGCGCGTCTGCGCGCGCTCTATGGGCTGGACAAGAGTATTGCGCAGCAGTTCTTCATCTGGCTCGCCGGCGTGCTGCATGGCGATTTCGGCACTTCGATCTCGCTGCGCCAGGATGTGCTCGGCCTCGTCTTCAACCGGCTGCCGGCGACGTTGGAATTGGCCACCGTCGCGCTGTTGATGGCGGTGGCGATCGGCGTCTCCGCTGCGATCCTCGGTGCGCGTTCGCGTGGCACGGCCGTCGAAGCCGGCATCGACATCGCCAGCGGCGCGACGCTCTCCATCCCCGATTTCCTGTGGGGCTTGGTGCTGATCCTGCTGTTCGGCGTGCTCATCCCGGTGTTCGACATTTCCGGTCGAGTGTCACCGCAACTCGACCTGCCCTTCGTCACCCAGTTCTATCTCGCCGAGAGCATTCTCAGGCTCCGCTTCGACCTCACCTGGGACCTGCTCAAGCACATGCTGATGCCGGCGATCGCGCTGGCGTTGCCGCTGGCGGCGATCATCGCGCAACTCCTGAAACAGTCGCTGAAGGAAGTGCTCGACCTCGACTATGTCGTGCTCGCGCGGGTCAAAGGCTTTTCCGAAACGCAGGTTATCCTGCGCGAGGCGTTGAAGAACGCGGCGCTGCCAACGCTGACGCTGGTGGGCGTGCAGTTCACCTTCCTGATCGGCGGCACGGTCATCGTCGAGCGGCTGTTCTCCTATGAGGGTCTCGGCAATATGGCGATCGATGCCGTCATCAACCGCGACCTGCCGCTGATCCAGGGCATCGTGCTGGTCTTCGCGCTGCTCTTCGTGCTGATCAACCTTGCCGTCGACATGATGTATGCGCTGCTCAATCCGAGGCTGCGTCATGGATGAGGCGCGCATTTCGCGACGGCGCTTCAGCCCGCGGCTATGGCTGGCCGGCGGCTGGCTTCTGCTGGCGCTGCTTGCGGCCATCTTGGCGCCGCTGATCGTACCGCAAGATCCGCTGGCGCAGGACCTGATGCTCGAGCGTCTGCCGCCCTTCTGGCTCGATGGCGCCGAGCCCGGCTATTGGCTGGGCACCGACAGCCTCGGCAGGGATCTCCTGTCACGGCTGATCTTCGGCGGCCGCATCGCCTTCATCGTCGCCTTCGCCGCGGCGGCGTCCGCCTGCATCATCGGCTCGGCGCTCGGGCTCATTGCCGGCTATTTCGGCGGTTGGGCCGACCGCGTCATCTCGCGCATCGTCGATGTCTGGATGGCGTTCCCGCCGGTGCTGTTCGCGATCCTCCTGGTCGCGGTGCTGGGCACCGGCTTGAGCTCCGTCATCATCGCCATCGCCGTCATCGACTGGACGCGCTTCTGCCGCGTGATCCGCGCCGAGGCGATGAGTCAGGCGCGCATGGACTATGTCGAGAGCGCGCGCATCGCCGGCTATGGCCGCATCGGCATCATGCTGCGCGAAGTCCTGCCCAATGTGCTGCCGTCGGTGGTGGCGCTCTTGTCGCTTGAGATGGGCATCGCCGTCATCGTCGAGGCGATCCTCTCCTTCGTCAATCTGTCGATCTCGAGCGACGATCCGACCTGGGGCGGCATCATCGCCGAGGGCCGGCTGTCGATCCACCAGGCCTGGTGGGTGCTGGTGTTCCCGCTGATTACATTGATCCTCACCGTGCTGTCCTTCAGCCAGTTCGGCGAAGGATTGAAGGCGCGATTCGATCCGGTGCTGCGATGAGCGCCAATATGGAACCATGCCTCGAAATCCGCTCCTTGAGCGCCGTGCTGTCCAACGGCCAGCGCGTGCTGCGCTCGGTGTCGCTCACCGTGCAGCCGGGCGAAGTCCGCGCGCTGGTCGGCGAGAGCGGCGCCGGCAAGACGATGATTGGCAAGGCGGTGCTCGGCGTGCTGCCGAAGAGCGTGCGCATCGTCGAGGGCGAGATGCTGATCGAGGGCGAGGATCTCGGCCGCCTCGATGCGAAGGCGCGGCGGACGCTGATCGGCGCGCGTACCGCGCTGATCCCACAGGACCCGCTCACCGCGCTCAACCCGTCGCGCCGCATCGGCCCGCAGATGACCGACCGGCTGGTGCGCATCCTCGGCTGGAGCGGTGAGAAGGCAGACAAGCGTATCCGGCAGTTGCTCGACGAGGTGCAGATCCGCGAGCCCGAACGTGTTCTGAAATGCTATCCGCACGAGCTCTCCGGCGGCATGCGCCAGCGCGTGCTGATCGCGGCCGCCTTCGCCGCCGAGCCCAGGCTGATGGTCGCCGACGAGCCGACGACGGCGCTGGACGTGACCGTGCAGAAGCAGATCCTGCGCCTCATCGCGCAATTGCAGCGCAACCACGGCACGGCGCTTCTGTTCGTCACGCACGATCTCGGTGTCGTCGCCAAGATCAGCCAGAAAGTGTCGGTGCTCTATGCCGGCAAGGTGGTCGAAGAAGCCGCGACCGCTGACCTCTTCGCATCGCCGCAGCACCCCTACACGCGGGCGCTGATCGCGGCGACGCCGCGCTATACCGATCCCTACGCATCGCTGAAGCCGGTGAACGAAACCGTGCTGGCCGGGCTCGCGGACGAGATCGCGGGCGCCGACAGGGCGTGGAGGCCAAGCCATGGCTGAGCCACTGTTTTCCGTCCGCGGGCTGAAGGTGGCGCTGCCCGACATGACGCGCAAGCCGCTGATCGGCCGGGCGCCACTGGCCGAGATCCTCAAAGGACTGGACTTCGACCTGCCCAAGGGATCGGTGACCGGCATCGTCGGCGAATCCGGTTCCGGCAAGTCGACGCTCGGCCGCGCGCTGGTGCGGCTGATCGAGCCGAGCGCCGGCTCGATCAGCTTCGAAGGGCGAGACATCGGCCATCTTTCGGAAGCGGAGCTCAGACCGCTGCGTCGCGACCTGCAGATGATCTTCCAGGACCCGATGTCCTCGCTCAACCCGCGGCACACCATCTTCAACATCATCGCGGCACCCTTGAGGCAGAACGGGCTTGGCGACCGGCTGAAGGAGCGCGTGGCGGAAGCCCTGCAACGCGTCGGCCTGCCGCAGAGTTTTGCCGGCCGCTACCGCCACGAGCTGTCCGGCGGGCAACGCCAGCGCGTCGGCATCGCACGGGCGCTGGCGCTGTCGCCGAAATTCGTTTTGGCCGACGAGATCGTCTCGGGCCTCGACGTCTCGACGCAGGCACAGATCCTGACGCTGCTGGAAAAGCTCGCGGCCGAGATGGGGCTGACGGTCGCCTTCATCAGCCATGATCTGTCGGTGATCCGGCGGCTCTGCCGGCAAGTCATCGTCATGCGCGAGGGAGGGATCGTCGAAGCCGGCGCAACCGACGCGCTCTTCGACAATCCGAAGGAGACTTACACGCGCGACCTGCTCGCTGCCATCCCGCTGCCTGAGATCGATGCGGACTGGCTGCAGCCGCCTGCAAAGGCACCGGCATGAGAAAGGCAAACCTTGTCCGCACACCGAACAGCGGGCCTCGGATGTGCATGGGAGCAAAGTCAGCCCGCCAAAGGAGGGTGACATGAAATACGCCACAAGCGGCGCAATGGTCGGCGCAATCCTGTTCGGCTCAATGGGAACGGCTTCGGCCGACTCGATCCCCGGCATGCGCGGCCACGACCATACCGGCGTCACCGTGCCCGACATGAAGCAGGCCGTCGACTTCTTCACCAATGTGGTCGGTTGCAAGAAGGCGATGTCCTTCGGCCAGTCGCCGACGACAAGGGCACCTTCATGCAGGACCTGCTCGGCGTCGATCCAAAAGCGGTAATCGAGGAGATCACCCTGGTGCGCTGCGGCTATGGATCGAACATCGAATTGTTCAAATACACCGCGCCCGACCAGAAGGACCTGACGCCGAAGAACAGCGACATCGGCGGCTTCCATATCGCCTTCTATGTCGACGATGTCGCCGCCGCGAAGGCCTATCTCGACGCCAAGGGCGTGAAGACCAGGATGGGTCCTCTGCCGGTCAAAGAAGGACCGGCCGCCGGCCAAACCATCCTCTATTTCCAGGCGCCCTGGGGACTGCAGCTGGAAGCGATCAGCTATCCCGACGGCATGGCTTACGAGAAAGGCGCCGAGACGGTGCTGTGGAGTCCCAAAGATCCAGCCAAGTGAGCTGATCGCGCCGCAATTGTTCAATTATGAAACTTTAAGCTTGAAATAATTGCCGGCAGGCGCGATACTGATGTTGGAATCGCCGGCCCCTCGGCGGTCCCGGGTGCCCTTTGAGCGTTTGACGCAATTCCGGACGGAAACCGCTACGCACTTTTCCTGGAATTGCTCTAGAGGAGATCGCAAGACATGAAGGTTGCGGTTCTCGGCGGCGGACCGGCCGGCCTCTATTTTGCCATTTCGCTGAAGCTGCGAGACGCCGCGCATGACGTGACGGTCTACGAGCGCAACCGCCCCGACGATACGTTCGGCTGGGGTGTGGTGCTGTCGGCCGAAACGCTGGAGAACCTGACCAGGAACGACCCTGTCAGCGCGGTCTGGATCAGGAAGCATTTTGCCTACTGGGACGACATCGCCGTCATTCATGACGGCGTGCGCACGGTGTCGACCGGCCACGGCTTCTGCGGCATCGGCCGCAAGCGGCTTTTAATTCTGCTCCAGCGCAGAGCGCGCGAGCTCGGCATCAAGATGATGTTCGAGACCGAGATTTCCGATCCCAGGCCGTTCATGGAA
Source organism: Mesorhizobium sp. M1A.T.Ca.IN.004.03.1.1 (assembly GCF_003997555.1). Lineage (NCBI taxonomy): Bacteria > Pseudomonadati > Pseudomonadota > Alphaproteobacteria > Hyphomicrobiales > Phyllobacteriaceae > Mesorhizobium > Mesorhizobium sp. M1A.T.Ca.IN.004.03.1.1. The sequence goes on along the minus strand of NZ_RZTV01000006.1, from coordinate 103,643 downwards.
ACGCACGACCTTGTCGTTGCGGCTGACGGATTGAACTCGAAGTCGCGCGCCACCTTCGCCAACGTTTTCAAGCCCGACATCGACACGCGCAAATGCAAGTTCGTGTGGCTCGGCACCACGCAGAAATTCGACGACGCGTTCACCTTCATCTTCGAAAGGACGCAGCATGGCTGGGTGTGGGCGCATGCCTACCAGTTCGACAGCGAGACCGCGACCTTCATCGTCGAATGCAGCGAACAGACCTGGGCTGCCTTCGGTTTCGGCGCGATGACGCAGCAGGAATCGATCGCGGTCTGCGAGCGCATTTTCGAAAAGCATCTGGGCGGCCATCCGCTGATGACCAATGCCAACCACATCAGAGGTTCGGCCTGGATCAACTTCCCGCGCGTGCTTTGCGAGCGCTGGTCTTACAAGAATCTGGCGCTGATGGGCGACGCGGCGGCATCGGCGCATTTCTCGATCGGCTCCGGCACGAAGCTGGCCCTGGAAAGCGCAGTCGCGCTCGCCGACTATGTCGAGTCCGAGTCCGACCTCGAAGCGGCCTTCCGCAAATACGAAGATGCTCGCCGCACCGAGGTGCTGAAACTGCAATCGGCGGCGCGCAACTCGCTCAAATGGTTCGAGGAAGTCGAACGTTATCTCGGGTTGGATCCAGTTCAATTCAACTATTCGCTGCTCACCCGCTCGCAGCGCATCAGCCACGAGAACCTTCGTCTGCGCGATGCCGAATGGCTGGCGGGCGCGGAGGAATGGTTCCAGCGCAAGGCCGGCGCCGGCGGCAACATGCTGCGCCGCGCGCCGATGTTCGCGCCATTCAGACTGCGCGAGATGGCGCTCACGAACCGCATCGTCGTCTCGCCGATGGCCCAGTACAAGGCGGTCGACGGCTGCCCGACCGACTGGCATTTCGCCCACTATGCCGAGCGCGCCAAGGGCGGGGCCGGGCTCGTTTATATCGAGATGACTTGCGTCAGCCCGGAGGGACGCATCACCCCTGGCTGCACCGGCTTCTACCAGCCCGAGCATGAGGTCGCCTGGAAGCGGCTGGTCGATTTCGTCCACGCCGAGACCGAAGCCAAGATCTGCGCCCAGATCGGCCATTCAGGCCCGAAGGGCTCGACCCGCCTCGGCTGGGAAGGAACGGACGAGCCGCTGCCGTCCGGCAACTGGCCGGTGATGGCGCCTTCAGCCGTGCCGTGGTCGCCGCAGAATCAGGTGCCGAAGGCGATGAACCGCGCCGACATGGACCTTGTGCGCGACCAGTTCGTCGCCTCGGCGGAGATGGCCGAGCGCTGCGGCTTCGACATGCTGGAGATCCATGCCGCGCATGGCTATCTGCTCTCCGCCTTCATCACGCCGCTGACCAACAGGCGCACCGACGACTATGGCGGCTCGCTGGAGAACCGCATGCGCTATCCGCTGGAGATCTTCCACGCGGTGCGCGCCGTGTGGCCGGCCGAAAAGCCTATCTCGGTGCGCATCTCGGCCAATGACTGGGTGGGCATCGAAGGCGTCACGCCGGCCGATGCGGTCGAGATCGCCAAGCTTCTGCATCAAACCGGCGTCGATCTCTGCGACGTCTCGGCCGGCCAGACCACGATCGCCGCGAAGCCGGTCTATGGCCGCATGTTCCAGACGCCGTTCTCCGACCGCATCCGCAACGAGGTCGGCATGGCGACGATGGCGGTCGGCAACATCTACGAGCCGGACCACGCCAACTCGATCCTGATGGCAGGACGCGCCGATCTGGTGGCGCTGGCCCGGCCGCATCTCAGCGATCCCTATTGGACGCTGCATGCGGCCGTCACCCTCGGCGACCGCGGCGTCAAATGGCCGGATCCTTATCTGCGCGGACGCGACCAGATCTACCGGCTGGCCGAACGCGAAGCGGCGGCAGGGCTGAAGGTATGAGCGCATTTATGTTTTCACGTCGGCGCCGCCCCTCATCCGCCTGCCGGCACCTTCTCCCCGTGAAGGACGGGGAGAAGGCACAAGCTCAAACGCTGGCGGCCCGCTCTCCCCGTCCTTCACGGGGAGAGGGTAAGGATGAGGCGCAGCGCCTTGCCTGGAGGACTGGCGCATGATTGCCGGCAAGCATGCGCTGGTCACCGGCGGCGGCTCCGGCGTCGGCCGTGCGATCGCACTGTCGCTGGCGGAAGCCGGCGTCGCCGTCACCATCTGTGGCCGCCGCAAGGCCGCGCTGAATGAAGTCGCGAAGGCAAACGACCGCATCTTCGGCATCGGCGCCGATGTCACCGACGAAGCCGACATGACGGCGCTGTACGAGAAGGCCGAGGCGGCGCGCGGTCCCTTCGAGATCGTCGTCGCCAATGCCGGGATGGCTGTCAGTGCGCCGGCGCACAAGACCTCGCTCGCCGACTGGCAGCGCTCGCTCGACGTCAACCTCACCGGCGCCTTCCTGGCGGTGCAGCCGGCGCTTGGCGGCATGCTGGCGCGGAAGACAGGCCGTATCGTTTTCATTGCCTCGACCGCCGGACTGAAGGGCTACGCGTATGTCGCGCCCTACGTAGCGGCCAAGCATGGCGTCGTCGGGCTGATGCGGGCGCTCGCAGCCGAGACCGCCAAGTCCGGCATCACCGTCAACGCCATCTGCCCGGGCTTCGTCGAAACCGACATGCTGGAGGAATCCATCCAGCGCATCGTCGAGAAGACCGGCCGTTCCGCCGATGAGGCACGCGCGAGCCTTTCGGCTGCGAACCCGCAGGCGCGTTTCATCCAGCCGGAAGAGGTCGCCGCGGCGGTGCTCTGGCTCTGCGGCGATGCGGCGCGGTCGATCACAGGACAGGCGATCTCGGTCTCGGGAGGCGAGACATGGTAGCGGGACCGACGTCTATCGGGCCGGGCAAGGACAGGCTGCGGCTGTGGATCCGCCTGCTGCGTGCTTCGCGCACGATCGAGGCCGAGCTGCGCGAGCGGCTGAAGAAGGAGTTCGACACCACGCTGCCGCGCTTCGACGTCATGGCGGCGCTCTACCGCTCGCCGGAGGGCATGCTGATGAGCGACCTGTCGCGATTCCTGCTGGTGTCGAACGGCAATATCACCGGCATCGTCGACCGGCTGGTCTCCGAAGGGCTGGTGACGCGCGCGCGCCGCAACGGCGACCGCCGCACCTCGATGGTGCGGCTGACCGAAGAAGGTTCGAAGTCTTTCGCGGCAATCGCCGCGGCGCATGAGAACTGGGTCGGCGAGCTCCTCGGCACTGTCAGCGAGGACGAAGCGCGCCGGCTGACCGGCATGCTGAAATCGTTCCGCAGCAATTGGGAGGGACGCGAATGAGCGCCATGGCCAAGCTCAAGCCGAAGCACTTCCTCTGGGAGGTGGAAGGCAGGGTCGCGAAGGTCCGGCTCGACCGGCCGGAGCGCAAGAACCCGCTGACCTTCGACAGTTATGCGGAGCTGCGCGACACTTTTCGCGATCTCGCTTACGCCGATGATGTCGATGCCGTGGCGTTCCTGCCCAACGGCGGCAATTTCTGCTCGGGCGGCGATGTCCACGACATCATCGGACCCCTGGTCAAGATGGACATGAAGGCGCTGCTCTCCTTCACGCGCATGACCGGCGACTTCGTCAAGGCCATGCTGAATTGCGGCAAGCCGATCATCGCGGCGGTGGATGGCGTCGCCGTCGGCGCCGGCGCGATCATCGCCATGGCCTCCGACATCCGCATCGCGACGCCGGAAGCAAAGACCGCCTTCCTGTTTACCCGCGTCGGCCTCGCCGGGTGCGACATGGGCGCCTGCGCGATCTTGCCCCGCATCATCGGCCAGGGCCGCGCCGCCGAGCTGCTTTACACCGGCCGCACCATGAGCGCGGCCGAAGGCGAGCGTTGGGGCTTCTACAATCGGCTGGTCGATGCAGCGGCGCTCGAGGCCGACGCGCTCGAGATGGCAGCGCGGATCGTCTCCGGCCCGACCTTCGCGCATTGCATCACCAAGACGCAGTTGAACCAGGAATGGTCGATGGGTCTCGACCAGGCGATCGAGGCGGAAGCGCAGGCACAGGCGATCTGCATGCAGACCGGCGATTTCGAGCGCGCCTACAAGGCGTTCGTGGCCAAGGAAAAGCCGGTGTTCGAGGGGAAATGAGGATGGCTCTTTTAACGGAGACGTTTGCGGGACAGCGCCCCCCTCTGTCCTGCCGGACATCTCCCCCACAAGGGGGGAGATCAGCTGTCGTCTCTGCCTTCGCCAATCGCCAAGGTCGCAAGAATGAGCGGGGCGCCAAAACTGCCAATCTCCCCCTTTGTGGGGGAGATGTCCGGCAGGACAGAGGGGGGCGCCATAGAGCAGAGGCCTTGAAGAGTAGCGGAGGCACCGATGCCTGACCGTTCCTTCCTTAACTGGCCCTTCTTTGAAAGCCGCCATCGCGAACTTGCCGAAAATCTCGACGCCTGGTGCGCCAAGAACCTGCCCGTCGATCACCACGATGTCGACGCGGCCTGCCGCAATCTCGTCTCCATGCTCGGCCGCGACGGCTGGCTGAAGCCGACGGCGCTCGATCCCGACAAGCCGGAGCCGCTCGACGTGCGTACGCTCTGCATCACGCGCGAGACGCTGGCGCGCCATGACGGGCTCGCCGACTTCGCCTTCGCCATGCAGGGACTTGGCACCGGCGCGATCTCGCTGTTCGGCACACCGGAGCAGCAGCGCTGGCTGCAAAAGACGCGGGCGGGCCAGGCGATCGCAGCCTTTGCGCTGTCGGAGCCGCGCTCGGGATCGGATGTCGCCAACATGGAAATGGCGGCTGTCCGCGACGGCGATTTCTACTTGCTCTCGGGCGAGAAGACCTGGATCTCCAATGGCGGCATTGCCGACGTATACATTGTTTTCGCCCGCACCGGCGAGGCGCCCGGCGCCAAGGGAATTTCCGCTTTGATCGTGCCTGCGGACACCAAAAGCGTTGGCATCGCCGAACGATTGGAAGTTATCGCCCCGCATCCACTCGCGCGGCTCTCCTTCGACAATGTGCGCGTTCCGGCTTCCGCCCTGATCGGCAAACCCGGCGACGGTTTTCGGATCGCCATGTCGGTGCTCGACGTCTTCCGCTCGACGGTGGGTGCCGCGGCGCTCGGCTTTGCTCGAAGAGCGTTGGACGAAAGCATCAAAAGGGTGTCCGAGCGAAAACTGTTCGGCGCGCCGATGGCCGAACTGCAGATGGTGCAGGGCCACATCGCCGACATGGCGCTGGATGTCGACGCCGCCGCCCTGCTCGTCTATCGCGCCGCCTGGACCAAGGATATGGGCGCCGCCCGCGTCACTCGCGAGGCGGCAATGGCCAAGCTGTTCTCCACGGACAAGGCGCAGGAAGTGATCGACAAGGCGGTGCAACTGCATGGCGGCGACGGCGTGCGCAAGGGCCACATCGTCGAGAGCCTCTATCGCGAGATACGCGCGCTGCGCATCTATGAGGGCGCTTCCGACGTGCAGAAAGTGGTGATCGCCAGGCAAGTGATGGGAGCGGCGTGAGATCATGCTTGCGGACCGCATTTCACTTAAGGGAGGCTAGACATGCACACGATCCTGCAGCCGGAAGGCTGGGCCAAACCGATCGGCTATGCCAACGGCGTTGCCGCGCGTGGCCGGCTGGTCTTCATCGGCGGCCAGGTCGGCTGGAATGCCGAGTGCCGGTTCGAGACTGACGATTTCGTCGATCAGGTGCGCCAGACCCTCACCAATGTCGTCGCCGTTCTCGCCGAGGCCGACGGGGAGCCGCAACACATCACCTCGATGACCTGGTATTTTACCGACAAGGCCGAGTACCTCGCCAACCTCAAAGGGATTGGCGAAGCCTACCGCGCCGTCATCGGCCGGCATTTTCCGGCGATGGCCGCCATGCAGGTGGTGGCGCTGGTTGAGGACCGGGCGAAGGTGGAGATACAGGCAATCGCAATTATTCCGGGGTGAGCCGGAGGCGCTACTGGCTTCTATTTCGCAATGGCCTGAAGCGGCGAAGGCGGCTACGCCAACTCGGCGCTGACGCTCGAGGGATCGTATCTGCCTTCCGTCCGTCAGCATTGCCGTGACAGTACGGCAACGGCCGCTTGGCTGCCGGCACAATTTGTGATCAGATGATCATACCCGCGTTGGCGGATATTCGCACATAAACTTTGCCGGCTCCCAAGGAAGCAAAAGCGTGGCTCTGGGCTTCGAACCAATATCGGGACGCATCACGGTCCAGGATGGCGTCTACCAGCAGCTTCGCCATGCCCTCATGGTCGGCAGCTTCGATCCCGGGCAGGTGCTGACCATCGCCTCGCTGGCGGAGGCTTTCGGCACCTCAAATATGCCGGTGCGCGAGGCGTTGCGGCGGCTGGCGGCGGAGAACGCGCTGGAAATCTCGCAGAACGGCTCAGCCTGCGTGCCCGCGGTGACTCGAGCGCGGCTCGACGACCTCTGCCGGGCCCGGCTCGCCGTCGAGGGGCTGGCCGCCGAGCTTGGCGCGCCGCGCCTGACCGCAGCCGAGATCGGCTTGCTGCAAAGGGTTACTGACGACCAGCGGGCGATCGGCCGCGACGGCAGCATCTACGAGCTGATCGCCAAGAACCAGCAGTTCCACTTCACCATATACCGCGCCTCCGGCTCCGATGTGCTGTTTCAGCTGATCGAGACGCTGTGGCTGCGCTTCGGTCCGTACATGCGGCTGTTGTCCAACCATGTCGCGCCGCTGATGCGCGCCGGCACCATGGAGCCTTCGGGCCGGCACGCCGCGATCATAGCGGCCATCAAGGACAAGGATTTCACCCGCGCGCGCGACGAGGTGGTGGCCGATATCACGACGACACAAGCGACTTTGCGGGCGATCTGTCCTGACGTGCCGGAGCCCAGACCGGTCGATGTTGCCGCTTTCGGAAGGGCGCCTTGATAGGCGGCCGCCGCAGAGTGGCTTTGAAGCCGCCTGGGCCAAGCTCCTGGACCAAGAGAACAGCCGGATATTGAGGCGCTGACCCGCATTTCTTCAGCCGCGGCGCATTGATCCCTGTCCGTATTTGTGATCACATGATCACAGGGAGCGAGACAGCGAATGTCCGGCTATTTTCTCTATCATTCGATCGGCACCTTCCCCGGCAAGGCCGAGCGAATGGCCGCCTCGCTGACGGATTTCTCGAACATCTGGTCGGCGGAAGACGACGGTCAGTGGCCTGCCGCGCTTGCGGCGCGGCAACGCTTCATCGATGCCTGGAGGCGGCTGATTGAGGCGCCGCAAGGCACGCTGACCACGGCCGAGAATGTCACCGCCGCGCTCTATAGCCTGATCGGTGGCTTGCCGACGGAGCGGCTGGCGGGAAAGCGGCTGCTGGTCGCCGCCGACTGTTTTCCTAGCCTGCATTTCCTGCTGGCGGGCTTGGGAGAGCGTTTCGGCTTCACCCTCGACACCGTCCCATTGCGGCCTGGCGAGACCTGGGTTCGCGACCAGGATTTCATCGACCGCTGGCAGGCGGATGTCGGGCTCGCGCTCATTACCTTCGTCACCTCGACGGCCTCGCACCGCTGCGATGTCGGCCGCCTCGCCGCGCATGGCCGCGCCGTGGGCAGCATAGTCGGCGTTGATGTCACACAAGGCATCGGCGTGGCGCCGTTTTCGGTTGCCGCGACGCCGGTCGATTTCGTCGTCTCGACTTCGCTCAAATGGCTGTGTGGATCCTCCGGCGCCGGCCTTTTGCAGGTCGCGCCTGACCTTCTGGCGTCCTGCCGGCCGGAGTTGCGGGGCTGGTTCAGTCAGCCGAACCCGTTCTCCTGGGACCTCGACGCTTTCACTTACGCCGACGATGCGCGCCGCTTCGATCATGGCACGCCGGCGATCCTGGCAAGCGTCGCCTCGCTGCCCGGGCTGGAGTGGGTGGAACAGACCGGCATCGACATCATCCGCGCGCAGAATGCCGGGCTCGTCGAGCGTATCATCGGCGCCGCGCTGGAGAATGGCTGGGAGATCCGCTCGCCGCTCGATGCCAGTGAACGTGGCGGCAGCGTGATGCTCGGCCTGCCGCAAGGTACCGAGCCGGCGAAGATCATAGCTGCGCTTCGCGACGAGCGGCTTTACTGCGATGCGCGCGGCACGACGCTGCGGCTGTCTCCCGGCATGGTCACCACAGAGACGGCGGTCGACGCGCTGATCGCGCAACTCACGAAGCATATCGGTTCGCGGCGACGCCGCGCGTCGTGAAATTCAGGTACCGCCTCGCCTGCGGCGCCCGGGAGTTTGGCGCCGGAAAGGGGCGGATCAGGAACCGAACCAGAGGGAAGCAAGATGTTGAAACGTCTAGGACTGATTGGGATGGCCGTCGCTGCCGGCCTTGCCTTTGCGGCGCCCGCCTTCGCCGACAAGATCATGGTGGGCGCCTATCCGGCCAACCCGCCATGGGAATACAAGACCGATTCCGGTGCCTTCGAGGGGTTTGAGATCGACGTCGCCAATGATGTCGCCAAGCGCATCGGCGCAGAGGTCGAGTTCCAGGACCTCGGCTTCCAGGCGCTGTTCGCAGCGACCGCTTCGGGCCGCATCGACTTTGCCGTGTCCTCGATCTCGGTCACCAAGGAGCGGCTGCAGAACCAGGGCTTCACGCAAGCCTATTACGACAGCGACGGTACCATCGTCGGCAAGGCGGATTCCGCCATCAAATCGCTCGACGATCTGAAGGGCAAGACCATCGGGGTCATCGCCGGCTCGACAGGCGAAGCCTACATGAAGGAGAACGCCGCCAAGCTCGGCGTTGCAGAGACCAAGAGCTACAACGCCCAGCAGGACCTTCTGCTCGACGTGCAGAACGGCCGCATCGACGGCGGCGCGGGCGAGCTCGCCGGCTTCCTGTTCGCCATCAAGCAGATGCCAGCGCTAAAGATCCTGATGCGCATCCCGACCGGCGAGCGCTTCGCCATGATGACCAAGAAGGGCCATCCGCTGCTTGAAAAAGTCAACGACGCCATCAGCGAAATGAAGAAGGATGGCACCATGGCCGCGATCCACAAGAAGTGGTTCGGCGTCGATCCGGAAGCCGGCACCAGCACGGTGACGCCTGGCCCGATCCCGCAATAAGCCGGCTAATCAGAAATTCCGACGAGAGCGGCAGCAAGAGTTGGCGCTCTCGCTTCGACCATTTGGGTCTCGCCCAACACGGCGAACCTTGTCTCACGGTGAGCGCCGATGGAACTGATCGACACCTTCTTCAACTGGGGCATCCTGGTCCGATCGTTTCCGATCCTGATCCGCGGTCTTGGCAACACCATTCTGCTCGGCTGCGCGGCGATCATCTTCGGCACGATCGGCGGGCTGGCGATCTGCCTGGTGCGGCTCTACGCGCCGAAGCCGCTCAGGCGGCTGGCGACGCTCTATATCGACATGTTCCGCGCGCTTCCGATCCTGGTGGTGCTGATCCTGATCTACTACGCCCTGCCCTTCATCGGCATCCGCCTGTCGTCCTTCGTCTCGGCAGCACTTGCGCTGTCACTGGTGTTGGCGGCCTTCACGGCGGAAGTCTGCCGCGCCGGCATCGAGAACATTCCGAAGGGCCAGTTCGAGGCGGCGTCGGCGCTCGGCCTGCCCTTTTGGGTCGCCATGCGCAAGGTGATCCTGCCGCAAGCGATCCGCGTCGTCATTCCGCCGCTCACCAGCAACTGCGTCTCGGTGTTCAAGGACACCGCGCTCGCCTCCGTGGTGGCGATGCCGGACCTCTTGAAGCAGGCGACCGACGCGCAGGCGCTGATGGCCAATCCGACGCCGCTGATCGGCGCGGCGATCATCTATCTCGCCTTCCTGTGGCCGCTGGTGCGGCTGGTCGGCTACCTCGAAGAGCGCGGCAAAGCTCGGTCCGCGCACTGATCCCCTTAGAATGACCTCGATTAGCTGAAGGAGACTCCCGTGAACCAGCACCATGTTTCGAAGGCGCAGGAGAGCGCCGCTTCGTTCCCGGTCGAGAAGATCCGCGCCATGTTCCCGGCGCTCCGGCAGGCCGGCGACTTCATCTTCATGGACAACGCCGCCGGTGCGCAGATCCCGCAAAGCGTGCTCGACGCGGTGACCAGCCATCTGGTGGCGCACAACGTGCAGCGCGGCGGCCGCTACGGCCGCAGCGTCACCGTCGACCAGTCCGTCGCCGAAGCGCGTGAGAGTGTGGCGCTCCTGATCAACGCCTACAGCCCGTCCGAAATCTGCTTCGGCATGAACGCCACCTCGTTCATCCGCCTTGTCAGCCTCGGCATCGGCCAGATGCTTTCGGAACGCGACGAGATCGTCGTCACCGACATGGACCATGACGCCAACATCGCCACGTGGTTGGCGCTGGAGCAGGCCGGCGCCAGGTTCAAATGGTGGCGCATGCGCGAGGACGGCAATCTGCATGTCGACGACCTCAAGCCGCTGATGTCGGACCGCACCCGGCTCGTCGCCTGCACGGTGACCGCGCACTCGATCGGCTCGATTGTCGATGTCGCTTCGGTCGCCAAGATCGCGCATGCGGCAGGCGCGGAAGTGTTCCTCGACTGCGTGCACTACGGGCCGCACGGGCTGATCGACGTGCAGGCCTGGGACTGCGACTATCTCGTCTGCTCAGGCTACAAGAATTTCTCGCCGCATATGGGTTTTCTCTGGGGCCGCTTCGAAACGCTGAAGCGGCTGCCGACCTTCCGCGAGGACTTCATCCCGGATGAGCCGCCCTACAAGGTCGAGGCCGGCACCTTCATCTACGAGAATGTCTCCGGCATCGACGCAGCGGTGCGCTACCTGGAGTCGATCGGCCGCAATTTCTTGGCCGAGAACAACCGCTCGCGCCGCGACAACATCGCCGCCGGCATGAACGCCATCCGCGAGTACGAGCTGACGCTGGCGCGCGAGATGATGAAGGTGCTGAAGGCCTGCGGCGCGACAATTTACGGCGTCGCCGACGAGGCGTGTATCCATGAGCGCGTGCCGACCTTCTGCTTCAACATCGGCACACTGTCGCCGCAAAGGATCGTCGAGGAGATGGCGGCCTTGCAGATCGGCATCCGCGACGGCCATATGTACGCGCCACGGCTGATGAAGCGGCTGAACCTGTCGATGGACAGCGGCGCGATCCGCGCCTCGCTGGTGCACTACAACACGGTCGAGGAAGTGCACCGCTTCGGTGAAGCGCTGCGGGCGATCATTGCGAAGCTGGCGTGACGCCCGGACGTCTGGTTCGAGCCTTACGCCGCCTTCTTCGCCAGCCTTGCCTTGATGCTTGCCACGTCGGCGCGCGGCGTCGCGGCGAAGAGCGTCTTGGTGTAGCTGTGCTTGGGGTCCGAGAAGACCTCGTCGCGCGAGCCGTATTCGACCGCCTCGCCGAAATACATCACCATCACGTCGTCGGCGATATAACGCACCACCGACAGATCGTGGCTGATGAAGACATAGGTCAGCTTGAACTCGTCCTGCAGGTCGGCGAGCAGGTTGAGCACCTGCGCCTGCACCGAAAGATCGAGCGCCGAGACCGGCTCGTCCAGCACCAGCAGGCTCGGGTTCAGCATCAGTGCGCGGGCAATGGCGATGCGCTGGCGCTGACCGCCGGAGAACATATGCGGATAGCGGTTGTAGTGCTCGGGGCCGAGACCGACCTTCTTCAGCATCTTCATCGCCAGGTCGCGGCGTTCCTCGGCCGGCTTGTCGGTATTGATCAGCAGCGGCTCGCCGAGCACGTCGCCGATCTTTTGGCGCGGGTTGAGCGACCCGTAGGGATTCTGGAAGACGATCTGCACCTTGCGGCGCATTTCCTTGGTCAACCCGTCCTTGGCGATGTCGACCTTGTTGCCGTCGATGAACAAATCGCCGGCGGTCGCGGGATCGATCAGCGTGATGATGCGGGCGAGCGTGGACTTGCCGCAGCCGCTTTCGCCGACGATGGCGAGCGTCTTGCCCTTATCGACGCTGAAGGAGACGCCCTTCACCGCATGCACCGTGCGCGCGGGGCGGAACAGGCCGCCGCCGACATGGTAGTCGCGTTTGATGTTCTTGCCTTCGACAACCTTGGTCATGCGCCGGCTCCGGTCATGCACTGGCTTCTGGGGGCGCCGGCTCGAACAGCATGTCGGAGACGGTCGGCAGCCGGTCGCCGACGGCGTTCTCCGGCAGCGCAGACAGCAGCGCGCGCGTATAGTTGCTCTTGGGGTTCTCGAACAGCGACAGCACGTCGGCCTCTTCCATCTTGCGGCCCTTGTATTGGACGATGACGCGATCGGCGGTCTCGGCGACCACGCCCATATTGTGGGTGATCATGATCAGCCCCATGCCGTATTTGGCCTGCAGCGACACAAGCAGATCGAGAATCTGCTTCTGGATGGTGACGTCGAGCGCGGTGGTCGGCTCGTCGGCGATCAGCAGCTTCGGATTGCAGGCAATGGCCATGGCGATCATGACGCGCTGGCATTGGCCGCCCGACATCTGGTGCGGGAAGGAGTTGAGCCGCTCGGCCGGCTCCGGAATGCCGACCTGCTTCAACAACTCGATGGCGCGCGCCCGGCGCTGTGCGCGATCCATGCCGAGATGGAAGCGCAGCACTTCCTCGATCTGAAAGCTGACGGTGAAGCAAGGGTTGAGACTGGCGATCGGCTCCTGGAAGATCATGGCAATGTCCTTGCCGATGATCTTGCGGCGCTCGGCCGGACCCATCTTGAGGAGATCGCGGCCGCCGAACGTCATGCGGTCGGCGGTGACAGTGGCGGTCCAGGGCAACAAGCCCATAACCGCCAGCATCGACACCGACTTGCCGGAGCCGGATTCGCCGACGATGGCGAGCACCTCGCGCTCGTCGACACGGAGCGAGACGCCGTCGACGGCGCGGAACGGGCCGGAGGCGGTCTGGAACTCGACGACGAGGTTCTGGATATCGAGCAATGCCATCACGACCTCCTGAGCTTCGGATCGAGCGCGTCGCGCAGGCCGTCGCCGATCAGGTTGATGGCGAGCACCGTGATAAGGATGGCAAGGCCGGGGAAAGTCACCACCCACCAGGCGCGCAGGATGAATTCGCGCGCCGAGGCGAGCATGGTGCCCCATTCCGGCGTCGGCGGCTGCGCGCCGAGACCAAGGAAGCCAAGCGCTGCGGCTTCCAGGATGGCGTTCGAGAAAGACAGCGTGCCCTGGACGATCAGCGGCGCCAGGCAGTTCGGCAGGATGGTCCTGAGCATCAGCCTCAGGTGCCCGGCGCCGGCGACCTTGGCAGCCACGACATATTCGCGGCTCTTTTCCGCCATCACCGCAGCGCGCACCAGGCGGGCGAAATGCGGCTGCAGGACAAGCGAGATCGCCAGCATCGCATTGAACAGGCCGGGCCCGAGAATGGTGACCAGCACCAGCGCCAGAAGCAGCGACGGGAAGGCCAGGATCAGGTCCATGACGCGCATGATCGCGACGTCGACCCAGCCGCGGAAATAGCCTGCCAGCAAGCCGAGCGTGATGCCGCCGACGAGGGCCAGCGTAACGACGACGGCGCCGATGAGCAGCGAGAAACGCGCGCCATAGAGCAGGCGCGAGAGGATGTCGCGACCGACCGGATCGGTGCCGAGGATATATTGCGAACTGCCGCCCGCCTGCCAGGCCGGCGGCCTGAGGAAGGCGGTCTTGTCCTGCACGTCGGGCGCATAGGGCGCGAGCAACGGCGCAAAGAGCGCCGCCAGCACCAGCAGGATGAAGACGACCAGGCCGATGACGGCGCCGCGGTTCACCGAGAAATAGTGCCAGAAGGTCTTGAAGCCGGTCAGCCGGTCCGGGCTGCCGGCGGCCATCGGGGCGATTTCGGTCGATTGGCTCATCACGCCGCCCTGATGCGCGGGTTGATGACGGCATAAAGCACGTCGACGATGAGGTTAACGGCCATGACGATGAGTGCGATCAAAAGCAGACCTGACTGCACGACGACATAGTCGCGCTTGAAAATGGAATCGACCATCCACTTACCGATGCCCGGCCAGGCGAAGATGGTTTCGGTGAGGATAGCGCCGGCAAGCAGCGTGCCGACCTGCAGGCCGATCGTGGTGACGACCGGGATCAGGGCGTTGCGAAGTGCGTGCGCACCGATGACGCGGGCGGCGGAAAGGCCCTTGGCGCGGGCGGTGCGGACATAGTCTTCACCGAGCACCTCGAGCATGGCCGAACGGGTCTGGCGCGCGATCACCGCCAGCGGAATCGTGCCGAGCACGATCGCCGGCAGGATGAGATGGCTGAGCGCCGAGCGCAGCGCGTCCCATTTGCCGTAGAGAATGCTGTCGATGGTCATGAAACCGGTGATCGGCTTCAGGAAGAACTGCAGACCCATGCGGCCCGACACCGGCGTCCAGCCGAGATAGCCGGAAAAGAAGATGATGAGCAGCAGGCCCCACCAGAAGATCGGCATGGAATAGCCGACCAGCGCGGTGCCCATCAACGACTGATCGAACCATGAGCCGCGTTTGACGGCCGCGAATATGCCGGCCGGGATGCCGATCGCCATGGCGAAGATCATGGCGAAGAAGGACAATTCCAGCGTCGCCGGGAAGAGCGTCTTGAACTCCTGGAGCACCGGGCGCTTGGAGGAAATCGAGACGCCGAAATCGCCGGTCGCGACCTCGCCGACATAGCGCGCATACTGCTCCCAGACCGGAAGATTGTAGCCGAACTGTTCCTTGAGCTCTTCGTAGCGGGCGGGGGTGACGCCATGCTCGCCGGCCATGGCCAGGATCGGATCGCCGGGCAGCAGCCGGACAAAGGCGAAGGCGCAGATGGTGATGCCGACTAGCGTCGGGATCAGAAGTGCGATTTTGTTGAGGAGATATCTGAGCATCGTGAAATGGAATGGGGCGGCGACAATTCGCGCCGCCCCGTTCGCAAATATTACTCGGCCTTGTCAACGCCGTCGAAGCGATGAATGCCGAGCGGGTCCATCTTGAAGCCGCTGACGTTGTTGCGGACAACGGCATAGACCTGGCTGTGAGCCAGCAGGAAGGCCGGCGCCTGCTTGGCGAAGATTTCCTGGGCCTGCTCATAGAGCTTGGTGCGCTCGCCCTGGTCGCTGGTCTTCTTGGCCTTCTGGATCAGGTCCTCGAAGTCCTTGTCGCACCAGCTGGAGTAGTTCGAGACGCCGATGGCCGAGCACGCGAACAGGGTGGCGAAGAAATTGTCCGGATCGCCATTGTCGCCGGTCCAGCCGATCTGGAAGGCGCCGGGACGCTCCTTCTTCTTGCCTTCCTCTCGATACTTGGTCCACTCGTAGTTGACGATCTCGGCCTTGACGCCGACCTTGGCCCAGTCGGCCTGGATCAGCTCAGCCGCGCGCTGGAAGTTCGGGTTGTAAGGACGAACGCGGTCGGAAGCCCAGAGCTGGATTTCCTTCAGCCCGGCGTCGGCCAGCACCTTCTTGGCCGCTTCCGGATCATAGGAATCGAACTTCACATCCTTGTTCCACGACCACATGGTCGGCGGGATCAGGTTCTGCGCCGGCGTCGCGCCAGCGTCCTGGAACAGCGACTTGATCAGCGCTTCCCGGTCGATCGCCTGGTTGAGCGCGTGACGAACCTCCGGCTTGTCGAGCGGCGGGATCGTGGTGTTGTAGCTCATGTAGCCGATGTTGAGGCCGGCCTGATCCATCAGGGTCACGTCCTTGTTGGCCTTGATGGTGGCGATGTCGGCCGGGTTCGGATAGGGAGCGACATCGCATTCACCGGCCAGCACCTTCTGGATGCGGGCGGTCGCGTCAGGCGTGATGGCGAAGACCAGATCGTCGATCTTTTCCTTGCCCTTGAAGTAGTCTGGGTTCGCCGCATAGCGGATGACCGAATCGAGCTGATAGTCGACGAACTGGAACGGCCCGGTGCCGATCGGCTTGGTCGAGAAGTCGGCCATCTTGCCTTCCTTCTCGAGCTGGTCGGCATATTCCTTCGACACGATCGAGGCGAAGTCCATGCCGAGATTGGCCAGCATCGGCGCGTTCGGCTCGGTCAGCGTCAGCTTGACGGTGAGGTCGTCGACCTTTTCCCACTTGGCGACGTATTTCGGCATGTCCATGCCGGTGTAGTAATCCCAGGTCAGGTTCGGCAGATACTTCTCGCCGTTCCACGGATTCTGCTTGTTGAACTGACGGTCGAACGAGAAGACGACGTCATCGGCGTTGAGGTCGCGGGTCGGCTTGAAATAGTCGGTGGTCTGGAACTTCACGCCAGGGTGCAGGTGGAAAGTATAAACCAAGCCGTCGTCGGAGATTTCCCATTTGTCGGCGAGGCCGGGCTCGATCTCGGTGCCGCCATGCTTGAACTCGACCAGGCGCGAATAGACCGTGCGCGACGAAGCGTCGAAGTCGTTGCCGCCCGTCGTCGTACCCGGATCGAAATTGGCCGGCGACGCTTCCGAGCAATAAACAAGCGTCTTTGCATTGGCCATCCCGCCGAGGACGCTTGCAGCCAGCAACGCGGCTGCAAAAGTCATTGTCTTTTTCATTGAGCACTCCCTGATGTTCTTCCAAGCCCCTCTATCAGGCTCGCGAAGCGCGCATATAAGCACCGTTTTTGGGGCTTTGGAACACCCCGTTTGCGTACCCCACGGTAAGCAGGAAAAGAATCCGCATTTTCCTCAAATAGCAGAAAAAAATGAGCAGAATTTTTCGCTCACGCTAATGTTAACAACCGCATTTTTTTATTGATTGAGCCTCTGCCGAAATGGAACAAGAAGCTCCTGCCTGCGATCCCAAGTCCTCGTGGGGACACGCCTGCGGGAGGCGTCGAGGGACAGGATTTCGGCGGCAAATCTTTCCGCCGCTGCCGCTGGGGCAAGACTTGCACGGCCGCCGATAGAGGCAATACATAGACGCCAGGCCGGATTTCTTGGAATCCGCAATCGGCCGCAGCGGAGGAACGCTTCCGAAATCGGAAAGAGATGCGGCGCAGCAGCAAGACCAGGACACCAGGGAGGGATTTGGTGGCAAAAGCAGCAAAGACAACGCCCCCGGCGAAGGCAACAGCCAAGGCCGCGCCCGTCAATGCGGGCGCGGCCAAGGCTTCATCTTCCAAGACCGCTTCGCCAGCCAAAACGCCGTCACCTGCGAAGGCCGGCTCCAAGCCGAAGACCACTGTGAAACCGGCTGCCGCTGCAAAGAAGACGAACCCCAAATCCGCCGCCAAGGCTGCAACCGCAAAGACCGCCAGGCCTGCGGCCGCAAAGACGGCCTCGGGATCGGCCAGGCGGCTGCCCAAGGCGATCACGGAACTCGCGGCAGGGTTGCCGGAAAAGCCTTGGCTGAAAAACTACCCGAAGAAGATGCCGGCGGAGATCGGTCCGCTGCCTTACGATTCCATCGGCGACTTCCTCGTCGGCGCCTGCAAGCAGTTCGCCAGCCGGCCGGCGTTCGTGTGCATGGGCAAGTCGATCTCCTATGCCGAGCTCGAGCGGCTTTCGGCGGCCTTCGGCGCCTATCTGCAGTCGAAGGGACTGGAGAAGGGCGCGCGCGTGGCGCTGATGATGCCGAACGTTTTGCAATACCCGGTAGCGATGATGGCCGTGCTTCGCGCCGGCTTCACGGTGGTGAACGTCAACCCGCTCTACACGCCGCGCGAGCTGGAGCATCAGCTCAAAGATTCCGGCGCGCAGGCCATCGTCATTCTGGAGAACTTCGCCAACACGCTGCAGGCGGTGATCGCCAGGACGCCGGTCAAGCATGTCGTGATCGCGGCGATGGGCGACATGTTGGGCGGGCTGAAAGGCGCGATCGTCAATCTCGTCGTGCGGCGGGTGAAGAAGATGGTTCCCGCCTGGTCGCTGCCCGGCCACGTCAAATTCAACGCCGCGCTCAAGGCGGGCTCGGCAAGCGCCTTCAAGCCGGCGGCGGTATCGGGCGACGATATCGCCTTCCTGCAATATACCGGCGGCACGACCGGCGTGTCGAAAGGCGCGACGCTGCTGCACCGCAACGTCTTGTCCAACGTGGCGCAGAATTCGCTCTGGGTGGAGGACGCCTATACGGTCAAGCCGAAGCCGGCGCATCTCAACTTCGTCTGCGCGCTGCCGCTCTACCACATCTTCGCGCTGACGGTGAACGCGCTGATGGGCATGCAGCAAGGCGCGCAGAACGTGCTCATTCCGAACCCGCGCGACATTCCGGGCTTCGTGAAAGAACTGCAGAAATACCCGGTCCACATCTTTCCCGGCCTCAATACGCTGTTCAACGCGTTGCTCAACAATGAGGATTTCCGCAAGCTCGACTTCAAGCCGCTGATCCTCACTCTCGGCGGCGGCATGGCGGTGCAGAAAGGCGTGGCCGAGCGCTGGAAGGCGCTGACGGGCTGTCCGGTGAGCGAAGGCTACGGACTTTCCGAAACCTCGCCGGTGGCGACCGCCAACAAGTTCAGCTCCAGCGACTTTACCGGCACGATCGGCCTGCCGCTGCCATCGACCGAGATCGCCATCCGCGACGACGACGGCAACAACGTGCCGCTCGGCGAAGTCGGAGAGATCTGCATCCGGGGTCCGCAGGTTATGGCCGGCTACTGGAACCGGCCGGACGAGACCGCCAAGGTGATGACCAAGGACGGGTTCTTCAAGTCGGGCGACATGGGCTTCATGGATGAGCGCGGCTACACCAAGATCGTCGACCGCAAGAAGGACATGATCCTGGTCTCCGGTTTCAACGTCTATCCGAACGAGCTGGAAGAAGTCGTGGCGCAGCACCCGGGCGTGCTCGAAGTGGCGGCGATCGGCGTGCCGGACGAGCACTCCGGCGAGGTGCCGAAGCTGTTTGTGGTCAGGAAGGATCCAGCGCTCACCATCGAGACGCTGACTGTCTATTGCCGCGAGAACCTGACCGGCTACAAGCGGCCGAGATACATCGAATTCCGCGCCGAACTGCCGAAGACGCCGGTCGGCAAGATCCTGCGGCGCGCGTTGCGGGAGCAGATTTGAACGAAAATGTTGCCGGCCTGACGCCAATACATCGCGCCGACCTCGACCCCGCCGAATTCATCAAGGCGAACATGCGGCTTCAGCCGGTGCCGTCGCTGCCTGAAATCCGGCTCTATACGGCCCATCCCGGCAGCGGGCTGAGGCGGCTGCTGGAACCGGAGGACGGGTCGCATGAGCACGCGGCCGAGCCGCAGCCGCCCTACTGGGCCTATGCCTGGGCGGGCGGCGCAGTGCTGGCGCGCTATGTTCTCGACCGGCCGTCAACCGTTGCGGGCCGGCGCGTGCTCGACCTCGGCGCCGGTTCCGGCCTTGTCGGTATCGCCGCGGCGCGAGCCGGGGCTAGGAAAGTGACCGCGGCGGAGATCGACCGCAACGGCATCGTCGCGCTCCGCCTCAACGCGGAGGCCAACGGCGTCGCCATCATCATAATCGGCGAGGACATCAGCGCCTGTCCGCCGCCGTCGGTCGACATTGTGCTCGCCGGCGACGTTTTCTACGGGCAAGCGGTCGCGCGGCGGATCGTCCCCTTCCTCGACCGCTGCCTTGCCGCGGGCATCGAGGTGCTGGTCGGCGACCCGGGCCGCGCCTGGCTGCCCAGGCGGCGGCTTCGCCTGCTTGGCGAGTATCAGGTGCCTGATGTCGGCGGAAACGGCGGTAGCGCGCCGAAACCGAGCGGGATATTTGCGTTCCTTCCCAGCGAGCCCTGATCAGCCCGCCGGCACACTCATCCGCGCGGCGAGAAAATCCGGCAGGTCGGCGACCGAATCCAGGATGACGTCGGCCATCGGCGACAGCGAGTCGCGCGTACCCGTGCCGGAAAGCACGCCGATCGCCAGGCCGCAGCCGCCGGCGCGCGCCATTTCGAGATCGTGGCGATTGTCGCCGACCATGGCGATCTCGCCCGGCTTCAGCCCCGTCAGATCGCAGAACGCGATGACCGTGTCGGGCGCGGGCTTCGGGTTCGCGACCGCATCATAGCCGAAGGCGGCGTCGAAGAGCTGCGCGACGCCGAGCGTGGCGAGCGTCTTCTCGGCGCCGCTGGTGGAATCGTTGGTGGCGACGCCCAGCCGGAAGGATCGCTTGTGCAGCGCCCGCAGCGATTCGACGATACCGGGTAGCGCGACAGCCATCGACGAGCCCTGAACCGAGGTGATCTCGTTGAAGCGTGCGACGGCCAGCATCTGGTCCTCCTCCGACAGGCGCGGGAACCAGAGCTCGACGACGTCCATGTTCGAGCCCGAGGCAAAGATCGAATCGGGCTTGAAGCGCTTGCTGACGAAATCGAAGCCAGCGGCGGCGAGCAACCTGTCGGCTTTCCAGCGATCGCCTTCGGCGGCGTCCATGGCCATGAAATCGGCAATGCCGAGCCAGGTAGCGTTGAAGTCGACAAGCGTGCCGTCCTTGTCGAACAGAATTCCCTTGATATCCGCCAATCCTTTTACTCCGCGCCGCGCAATTGGTGGATATGAGCCACCAATCCGGCAGTCGAGGCGTCGCGTTTTGCGGCAGTCTCCTTGCCTTCCACGACAGGCAGCAGGCCTGTCGCCAGTTCCTTGCCGAGTTCGACACCCCACTGGTCGAACGAGTTGATGTTGAACAGCGTGCCTTCGACGAAGACGCGATGCTCATAGAGCGCGATCAGGCGACCGAACGTGCGCGGATCAAGCTTCCGGTAGAGGATGGTGAGCGACGGACGGTTGCCCGAAAAGACGCGATGCGGCGCGATGCGGTCGACATCGGCGGGCTTCATGCCCTTGGCCAGCATCTGCGCGCGCGCCTCTTCCAGCGTGCGGCCCTTCATGAAGGCCTCGGACTGCGCCAGGCAATTGGCAAGCAAGAGATCGTGGTGGGTCTTCAGCTCGGGCTCGTGGCTGACGGCTGCGGCAAGAAACTCGACCGGGATGAAATCGGTGCCCTGGTGCAAAAGCTGGAAGAAGGCGTGCTGGCCGTTGGTACCGGGCTCGCCCCAGACCAGCGGGCCGGTCGGCGTAGCCACCGCGCCGCCGTCCAGTGTCACGCTCTTGCCGTTCGATTCCATATCGAGCTGCTGCAGATAGGCCGGCAGGCGCGACAGGCGCTGATCGTATGGAATGACGGCGCGGGCCGGGTATTTGCAGACGACGCGGTGCCACCAGCCGATCAGCCCCAGCAAAACAGGCAGGTTCTTTTGCAGGGGGGCCGAGCGGAAATGCTCGTCCATCTCATGCGCGCCGTCGAGGAAGGCGCGGAAATTGCGCGGGCCAATGGCGATCATCACCGGCAGGCCGATGGCGCTCCAGACCGAGTAGCGGCCGCCGACCCAGTCCCAGAAACCGAAGACGCGGTCGGAGGCGATGCCGAACTTGGCCACTAGGTCGAGCGCGGTCGAGACGGCGGCGAAATGCTTGCCGATCGCTTGATTGCCCAGCGCCTTTTCCACCCATCTGCGCGCCGTCTCGGCATTGGTCATCGTCTCGACAGTGGTGAAAGTCTTGGAGGCGATGATGAACAAAGTCGTCTCGGGAGACAGGCCCTTCAGCGTGTCGTGGATATGGGCGCCGTCGACATTGGAGACATAATGCGCACGCGGGCCGTCATGGTAGGGAGCGAGCGCCAACGTCGCCATCGCCGGGCCAAGATCCGAGCCGCCAATGCCGATATTGACGATGTCGGTGATCTTCTTGCCGGTGGCGCCGGCCGCCTCGCCGGAGCGGATCGCATCAGCGAAGGCGCCCATTGCGTCGAGCACGGCGATCACATCGGCCTTGGTGTCCTGGCCATCGGCCACGACGCTCTTGCCGGTCAGATTGCGCAGCGCCGTGTGCAGCACGGCGCGGTTTTCGGTGATGTTGATCTTCTTGCCTTCGAACATCGCGGCGCGTCGGCCTTCGATGTCGGCGGCGCCGGCGAGCTTCTCCAGCATTGCCATCGTGTCGGCGTCGACCGCGCATTTCGACCAGTCGAGCAGAAGATCGCCATCGGTCGCGGAGAATTTCTCGAAGCGCTTGGGATCGGCGGCGAAGGCTTCGCTCATCGTGCCCTTGGCTGCCGCGCGCTGCTCACGCAGGGCGGTGACCTGCTTGTCGAAGGCTGACTGATCCAATGGTGGCTCCTGGCGGGTTTTTAGACCATTTTAACAGGCCCGATGTTTCCGGCGCGTGTCGTCGCGACAATGTATTGAGCCGGATTTCCGTTTCGTTCAAGCGCGGCAGTGACGCACTGCATCACGCTTTTATGATGCCCCGCAACATCCGCTTCCCTGGCGGACGCGCCCCTTTCGTGACCAATGGATCACTGGCATAAATCCCAGCGATCAGAAAAATTGATTGGCGCAACCCCTTGTGCCACCCCTACACTCGACTGGTCCAGCCAAGTGAAAACAGCTGGCCATCCGAGGATGATCTCCCATGCCACAGCGCAATGACACGGCCATATGGTCCGGCCTGTTCCGGATTTCGGCCGAATCCGGACAAACTCTCCAGGCACAGATCCGCCAGGCGATCGTCGCAGCCATCCTCGACCGGCAGATCGCCGCTTCGATGCCGCTGCCATCCTGTCGGATTCTGGCGGAAAAACTGGGCGTTGCCCGCGGCACGGTGGTGCTTGCCTTCCAGCAGCTGGTCGACCAAGGTTTTCTTGTGGCGCGCGAGCGGCGCGGCCACTTCGTCAACCCTGAAGTGCTGGCCACCCCCGCCAAGCCGCACCAGAAGGCGCCCGACCAGCAGAATGAGATCGACTGGAAGGCGCGTCGGCAGATCGCCGCCAGCGACATGCCGCCGCCGGCCAAGCACGACAACTGGATCAAGTCCTCCTACCCGTTCGTCTACGGCCAGTTCGATCCGGCGCTGTTTCCGACCGCGGAATGGCGCGAGTGCAACCGCATGGCGCTCGCGGTGCTGGAGATCCGCAACTGGGCATCCGACATGGTCGACCGGGACGATCCGCTGCTCATCGAGCAGATCCAGGCCCGGCTTTTGCCGCGCCGCGGCATCTTCGCCAATCCGGACGAGATCATCGTGACCCTGGGCGCGCAGAACGCGCTCTATATGCTCGCCTCGCTGTTGATGACCAAGGGCTCGAAGGTGGCAATGGAAGACCCCGGCTATCCGGATGCCCGCTCGATCTTCCGGCTCGCCGGCGCAGATATCCAGCCGGTCCCGGTCGACCAGTCGGGCATCGTGACCTCGGCGATTCCCAGCGATTCCGGCTTTGTCTTCGTCACGCCCAGCCATCATTGCCCGACGATGGTGCCGTTGTCCGCCGAGCGGCGGCAGGATTTGCTGGCGCGCGCCAACCGCAACAACCAGATCATCATCGAGGACGGCTATGACAGCCAGCTTCTCGACGAGGCGCCGCAGCAGGCGCTGAAGAGCCTCGATCGCTCGGGCCGCGTCATCTATGTCGGCTCGATGTCGAAGACGCTGGCTCCGGGTCTGAGGCTCGGCTACATCGTCGCTTCGGCAGGACTGATTGCCGAGCTTCGCGCGTTGCGTCGCTTCATGCTCAGGCATCCGCCAGCAAACAACCAGCGCGCCGTTGCGCTGTTTTTGTCGCTCGGCCATCACGAGGCGCTGGTGCGCAGGCTCTCCGCCGCCTTCGACGAGCGGCGCAAGCGTCTGGTCCATGCGATTTCCGCTTTCCTGCCAGAATGGCGCTCGACCGACTCGGCGGGAGGCACATCGTTGTGGCTGGAGGGCCCGCGCGGTACCGATTCACGAGGGCTCGCCGAAGCGGCCGCTTCCCGCAGCGTCATCATCGAACCCGGCGACCGGTTCTTCGACCGCAGCGAAAAGCCCTCGCGTTTCATGCGTTTGGGCATCTCCTCGATCTCGCTGCAGCACATCGAGCCCGGGATTCGGGAGCTCGCCACAGCCGCCGGCCGCAGGCCCGCTGCCGCCTGATCACCACGGACTGCCACATCAAGAGCCGGCGTTTTTGCCGGCTCTTTTATTTTGGCGCGCCTCAACGCTTTAGCATCCTGGCATATTCGACGGGATTGACTGGCTCATAGGCTGTGCCAATGCCGACGGCATAGTCGAGGCACAAAGGGGACGAGGCAGGCCGATGGTGGACCAACCGCCGCGCATCCTGCCCCTGAAAAAGCAAAGGTGGAGTGCTTTCCATGTCAGTGGCTCTTGAGAAGCAGGAAACGACGTCGGACCAGCGTTCGCGGCGGTCCGGCGGGCGCGAAGCGCGCCGCGCGATGCGGGCAGCACCGCTCGCAGACGATATCCGTCCGGTGCGACCCGGCCTCGAAGGCGGCAGCTACGGACCATTGAGCCAGAACGACAAGGAACGCATCCATGAAGCGGTGTTGACGCTTCTGGAGACGGTGGGCTTCGCCAACGCCATCCCCTCCTGCATCGAGGCGCTGACCCGGGTCGGGGCGAGCTACGGCGACGACGGCCGCATCCGCCTGCCGCGCGCGCTGGTCCTCGACACGATCAAGAAGGCGGCGCGCCATTTCACGCTCCACGGCCAGGATCCCAAGCACGACATGGTGATCCAGGGCAAACGCGTGCACTACGGCACGGCGGGCGCGGCGGTGCATCTGGTCGATGTCGAGAAGCGCGAATATCGCGAATCGCAGCTGCAGGACATCTATGACGCCGCCCGTCTCGTCGACGGGCTCGACAACATCCATTTCT
This sequence comes from Mesorhizobium sp. M1A.T.Ca.IN.004.03.1.1, assembly GCF_003997555.1. NCBI lineage: Bacteria > Pseudomonadati > Pseudomonadota > Alphaproteobacteria > Hyphomicrobiales > Phyllobacteriaceae > Mesorhizobium > Mesorhizobium sp. M1A.T.Ca.IN.004.03.1.1. Next base: position 79,128 of record NZ_RZTV01000006.1, on the reverse strand, counting down.
TCCAGCGCACCATGGTGCCGCGCGATATTCCCGATCCGCTCGAGATGGACTTCAACACGCTCTATGCCTGCGTACTGGGGACATCCAAGCATGTCGGCACCTCGTTCACCGTGCGAGAGAACGTCAAGCCGGCGCTGGAAATGCTCTATGCGATCGCCGGCGGCGAGGAGAATTTCCGGGCGCGGCCTTTCGTGTCGAACTCGAACTGCTTCGTGGTGCCGCCGATGAAATTCGCCGAGGACGCCTGCGGCGTGCTCGAAGCCTGCGTCGAGGGCGGCATTCCGATCCTGCTCTTGTCGGCCGGCCAAGCCGGCGCCACAGCTCCCGCTGCGATTGCCGGCGCCGTCGTGCAGGCGGTGGCCGAAGTGCTGATGGGCCTGGTCTATGTCAACGCGATCAAGCCCGGCCATCCGGCGATTTTCGGCACCTGGCCGTTCGTCTCCGACCTCCGGACCGGCGCCATGTCCGGCGGTTCGGCCGAGCAGGCCGTGTTGACCGCGGCCTGCGCGCAGATGGCGCAATATTACGACCTGCCGGGCGGCTCGGCCGCGGGCATGACGGATTCGAAGCTGCCCGACATCCAATCCGGCTATGAAAAAGGCATCACCGATGTGATGGCCGGTCTTGCCGGCCTCAACCTCATCTATGAATCGGCCGGCATGCATGCCTCGCTGCTCGGCTTCTGTCTCGAAAGCCTGATCATCGACAACGACATGCTCGGCCACTGCCTGCGATGCGTGCGCGGCATCGAGGTGACGGATGAGGCGCTGTCGATCGACACGATCGCCGATGTCTGCCTCAAGGGCCCGGGCCATTATCTCGGCAACGAGCAGACTTTGAAGCTGATGCAGACCGAATATTTTTATCCCGCAGTCGGCGATCGCTTCTCGCCCAAGGAATGGAATGAGAAGGGCCGGCCCGACATTTTGCAGCGGGCGATCGCCGAGAAAAAGCGCGTGCTGGCCGAGCGCTTTCCGCGCCATGTGTCGCGGCTCGTCGACGACAAGCTGCGCGCGCGCTTCGGCGAGATGATCAAGCTGCCGCGCAACAAGATGGGCGGCTGATCTTTCCGCTCTCGCAGATCACTCCGCACGCAGCCGATAGCGCTCGACGACTTCGGCGTTGATCAGCTTCGCATGCAGCGTCAACAGCACGATCTGCGCATCGAGGCTGTCGCCGGCATCGAGCACGGCCTCGATGCGGCGCTCGGCTTCCAAAGTGTGCTCCCTGCCATTGGCCCGCTCGAAGGTTTCCGGTCCGGCGACGCAATAGCCGCAGAGTTGCGCCACCGATTGATAAGCCTGGGGCGGCGGCTCCTCGGGCCAATGATCCTTCATCAGGTTGACGATGGTGAGCTTGACGCCCTCAGGCACCAGTGCCGGATGCAAGTCGGCCTTACGCAAGGCGTCGTCGAGCTGGCGCAAGTCGCCCGAACGGCCGAACATGCCGACGAAGCCGAGGGAAGAGCGCCGTTTCGCCATATATAGCCTCCCTTCGTAGGGCCGCCGGGATCGGGCTAATCTGTAGACGCCCCGCGGCCGAAACAAGGGCCATGAGAAAGGGCGGTCCGCCGGAAAGCGGTCCGCCCTTCGATTTTCGCCGTGCTCTGAATTCAGTGGTTGTCGCGCGGGACGCCCCTGGTGTGCGCGACATCCTGATATTTCACCGCCGGCTTCAGCACCATGCCGGCGGAGAACTGGTCGACCATGCCGCGCTGGATCTCCTGCCAGGGCGTCTGGTGCTCGGGATAGTCATAGCCGCCATTGCCCTGCAGGGCTGCCCGCCGCCTGGCGATCTCCTCGTCGCCGACAAGGATATTGGCGGTGCCCTTCCTCAGGTCGATGCGGACGCGGTCGCCAGTCTTGAGCAGCGCCAGCCCGCCACCGACCGCTGCCTCCGGCGATGCGTTGAGGATCGATGGCGAACCCGACGTGCCGGACTGGCGGCCATCGCCGATGCAGGCCAGCGAATGGATGCCCTTCTTGATGAGATGGGCCGGCGGCTGCATGTTGACCACCTCGGCGCCGCCCGGATAGCCGACCGGACCGGCGCCGCGCATGAACAGGATCGTGTGCTCGTCGATGCCCTGCGCCGGATCGTCGATGCGGGCGTGGTAATCCTCCGGGCCGTCGAAGACCATGGCGTTGCCTTCGAAAGCCTCCGGATCGTTCGGGTTCGAGAGATAGCGCTCGCGGAATTCGGGCGAGATGCCGCTGGTCTTCATGATGGCGGAATCGAACAGGTTGCCCTTGAGGTTGATGAAGCCGGCATTGCTCTTGAGCGGCTTGTCGACGCCGCGGATGACATCGTGATTTTCGTTGACCGCGCCGCGGCAATTGTCGCCGATCGACTTGCCGTTGGCGGTGATCGCGTCGGGGTGCGGCAATAGTCCGCCCTTCAGCAGTTCGGCCACGACGGCCGGCACGCCGCCGGCATGGTGATAGTCCTCGCCGAGATACTCGCCCGTCGGCTGCAGGTTGACGATCAGCGGCACGTTAAGGCCGATGTTCTGCCAGTCGTCATTGTCGAGCGGCACGCCGAGATGGCGGGCGATGGCATTGAGGTGGATCGGCGCGTTGGTCGAGCCGCCGATGGCCGAATTGACGACGATGGCATTCTCGAACGCCTGGCGGGTCATGATGTCCGACGGCTTCAGGTCCTCATGCACCATATCGACGATGCGCTTGCCGGTCTCGTAGGCAATCTGGCCGCGCTCGCGATAGGGCGCGGGGATCGCGGCCGAGCCCGGCAGCTGCATGCCGAGCGCTTCGGCCAGCGAGTTCATGGTGGTGGCGGTACCCATGGTGTTGCAATAGCCGGTCGACGGCGCCGAGGAGGCGACGATGTCCATGAACTCGTCATAATTGATCTCGCCGGCCGACAGCCGCTGGCGCGATTCCCAGACAATGGTGCCGGAGCCGGTGCGCTTGCCCTTATGCCAGCCATTGAGCATCGGGCCGACCGAAAGCGCGATCGCCGGAATGTTGACGGTCGCCGCCGCCATCAAGAGCGCGGGCGTAGTCTTGTCGCAGCCGATGGTCAGCACGACGCCGTCGAGCGGATAGCCGTAGAGCACCTCGACGAGGCTGAGATAGGCGAGGTTGCGGTCGAGCGCCGCCGTCGGCCGCTTGCCGGTCTCCTGGATCGGGTGGCACGGGAACTCGAAGGGGATGCCGCCCATCGAGACAATGCCTTCGCGCACGCGCTTGGCGAGCTCGAGATGGTGCCGGTTGCAGGGCGAGAGATCAGAACCCGTCTGCGCGATGCCGATCAGCGGCTTGCCCGACATCAGCTCGGCGCGGGTCAACCCGTAATTGAGGTAGCGCTCGAGATAGAGCGCCGTCATGCCCGGGTTGTCGGGATTGTCGAACCACTCCTGCGAGCGAAATTTCTTCTTCTTGGTGGGGGCGCCTGCCATCGTGGTCTCCGTATTTGTATGACAAATCGATATGACAACGCGCTCATGCAGGCAAGAGGCAGACACGCCGCAGACCCGCACTTTGGTGCGATAGACATAGAGAGGGCCGCGGCCTAGGACCAGTCGATGTCCTCAATCCGGGAGATCTTGGGGGCTTTGGTGATCGAGGGCGAGGAGCGGATCGCCGCACCCGTCGAGAAAGTGTGGGAAGCCCTCAACGACCCGGAAATCCTGAAGGAGGCGATTCCCGGCTGCCGGGGAAATCGGACACCTAGCGCCGGCCCGGCGAATTACTCGAACACGATGCTGGGCACTGCCGCCTCGGCGGCGCCGCGTTCCTCTTGCACCCTGTCCCATACCCTCGCGGCGATATCGCGATAGATCTTCGCCTCCGCGCCGTCCGGCTTGGATGCGACCACCGGGGCGCCGGCGTCCGAGCTTTCGCGGATGCCCATCTCCAGCGGCACCTCGCCAAGGAAGGTGACGCCGAGCCGTTCGGCCTCGCGGCGCGCGCCGCCATGGCCGAAGATGTCGTAGCGCTTGCCGGTGTCGGGCGCGAGGAAATAGCTCATGTTCTCGACGATGCCGAGCAGCGGCACGTCGACCTTCTTGAACATGTTGAGGCCCTTGCGGGCATCGATGAGCGCCAGGTCCTGCGGCGTCGAGACGATGACGGCGCCGGCCAGCGGCACCTGCTGGGCCATGGTGAGCTGGGCATCGCCGGTTCCGGGCGGCATATCGACGACCAGCACGTCGAGCGGTCCCCATTCGACCTCGCGCAGCATCTGGGTGAGCGCCGACATCACCATGGGGCCGCGCCAGATCATCGGCGTCTCCTCGTCGACCAGGAAGCCCATCGACATCACCTTGAGGCCGTAATTCTGCATCGGCTTCAGGATCTTGCCGTCGACCGTCTGCGGGCGGCCGTGAATGTTGAGCAGCCTCGGCATCGACGGCCCGTAGATATCGGCATCGAGCACGCCGACGCTCAGCCCATTGGCGGCAAGGCCGAGCGCCAGGTTGACGGCGGTGGTCGATTTGCCGACGCCGCCCTTGCCGGACGCCACAGCGATGATCGCATCGATGCCGGGCACGCCGCGTTTGCCGTGACTGTGAGAAGCCGGCGCCTGCGGGCCAGGACGCTGCGGCGCTGCCTGGGGAGCAGGTCGTGGCGGCGCTGCCTGGGGAGCCGGCCGAACCGGCGCCTCCATGCCGCCGCCCTTCTTCTCCGCCGTCAGCGCGACGACGGCGTTGGCGACGCCGGGGATCGCCTTGACGACACGCTCGGCGGCGGCGCGCAGCGGCTCCATCTCCTGGGCGCGGGCGGCGGGAACGGTAATCGAGAAAAACACCTTGGAGTCGGCGATGAAAATCTCAGACACCAGGCCGAGGTCGACGATGTTGCCGGTAAAGTCCGGTCCATTGACCGTCCTTAGGCGTTCGATGACGGTTTCCTTGGTTACAGTCATGGTCTTTCCTCGGAGTTTGGCGTTCCAGATAGTGCAGTTTCCCGGCAGAACCAAGCCGTGGCGCAATGGCTCGTCCGGCGTGCTCCGGAAAACGACTGGTGGTGTCGGATTTGGCCGAGCGCGTCCCGATCCGCCGATTGCCATGGCCAATCGATCCAGGGGCCCTATCTCGGTTGCCATGAGCGACGGCAACCGGAAAAGGAGACTGTCATGCTCGCAAACAGCAACGCAGCGGCCAATGTGGCGGTGAAAGACCTTTCGAGAGCGCAGGGCTTTTACGAAGGAACGCTGGGCCTCAAGCCTGTCGACGACATGGCCGGAGAACTGATCGTCTACAAAAGCGGAGACACGGTCATCAACGTCTATCGTTCAGAATTCGCCGGTACCAACAAGGCGACGGCGTTGACCTGGACGGTCGGCGACCAGATCGGCGCCATTGTCCAGGCGCTGAAATCGAAGGGCGTCACCTTCGAGCGCTATGAGATGCCCGGGCTGACGGTCGAGGGCGATGTCCATGTCGGCTACGGCATGAAGGTCGCCTGGTTCAAGGACCCGGACGGCAACATACTGTGTCTTGCGGGCGAGTAGATTTCAGCACCAGCTTTGCCTCAGACCGCCAGGCGCGTGACAAAATAGGTCAACGCCGAAATCGCCGCCGTCGCCGGCAGGGTGATCACCCACGCCACGACAATGTTGCCGGCAATGCCCCAGCGCACCGCCGAGACGCGGCGGGCAGCACCCACGCCGATGATGGCGCCGGTGATTGTATGCGTGGTCGAGACCGGGACACCGAGCCAGGTGGCGGCGAACAACGTTATCGCCCCGCCGGTCTCGGCGCAAAAACCCTGCATCGGGTTCAGCCGAGTGATCTTCGATCCCATCGTGTGCACGATGCGCCAGCCGCCGAAGAGCGTGCCCAGCGCCAATGCCGACTGGCAGGTGATGACCACCCAGAACGGCACGTGGAAGCTCTGGCCGAGCATGCCTTGCGAATAGAGCAGCACGGCGATGATGCCCATGGTCTTCTGCGCGTCATTGCCGCCGTGCCCCAGCGAATAGAGCGAGGCAGAGAAGAACTGCAGGACGCGAAAGCTGTTATCGACCGCGAACGGCGTCTGCCGAACGAACAGCCATGAGACGATGAGGATAAGGACAAGCGCCAGCACGAATCCGGTCGCCGGCGAGAGCACGATCGCCGCGGCCGTCTTGCCGAGCCCGGACCAGACGATGGCCCCCGGGCCGGCCTTGGCGACGCCGGCGCCGACCAACCCGCCGATCAGCGCATGCGAGCTGCTCGACGGAATGCCGGCGATCCAAGTGACGATGTTCCAGACGATGGCTCCGATGAGCGCGGCGAAGATAACTGCCGGAGTCACGATCTCGGCGTCGACGATGCCCTTTCCCACCGTCTCGGCGACATGCAGACCGAAGAACAGGAAGGCGATGAAATTGAAGAAAGCCGCCCAGAACACGGCATAGTGCGGCCTCAGCACGCGGGTGGAGACGATAGTCGCGATCGAGTTGGCGGCATCGTGCAGGCCGTTGAGGAAATCGAAGAACAGCGCCACGGCGACGAGGCCGACCAGCAGGGGAAAGGCGATCGCGGCGTCCATCTGTTAGACGTTCTCGATCGCGATGCCGCTGATCTCGTTAGCGACGTCCTCGAAACGGTCGACCACCTTTTCCAGCTGGCCGTAAATCTCCGAGCCGATCAGGTAGGCCATAGGGTCGCTGCGGCCGTGCCGCTTGAACAGGTCCTTCAGGCCCTGCTCGTGCAGGTCGTCGGCGCGGCCCTCAACGCGCATGACTTCTTCGGCGATGGCGTTCAGCCGCGCGGCGTTGGCGCCAACCTTGCCGAGCAGTGGGATGGCCTCTGCTACCAGCCGGGCGGCCTCGACGATGACGCTGCCCATTTCCCGCATCAGCGGATCGAATTCCGTCATCTCGAACAATTTCACCGTCTTGACGGCCTTGTGCATCGTATCGATGGCATCATCCATCGACTGGATCAGATCCTTGATGTCGCCGCGGTCGAAGGGCGTGATGAAGGAGCGCCTGACGGCAAGCAGCACCTCCGCGGTGATCCCGTCCGCTTTGTCCTCCAGATCGACGATCGTCTGGCACCAGCGGTCGATGTCCCGGCCCTGGAGAAGCTGCTCAAGCGCCTCGGCGCCGCCGACCACCGTGCGCGAATGCCGTTCGAACAGTTCGAAGAAGCGATCCTCGCGCGGCAACAGTCTGCGAAACCAACCCAGCATCTGCTCCTCCCTGCTTCCGCCTACCCCACATAGCGCCATGCGCGGCGCGGGAAAACAGATAAGCCGGCTCAAAAATGTGGATGAGATCCTATCGTTCATCCGCCTTGCGAAGCAAAGCGATTTCCCCGACCTTGGGCAGACCGTGGATCGGATGACATGATCGACAAGCTGGAATTCTTCATCGCTTTAGCCAGGGAAGAGCATTTCGGCCGCGCCGCCGAGGTGTGCGGCGTCACCCAGCCGACGCTGTCGGCCGGCATCAAGCAGCTCGAGGAGCAGCTCGGCGTCATGCTGGTGCTGCGCGGCTCGCGTTTCCAGGGTCTGACGCCGGAAGGCAAGCAGGTGCTGGTTTGGGCGCGCCGCATCGTCGGCGATTCAAGAACCATGCGCGAGGAGATGCGGGCGGCGCGCCACGGCCTGTCCGGCCGCATCCGCATCGCCGCCGTTCCGACGGCGCTCGCCATGGTAGCGCGGCTGACGACGCCATTCCGCGACAAGCATCCCGGCGTCACCTTTTCGGTGCTGTCACGGACCTCGATCGAGGTGCTGACGCTGCTCGGCAATCTCGATGTCGATGCCGGCATCACCTATCTCGACAACGAGCCGCTGGGGCGGGTAACCAGCGTGCCGCTCTATGACGAGCGCTACCAGCTGATCACGGCGGTCGGTAACCCCTTTTCCGACCGCGACAAAGTGACGTGGGCAGAGATCAGCCAGTTGCCGCTCTGCCTGCTGACGCCGGACATGCAGAACCGCCGCATCATCGACCAGCATCTGGCGGAAGCCGGCGTGCAGGTGCGGCCGACACTGGAATCCAACTCGATGATCGTGCTGTTCTCGCATATCCGGACCGGCAAGTGGTCATCGATCATGCCGCTCAACCTTGCGGAAACATTCGGCTTTTCCGAACCGATCCGGGCCATTCCGATAGTCGATCCGGATGCCAGCCACACGGTCGGGCTGGTGGCGGCGCCGCGCGAGCCGCACACGCCGCTGGTGCAGGCGCTGCTGGACGAGGCAATGGCGCTGGCAGACGATTTCCGTTCCCACCGCTAGGCTAGACAATGCGGGCTCAGCGTTTCTGATAGAAAATTTCTATCAAGCGACGAGACTGCTTTATTGATCTCGGAGGTTTCCTCTGATTTCATAAGGACTTAGCGATATCGCGCCCTGTGCATGTCGTTGCCCCAAAACCGCTCTATATTTTGGGGTGACATATGTGTTGGCGCCACGGCCAGGGAGGGCGCTGCATGCCGATGCAGCCTGCAAGTACCGGGATCGCGTCGCGCATAGCGGCGATCATCGAGGAGTTGAAGGACCTCGAAGGTCCGTTGCTGCCGATTCTCCACGGCATCCAGGAAGAATTCGGCCATGTGCCGCAGGCGGCGCTTCCGGTCATCGCCGACGGGCTGAACCTCTCGCGAGCGGAGGTGCATGGCGTCGTCACCTTCTATCACGATTTCCGCGCAAAGCCGGCCGGCCGGCATGTGCTGAAGCTCTGCCAGGCGGAAGCCTGCCAGTCGATGGGTTCGGAAGCCGTCGCCACCAAGGTCAAGCAACTGCTCGGCATCGATTTTCACGAGACCGCACGCGACGGATCGGTTACACTGGAGCCGGTCTATTGCCTCGGGCTTTGCGCCTGCTCGCCGTCGGCGATGCTCGACGGCGAAGTGATCGGCCGGCTCGACGACGAGAAGATCGAAGAGATCGTCGCGGAGGTGCGTTCATGATCCCGCGCATCTACATCCCTGCCGATTCCGGTGCTCTGGCGCTCGGCGCCGAAAAGGTCGCCAGGGCGATCGAGAAGGAGCTCAAGGAGCGCGGCGTCGAGGCCAAGATCGTGCGCAACGGCTCGCGCGGCGCCTATTTCCTGGAGCCGATGGTCGAGGTTGCGACCGCCGAGGGCCGCGTCGCCTACGGGCCGGTCAAGCCGTCTGACGTCAAGAGCCTGTTCGACAGCGGCTTCCTCAAGGGTGGCCATCACAAACGCTGGCTGGGCGCGCCAGACAAGATCCCCTTCCTAGCCAAGCAGACGCGGCTGACCTTCGCGCGCTGTGGCGTGATCGACCCGCTGTCGCTCGACAGCTATAAGTCGCATGGCGGTCTGAGAGGCCTGCAGAACGCGGTCGCCATGGCGCCGGCGGACGTCGTGAACCAGGTGACCGAGTCCGGCCTGCGCGGCCGCGGCGGCGCCGGCTTCCCGACCGGCATCAAGTGGAAGACGGTTCTCGATACGAATTCCGAACGCAAATATATCGTCTGCAACGCCGACGAGGGCGACAGCGCCACCTTCGCCGACCGCATGATCATGGAGGGCGATCCCTTCGTGCTGATCGAGGGCATGGCGATCGCCGGCATCGCCACCGGCGCGACCAAAGGCTTCGTCTATATCCGCTCGGAATATCCGCATGCGGCGGCGACGATGAACAAGGCGGTCGCGATCGCCCGCAAGGCGGGCGTGCTGGGCGTCAATGTGCTGGGCTCGCCCAACGCATTCGACATGGAAATCCGCGTCGGCGCCGGCGCCTATGTCTGCGGCGAGGAAACCTCGTTGCTCAACAGCTTGGAAGGCAAGCGCGGCGTGGTTCGCGCCAAGCCGCCGCTGCCGGCGATCCAGGGATTGTTCGGCAAGCCGACGGTGATCAACAACGTGATCAGCCTGGCCTCCGTGCCGATCATCATGGACAAGGGCGCCGCCTACTACAAGGATTTCGGCATGGGCCGTTCGCGCGGCACGATCCCGATCCAGATCGCCGGCAACGTCAAGCATGGCGGCCTGTTCGAGACGGCCTTCGGCCTGACGCTGGGCGAAATCGTCGACGAGATCGGCGGCGGCACGGCTTCGGGGCGGCCGGTGAAGGCGGTGCAGGTCGGCGGCCCGCTCGGCGCCTATTTCCCACGCGCGCTTTTCGACACGCCGTTCGATTACGAGGCTTTTGCTGCCAAGGACGGGCTGATCGGGCATGCCGGCATAACCGTGTTCGACGACAGCGCCGACATGATGAAGCAGGCGCGCTTTGCCATGGAGTTCTGCGCCGTCGAAAGCTGCGGCAAGTGCACGCCCTGCCGCATCGGCTCGACGCGCGGCATGGAGGTTCTGGACAAGGTCGCCGCGGGCATCGAGGCGGAGAAGAACCTCGCTCTGGTCACCGACCTCTGCAACACGATGAAGTTCGGATCGCTCTGCGCCCTGGGCGGCTTCACGCCCTACCCGGTGATGAGCTCGATCACGCATTTCCCCGAGGATTTCAAGCCGGCGCCGACGCGCGTGGCTGCCGAATAGGAGCTGGCAGATGAACATCAAAGCCGACTTCCCGACACTCATCGAAGAGATCGACTACGGAACGCCGGAGTCGAGAGCGGCGAAGCAGGTGACGCTGACCGTCGACGGGCAAAGCATCACCGTGCCGGAAGGCACCTCGATCATGCGCGCGGCGATGGAAGGCGGGGTCGAGATCCCGAAGCTCTGCGCCACCGACATGCTGGACTCTTTCGGCTCGTGCCGCGTCTGCCTGGTCGAGATCGACGGCCGCGGCGGCACGCCCGCATCCTGCACGACGCCGGTCGGCGAGGGCATGGTGGTGCGCACGCAGTCCGAGCGGCTCGATGCCATCCGCCGCGGCGTCATGGAACTCTACGTCTCCGACCATCCGACCGGCTGGAACGAGAAGGCCGGAACCGGCGCCAGCGAGTTCGACGCGGTCGCGGAGTCGGTCGGTCTGACCGAGAACCGCTACGGCGTCGAAGGCCGCAACCACGTCAAGGAAAAAGGCGGCGTGGCGCCCGGCCATGGCTCGCTGGCGGTCGACTACATCGCCCGCGATGAGTCCAACCCCTACTTCACCTATGATCCGGCGCAGTGCATCGTCTGCTCACGCTGCGTGCGCGCCTGCGAAGAGGTGCAGGGCACCTTCGCGCTAACCATCGAGGGCCGCGGCTTCGAGTCCCGCATGGTCGCCGGCATGCATGAGGATTTCATCGCTTCCGAATGCGTGTCCTGCGGCGCCTGCGTGCAGGCCTGCCCGACCGACGCATTGCGCGAGAAGACCGTGCTCGAGAAGGGCATGCCGGAGCGCTCGGCCGTCACGACCTGCGCCTATTGCGGCGTCGGCTGCTCGTTCAAGGCGGAAGTGAAGGGTGACGAAGTCATCCGCATGATGCCTTACAAGGACGGCAAGGCGAACCACGGCCATTCCTGCGTCAAAGGCCGTTTTGCCTATGGCTATGCCACCCACAAGGATCGGATCCTGTCGCCGATGATCCGGGAGAAGATCACCAATCCGTGGCGCGAGGTGAGTTGGGAAGAGGCGATCGCCCATACGGCAAAGGAATTCCGCCGCATCCAGTACCAGTACGGACGCGGCTCGATCGGCGGCATCACCTCCTCGCGTTGCACGAACGAGGAGACCTATCTTGTCCAGAAGCTGGTGCGGCAAGGCTTCCGCAACAACAATGTCGACACCTGCGCGCGCGTCTGCCATTCGCCGACCGGCTACGGCCTCGGCCAAACCTACGGTACCTCGGCCGGCACGCAGGATTTCGACTCGGTCGAATTCACCGACGTCGCCGTCATCATCGGCGCCAATCCCGCTACGGCGCATCCGGTGTTCGCCTCGCGGCTGAAGAAGCGGCTGCGCGAGGGCGCCAAGCTGATCGTGCTCGACCCGCGCCGCACCGAGATGGTGAAGTCGGCGCATGTCGAGGCGGACTATCACCTGCCGCTGAAGCCCGGCACCAACGTCGCGGTGCTGACGGCGCTGGCCCATGTCATCGTCACCGAGGGCCTGTTCGACGAAGCCTTCATCCGCGAGCGCTGCGACTGGGCCGAGTTCCAGGACTGGGCGTCCTTCGTCGCCCTGCCGGAAAACAGCCCCGAGACGGTCGGCAAGCTGTCCGGCGTCGATCCTGAAGCGATCCGGGGTGCCGCGCGCCTGTACGCCAGGGGCGGCAACGGCGCGATCTATTACGGCCTCGGCGTCACCGAGCACAGCCAGGGCTCGACCACGGTGATGGCGATCGCCAACCTCGCCATGGCCACCGGCAATATCGGCCGTCCGGGCGTCGGCGTGAACCCGCTGCGCGGCCAGAACAATGTCCAGGGCTCCTGCGACATGGGTTCCTTCCCGCATGAGTTGCCGGGCTATCGCCATATCTCCGGCGAAGCCGTGCGCGACATCTATGAGAGCCTGTGGGGCGTGAAGCTGGACGAGGAGCCCGGCCTGCGCATCCCCAACATGCTGGATGCCGCCGTCGACGGCTCGTTCAAGGGTATCTACATCCAGGGCGAGGACATCTTGCAGTCCGACCCCGACACCAAGCATGTCGCCGCAGGGCTGGCCGCGATGGAGTGCGTCGTCGTCCACGACCTCTTCCTCAACGAGACGGCGAACTACGCCCATGTCTTCCTGCCGGGCTCGACCTTCCTGGAGAAGGACGGCACCTTCACCAATGCCGAGCGCCGCATCAACATGGTGCGCAAGGTGCTGGAGCCGAAGGCGCGCTACGCCGACTGGGAGGCGACGCAGGAGCTCGCCCGCGCCATTGGGCTCGACTGGAACTACACGCACCCGTCTGAGATCATGGACGAGATCGCCAAGACCACGCCGAGCTTCTCCGGCGTCTCCTTCGAGCTGCTCGACCGTGTCGGATCGGTGCAGTGGCCCTGCAACGAGAAGGCACCGCTCGGCACGCCGATCATGCATGTCGACGGCTTCGTGCGCGGCAAGGGCAAGTTCATCCGCACCGAATATGTCGCGACGGACGAACGGACCGGCCCGCGCTACCCGCTGCTGCTCACCACCGGGCGTATCCTGTCGCAGTACAATGTCGGTGCGCAGACCAGGCGTACCGAAAACGTCGCCTGGCATGCCGAAGATCGGCTGGAGATCCATCCGCACGACGCCGAGAACCGCGGCATCCGCGAGGGCGACTGGGTGAGGCTGGCGAGCCGTTCGGGCGAGACCACGCTGCGCGCGCTGATCACCGACCGCGTGTCGCCCGGCGTCGTCTACACGACCTTCCACCACCCGGACACGCAAGCCAATGTGATCACGACCGACTTCTCGGACTGGGCGACCAATTGTCCGGAATACAAGGTCACCGCCGTGCAGGTGGCGCCATCCAACGGCCCGACCGAGTGGCAGAGGGACTATAATGAGCAGGCCAAGCAGAGCCGCCGCATCGCCCCGCTGGAAGCGGCGGAGTAGTCTTGGCCGCGCGCCGCAAAGCCACGACGCAAATCTCGCGGCTGGCGCGTCGTGCCGGCGGCACGGCGGCTGCGAACCGCATGGTGCCGGAGGAGACGCCGGTCGCGTTCTCCTATGCGGGCACCACCCATGCGGTGATGATGGCGAGCCCGGCCGATTTCGAGGATTTCGCGCTCGGCTTCTCGCTCACCGAAGGCATCGTTGCCGACCCGGCAGAGATCGAGGCGATCGAAGTCGAGGATCTCGGCGCCGGCATCGACATCCAGATCAAGCTGAAGGACCGGGCCAACACGCGCTTCCAGGCGCGACGGCGCCGGCTTGCCGGGCCGGTCGGCTGCGGCCTGTGCGGCATCGAATCCATCGAGGAAGCGATGCGGTCGGTCGACGCGGTCGGTTCGTCGAAGCTTACGCTCGACGCCGAGGACGTCACGCGTTCGGTCAAGCTGCTGTCGAAGCAGCAGCCGCTGCACACCGAGACCGGGGCGGTGCATGCTGCCGGCTTCTACGTTCCCGGCAAAGGTATCGTGATGGCGCGCGAGGATGTCGGCCGCCACAATGCGCTGGACAAGCTCGCCGGCGCGCTGGCCAAAGCCGGCATCGACGGCGCGAGCGGCGCCGTCGTGGTCACCTCGCGCGTGTCGGTTGAGATGGTGCAGAAAACCGCAGCCATCGGTGCCCCGGTCATCATGGCGGTTTCGGCGCCGACCGCGCTTGCCATCCGGACCGCCGAGTCCGCCGGCATGACGCTGGTAGCGCTGGTGCGCGGCGACGATTTCGATATTTTCACCCACCCCGAACGGGTGGCTTCCGGAGTTGCAAAGCATGTCGCATGACGAGGATCACATCGCCAGCACCAAGGAAAAGCTGGTGCGCATGGCCAATCAGATCGCCACCTTCTTCCATTCGAAGCCGCGCGAGGAAGGCATTACCGGCGTTGCCGAGCACATCAACAAATTCTGGGAGCCCAGGATGCGGCGGCAGTTCTTCGAGCTGCTGGACGGCGACCCGGAAGATTTCGACGAGCTGGTGATCGCCGCCTCCGCCAAGATCAAGCGTCCGCTAACGGCGGAGCAGGCCGACAAGAGCCTCGGTTACAGCAAGCCTGCGGAGGCCGAGGGCGCCATTCCGCCTAAGTAGGGCCTCGGGGCCGCATCGGCGCCAAAGGTCTTAGTATTTCCGCTCTCTAAAGTTTCGCTGCCGCAAGCCGGCTGCCTCTGCTATGGTTGACGACAGGAGATCGTCTGGCCGGGCGGGGTAGTTGCGTGAGGCCGATCGAGACCAGATATGCCCGTAGCGGGGACGTGCGGATCGCCTATCAGGTGGTCGGCCAAGGCTCGTTCGATCTCGTCTTCGTCCCCGGCTTTATCTCCAATCTCGACCTGCAATGGGAAGACGAGGGTTACAGCCGCCTGCTGAAGCGGCTTTCGGCTTTCTCACGGCTGATTCTGTTCGACAAACGCGGCACCGGGCTTTCGGACCGAGTGGACAACCGTCATCTGCCCGGCCTGGAAACCCGCATGGATGACGTGCGCGCGGTAATGGACGCCACCGGCAGCGGCCGCGCGGCGATCCTCGGCACTTCGGAAGGCGCACCGATGGCGATGCTGTTTGCCGCGACCTATCCGGAGCGGACGCGGGCACTCGTGCTCTATGGCGGTTATGCGCATTTCCACAAATGGGTAATGCCGCAGGAGCGCCTGGAAGCCTTCATCGAGATTGCCGAGACTTGCTGGGGCACCGGCGCGACCTTGCCCAATTTCGCGCCAGGCCGCGTGGATGACACGCATTTCGCCCGGTGGTGGGCACGGTTCGAACGGCTGTCGGCCGGCCCGACGGCCGCGGCAGCCCTTGCCCGCATGAATGCAGACATCGACGTGCGCGGCATTCTGTCCGCGATCAGCGCGCCGACGCTGCTGATCCATCGCCGCAATGACGCGCGCGTCGATCCGGAGGCCAGCCGCTTCCTTGCCAGGAAGATTCGCGGCGCCCGGCTTGCTGAGATACCCGGCCGCGACCATCCGATCTGGACCGGGGACGTCGACCGGGTGGCCGACCTGATCGAGGAGTGCCTGACCGGCCAGCCGGCGGTGGCCGACACCGAGCGGGTGCTTGCCGCGCTGCTGGTGACGCGCATCTTCGACACCGCCAAGCTGGGCGACCGCATGTGGAGCGAGCGCAGCCAACGCTTCCAGGAAACATGGCGGCTGCTGGTGGGCCGCCATGGTGGGCGGATTGCCGGCACGCATGGCGAATTGATGATCTCTCGTTTCGACGGGCCGGCGCGCGCCATACGCTGCGCAGCGGCGCTGCGCGATGCGGCGCAGCAGATCGGCGTGGCAAGCGGGCAAGGCGTGCATGTCGGCGAGATCGAAATGCGCGGCCAGCCGGTCGGCCTCACGGCGCGGGTGACCATGCAGCTCGCCACCCATGCCGGACCCGGCGACATCCTCGCTTCGCGGTTGGTCGCCGAACTGGCGATAGGCTCCGGCCTGCGTTTCATCGACGCCGGACGTGTCAGTCTCGACGAGCTGAGCGAGCCGCTGCCGGTGGTCCAGGCCACGTCTGAACAACATTTGGAACCGGCCTGCCGCCCCAGGCCCAGGGCCCTGCAGCCAGCTACACTGACGGCGCGGGAAAGCGAGGTGGTGAACCTGATTGCCGACGGCATGAGCAATGCGGCGATCGCCGCCGAGCTGAGGCTCAGCGAGCATACGGTCAAGCGGCACGTCGCCAACATATTGCTCAAGCTGGACCTGCCGTCGCGCGCTGCTGCGGCGGCCTTCTCGGCAAGGCACACTGGCCCGGACGGGCCATGAGTGCCATGGCGCTTTCGGGCGAAGCGAAAGGGGTGTCTCTAGGACTATGAATTCGTCCCATGCAGGCCAAGCGCCGGGAGGACTCGTCACCTTCAAGAAGCAGACCGACGACCTGTTCGCGGCCGCCACGGCCAATTCGCAATGAGAAATTCCCGGCCCGGCAGTAATTGTCGGGGAGCGCTTCGCACATCTACCGCCCAAGACGATGGGCACATGGAGGATAAAATGCTGACCAAGACAGTGGACGGCGCGGCGATCAAGAAAGCGATCGAGGCCCGTGACGGCAAGATGCTGGCGAGCTTCTACAATGACGATGCGCTGGTGCGGGTGATCGACCGCAACAACCCGCCGAGCAAGCCGCGCGAAATCCGCGGCCGCGCGGCGATCAGCACCTTCTGGGACGACATCTGCAGCCGAGCGATGACCCACAAGGTCGACGCCACGATCGCCGAGGGCGACAAACTCGCCTTCACCCAGGCCTGCGCCTATCCCGACGGCACCAAGGTGTTCTGCGCCGCGATGCTCGAATTGAAGAACGGCCGCATCGCGCGGCAGACGGTCGTGCAGGCCTGGGACGAGTAGCTCAAGAACGGATTCATCTGCAAGACAGGGAGGAGAACCAAGATGTTCAGCGCCAGATGGCAGATCGACGCCAAGTTCGGTCACAAGCAGACCGCGCTCGAGCTGATGCGGAAATGGGAGCGCGAGATCGGCTCGCAGGTCGGGCTCGCCGACCTGAAATTCCAGCTCATGACCGGTTCAGTCGGCGCACGCGAAGCGACGATCGAGACCCACCACCAGGTCGAGAGCCTGGCCCAGTTGGAGGAGTTCTTCGCCAAGATCGCCAAGATCGAGGCGCACGCCAAATGGGGCAAGGAGCTGGAGCCCTATGTGGTGTCGGGCACCAGCCTGTGGAACATCTACCGCATCGTCGAGTAGCGGCCTGCGTGGCCGACCTCGCCCGTTGTGGGAGAGGTAGAGGGCTTACCCGTGCGCCACCATCACATGGCGGACGGCGGTGTAGTCCTCCAGCGCGTAGAGCGACATGTCCTTGCCGTAACCGGACTGCTTCAGGCCGCCATGCGGCATCTCGTTGGTGAGCATGAAGTGGGTGTTGATCCAGGTGCAGCCATATTGCAGCCGGGCCGCGGTCGTCATGGCGCGCGAGACGTCCCTGGTCCACACCGACGATGCGAGGCCGTAGTCGCTGTCATTCGCCCAGTTCACCGCCTCGTCGACCTCGGAGAACCGGGTGACCGAGACGACCGGGCCGAACACCTCGCGGCGCACGATCTCGTCTTCCTGCAACGCTCCGGCGACGACCGTCGGCTGGTAGTAGAAGCCGGAGCCCGCGCCCGGCTTGCCGCCGGTGGTGATCTCGATGTGCTTCAATTCCGAAGCGCGCTCGACGAAGCTCGACACGCGGTCGCGCTGGCGGCGCGAGATCAGCGGCCCGATCTCGTTCTCGGTGTCGTCGGGCAGATTGTATTTGATGGTCGACGCCGCCGAGGAGAGGTCGGCGACGAGCTTGTCGTAGATCTTCTTGCCGGCATAGATGCGGCAGGCGGCGGTGCAGTCCTGGCCGGCATTGTAGTAGCCGAAGGCGCGCAGACCGTTGACCACCGCGCCGAGATCGGCATCGTCGAAGACGACGACCGGCGCCTTGCCGCCGAGCTCGAGATGGGTTCGCTTGACCGACTTGGCGGCCGCCTGCAGCACTTTCTTGCCGGTGGCGACGTCGCCGGTGATCGAGATCATGTTGACCTTGGGATGATTGATCAGCGTGTTGCCGACGCTGTCGCCGCGGCCGAGGACGACATTGACGACGCCCTCGGGCAGGATTTCCGACAGGATCCTCGCCAGCTTCAGCGCCGTCAGCGGCGTCTGCTCCGATGGCTTGAAGACGACGGTGTTGCCGCCGCCGATCGCCGGCGCCAGCTTCCAGGCCATCATCATCAGCGGATAGTTCCAGGGCGCGATGGAGGCGACAATGCCGATCGGATCGCGCCGCACCATCGAGGTGTGGCCGGGCAGATACTCGCCCGCGACCTGGCCGGGCATCGAGCGCACCGCGCCGGCGAAGAAGCGGTAGCAATCGACGATCGCCGGGATCTCGTCATTGAGCACGGCGTTGATCGGCTTGCCGCAATTCAGCGCCTCGAGCGCGGCGAACTCCTTCGCTTCGGCCTCGATGCGGTCGGCGATTTTCAACAGATAGCCGGAGCGCTGCGCCGGCGTGGTGCGCGACCAACTGACGAACGCTCGTTCGGCGGCACTGACAGCCGCCTCGATCTGCGCCGGACTTGCTTCCGGCAGGTTGAGGATGGTCGCGCCGGTCTTCGGATTGAGGATCGGCTCCTCGATTTCGGTGCCCTTGTCGAATTTCGAGCCGATCAGCATCTGGGTGTCCATGGGGGTTTCTCCCTTCGCAGTAGCGAGTAGCGAGTTGCGTGCAGCGAGTTGCGAATGGCGGGCAGGGTTCGCGATCGATTTTCCCTATTCGCTATTGGCTAATCCCTATTCGCTGTTTTCATTTGCCCGAGCCGGCGATCTGGTCGCCGTCGCGGGTCAGGTAATAGGCAAAGAGGATCGGCAGCAGCGTCACCAGCACGACGACCATGGCGACGACATTGGTGACCGGACGCTGCCGCGGTCTGATCAGCTCCTCCAGCATCCAGATCGGCACGGTCTGCTGCTGGCCGGCGGTGAAGGTGGTGACGATGACCTCGTCGAAGGACAGCGCGAAGGCCAACATGCCGCCGGCAAGCAGCGCGGTTGCAATGTTGGGCAGCACGACATGCCTAAACGTCTGAAAACCGTCGGCGCCGAGATCCATCGAGGCCTCGATCATCGAGCCTGAGGTGCGGCGGAAACGGGCGACGGCATTGTTGTAGACGACGACCACGCAGAAAGTGGCGTGGCCGAGCACGATCGTCCAGAACGAGAACGGGATGTCGGCGAGCGCAAAAGCCGAGCGCAGCGCGATGCCGGTGATGATGCCGGGCAGCGCGATCGGCAGGATGACGAGCAATGAAATCGCCTCGCGGCCGAAGAAGCGCGTGCGCGAAACCGCAGCGGCGCAGAGCGTGCCAAGAACCAGCGCGATCGCGGTCGAAATGGCAGCGACGCGGATCGACAGCGACAGCGCCTCCCAGACATCCGGCCTGTTCCAGGTGACGGCGAACCATTGCGTGGTCAAACCCGGTGGCGGCCACACAAAACTCTTCTCTTCGGTGGTGAAGGCATAGACGAAGATCAAAAGGATCGGCAGGTGCAGGAAGAGCAGGCCGCAGGCGGCGGCGATCTTCAGCCCGAGCGGAGCGGATTGGCCGCGATCAGAGCGCATCGAAAGCTCCCATGCGCTTGGCGCCCCACAGATAGAAGCCCATGATGACGATGGGCACCACGGTGAAGGCGGCGGCTAAAGGAATGTTGCCGGCGGTGCCTTGCTGCGAATAGACGGCCTGGCCGATGAACAGGCGCGAGGTGCCGATGATCTGCGGGATGATGTAGTCGCCCAATGTCAGCGAGAAGGTGAAGATCGAGCCGGCGACGATGCCCGGCAGCGCCAGCGGGAAGAGCACGTTACGGAAGGTCTGGCCGGGCGAGGCGCCGAGATCGGACGAGGCCTCGACGAGATTGCCGGGGACGCGCTCCAGCGCCGCCTGCACAGGCAGGATCATGAACGGCAGCCAGACATAGACGAAGACGATGAAGGTGCCGGTGAAGGAGACCGACAGCGAGTTGCCGCCGACGATCGGCAACGACAGCCAGGCCTCGAGCAGCCACAGCAGGCCGAGCTTGCCTAACAGCCAAGTGAGAATGCCTTCCTTGGCGAGGATCAGCTTCCAGGCGTAGATCTTGACCAGATAGCTCGACCAGAGCGGCAGCATGACGCCGAGATAGAACAGCGCCTTCCAGCGGCCGCGCGCATAGCGCGCCGCGTAATAGGCGATGGGGAACGCGATGACCGCGGAGGCGAGCGTCACGAGCGCCGCCATCGTCACCGTGCGCAGGATGATGTCGAGATTGGCGGCCTGGAACAGGTCGCCATAGGTCTTCAGCGTGAACTCGCGGTTGATCAGGCCGGAGAACTCGTCGATCGAGAAAAAGCTCTGCAAAAGCAGCGCGAAAAGCGAGCCTATATAGACGATGCCCAGCCACAGAAGCGGCGGCAGCAGCATGAGCAGCAAGAGAAGTATCGGCCGGCGCCATAAGAGGTCGGAGAGCGCCCCGCGCATGCCGCCGTTGCCGGGCAGGATGGCGGGCACGGGCTTGGATTGAAGAGCGGCGATTGTCATCGAGCCGCACCGACGATCAGATCGACGGCGGCAAAGCCGAGATCCTTCACACCCAGCTCTGACCCGGCCATCTCCCCCGCGAGGAGGGAGATCAGCAGGTCGTCTGCCCCGCCAACTCTGCAGCGCCGAAGATTGGCGAAGCGAGTGGCGACAGCCAATCTCCCCCCTTGCGCGGGAGATGTCCGGCAGGACAGAGGAGGGTGCTTTGCACAAACCTCAATCATGCCGACTCATCCATCAGATGCAGGTGCTCGCGATTGAAGGTGAGCATCACCGCCTCGCCTTCGGCAGGGAGCGCGATCCCCGCCGGCACCATGGCATGCAGCCTCAGCCCATCGGCATCGAGCGCCAGCCTTGTGGTGGCGCCGAGATAGTTGGTCCCGACCAGACGCGCGGCAACGCCATCGCCGCTCGTGGCGCCCGATACGCGGATGGATTCAGGCCTGAGGCTGCCCCAGCGATGCTGGCCGGAATAGCGCTGCACGAAATCCGGCGGCAGCACGTTGGACGAGCCGACGAAATCGGCGACGAAGCGCGTCCTCGGCCGCTGGTAAATGTCCTCCGGCGTGCCGACCTGCATGATTCTGCCGTCGTTGAAGACGGCAACATGGTCGGCCATGGAAAGCGCTTCGCCTTGGTCGTGAGTGACGAAGACGAAGGTGATGCCGAGCACCTTCTGCAGCGACTTCAGTTCCTCCTGCATGTTCTCGCGCAGCTTGAGGTCAAGCGCGCCGAGCGGCTCGTCGAGCAGCAGCACTTTGGGCTGGTTGACGAGCGCCCGGGCAAGCGCGACGCGCTGGCGTTGGCCGCCGGAGAGTTGGCCCGGGCGCCGGGCCCCATAGCCCGGCAGGCGCACCAGCGAGAGCGCCTCTTCCGCCGCCTTCAGCCGTTCGACCTTGCCGACGCCCTTGACCATCAGCCCGTAAGCGACGTTGTCGAGCACGTTCAGATGCGGGAACAGCGCATAGTCCTGGAATACGGTGTTGACGTTGCGGCGATAGGGCGGAACGCCTTCGGCCCGCTCGCCGAAGATGAAGATCGAGCCGGCCGTCGGCTGCTCGAAGCCGGCGATCAGCCTGAGGCAGGTCGTCTTGCCGGAGCCGGACGGCCCGAGCATGGCGAAGAACTCGCCCGGCGCGATGTCGAGATCGACCGCATCGACGGCGCGCACGCTGCCGAAATGGCGCGAGACTTGTTTGAAGGAAACGGCGGAGGTCATGATCTGTCCTGAAGGTTCAGGCTCTCGAATTCGGGCGTCTGTGCTGCCCCTCGTCCGCCTGCCGGCACCTTCTCCGCGTGAGACGGGGAGAAGGGACAAACTCCAGCGCTGGCGACCCCCTCTCCCCGTTCTTCATGGGGAGAGGGTAAGGGTGAGGGGCAGCGCCAACTTCTAAAAGCTAGGCGAACTCACCGCCCGCCGATGACGCCGATATAGTCCGACACCCAGCGGTAATAGGGCACGCATTTGTCATTCTGGCTGGCGCATTTCGATATCGGCGTCTTCCAGAACTTGATCTTCTCGAAATTGTCGTAACCGTTGGTCTTGCAGCCCTCGTCGCCGAGCAGTTCATTGCCCTTGCAGGCGGCGGGCACGACCGGCAGCGAGCCGAACCAGGACGACACATCGCCCTGGACCTTGGGCGAGAGCGAGTGCTCGAGCCACATATAGGCGCAGTTCGGATGGGCGGCGTCGGCTTCCATCATGGTGGTGTCGGCCCAGCCGGTGACGCCCTCCTCCGGCACGGTCGAGGCGACCGGCTTCTTGGCGGCGACCAGCGTGTTCACCTGATACGGCCACGAGCCGGAGGCGACGACGCCTTCGTTCTGGAAATCGTCGACCTGAATCGCGGCGTCATGCCAGTAGCGGCCGACCAGGGTGCGCTGGGTGCGCAGCAGATCGAGCGCCGCCTTGTACTGGTCTTCGCTGAGCTCGTACGGATCCTTGATGCCCAGTTCCGGCTTGTGGAACATCAGGTAGTTGGCGGCATCGGCAATATGGATCGGGCCGTCATAGGCCTGGACACGACCCTTGTTCGACTTGCCGTCGGGCAGCTTCATCTCCTCGAAAACGACGTTCCAGCTCTTGGGCGCTTCCTTGAAGACGGTGGTGTTGTACATCAGGATGTTCGGGCCCCACTGGTAGGGGACACCGTAATGCACCTTGTCGACCGTGAACCAGGGCGCGTCCTTGAGACGGTCGTCGACCGTCTTCCAGCTCTTGATGAGGTCGGTGTTGATCGGCTGCACGCGCTTGCCGGCGACGAGACGCAGGGAAGCATCACCAGAAGCCGTCACCAGGTCGAAGCCGCCCTCGTTCATCAGCGAGACCATCTCGTCCGACGTATTGGCGGTCTTGACGTTGACCTTGCAGCCGGTCTCCTTCTCGAAGGCGGTCACCCAGTCGTAGTTCTTGTCGGTCTCGCCCCGCTCGATATAGCCTGGCCAGGCGACGATATTCAGCTCGCCCTCGCCCTTGCCGACTTCCTTGACCTGGGCGATCGCCTGACCCGAGAAGGTCAGCGCAACCGTCAACGCCGTGCATGACTTCAGGAATGCATTCATCATCGATCTCCCATTTTGGCGCATGACCCCGAAACCGATCCGGTTTTCAACAAGGATCACACGCAAACCTGAACGCCAGAGTTCCCATCACCCCGGCAGCCGCGCTCCCGAGCGGCTTTGTTCCCTGAGCGAAAAGTGCTGTGAAAATTCCGGTTTCGCAAATCCATTTATCAGAAAGCCGATATCGGATTTACCGATACTCTTTCCGACGCCATTCCGGACGGAAGGTTCCGGCGAAGTGGCCGAGCCCAACCGTTCACACTTTGCTGGAATCGCTCTGATCAGAGCCGCTGCCGGACCATGCGCTGCGACTGGGCAAGTCCGATAAAGTCGCGGGCGGCCTGCGGCAGGCTGGAACCGCGGCGCCAAACCATGCCGACCTGGACGACCGGAAGCGAGCCGGAGATATCGCGGGATTCGATGCGGTCGCCTTCCAGCGACCAGGGACGATAGACGAGATCTGGCAGCAGCGCCACGCCGGCGCCGGTGGCGACGAGGCTGCGCACGGCCTCGACGGAGCGGGTGCGGAAGGCGACATGCGGTCTCGCACCGAGCGCCGACAGCAGCTTGCCGGTGTTCTCCTCGATCTCGTCGACGGTCAGCATGATCAGCGGTTCGGAAGCGATGTCGCCGATCGAGATAATGTCGGCGCTGGCGAGCTTGTGGCTGAGCGGCAGCCAGAGCCGATAGGCCGAGACTTCGAGGATTTCCGACTGCAGCGCGGTGCGATCGCGCAAATTCGACGTGACCATGACGGCGATGTCGAGCTTGCCGCCGACCAGCAGATGCTCGAGATAGTCGCCATTGTCCTCGATCGCCGAGACTTCGACGCTTGGATAGGCGCGGCGGTAGCGAGCCAGCAGATCGGAGAGCACGTAGCCGGCAACAAGCGAGGTGACCCCGAGCTGCAGCCGCCCGCCCGCGGTGAGTTGATCGCCTAGGAAGGCGCGGCGCGCATCGGAGACGTCGGCCAGGATTTTCGTCGCGTGGCGCAGGAACTGGTGCCCCTTATGGGTGATGTTGAGGCCGCGCGGGTGGCGGTCGAACAGCTCGACGCCGAGATCGCTCTC
Source organism: Mesorhizobium sp. M1A.T.Ca.IN.004.03.1.1 (assembly GCF_003997555.1). NCBI lineage: Bacteria > Pseudomonadati > Pseudomonadota > Alphaproteobacteria > Hyphomicrobiales > Phyllobacteriaceae > Mesorhizobium > Mesorhizobium sp. M1A.T.Ca.IN.004.03.1.1. The sequence goes on along the minus strand of NZ_RZTV01000006.1, from coordinate 55,028 downwards.
CAGCTCCTTGATCGCCTCGGTGACCGAGGATTGCGAGATGGAGAGGTTCTGCGCGGCGCCCGAGACCGTGCCCTGCTCGGCGACGGCGACGAAGAACTGGAGCTGGCGGATGGTGAAGGCCATGACCCGACTAAACACCGGCGCGGCCGGGAAGGAAAGCCGTTGGCGCATCCGGCGCTAGGCCATCGCAATGCTGAGACGCGCGCCGGCCTGGCTGAGCGCGGCGGCGATGTCGCGCGGCGGCGGCTGGTCGGTGGCGAGCTCGGAGAAACCGTCGAAGCCGCAGACCTGAACCAGGCCCTGCCGGCCGAACTTGGTATGGTCGGTGACGACCAGCGAGCGTTGCCCGCGCGACAACACCATGCGGGCGAATTCCGCCTCCTCCAGATCGTAGTCGGTCAGGCCGGCGACGGCGTCGACCGCGCCGATGGAGATCACCGCGTGGCTGACCGAGAAGCGGCTTACGAATTCGATCGCCGCGACTCCGAGGGCCGCGCCTGAATCGCTGCGCAGCTCGCCGCCGGCCATATAGACCTTGTTGCCGTTCACCGTCGCCAGCGTACGGGCGATGTCGGACGAATTGGTGACCACCGTCAGGCGGCGATGGCCGAGCAGTTCGCGCGCCAGGAAGGACGTGGTGGTGCCGGTGTCGAGCATGATCGACTCGCTGTCGCGGATGGTGGCCGCGACCATGCGGGCAATCAGACGCTTTGCTTCGGCATTCTCGCGCATGCGGCGCTCGAACGGCGCCTCGCCTGTCATAGAGCGCAGGCTGACGGCGCCATGCATCTTGAGCAATGCTCCGTCATCCGTCAGCGGTTTCACGTCGCGCCTGACCGTCTCCAGCGACACGCCCAGGCGCTCGGCCAGGCTGGCGATGGTGATCGTGCCCTCCTCACCGAGGAGCCGCAGGATCTCGCCGTGCCGTTTCGAGTGGATCATGTGGATGTCCGGGATTTTGACCGATTCTACGGCATTCCTAACGCTTTTAAAGGAATTGCTCATATTTTCGGGCAAAACACCCAAAAAAGGTCACAGCTTTTTATTGACAGCAACATCACGCTGGCGTGAGATTGTTGTCGTGACAGGCTCGGAACTGCCACAGGAGGGTGATGGCAGAGCCGCAATCGACTGACCAGATTTTCTGGAACGTGCCTGACGCGAGCTTTTTTCGAATCCGCGGGGGCGGATGCCGGGATCCTAAGCCTGGCCAAGGGGCTCGTCGGTGTGGTGAGGGATATCAGTCCCGGCATCCCGCACCGACGAGGCCTTTCTTTTTTCTCTCATCGCTTTGTGAGAGACCGGCGCTTTGTCGAAAGCCGGCCGAAGCAGGACCGAACCCGTGAGCGCCGCCGTAACCACCGAAGACCGCATCCGCGCTCTGCCCTGCTGGAGCGGCGGCATCGAGATCGAGCCGCTGCCGGGCGGCCTCAGCAACGCCAACTATGTCGTTACCGACGCCGCCGGCCGGCACGTGGTGCGCTTCGGCCAGGACTTCCCGTTCCACCATGTCTTTCGCGAGCGCGAGGTGATGACGGCGCGCGCGGCGCATGCGGCCGGCTTCGCGCCGGCCGTGCACTACGCCGAGCCCGGAATTCTGGTGACCCAGTTTCTCGGCGCCAGGACCTTCCTTGCCGAGGATGTGCGCGCCGATCTCGGCCGCGTGGCGGCGCTGCTGCGGCGCTTTCACCGCGAGATGCCGAACCACGTCTCCGGCGCCGGTTTCATGTTCTGGGTCTTTCATGTCATCCGTGACTATGCGCGCACGCTCGAGGAAGGTGGCAGCCGCAAGAAGGACGAGCTGCCGCGCTATCTCGCTTTAGCCGACGAGCTCGAACGGGCGCAGAAGCTTTTGCCGATCGTCTTCGGCCACAATGATCTTTTGCCGGCCAACATCCTCGACGACGGCAAGCGGCTGTGGCTGATCGATTTCGAATATGCCGGCTTCAACACGGCCATGTTCGATCTGGCCGGCGCCGCCTCGAATGCGGGCATGAGCGACGAGGAATCCTTCGCCTTCCTGACCGCCTATTTCATGAAGGAGCCGGACAGCGAGATCCGCCGCTCGCACGCGGCCATGCAATGCGCCTCGCTGCTGCGCGAGGCAATGTGGAGCATGGTCTCCGAGCTTTATCTCGACGCGCCCGGCATCGACTACGTCGCCTATACCGAAGAAAACCTGGTGCGGCTCGACGCTGCACTGGAAAACTACCGGACGAGATACGGGACAAGATCATGACTTTGCCCAGCCATGCCGGGATCGTGGTCATCGGCGGCGGCATCATCGGCTGCTCGACCGCCTATCATTTGGCGCGCGACCACAAGGCCGACGTGGTGCTGCTGGAGCAAGGCAAGCTGACCTCGGGCTCGACCTGGCACGCGGCCGGACTGGTCGGGCAGCTGCGCTCGTCGGCCTCGATAACCCGCGTGCTCAAATATTCCGTCGAGCTCTATACGGGGCTCGAGGCCGAAACGGGACTGGCGACCGGCTGGAAAATGACCGGGTGCCTCAGGCTCGCCACCAACGCCGATCGCTGGACCGAGTTCAAGCGATTGGCGACGACGGCAAAAAGCTTCGGCATGGACATGCACCTGCTGTCGCCCGCCGAGGTGAAGCGCATGTGGCCGCTGATGGAAACCGGCGACCTCGTCGGCGCCTCCTGGCTGCCGACCGACGGTCAGGCCAGCCCCTCCGATATCACGCAATCGCTCGCCAAGGGCGCGCGCATGCATGGCGCAAAACTGTTCGAGGACGCGCGCGTCACCGGATTCGAGATGACGGGCGGACGCATCACCGCGGTGAAGACCGAAAAGGGCGACATTGCCTGCGACAGAGTGGTGAACTGCGCTGGGCAATGGGCAAGGCAGGTCGGCGCGATGGCCGGCATCAACGTGCCGCTGCAGCCGGTCAAGCACCAGTACATCATCACCGAGAAGATCGAAGGGCTGGCCAACGACGCGCCGACAATCCGCGACCCCGACCGCCGCACCTATTTCAAGGAAGAGGTCGGCGGGCTGGTGATGGGCGGCTATGAGCCGAACCCGCAGGCCTGGACGACTGAGCTCCCCGGGGGCGACGTGCCCAACGACTGGGAGTTCCGCCTGTTCGATGATGATTACGACCACTTCGAGCAGCATATGGCGCAGGCGATCGAGCGGGTGCCGGCGCTGGCCAATGTCGGCGTGAAGCAAATGATCAACGGGCCGGAGAGCTTTACCCCGGACGGCAATTTCATCCTTGGTGTCGCGCCCGAATGCGCCAACATGTTCGTCGGCGCCGGCTTCAACGCCTTCGGCATCGCGTCCGGCGGCGGCGCCGGCTGGGTGCTGGCGCAATGGGTGGTCGACGGCGAGGCGCCGCTCGACCTCTGGGTGGTCGACATCAGGCGTTTTTCCAACCTGCACCGCGACCGGCAATGGGTCTGCGACCGCACGCTCGAGGCCTATGGCAAGCACTACACCATCGGCTTCCCGCATGAGGAATATCTCTCGGGCCGGCCGCGCATCGTCTCGCCGCTCTATGAGCGGCTGAGAGAGCACCGCGCCGTGTTCGGCTCGAAGCTCGGCTGGGAGCGGCCGAACTGGTTCGCGCCCGACGGCGTAGAGCCGGAAGACGTCTATTCAATGGGCCGGCAGAACTGGTTCGAGGCGGTCGGCGAGGAACATCGGCATGTGCGCGAGAAAGTCGGCATCTTCGACCAATCCTCCTTTGCCAAATATGAGATGACCGGGGCCGATGCGCTGAGGGCGCTCGACTGGATCTGCGCCAACGACATCAACAAGCCGGTCGGCCGGCTGACCTATACGCAGCTTCTCAACACGCGCGGCGGCATCGAAGCAGACCTCACGGTGGCACGGCTCGGCGAGGACAGGTTCTACATCGTCACCGGCACCGGTTTCCGCACGCATGATTTTTCGTGGATCGGCGACCATCTCGGCCAGGGACTCGACGCGGCGCTCAAAGACGTGACCGAGGATTTCGGCACGCTGTCGCTGATGGGGCCACGTGCCCGCGACGTGCTGTCGGCGGTAACGGGTGCGGATGTCTCCAACGCCGCCTTCCCCTTCGGCCACGCGCGCGAGATCGACATCGCCGGCCACACCGTGCGGGCGCTGCGGGTGACCTATGTCGGCGAGCTCGGCTGGGAGTTGCATGTGCCGATCGCCGCGACGGGCGAGATTTTTGATGCCCTGATGGCAGCCGGGAAACAGCATGGCATCCGCCCGGTCGGCTACAGGGCGCTGGAATCGCTGCGGCTGGAAAAGGGCTATCGCGCCTGGGGGGCGGACATCACGCCGAACGACACGCCGCAGGAAGCGGGCCTCGGCTGGGCGGTGAAGCTCAGGAAGAACAACGACTTCATCGGGCGGCGGGCGCTGGAGAAGGCGGCCGGCCAGCCGCTGGCAAAACGTTTTGCCGGCTTCACGGTCGACGATCCGGACGTCGTCCTGGCCGGACGCGAGACGATCCTGCGCAACGGCCAACCGGTCGGCTATCTCACCAGCGGCGGCTATGGCTATACGGTGGAGAAGAACATCGGCTATGGCTATGTGCGCAACGCCGATGGCGTCAGCGACGACTTCCTGGCCTCCGGCGCCTATGAACTGGTGGTGGCGATGGAGCGCACGCCGGCAAAGATCCATCTCGAGCCGATGTACGATCCGGCCGGAGAGAAGATAAAGGCTTAAGCGAGGAAAGCGGTCAGCCGACGCGCAGCACGAGGCCTCTGCTTGGCACCGCATCGCCCTCGCCGGGCATCGACGCGTAAGGCCGTGTCTCTTCAAGCCGGGTTATGACGTCCTCCGCTTCGAGCACGGCGATCCGCTCGGCAAAGCCGGCCTGCCAGAGCGTGTTCTTGATCGTCAGCACGATGATGCCGCCTGGACGGCAGATGCGGATCAGTTCGTCCAGCCCCTCGATGCCGACATGGCCGGAGGTGAAGACGCCCGCCGAAACGATGCCGGCATAGGCGCCGTCCGCGAAAGGCAGGGCGCCGCCCAGCGCCAGACGATGCAGCGCCGTGTAGACGCCCTTGGCGCCGGCCTTGTCCAGCATGCCTTGCGAGATGTCGAGCGCCTCGACACGAGGATAGCCGGTGATTGCGAGCCATTCGCCGATCAGCCCGGTGCCGGCGCCTGCGTCGAGCACAGGTTCCGCGCCGCGCGGCAGATGGCGGGCCAGCAGCGCCAGGCAGATGGCCGGATGGCGATAGCCGGCCGCCGACATATCGGCGTCGTAAGTTTCGGCCCAGCTGTCGTAGATTGCGGCCACCTCGTCCGGCCGTGTTGCGGCATAGGCCGCGCTTAGCGCGCTGTTGTGCTTGCCGTCCGCCATTGCCGCTCCCGCCGCCGATTCGTGTCGGCCATGGTAGCCAAGCGGCAAAAACTGTGGAACCGTTCCGCCATAAACATGGCGTGATGGTTAAGGGGGTGACGATGGAAGAGGCGCGCGCGGCGCTGGCCGCCATTCCGGCGCTTGCCGGATACAAGGGGCCGCTGGAGCGGCTGGGCGGCCTTACCAACCGTGTCTACAAGGCCGGCGAGGTCTGCCTGCGCATTCCCGGCAAGGGCACTGAGGAATATATCAACCGCGCCAACGAGGCAGTGGCGGCGCGCGAGGCGGCCAAGGCCGGCGTCAGCCCGGAGGTGCTTTTTGCCGACCCCGCATCCGGCTTGATGGCAACGCGCTTCGTCGCCGACGCCGAGACCATGTCGCCGGAAAAGTTCAAGGCCAGGCAGGGCAGTCCGGCGCGCGCGGGCGCAGCCTTCCGAAAGCTGCATTCGTCCGGCGCGGTCTTCCCCTTCCGCTTCGAGCTGTTTGCGATGATCGACGACTATCTGAACGTGCTGTCGACCAAGGATGTGGTCCTGCCGCCCGGCTACCACGACGTGGTGCGCGAGGCGGGCAGCGTGCGCGAAGCATTGGTCACGCACCCGATCCAGCTTGCTGCCTGCCACTGCGATCCGCTCTGCGAAAACTTTCTCGATACCGGGGAGCGGATGTGGATCGTCGACTGGGAGTACTCCGGCATGAACGATCCGTTGTGGGATCTCGGCGACCTCTCGGTCGAAGGCAAGTTCGACGCCGGCCAAGATGAAGAGCTGATGCGCGCCTATTTCGGCGGCGAAGCAAGGCCGGCCGAGCGCGGCCGCGTCGTCATCTACAAGGCCATGTGCGACCTGCTCTGGACGCTGTGGGGGCTGATCCAGCTCGCCAACAACAACCCGGTCGACGATTTCCGCGCCTATGCGGACGGACGCTTCGCCCGCTGCAAGGCGCTGATGGAGACGCCCGAGTTTTCACGCCACCTCGCTGCTGTGCGAGAGGGCTAATTGACGCCCTTCGCCACATTCTCGGGCGGCACGACGGTCTCGACCACCTTCTGGCGATGGAAAATGAAGATGCCGGCGAGCACAACGATGGCCGAGCCGGCGAGTATCCGCGGGCTCGGCACATCGCCGAAGAAGACCAGGCCGAAGACAATGGCCCACAGGAGCAGGCTGTAATGCAGCGGCGCCAGCGTTGACGCCGGCGCCAGCTTCAGCGCGCGGGTGATCATCAGATGGGCGGCGCAGGAGACAATGCCGAGCAAAAGCATGGCGCCGAAATCGAGCGCCGACGGCGTACGCCAGGCGCCGATGGTCAGAACGCCGCCGACAATCAACGTGCCGATGGTCTGCCAGGTGACCAGCGTCGTGTCACTCGTTCCGCGCAAACGCCGGCCGAGAATGATGGCGAAGCCGAAGGCAATGCTGCCGATCAGCGCATAGGCCGATGACAGCGAAAACGCGGCCGACGATGGCTTCAGGATGATCACCACACCGCAGAAGCCGACCAGGATCGCCAGCCAGCGCCGCCAGCCGACCTTCTCGCCGAGCAGGAGATGCGAGAGCGCGGCGACATAGATCGGTCCGGCCATGTAAAAGCTCATCACGTCCGCGAGCGGCAGATAGACGACCGCGGCATAGAACAGCCCGGTGTCAAGCGTGGTCGCCGCGACGCGCAGGACCTGCAGCACCGGCCTTTCCACCTGAAAAAGCTTGCCCGCGCCCTGGTTGGCGATCATCGGCCCGAGCACCAAGAAGGCGCCGATGGAGCGAACCAGCACCACTTGGCCGACCGAGAAGGAAGCGACCAGCCATTTGCCCATCGCGTCGTTCAGCGCGAACATGAAGTCGCCGGCCAGCATCAAGAGAATGCCGGCGAGCAGGACATTCTTGATCGTGAGATTGCGGGCGAGGAACTGGGCCATGCCCGGCTCCCTACTCGCAATCTGTCGCTTTGAGGAGGAAAATTCGAACGATCCGTAAGACCAGCGGCGGAAATCGGCTGGCGCTACGCGGATTTGTGCCTGCGGTTGACGCTCTCCGGCCGACCGGCAATCGACAGCCGCGTCTCCTGTCGGGTCCGTTCGGCTACCACCTTGCCCTTGGCGATGACACAGAGGCGCTCGGGGCGCAGGCGGACGGCCTCGATCGGATTGCCGGCGTCGAGCACGACAAGGCTCGCCCGCTTGCCGACGGCCAGACCGAGATGATCAAGCCCCATGATGGCGGCGTTGACGCTGGTGACCATGTCGAAGCAGCGCGTCATGTCGGCCGGGCTCGACATCTGCGCGACATGCAGGCCCATGAAGGCCACGTCGAGCATGTCCGCCGTGCCCAGCGAATACCATGGGTCGAGCACGCAGTCCTGGCCCCAGCCGACGCGGATGCCGAGCGCCAGCATCTCCTTCACGCGGGTCAGGCCGCGCCGCTTGGGGAAAGTATCGTGGCGCCCCTGCAGCATGATGTTGATCAGCGGATTGGGGATCGCAGAGACGCCGGCCTCGGCGATCAGCGGCAACAGCTTCGAGACGTAGTAATTGTCCATGGAATGCATCGAGGTGAGGTGCGAGCCCGCCACCCTGCCCTGCAAGCCGAGGCGCTGCGTTTCATAGGCAAGCTGCTCGATGTGGCGCGAAAGCGGGTCGTCTGTCTCGTCGCAATGCATGTCGACCATCAGGCCGCGCTTCGCCGCGATCTCGCAGAGCTCCGTCACCGAGCGCGTGCCATCGGCCATGCTGCGCTCGAAATGCGGGATGCCGCCGACGATGTCGACGCCCATATCCAGCGCCCGGATTGTGTTTTCGCGGGCCGTCGGCGAGCGATAAAACCCGTCCTGCGGAAAGGCGACAAGCTGCAGGTCGAGATAGGGGGCGACCGTTTTCTTCACGTCCAGCAGAGCTTCCACGGCAAGCAGCCGGTCGTCGCAGACATCGACATGGGTGCGGATGGCAAGCAGGCCCATCGACACCGCCCAGTCGCAATAGGCGAGCGCGCGGTCGCGCACCGCCTCATGCGTCAGGAGCGGCTTCAACTCGCCCCAGAGCGCAATGCCTTCGAGCAGCGTGCCCGAAGCGTTGATGCGCGGAATGCCATAGGAGAGCGTGGCGTCCATATGGAAATGCGGATCGACGAAGGGCGGCGAGACGAGATTGCCGCGCGCATCGACCTCGCTCCGAGCTGCGCCTTGCAACTGAGGCTCGATCGCGGCGATGGTTTCGCCAGCGATGCCGATATCGGCGATCCTGCCGTCCGGCAGCGTGCCGCCGCGCACGATGAGGTCGAAATCCATGTCGTCATCCCTTTGGTAGAAATCAGCGTATCGTGATCGGAAAGGCGGCCCGCCGCAGCCGTTTCTTCCCTGCCGGCGTTTCCTCCGGCGCCAACTCGCTCTATAAGCCGCCTCTCGCCCCCGTGGCGAATCCGAAATTTGATAAGCCAGACACAGGATCGGCCGTTTGTTTCGCTTCTTCCGCTCGACGGAGAACCAGCGCCTTGTCGCAAGGCTGGTACGAGAATCTTTCCGGGAGCATAAATTCGGCTATGGCGCGGCCATTGTGTCGATGCTGGTGGTGGCCGCCATGACGGGGGCAAGCGCATGGATCCTGAAGGAGATCACCAACGAATTCGTGGTCTACAAGAGAGCGGATCGCATCAACCTGATCGCGGCCGCGGTCGCCGCTATCTTCGTCCTCAAGGGCCTGGCGACCTTCGTTCAGGCCTATTTCATGAGCCGGGTCGGCAATGCCATCATCGCCGATAGGCAGCGAAAGATCTATGACCGGATCCTGGCGCAAGGCATCGAATTCTACCATTCGACCTCGTCGTCCGACCTGATCACCCGCATGACCAACAACGCCCAAGCCGCGCGCAGCGTGCTCGACCTCGTCGTCACGTCCTATGTGCGCGATCTGGTGACGTTGATCGTGCTGGTCGCAGTGATGGTCTGGGAGCAGCCGGCGCTGTCGCTGATCTGCTTCGTCGTCGGACCGGTGGCGATCTACGGCGTCAACAGCATTCTCAAGCGCGTGCGCCAGATCGCCAAGATGGAATTCCGCTCGCTCGGCCAGATCGTGCATGTGATGCAGGAAACGGCAATCGGCGTGCGCGTCGTCAAATCCTTCAATCTCGAAGGCGCGATGCGCAAGCGCATGTACAAGGCCGTGTCGGACGTCCAGAACCGCGCCAACAACATCGCGACGCTCGAGGCAGCCACCAGCCCGGTGATGGAAACGCTTGCCGGTCTGGCGATTGCCGGCGCAGTCTTCATCAGCGGCTTCCTGGTGCTGCAGGGCGGCCAGATGCCGGGCAACATCATGGCCTTTATCGGGGCGCTGCTGCTCGCTTATGAGCCGGCAAAGCGGCTGGCGCGCGTGCGCATCTCGCTGGAGACCGGCATCGTCGGCGTACGCATGATGTTCCAGCTTGCCGACCGGCCGCTGACGCTGGCCGAAAAGCCCGGCGCCAAGCCGCTGCAGCCGGGCCCGGGCGAAATCCGCTTCGACAATGTCAGCTTCGCCTATCCCGAGAGCCCGCCGGTTTTCGAACAGCTCAACCTGACCCTGGCGGCCGGCAAGATGACGGCGCTGGTCGGACCTTCCGGCGGCGGCAAGTCAACGATCCTCAACCTGATCATGCGCATGTACGACCCGCAAAGCGGCAAGGTCATGTTCGACGGCCAGGACATCTCCTTCGCCACGCTCGATTCACTCAGGCAGAAGATTGCCTATGTCAGCCAGGACACGTTCCTGTTCGCCGGCACCATCATGCACAATATACGTCTCGGGCGTCAGGACGCGACCGACGAGGAGGTGATCGCCGCGGCCAAGGCCGCCAACGCGCATCACTTCATCAGCGCCATGGTCAAGGGCTACGAGACGGAGGTGGGCGAGAACGGCTCGTTGCTGTCCGGCGGCCAGCGCCAGCGCATCTCGATCGCGCGCGCCATGCTGCGCAATGCCGAGATCCTGCTGCTCGACGAGGCGACCAGCGCGCTGGACGCCGAGTCGGAAGCGCTGTTCCGCGACGCGCTGCAGCAACTCACGGTCGGACGCACGACCATCGTCATCGCGCATCGGCTGTCAACGGTGCATCAGGCCGACACGATCGTGGTGCTGGAAAACGGCAAGGTGCTGGAAAGCGGCCCGCACAAGTCCCTGCTCAAACAGGGCGGACTCTATCAGAAGCTTTATGAATATCAGCTGATGCCGTGACGCCGGCGCTTACCCTCCCCGTTATGGGGAGGGTCGCTGCGCAGCAGCGGGGTGGAGGTGCGGCGCCGACCGACCCGGACCTTCGGTCCGACCTCCCCACAGAGGGGCCCACAAGGGGGAGGTAGGGGGGCGCTGCCCGACTTATTCCGGCACTTTCCTGACAGCACCTTTGTCGGCGCTGGTGGCGAAGGCGGCGTAGGCGCGCAGCGCCGTCGTCACCTTGCGCTTGCGCTTTTCCTCAGGCTTCCAGGCATCCGCGCCCTTGGCCGCCATAGCCTTGCGGCGGGCGTCGAGCTCGGCTTCGCTGACGGCGAGATGGATCTTGCGGTTCGGGATGTCGATCTCGATCGTGTCGCCTTCCTGAACCAGGCCGATCAGCCCGCCCTCGGCGGCTTCCGGCGAGACGTGGCCGATCGACAGACCCGACGTGCCGCCGGAGAAGCGGCCGTCGGTGATCAGCGCGCAGGCCTTGCCGAGGCCCTTCGACTTAAGATAGCTGGTCGGGTAGAGCATCTCCTGCATGCCGGGGCCGCCGCGCGGCCCCTCATAGCGGATGACGACGATGTCGCCCGCCTTGATCTCGTTGCCGAGGATCGCCTTGACGGAAGCGTCCTGGCTTTCGAAGACGCGGGCCGGACCGGTGAATTTCAGGATCGACTCGTCGACGCCGGCCGTCTTCACGATGCAGCCGTCGAGCGCCAGATTGCCCTTCAACACGGCGAGGCCGCCATCCTTCGAGAACGGCGTCTTGGCCGAGCGAATGACGCCCGTCTCGCGGTTCGTGTCGAGATCCTCCCAGCGGCGATCCTGGCTGAAGGCGACCTGCGTCGGCACGCCGCCGGGCGCGGCGCGGAAGAACTCGCGCACATTCTCTGCGGAAGTGCGGGCGATGTCCCAATGGTCGAGCGCTTCGCCCAGCGTTGCGGTGTGGACTGTCGGCAGATCGCGGTTGATCAGCCCGGCCTGGTCGAGCTGGCCAAGGATCGCCATGATGCCGCCGGCGCGGTGAACATCCTCCATGTGCACGTCGGACTTGGCCGGCGCCACCTTGCAAAGCACCGGCACTTGGCGCGACAGCCGGTCGATATCCTCCATGGTGAAGTCGACCTCGGCCTCATGCGCGGCAGCCAGGATGTGCAGCACCGTGTTGGTCGAGCCGCCCATGGCGATGTCGAGGGCCATGGCATTCTCGAAGGCTCCCTTGGAGGCGATGCTGCGCGGCAGCGCGCTGTCGTCCTCCTGTTCGTAATAGCGCTGCGCAAGATCGACGATCAGATGGCCTGCCTCGACGAACAGCCGCTTGCGATCGGCATGGGTGGCCAAAGTCGAGCCGTTGCCGGGCAGCGAGAGACCCAACGCTTCGGTCAGGCAGTTCATCGAGTTCGCCGTGAACATGCCCGAGCAGGAGCCGCAGGTCGGGCAGGCCGAGCGCTCGATCACCTTGACGTCCTCATCTGAAATTCGGTCGTCGGCCGCGGCCACCATGGCGTCGACGAGGTCGAGCGCCTGCGCCTTGCCGCCCAGCACCACCTTGCCGGCTTCCATCGGGCCGCCGGAGACGAAAACGGTCGGGATGTTGAGGCGCAGCGAGGCCATCAGCATGCCGGGCGTTATCTTGTCGCAGTTGGAGATGCAGACCATGGCGTCGGCGCAGTGCGCATTGACCATGTATTCGACGGAATCGGCGATCAGCTCGCGCGACGGCAACGAATAGAGCATGCCGTCGTGACCCATGGCGATGCCGTCGTCGACGGCGATGGTGTTGAACTCCTTGGCGACGCCGCCGGCCTTCTCGATCTCGCGCGCGACGAGCTGGCCGAGATCCTTCAGGTGCACATGGCCCGGGACGAACTGGGTGAAGGAATTGACCACCGCAATGATCGGCTTGCCGAAATCACTGTCCTTCATGCCGGTGGCACGCCACAGGCCACGGGCGCCTGCCATGTTGCGGCCATGGGTGGTGGTGCGGGAACGGTAGGCGGGCATCGGTATTCCTTGCTGGCTGGCGGCGCTCAAACGTGGCGCGGCGGCGCTGTATTTCAGTCGGCAGCGGTTATAGCGGCCAAGGTTCGGCCTTGCCACAATTTTGCGCTGCGCCACGATTCTTCAGGAAATTTGAAAAATGCTGTCGGATCGCGCCGCGCCGAGCCGTCCTTGAGGCAGACGGTACGAAAGCCGCGCCAAATCGCCGGCGCGCCGTTGATGATGAGCCAACCTGAACAAGTCGGAGGAGCAAGATATGCAGAAGATCACCACCTTCCTTTGGTTCGACGGCCAGGCCGAGGAGGCCATGAACCACTATGTCGCCATCTTCAAGAATTCGAAGGTGCTTAGCGTCACGCGCTGGCCCAAGGGCCATCCCCAGGAAGGCCAGGTTCTGGTCGCCTCGTTCGAGCTCGACGGGGTGCAGTTCCAAGCCCTCAACGGGGGGCCGCAATACAAGTTCACCGAGGCGATGTCGCTGTCGATCGACTGCAAAACGCAGGAAGAAGTCGATTATTTCTGGGCCAGACTCACCGAAGGCGGCGGCGAACCGGGACGCTGCAGCTGGCTGAAGGACAAGTTCGGCGTTTCCTGGCAGGTCGTGCCGGAGCAACTGCCGCGCCTGCTTCAGGACCCCGACAGAGCGAAGGCCGGGCGCGTGATGTCGGCGATGATGCAGATGGGCAAGATCGACATCGCCACGATCGAGAAAGCGGCGAAGGGGTGATTACGCGTGAATAGTGAATGGTAAATGGTGAGGGTGCCCGACTACTATTCACTATTCACTATTCACCACAATCACGCCGCCTTGTCGCGGACCTGATAGTCCTTGACCGCGGCGAAGCGGATCGCTTTCCAGCGCTCGGCCTCGTAGTTGAGCGAGAAGGCGTGCTGGGCGAGGAAGACCGGATCGTTGTCGAGGTCGCGGGCGATGTCGCCGCGATGCGCCTCGATAAAGCGCTGGACATCCGCCCTGTCGTCGGCCGAGATCCAGCGGCAGACGGAGAAGCGCGACATCTCGAAATCCACCGGCAGCGTGTATTCGATGTTAAGCCGCTCCTTCAGCACATCGAGCTGCAGCGCGCCGACAACGCCGACGATGGCCGGCGAGCCGTCCTCAGGCGAGAACAGCTGCACGACGCCCTCCTCGGCCATCTGATGCAGCGCTTCCTTCAGCTTCTTGGCTTTCATCGCATCGCCGAGGCGGACACGGCGCAGGATTTCCGGCGCGAAGTTCGGCACGCCGCGGAACAGGATCTCCTCGCCCTCGGTCAGCGTGTCGCCGATGCGCAGCGTGCCGTGATTGGGTATGCCGACGACGTCGCCGGCGAAGGCCTCGTCGGCGGTGACGCGGGTGCGGGCGAAGAAGAATTGCGGCGCCGAGAGGCTCATCGGTTTGCCGGTGCGCACCAGCTTGGCCTTCATGCCACGCTCCAGCTTGCCGGAGCAGACGCGGACGAACGCGATGCGGTCGCGATGGTTGGGGTCCATGTTGGCCTGGATCTTGAAGACGAAGGAGGTCATCTTCCCCTCCGTCGCCTCGACCGTGCGTTCATCGGCTGCCTGGGCCCGCGGCGGCGGCCCGTAGGCGCCGAGCGCCTCGATCAGGTCGCGCACTCCATAATTGCGCAGCGCCGAGCCGAAATAGACCGGCGTCAGATGGCCTTCGCGGAAGGCGTCGATGTCGAGCGGTCTGCACGCTTCCCGAGCGAGCTCCAGTTCCTCGATGAAGTCGTTGCGCTCGTTTTCCGGCAAAAGCCCGGCGACGCGGTTGGAATCCGGGCCGTTTACGGGCGTGCGCTCCTTCTCGTCATCGCTCCGGCGCACCGCGTTCTGCGCCAGGTGATAGGTGCCCGAAAAGGTCTTGCCGCGGCCGATCGGCCAGGTAACCGGTGCTGTGTCCAGCGCCAGCTTCTGCTCGATCTCGTCGAGGATTTCGAACGGATCGCGGCTCTCGCGGTCCATCTTGTTGACAAAGGTGATGATCGGGATGTCGCGCAGCCGGCAGACCTCGAACAGTTTCAGCGTGCGCGGCTCGATGCCCTTGGCGGCGTCGATGACCATGACGGCCGAATCCACCGCAGAGAGCGTGCGGTAGGTGTCGTCGGCGAAATCCTCATGGCCGGGCGTGTCGAGCAGGTTGAAGACGTTGTCGTCATATTCGAAGGTCATCACCGAGGTGACGACCGAGATGCCGCGCTCGCGCTCGATCTTCATCCAGTCGGACCGGGTCTGGATGCGATCTTTCTTGGCCTTGACCTCGCCGGCAAGCTGGATGGCACCGCCGAACAGAAGCAGCTTTTCGGTGAGCGTGGTCTTGCCGGCATCGGGGTGGGCGATGATCGCGAAAGTGCGGCGGCGCGATACCGCCTGTTCGATGTCTTCTGCCAATTTTTGGAATCCTGTCTGTGGCGCGGGCTTCTAGCAGCGCATTTTGGGCGTGTCGACAGTTTCGGGCAGACTGGCACCGCCGAACAGCGTAGTCGATGTGGCCTGACAGGAACCTTAGGCCGTTCAGGTTCGCTCGCGATGACGGTCCTGGCGGCCCAACCGGGTAGCTAAACGTATCTCCGCCCCCTCGATGCCGATGTCGCGCAGCAGATAGTCCGGCAATTCGTCCAGCGTGGCCCGACCCCTGCGATTTCGCAGGATGCGCGCAAGCACGCCTCCGCCGGAACGGCAGATTTCGAAGATCGCAACGAGGAACCGTCCGAGCGCGGAGTGGTTGGCCGCAAGCTCCTGTCCAAGGATGGTCATAGTTTATCCTCCTCTGTTGGAATGATGAAATCGGGAGGGCCAGACTGGCCCTCCCGAAGGTTTGGCCGACAGAAGATCAGGATCGATCGTGCTCGCAACTCGCCTGCAAGGCACTTCACGATCGATCTCTCCATCAGGCGCCAACGTATGCCGTCGTCGGATCGAACAGGCGCTTCACCTGCGTGATCTTGGTGGCCGGGAAGCCGCTCATCTTGGCGTGGCGCTGAATGATCGCCTCGTCCTTGGCGAGGTAGACGCAGAAGGTCTTGTCATCCGCGACGAAGGATTCGACCCACTGAATGTCCGGGCCGAGCTCGGCGAGAACGGCATTCGAGGCCTTGGAGGCGTCGCGAAGTTGCTCGCGCTCGAAGGTGCCGACCTTGGGAATTTCACGTTCGATGATGTATTTCTGCATTTCGCAATCTCCTTGATCTTAGGTTCAAATGCCTCCCGACGCTCGAAAAGATTCGGTGCCGGTGACATTCCCGGGGCCGCTGAGCTAAACTGCAGCTTGGCTCGCCGGGCAGACGGAGAATTGCGCAAGAGGCGGCCGACAGTCCTTACGCCGTCCTTATCTTCTTCCGATCCTTTGCCTACTGCCGTTACAGGATTGCTGCCGATGGGAACTTATTGCTTCGGCGACTTCGATCTTAACGAGGACGCTCGCGCCCTCCGTCTCGCCGGAAGCGAGATCGAGGTGCAGCCCCTGGTCTTCGATTTCCTCGCCATCCTGCTGCGGCACCGGGACCGGGCCATGAGCAAAGACGAATTGCTTGAAACGCTATGGCCGGGCGTGACGGTGACGGAAGCTTCGTTGCAGCGCGTGGCTAGCCTTGCCCGCGGCGTTCTTCGCCAGGGCGGCATGGAAACGGCGCTGCGCAACCTGCCCCGCTTCGGCTACCGGATTTGCCTCGACCTGCCGCCCATTTCGGCGAACGGGCCGGCCGGCGCGGGCGGCAAGCTTTCGAGCCCCGGTTCACCGGTTCTGTCGGCACGCGAAGCTGTTGCTGTCAGAAAATGGCACGAGGCCGCAGCCTGCTTCACCGAAGCGGACGCCGCTGGCGAGCTGCTGACGGCTGATCTCGAGGAATGGGCACTTGCGCTGGAGTGCATGGGGCGCCCGGCTGAAGCCATCCCGCTTCTGGCGCGCGCGGTGACTGCCTACGGCGTGGCCGGCGAGCGCTTGCGAGCGGCGTCCCCGGCAATCGGCCTGGCCAGGGTTCATCTGGAGAGAGGGGAACTTGCCGTCGCCAAGGGCTGGCACAAGCGGGCGGCGCAGCTGATCGATGGCGCAACCGACAGCAGGGAGCACGGCCTGTGGTGCTGGATGGGAGCGCGCATCATGGGCGCGGAAGCCGAGCCGGAGCAGGCGCTTGCGCTTGCCGAACAGGCTTTCGCGGTTGGCAGGGATCTCGAAGATCCGGTCGTGGAGTCGCTCGGGCTGATCTATCGCGGCTTTTTCAAGCTCTGCCTCGGTGAAACCAAATCCGGCCAGGAGGACCAGGATTTCGCCGCCGCGCTCGGCCTCTCCAGCGACGTGGACCCGGTCGTCGGCGGCATTCTCTACTGCAACATACTTTGGGCCTGCCGGAATTTTGGCGACTGGGCGAGGGCCAACCAATGGACCCTCGGCTATGAGGACTGGTGCAGGGGACATGGGCTTGAGGATCTGTCGGGCTCCTGCCGGCTGCATCGCGCCGAAGTGCTCGGCGTTCACGGCACGCTGAAGGAGGCTGAGGCGCTGGTACGCGCCGCGCTCGACCAGCTCGCCGTCGACGCCCCCTGGGCGACGGGCGATGCGCTGCGTGTCTTGGGTGACATTCATCTGGCTGCCGGAGATCTCACGGAGGCGGAAACAGCCTATCGGGCGTCCCATGCCGCCGGCTGGGATCCGCAGCCCGGCCTGGCGCTGCTGCAGCTGGAGCAAGGCCAGGCCGAGGCCGCCTTCAGCGCTCTCGAG
Source organism: Mesorhizobium sp. M1A.T.Ca.IN.004.03.1.1 (assembly GCF_003997555.1). Lineage (NCBI taxonomy): Bacteria > Pseudomonadati > Pseudomonadota > Alphaproteobacteria > Hyphomicrobiales > Phyllobacteriaceae > Mesorhizobium > Mesorhizobium sp. M1A.T.Ca.IN.004.03.1.1. Next base: position 37,790 of record NZ_RZTV01000006.1, on the reverse strand, counting down.
CGCTCCCTGGTCGGAAACGGCTGGCCGACGCTGCAGCGGCGAGGCATGGTCCTTGCCACTCTCGCCAAGGTGGCGGCGCGCACCAATCGTCTCGAGCGCGCAAAAGAAGTTATCACCGAGCTGGAGAGCCAGCCGCAGCGCTGGCCGATGGCCTCCATCCGGGCGCTGTCCGCCGAGGCCAAGGCTGAACTTTTCATACGGGAAGACCGCCCCACCGAGGCTGTTCGGGAGCTGCAGACCGCATGCTCGCGCTGGAGCGAGGTCGGCTCGCCGGTCAATGTCGCCGATGCCAGGCTTGCGCTCGCGGCGCTGCTCATCCAGCTCGGCGATCGTTCCGGCGCGGAGCTGGAGCTCGGCACAGCGTTGGCGTTAGCGAAGAAGGTCGACTCTTCACGGCTCACGCGGCGCTGCGAAGAGTTGACGGGCCTGCTTGCCGGGACGCAGAAGATAGCGGTGGGGAGCGCGTAGCCGCTTCTCGCTTGAGGTCTGGCCGGCGCGATGGCATGACGGGGAAATCTCCTCTGAAGGTCATGACATGAGCAGCGCGAAACAAATCATCGTCATCGGCGCCGGCATCGTCGGCGCTTCCATCGCCTGGCACCTGGCGCAGGCCGGCGCGCGGGTGACGGTCGTCTCGACAAGCGGCGCCGGCGGCGTCGCGACGCCCAATTCCTTCGCCTGGATCAACGCAAGCTGGGGCAATCCGGAGACCTATTTCCGGCTGCGCATCCGGGCCATGGCCGAATGGAAACGCTTGGCGAATGATCTGCCGGGCCTGCCGCTTGCCTGGTGCGGCGGCCTGTGCTGGGACCTGCCGGCGGACAAGCTCAAAGCCTATGCGGCCGAGCATGCGTCCTGGGGCTACGGCATCGAGCCGGTCGGCCGCAAGCAGGCGGCGCGGATCGAGCCCAACCTGACCGAGCTTCCCGATTTCGCGCTTCATGTCGCCGAGGAAGGCGTGGCCGAGCCGGTGGCGACCGCAACGGCGCTGCTGGCGGACGCCGAACGGCGCGGCGCGCGGCTTATTACTGGGACTGTCGATACACTGACTGTATCCGGCGGCAGCCTGAGCGGCGTCGTCGTTGCGGGTGAAACCATCGCCGCCGACGAGGTGGTGATCGCCGCCGGCGCCGGCGCTCCGGCGATCGCCGCGACGGCAGGCGTCCAGTTGCCGATCAAGACGCCGCCCGGTCTGATCGTGCATTCGCGACCCTATAGGAAGCTCCTCAACGGCCTGGTGCTGGCCGAGAGGCTGCATATGCGGCAGACGGCCGATGGCCGGATCATCGCCGGCTCGGATTTTGGCGGCGGCGATCCGGGCGAGAACCCGGAGGCAACCGCGCTTGAGCTTTTCGAAGCGGTGAAAGCGATGCTGCGCGGCGCCGACGGGCTGGAGTACGATTTCCACACAGTCGGCTATCGTCCCACTCCGACCGATGGTTTCCCAATTGTCAGCCGCGCCGACGGCGTAGGCGGCCTCTATGTCGCCGTCACCCATTCCGGCATCACGCTGGCACCCGCCATCGGCCTGTTTGCGGCCCGCGAAATCCTCGATGGCGAGCGCGATCCATTGCTCGCGCCTTATGCGCTGTCGCGCTTCGCTCAGTAGCCCGGCGGCCGGCGAAACCCGTCGGTCAGCGGCGCGATCGCCGCAGCGACGCCGAGCAGTCTCGCCTCCGACCAGCGCTTGCCGACCAGTTGCAGGCCGATGGGCAACCCGTTGCTGTCCTGCCCGCCTGGTATCGCCAGCGCCGGATGGCCGGAATAATTGAAGACCGCGCCATAGGCCGGCAGCATCCAATAGCTCTCGTCCTTGCCGTCGACCTTCAGCGCGCTGCCTGGCTTGCAGTGCGGAAAGGCCGTTGTCATGGCGACCGGGCAAAGCAAGGCATCACAGCTTTCGAAGAACCGCTCCCAAGCAAGAATCGACCGGTCGCGGCGAGCGAGCGCCGCGAACCAGCGCGACACCGGCGCAGGCTGTTCCGGCGGTTCCGGTTGCGCTGCCTCCAGCATCATGCCGATCAACTTGCCGCCCTCGGTGAGATCATCATGCAGGTCGAGCTTCGGCAGTTTGGCTTCCTCGACGTGCGCGCCGGCGGAAGCCAGCCTAGCAGCCAATCTCTCGACCGCGGCGCGCCGATCTCGGCGGCCACCGGAAAGCTGCGGAAGGTGCCGGCGAAGGCGATGCGCAGCGATTTCAGCTCGAGCGTCGGTATCGCATCAACCGGCACCGGCGCCAGATCGGTATCGCCGCCGTCCGGACCGGCAATGATCCGGCAAATCAGCGCCAGGTCCTCCAGATTGCGAGCAATCGGCCCGACACAGGACATCAAGCGGACGCTGCGCGGAATGCCGCCCGGGTCGGGAAAAGCGCCGGCCAGCGAGACGCGATGCTCGGTCGGCTTCAGGCCGTAGACGCCGCAAAAGGCGGCGGGCAAGCGGATGGAACTCTGCATGTCGGTGCCGACCTCGAAGGGCGTCATGCCCGCAGCAACCGCAGCGGCAGCGCCGCCGCTGGAGCCGCCCGCTGTGCGCGACGGATCCCATGGGTTGCCGGTGCGGCCGAACAGCGGATTGTCAGACTGCCAGTCGCCCAGCATGGTGGCGACATTGGTTTTGCCGACCAGCACGCCGCCGGCTCTCTTTAGCCTGGCAACCACAGGGCTGTCCTGCTTGGGAACGTTGTCGGCAAATGGCGGGAAGCCGACCGTCGTCTTCATGCCAGCGGTCTCGTGCGCATCCTTCAGCGTGAACGGCACGCCGTGCAGCGGGCCGAGCGCGGCGCTGCGGGCCAGTGCCGCATCGGCTTCTCGGGCACGCTGAAGCGCGCCTTCCCGATCGAGGAGGACGACGGCGTTCAGAGCTTCGTTATGCCGGTCGATCTGCGCCAGATGCGCGTCCAGCGCCTCCACGGCCGAGATTCTCCGGCGGGCAATTGCTGCCGCGAGTTCGGTAGTCGAGGAAAATCCGATGTCCATGATGCTGCACTCCGGCTGCTTGCCGCGCTGCGCCTTGAACATGGCGGATGAGAGCGCGGCTTCAAGCCGAACTCAGCATTGTTAGGACAGCGGTGCTTAATCGAAATTGCGCCCACCTGTGGTCAGGGCGGCGCTGTCCCGCGACCTTCGCTACGTTTGGAGCTAGACGGCCAACGCGAACTTAGCAACGGTCGGCGCGAACGGCCGGATGTTTGTGCCGTCCCTTGTCATGGTGACAAAGCTCGACGGCGGGATCGCCTGCCATTCGCCGCCGTCGCGGTCGAACGGTTCGGAGACGATGCAGCGGCCGGCGCGGCTCGCGAATGCGCCGGTATAGAGCGTTGGCGCCTGGCCGTCGGTGGCGTAGCGCACGGCGTAGAGCGCCTCGCCATCGGAAAATGCCGCTGTCAGCTTCAGGGAGGGTTCGAGACCGGCGCGGCGCGAAGCCTCGAGAACGCGGCTGGTGGCGCGGGCTACCGCGCCTTGCGGGTCGGCGGACAGGCCTTCGTCGAGCATCAGCAGGAAGAAGAGTTCGGAATCAGTCGTCCCTTCGCGCTGGTCGAAGACAGCATCCGACAGCGAATTCTCAAGCGCGCGGCGGATCTTCTCGAAGCCGCCGATCTGGCCGTTGTGCATGAACGACCAGCGGCCGGAGACGAAGGGATGGCAGTTCATGCGGCTGGTCGCGCCGCCGGTGGAGGCGCGCACATGAGCGAGGAACAGGCCTGATTTGATCTGCCGGCAGAGGCTTTTCAGATTGGGGTCCGACCAGGCCGGCAGGATGTCGCGGTAAAGGCCGGGCTCGGGACGGTCGCCATACCAGGCGAGGCCAAAACCGTCGCCATTGGTCGGCGACTTGGCCTCCTGGGCGCAGTGGCTCTGGGCAATCAGCGAGTGGCAGGGCGAGGTGACGATGTCTTCGAGGAAGACCGCTTCACCGAGATAGGCCGCCCACCGGCACATCGCATTCCACCATTTATCAGGCGCGATCCATCAGAGCCTGAGGCTCCTTCACCGCGTGTGAGCCTCTGTTGTTCGTGCGCTCATAGAGCTCACGGACGATTCGGCTGGCAGTAGTCTCGAACAGAAATGGCAAGAAAGCGTGAACGAGGGCGGCGCCCGCGGCCATCGACAGGCGAGAGCAGAACCAGGCGGCGAAGGCCATATGGCCGAAATAGGTCTCGCCAACCTTGGCCGGGTGAGACGTAAAGAGCGCCGAAAACCGCGTCGTCATGGTGATCCCTCCTGCTGGGATGAGCCCCGATATTGAGTATCCTGCCACGAGACGAAGGTTCATCGATCCCAAATTGTCCTTGTGTCTAGCCCTATTTTGGGACATTCATCCCAAGAATGGCGTTTGATATCGACGAAACCGATCGGAGATTGCTGGCCGAGCTGCAGCGCGACGGCACGCTTTCCGTCGACCAGTTGTCGGAGCGCGTGGCCTTGTCCCGCAACGCCTGCTGGCGGCGCGTGAAGCGGCTGGAAGAGGAGGGCGTCATTACCGGGCGCGTGGCGCTGGTCGATGCCGACAAGCTTGGACTCGGCCTCTCTGTTTTCATCCTGATCCGGACGTCGAACCATGACCCGGACTGGCTGCAAAAATTCCGGGCGGCGGTGTCGGGCTTTGCCGAGATCACCGGCGTCTACCGTATGTCGGGCGACCTCGACTATGTGCTGAGAGCCCGCGTCGCCGACGTGAAAGCCTATGACAGGCTCTATCAGCGGCTGATCGCCAAGGTGCCGCTGTCGGACGTCTCCGCTTCCTTCGTCATGGAGGAGATCAAGGAGACGACCGTCGTTCCGGTGGAGTTGCGCTGACGCGGAACCGCATTGAAAGAAAGGCGTTGATAGCGTCGCGGCCGGGTTGACCGAATCGGCAGCCGCGCCGATAGGAATGGGCTCATGCGCACGGCTGTCTATCCTTCCTCCGTCATCGGCCCCACCGTCGGTTTCGTCAGGCTTCCGCATGGCGAGGGCTTGCCGCTGCCGACCTATGAAAGCGCGGGCGCGGCCGGGATGGACCTGCGAGCCGCGGTGCCGGAAGACCGGCCGCTGCTTATCCTGCCCGGAAAACGCGCGCTGGTGCCGACCGGGCTGATCGTGGAAATCCCGGAAGGCATGGAAGGCCAGGTGCGGCCGCGCTCCGGCCTCGCCTTCAAACATGGGCTGACCGTGCTCAACACGCCCGGCACCATCGACAGCGATTACCGCGGCGAGGTGAAAGTGCTGCTCGTCAATCTTGGCGATGAGGACTTCGCGGTGACGCGCGGCATGCGGATCGCGCAGATCGTGTTTGCGGCAGTCACGCAGGTGGCCAGCGAAGAACGGGCGCTCGCCGGCGGCACGGCGCGCGGCGCCGGCGGTTTCGGATCGACCGGCACCGCCTAGATGCACGTCCCAAAACTGGTCATCTTCGATTGCGACGGGGTTCTGGTCGACACCGAGAACCTTGCCAATCGGCGCCTCGCCGACTGGCTTTGTGAAGCGGGCTTTCAAATCACATATTGCCGCAAGACCTTCTCGGGCCGCAGCATGGCCTCGGTGGAAAGAGATCGAAGAGGCGACCGAGGCCCGGCTCGGCGCCGACTTCGTCGAACGCTGGAACGCCGGCCTGCCGGATCTATTCGCGCATGGCGTCGAGGCGATCCCTCACGTGCGCGATTTCATCGAAAAGGTGCGCGCCGCCGGTATTGCCTATTGCGTCGCCTCGTCGGCGCGGGTTTCGAAGATGCATATCACGCTCGGGCAGACCGGCTTGTTGCCGCTGTTCGAGCACGCCATGTTTTCCTCGACCATGGTCGGGCGCGGCAAGCCGTTCCCGGACCTTTTCCTGCATGCGGCAAAGACGATGGGCTTCGCGCCGGCCGACTGCATCGTCATCGAGGACAGCGTCGCCGGCACCCAGGCCGGCATTGCCGCCGGCATGCGCGTGTTTTCCTATCACGCCGATCCATTCTCGGACCGCGACGGGCTGGCGGAAGCCGGCGGCGTCCTGTTCGACGACATGCGCGACCTCGCAGGACTGGTGCCGATCCTTTGATCGGACACTGGAGCGGTTCCGCTTTCGTCGAATTGCCGACCCGCTCCAGCTACTTGTTTTTACGCAATTCCGGACGGAAAACTGTTTCACATTCTTCCTGGAATTGCTCCGGGCTGTTCGGCGAAATCTTCCGTGCTAGCGTGCAGCCGTCAAACAGCCGGCGGCTCCCACCCCATGAAATTCACCCTGCTTCGCCTCGCCCTCGCTCTTGTGCTTCTGTCATGGCTTTGGGGCCCGGCGAGCGCGGAGAATGTCAGCTTTCCGGACTTTGCCAGCGCCATCCCGGGCCACAAGGACGTCACCTATCTCGACCTCGCCAGGATGGTCATCCCCGATCTGGCGTTGAACGCCGACGGCTTCTACCGCGGCGGCTTGCCGATCGAAATGCGCCACGTCGCCGGTCCGGACAGCGGTGGCTCGCCGCCTGAAACGTCAAGCCTGCCCAATGCTGCGGTGCTTGCCATCAAGGCCGGCGGCAAGGACCGGCTGACCATGCTGTTCGATCTCGGCGACTCTCCCGACAGCGCCGAGGGCTATGCGGTGCTGGCGCTCTACGATCTGACCGGCGGCAAGCCGGCGCTGCTCGACGCGGTCAATGTCGCCGTCGATCGCAGCACCTATTTTCGCGAACCGAACAAACTGTCGGTCGGCGCCGGTGACGATATCCTCATCACCATGAGCACGCATTTCAATTCCAGCCAGGGCTATGTGATCACGCCGCTGATCATGGTGCGCAACGACAAGTTCGAACTGATCGACATGATCTACACGTTCGATGAAAGGCTATGCACCTACAGCCGCAAGCAGGACATCGCTTTTAAGGCCGTTGCCGACGGCCGGCCGCATGCAGCCGTCAAGGTGACGGTGACCGACGCCACGATACCAAGCGGCGAAAGCTGCGACGATGAGGCGCCCGAGGCGTCCTCGAAGGACATTTCAGCCATCTATCATTGGGATAAGAAAACGTCGCGCTACGTGGCGGGTTCAGACGCCCTCAAACGGTTGTCAGCAGAGAACGAGAAACGCTTCTAAGCCGAGCGCATTCGTTTGCCCGAGCGGGGCGACCGCGATAAATTCCCCCCACGACCCATGATTGAGGACCCGCCATGGACAAGGCCAAGATTTTTCGCGATCTGCACGCCTCGACCTTCGTCATGCCCAATCCCTGGGATGTCGGCACAACCAAGCTTCTGGCTTCCTTCGGCTTCAAGGCGCTGGCCACGACCAGCGCCGGCTTCGCCTTCTCGCGCGGCCTGCCCGACGGCGCGGTGACGTTCGAGGCCATGATCCACCATTGCCGCGAAGTGACGGCGGCAACCGACCTGCCGGTTTCGGCCGATCTCGAGCGCGGCAAGGGCGACAGCGCCGAGCAGGCCGCAGAAACCATCTTCGCGGCGGAAGCCGCGGGCCTTGCCGGCTGCTCGATCGAGGACCATACGGGCGATCTAGAGTATCCAATCTACGAGTTCTCGCATGCAGTCGAACGCGTCGCCGCGGCCGCCGAGGCGGCGCGCGCCTTGAAGCACGATTTCGTCTTCACCGCGCGGGCCGAGAATTTCCTTTGGGGCAAGACCGATCTCGACGACACGATCAAGCGTCTGCAGGCTTTCGAGAAAGCCGGCGCCGACGTGCTCTACGCGCCGGGCCTGAGCGACATCGACACCGTGCGGACGGTCTGCTCCGCGGTCAGCAAGCCGGTCAATGTCATGGCGCGGCCCGGCTTCACCGTGGCCGACCTTGCCGCGGCCGGGGTCAAACGCGTCTCGCTCGGGCCATGGCTGACGAATTTCGCCTTTGGCATGCTGGAAACCGCTGCGCGGGAAATCCAGCAGGACGGCACCTTCGGCTTCACCCGTTCGGCGATGCCGTTCGGCAAGCTGCAGGCGCTGTTCCGCGGGGGCGGTACCGAGCAGGATTAGAGCGTTCAGCGTTTCACGGAAACACCGAACCGCTCTATCCCCTTGTTGCGCATTTCCGGACGAAAAACCGCTACGCGCTTTTGCGCTGGACCGGGTCCCGCGCCGAAACCGCCTTGTGCAGATGCACCATCATGGCGGCGGCAAAGAGCGGCGTCAAAAGGTTGAGCAGCGGCACGGCAAGGAAGACCGCGATCAGCAGTCCGGCCAGGAATACCGTGCCCGCATACTTCCGGCGCAGCGCCTTGGCTTCGGCCTCGGGGCGGAAGCGCATGGCGGCGAACTCGAAGAATTCGCGGCCCAGCAGATAGCCGTTGACGATGAAGAAGGCGGCGAGGTTGATGCCCGGCACGAGGAGCAGCAGCAGGGCGACGATGTTGCCGAGGATCACGACGCCAAAGAACTTTATCGCCAGCGCCAGCGACTGCAGCAACGGCACGGCGCGGCCGGGCGGATCGCCGGGATAGTCGGTGCGCTCGACCACCTCGGCGATATCGTCGAGGAACAACCCGGCGACGATTGCCGTCACGGGTGCCACGAGCAGCGCCATGCCCATTGCCAACAGGATGCCGGCGATGATGCCGCTCAGCCATCCTGCCCAGGACGGCAGGCCGGGCACAAATGTCTGCAGCCACGGCCATGCCAGCCATTCGAGCAGGCTCTCGATGCCGAACCACAGCGCCACCAAGGCGAGCAGCGTCAGGCCCAGCGTCTTCAGGAAGACGGAGCGGAATTCAGGTGAGAACAGCCGGCTGGCGGCAGCGCGCGCGGCATCGAGGATCACGGCAGGTCCAAGCCCTTACAGAGGAGCGACGATCCCGAGATAGGCCGGCTTGCTAAGCGGCGCAACTAAAGCGCGTCGCGTCGACGCGCCTTAGGTTTGTCTCGATGCATGTCGTCCTCCCAAAACCGCCATGCACTTTTGGGCGACATGCATTATTGCGCAAGCCTGGCCAGTCTGGCCGGGATGGTCATGGCCGCGACGCCAACGACGACGAAGCCCATGCCGAACCAGGCGCTCGGCCCGAGGCTTTCGCCCAGAAAGACGGCGCCGATGCCGACGCCGATCGGCACGCGCAGATAGGCCTGCGAGGTGGTGCCGACAGAGCCCAGCGTGTGGATGAGCCGGAAGAAGATCGAAAAGGCGAGCGCGGTGGAGAAGACCGAAAGCCCGAAGAGCGCCAGAATCGACGCCGTCGACGGCGTCAACGTCCAGGGCCGGTCGAAGACGAGGCTCAAGGGAATCAGGATCACGGCGCCGCAGATCATCGAGCCGGCGGCCGGCACCATCGGGTCGAGCCCTCTGAAATTGCGGCCGAAAATGGCGGCGCCGCATAGCAGACGGTGGCGGCGACGACCGCAAGCTGCGCCCAGAGCTGATGGCCGATGCCGCCCAGCGCCTCGGTGCCGACGATGAGGCAAATGCCGGCGATGCCGGCGCCGACGCCGACCAGCTTGCGCAATGTCACCGGCTCGTGGCGGGTGATCAGCGCCGTCAGCAGAAAGGTGAAGATCGGCGACGTCGCGTTGAGGATCGTGACAAGGCCGGCGTCGATCGAACGTTCGGCGGCGGCGATCAGCGTGAACGGGATGACGCTGTTGAGGCAGGCCTGGAACATGAAGCGGCGCCACATGACCACCTCCCGCGGCATGACAAGGCCGCGCCAGCGGATGAGGCCAAGCAGAATGCCGCCGGCGATCAGCGTGCGCCCGGCGATGAAGGTCACCGGCGGGATCGTCTCGACGCCGATCTTGATGAAGGTGTAGGAGGCACCCCACAACACCGCCAGCAGGCCAAGCAGCGCCAGCTCGGTCGTCATCTCGGTCTTATCGGACATGGGATTTCGCGCCTTCAGCCTGTTTCGACGGTCCGTTCTAGCTCACACCGCGGCTTAGATGTTTCGATGACGCTCCAACCATAGCCGCCGTCGCCTCTAACGATATGGTCCAGTTCGGCGCGACGGCTGCCGCAGCAACCGGCCGGAAGTCGGCGAAGCGGAAACCTGTGCCGATTTTCGGGGTAGGCAAAGCGGCTGCGAGCCGCTAGACCCGCGCGCGGCCGGCGTGGCAGAAAGCCGGACAGTCGTTGGCGGAGACATTGATGCCGGAATATGACGTGCTTTGCATCGGCAATGCCATTGTCGACATCATCGCGCAATGCGACGAGGCCTTTCTGGAAACCAACGGCATCATCAAGGGCGCGATGAACCTCATCGACACTAGGCGCGCCGAGCTGCTCTACAGCCGCATGGGACCGGCGATCGAAGCTTCAGGCGGTAGCGCCGGCAACACGGCGGCGGGCGTGGCGAGCTTCGGCGGCCGCGCCGCTTTTTTCGGCAAGGTGTCGAACGATGCGCTCGGCGACATCTACAGCCATGATATCCGCGCCCAGGGCGTGGCCTTCGACACTAAGCCACTGCAAGGCGAGCCGCCGACGGCTCGCTCGATGATCTTCGTCACGCCGGACGGCGAGCGCTCGATGAACACCTATCTCGGCGCCTGCGTCGAGCTGGGGCCGGAGGACGTCGAGGCCGACAAGGCGGCCGGCGCCAAGGTCACCTATTTCGAGGGTTATCTGTGGGATCCGCCGCGCGCCAAGGAAGCGATCCGGCAGACCGCGAGGCTGGCGCATGCGGCGGGGCGCGAAGTGTCGATGACGCTGTCGGATTCCTTCTGTGTCGACCGCTACCGCGACGAGTTCCTCGATCTGATGCGCTCCGGCACGGTCGACATCGTCTTCGCCAACAGCCACGAGATCAAGTCGCTCTACCAGACCGCTTCCTTCGAGGACGCGCTGGTGGCGATACGCAAGGATTGCAAGATCGCCGCCGTCACCCGCTCGGAAAAGGGCTCGGTGATCGTGCGGGGCGACGAGACCGTCACTATCCGCGCGACCACGATCAAGGAACTGGTCGACACGACCGGCGCGGGCGACCTCTATGCCGCCGGTTTCCTCTATGGATACACGACCGGACGCAGCCTCCAAGACTGCGGCGACCTCGGCTCGCTGGCGGCCGGGCTGGTTATCCAGCAGATCGGCCCGCGACCGCGCCAGAATCTGCGCCGCGAAGCGGAACAGGCGGGCCTGCTTTAGTTCCGCCGCGTCATCCCGGTCGGGCGCCAAATGAACCCGGCTGTCGCGCCGCTGTCATAGATCGCTCCTAGAGGCACATTGGGCGTTCTGCGACTGACATTTCAGGACGGCCGCAGCAGTTGGGGTGTCAAAAATGCAAGACAGCAACCTTCACGGTCGCTGCGTCCGTCGCCATTGCGATAGCCGCTTTCCGCTGTAGCCGTTCAACGACGGCACAGTTTGGGAGAAGCGCGACGCGCAAGACAGATGCATGACCAGATTTCAGAATCCGCCTGAAGGAACTTCGCAAGACGCCTTGGCCGAACTTGTGGCCGAGGCTGTGCGACAGGCTCTGATGCAGCATGGCGTCCTAATGGAGGCGGAGGCGCTGATCTGCGCCACCGCGATGGCCGGCGGTGTTGCCGCCGCCCTTCCGTTCCTGCCGCAGGCGCAGCGGCTTGCCATCACCTCCTTCAAGGGCAGTTGGACCGGGCTCGCCTCCGAATTCTTCCGCGCGATGGCGGAGAAGATCGCGCGCGCCGAGCCGCGCGACGCAGGCAGCAGGGACGAAAATCCGAAGATCGGGGCCGGCAAGCCCATCGCCCGGCCCTTTGCCGAGCTGGTCTCCGAGCTGCAGTCGATGCTGATCGAAGACTGGGCCGGCGAGGTCGCAGGTTCGACCTATCTGGAAGAGAAGTTCCGCATACCTCGCTCGACGCTGCACCGCTGGCAAAGGCGCGGTGAGGTCGTCGCGCTGCGCAAAGGCGGCCGCAAGCATGTCTTCCCGCTCGCCCAGTTCATCGACGGCAGGCCGGCCCCCGGCATAAGCGAGGTGTTGGCGGCCATCACCAATCCGAGACTGGCCTGGTTCTGGCTCGCTCATCCCTGCCCCGAGCTGGATGGCCGCATCCCCATCGAAATGCTGCGCGAGAGCTCGGCACATTGAAGACCTACACCGAAACGCGCTTCAACTTCGGTGACAAGAACCTGGTCACCTCCAACGGTAAGGTTGACACCAACCCCGCTGCCAACAAGGCGCCCGACCTGCATTTCGCCTGGGTCCAGCTCGGCGGCCTGCGCGTCGGTAAGGACGAAACGCCTTATGACCAGTTCATCGGTTACGCGGGCAATGTCATCCAGGACACGATCATTCCGTACGGCGTCAAGGACACCAACGTCGTCAGCTACTACTTCGATGTGGACGGCGGCTTCTCGGGCGTCATCTCGCTCGAAGAGGGCTCCGGCGTGACCGGCACGATCGACAGCTACGTTCCTCACGTCGTCGGCGGCTTGAAGTACAAGGGCGACTGGGGTGCGATCACCGGCGTCGTCGCCTATGACAGCAACTATGAGGAAGTGGCCGGCAAGGTTCGCCTCGACGTCAATGTGAGCAAGGAACTGTCGCTGTTCGTCATGGCCGGCTACGGCACCGACGACAACCTGAGCGACGATGCCGGCAACGCCATCGACGGCCATGGCCGCGGCTTCTACAAGCCGTGGGGCGGCAATTGGGCCGTCTGGGGCGGCGGCACCTACAAGTTCAACGACAAGACGGCGTTCAATCTCCAGGCTTCGGCCGACGACGACAAGAACTACGCTTTGGCGGCGAACGTCGCCTACACCATCGTGCCGGGCTACACGATCACGACCGAAGTCGACTGGAACCACTTCGGCCACTTCTACGACGGCACTCCGTTCGGCAACTGGACCAAGGCCGACAAGAAGGACAGCGTCGGCGGCATCGTCCGCTTCCAGCGCAATTGCTGATCGAAAGCTGCGACCCAAACAGAAAGGCCCGCGGCATCGCCACGGGCCTTTTGTGCTGTCAGCGATGGTGAAAGCAGATCGCTCCGCGTTATGCTAATCGCCAAATCACGGAAGTCACTTTTGCTGCTCCGTGCTCGGCGTATTTACCGTGTCCTTAACAATATCTTCCCGCGCACCTTCAAAAAAACCAAGGTCTGGTTGTCCCGCGATCTTCGATTGGCCGTTTCGCGATGGAAGTGCCAATGCGATTCTTTCGCGGGAAATACCATTAAAATCCAGAAAAACCCCCAAAACCGAACGAGCCTCGACGCTAAGAGCATCGTAACCCGGGACGTTCACTGAAATCGATGCGCGCTCTACTTCTCTAGCCACGTTAAAAAGCGTGTCGGCTCTAGCGATTTTCGCCAAGTACTCCGCGATGAACTCTGCCGGTATCCTATCTGCGTCTTGGTAGAATCCATACTCTATTTGCTTTGCCGTAGCCTGACCGTTTTCCGCATACTTTCTAGCTAAGCTAATCGCCGCACTTACAATGGGCATCGAAGCTACCGCCTCAGATTGTCCAAATCTAATCGCATTTACGATAATACTTTTTCTTTCTTCCGGAGATCTAAACGCTTGGTCAGCCAACACAAAATCAAGACTTATGGCAGCAAGCGCTGAGGTTAGATAGAAAAGCCTTAACCCAACCAAGGCCTGCCCGGATGACGGCTGGGCAAGCGCCGTCTGTTCGGCAAAAAAAGCGCTCGCAGCCAGATTCCTGTTGGCAGACTGGACCCCGATACCTGTTATCATGGATGCTCGAGCACTATGCAAGGTGTTGCGCCACTCACTAGAACGCCTCTGATTATCAATCTGTCGCACCAAAGCATTTAGATCGTCGAGTGAAAGCTGATCTGCGACCTTCAATTTGTCGCTTTGCACAATTTTTGAAACCGCGTCGCCATCCAAGATTTGTAAGCCAAGCGCTTTTCCAAGTCGTCGAACGGCGGGACGGCTGTCAGTTGTCGCCACAACCGCACCATCGACCCCCAGAGCCGCCTGAAGCCCTTTAGTCCAAACCACCCGCTCGGCTGCTTTGGGCGATTTCTTGTTCTTGATATCAACGATGATGCGTCTACGAGTTGACGCAGCGGGACGCTCGTAGAGCCACAAATCCACGTCCGTCACGTCTTCCCCGTCAAGTTGGTAAGGGAGACCCCTGACAACAAAATAACCGGCCTGCCAGAAGTAAGCCTTTAGGCTCTCCTCCAGCTCTTGTCCCTTCGCTCCACGGCTAGCAGCCATTAGAAGCCTCCTTGCTGTCGCAACGCCTGGAGTACGTCTTCAGTCATGCGCTTACTTGGCGCCGCCTGCTTTCTACGAAAGTCGGAACGCGATTTCTCGGGCCCCACATACCCAGTCATCGATCCTGGAAGAATCTGATTCAACGAGTTAACTGACGCGGTCTCGCCCGTCGTCAGTACGGCCAAGGCCATTTCTCCGATGTCTCGCTTGAGAAGCGTCATAATGTATCCGTAGCCCGAAGCCTTCTGGACCCTCAGAACCCCCCTCATCTCCAAGATGCGATAATCTTCTCCGATCGCCGTGGCTGGACCAACTGGCTTTCCGGAATTTAGCTTGTTGAGGAGCAATCGAATAAACTCGATTTTGCCCCGGCCAGAAGAACTCTGGGTCATGCCATATGTAAGCGCGGCCACAAGCGCTTTCGCGAGGTCAAATGCATCATCTGCCATCGGATCGTTGAACTTGTGGAACGCGGCTGGCTTGGTGACAAAACCATATTCACCAGAAGCATTAGCGACATGATTGATGTCGTACATCCCAGCGGCCTTCAATTTCTCCAGCAGACTGTCCCCTAGAATATATTCCGCCTTTTCAACAGAAATACAGCCAATACGGTTTATTATACCGTCAAGCTCAATTACCTTCGCCTGATCTGTTGACGATAGCGAATCTATAACTTTTTTAACCTTTGACAGATTGTCCCGTCTGAATAGGTTCCCGTTGAAATACAATTTTGAGCTTCCGCTGCCCTCCGCATCAACAAATCCAATATTTTCCGAAACCTTTAAAAAATCAATCGTCCTATCAGACGTGATTTTGAACTCGTCAGAAATTAGCTGTTGCGTTATATTTGTTCAAGTGGAGCTTTTGAGGTCAGTTCTGCAAGTGCAATTGTGGCACGTTCTTCACGAGTCGGGTTTTCGGCCTCAAACAGATCGGACGCATGCTGAACTGTGGCCGAGCTTGTCAAGCCGATAACTTCGACATCCCCCGTGGCGCCCACGTCAATAACACGTCGCCGTTTCAACATTTCCACAAGGGTCGGAAGTTCCATCTTTGGGTTGATGCCAGCGGCCGCAGCCAAGGCATCTACGCGCGTTTTTTCCAGAACCGCTTGATCCGTACCGGCAAACTGCGACAATAGCGCTGCCGCCTTTCCCGCGACCTCCAATGCTGGAAATTGTGCGCCAGCCCCCATCGTGCCAGACGCTTTTTGTCCGTGATGTACAACCCATGCGCCTTTACCAGCCTTGGACAGTTTGTCATAGGTGCCGGACATCGCTACTCCTAATTCACTTGCAAAACATATTATGTCTAAAAATAGACTGTCGACGGTTCGACATCGCAAATAGTATTAAGAGAAATATTATTCAAGCTCCCGCCGTATAGGCCGCGATCGCCGCCATGTTGACGATGTCTGAGTCCTTGGCGTTGAGCGAGACGATCTGCACCGGCTTGTTCAGACCGACCAGCAGCGGGCCGATGACGGTCGAGCCGCCGAGTTCCTGCAGCATCTTGGTCGAGATCGAGGCCGAGTGGAAGGCGGGCATGACCAGCACATTGGCCGAACCGGTCAGCCTGATGAACGGGTACTGCGCCATGGCGCGCGGGTTCAGCGCCACGTCGGCGGCCATCTCGCCGTCATATTCGAAGTCGACGCGGCGCTTGTCGAGGATGCGCACCGCCTCCTGCACCCGCTCGGAGCGCTCGCCCTGCGGATGACCGAAGGTGGAGTAGGCGAGCATGGCAATCCTCGGCTCGTAGCCCATGCGGCGGGCAAAGCCGGCCGCCTCCTCGGCGATGTCGGCGATCTGCTCGGCATTCGGCATGTCGTGCACGGCGGTGTCGGCAACCAGCACGGTGCGGCCCCTTGCCAGCACGATCGAAACGCCGATCACGCGGTGGCCCGGCTTGGCGTCGATGACGCGGCGCACGTCGTCGAGCGCGGTGGAATAGTTGCGGGTCACGCCGGTGACGATGCCGTCGGCGTCGCCCAGCGCCACCATGCAGGCGGCGAAATGGTTGCGGTCGTTGTTGATCAGGCGCTGACAGTCGCGGAAGAGGAAGCCCTTGCGCTGCATACGTTCGTAGAGATAGTCGGTGTAGATCCCATTGCGGCGCGACAGCCTGGCATTGATGATCTCGAGGCCTTGCTTGTTGAGCTCGATGCCGGCGTTGCGGGCATTCTCCTTGATGACGTCGTCGCGGCCGAGCAGGATCGCCGTGCCCAGCCTCTGGTTCACATAGGAGACGGCGGCGCGCATCACCTGCTCCTCCTCGCCTTCGGCGAAGACGATGCGCTTGGGCTGGCGGCGGACGCGGTCGTAGATGCGCTGCAAGGTCGAGGCGATCGGATCGCGGCGGGCGGAGAGCTCATGCGCGTAGCGGTCGAGATCGAGGATCGGCTTGCGGGCGACGCCGGACTCCATCGCGGCCCTGGCCACGGCAAGCGGGATCGCCGAGATCAGGCGCGGATCGAAGGGCACCGGGATGATGTAGTTGGGGCCGAATTTCGGCCGGTTGCCCTGATAGGCGGCGGCGACGTCGTCGGGCACGTCCTGGCGCGCCAGCTCGGCCAGGGCGCGTGCGGCGGCGATTTTCATCTCGTCATTGATGGTGGTGGCCCTGACATCCAGCGCGCCGCGGAAGATGTAGGGAAAGCCCAGCACATTGTTGACCTGGTTCGGGTAATCCGAGCGGCCGGTCGCCATAATGGCGTCGGTGCGGATCTCGCCGACTTCCTCGGGCGTGATCTCCGGATCCGGATTGGCCATGGCGAAGATGATCGGGTTCTTGGCCATCGACCGCACCATGGCGGGGGTCAGCGCGCCCTTGGCGGAAAGCCCGAGAAAGACGTCGCAGCCGTCAAGCGCCTCGGCGAGCGAGCGCGCCTCGGTCTTGACCGCATGCGCCGACTTCCACTGGTTCATGCCTTCGGTGCGGCCCTGGAAGACCACGCCCTTGGTATCGCACAGGATGATATTTTCCGGCGAAAAACCCATCGCCTTCATCAATTCGATACAGGCGATGCCCGCTGCGCCCGCGCCGTTGCAGACCATTTTCGTGGTCTTCATGTCTCGGCCGGTGATCTCCAGCGCGTTGATCAGCCCGGCAGCCGAGATGATGGCGGTGCCGTGCTGGTCGTCGTGGAAGACGGGGATGTCCATCAGCTCGCGGAGCCGCTGCTCGATGATGAAGCATTCCGGCGCCTTGATGTCCTCGAGATTGATGCCGCCGAAGGAAGGTCCGAGGAAGCGCACGCAGTTGATGAACTCGTCGGCGTCCTCGGTCGCCACTTCGAGGTCGATCGAATCGACATCGGCGAAGCGCTTGAACAGCACCGACTTGCCTTCCATGACCGGCTTCGAAGCCAGGGCGCCGAGATTGCCAAGACCGAGGATTGCAGTGCCATTGGAGATGACGGCGACCATGTTGCCGCGCGTCGTATAGTCGAAGGCGCGGCTTGGATCCTCCGCGATTGCGCGCACAGGAACGGCGACGCCCGGAGAATAGGCGAGGCTCAGATCGCGTTGCGTGGCCATCGGCTTGGTGGCGACGATCTCCAGCTTGCCCGGCCGACCCATGGCGTGGAATTCGAGCGCCTCCTGCGCGCTGACGGAGGGCCCGCTGCTTTCGGTTTTCCTGGCCATGATGCTTTTGATTTCCTCGCCTGTGCGGCACCGCTTGGGACGGCTGCTTGCTTATGGTTCCCACCGATTAAGGCTACACGCGGCGACTGTAAACCGACAAGCCGGGCGAAGCTGCTTCAACGCAGAAGGCCGGCAATGCGGCGGACCGATTGACGGCGAGCTGGCAGCATGGCTCGCGCTTTCCCCTGCTTTTCGAGCCTCCGGCATTAAACCGCCCTGCCACATCTGCTAGCGTTCGGGCATGAACATGCACATGCCGACCGATACCGACGCCCAGGAAACGACGACGCCGGCGCCCACCATGGGCGGCGTCACACCGATGATGGAGCAGTATATCGAGATCAAGGCGGCGAACCCGGATTCGCTTCTGTTCTACCGCATGGGCGATTTCTACGAGCTGTTCTTCGACGACGCCGAAAAGGCGAGCCAGGCGCTCGGCATCGTGCTCACGCGGCGCGGCAAGCACCAGGGCCACGACATCCCGATGTGCGGCGTGCCGGTGCATGCGGCGGACGATTATCTGCAGAAGCTGATCGCGCAAGGCTTCCGCGTTGCCGTGTGCGAGCAGATCGAGGACCCGGCGGAAGCCAAGAAGCGTGGCTCGAAATCGGTGGTGCGCCGCGACGTGGTGCGGCTGGTCACGCCGGGCACCATCACCGAGGACAAGCTGCTTGCACCCTCGGAGTCGAGCTTCCTGATGGCGCTGGGGCGAGTGAAGGGCGGCAATGCAGCCAGCCAAGGCAGTTTCGCGCTTGCCTGGATCGACATCTCGACGGGCGCGTTTCGGGTGGCTGAAACCTCGGCCGAACGGCTGCTTGCCGACATTTTCCGCGTCGATCCGCGCGAGCTGATCGTCGCCGAGCCGGTGTTCCATGACGCGGAGCTGCGGCCGGTCTTCGACGTGCTCGGCCGGGTCGCCAACCCGCAGCCGCCGTCGCTGTTCGATTCGGCGTCGGCCACGGGTCGCATCGCCCGCTTCTTCGAGGTGGCGACCCCGGGCAGTTTCGGCACTTTTTCGCGTGCCGAGCTGTCGGCGATCTCGGGCGCCATCGCCTATGTAGAGAAGACGCAGAAGGCCGAGCGGCCGCCGCTGTCGCGGCCGGAGCGCGAGGAGAACGGCTCGACGCTTTTCATCGACCCGGCGACGCGCGCCAATCTGGAACTCCTGCGCACGCTATCCGGCAGCCGCGAGGGCTCGCTGTTCAAGGCGATCGACCGGACCGTGACCGGGGGCGGGGCGAGACTGCTCGCCGACCGGCTGATGGCGCCGCTGACCGACCCGGCATTGATTTCCGCTAGGCTGGATTCGGTGTCGTTCTTTCGCGCCGAAGCTCGGCTTTGCCAGGGATTGCGAACGAGCCTGAAAAGTGTCGCCGACATGCCGAGGGCGCTCTCCAGGCTGGCGCTCCACCGCGGCGGCCCGCGCGACCTTGGCGCGCTCAGCGCCGGCTTCGAGGCCGCGGGCGCGATCGCCGCACTGTTTGCGACGACGGCGCTCCCCGCCGAACTCGCCGCGGCGCTCTCGGCGATCCATGGCTTGCCCGAGGCGCTCGCCCGCCATCTCGGCGAGGCGCTCGACGACGAATTGCCGCTCATCAGGCGCGACGGCGGCTTCGTGCGGTCAGGCTACAATGCCGAACTCGACGAGATGCGGGCGCTGCGCGATGAGTCGCGAAAGGTGATCGCCGGGCTGGAGCGCTCGTTGATCGAGGAGACCGGCATCCGCTCGCTGAAGATCCGGCACAACAATGTGCTCGGCTACTACATCGAGGTGACGGCCAACCATCATTCGATCATGACCGGCAGCGACGTTGCGAAGGCGCGCTTCATTCATCGCCAGACCATGGCCAACGCCATGCGCTTCACCACGACGGAACTGGCGGAGCTGGAATCGAAGATCGCCAATGCCGCCGATAAGGCGCTGAGCATCGAGCTTGCCACCTTCGATCGGCTGACGGCGGAAGTGGTGAGCGAGGCCGACAGCATCCGCGCCGGCGCCGAGGCACTTGCAGTCCTCGACGTGTCGTCGGCCTTGGCGCTACTGTCCGAGAGCGAGGGCTGGTGCCGGCCGGTCGTGGATTCCAGCCTCGCCTTCGAGATTGCCGGCGGCCGCCACCCGGTAGTCGAACAGGCGCTCAGGCGGTCAGGCGAAGGCCCGTTCGTCGCCAATGACTGCAATCTTTCGCCTGAAAACGGAGCAAAGGCCGGCGCCATCTGGCTGCTCACCGGGCCCAACATGGGCGGCAAGTCGACCTTCCTGAGGCAGAACGCGCTGATCGCCATCCTTGCCCAGACCGGCTCCTTCGTGCCGGCCGAAAGCGCCCATATCGGCGTCGTCGACCGGCTGTTCTCGCGCGTCGGCGCCTCGGACGATCTGGCGCGCGGCCGCTCGACCTTCATGGTCGAGATGGTCGAGACCGCGGCGATCCTGAACCAGGCCGGGGAGCGGGCGCTGGTCATCCTTGACGAGATCGGCCGCGGCACCGCGACCTTCGACGGTCTGTCGATCGCCTGGGCGGCGGTCGAATATCTGCATGAAAAAAACCGTTGTCGTGCGATCTTCGCCACGCATTTCCACGAGATGACGGCGCTGGCCGGCAAGCTTTCGCGGCTCTCCAACGTCACCATGCGGGTCAAGGAATGGGAAGGCGACGTCGTCTTCCTGCACGAGGTCGGCAAGGGTGCCGCCGACCGTTCCTACGGCGTGCAGGTAGCTCGGCTCGCCGGACTGCCGGAAGCGGTGGTGGCGCGCGCCAAGGAAGTGCTGCACCAGCTCGAGGAAGGCGAAGTTTCCGGCAAGACCAACCGGCTGGTCGACGATCTGCCGCTGTTTTCGGTGGCGGTGAAGCGCGAAGCGCCGAAGCCGGCGAAGAACGATGTCCTGGGCGAAGCACTGGGCGCGATCAATCCGGACGAGATGACGCCAAGGGAGGCGCTGGAGGCGCTCTACAGGCTGAAGGGGCTGGCGGCGAAATAAGGCTTTCCAGCGTCATTGCGAGCGCGCCTAGATCATCTCCAGCCCGCGCTTGCGCGTCGGCGGCGGGAAGGCGCGGTCAAGTTCGGCAAGGTCTTCCGCTGTTAGGACGATGTCGAGCGCCGCAGCATTTTGGCGGACATGCTCCTGCCGGCTGGCCTTCGGGATGGCAACGACGCCTTTTTGCGCCATTACCCAGGCGAGCGCGACCTGCGCCGCCGTGGCGTTGTGGCGGGCGGCAACGGCATCGAGCCTGGCGTTGCGCGCCAGCGCGCCCTGCTCGACCGGCGAATAGGCCATCAGCGGGATGCCGCGCTCAAGGCTCCAGGGCGCGAGGTCGAATTCCGGACCGCGCCGAGAGAGGTTGTAGAGGACTTGGTTGGTCTGGACGTTGGCGCCGGAGGGTAGGCCGACCAGTTCCTCCATCTCGTCGGTATCGAAATTGCTGACGCCCCAATGGCGGATCTTGCCGGCCGCCTTCAAGGCCTCGAAGGCTTCGATCGTTTCCGACAGCGGCACGCTGCCCGGCCAGTGCAGCAGATAGAGGTCGATGCGGTCGGTGGCGAGCCGTTTCAGACTGTTCTCGCAGGCCCGCTTGACGCCGGCGCGCGAGGCGTTGGACGGCAGCACCTTGGAAACCAGAAAAGTCTCGTCGCGGCGCCCGGCGATGGCTTCCGCCACCACCTCCTCGGCGCCGCCGCCGGCATACATTTCCGCCGTATCGATAAGCGTGATGCCGAGATCCAGCCCAAGCCTTAGCGCCGCGGCCTCGTCGGCGCGGCGCCGGCCGTCCTCACCCATCTTCCACGTGCCTTGACCCAGCACCGGAACGGCTTCGCCTGACGGCAGGAAAGTGGTTCTGATTTTAGAAGACATGGCCCGCTCCGCGTGAGGCTGGATCGCAGCACAAGCATGGCCGAAAATCCAGGCCGAAGTCCTCGCCTTCGTCCGGATTTCCGGCGCGGGGAACTAGTTCACCGGATGCTTGGCAAGCCAATCCTGCATTTTTTTGATCTCGGCTTCCTGCGCCTTGACGACGTTCTCGGCGAGCTTGCGGATTTCCGGGTCCTTGCCGTTGGCGATCACCACCTTGGCCATGTCGATGGCTCCCTGGTGATGGGGGATCATGCCGCGGACGAAGTCGACATCGGCATTGCCGGTGTAGTTGAGCATCATGTCCTTGTGCATCTTGACCATGGCCGCCTTGTAGCCAGCGGTTGCTGGGCTGTCCGCGCCCATGGCCATCCCGGACATGTCGTGCTTCATTTCGTCCGATTGCGCGGGCACGCTTTCGAGGAACACCGCGATCAGCATTCCCGCCGCCATCAGCAGCAGCACAATCTTCTTGGCCAAGGTCATCCAATATCTCCTGTTGAATGGAATGTCGTATTTGGGGGCGTCGCTCAGAGTTTCAACGTTCTCAGCCGCAGCGCGTTGCCGATCACCGAGACCGACGACAGGCTCATCGCCGCCGCCGCGATCATCGGCGACAGAAGCATACCGGTGAGTGGGTAGAGCACTCCGGCGGCGACCGGCACGCCGAGCACGTTGTAGAGGAAGGCGAAGAACAGGTTCTGGCGAATGTTGCGGATCGTCGCCTGGGCCAGTGTGCGGGCTCTGACGATGCCGTTGAGATCGCCCTTGACCAGCGTGATGCCGGCGCTTTCGACCGCGACGTCGGCGCCGGTGCCCATGGCGATGCCGACATCGGCTCCGGCAAGCGCCGGCGCATCGTTGACGCCGTCGCCGGCCATGGCGATGCCGGCGCCCCTGGCGCGCAGTTCGTCGACAAGTGCCGCCTTCTGATCCGGCAGCAGCCCGGCGCGGACCTCGTCGATGCCGAGCCTGCCGGCGATCGCTTTTGCCGTGCGCTCGTTGTCGCCGGTCGCCATGATGATCCTCAAGCCCTTGTCGTGCAGCGCCTTGATCGCCTCGGCCGTGGTTGCCTTGACCGGATCGGCGACGGCAACCAGGCCGGCAAGCTTGCCGCCGACGGCAACGAACATCGCCGTCTTGCCTTCGGCCTGCAGCGCTTCCGCGCTGGCGGAAACGGGCGCGGTGTCGACGCCGAGGTCGGCCATCATCGCCGCATTGCCGAGCGCAACCTTCCTGCCGGACACGGTGCCGGCAACGCCCTTGCCGGTTATCGCCTCGAAGTTCTCGGCACCTGCAAGCTTGGCGCCGCGTTCGGCGGCACCCTCGACGATCGCCTCGGCGAGCGGGTGTTCCGAGCCCTTTTCGAGCGTCGCGGCGAGCGCCAGCAATTCATTCTCCGCAATGCCTTCGGCGGCGACGACATCGGTCAGCCGCGGCCGGCCCTCGGTCAAGGTGCCGGTCTTGTCGACGATCAGTGTGTCGACGGAGGCGAAGCGCTCCAACGCCGCCGCTTCCTTGATCAGCACGCCGGCATGCGCGCCGCGGCCGGTCGCGGTCATGATCGACATCGGCGTGGCCAAGCCGAGCGCGCAGGGACAGGCGATGATCAGCACCGACACCGCCGACACGATGGCGAAGGCCAGGCTGGGCTCGGGGCCGAAGAGCGACCATACAATGAAGGCGATGATCGCCACCAGCACGACAGCCGGCACGAAGTAAAAGGAAACTCGATCTGCCAGCCCCTGGATCGGCGCGCGCGAGCGCTGCGCCTTGGCGACCATTTCGACGATGCGCGAAAGCGTGGTCTCGGCGCCGACCTTTTCGGCACGCATGATGAGGGAGCCGTTCTTGTTGAGCGTGCCGCCGGTGAGCGAATCGCCCTCCGACTTCTCGATCGGCAGCGGCTCGCCAGTGATCATCGATTCCTCGATGGCCGAGCGCCCCTCGAGCACAATGCCGTCGACCGGCACGGCATCACCGGGACGGATACGGAGCCTGTCCCCGGTCTTGACGCTGTCGAGCGGCACGTCCTTCTCGGACCCGTCGGCGCCGATCAGGCGCGCCGTCTCTGGGGCAAGGTCGAGCAAGGCGCGAATGGCCGAGCCCGTGCGCTCGCGGGCGCGTAGTTCCAGCACCTGGCCGAGGAACACCAGCGAGACGATGACCGCGGCCGCCTCGAAATAAACCGGCACGCTGCCATCATGGCCGCGAAACTGGTGCGGGAAGACATCCGGGAACAGCGTCGCGACAAGGCTGAAGAGATAGGCAGCGCCGACGCCGAGCGAAATCAGCGTCCACATGTTGGGACTGCGGTTGAGCAGCGATGCCCAGCCACGATGGAAGAACGGGAACGCCGCCCACAGCACCACCGGGCTCGCCAGCGCCAGCTCTGCCCATGTCTTCGTGCGGCCGTCGACGAAGCTTTCGAAGCTGACGCCGAGCATCGGCGCCATTGCGATGATCAGAAGCGGCAGCGAAAGCACGGCGCTGACCCGGAAGCGGCGGGTGAAATCGACAAGCTCCGGATTCGGGCCTTCGTCGCCGGAGGGCACGCCCATCGGCTCCAGCGCCATGCCGCAGATCGGGCAGGAGCCGGGCCTGTCGCGGATGATCTCGGGATGCATCGGACAGGTGTATTGCGTGCCCTTAGGCATCGGCTGCGGCGCAGGCCGGCCGGCAGGATACTTTGCCGGCTCGGCTTCGAACTTGTCCTTGCATCCGGCCGAACAGAAATAGAAACCCTGCCCCTCGTGTCGGACAAAATGCCTGGCGCTAGCGCGGTCGACATTCATGCCGCAGACGGGATCGGTGGCCGTCAGATATTTGTCCGGCTCGGCCTGGAACTTCGTGCGGCAGCGCTCGCTGCAGAAATGAAAGGTCCTGCCGCCATGCTCGGCCGCCGGCTTGCCGGCCGCCGGGTCGACCGCCATGCCGCAGACGGGGTCGCGAATCACCGCTTCGGTCGCAGGCCGAGCATTCTTCCCCGAACAGCAGGATGCGCCGTGCGCATGATGATGGTTATGGTCGGAATGGGTCATTAAGCAAATGCCTCGGAACTCTCGGATTGAGGCGGAGGTAGTCCTTCCAGTAACTGGAAGGTCAAGGGTCAGTTTCGATTTTTTAGTCTATAAAGTTGATCGGCTGAGCGTCGAACGCACCTTCCGCGTGATGGAATTCGGCCTGTCGCACGCCCCATACACAGCGCGAAGAAAACGCGCTATAGACGCCGCCGAATGGCCAAGATCTCCCTCAAACTCGACGAAATCATCAATGGCGACGCTTTGCGCCGCGACATGACTGCGCTGACGGCGCCGAGCGCAGGCGACGGCTCCGGCAAGGCTGCCCGCACAGCGGTTCTCCAACTGCTCAAGGGCAAGCTCGCGGAAGGGCGAACGATCGCCGAGGCGATGCTGAAGCAGGATGGCGGCGGCCATGCCTGCGCCGAGCGGCTGTCGCATCTGATGGACGAGCTGATCCGGGCGCTTTACGATTTCGCGGCCACCCACGTTTACCAGGTCAAGAACCGCTCCGCCGCCGAGCGCATGGCGGTCGTCGCGGTCGGCGGCTACGGCCGCGGCACGCTGGCGCCGGGCTCCGACATCGACCTGTTGTTCCTGCTCCCTTACAAGCAGACGCCGTGGGGCGAGCAGATCGTCGAATACATGCTCTACATGCTGTGGGACATGGGGCTGAAGGTCGGCCACGCCACCCGCAACATCGAAGAGTGTCTGAGGCTCTCGCGCACCGACATCACCATCCGCACCTCGATACTGGAAGCGCGCTTCCTGTGGGGCGAACGCAAGCTCTACGACGAACTGCTTACCCGCTTCGACCACGAAGTGGTGCGCACCACCGGACCCGAATATGTGCAGGCCAAGCTCGCCGAACGCGACGAGCGCCACGCCAAGGCGGGCGAGAGCCGCTATCTCGTCGAGCCCAATGTCAAGGACGGCAAGGGCGGTCTGCGCGATCTGCAGACGCTGTTCTGGATCGGCAAATACTTCTATCGCGTGCGTACCGGCCAGGAACTGGTCGAGAAAGGCGTCTTCACCGAAGCCGAGTATCGCGAATTCCAGAAGGCCGAGGACTTCCTGTGGGCGGTGCGCTGCCATATGCATTTCCTCACCGGCAAGGCGGAAGAGCGGCTGCATTTCGACATCCAGCGCGAGATCGCCGAGCGGCTGGGCTATACGACGCATCCCGGGCTGTCGGCTGTCGAGCGCTTCATGAAGCACTACTTCCTGGTCGCCAAGGATGTCGGGGATCTCACCCGCATCTTCTGCGCCGCGCTCGAGGAAGAGCAGGCCAAGCATGTGCCCGGCTTCAACCGCATCTTCCTCACCTTCTCGCGGCGCAAGCGCAAGCTTGCCGGCACGTCCGATTTCATTGTCGACAACCACCGCATCAACATTGCCGACGACAGCGTGTTCGAACGCGATCCGGTCAACCTGCTTCGGCTGTTCTGGTTCGCCGACAAGCACGGGCTGGAGTTCCACCCCGACGCGCTGAAGCTGCTTACCCGGTCGCTCGGCCTGGCCAACAAGTCGCTCAGGCGCGACGAGGAGGCCAACCGGTTGTTCCTCGATATCCTGACCTCGGACCGCAATGCCGAGCTCAACCTCAGGCGCATGAACGAGGCGGGGCTGCTCGGCAAGCTGATCCCCGACTTCGGCAAGATCGTCGCCATGATGCAGTTCTCGATGTACCACCATTATACGGTGGACGAGCATCTCATCCGCTGCATTGGCGTGTTGGCCGAGATCGAGCGCGGCGACGGCGCCAAGGTGCATCCGCTGTCGCACTCGCTGATGCCGGGGTTGAAGAAAAGCCGCGAGGCGCTCTATGTCGCGGTGCTCCTGCACGACATCGCCAAGGGCCGGCCGGAGGACCATTCGGAGGCCGGCGCCAGGATCGCGCGGCGCATCTGTCCGCATATGGGGCTGTCGGCCGCCGACACCGAGACCGTCGCCTGGCTGGTCGAAAACCATCTCGTGATGTCGATGACGGCGCAGACGCGCGACCTCAACGACCGCAAGACGATCGAGGATTTTGCCTCGATCGTGCAATCGGTGGAGCGGCTGAAGCTGCTTCTGATCCTGACCGTCTGCGACATTCGGGGCGTCGGACCCGGCGTGTGGAACGGCTGGAAGGGACAATTGCTGCGCACGCTCTATTTCGAGACCGAGTTGCTCTTGACCGGGGGCTTCTCCGAAGTGTCGCGCGCCGAGCGCACCTCCGCCGCGCGCGAGCGGCTGGCCGAGGCGCTTTCCGCATGGCCGGCGAAGGAGCGCAAGCGCTATGTCGCCCAGCACTACGAAAACTATCTGCTGACAGTCGACCTGCCCGACCAGTTGCGCCACGCCGAATTCGTCCGCGAGGCGGATGTGGCCGGCAGGAAGCTCGCCACCATTGTGAAGACGCATGAGTTCGAAGCGGTAACCGAGATCACCGTGCTGGCGCCGGACCATCCGCGCCTGCTGTCGGTGATCGCTGGCGCCTGTGCCGCGGCCGGCGGCAACATCGTCGATGCGCAGATCTTCACCACCTCTGACGGGCGGGCGCTGGACACCATTTTGATCTCCAGAGAATTCGATCGCGACGAGGACGAGCGGCGGCGGGCCGAACGCGTCGGCAAGCTGATCGAGGACGTGCTGTCCGGCAAGAGCTGGCTGCCCGAGATGATCGAGAAGCGCGCCAAGCCGAAGCGCGGCGCCAAGGCCTTCCGCATTCCGCCGCGCGCCGAGATCCGCAACACGCTGTCGAACCGTTTTTCCGTGATCGAAATCGAGGGGCTGGACCGGCCCGGCCTGCTCTCAGAGGTCACCGGCGCGCTGTCGGACCTATCGCTCGATATCGCCTCGGCCCACATCACCACCTTCGGCGAAAAGGTCATCGACACCTTCTATGTCACCGACCTTACCGGCCAGAAGATCGACAGCCCGACGCGCACGGCCACGATCCACAAGCGGCTGATCGACACACTCGAAGGCAACGCGCCCGAACGCAACGGCAAGGCCAAGGCGGCGGCCGCCGAGTGATCATCACCATCCATTTGACGCAATTCCGCAGGCAGTCATCCTCCGCATGAGCCTTGTCAAAAAATTCGCCACCGTCGCCTCCGGCACGCTGATGAGCCGCGCGCTGGGTTTCGGCCGCGAGATGCTGATGGCGGCGGCCCTCGGCACCGGACCGGTCGCCGACGCCTTCAACGCCGCCTTCCAGTTTCCCAACACCTTCCGCCGGCTGTTCGCCGAAGGCGCCTTCAACGCCGCCTTCGTGCCGCTGTTCGCCAAGGAGATCGAAACGCACGGCACCGACGGCGCAAAGCGCTTCTCGGAGGAAGTGTTCGGCGTGCTGTTCTCGGCGCTTCTGGCGCTCACCATCGCCATGGAACTGGCGATGCCGCTGATCGTCCGCTACCTGGTGGCGCCGGGCTTTGCCGACATTCCGGGCAAGTTCGAGACGACCGTCCGGCTGGCGACGATCATGTTCCCCTATCTGATCTGCATGTCGCTCGGCGCCATGATGGCCGGCATGCTGAACTCGCTGCGCCGCTATTTCGCCGCAGCGATCGCCCCCGCTTTCCTCAACATCATCCTGATCAGCGTGCTCGCCTATGCCTGGTATCATGGGCTCGACGCGCATGATGTCGGCTTCGGCCTGTCCTGGGGCGTGCTGGCGGCGGGCATCGTGCAGCTCGCCATCGTCTGGGTAGCGGTGCGCCATGCCGGCATCTCGATCGGCTTCCGCCGGCCCAAGATGACGCCGAACGTCAAGCGGCTCCTGATCCTGGCGCTGCCGGCCGCTATTACCGGTGGCATCACCCAAATCAACCAGCTGATCGGCACGGCGATTGCCTCCGGGCAGAACAGCGCCGTGTCATCGCTCGCCTATGCCGATCGCATCTACCAGCTGCCGCTCGGCGTCGTCGGCGTCGCGGTGGCGATCGTGCTGCTGCCGGAGCTGTCGCGGGCTTTGAAATCGGGCAATCTGATCGAGGCGGCCAATTTGCAGAACCGCTCGGTCGAATTCACGCTGTTCATGACCTTGCCGGCGGCCGCGGCGCTTTGGGTGATGTCGGAGCCGATCGTGCGACTGGTCTATGAGCGCGGCGCCTTCGCCGCCAACCATTCGACGCCGATCGTCGCCTCGATCCTGGCGATCTTCGGCCTCGGCCTGCCGGCCTTCGTGCTGATCAAGGCCTTCACGCCCGGCTATTTCGCGCGCGAGGACACGCGCACGCCGATGATCTTCGCCGCCATCTCCGTCGGCGTGAACGTCGCCACCGCGCTGAGCTTGTTTCCTTCGATGGGCGCGCCGGGCATCGCCGTCGCCTCGGCCGTCGCCGGCTGGGTCAACGCGGCTTTGCTGCTCGGCATGTTGATAAAGCGCGGCCACTGGGGTCGTGACATACCGCTCTTGAAGCGCATTCCCCGGCTGGTGCTGTCGGCTGTTGTGATGGCGGTCGCGCTCTATTTCGCCGAGCACTATTTCGCGGCAAGGCTCGGACCCGGCTCGCCGCTGGTGATCAAGGCGACGACGCTGCTCGCGCTTGTCGGCGGGGGTGCGGCGCTCTACTTCATCACCGCCTTCGGCACCGGCGGCGCCGATTTCGGCATGATCCGTCGGAACGTGAAGCGCGGCACGGGGAAATCTGCGCCGCGGAAATCGAACACCGGCTTGGATGAATAACTCGAGCTGGCTTTCAGCAACACCGGTCTTGATCCCGCATTCGCCTTCGTCCATAAGCCCGCCGTCGCAAGACTTTCGCCGCGCGCGGTTTCCAGCCGCATGATTGGCTCCAAAAAGTCTGCAACTTTTTGGAATCATGCGTATACGGCCCTCCACAAGCCATGAGGAAATCATGTCCGCCTTCAAGCCCCTCGTCTTCTCGGGCGTCCAGCCGACCGGCAATTTGCATCTCGGCAACTATCTCGGCGCCATCAAAAAATTCGTCGCCCTCCAGGAACAGTCCGACTGCATTTATTGCGTCGTCGACCTGCATTCGCTGACGGCGCAGCTCGTGCACCAGGACCTTGGCGACCAGACGCGCTCGATCACCGCCGCCTTCCTGGCATCGGGCATCGACCCCAAGAAGCACATCGTCTTCAACCAATCGCGAGTCATCCAGCACGCCGAGTTGGCCTGGATCTTCAACTGCGTGGCGCGCATCGGCTGGATGTACCGGATGACGCAGTTCAAGGACAAAGCCGGCAAGGACCGCGAGAACGCCTCGCTCGGCCTGCTCGCCTATCCGAGCCTGATGGCCGCCGACATCCTGCTCTACCGCGCCACCCATGTGCCCGTGGGCGAGGACCAGAAGCAGCATCTGGAATTGACCCGCGACATCGCGCAAAAATTCAACAACGACTTCTCGGAAAAGATCGCGGCGCTCGGCGTCGGCGTCGAGATGCAGGTCGGCGAAGAGACGGTGAACGGCTACTTCCCGATCACCGAACCGGTGATCGGCGGTCCTGCGGCGCGCATCATGAGCCTGCGCGACGGCTCGAAGAAGATGTCGAAGTCGGACCCGTCGGACCTGTCGCGCATCAACCTCACCGACGATGCCGACACAATCTCGAAGAAGATCCGCAAGGCCAAGACCGATCCGGAGGCCTTGCCGAGTGAAGTCGGCGGGCTGGAAAGCCGGCCGGAAGCCGAAAACCTGGTCGGCATCTATGCCGGCCTCGCCGAAATTTCCAAAGCCGACGTGCTGAAGGAATATGGCGGCCAGCAGTTTTCCGTGTTCAAGCCGGCGCTGGCCGACCTTGCGGTCGAAAAGCTCGCGCCGATCGCCTCGGAGATGCGCCGCATCGAGGGCGACCGCGCCCATGTCGACGCCGTGCTCAAGGACGGCGGCGAGCGCGCCCGCGCGATCGCCGAAGGCACGATGAAGACGGTGCGCGACATCATCGGCCTGTTGCAGGACTGATCGGTCCTCGCTGGTTGACTGGGATCGCCATACCGGCCGGCGGCTTGCCGCCGGTCCGTGGCGGTGGCAGATTGCGGCCGAATTGATACCGAGCGGACAGACATGGTTTCCAAACGCCTCAGCCGTGAAGCCGGACATCGCCGCAAATTCCTGGCGATCATCGACGATACGCCGGAATGCGAGCGCGCGGTCGCCTACGCATCGACGCGCGCACAGAGCACCAGCGGCGTGCTGGTCCTGCTCTACGTGATCGAGCCGGACGATTTCCAGCATTGGCTGGGGGTTGAGAAGATCATGCGCGAGGAAGCCAACGCGACCGCGCGCGCGGCGCTCGACACCTATGCCAGCAAGGTGCGCCAGAAGGTCGGCATCGAGCCGGAACTGGTGGTGCGCGAAGGCAAGCCGACCGAGGAAATCCACAAGCTCATCGAGGAAGACCAGGACATCGCCATCCTGGTGCTGGCGGCCGGCGCCGGCAAGGAAGGTCCGGGGCCACTGGTGAGTGCGGTGGCCGGCCGGGGCGCCGCCTTCCCCATCCCGGTTACCGTGGTGCCGCAGAACCTCTCCGACGAGGAAATCGAGAGCCTGGCCTGAATTGGGAAGGCCCCTCCTGCCCGATTGGAACGTCGCCGATCCGCAGATACACATCGATGTTATCAACCAGCCCATAGCCCTTGGCCCGTGTCGGCGGCGCGCCATTTGGAATGGTCACGGAAACGCCATTCCAAAGGAGCGCCGGTGGACGAATCAACCCGGAAAGCAGGGCGTAGCGGCACGTCAAAGCCGCGAAACGCTGGGACTGGATCACCGGTGCAGCCGCGCTCGCAGGCAGCGCGATCACAGCAAAAAGCCCGGCAGACGCCTGATGCGCAGCAGGAGCGCAGGCACCGCGTGCTCGCCAAGGGGCACCCGGCCATGGTGGACAGCATCGCCGGCGCGATTACGGTCAAGAATCTCGATCTCTACTATATCCTCGCTCCCGACGCCCAGATACCGGTGAAAGGCGAGCACGGCTTCGGGCTCTATTTCCACGACTGCCGTTTCCTCGGCGGCTATGAGATGACGCTGGGCGGTTTGCCGCCGATCGTGTTGGCCTCGACCGCGCAAAGAGGTTACGCCGCGCTTTTCGAACTGGCCAATCCCGACCTGCATTGCGATGGGGGGCGACTGATCCCCAAGGACGAGCTCGGCATCCGCTGGGAGCGCATTCTCGATGCGGAGCAAACATGTGTGCGAGAGGTTCTGACCATCCAGAATTTCGGCAACGAGCCGCATGGCTTTCCGCTGACCCTGCACTTCGGCGCCGGCTTCGAGGACATTTTCAATGTGCGCGGACTGGTGCCGAAGAACCTCGGCAGGTGCGAGCGGCCTGCCTGGCGCGACGGCAGCCTCCACTTTGTCTATCACGGCGCCGACCACGTTCGCAGAACGGCAACAATCGGTTTCTTGCCGGCACCCGATGCCATGCACAGAACCGCGGCCGAGTTCCAGTTCGATGTTTCGCCAGGAGAAAGGCGCACCATCGCCATCACCATAGAATTGAGGGAACTGTCGGAAGAGCCGGAGGCCGAGCAAATGAGCCAGCACCCGGCGTTTGCTCTCGAGGGCTTTGCCGGGACGGTTCAGGCGGATACTGAAAAATGGCTGGAGCAACACACGAAGTTCGACAGCGACAGCCTGCTGCTCAACAGCATCATGGACCGTTCGCTGCGCGATCTCGCGGTGCTCAGGTCGGATCTTGGCAACAGGGAGTATTTCGCAGCCGGCGTGCCGTGGTACGTCGCGCTGTTTGGACGCGACAGCCTGATCGTCGCGCTCGAGATGCTCGCCTTCCAGCCGGAGATCGCCGCCCAGACGCTGCGCCTTCTAGCCGGCTATCAGGGACGTCGAACGGATCGATGGCGAGAGGAGCAGCCCGGCAAGATACTGCATGAGCTGCGCGTCGGCGAGCTCGCTCGCGCGGGCAATGTCCCACATGCCAGATTCTACTGCACGGTCGACGCGACCCCGCTCTTCCTGCTGCTTCTCGGCCGCTATGCCGCGTGGACAGGCGACGTGGGGCTCTTCCGCGAACTGCGGGAGCCGGTGGAAAAGGCCTTGGGCTGGATCGCCAAGGCCGGAGACGGGCATGGCGAAGGCTATGTCAAATACCGGACCATCTCGGAAAGCGGTCTCGTCAACCAGGGGTGGAAGGATTCGGCCGACGCGATCGTCAGGACCGACGGCAGCATCGCCAGGCCGCCGATCGCGCTGGTCGAGATGCAGGGCTATGTGTTTGCGGCCAAGCATGCCATCGCCGATCTCTACGAACGCATTGGCGAGCGCAACAGCGCCAGGCAGGTTCGCGGCGAGGCCGAAAAGCTTCGGACACGGTTCAACCGCGACTTCTGGTGCGAGGACCTGGACACTTTCGCGCTGGCGCTCGAGGCGCGCGGCCGCCCGGTCGCGGTCGTTTCCTCCAACCCGGGCCATGCGCTGTGGACCGGTATCGCGGATCGGGGCAAGGGCCGCCGAACCGTGCGGCGGCTGATGCAGGACGACATGTTCAACGGCTGGGGCGTGCGCACGCTCTCGAGCGCGGAGCGGCGCTACAATCCCGTCGGATATCATCTCGGCACCGTCTGGCCGCATGACAATGCGCTGCTGGCGGCCGGCTGCCGGCGGTATGGCGAGGACGGCGCGGCGCTGAGGACCTTCACCGCCATTGTCGAAGCGGCGATGCACTTCCGCCATCACCGGCTGCCGGAGGCGATGGCGGGCTTTCAGCGCAACGATTTCCAGGTGCCGGTGCACTATCCCGTGGCCTGCCACCCGCAGGCATGGGCAGCGGGCGCGGTGCCGTTCCTGGTGACCACCTGCCTCGGCCTGGAGCCCGACGCCTTCGCAAACAGGCTGCGGATCGTGCGGCCGCGACTGCCCGATTTCGTCAGCCGCATCGAGCTTCGCGGGCTGCGGGTCGGCGAGGCAAGCGCCGACCTCGAATTCATGCGCACGGCGGACGGCGCCGAGGTGAACATCCAGAAGACGAGTGGACAACTCAGCGTGGAAGTCGGAGGATAGGCTTGCCGTGGCGAAGCGCTCCGCCGGGGCAAAAACATTCCGCCAGCCAGCCGTTCGGGCGACGCGTTTCGCTTGAATGTCCAGCCGATAGAGCCTATTTAGAACTATTCCAAACTATCGGCCCGGAAGGGCCTGGAGATATCCATGTTCATCCAGACCGAATCGACGCCGAACCCGGCGACGCTGAAATTCCTGCCCGGCAAGGAAGTGCTGCGCGACGGCACCGCCGACTTCCGCGACGCCGAAGGCGCCGCGCAGGCTTCGCCGCTGGCCGGCCGGCTGTTCGAGATCCCCGGCGTCACCGGCGTCTTCTTCGGCTACGACTTCATCACCGTGACCAAGGACGGTCCCGACTGGCAGCACCTGAAGCCGGCGATCCTCGGCGCCATCATGGAGCATTTCATGTCCGGCGCGCCGGTCATGGCTTCGGCGGCCCCGGCCAACGATGCCGGCCAGGCCGGCGAGTTCTACGACAAGGCGGATGAGGAGCTGGTGCTGACCATCAAGGAGCTGCTCGACACCCGGGTGCGCCCGGCGGTCGCGCAGGATGGTGGCGACATCACCTTCCGCGGCTTCGAGAACGGCACCGTGTTCCTGCACATGAAGGGTGCCTGTGCCGGTTGCCCGTCATCGACGGCGACGCTGAAGCACGGCATTCAGAACCTGCTTCGGCATTTTGTTCCGGAAGTGCAGCAGGTCGAGCAGGTCGCCTGATAATTCTGCTCCGCCGGCCGCCTGTTGCGGTTTCTGAGCTTCTCGGCGGAGTGAATTTTCTCCAACCGCAAAAACAAAAAACCGGGCCCCAACAGCCCGGTTTTCTGTCTTTGGACGTCTTGTTGTTGCCTAGACGGTCCGCGCACGCAAGCTTTTGTCCGCGGCCATCGTGATCACATCACGATGACCTTGGCGCCGACCGAAGTGCGGTCGTAGAGATCGATAATGTCCTGGTTCATCAGGCGGATGCAGCCCGACGACATCGCCTTGCCGATGGAGAACCACTCCGGGCTGCCATGCAGGCGGTAGCCCATGTCGCCGCCCTTGTTGAACAGATACATGGCGCGCGCGCCGAGCGGGTTCTTCAGGCCCGGCTCCATGCCGCCCGCGAATTTGGCGAGTTCGGGCTGGCGCTTGATCATCGGCGCCGGCGGCGTCCAGGTCGGCCATTCGCGCTTCAGCGCGATATGGGCGGTGCCGTGCCACTCGAAGCCCTCGCGGCCGACCCCGATGCCGTAGCGCATGGCCATGCCGTCACCCTCGACGAAGTAGAGGAACTTGTTCTGGGTGTCGACGATGATGGTGCCGGGCTTCTCGGGAGTGTCGTAGCGCACTTCCTGCCGGCGGAAGCGGGCCGGAACCTTCTCGATCGGGATGCGCGGCAGCTGATAGCCGGCATCGGTCATCGCGCCATAGTTGTTGGTGAAGATTTGCCCGCCAATGGTGCTGCACCCGCTGATCGCGGTCGACAGCGCAAGGGCGGCGACGATTGCAAACGACTTCAAGCGCATGAATAGGTCCGACGCCCCGCCTTTTATCAGCGGCACGAGTCGGCCGCTTTCTCACCATCATTCATGCTGGCATTTCTTTTGCTTGCCAA
Organism: Mesorhizobium sp. M1A.T.Ca.IN.004.03.1.1; assembly: GCF_003997555.1. Taxonomy (NCBI): domain Bacteria; kingdom Pseudomonadati; phylum Pseudomonadota; class Alphaproteobacteria; order Hyphomicrobiales; family Phyllobacteriaceae; genus Mesorhizobium; species Mesorhizobium sp. M1A.T.Ca.IN.004.03.1.1. The sequence continues at coordinate 2,640 of NZ_RZTV01000006.1, read as the reverse complement.
GCGTGCACTGCCTATATGCATGACCTTCCCTGCTGGTAAGTGCCGAACTGCGGCATTTCGGCAACAGGGGTCCCAGGATTGTGAAGTAAAATCAACGGGGCAGCCGGAAAGGCTGCCGGAGACAGGAGAGCGCCATGAATGTCGGTGATGCCGCCGAGCGTTCCGGCCTGCCGGCCAAGACCATCCGCTACTATGAGGAGATCGGCCTGATCCTGCCGGCGCGGGCCGAAAACGGCTACCGCGACTACTCGCGCGACGACGTGCACCGGCTGGCCTTCTTGCGCCGCGCCCGCAACCTCGGCTTTTCAATCGATGATTGCAGGCAGCTGATGGCGCTTTATCAGGACCGCGACCGCGCCAGCCATGACGTGCGCGAAATCGCCAGCGCCCATGTCAGGGCGATCGAGGAAAAGGTGCGCGAACTGCAGTCGATGCGCGCGACGCTACAGAAGCTGATCCACGCCTGCCACGGCGACGACCGGCCGGACTGCCCGATTTTGGATGACATGGCGGGGGCGGCGTGAAGTCGCCGACCGGAGCTAGACAAGTATCCGATCTCTATCTTAGCTCTTGAGCCAGAAACAAATCCTCGGCAGGAGTGCTCCACCCGTGAAGGGATACTGGCTCATCGTCGGCACCGAGATTTCGGATCAGGAAGCGCAAGCCGAATACGCCAGGCTTTGGAAGCCCATCGGCGAGAAGTATCAGGCACGCAGCAATCCTTCGAAAGTGCCGCCCCTGCTGGTGGAGGCGCGCGATGCCGGTCGGGTGATCGTCGTCCAATTCCCGTCATTGGAAGCTGCCAAGGCCTGCTATGACGACCCGGCTTACGAGGAAGCGAAGCGGTTTGCGCTGCAGGCGTCGAACCGCGTGCTGCTCATCTTCGAAGGGGATCTGGGGGAGGCTGGATGAGGCGCTCTACAATGAAGCGTCAATCATCGGCATTACTTGGGCGATCACCGATTGGCCTGTAACGCTGATTGCGTTCGGCTTAGGATTTTTTTGGGGTTCATACTGCGGATGCAGCAGGGTAGCAACACTCTCAAGTGTTGCGGTGGTCTGTGAAATATATAACCGCCCGCGCCTTTCGCCCTCGTTAGGTGGGCGACGGAGTTGCCCGGGTCCGTGTTATCTGGGCCGAAATAGCGCCATTTGATTTCGCCTGTGACGCCATATTTGGTCTTTATCCTGCGCACTTCGTCTGCAATGCCATGCCATTGGGCCTCATGCATGATAAGACCGGCTGTGACAAAATAGGGCCTATTGCCCACGCGGCAGGGTTTGGGCGGGCTACCACTCTCGTCAATAAAGCAAAGGTGCGCAATGTCAGGCAAACCCGCTGAAAAGAGTCAAGTTGAGAAGTTCCGCGAACTGGCGCGGGAGATTGAAACCGTCGATTCCGAAGAGCCGTTGAACGCGGCGATTAAGAAAGTGGCAAAGTCCCCGCCGCCGCCTAAGCACGACGAGAAAGCGGGAAAGAAGCCTCGCTAGCCCCTTGGTCGTCATCATAAGACTTCCACCAAGTGCCGCGCAGGATGCTGGCGATATCCCGATCCTGTGTGGGGTGACGCATCCGGTGAGGATCGAGCAACGGTTCGGTTTCTATGAGCCGCCGTCGTGAGCGTTCGATATACTCTCTCGATCTGGCGATTAGAATGCTGTCCTGATTGGAATAAAGCGCGCGATGGGGATTGTTGGGAGACATAGCGTGGCTCCGGTCTTATGCAGACGGGAGCGCTAGATCGCTGTCTCTCAGCCGCCGATGTCCGTTGGGTCGTTACCGGCGATAGTGGTCAACATACCGGAACCCAATTCGGTTCCCGAATTAATTGTGCGTCTGGGTCTGTCAAATATACAATCGCCCTTTAATAATCGTGTTCAAACCGTGAACAAAATCTGGCATGGTGCCTGCCATGCCTATCGTTTCCGCGATTCCCCTCAACCCGCTGATCGACGGCCGCCAGTCGGAGCGCGCCATGCTGGTGCGGCGCGGCGTGCAGCGTCTGCTGACCCAAATGGGCGCGCATGTGCTGCCAGAGCTATCCCTGGCCACCGGCCGGCGGGCCGATCTTGTCGCGCTGACCCGGCAGGGCGACATCTGGATCATCGAGATCAAATCCTCGATCGAGGATTTTCGCGTCGATCGCAAATGGCCGGACTACCGGCTGCATGCCGACCGCTTCTTCTTCGCCACCCATCCCGGCGTGCCCGCGGAAATCTTTCCGGAGGAATGCGGCTTCATCCTCTCCGACGGCTATGGCGCGGAGATCTTGCGCGAGGCGCCGGAGCACCGCATCGCGGCCGCGACGCGCAAGGCATTGATGCTCAGGATCGCCCGCGCCGGCGCGGCGCGGCTCTTGGCGGCGGAGCTTGCCGGCGTGGCGGTGCCGGCGCTGGATGGCGAGAGTGAATAGCACCCATGTCCTCGCCCCCCCCGAAGGCGGGGAGAGGAACGGGGCGTTGCGGTCTGGCCTACTCCACATCCTCTTCCGCCCCACCCGTCGCTGGCGCCATCAGCAGCACCGCCGCGCCGACCAGCGCGGCGATCAGCGAGCCGGCGAGTATGCCGACCTTTACCGCGTCCTGAAGGGCCGCGTCATTGGCGAAGGCGAGCAGGCCGATGAACAGGCTCATGGTGAA
>NZ_RZTV01000689.1:0-254 GCF_003997555.1 Mesorhizobium sp. M1A.T.Ca.IN.004.03.1.1 | reverse complement strand
GCCGCTCGTGGCGCCTTACATCCTGATTGCAGCCGTCTTCCGGCTGATCGAATCCTTCAACCAGTTTGACATCATCTTCGGAACCACCCAGGGCGGTCCAGGAAACAGCACCGCGGCACTCTCAGTCCAGGCGTATATGATCGCCTTCCAGAACCTGAACTTTGGCCGCGGCGCGGCGATCATGGTCGTCAACTGGCTGATCGTGCTGGCCGGCGCGTTTTTCACCGTCCGGCTCTGGCAGGCCGTCCGTCGAC
>NZ_RZTV01000688.1:0-254 GCF_003997555.1 Mesorhizobium sp. M1A.T.Ca.IN.004.03.1.1 | reverse complement strand
TGGATTTGCCAATACTCCTGAAACACTCCCGTCATGGCCGGAAACAGTGAGAATGGGCGAACTGTCGTTGGCAAGTTGCCAAGCCGTGATGTCGCCATTCTGAAAGCCGGCGACAACAATATCCCGTCCGGGAATAAATGTCGTAGCCGACACTTCGCCCACGCCGCTGGCGAGGACATGTTCCTCGCTTGTCTCGTATCTCCTGAAAACGAGGCGCCCCAGCTTGCTGGAGTCGAACTGCCCTTTTGAATCCT
>NZ_RZTV01000687.1:0-254 GCF_003997555.1 Mesorhizobium sp. M1A.T.Ca.IN.004.03.1.1 | reverse complement strand
ATCAGACCAGGGGCTGCGCCCCTCGGAAAATCGGCGCGTTAAAGGCGATGATTTATTCGTCTTTCGCGCCCAGGGTTATATCTTCCAGGGCATTCAGAAAATCCGCAGTGGTCTTATGCTTGGGTAGTTCTCGGTGGACTATGCCAAAAAAGAAGCGCCAAACGATTTGCATGAACTCTGTCAACGTCTCTAAGTCGTCCACCGATATACCATGATGAATGAACTGTGACCGCAACTCGTAGGCTCTTCCGTAG
>NZ_RZTV01000686.1:0-254 GCF_003997555.1 Mesorhizobium sp. M1A.T.Ca.IN.004.03.1.1 | reverse complement strand
GCTGATTTCGACAAACCCGACATGAGCCGGCTGGAGTCCGTCCTGGACGCCACCGTTCACCCGGAGGATGCGGCGGGTTTCGGAGATGCCCTTCGCCATTGCCTCGCTACCGGCGCGAGCTTCGCCATGCGGTATCGACTGCGCCGCTCCGACGGCCTCTATCGCTGGATGTCGAGCCGCGCGGAACCGATGAGGGATCAATCAGGGCGCATTGTCCAGTGGTACGGCCTGTGTCACGACATCGACGATCAGGT
>NZ_RZTV01000685.1:0-254 GCF_003997555.1 Mesorhizobium sp. M1A.T.Ca.IN.004.03.1.1 | reverse complement strand
GACGTAGCGTGCCTGTCCGCCGATCCATCCGCCCATGTCGACATAGCCGTAAGCGCCGCCGGCGCGAGCCGGGTTTACGGTCAGGCAGACGCCGGTATCCTGAGATTTGCAGCAACGGCAACGGCCGCAGGCGACATTGAAGGGCACCGAGACGATATCGCCGATCTCGAGCATCTCGACATCGACGCCTTTCTCGATGATTTCGCCGGTGATTTCATGGCCGAGGATCAGGCCTGGCATTGCCGTCGTGCGGC
>NZ_RZTV01000684.1:0-254 GCF_003997555.1 Mesorhizobium sp. M1A.T.Ca.IN.004.03.1.1 | reverse complement strand
GCGAGACGCGCTCCGTCGTCCTCTTCGATATCGGTGGCGGCTCATCGGAGATTGCCGTCATCCGCATCGGTGACAATCGTTTCAGTCGGCTGGCCAATCACATCACCCATTGGACCTCGCTGCCGGTCGGCGTCGTGACGCTGTCGGAGCGTCACGGCGGGCGCGATGTCACCCCGGAACTTTTCGAAGGCATGGTGCACGAGGTCGAAGGCATGCTCGGACGCTTCGATTGCCCTGAGATCGAGGTCGCCCAG
>NZ_RZTV01000683.1:0-254 GCF_003997555.1 Mesorhizobium sp. M1A.T.Ca.IN.004.03.1.1 | reverse complement strand
CCTCCGTCGGCATGTCTCTCGAAGCGGTCGAACCCGCCACCACCCTGCCGATCTTCATCAACCTCAAGGACATTATTCAGCGCATCCGCGATAGGTTGAACGGACGCCGCAACCGCGAAGCGGCGGCCTCCGAAACCATGCCGAAAGCATCGGCCGGAGGCGACGAAGCCCGACGCGAAAACGGCCGTTGAACGCCTTGCGTCTCGAATGATCCTTGCTATGGTCGGCGCGACTTCCGCCAACCAAGACTGGAT
>NZ_RZTV01000682.1:0-254 GCF_003997555.1 Mesorhizobium sp. M1A.T.Ca.IN.004.03.1.1 | reverse complement strand
GACGATTATCGCTCCGGCTGCCGGCATCGACGAGAGCGCCGCGGAAGGCGAAGCCGAAGCCTGATCGCTTCGACCAATTTGTAAAGCATATGGCCCGCTTTCCCCTGGAAAGCGGGCTTTTCATTGCCCGGAAACGCCCCCGTTTCAGCAACATTTAACAAATTCGTGAAAGCATGCTCCGTCAGCTGCGAAGAAGCCTGCCTCAACGCGCGACAGCAAATACGGCCGGCCCGGGGAGTAGACGGAACCATGAA
>NZ_RZTV01000681.1:0-254 GCF_003997555.1 Mesorhizobium sp. M1A.T.Ca.IN.004.03.1.1 | reverse complement strand
GAACGAGCCTGTAGGTGTTTCATTCGAGGGCCACGGAATGGCTCTGAGATTTTCGGATCGGATCCGATCGCCGAAGCGCATCGCCTTGGCGGCGACAACGAGTGTCCGTTCCTCGGCCTTGATGCCGTTCATCGCCAGCAGCCGGGCCTTCTGATCGGAGAGATACTCGCGCATGCCGAAAACTGCTGCTGCTGCGAGGACAAACGCAATAACGAGACTTAAAATCGTTGAAGAACGCATCGCGGTTACTCGCT
>NZ_RZTV01000680.1:0-254 GCF_003997555.1 Mesorhizobium sp. M1A.T.Ca.IN.004.03.1.1 | reverse complement strand
GACACGCCGCTAATCTGCGCCACTGAAACGCCCGAGCTGCTGAAGAGCTGGCTGCCTGCCGCAGGCTACTACAAGCGAAAGACGCTTTACGTTTACAAGGTTTCTGCCGCCTGCCTGGCGCCCTGAGGGCTTCAGCCTGGTCGATTGGGCAGGCAGAGGCCGGTGCCGGCGCCTTCTACCTCAACGAACCTGACGCCGCCTTCCTCGAAGGCGAGGCGCAACTGCGCTTCGGTCGCACGGTGGATATCGTGGTG
>NZ_RZTV01000064.1:0-412 GCF_003997555.1 Mesorhizobium sp. M1A.T.Ca.IN.004.03.1.1 | reverse complement strand
CTGAAGCAGGATCGCCGAGCTTGACCTGCGCCCAGAACGCGCAATTTTAGAACTGTCGAGGGAATTTGACACGATCGTCCCCCGCAAAATCCATCGATCGTCGCCGTTAAGATCATGCTTGCCGAAGTTTCCGCTTTTCTCGCCCCGCTCGCCGCCGTCATCGGCTACTCCTCTTATAAGGCGCGGCAATTCGAACACGCCTATCCGAATATTGGCGAACTGACGGATGTCGGCGGTTACTGCATGAATGCCGTCCACGTCGCGCGTCCCGAAAATGCGGATCTGCCGGCGCTGGTCTTCATTCACGGCGCCAGCGGCAATCTGCTCGATCAGGTCGTTGCCTTCCGCGCCGCACTCGAAGGCCGGGCGGAAATGCTCTTCGTCGATCGCCCCGGTCATGGCTATTCCGAAC
>NZ_RZTV01000679.1:0-254 GCF_003997555.1 Mesorhizobium sp. M1A.T.Ca.IN.004.03.1.1 | reverse complement strand
GTTTCTGCTGTCGCCGAACTATGCGCGTGCCATTCCGTTCGGAGCCGGGGCGGCGCTCGTTCGTCCCGGCAAAGCGGTCGCGTCGGATGCCTATGGCCTTTTACGCTTTACGGCTCAGGAACTTTTTTTCCAAAGAGCCGATTCGCGCTATCTGCTCATTGATCTGCCTTCGGGAAAGATCCTGAAGGACGAGCTGGCCATTAAAGAAGTCGAATTCGGCACTTTCGTCTGGGCCGCTCAACCGGGAGATAAAC
>NZ_RZTV01000678.1:0-254 GCF_003997555.1 Mesorhizobium sp. M1A.T.Ca.IN.004.03.1.1 | reverse complement strand
GCAAGTCGATCATCGGGATGGCACTGTCGAAACACAGGAAGCCTCCGCCCGCATGGTGCTCGACCGCGACAATCAGGTCTCGTTCAGCCGGTTCAAGGGATCGCTACCGTTTCGCACCGACGTCGGCGGGCTCGATCATTGCGGCAAGCTCGGATTGGAGATGATCGAGGCCAAGAACGGTGAAGTCAGCGCCCAGTCCAGGCCATGCCGACCCAGATGTCGGATGGCTGGATTGCTGTGGTAGGAGGCTTTTT
>NZ_RZTV01000677.1:0-254 GCF_003997555.1 Mesorhizobium sp. M1A.T.Ca.IN.004.03.1.1 | reverse complement strand
TGAGTAGTGGCTTGACCGCTACTCGTCATCCAACTCATGTCGGTAGATTGCTCTCACATCTTGCTCAGTTGCATGAATCCCACGTGCAGCCAACAAGAGCTGTCGACGCCGAAAAAACGCTACGGCCATTTCTGTCCGTTCGCGGCCTAGGCCATGGTGTACCTTCCGGTGGCAAGTTGGGCAAAGCGATACCACGTTTTCTGCGACATCCAGCCTATGTGGGTAATTTGCCTGCATCCTAACCGGGATTAGAT
>NZ_RZTV01000676.1:0-254 GCF_003997555.1 Mesorhizobium sp. M1A.T.Ca.IN.004.03.1.1 | reverse complement strand
GCGCTGTCCTTCCGTCTTGCCGATGCTTTCGACAAGGCCCGCGGCAATGCCGAAGAAGCGGCCTATGCCCGCGTCATGACTCCCGTCGCCAAATACTGGTGCTGCAAGATCGCACCCGCGCTGATCTACGAGGCGATGGAGTGCATCGGCGGCAACGGTTACATCGAGGAGCGGCCGATCGCCCGTCATTACCGGGAGGCTCCGGTCAACGCCATCTGGGAAGGCTCCGGCAACGTCATGGCGCTCGATGTGCT
>NZ_RZTV01000675.1:0-254 GCF_003997555.1 Mesorhizobium sp. M1A.T.Ca.IN.004.03.1.1 | reverse complement strand
AATCTCGCGCATCATCGGCCGTTCCGTCCCGACCGTGGTCATGCATCTCAACGCCGCGGCCAAAAAACTCGGCGCCCGCAATCGTACGCAGGCCGTCGTACGCGCCACCCATTACCGCCTGCTCGACGAGCATGGCCGATCATTGCCATCCTATAACTTGTGATAGCTGCCTTCGCCGCTGCCGCCGCGTTATGGTTTCCAAACTTCCGAGGAATGGAGATGTCGGTGGCCGAAGTCGCAACAAGTGAAGCCTA
>NZ_RZTV01000674.1:0-254 GCF_003997555.1 Mesorhizobium sp. M1A.T.Ca.IN.004.03.1.1 | reverse complement strand
CTGATGTCGGGCTCGCAGGTCCACCAGCCGAGCTATGTCAACACGCCGACGACGCAGCTGCCGACCGTCGATCAGGCCGGGCTGATCAACGAAAACTTCAATCAGCAGATGGGCCTCTACAATCAGCAGGTCGCTCGGTCAAATGCGGCGATGGGCGGCCTCTTCGGGCTTGGCGGCTCGCTGCTTGGCGGCTGGGCGAAATCCGACCGGCGGCTGAAGGAAGACATCAACCGCGTCGGCACGCTGGAGAATGG
>NZ_RZTV01000673.1:0-254 GCF_003997555.1 Mesorhizobium sp. M1A.T.Ca.IN.004.03.1.1 | reverse complement strand
GTAAACCGTCGCACCTCCTCGTCGCTCAAGGCAATCTCGTCGCGCAGGAAAGACCTCTGCAGGGGTTCGAGATCGTATAGCCCGCCAAGCAGGAAAGCAGCACCTACGCCCGAAGGCGCTGGCGAGCGATGGAAGAGAAAGGTTGCAAGATGTGCACCGGCGGAGTGGCCGCTGACGGAAAACCGCTTTGACGTGGCGCCAAAACGATCGGCATGGGCCAGCAGGAATGCCTTGGCTTTCAGGACCTGACCAAC
>NZ_RZTV01000672.1:0-254 GCF_003997555.1 Mesorhizobium sp. M1A.T.Ca.IN.004.03.1.1 | reverse complement strand
TGCCCCGTCAGCAGCAGATGCTGCGCACGATCCAGGAAACCGAATCGCGCATTGCTCAGATGAAGCGCGAGGTGGAGAATGTCAAAGCCAACGAGTCGCTGCTGCGCGCTCAATCGGCGATTGCCCACAATCAATCTGGCATCAACACCCGCCTCGGCAGCGCCGTCGAAAGTCTCGAGCGCATCAAGAAGCGCCAGGAAATCACTGCCGGCCGCATCGAAGCCGGTGCTGAACTGGCCGCGCTGGAAAACGGC
>NZ_RZTV01000671.1:0-254 GCF_003997555.1 Mesorhizobium sp. M1A.T.Ca.IN.004.03.1.1 | reverse complement strand
TACGATAACGATAACTAGCATAATTTCCCGGAAAGCCAAGGCAATTCCGGCTCAATGCAAGGCAGGGAGAATCTCTTTGACAAGATTGTACGGTAACGATAACGTTCGAGAAAGAGGAGAATACGTAGGACGACCTGCCGCTCGCCCGCTTCTGGCGCGATGCGCGCGTCGAGCGCATCTGGGACGGCACCTCCGAAATCCAGCGGCATATCATCAGCCGCGACCTGCTTAGACCTTTGGGAGCGTGAGCCGAT
>NZ_RZTV01000670.1:0-254 GCF_003997555.1 Mesorhizobium sp. M1A.T.Ca.IN.004.03.1.1 | reverse complement strand
ACCATCATTCGCGCCTGTCAGCCAGATCGGGCGAACGCATCGGTGGAGGTAATTGTCACATCTTGGAGTGACCGCCGCGTTTAATGGTCCTGAGGACATTGCATGTCTTGGAAAAAATGCTTGCCAACACGCTATAAAGGTCTTCCCCAGGGCCGGTAAGCATAACGTCCGCTCCAAGTACCACAAATACAGGAGTGCCAAGCTCGTCCTCGATTACTTTGATCTGCCGACGGATCTCTGCCGCTGTTAGGTTT
>NZ_RZTV01000063.1:0-414 GCF_003997555.1 Mesorhizobium sp. M1A.T.Ca.IN.004.03.1.1 | reverse complement strand
GATGAAGACGGTGCGCGCGCCCTTCCACCTGCAACTGTTCGACCCGAATTCGTCCGTCAGCGGCGGGCAGGCGCTGGCCTCGGCCCACTCCTCGACGATCCTCAACACCCGTGTGCGCGATCTCTCGGTCTCGGTCGGCGACAACGACGATTTCAACGACTGGCTCTGCAGCAACGCCGCCTTCCGCGCCGCCGTGCCGGCGGCCATCCCCGGATTCCGGCAGATCTTCGTGCCGAAGGAAATTTTCAGCGATTATGTCTACCAGCGCTTTTCGGAGGCGCTGGCCGCCCGCAGGGACATCACCGTCCAGGTCTGCAACGATCCGGTCGTGGCGATCCGAAGGAGCCACGGCAACCGCTTCCTGCTCGAAAGCGCCAATCCCGCCAATCCGCTGTTCGATACCGTGATGCTTGC
>NZ_RZTV01000669.1:0-255 GCF_003997555.1 Mesorhizobium sp. M1A.T.Ca.IN.004.03.1.1 | reverse complement strand
GGCAAGATCATCATGGATTTCGAGGGCACGCAGCCATGGGGCTACCATTCGATGAACTGCACGCCGGCCGGCATGGATGGCGGCATGTTCGTGACGCTGACCCAGCACATGAACTTCGAGGGGCTGGTCAATGACGGCGCCTGGATGGCGACCGAGCTGAAGCTGCCCAAGGGCACCTGGACCAACCCCGACAACGAGATGGTGGCGACCGCCACCTCCTGGGCTCTGCTGCTGCCCGCCTATGGCGTCTTCCAG
>NZ_RZTV01000668.1:0-255 GCF_003997555.1 Mesorhizobium sp. M1A.T.Ca.IN.004.03.1.1 | reverse complement strand
GCCGGCTGAGCGCGAGCTGATGACCGCTCTTGCCGTCGGCCGCTCGACCATTCGCGAGGCGATCCGGCATTTCCAGGCGCTCGGTGTCATTGAGACGCGCAAGGGAAGCGGCACTTATCTGCTGAAGCCCGTGTCAAGGGCGACGATCCACATGCCGCTATCGTTCGATACCGCACACCTTCGCGACGTGCTGCTGCAAACGCTGGAGGTACGCCGTGGAATTGAATGCGAGGCGGGCATGGTGGCGGCGCGACG
>NZ_RZTV01000667.1:0-255 GCF_003997555.1 Mesorhizobium sp. M1A.T.Ca.IN.004.03.1.1 | reverse complement strand
CCATCAAGAGCACTGAGGAGATCGAGCTGATGAGATGGACGATCCGTGTCTGCGAAGCAGGCATGGCGCGGATGTACGAGGTATCCGAGCCGGGCCGCACCGAAAGAGAGATCTGGGCCGAGCTTCACTTCGAAAACGCACGCAGCGGCGGCGAGTGGCTGGAGACCAAGCTCTTGACCGCAGGACCGAGAACAAACCCCTGGTATCAGGAATGTTCGGACTACGTCATCAAACGCGGGGAGATGATATCCTTCG
>NZ_RZTV01000666.1:0-255 GCF_003997555.1 Mesorhizobium sp. M1A.T.Ca.IN.004.03.1.1 | reverse complement strand
TTCCTCCGAGGACGCGAATACTACCATATTGCTTCACGCTCCAACCATCTGATGGCCAGGCAGAGCTTCGCCAGAGCCATCGAACTGGATCCGGGTTATGCCCGCGCCTATGCCGGCATCGCGGTCTGCGATGCGCGCCTGCGGTCTCAATTCGGCGCTGAAATTCCGGTCGAAGATATTCTTGCAAACACGACGACGGCGCTCGTTATCGATCCTAATCTGGCGGAGGCTTATGCTGCCAAGGGATTTGCTTTG
>NZ_RZTV01000665.1:0-255 GCF_003997555.1 Mesorhizobium sp. M1A.T.Ca.IN.004.03.1.1 | reverse complement strand
GGGATCAACAACGCCCGCTAGTCCAAGCCATCAAAGCCCTGCCGGCAATCGTGCCGGCGGGGACACCGTCCGCAACAATGCTCGGCAATAGCGAGCTTGGTCCCATGTCGCTCAAAAACAAATTGGACCTATGGCTGCCGCGGCTCGTCCTGTCGCCCAGCCTGCTGGCCGTTCTGATTGCCGTCTATCTCTTCATAGTCTGGACGGCCTGGATCTCGCTATCTTCGTCCCAGATGGTCCCGAAGTTCGACTTCG
>NZ_RZTV01000664.1:0-255 GCF_003997555.1 Mesorhizobium sp. M1A.T.Ca.IN.004.03.1.1 | reverse complement strand
AGCGTCTACAGCCAGCCGCCCGTGCCCCAACAACCGGCGGAGCCGGTGCTGCCGCAGCAGTCCTCGCAGAATAGCAGCACGCAGCTTGCACCCGTGCAGACAGCGTCGTTCGCGACGGGCAGCATTCCCACCTCAACGATGAACGCGCTCTACAGCGCGCCGAAGCAGAACCTGCTCGGCAGCCTCTCTGGCCTGCTGCACAAGGCGGCCCTGCCCGGCATGACGCGCATCGCGCCGAACGGGCTGCATCTCCAG
>NZ_RZTV01000663.1:0-255 GCF_003997555.1 Mesorhizobium sp. M1A.T.Ca.IN.004.03.1.1 | reverse complement strand
CAGAACGGATGGCGGGCGGCCTTCGCCTCGCTGAAGAGCCCGGTATCCATGATCGCGCCAAGCGGCACCTGGCCGAAGGCCGCCTCGATGATGCGGGCATCCGGATTGAGCGCCGCGACGACTCGGCGAACCTCCAAGAGCATTGCCGGCGGCACATCGCCTGCCTTGTTGATGATGACGACGTCGGAAAATTCGATCTGCTCGACGAGGAGTTCGACGAGCTTGCGCTCATCGTCCCCGTCACGCCTTTCGCCG
>NZ_RZTV01000662.1:0-255 GCF_003997555.1 Mesorhizobium sp. M1A.T.Ca.IN.004.03.1.1 | reverse complement strand
GCTCGGCTTCCATTTCGTCGAAATGAACGGCGGCGCCTACTGGCGCGCCCTCGACCGACTGGTCAGCGACGTCTGCCACCGGGCTGACGTCGCCTGCGTCAGCTATTCGGAAGCGATCCCGATGATCGAGGCGCGTGGGAAACTGCAGACGTCAGGTCTTTGATGGCGTCTGTGGAAATGCTGTAGAGGCGGCAGGTGTCTCCAGATTTCCTTGGACGAGGCGGCATGCCATGCCGCCCCTCATCTGCTTGCCGG
>NZ_RZTV01000661.1:0-255 GCF_003997555.1 Mesorhizobium sp. M1A.T.Ca.IN.004.03.1.1 | reverse complement strand
CCAGCCTCGACGAACTGCCGCAGCTTTGGTGCATTCTCGAGGGGAAGATGAGCTTCGTCGGTCCGCGGCCGGCGCTCTACAACCAATATGATCTGATGGAGTTGCGCACGGCGCACGGTGTCGACAAGCTCCTGCCTGGATTGACGGGATGGGCGCAGATCAACGGGCGCGACGAATTGCCGATCCCGGAGAAGGTGAAATTCGATGTCGAATATCTCGAGCGGCGCTCATTCGGCTTCGATATGCGCATCCTGT
>NZ_RZTV01000660.1:0-255 GCF_003997555.1 Mesorhizobium sp. M1A.T.Ca.IN.004.03.1.1 | reverse complement strand
GCTTGAAAAGCCCGAGCAGGAGAAGCTTGCAGCGATCAACGAAAAGCTCGCGGGTCTCGGCACGCAGTTCGGCCAGAACGTGCTGGCCGACGAGAAGGCCTGGGCGCTGATGCTATCCGAGGGTGCAGAGCTCGACGGGCTGCCGGAATTCCTGCGCGACGCGATGGCAGCGGCGGCGCGCGAACGCGGCGAGGAGGGCAAATATGCGGTGACGCTGTCGCGCTCGATCATCGAGCCGTTCCTGACCTTTTCGGA
>NZ_RZTV01000062.1:0-415 GCF_003997555.1 Mesorhizobium sp. M1A.T.Ca.IN.004.03.1.1 | reverse complement strand
CTTCGGAATCCCGAAATTCGCGGCGTTTCGTGAGGTGTGGACGCGGAGAAATATCCAATGATTTCAATGCCGCAACCAATTTCGGGATTCCGAAGTACTATATAGAGTCTGGTCGGGTATTGCCGGCATCGACTAATCGCAGCCGGGCCAATAGCTGCCGCAGCCACTCCAGTGGAGACCTCGCATCGATCCCCGACGCCTCGAAATGACGGCCCAGGCCGATTTCGCGGAAGAGTGCGTTATTCGGCGGCTTCGAGAAACTGGCTGTTCCGTGAGGAAGAGGCAAGAGCCTGAACCCTGGCTTCGGCCTTGGCGATCAATTGATAGAATTCGTCCTGCGCTTCGACATCCAGTTGGATGACGGCATTGACGTCGTCAGGTGTATCGCAGACGCAAGCGACCGCCGAAATGGGAC
>NZ_RZTV01000659.1:0-255 GCF_003997555.1 Mesorhizobium sp. M1A.T.Ca.IN.004.03.1.1 | reverse complement strand
CCCGGCTTGTCTGGGTCGTGGCGCGCCTGCCAGCCTCGCCATCGAATACGCTGAATTGCCCGACTCGCTGGAGCGCCTCGCGGACTGGCAAATCTATCCTGACCATCCCACGCTCGGAGAAGGCGGCACGCCCCTTGTGCACATGGAGGAACTGGCCGCGGAAATCGGTGTGCGCGATCTTTTCGTGAAGAACGAAGGCGCCAACCCGACGGGATCGCACAAGGATCGCATGAGCAGGTTTGTCGTCCAAAGAGC
>NZ_RZTV01000658.1:0-255 GCF_003997555.1 Mesorhizobium sp. M1A.T.Ca.IN.004.03.1.1 | reverse complement strand
GCCGTGCGAAACGGTCCGATGACCAGCCACGCCGCCGAGCCATGACAGGGTGGCAGGATGCCCGTCGATGACAGTGACGATCACGCAGTCGCGGGGCAAAGAATTCAGAAGCGTTTCGACATGGCCTTGGGCCTTTGGGTTGCCACGCGCCCGCTCCCGCTGCGCTGCGGTCCATCCGGCGTTGAGGCGGTCGGCCGAGGTTACGGCAAGCACGCCGACGTCGCGCCTTGCCTCGGCGATGATGCCGGCCGCGGC
>NZ_RZTV01000657.1:0-255 GCF_003997555.1 Mesorhizobium sp. M1A.T.Ca.IN.004.03.1.1 | reverse complement strand
ACTGGCGGACGATCGCCGAGCCATGGCCGATGCCGACCAGCTCCGCCGGGCCGATCGACAGATCGATGCCCAGCGTGCCGAACGGCTGGTCGGCATAAGGATGGTCGTCCTCGAGATGCGGATCGTAGCTCTGCAGGTAGGCAATCGGCTTGCCGTCCAGCTCGACGATCAGCGGCTCCACCGAAACCGACGAGATATGCTCGCGGATTTCGGCGATCTCAATCTCCGGATCTCCCCACCATTCGGCGAGATGCG
>NZ_RZTV01000656.1:0-255 GCF_003997555.1 Mesorhizobium sp. M1A.T.Ca.IN.004.03.1.1 | reverse complement strand
CAGGACTGCGTTCGTCACGTCCGGCGCTTCGCAGCCTTCCTCCGACGCTCTCCCGATACTGCGACGCCCGAGGACATCCGTCGCTTCCAGTTGTATCAGCATGAGAACGGCGTCGGGCCTGCGACCATCAACGGCGCGGTCTCGGCGTTGCGGTTCCTGTTCCTGGTGACGCTGAAGCGGCGGGATCTGGCCCGTGTGCTGGTGATCATGCGCCATCCACGCAAGCTGCCGGACGTGCTGAGCGTGGAGGAAGCG
>NZ_RZTV01000655.1:0-255 GCF_003997555.1 Mesorhizobium sp. M1A.T.Ca.IN.004.03.1.1 | reverse complement strand
CGCCGCTACGAGATCTTCGTGCGGTTCTGGAAGCCCGACTGGCATGCGCTGCTGGAAGTCATCCGGCTCGGCTTCCCGATCAGCGTCACCATCCTTGCCGAGGTCAGCCTGTTCACGGTGGCCTCGCTGCTGATGGGCTATATCGGCACGATCGAACTCGCCGCCCACGGCATCGCCCTGCAATGGGCTTCGATCGCCTTCATGATCCCGCTAGGCCTCAGCCAGGCGGCGACGGTGCGCGTGGGCGTCGCCCAC
>NZ_RZTV01000654.1:0-255 GCF_003997555.1 Mesorhizobium sp. M1A.T.Ca.IN.004.03.1.1 | reverse complement strand
CGAATGGGAGCCGGTGGCGCCCGGCCTCAAGACGCTGGAGGACGCGACGACGATCCGCCGGCGGGTGCTGCTCGCCTTCGAGAAGGCGGAGATGGAGGCCGATCCGGCGATACGCGATGCGCTGCTGACCTTCACCATCGTCGGCGCCGGGCCAACCGGGGTCGAGCTTGCCGGCATTATCGCCGAGCTCGCGCATTTCACGCTGCCGGACGAATTCCGCAACATCGATACGCGCAAGACCCGCGTCGTGCTGGT
>NZ_RZTV01000653.1:0-255 GCF_003997555.1 Mesorhizobium sp. M1A.T.Ca.IN.004.03.1.1 | reverse complement strand
AAACGCTTCAGCCGCACGTCGGGGAAGAGCGTCGAAAGATGGTTCGTCCAGTCGCCCATCGACGGCTCCGGATCGGCGACCTCGCCCTTCAAGGCGCCGTTCATGAACTGGCGGAAGGTGACGTGCGTGCAGTCGTGATAGCGCCCGTTGCGGACGATGAAATACATCGGTACGTCGAGCGCCCATTCGGCGTAGTCGCGGAAACCGAAGTCGTCGCGGAAGGTGAAGTCGAGCAGGCCGGCGCGTCGGTTGTCG
>NZ_RZTV01000652.1:0-255 GCF_003997555.1 Mesorhizobium sp. M1A.T.Ca.IN.004.03.1.1 | reverse complement strand
GCAACCATGAGGCGGTGGCACAAGTTTGCGATCGGGTCGGCTGCCGGCATCATTCTTGCCGGCGCGGCTCTTTTTGCGCTCGATGCCGCCGACAAAGCCTTTCCGCCGCCTCTGGACAGGGCGAATGCCGTGTCCGCCGAAGTGCTGGATGCCGACGGGCAATTGTTGCGTGCCTTCGCGACGCCGGAAGGCCGCTGGCGGCTGAAAACGACGGTCCCCGAGGTCGATTCGCAATTCCTGCGCATGCTGATCGCC
>NZ_RZTV01000651.1:0-255 GCF_003997555.1 Mesorhizobium sp. M1A.T.Ca.IN.004.03.1.1 | reverse complement strand
GAAATGGCGTGCCGGTGCAAGGCTTTCGCCAAGGCGCGCATTGCGGTTTTGCCGTCCATTAACGCAGCCGCGGTAGGGTTCCCCTATGACGATGACCGATATTATTAAATGGGCCTTGCTGTTTCTGGCGCTGAACCTTTTGGTATTCTCGATCTATTTCTTCGACAAACAGGCGGCGCGCTACGGCAGGCGGCGCATCAGCGAGCGCACGCTTCTCCTCCTGGCGCTGATCGGCGGCAGCCTTGGCGCGGTGGC
>NZ_RZTV01000650.1:0-255 GCF_003997555.1 Mesorhizobium sp. M1A.T.Ca.IN.004.03.1.1 | reverse complement strand
CCGTGCAACCGGTGGGCGATACCTGCATCATCACCGTTCTCGTGTCCGGCAATGGCCAGCGTCCACGCAAGGTGACGGTAAAGGTTCCGATGTAGGCGGAATCGGCTTATTCAGGACATTGAACGATTTGAAGCGGACGAAGGCGGACCGATGCGCATCCTGGTAGTCGAAGACGACGTTAATCTGAACCGGCAGCTGGCCGACACGCTGAAAGAGGCGGGCTATGTCGTCGAACGCCTGGTCGACGACATAGCC
>NZ_RZTV01000061.1:0-415 GCF_003997555.1 Mesorhizobium sp. M1A.T.Ca.IN.004.03.1.1 | reverse complement strand
AGCAGTTCGAATAGGGGTGCCAACGTGGGCCGCTTATCAAGGTCCTCGACGAACTCCCCAATCAAGTCGAGCTGTGTATCGGAGAATGGCAACACCGACATTTCGGCGCAAGCCTTGAGTTTGCGCATGCCATCGGCGAGCGAGGCCGGGTTGTCCGGGTGTCCGAATGGCTTGTCTATCCGAATGAAATGCTCTGCGCCGCCCTTCAGCTTGACACAAACTGTTGTGGGCGAATTTTGATGCAGACCGTGAGTACGATCGATCTCTGGATCAACTTCAATCTTCGTGACAGCCATGATGCGGCGCACGGCCGGATCCTCAAGTGCATTCGGACGGAAATCGCTGATTGCTACTCTGCCGTGTTGCGCCGCGACAGAGATGACGTAAGGCAGGCTGAAGCGCGCGACGACCGGGT
>NZ_RZTV01000649.1:0-255 GCF_003997555.1 Mesorhizobium sp. M1A.T.Ca.IN.004.03.1.1 | reverse complement strand
GCCGTCTCCTTCACCGGCAGGTCCGTCTGCTGCTGGCCGTAAACGGCGGCCGTCGAGGAGAAGACGAAATTGCCGATGCCGATATTCTGAAGAAGATCTTCATCGAAAACGACATCGAGGCGATCATCCATTTCGCCGGCTCCGCCGTCGTGCCGGTGTCGGTTGCCGATCCCCTCGCCTATTACGACAACAATTCCGGCAAGACCCGGACGCTTCTTTCCGCCTCGATCAGGGCCGGCATCCGCAATTTCGTCT
>NZ_RZTV01000648.1:0-255 GCF_003997555.1 Mesorhizobium sp. M1A.T.Ca.IN.004.03.1.1 | reverse complement strand
GAAACCGCATCCGGCGATGCTGGCGAGAGGTTCTTGGCGGCACTCGAGGAGGCGGTAGGCGCGGATGTCCGTGCCTCGAAGTCGCTGGTTGGCGCAGCCGCTCTGGGCGGCGCCTGGGAGATATCGGCTGGTGCCTTGCCACCATTGACCGCGGAAGGCGTGGCAGCTTACGCGGGGGTTCTTGCCGCGGGCGATTTGACGCTCACTGGAACAGTGGATGCTGGCTCAAGTAAAAGTATCAATACTTACTATCTT
>NZ_RZTV01000647.1:0-255 GCF_003997555.1 Mesorhizobium sp. M1A.T.Ca.IN.004.03.1.1 | reverse complement strand
AGCCTGCATAGAATGGCTGTTTGCCGAAGAGGGCGACAGCTTTGCCGACCGTATCCGTCGCGCCCATGCCGGCGGCCTGACGGCGATCGAATTCTGGCGCTGGACCGACAAGGATCTGGATGCGATCGAGACAGCGCTGAAGGAAACCGGCCTTGCCGTCACCAGCCTCGTCGCCGAGCCGATGATCGCACTGACCGATGCCGCCAACTGGCAGGCCTGGCTGGCGGGCCTTGCGGAATCCGTCGCAGTCGCCAA
>NZ_RZTV01000646.1:0-255 GCF_003997555.1 Mesorhizobium sp. M1A.T.Ca.IN.004.03.1.1 | reverse complement strand
CGTTCACAGCGACACACCCGGTGCCCTCGAACTTGCCGGCATCGTGCGCGGCGAGATCGAAGCCACCGGCGCCACGCTCGCTCCCGCCGCCGAACTCGCCGAATGACATAATCCCGATCGCCTGCTGGCGGTCCATAACTCCCATCTCTCATCGAAGGACCATTCCGATGTCCATCAAAGCCGACCGCCTGAAAAACGTCTCCATCTCCGCATCCGCCGCCATGACCCAGCGCGCCCGGGAACTGGCCGCCAAAG
>NZ_RZTV01000645.1:0-255 GCF_003997555.1 Mesorhizobium sp. M1A.T.Ca.IN.004.03.1.1 | reverse complement strand
CCTTTATGACGGCCGACCGCGTGCTCTTTGCCGGTGTCGGCTGCATCACCGACCTCATCGTCAAGGAAGGTCTGATCAACCTCGATTTCGCCGACGTGAAGTCGGTCATGCAGGGCATGGGCCGCGCGATGATGGGCACCGGCGAAGCCGCCGGCGAAAGCCGGGCGATGAAGGCGGCGGAAGCGGCAATCGCCAACCCGCTTCTGGATGATATTTCGATGAAGGGCGCCAAGGGCGTGCTGATCTCGATCTCCG
>NZ_RZTV01000644.1:0-255 GCF_003997555.1 Mesorhizobium sp. M1A.T.Ca.IN.004.03.1.1 | reverse complement strand
TCTGGAGTTCGCTTGGGATGAAAGTCGTAATTCTCGCCGGTGGCCTCGGCTCTCGTCTTGCCGAGGAAACCAGTATCCGACCCAAGCCTCTGGTCGAAATCGGCGGCATGCCGATCCTCTGGCACATCATGAGCATCTATGCTCATCACGGGCTCAATGATTTCATCATCTGCGCCGGCTACAAGGGCTATTTGATCAAGGAATATTTCGTAAACCTTGTTCTGCACCACAACGACATCACCGTCGACCTCGCCT
>NZ_RZTV01000643.1:0-255 GCF_003997555.1 Mesorhizobium sp. M1A.T.Ca.IN.004.03.1.1 | reverse complement strand
CTTGGCCCCTTCGGGAATCTTATTCTCGATATTTTGTTCAGGCGTGTTGGCCTGGCCATAGGAGGCCGGGGCGCTGCCGAAATAGGAACATAGAGCCGCACCGACAAGCAGGGCAACCAACTGTTTACTAAAATACTTGCGGTCGCCTACCGCCACTAGCCGTCCTCCTGATGAAGCAAGATAGTCGCGCCCAAGGCCAACGCGACGACAACCGGTATCCAGGTCGCCACGAAGGGAGGCACGACTCCACTGCTT
>NZ_RZTV01000642.1:0-255 GCF_003997555.1 Mesorhizobium sp. M1A.T.Ca.IN.004.03.1.1 | reverse complement strand
GACCTCGTCCGTATCGACAGCAGCAACAATTTTTACGTCGGCGATTTCGGAAAAATTCATGGCATGGGTGTTTGCCCATCCTCCGGTTCCGAGAATGATCAAGCGCATTTTTGTCCTCATGGTCGTTTATCGAACTGTTAGCAGCAAAATGATCGTCTTTCACAAGCACCAGACGCCCTTGCAGATAGCGCCCGTCTGTCATTGTCTCCACGCTCAAGGAAGGTGTTTTAGTTCCTCAGCGGTAACCGGATTCGC
>NZ_RZTV01000641.1:0-255 GCF_003997555.1 Mesorhizobium sp. M1A.T.Ca.IN.004.03.1.1 | reverse complement strand
GCAAGAACATACCTCCGGCATGAACTCGGCAATTACTACAGGTCCGAATTCATTGATGCCTATCTTGAGGACGGCCCGCTTGCGATCGAAGAACTGGAGGCGGGTACAGAGGTCCAGTTCACCCTGGCCTCGGCGCCTGACTATCACTCAAACCAGGTTGGGGGAGTAGACAAGGGCCGCGCGCTTAGCCCAGCCCCTTACGACGGACGAAAGCTCGGCAAGGATTTTGATCTCATCGGCGATCCCATCCGTGTG
>NZ_RZTV01000640.1:0-256 GCF_003997555.1 Mesorhizobium sp. M1A.T.Ca.IN.004.03.1.1 | reverse complement strand
GGCCGCTGCGCGCCGCCGGCATTCTGCCGGACGGTTATCCCGTCACGGTCAACGCGGTCTCAGGTTATACCGGCGGCGGCAAGCAGATGATCGCGCAGATGGAGAACCCGGATCACCCGGATGCGATCACCGCACCGCATTTCCTCTACGGCCTGCCGCTGACCCATAAACATGTGCCGGAGATGACCGTGCACGGCCTGCTCGACCGCGCGCCGATCTTCTCGCCCTCGGTCGGCAAGTTCGCTCAAGGGATGAT
>NZ_RZTV01000639.1:0-256 GCF_003997555.1 Mesorhizobium sp. M1A.T.Ca.IN.004.03.1.1 | reverse complement strand
ATTGTCGAACGGCTCAAGCGGACCCCAGGAGCGGTGCATAAAGGTCAGCCGACCGGTGTGGAGGTCGCGCCGGGCGGGCATGCATGGAAGCCCGCCAACATAGTGGCGGTCGAAGGTGATCGCGCGTTCGGCGAAACGATTGAAATTCGGCGTCGGGATGCCCTGCCCGCCGTAGCACTCCAGCGCCAGGCGGTTGAGCGAGTCGAAGAGGACAAAGACGGTTCGCACGAAAAGCTCCATCTGACGGAGAACAGCC
>NZ_RZTV01000638.1:0-256 GCF_003997555.1 Mesorhizobium sp. M1A.T.Ca.IN.004.03.1.1 | reverse complement strand
GCATGCGCCGGCTCTTCTGGAAAAGCTGATTGTTCTGGACCTGCCGGAGGGCACGTTCCTCAATCTGAATTTCCCGAACTGCCGTCCTGACGAGGTCGACGGCGCCGAGGTGACCATGCAGATTGAAGGCGAGCTTGCCCTGCATCGTCACCTCGGCGCCGTCGACTTCGTCGGGACGGCAGTTCGGGAAGTTGAGATTGAGGAAGGTACCTTCAGGCAGGTCGAGCACCATCAGCTTTTCGAGGAGCGCCGGTGC
>NZ_RZTV01000637.1:0-256 GCF_003997555.1 Mesorhizobium sp. M1A.T.Ca.IN.004.03.1.1 | reverse complement strand
GCCGGTCCATGCGTAGTGCACGCCGCTTCAATCTCAACGGCATCGTGATCAATGCCGCCGCGCTCGTCCTCGTCCTGTCCTATGCGCTGCCTTACGTCTATCTGCTCATGACGTCGATCAAGCCGGCAGCGGATGTCCAGCGGATTCCGCCGAGCTTCTTTCCCTTCGTGATCTCTTTCGAGAATTTTCGCGATGTCCTGCAATCGTCGACCCTGCCGCGGGCCTTTGCAAGCTCGCTGATGGTGGCGGTGCTGAC
>NZ_RZTV01000636.1:0-256 GCF_003997555.1 Mesorhizobium sp. M1A.T.Ca.IN.004.03.1.1 | reverse complement strand
GCAACCGCCACGACGTAGATCACGATGACGCCGACGGCGGCGCCCAGTATGTCGGCATTGTCGCCATGGGCGGGCACCAGGTAGCGATAGGCCGCATAGGAGATCGCGACCGCGGCCAGCAGGGCCACGATCAGCGAGATCACGCCGTGCCCGAGCGTGCGCGCCTCGATGGGCAGCGCCGGCCTGGTGCTGACTGGCATCTACATGGCCTACGTCCTGATCATGTCGATCATCCGGCCGAACTCGATGCCGGCGC
>NZ_RZTV01000635.1:0-256 GCF_003997555.1 Mesorhizobium sp. M1A.T.Ca.IN.004.03.1.1 | reverse complement strand
CGGTGGCGATCTTCTGGTCGAGGAACTGCGCGCCTTTTGCCTTGCGGGCGATTTCGCAGGCCGGCAAGGCGACGGCGCTGGAAATCATCCAGGGCCGCATCCGGGAAACGGCGCTGATCGGGATACCGCGCTGCTTGAGGCCGGTTTCGAGACGCTTGTAGTCCTCGGGAGAAAGCAGCTTGTCGATCGTCGTGCCGTCGGTGAACATCGTCAGTTCCGGCTTTGCGAGCAGGGCGGCGGTCGCAGGCGACCGCCG
>NZ_RZTV01000634.1:0-256 GCF_003997555.1 Mesorhizobium sp. M1A.T.Ca.IN.004.03.1.1 | reverse complement strand
GGACAATGGACGCGAGGGGCCGCTAGTGTACTCGGATGGCCGTCCTTTCCTTAGATTGATTGGGCCATTCGCGATTGAGCGCGCGGATGGCGCGGACGTTACGCCGCATGGCAGACGGTCCAAAGCGCTCTTGGCCATGCTTGCCCTGGCACCCAACGGTACGCGGAGCCGAAAATGGCTGCAAAGCAAGCTCTGGAGCACTCGCGGCGAGGAGCAGGGTGCGGCAAGCTTGCGGCAGGAACTGTCCGAGGTTCGG
>NZ_RZTV01000633.1:0-256 GCF_003997555.1 Mesorhizobium sp. M1A.T.Ca.IN.004.03.1.1 | reverse complement strand
GCCGGCCCGCAGACGCTGAACGTCGTCCTCGCGCAACAGGAGAAGTGCCGCCGCCTTCATCTGTGCAGCCCCCCGGGAATTGTGGCATAACTGGGCCATGGTGATACATGTCTTGGCGGTCCATCGCGACACGGTCGAGACGGAACAGGCGGCGAGCGGTTCGCCTGCAGGCGCCTATTCCGTGGGGGTTTTCTGCTGGCTGCTGTCGGTCGGCGTCTATATCGCCGCCGCCAACGACCAGAGTCGAGGCGACCAA
>NZ_RZTV01000632.1:0-256 GCF_003997555.1 Mesorhizobium sp. M1A.T.Ca.IN.004.03.1.1 | reverse complement strand
ACGGGCACAAGTTCTTATATGGGTACGAATGCTGCACCGCACAATTTCTTTTGCAAAGAATATCCTGATCTGCGCTGGGAAGATCTCACTGAGCTTCCCGAGTGACGGGTGCGATAGCGGCCGCTTCACGAAACGAGACCAAACGCCAGCTTCCTTCGTCCCACAGGATCAGCTTTACGCAGTGCCAGCTCTGCCACAGCGTGATCCTGCCGATCTCGCCGATTCCGGATGGTTTCGGAGCACTTCCGGGAGGCGG
>NZ_RZTV01000631.1:0-256 GCF_003997555.1 Mesorhizobium sp. M1A.T.Ca.IN.004.03.1.1 | reverse complement strand
GTCGGGGCACGGTATTCTGATCCGCACCTGCAAGGGCCGCAAGGACTATACCGGCGGGGCCAACCACTTCGTCGCGCTCGGCATGCTCGACGACATCCCGGCGCTCGCCGCGGCGGTCCGCGCCATTACGGGCATCGGTCGTGACGCCGCACCCTCCGCGGATCGCCGCGCCGCCTGAACCAGCCCACCGATCCCGTCACCCGCCGACAGTCACCCGCTGCAGCGCTGCTGTGGGCGGGCGACCGGCTATTTCCGG
>NZ_RZTV01000630.1:0-256 GCF_003997555.1 Mesorhizobium sp. M1A.T.Ca.IN.004.03.1.1 | reverse complement strand
GTTCGATCAGCTCGCCTGCCGCATCGACTTCCACCGCTATCGCTACGAGGGCCGCTATACGCCGCCGTCGCTCGAAGGGACGATCGTCTATCCCGGCAATTTCGGTACCTTCAACTGGGGCTCGGTGGCGGTGGATCCGGAGCGGCAGATCATGTTCGGCATGCCGACCTATCTCGCCTTCACCTCGCGCCTGGTGCCGGCCGCCGAGATTCCGCCGCGAGGCCAGGACGAGAAGGGCAGCGAACAGGGGCTCAAC
>NZ_RZTV01000060.1:0-426 GCF_003997555.1 Mesorhizobium sp. M1A.T.Ca.IN.004.03.1.1 | reverse complement strand
GAGATAGTTGCGTGTCTGGCAGGTCCTTTTGCAGAATCCGCATTCGAAGGCTATCTGGACCCGCGCGATATGGCGATGAATGCGTCCGATGGGAATGAGGGGAGCAGCGACTACGCGGATGCCAAGCGAATCTATGGTGAGTTGCGGTTCCTGATGCCGCGCCGCCCCCGTTGGAGGCGGATCGAAGATCGCACGGCCCGGCTAGTACTCGATCACTGGTCAGCCATCGAAGCATTGGCCGCGCATTTGCTGGTCAAGCATGATCTCCAATTCGATGAGGCTCTGACGATTGTTGCGCCGCATCTTCCGCCCATGCCAGCAGCTACGCCGCCAGAGCGTCATCCGCAGCCTGCTTGATCAGCCATTCGATGTGATTTGACCACATCTGCAACACCTCGCGCTTCTCCTTGACGTTGCTATAGAGAT
>NZ_RZTV01000629.1:0-256 GCF_003997555.1 Mesorhizobium sp. M1A.T.Ca.IN.004.03.1.1 | reverse complement strand
CAAGGTCGAGGCCGTGCTGAGCAACGGATCAACCTGGTAGGCAATGTCGCCCCAGAACTTGATGGGCAACGTTGGTGTTTGCCGCCCCAGCAGAAAAATGCCGACGAGGAGTTCGTCGAAGGATGTGAGGAAAGCCAACAGTCCTGCCGTAAGGAGAGCAGGTTTGAGGATTGGTAGCGTGACAAATCGAAGCGTTTGTAGTGGACGAGCTCCATGCACTGCGGCTGCTGGCTCTAGGGACTGGTCAAAACTTCTC
>NZ_RZTV01000628.1:0-256 GCF_003997555.1 Mesorhizobium sp. M1A.T.Ca.IN.004.03.1.1 | reverse complement strand
GCGATCTTTTCTGCGCTCGACACGCTTTCGCCCGACATCCTGTGTCTCGCCGGATACATGCGGCTGCTGACGGCGACCTTCATCCAGCGGTATGAAGGCCGGATGCTCAACATCCACCCTTCCCTGCTGCCGCTGTTTCCGGGCCTGCATACCCATCAGCGCGCCATCGACGCCGGCATGCGCATCGCCGGCTGCACCGTGCATTTCGTCACCGAAGGCATGGACGAAGGGCCGACGATCGGCCAGGCGGCCGTCC
>NZ_RZTV01000627.1:0-256 GCF_003997555.1 Mesorhizobium sp. M1A.T.Ca.IN.004.03.1.1 | reverse complement strand
GAGAGAAGGCGCGCTGCAGCAATCGGAATGGTTAGGGAACCGCAAGCCCCGCCCCGCATTACGTCATCGGGTCACGGTTGGCTCGATTTAACAGGAGAACGGTTCCCCATGAACAATTTGATCTGGCTTGTCGGCGCTGTCGTTATCGTACTCGCGATTTTGAGTTTCTTCGGCTTTCGCTGATCGTCGCTGATGTAAACATGGCGGCTCGACCGCGCTTTCTCCGCCCGGCGATTCCGCCGAGTGCAACTGCAAT
>NZ_RZTV01000626.1:0-256 GCF_003997555.1 Mesorhizobium sp. M1A.T.Ca.IN.004.03.1.1 | reverse complement strand
GCTTGGTCTCGTCATTGTGGTTCAGGTTGAAGATGAAATTCATCACATTGGCTTCGGTCGAAGTCAGCGTGTAGAAATCATAGCCGCCCTGCTCACGTGCATCGTAGAGAACCGATTTGTTGTTCGGCGTGGCGATATACTGGTCCATCAGGTCGACTTCGCCCTGCATGGCCTTCAGCAGCAGACCCTGCGGGTCGGCGACCATCTGGTAGACGATACGGTCCATATAGGGCAGCTGGTTGCCCTCGGTGTCGAC
>NZ_RZTV01000625.1:0-256 GCF_003997555.1 Mesorhizobium sp. M1A.T.Ca.IN.004.03.1.1 | reverse complement strand
GTACCGGGGCGAACAACCGATCAATCCGCCATCCAGCCAGCCGATCCCCTGGTCGTCCGATCCACCGGCCAGCCGGTCGACGGGCCAGCCCGTGAACCGGTGGTCGGGCCAACTGGCGAACCGGCAGCGAGGCCGACCGATCAATCGGTGGTCGGTCCGAGCGGCGAACCGGTCGTTCGGAAAGGGGGCCGGCTGGGGAGCCCGGCGCAGTGACCGGCGCCTGAGATGACGGATTTCCGTTCGATCTCGTCACTTC
>NZ_RZTV01000624.1:0-256 GCF_003997555.1 Mesorhizobium sp. M1A.T.Ca.IN.004.03.1.1 | reverse complement strand
CCCCGCTCGGCCCCGATGACGGCACGATCGCACCCTGGGCAGCCCTTGCGTGCCTGCCTTACGATCGGCAGGCGGCTCTCGACGGCACCAAGGCGCTTCTGACGACCTATCCGAACCTGCTCTTGGAAGGCGGCTTTCCCGGCGGCTTCAACCCGACGGTCAAGACCAAGCGGCCGGAAGGCTGGGTGGACGACCGCACCGTCGGCATCGACCAGGGGCTTGTCGTCATGACCATCGAGAACGACCGTTCGGATTT
>NZ_RZTV01000623.1:0-256 GCF_003997555.1 Mesorhizobium sp. M1A.T.Ca.IN.004.03.1.1 | reverse complement strand
GCCGAACTGGTCCTACGCTGTTGGCCTCAGAACACAAAAGCTCGCAGCACTGGTGCTGGTTGCCTATGCCATCGCGACGTCAACGGTCGTGTTCCAAACGATAACCGAAAATCGAATTCTCACACCGTCAATCCTGGGATTTGACGCCTTCTACATACTCATACAAACGATCCTGGCTTACGGATTCGGCCACCTGTCCATAAGCAACACGAACCCGCAAATCCTCTTTCTGCTACAGACCGGGATCATGGTCTGC
>NZ_RZTV01000622.1:0-256 GCF_003997555.1 Mesorhizobium sp. M1A.T.Ca.IN.004.03.1.1 | reverse complement strand
ATGCCGAGCGGTATCCCACGACATCGTGCGTCGCCTTCTTTGATTTAAGGCACCAGCACCACCTTGCCGACCGCCCGCCGTCCTTCGATGGCGCGATGCGCTTCCGCCGCTTGATGCAGTGGGAAACGACCGCCGTCGATAACCGTCAGGGCACCCGCCGCGGCAAGCTCGAAGAGCGCGGCAAGATCCTCCTGCACCCCCTGAGGCGTCAGCAGCGGCAATAGCGAAAATCCCTTAATTGACTGATTGTCATCAA
>NZ_RZTV01000621.1:0-256 GCF_003997555.1 Mesorhizobium sp. M1A.T.Ca.IN.004.03.1.1 | reverse complement strand
TTTTCGATGAAGGATCATGCGTCAATTCAAAGAAATAGAGCGTCCTTAGCGTGTCCTGGTGGAAGCGCGGCGCTCTAGGCCAATTCGAACGGACGACGAAATGCGGGCATTTTGGGCTTCCCTGGACAGGCGCTGGCGTCGGAGCGACGTCGGCATGCCGCCTTTGCGCTGGCAGGCCTGCCTCTTCGTCACGATCAATGCCGTGATCCTTTCCATGCTGCTCTTCGACGCGCCGATCGGTGCCGGCGAAGCTCCC
>NZ_RZTV01000620.1:0-256 GCF_003997555.1 Mesorhizobium sp. M1A.T.Ca.IN.004.03.1.1 | reverse complement strand
GCGGCGCGACCGTCCCCGTCGATGTCGCGGCAAGCGAGGTTGCCGCGCACCATCCCGATGGAGCCGGCGCGGTGCTCGGCATCAACGATCGCGGCACGGCCGTCGCCGGCATGGGCGTCGCGTTTACCCGCTTCATCCAATCGCGTGACGACGTCGCCGGCGTGATCGGCATTGGCGGCGGCGGCGGCACCTCGATCGTCACTGCCGGCATGCGCGCTCTGCCGCTCGGCCTGCCCAAGATCATGGTCTCGACGCT
>NZ_RZTV01000059.1:0-428 GCF_003997555.1 Mesorhizobium sp. M1A.T.Ca.IN.004.03.1.1 | reverse complement strand
GACCAAGGAGGCGCTCGGCGGCTTCATTCTGATCGAGGCCAAGGACCTTAACGACGCGATCCGTGTTGCCTCCGGCATCCCGCTTGCGAAGCTCGGCGCAATCGAAGTGCGGCCAATCCACGAATTCGCAGCCAAATGAGGAGAAACCGATGAAATTTTTATGCCAGATCTGGTTCGACACGGAAAAAAGCAAGCTGGTCCCTCAGAGCGAATGGGATGCGCTCACACAGGAGTGCATCATCAGCGACAATCGATGGCGCGAGAGCGGTCACCTGCAGGTGGCGCTCGCCTTGCATGAACCGTCAACAGCGGTCACGGTCCGCTTGCGCAATGGTGAAGTCTCTGCGACCGACGGCCCATTTGCCGAAATCAAGGAGCACCTCGGCGGCTTTGTGCTTATCGAAGCCGAGAATATAGAGGAGGCGAAG
>NZ_RZTV01000619.1:0-256 GCF_003997555.1 Mesorhizobium sp. M1A.T.Ca.IN.004.03.1.1 | reverse complement strand
GGCAATCGCTCGGGCGCTTGCGCCGTCGCCGCGGGTGCTTCTCTGCGATGAGCCGACCTCGGCGCTCGATCCGGAACTTTCGGCGGAGGTGGTCGATGTGCTGGGCCAGCTTGCCCGCGAAGGCACGACGATGGTCATGGCCACCCATGATCTCCGACTCGCCTCGAAAATCGCCAACGACGTCGTCTTCCTGGAAGCCGGGAGCGTGGTCGAAACCGGCAGTGCGAAAGCTATTTTCAGCGCGCCTAAGCGCGAG
>NZ_RZTV01000618.1:0-256 GCF_003997555.1 Mesorhizobium sp. M1A.T.Ca.IN.004.03.1.1 | reverse complement strand
AAGAGGCTTCTTGACGAGGCGGGCTGGAAGCAGGGGCCCGATGGCATCCGGGAGAAGGACGGCGAAAAGCTGAACCTCACCTTCGTGACCACGACCAACGCCGTGCGCAACCAGTTCCAGGCGATCATCAAGCAGTGGTGGCACGAGATAGGCGTTGAGGTAGAACTCAAGAGCGTCGACGCTTCGGTCTTCTTCGGCAGCGATCCGAGCAATCCGGAAACGTACACGAACTTCTACGCCGACGCCCAGATGTGGG
>NZ_RZTV01000617.1:0-257 GCF_003997555.1 Mesorhizobium sp. M1A.T.Ca.IN.004.03.1.1 | reverse complement strand
CCGGCAGGGGCACGGGTCGGGTTTCGCCGTCTCGCCTGACGGCCTGATCATCACCAACAACCATGTCGTCGATGACGCCAAGGTCGTCCGCATCACCACGCCTGACGGCTTCGTTACCGAGGGCCGCGTGCTCGGCCGGGATGTGGATACCGATATCGCCCTCATTCGCGCCAATACAAGCACCGGCGCCTGGGCGAAGCTCGGAGATTCCCAGCGCTTGCGCAGGGGCCATATCGCGATCGCGATCGGAAACCCGC
>NZ_RZTV01000616.1:0-257 GCF_003997555.1 Mesorhizobium sp. M1A.T.Ca.IN.004.03.1.1 | reverse complement strand
CCGGAACACATCGCCGTTTCGGTCAACCTTTCGGCGCGGGATCTGCGCGATGCCGACATCCTTTCAGTGGTTGCCGAGGCGCTTGCCCATTCCGGCCTCGCCGCGGCACGACTGCATCTCGAAGTCACCGAGAGCTGCCTGATCGACGAGCCGGCGGCGGTGCGCGCCATCCTGGCGGAGCTCAGGTCCCGCGGCATCACCATTGCGATCGACGATTTCGGCACCGGCTTCTCCAGCCTCAGTTATCTCGACACGCT
>NZ_RZTV01000615.1:0-257 GCF_003997555.1 Mesorhizobium sp. M1A.T.Ca.IN.004.03.1.1 | reverse complement strand
GACACCCAATGCGGACGTCGGCTCATCGAGGATGAGCACCTTGGCTCCGAAATAACGGCCCGCGCGATCGCCACACATTGCCGCTCGCCGCCGGAAAGGGTGCCGACCGCCTGGTTCGGGTCGCGGATATCGATGCCGATCTTGTGCATCTCCTCGCGAGTCACCTCGCTGCAATACTTGAAATCGACATGGCGAAACGGAGGAATGCCCTTTACGGGTTCGCGTCCCATGAAGAAGTTTCGCGTGATCGACATCAG
>NZ_RZTV01000614.1:0-257 GCF_003997555.1 Mesorhizobium sp. M1A.T.Ca.IN.004.03.1.1 | reverse complement strand
CAGCTTTTGACGGCAAGGATTGCCTTGGTTGCTTCGGATTTCTTTGGAAATCTTGAAGCGGGGGAAACAACGAACTCGGAGCGAGCAGGTGCTGCGCCGTTGGCGCCGGCGCTAGCATTTAACGCACGTATGGCACCAGCTCTCACAGAGACTTTAGATGACTGGATTACCGCAAGCACTTTACCCGGTAGCGACGGACTTTATTTTCTGGGCGCGTTCGAGCGACGTATAACGTTTTATTCCCAGCAGGTACGTGC
>NZ_RZTV01000613.1:0-257 GCF_003997555.1 Mesorhizobium sp. M1A.T.Ca.IN.004.03.1.1 | reverse complement strand
TGGTCATGCACCGGGTGCGGTCTGGATCCGTGTCGGTGGCCCGGCGGGAGTGCTCTATTCCGGAGACTTCTCCCGAGAGGGAACGCTCTATGCTTTCGATGCGCCCCTACCCGCCAGATACCTGATCGTCGACGCGTCCTACGGCACATACGATGAGCCGCTCGAACCAACGGTGGATATGCTGGCGAGGATGGCGAGCAGCGGGGTTCATGTAGTAATCGTAGTCGGCAAGCGACTGCTTCACCGTCTTTCCGACC
>NZ_RZTV01000612.1:0-257 GCF_003997555.1 Mesorhizobium sp. M1A.T.Ca.IN.004.03.1.1 | reverse complement strand
CTTTCGCCCAGCTGATGCACGCGGCCATTGATTACGGCATCGGCGTCGGAGCACATGAAGAAATGAAGCGCTTCGTCCGCGAGCGAGCCAGGCCGTGGATTGACGCCAATGTCGGTAGAGCCTCCGACGACCCGCTAACGGTCAGCGCAGTGGGCCAGGTGAACGTCAAGCTAAAGGCCGCCGCGGCATTGTTGCGTCGGGCATCCCGCGTTGTGGATGACGCACAATCCACGCCGACAGAAGCCACGGTAGCCGCG
>NZ_RZTV01000611.1:0-257 GCF_003997555.1 Mesorhizobium sp. M1A.T.Ca.IN.004.03.1.1 | reverse complement strand
TGGGCGGCTTCGATCGCCGTGGCGGCGCTCTCGGGATTGGTGAAATCGGCAAGCAGGAGAACAGGATGCCGGTCGGCGAGCGTCGAAAAGGCATCGTTGGCGTTCAGCACCGGCAGCAGACCGGCGCTCATCGCCTCCAGCGCCACCAGGCCGAAACCTTCATATTCCGAGGCGGAGGCGAAAATCGAGGCTTCTGCGATGATGCGCCGGATGGTGTCGTTCTCGGGCGACACATGCAGGGTGACGCGTCCGGAGAG
>NZ_RZTV01000610.1:0-257 GCF_003997555.1 Mesorhizobium sp. M1A.T.Ca.IN.004.03.1.1 | reverse complement strand
CCGAGCAGTGCAGGGCGCTGAACCGACACATTCTGCAACGGGCGCTTGTCAGCATGGATCTGCATCACATGGTATCGCCGGTGACCGGCGGCGGGATCGGGCTCAACCACATGACACAGCTATTCGTGCTCGCCACTACCGCGGGCAAAGAGGGCGCGGAGGCCTTGGCCAACTATGTGTGGGATTTCCTGGACAGCACTGGCGAACGCCTCGTGAGGGACGGCAACAAGATTGAAGCCAAGGACGAAAACTTGAAG
>NZ_RZTV01000609.1:0-257 GCF_003997555.1 Mesorhizobium sp. M1A.T.Ca.IN.004.03.1.1 | reverse complement strand
CTTCGACGCAAGAAACGAGCGCCTCCGTCAAGGAGGAGCCTTTGAGCAGGATCACGCCGCCCAAGGCCGTGACCACCAGAAATGCAAAGATTGCAAAGGCCGAGGCTCGAATGGTCGCTCCGGCGGCGATAGAGACAGCAACCACGACGAGCGTGCTCTTCATTATTCTGATCCTCTCTTCACACCTCCTTCAAGCCACCGTCAGCCCTCGATGACATGACAAAACCCAAAGTCGAAACGAAGTCCGATCAAAGTAT
>NZ_RZTV01000608.1:0-257 GCF_003997555.1 Mesorhizobium sp. M1A.T.Ca.IN.004.03.1.1 | reverse complement strand
TGATAGCTTGCAAAAGTCCATTTTGTCGATGAACGAAGGGATGCGCAACGACATAAGCGGTGCACGCATGGGTTCAGCCTTGGTCCTCAGCGCGCCCGGCAAGGAACCAGCACAATTTTTCGCACCTTCGGTCCGCGCCCTGTCGGCGGAAACTCTAACGCCGGATAGCACTCTTGCGTCCATCGAAGCCGGCGGCATTCCAATCAATAACCTGCCGCGTTACGAACGCACGCTCTCGCCGGAAGGCAAGCTCATCC
>NZ_RZTV01000607.1:0-257 GCF_003997555.1 Mesorhizobium sp. M1A.T.Ca.IN.004.03.1.1 | reverse complement strand
CTCCAGACCGCGCCGAGGATGAGGACGCAGCTGAGGATGGCGAGGAAATATTCCGCCCACATCGGCCGGCGCGGAAAGCCGAAGCGGCGGCGCTGGCTGCGCGAGCCGATGATGGCGGGGAGACATCACGCGACCGCAGATCCTTGGCGATCTCGTCGACGAGTGCGTAGAAGCGCGCGACCTTTGCCGGGTCTGTCTCGACGTAGAAATATGCGTAGCCGTAGCCAGGGAGTTCACTTGACAGGTCAGCATCGCCC
>NZ_RZTV01000606.1:0-257 GCF_003997555.1 Mesorhizobium sp. M1A.T.Ca.IN.004.03.1.1 | reverse complement strand
GGGCCGTCGAGCGCCTTCAGGTCAGGCGTCAGCTGAATGAGGTAGCCGGAGACGAAGCGCGCGGCAAGGCCGAGATGGCGCAGGATCTGGACGAGCAGCCAGCTGGTGTCGCGGCAGGAGCCTTTGGCGTTTTCCAGCGTCTCTTCCGGCGTCTGCACACCGGCTTCCATGCGGATGACATAGCCGATCTGCCGCTGCAGGCGGGCGTTCAAACCGACGACCATATCGATCGTCGGTTGGCCCGGCGACCAATCGAG
>NZ_RZTV01000605.1:0-257 GCF_003997555.1 Mesorhizobium sp. M1A.T.Ca.IN.004.03.1.1 | reverse complement strand
CCTCGTAGCCGCCATATTCCTCGAGGCTCGCCGGGAAGAGCAGGGCGCAGAGCAGGAAGAACAGGCTGCAGAAGCAGACGAGGAAGAGATAGATGCCGAAGCCGATGGCGGGCACGGCCTGCAGGCGATATTCCCACCACCAGATATGGATGATGAAGAGGAACAGCGACAGCGCCCAGCCGAGGTGAATTGGATAAACCTTCGCCTTGGCCGGATGCTGGACGATGCCGGCAACGCCAGTGAGCAGCCTTGCAAGC
>NZ_RZTV01000604.1:0-257 GCF_003997555.1 Mesorhizobium sp. M1A.T.Ca.IN.004.03.1.1 | reverse complement strand
AGTCGGGGCGGTTGCGCCCTCATTTCTTCCTCGCAAATAACGTGCTAACTCACCACATCAGTTGGGCAGGCGCGCATGCGCCGATGGGAGGAATTTTTCATGCTGTTCGGCGGCTTCGACATCGTCGTGATCGTGCTGGTCATCTTCGTCATTTTGGTGCTCTTTGCCGGGATCAAGACCGTACCGCAGGGCTATCGCTACACCATCGAGCGCTTCGGCCGTTATACCCGCACGCTGGAGCCGGGCCTCAACCTCAT
>NZ_RZTV01000603.1:0-257 GCF_003997555.1 Mesorhizobium sp. M1A.T.Ca.IN.004.03.1.1 | reverse complement strand
GTTGGGTTTCGACATGCCCGCCACTTCGGCGATCTGGTCAATGGTCGAGCCGCGAAAGCCGCTTGCCGAAAACACGTCGAGGGCCGCTTCCAGGATCTGCTCTTCCTTCTCCTCCTGGATTCGCGTCCGCCTCAGGGTTTTCGCTGCTCTCGGTATGGTCACAGGCTGTTATTTCCCCTTGAAGTTCAACTTCTTCGCTCAAGTTTAGACCGGAAACGTTCCCCGCCGCTTTCTTGAGCAACTGCCCGTATTTTTAT
>NZ_RZTV01000602.1:0-257 GCF_003997555.1 Mesorhizobium sp. M1A.T.Ca.IN.004.03.1.1 | reverse complement strand
ATCATGGGCGCCTCGGCGATCTGGATGTCGATCGGCATCCTCGTCATGCGCAACATGGTCAATTTCGACATCTAGCGGGAGAGAAGCACCATGTCGCAGGATCTTGCCGCAACGCTGACCAATCCGAGCATGTTGATCGCTGTTTTCGTCGCGATCGCCGTCTTCGCGACTTTCTACACGATCGCCATCCCCTTCTTCGAGCGCGGCGATCTCAGCAAGCGCATGAAAGCTGTCTCGACCGAGCGCGAGCAGATCCG
>NZ_RZTV01000601.1:0-257 GCF_003997555.1 Mesorhizobium sp. M1A.T.Ca.IN.004.03.1.1 | reverse complement strand
GGCATGCTCGCCGAATTACGCAAGCAGAAACCGGTCGATCTCAATTGTCTGGTGCTGCCGACGCAAGAAATCGGCAAGGCCAATGAACACGTTTACGGCCCGGGAACCTTGTCGCTCGGCGCCGAACTGCTCATTCCAGTCTGGACCGCAATCGGCGGAAAGGTTGCCGAAGCCGGCATCCGCAAGATGGTGATCGTCAATTCGCATGGCGGCAATGTCGATATCATGAGCATCGTGGCTCGCGAGCTGCGCGTGCG
>NZ_RZTV01000600.1:0-257 GCF_003997555.1 Mesorhizobium sp. M1A.T.Ca.IN.004.03.1.1 | reverse complement strand
GATTTCGCTGGCGAGCAACAAGTAAAGAATATCAGCCGCCCGGTTCGGATGTACCGGCTGAGGCTGGACGGCAAGCGGCCGCGCTGGACCTTGCGTATGGCGATGCCGAGCTGGGTTGGGACGGCGGCGGCCATCGTACTATTTGCTCTGCTGGGCGGCGGCGGGACATGGTGGTTCTTTCATTCAGCTGCTCTGGGTGCCAAGCCGTCGGTCGCAGTGCTGCCCTTCAACAACTTTGGCGGCGACGACGCCACAGG
>NZ_RZTV01000058.1:0-452 GCF_003997555.1 Mesorhizobium sp. M1A.T.Ca.IN.004.03.1.1 | reverse complement strand
GTGACGGCTATTTCGCGCGAGCGGAACGGAGTGAGGATGATGGCTCCAGCCCACAGCATTCACGCCCGAGCCGCGGTGATCGCTGCCGGCGCTCATTCCCGCGGCCTGGCTCTGCAGCTCGGAGAGCGGGTCCCCCTGGACACCGAGCGCGGCTATCATCTGGAATTCGATATGGAAACACCGCCGGTGGAAAGACCGGTGTGCCCGACGCATCATGGATTTTACTTTTGCCCGATGCGTGGCCGGCTGCGCGTCGCCGGCACCGTGGAACTCGGAGGTCTCACCGCGCCTTCGAACCCAAGGCGCCTCGAAGTGTTATTGGCAAACGCCCGCAGGATTTTCCCGACACTTGGTGAACCAAGCCGGAGCTGGATGGGCTTTCGCCCTTCCATGCCCGATTCCGTTCCCGTCATTCGGCCTTCAAGAGGAGGAAGGGACGTCGTGTTTGCTTT
>NZ_RZTV01000599.1:0-257 GCF_003997555.1 Mesorhizobium sp. M1A.T.Ca.IN.004.03.1.1 | reverse complement strand
ATCGAGGACGATCTGCCGTTTCTCATGGCCTTGCGCCGCGACCTGCACGCCCATCCCGAACTTGGTTTCGAGGAAGAGCGCACCGCCGGCATCGTCGCGAGGCTTCTCGATGATGCCGGTATCACCGTGCATCGCGGCCTCGGCGACACCGGCGTGGTCGGTACGTTGCAGGTCGGGAGGGGCGCGCGCAGGATCGGGCTACGCGCCGATATGGATGCGCTCGCCATGCCCGAGCTGGTGGAGCGGCCTTATAAATC
>NZ_RZTV01000598.1:0-257 GCF_003997555.1 Mesorhizobium sp. M1A.T.Ca.IN.004.03.1.1 | reverse complement strand
CAGCGAAGACCGCTTCGCCCAGATGATGACTGCCAAGGCGCATGCACTCGGCATGACGCGCACCACCTATCGCAACGCCAATGGCCTGCCGAACACGGCGCAGATGACGACGGCGCGCGACCAGGCCCGCCTCGGCATCGCCCTTCGCCAGCATTTCCCGCAATATTACGGTTATTTCTCCACCCGCGCCTTCAAGTTCGGCACCCGCACGATCCGCAGCCACAACCGGCTGGTCGGCTCCGTGCGCGGCGTCGACG
>NZ_RZTV01000597.1:0-257 GCF_003997555.1 Mesorhizobium sp. M1A.T.Ca.IN.004.03.1.1 | reverse complement strand
TAGGGATAGTCCCGAGGGCAAACAGAAGGAACTGTATATGACTATAGAAGAAAGTGATCGCCAGCAGCAGCGGTTAAGGAGCGGAACAAAGACGCGCTGGAAACGGTTCGTCTCCTGGAGCTGGAAACAGTTCAAGAATCCGCAAATGTTGAAGTTGGTCATTCGGCTGGCTTTGACCGTATATCGCATATTGCGAATATGCCACGACATCTTCGGACCGTCGTGATAAACCGTTAACCTAATATCTACAAGGAAAG
>NZ_RZTV01000596.1:0-257 GCF_003997555.1 Mesorhizobium sp. M1A.T.Ca.IN.004.03.1.1 | reverse complement strand
ATCGTCTGGATCGGCGCACTGCTCGCTGCCCTTCTCGGCCTCGACCGCCTGTTCCAGGCCGAGCGCGACGACGGATCGCTCGACTTGATGCTGATGCAGGAAACGCCGCTTGTCCTGACCGTGCTCCTCAAATGCTTCGCCCACTGGACCGCGACCAGCCTGCCACTGGTCATCGCTTCGCCGCTGCTCGGCCTGTTCATGAACATGGACGAGAGGGCGATCGGCGCCACAGTGCTCACGCTTTTCGTCGGGTCGCC
>NZ_RZTV01000595.1:0-257 GCF_003997555.1 Mesorhizobium sp. M1A.T.Ca.IN.004.03.1.1 | reverse complement strand
ATAAGAACTTAAAGCCGTTCCGGCAAAGGCGCGGAGCGAGGTATCCAAGCTGGAGAGTGCCGGTGCGGCAAACCTAATACTGGTAGTCCTCGAAGACCGGCTCGACGGAAAGCTGCCAGCGGCCGTGATAGAGCGACAGTAGATCCTCGGCGAGCCTCGCCTTCTTGGCGAGCACTTCGTCGAGCGGCGCCAGGAAGATGCTCTCATCCTGCCCTTCGCCGTTGAGCTTGCCGCGGGCTTTGAGGCCGGCCCTCGAT
>NZ_RZTV01000594.1:0-257 GCF_003997555.1 Mesorhizobium sp. M1A.T.Ca.IN.004.03.1.1 | reverse complement strand
GCGCCTGTGGGATCGATCTCGATGGCGCGGCTGCTCGAACTGGGCCGCAAGGCATGAAACTCGTCGCCGCCAATTTTTTCCGCGTGGCCGCGCTTGCCCTGCTGCTCATCCTGCTGTTCAGGACGGATTGGCTTTCCTTCCTGTTTGTGCCGCTAACGAACAATAATGCGCCCGCGGTCTATACGCAGAACAGCCTTGCCTCGCTCGCGCTCGGACATCTGCAGCTCGTCGTCGGCTCGATCGCCTGCAGCGCCGTG
>NZ_RZTV01000593.1:0-257 GCF_003997555.1 Mesorhizobium sp. M1A.T.Ca.IN.004.03.1.1 | reverse complement strand
GTCGGGTGGAGGTGACCGACCTCCGCCCAATGGCTGTAGGGGTAGCCGCTCTGTTGCGTGCGCTGGTCGAGATTGTCTTCCGGACAGAAAAAACACGGCATGACGGCGTAGCCGCCGTTCTCAGTCTTCCAAGCCGCCACGACGGCGGTCAAGTCGCTGGTCGACGGTACCAGATGGCTTTCGGCAGCGATCTCCGTCTCTTCGGGCTTGCGTCGGCCGCATCGGTTCTCATGGGGCTGGTGCTTCTGGTTCTCACC
>NZ_RZTV01000592.1:0-258 GCF_003997555.1 Mesorhizobium sp. M1A.T.Ca.IN.004.03.1.1 | reverse complement strand
GCTAGAACACCGCAAGGTATCTGAGCAGCGAGATAATGCCGATGATGATGACGATGACCTGCGCGATCTGCCTCGTGCGGCCGTCGAGCGGCAGGCGCTGGATGAGGTAAAGCACCAGGATCACCACAAGGAAGATGATCAGGATGCCGACGAGAAAGACGGCCAGCACGAAATAATACATGTTGGTCGAGCTGTTCAGATCGATGAAGCCGAAGAGGTGGCCGCGCGGCACCGACTGAATGCCGTCCTCGCCTTCGG
>NZ_RZTV01000591.1:0-258 GCF_003997555.1 Mesorhizobium sp. M1A.T.Ca.IN.004.03.1.1 | reverse complement strand
CTCGTAAACCGATGGAGATACGACGATTTGCGCACGCTGCATCAAGGCGATGGTCTTCGGATAGGTCAGCGGCCCGCGATCGTCGGCGTCATTGAGATGCAGTCGCTGCCCGTTGGGACCCGAGCAAGAACCGGCCATGACGACGGGCAGAGGCATCACCGCTGCCGCCCTGTCGAGCACAGCCCCGTTCTTTCCCTCGTCCCACCAGCGACCGGCCGCGAAGACAAAGATCTTCTTTGGACGCTGGTTGGATCCGAC
>NZ_RZTV01000590.1:0-258 GCF_003997555.1 Mesorhizobium sp. M1A.T.Ca.IN.004.03.1.1 | reverse complement strand
GGCGAAGACGCCGCCCTTGGCGCCATGGCCGTGCAGCACGTCGACCTGTTCGGCGAGAGCCCGCTCCCGCACGGCGCGTAGCGCCCCGAGATCGCTCGCATCCGGATTCCGGCGCATGGGAATGCGCGTGACGCCGAGCGCGAGATGGGGGCCCAAATCCGCGAGAGCCCGCTCCGCCCGTTCGCCGCCGGTGGAGGCGTCGCAGACGAGACCGACGGCGTGGCCGGCCTCGGCCTGGAGGCGGGTGAGATCGACGAC